>NZ_JANCLX010000012.1 GCF_024295805.1 Streptomyces cucumeris
TCGCCGCCCGCGGACCGGATCCGCCGGCATCAGCGGCTCGATCCGGTCCCACATCGCATCGGTGATCACTAATCGGACAGGCACATCCGATCAACTCACCAACCCATCAAAGAGACACGCGCTAGCCAGCGGGCTCCGGGCGGGCGCCTCGCGCTGAAGCCAAGTCCGTTGCGGCGCTCGTCATCGGCTCACCGTCTGGACCGCCCGGTTCCTTGCGGGCGTCTCTCCACGCCCGCCGACTCACCCGTGCCGCAGCGCTCGACCGGGAAGCCCGTAGGAGCGGGAGGGACGCGTAGCTGGTGCGTCGTCCACCGCGCATCTGCCTGCCCTTAAGAGGCCTGTTTCATAGGCCAATCAATCGCACGCGGTCATTGCAGAGCCTGGCCATGTCGTCGGTGTCGGAGGTGAGTACGGCGACGGGTGGCGGCTGGCGCAGTGCTGCCTCAGCCACGGTGGCGTCGATCGCGTATTTGTGCCCGTGCAGTCCCGCTGACTTGAGTAGTTCGGCGGCAGCCTTGGCCGCCTGTTCGGTGACAGGTTCCACCTTGACCCGTGAGAGGGCCCAGTTCAGGCGTGGGAGGTTCACTCGCGAATGGCTGACTTCGACGATGGTGTTGGCGCTGACGACGAGATCAGCTCCCATCTCGTGGAACACCTGGAACATCGCGAGGATTTTGCGGTCCTGGGCAATCCAGGCGGACAGTCCCTGGGAGTCCAGGACGACGGTCTCAAGGTGCGTGCTCACGCGGCGTCCGTCTGGTCGGTACCCACAGCGGGGCCGAAGATCTTGGCGCGGGCATCGGCCAGCTCTTCGTCCGTGAAGGCGCCCTGCTCCTCCTGGTGGCGTCGCAGATCGTCGCCGAGGAGCTGGTGCCGGATCTGCCGGGCTACTGCTTCAGCCACGTAGCCAGACACGTTGTCCGTGAGCTTCCTCAACTCGGCGACCTGCTCGGTGGGTAGGGTGACGGTGATGCGTGTTGTGGCGGACATGAGGCCAGCATACTCCAGTATGCGTCTGCGTCGGGGATCGGTCGCGGACAGTCGTGTCTGTGAAAACACAGAAGGCCCGGGTCGCTGACCTGGGCCTCAGCCGTGGAGCGGGTGACGGGAATCGAACCCACGCTCTGCTTGGGAATCACCGTAGCTCTCGGGCGGTCCCACGGCCGTGGCCTGGGAAACCCCTTCGCGGGCGACTTCGACGTCGGCACCCGGGTGACCGCTGTTGACTGCGGTTCTCCGACTGTTCTGGCACGCATCTGGCACGCCGTGGCCTCACGGCAGGAGTGTCAGCGCTGGCACGTGGAGCGGCTTGATGGCACGGAAGTGGCGGTGATCAAGTGTGGCGACGCTGGGAGCCTTGAGGCGCTCTGCGAGGGCGACCACTGAGGCATCGGCAACGCCAAGAGGGAATCCGCGGTACTCCCGCATGAGTTCGGCCATGCGGGAAAGGTCGTCTCGCTCGGTGGATACCTGGACGAGGTCCTTTGCGGCAACGGCTTCGATGAGATTGATCTCTGCGTCGGGACTCACGTACTTGGCGAGCAGGTAACAGGCTTCGGTGAGTACGTACGGCGTGATCAGTAGCTCACCGTCGTGGGACTCCAGCAGCTCGGCACAGCTCTTGTGGTCGGGATCGTTCCGGTTCAGCAGGGAGACGATGGGGCCCGTGTCAACGATCAGCATCGGCCTCGCCGAGCTCCTCGCGAGCGATGTTCTTGGCGCGGGCTCCAAGATCGTCAGACGGTCCGTCGAAGCTGCGTAGGACGCGGAAGCGGCTCGGCGGAGGTGTCTTCACCAGTCGCAGGGCGTGCCGACGCAGCTCTTCGACTTGCTCAGGTTCAAGTCGCTCGATGATGTCGTGTAGATCGCTGTAGTCATGGGCGGCAGTCATCGTGACTCTCCCTGTCGGCCGTCTCTGCTGTCACGATAGCGCTCGACCTAGGACGTCGCCGAGGACTCGGCAAGTGATGGCGAATCGGGCACGCGACGCTGAGCGCGGTCTAGACAACAAACAAGGCCCGGGTCTGTGACCTGGGCCTTCGTCGTGGAGCGGGTGACGGGAATCGAACCCGCGCTCTGAGCTTGGGAATCACCGGGTAGTCGACACGGATCAGGTCGCTGACCAGCGCAAACGAGCACTGACGGCAAGCTGTCGTGCTTGCCGCAGCATCCGTCATTGACCGCTGTTTACCGCGCTATCTGGTGCGCTTCTGGTGCGGAACCCGGCGCACTGCCGACGAATCCGCTCCAGGGTCCAGTCCCGTGATAGCGAGATCTGTTCACCCGCTAAAGAGCGGAGAACGGGGGGATCACTCGCGTGATCGCGATGAGGTGCAGACGGGGGAGGGGCAGCGCGTAGAACCAGCCGTCGACGAGCAGGGGGATGCGCCGCACCCCGCCCGGCACGCCCCGTCGCGGTCCTTGACCGAGATCCGTGACGTCAACGCCGACCTCGGCCAGTGCAACCATCTCTCCCGCGAGGCGTTCAACCTCGGCAACCACCTGCGGAGGCAGACCCGACACCACGTGCTCGGCGTCCGGGTCATATTCCCAACGCCATGGGTCCCGGTCGCTCACGCCGCTCCCTGCTCCTGGTCGATGCCGGCTTCAGTGCATGCTTTGTCAAGGATGCGACCGATCTCCGCTGCAAGTTCGCGAGCCTCGTGGATATCGTCGGTCTCGGCCGCACGGGCTTCCAGCGCCCGCAGGCGGGCGGCCCGGTCCGGGTGGCGCTCGACGGCTACGTAGACGGCCCACTGCCCGACGAAGCGACGCATGGGTGCCGCGCTCACCTGCTCTCGGGACTGCCGTAGTGCCGCGGCGCGCTCGGCATCAAATGTCGGCAGTGCGTCCGGGGCGATCAGTGCAAGAGCAGCGCGCAGTTCCTCAGGCGTGCTCGCCGGCTGGGCGATGCGGTGAGTTTCCGGATCACTGTCGGCGATGTCGTGCATCGGATGTTCGGGCTGCGTGGTCATCGCGGTCTCCAGTGAGGATCGGCAAGTCCGCTGTGCGCCCTACGGTACGTGTTCGTCCTGCTCGTGCGCATGGAGATGCGCTCGTCCGCTCAAGTTCACTCGGCGGGCTGCTGAGCGCCGTCGACGTTGCCAGCGGCTGTCCTCCGCCGACGTCCGGATCTTGCCAGTGACTGTTCTCAGCGCGGCCAGACCGTGGAGGATCAGCCAACGGGCGCAGTTCGCCCACCAGCCGCGGCTGCCGTCGTGCCGTATTCATGAAGCTCAGGGAATCGGGATTCTCAAGCGATCTTGACTACGACAGGGAGGAACAGGCCACACCACACCTGTCGCAGCGATGTCGCGTTCAGATACGCGTCGAGGTCGTCACGAGTCTGGGCCTGGCGGATGACACGCTCGTACATCAGCCGGAAGTCTGCCTCGTCGGCCAGGTCGCAAATGTAGGGCGGTCCCCAGTCGATGTGGCGCAGCAGCGTGACGCCACCGGTTGTCGGCCCGTCCAACTCGGCGAGTGACTCCGGCAGTACGTACGGCTTCGCCGCTGCACACCTGCTCATGAATTCAGCATGGCTGATGTGGTCTCTCGGCGGCGCTGATCACACAGCCGAGCGCACCAGGGAGCGAACGCCGACGCGAGGGGACCGGCCGGCATGCCCGGCGCCTGATCTGGCACGCAACGGGCACGGGAGGCGTAGAGAGGTCTAGATAACAAACAAGGCCCGGGTCGCTGACCTGGGCCTTAGTCGTGGAGCGGGTGACGGGAATCGAACCCGCGCTCTGAGCTTGGGAAGCTCATGTTCTACCATTAAACTACACCCGCGAGGGCGCCCGATTGGCTGGCGCCGCATCGTCGCTCACTGTACCCCATGGCTGACCCCCGGCGCATTTGTCGTGGGGTCTTCTTGCTGTTCGGGGTGGTTTGGGAGGGGGAGAAGCGGCTGTTGGGGTGCGGGAGTTGGGGCGTACGGTGGGGGCGCGGAGTGCCGCGTGGAGCGGCAGGCGGTTGATCCCCTAATGTGGCTTTTGTCGTCCACGTCGTCCACATTCTTGGGGAAGGGACTCAATGGAGCGCACCGTCGTCCGTTGTGCTGAAGGACATGTGTTCAGCACCGCCTCGTTCCCGATGCAGCACCTCACCGCCGACCGGATCGGACCCGGGCGGCTGCTGCGGTGTCCGCGTTGTGCGCGGCTGCGGCATGCGGTGCCCGTGGGGCACCAGAAGCGGTAACCGATGAGCTCGGGGGCGAGGGCCCGGTCCACTGGGGCCGGGCCCTCCGCCGTACCCGGTACCCGGCGGCGGGGCGGACGTTCCGGTCGTCGCGGCTGGTCCGGGGTCGGGGGCTGGCCATGAGGGGTCATTCCGTTTTGCGTATCCTCATTGCGTGCTTCTCTCAGACAAGGACATCCGGACCGAGATCGACGCCGGGCGGGTGCGGATCGATCCGTATGACCCGACGATGGTGCAGCCCTCGAGTATTGACGTCAGGCTGGACCGGTTCTTCCGGGTGTTCGAGAACCACCGCTACCCGCATATCGACCCGGCGGTGGAGCAGCCCGATCTGACGCGGCTGGTGGAGCCCGAGGGCGACGACGCGTTCATCCTGCACCCCGGGGAGTTCGTCCTGGCGTCGACCCTTGAGGTCGTCAGCCTTCCGGATGACATCGCCTCCCGGCTGGAGGGAAAATCGAGCCTGGGGCGGCTGGGGCTGCTGACGCACTCCACAGCCGGGTTCATCGACCCGGGCTTCTCGGGGCATGTGACGCTCGAGCTGTCGAACGTCGCGACGCTGCCGATCATGCTGTGGCCGGGGATGAAGATCGGGCAGCTGTGCATGTTCCGGCTGACCTCGCCCGCCGAGCACCCCTACGGCTCGGCGCGTTACGGCTCCCGCTACCAGGGGCAGCGCGGCCCGACCCCCTCGCGGTCGTTCCAGAACTTCCACAGGACGCAGGTGTGACCGGGGTGAGTGACAGCGTGAGCGGGAGCGAGAAGCGGGAGAACCTCACCTACGAGCGGTTCGGCACCGCCGTCCGGGAGCTCGCGCAGACGATCGCGGACGACGGCTACGAGCCGGACGTCGTGCTCTCCATAGCCCGGGGCGGCGTCTTCGTCGCGGGCGGGCTGGCGTACGCGCTGGACTGCAAGAACATCCACCTGGTCAACGTGGAGTTCTACACCGGCGTCGGCACCACCCTCGAGATGCCGGTCATGCTGGCCCCGGTCCCCAACGTGATCGACTTCTCCGACAAGAAGGTGCTGATCGCGGACGATGTCGCGGACACCGGCAAGACGCTGAAGCTGGTGCGGGACTTCTGCCTCGGCACGGTCGCCGAGGTGCGCAGTGCCGTGATCTACGAGAAGTCGCAGTCACTGGTGAAGTGCGAGTACGTCTGGAAGCGCACCGACGAGTGGATCAACTTCCCGTGGTCGGTCGAACCGCCGATCGTGCGGCGCACGGGACAGGTGCTCGACGCCTGAGCGGCGTAAGGCCCAGGCGTGGACGTGGATGTGAGGGGTGCGGGGCCCGCTGGTGCGGGCCCCTCAATCGTTTCCGCCGCCGCGTGACGGCTACAGCGTGCCCAGCTTCAGCAGGCTCAGCAGCGCGACGAGCTGGATCGCCGACGCGCCCAGCGCCTTCGGCCACGGCAGGTCGTGCGACTTGCTCACCATCGAGGTGAAGAGCGCGCCCGCCGCCAGGCAGGTCGCCCAGCCCAGCACCTTCACCAGCGAGCTGTCACCGCCCAGGAAGAGCGCGAACAGCAGCCGCGGCGCGTCCGTGAGCGACATGATCAGCATCGACAGGCCGATGGTGGGCGCCCAGGCCCCGTCGCCGCCGAGCTGCCGGGCGAGGGTGTGCGTCACCGCGCCCAGCACCAGACCGCTGAGCACCATCGCGATGCCCGTGCACACCACCCACGGGATGCTGTTGGACACCGAGGCGTTGAGGACGTCCTCGCGGGCCTTTCCGAAACCGAACACCGCCAGCAGGCCGTAGACGAAGGTCACGACGAGCGCCGGGCCCCAGACCGGGTAGTCACGCATCTGGTAGAAGGTGGCCGCCGGGCGCAGCACGATGCCGCTCAGCAGTTCCTTCCAGTGCAGACGGGGGCCCGCGGGCGGCGCGGTGGAGGAGCCGGCGCGGTAGGTGTTGGCGTACCCGTCGTCGTACGACGGGTCATAGGCATCGGGTGCCTCGCCCACGCTGAACGCCTGTGTATGGCCCGAGTTGTTGTCGGCGTACGAGCCCCCGGGCGCGGAACCGTGCCCCTGCCCCGGTCCGTACGGCCCCTGGCCGCCCGGCCCCGGGCCGTAGCCTCTGGGGCCGTGGTCCGGCCCGTGTCCGGGGCCGGGACCGGGACCGTAGTACGGGTCCTGGTCGCCGCCGAAGTACTCCGGCTCTCCCTGTGTAGAGGGCTGCTGCCACTGCGGCTGCTGCTGGCCGTACGGGTCCTGCTGCCCGTACGGCGGCTGCTGCGGTCGCTGCTGCTGCCCTTGTCGCGCGGAGTGGGAGTCCCGTCCGCGTCCGATCCTGAATCCAGCCACCATTCGAACGTACCCGGTCGTTCGGGGCACAGTGCCGGAGTGGTGGGACAGCCGGGGCATTGCGGCCGACCTGTGACATCCCTTAGGGGGACCCGGAGGGGCTGTCCCCCTGCCGGGCGGTGGAGTTGCCACCACCTGGTGGTGGCAAACGGTGTCAGTCGTCGTCCGCGTACGGATCGCTGGTGAACGCCGTCAGGTCCTTCCGGCCGTCCGTGATCCACCAGCGTTCGGGGTGTTCGCCGTAGAGCGAGAAGGTGATGCCGCGGCCCCAGGCGAGGACCACCTCGTCCTTCCCGTCGTGGTCGAAGTCGGTGACCCGGTAGAGCCGGGCCGCGCGCTCGCCCTTGCGGACCTTCTTGCCCTCCAGCCGGGCCGGGGCGGCGCGGGTCAGCGTGCGGCGGTCGGTGACCGTGCCCGGGGACTCGCGGCGCAGGGTCAACAGCTCCACGCCGCCCGCGCCGAGCGAGACGGCCAGCTCGTCGATCTTGTCGCCGTTGGTGTCGGCGGACGCCAGGACGCCGGACATCTTCGGCACCTTGATCGAGTGCGGGGTGTGGTTCCCGGTCCGGCTCGCCGCGTGCGGATAGACGCTGACCGTCTCGCCGACGTCCGGCCGTTCGGTCTCGTTGCCGGGTTCGTCGTTGCGGCTGCCGCTGTCGCCGACGGCGACGTCCCGCTTGCCGTCGCCGTCGAAGTCGCCGAAGGTCACGGAGTTGCCCTCGCGCAGCGCGAGCCCGGTGGGGCGCAGGCCGCGGGGGCCCGCGGCCATGAGGGTGGAGCCGGACTGCTCCTCGTCGTTGAGCGCGTGCACGACCAGGTCGGTGGGCCGGTCGCCATCGATGTCGTCGGCGATGAGCTCGCCGATCTCGCCGCGCCGGCCGTGGTCGTCCAGGGGGCTGGCGTACGGCACGGTCTTCGCGGCCTTGCCCGCCCTGTTGAACGGCCCGTACATCACCAGCAGGGAGCGGCGGTCGGCGCGGATCAGTGCCAGGTCGTGGTGGCCGTCGCCGTTGAAGTCGCCCACGGTCGGGCGCTGGGTGTCCACGCCGTCCTCGGGGCCGGTGAGCTGGACGCGGGCGGCGGCCCGGGTCTTGCGCGGTCCGCCCGCCGAGCCCCAGGAGATGTAGGGGACGATCCGGACGGTGGCGCCGGTGCGCTCGGCCTCGCGCTTGCTGAGCCGTTCGCCCGCGGCCGTGGTCACGTCCGCGTAGCCGTCGCCGTCGAAGTCGGCCGTGGTGACCTCGCTCGCGCCCGCGACGGTGACGTCTGCGGCGGGCAGCCCGAGGTCCTGGCGCCGCAGGACGGTGCGGGTGGCGGGGTTCAGCCCCTTCGCGGAGCCGTAGACGAAGCCGGTACGGGTCGGCAGGCCCTCCTTGCGGGAGGGGACGGGGAGCTGGAGGTCCGGGTAGCCGTCGCCGTTGAGGTCGTCCGGCAGCCGGCTGCCCTTGCCGTGCGGGACGGGGGCGGAGGCGCTGGGGGTGATGACGCCTCCCGCCGCGGCGTCGGAGGGGGCCGGGGAGTCCTCGTCGCCGCCGCCGAGCCCGCAGGCGGTCAGCAGCAGCGCGAGCGCGGCCGCGCAGGCGGCTCCGGCGGAGGTGCGGTACGGGGATCCCGGGACGCGTCCTGGCGGTGGTGCGGTGGGGGGAGGCGCAGGCGTCATCGAGCCACCTCAACCCATCGGGTGGGGGCCTGTCCAATGGACGGGGTCGATTCGTTACCGGTGCGATACCGGGACGGCACCCGGCAGACCCGCCCACACCGACGCGGACGGGGCCCCGGCGGGCGCCCACGCCGCCGCGGGCCGTGCCCGTCGCCCCGGGGCTCACCGCGCGCCGGGGCCGCGCCCGGCCCCGGCGGAAGCCCGATGTCCGACCGGGCGGCGTCGGAGCCGCCCTCGGCGGGACTCGGCGCGGTGCGGTGTCACCGCAGGTGTCACCGCACCGAAGTACCTCGTCCGCTCGTTGCCGTGACGCCTTGCGCGGGCGGCGGACGGCCCGTGGGCGTGCGGCGGCGGCCCCGGACGGGCCGTCCCGCGCGCCTCGCACCCGAGGGCCGCGCCGCTGGTGCCGCTTGGTCCGCGCCCCGCGCCGGGGTGGGCGCCCGCCGGGCCCCGCCGCCGGGCTCAGTGGTTGAGGACCGAGGCGAAGGCCGCGTCGCGGTAGGGGAGGCCGAGTTTCGGGGCGCTGAAGGAGGTCGCCGCCTTGGTGGTGAGGCCCGAGGCGGAGCCTCGGAGGACCCAGGCGGCGCCGTCGGCGGTGGCGCGGGCCGTGACGTCCTCGCCGGCGGCGCTCGCGGCGAGGTCCGAGCTGCCGTCGGCGTCGGTGTCGGCGAGGCGGACGGCGGAGCCGAAGTGGTCCTTGCGCTCACCGGTGCCCGGGACACCCGCCGTGTCCTGGTGGACGATCTGGGCGCCGGTGCCGGTCAGGCCCCTCGCGCTGCCCTTGAGGAGGACGACGGAGCCGGTGGCGGCCCGGCCGCCGATCTCCTCGCCGGGGACGCCGACGGCCACGTCCGCATAGCCGTCGGCATCCGCGTCGCCGACGGAGACGGCGGCGCCGAAGTGGTCCACCCACTCGCTCGCCCCGGGCACGCCCGGGGTGTCCTGGTGGAGGAGTGCACGGCGGCGTCCGGCGCCCAGGCCGTCCTCGGTGCCGTAGTAGACGGTGATCTGGCCCCCGGAGGCGGACGGGTCGTCCACGGAGTCCGGGCAGCAGGTGGTGCCCGCCCCGGTGACCAGGTCGGCGAAGCCGTCCTTGTCGAGGTCGCCGACCGCGGCCGTCTCCGGGACGGCCGAGGTGCCGTCGGTGAGCCGGCGCTGGTGGGCGACGCCGTCCGGGCCGCCGGTGTAGACGGCCGCCCAGGCGGGGCTCGCCTCGTCCGCGTCCTGTTCGCCGTAGACGACGACACCGCTGCTGCCCGAGCCGGTGAAGTCACCGGTGGCCAGACCGGCGGGCTCCTCGGCGAGACCGTCGGTGACGAGCGTGGCGGCGGCGGGGCGGGCGCGGGTGAAGCCGTCGTCGTACGTCCACAGGCCGGCGCCGCCGAGCACCACCAGGTTCTCGCCCCCGTCGCCGTCGAGGTCGGCCACGGCGATGTCCCTGCCGAAGGGGTGCCCGCCGGGCACCGCCCTGGTGGGTACGGCGGTGCCGCCGGTGAGGCCGTGCGCACCGCCCCAGACCACCGTGACGGAGCCCGTGACGGAATCCGAGCCGTCGCCGCCGTCGTCCGCCCTCTCACCCGTCGCGGCGACGACGAGGTCGTCGTAGCCGTCGCCGTCGAGGTCGCCGCCGGTGACCCGGGCGCCGAAGGCGTCACCGGCCTCGGCGGTGCCGGGGACGCCGCCCGCGCCCTGGGTGAGGGTGGTGGAGCGGGAGGGGGAGACGCCGTTCGCGGAGCCGTAGACCACCACGGCCTGGCCCGCGCCCGCCGCGCCGCCGACGGGGGCCTCGGGGGTGGTGGTGACCAGGTCCGCGTAGCCGTCGCCGTTGAAGTCGTCGCGCAGGGTCTCGGCGGTGGGGCGCTGTGCGGACGGGCTCGTCACCGGTCGCCCGTCGTCGCTGAGGGCGGCGTGGACCACCGGGATACCGATGGCTCCGGCCGCCGCGGCCGTGACGGCGGTGGCGATGGCGACGTTCCGTATGCGCACAGGAGCTCCCGGAGGTCGGCGGGGCGGGCCCGGAGGGGCTGGGGCGTAAGGGGTCTGGAACCGGCGGACGGGGGGGGGTCTGGAATTGGCAGATATATGACACGCGAAAGGGGTGTGGGCGCGGGGCCGGGCGCGTCGGCGCCCGGTGTGACCCCCTGGGGGCGCGGATGGTTGCCCCCGGGGGTGTGCGGGTGCTGTGCCGGTGGCGTGAAGGCGGGCGCACCACGGACCGCCGCGGCCGTCGGTACGGGCCCTGTGCCGCTCCGGCTCGGCGACGCGGGGTCGCGCGTCCGCCACGGGCTGTGCGGCGCCCCGCTGACCTGCTCCGGCCGCCCGCTCGCGCCCGCCGGGCCATCGGTCGCCGCGCGCTCCGGTCGACCGCGGGTCGACCGCCGGTCGCCGGTCGATCGGGTCCCGTCGGGGCCCGGATCGAGGGCTGGTAGAACCGTCAACTACAGCACACCAACGTGGCAGTTGTGCTGTTTCCGGCGGATCACGGACCGATCCATCCGCTTGGCAGTAAAGATGACCTTTGGAGCACAAGGTCTGTCCAGGACATTTACCAATGGGTGGTTGGGGCATGATCCTGTAGAGATTCGCAACGTTGTTGTGAGAAGGGATACTTCACGGCCAGGATCGGTACATGTTGGAAGCGGGCGAGCGGGGGCAGCCATGTGCGTATCGCACGGAGCGCGGGTTAGCGGTGAGGCGGCGAGAGTGGTGATGGAGGGAGCGGGCGGGGTGTAGTCGCGATGTCGGACGGGAGTGGCCGGCCGGCAGCGGCGGATGCCGCTCGCCCGCCGCGAGACGAGGGTGCTAGAAATAACGACATGGCCGGACTTTTCGGTCGATCACGGGTTCCGTTGGCCCGCACGATGACCGACTGGCGCCCACGGAATCGGCGTGAGGAGCCGCGCTCGGAGCAGGTGAGGCCCGAGCGCCGGAAGCATCGGGATCAGCCGGACCGGCTCGATCCCCGGGACCGGGATCCGCGCGATCCCGGTGAGCGGCGGATGGGAGCGGCGCTCCCGCACGCCCCCGTCGGGCCGCGCGGCCCCGGAGGGCCTCGGCGGCGTCGCCGCGGCCCGCTCGGCGCTGTGCGCACGGTCGCGGGCCAGGTGTTCGTCCTCCAGGTGGGCGTCGTGCTGCTGCTCGTCGTCGCCGCCGTGGTCGCGCTCGTCCTCCAGGCCCGCTACGACAGCGAGCGCGAGGCGCGCAACCGCTCGATGGCCGTCGCCGAGAGCTTCGCCAGCGCCCCGGGCATCGTCGCCGCGATGCGCGGCCCCGACCCCACCCGTGAGCTCCAGCCGCTCGCCGAGCGGGCCCGTGAGGGCTCCGGGGTCGACTTCATCGTCGCCATGTCGCCGGACGGCATCCGCTACACCCACCCCAATCCGCACCGGATCGGGAAGCACTTCATGGGCAGCATCGGGCCCGCGGTGGAGGGCCGGACGGTCACCGAGACCTTCACCGGCACCCTAGGTCTCTCCGTGCGGTCCGTGGTGCCCGTCTTCGACGACCGGGGCAGGGTCGTCGGCCTGGTCTCGGCCGGGATCACGATCAAGAAGGTCAGCGGGGCGGCCGACCACCAGCTACCGCTGCTCTTCGGCGCCGCCGCGGCCGCGCTCGCGCTGGCCACGGCCGGTACCGCACTGGTCAGCAGGCGGCTGCGGCGTCAGACCCACGGTCTTGACCCGGCCGAGATGACGCGGATGTACGAGCACCATGACGCGGTGCTGCACGCGGTGCGCGAAGGCGTGCTGATCGTCGGCGGCGACGGCCGTCTGGTGCTGGCCAACGACGAGGCGCGGCGGCTGTTCGACCTGCCGCCGGACGCCGAGGGGCGTCCGGTGGCCGAGCTGGGCTTCGATCCGCACACGGCCGCGCTGCTGACCTCCGGCCGCCCGGCCACCGACGAGGTGCACACCGCCGGTGAGCGGCTGCTGTCCGTCAGCCACCGGCCCACCGACCGCAACGGCGGCCCGCCCGGCAGCGTCGCGACCCTGCGGGACACCACCGAGCTGCGCGCCCTGTCCGGCAAGGTCGACCTCGCGCGCAAGCGGCTGAAGCTGCTGTACGACGCGGGCGTGTCCATCGGCACCACCCTGGACGTGGTGCGCACCGCCCAGGAGCTGGCGGAGTACGCGGTCGCGCGGTTCGCCGACTACGTCTCGGTGGACCTGGCGGACTCGGTGCTGCGCGGCGAGGAGCCGCAGGACGGCGACATGGGCACCAGCACGGGCACCAGCACCGCCACGGGCCCCGCCCTGGGGCTGCCCGTCCCGGGCGCGGTCCCCGACGGCACGCCCCACCGCGCAGGAACGATCCCGGGCGGGGAGACGGCCGGGGCGGGGACGGTCCACGCGGCGGGCACCACCCGGGGCACCGGGGTGATCCAGGGCGTGGTCGTACCGCACCAGTCGGTACCGGCGGACGCCGGTACCGTGCCGGACGCGTTCACGGCGAACGACGAGGGGCAGCCCACCGCCCTGCGGCGTACGGCCCTCAGCGGTATCCGCGACGATGTGCCGCTCTACCCCGTCGGGATGCTGATCCAGTTCGGTGCCGGCGCCCCGCAGGCCAGGGGGTTCCGCACCGGCGCGGTGACGGTCGAACCGGTGCTGGGCGACTTCGGGGGGTGGCAGGCGCAGGACCCCGAGCACGCCCAGGAGATCGTGGACTTCGGTATCCACTCGATGATCACGGTCCCGCTGCGGGCCCGGGGCGTGGTGCTGGGCGTGGCCAGCTTCATGCGGGCGGAGAAGCCGGAGCCGTTCGAGGAGGACGATGTCTCCCTCGCCGAGGAGCTGGTCACCCGCGCCGCCGTCAGCATTGACAACGCCCGCCGGTACACCCGCGAGCACACCATGGCGGTCACGCTCCAGCGCAGTCTGCTGCCCCGGGTGCTGCCCGAACAGGACGCCCTGGACGTGGCGTACCGCTATCTGCCTGCAGAATCGGGCGTCGGCGGCGACTGGTTCGATGTGATCCCGTTGCCGGGTGCGCGGGTGGCGCTGGTGGTGGGGGATGTGGTGGGTCATGGTCTGCATGCGGCGGCGACGATGGGTCGGTTGCGGACGGCGGTGCACAATTTCTCGACGCTGGATCTGCCGCCGGACGAGATCCTGTCGCATCTGGACGATCTGATCGCCCGTATCGACCAGGACGAGCGCGGCGCGGGCGCCGAGAGCGCCGACGCCGGGACCGAAGTGATCACCGGTGCCACCTGTCTGTACGCGATCTACGACCCGGTGACCCGCCGCTGCACGATGGCGCGGGCCGGGCATCCGCCGCCCGCGGTGGTGAGCCCGGACGGTTCGGTGGAGTTCCCCGATCTGCCCGCGGGACCGCCGCTGGGCCTGGGCGGGCTGCCGTTCGAGACCGCCGAGCTGGAGCTGGCGGAGGGCAGCCATCTGGTGCTCTACACCGATGGGTTGATCGAGAAGCGCGACCGGGACATCGACATCGGCCTGGAGCTGCTGAGCGACGCCCTCTCCCACCCCGGCCGGACCCCGGAGGAGTCCTGTACGGCGGTGCTGGACGCGTTGCTGCCCGACCGCCCCAGCGATGACATCGCGCTGATCGTGGCGCGCACCCGGGTGCTGGAGCCGGGCCGGATCGCGGACTGCGAGGTGCCCTCCGACCCGGCGCATGTCGCCGAGGTACGGGCGGCGGTGGCGCGGAAGCTGGCCGAATGGGACCTGGGCGACGTCGCGTTCACCACCGAGCTGATCCTCAGCGAGCTGATCACCAACGCGATCCGCTACGCCACCGGTCCGATCCGGGTGCGGCTGCTCTGTGACCGCAGTCTGATCTGCGAGGTCTCGGACACCAGCAGTACTTCACCGCATCTGCGCTACGCCGCCACGACGGACGAGGGCGGCCGGGGGCTGTTCCTGGTCTCGCAGTTCGCCGACCGCTGGGGCACCCGCTACACACCGGACGGCAAGGTCATCTGGGCCGAACTGGCGCTGCCCCAGCAGAAGAACGGCAAGCGGCACTAGGGACCGGCGGCCGGATACGACGGACGGGGCCCGCCCGCGCATCGCGCGGACGGGCCCCGTCCGATATCGGGAGTGCTCCCGGCCCTACTTCACCGGCTCGGGCTCCGGCTCCTCGGCCGTCTCGCCGTCGCCCTCGGGGTCGGCGGGCGTCTTCACCGAGTCGAGCAGAAGCTGGGCGACGTCGACGACCTGGACGGACTCCTTCGCCTTGCCGTCGTTCTTCTTGCCGTTGACCGAGTCGGTCAGCATCACCAGACAGAACGGGCAGGCGGTCGAGACGATGTCGGGGTTGAGCGACAGCGCCTCGTCCACGCGCTCGTTGTTGATGCGCTTGCCGATCCGCTCTTCCATCCACATCCGGGCACCGCCCGCGCCACAGCAGAAGCCGCGCTCCTTGTGGCGGTGCATCTCCTCGTTCCGCAGGCCCGGCACCTTGGCGATGATCTCGCGCGGCGGGGTGTAGACCTTGTTGTGGCGGCCCAGGTAGCAGGGGTCGTGGTAGGTGATCAGACCCTCGACCGGGGTGACGGGGGTGAGCTTGCCCTCGTCGACGAGGTGCTGGAGGAGCTGGGTGTGGTGGATGACCTCGTACTCGCCGCCGAGCTGGGGGTACTCGTTCGCGATGGTGTTGAAGCAGTGCGGGCAGGTCGCGACGATCTTCTTCGAGGACTTCGGCTTCTTGGTCGACTCGTCCACCTCGCCGTCCTCGTCGAGGGACTCACCGAAGGCCGCGTTCAGCGTGGCCACGTTCTCCGCGCCGAGCTGCTGGAAGAGGAACTCGTTGCCCAGACGGCGCGGTGAGTCACCGGTGCACTTCTCGTCGCCGCCCATGATCGCGAACTTGACGCCCGCGATGTGCAGCAGCTCCGCGAAGGCCTTGGTGGTCTTCTTGGCGCGGTCCTCCAGGGCACCGGCACAGCCGACCCAGTAGAGGTACTCGACCTCGGTGAGGTCCTCGATGTCCGTGCCGACGACCGGCACCTCGAAGTCGACTTCCTTGGTCCATGCCAGCCGCTGCTTCTTGGCCAGGCCCCAGGGGTTGCCCTTCTTCTCCAGGTTCTTGAGCATCGTGCCCGCCTCGCTGGGGAAGCTGGACTCGATCATCACCTGGTAGCGGCGCATGTCGACGATGTGGTCGACATGCTCGATGTCCACCGGGCACTGCTCGACACAGGCGCCGCAGGTGGTGCAGGACCACAGCACATCGGGGTCGATGACGCCGTTCTCCTCCAGCGTCCCGATCAGCGGGCGCTCGGCTTCCGCGAGGGCGGCCGCGGGCACGTCCTTGAGCTGCTCCTCGGTGGCCTTCTCCTCGCCCTCCATGGACGTGCCGCCGCCCGCGAGCAGATACGGGGCCTTGGCGTGCGAGTGGTCCCGCAGCGCCATGATCAGCAGCTTGGGGGAGAGCGGCTTACCGGTGTTCCAGGCCGGGCACTGCGACTGGCAGCGGCCGCACTCGGTGCAGGTGGAGAAGTCGAGGATGCCCTTCCAGGAGAAGTGCTCGATCTGGGAGACGCCGAACTGGTCGTCCTCGCCCGGGTCCTCGAAGTCGATCGGCTTGCCCTCGCTGGTCATCGGCAGCAGCGCGCCGAGGGCGACCTCGCCGTCCGCGTTCCGCTTGAACCAGATGTTGGGGAAGGCGAGGAAGCGGTGCCAGGCGATGCTCATGTCGATGTTCAGGGAGACCGTGATCATCCAGATGAACGACGTGGCGATCTTCACCATGGCGACGAAGTAGGTGAGGTTCTGCAGCGTGGTCAGGCTCAGCCCCTTGAAGGCCAGGACCAGCGGGTACGAGAACAGGTACCCCGGCTCGTAGCTCTCCACGTGGTGCAGTGCGCCCTCGAGGCCGCGCAGCGTCATGATGCACACGCCGACGATGAGGATGACGTACTCGACGAAGTACGCCTGCCAGCTCGTCGAGCCCGCGAAACGGGACTTGCGCCCGGCCCGCGACGGCAGGTTGAGCTGGCGGATGACGATGAGGGTGAGGATGCCCAGGGTGGTCCCGGTCCCCATCACCTCGACCAGCAGCTCCCACGGCAGCCACTCACCGATGACCGGGAGCAGCCAGTCGGCCTGGAAGAGCTGGCCGAAGGCGTTGGCGATGGTGAGGAGCAGGCTGAGGAAGCCGACCGCGACGAACCAGTGGGCGACGCCGACGACGCCCCACTTGTTCATCCGGGTGTGCCCGACGAACTCCCGGACCAGGGTCACCGAGCGCTGCCAGGGATTGTCGGTCCGCAGCCCCGCCGGGACCGGCGCGCCGAGCATGAAGAAACGCACGAACTGCACGACGGCGCGGCCTAGCAGGGCAACGCCGACCGCGATGAGGACCAGCGACACGATGATCGCGGCGAGTTGCATGTGGGGCTCCTCGAACCTGCGAGAGCGGTGCTTACTAAGCAGTAACTTAATTCGTCCTGACCGACATTACCCGTCTGGGTGCTACCTCATGTAGCCGACCGGCCGGTGATCTGTGTCGCTCAGGGTGCCCTCTCCTGGCGCCCCGTGGCGCCGTTTTCCGGGCGCTGTTCCCGGGTCCGCGTCCGGGTGTGTGCCCCCTTGGTCATAAGGGTCATATAAAAGTTGAGTCGGTGCGACTCAGGTCTGTTGACAGGCTGCAGCGGATCATGCACGCTTGAGTCTGTTGCACTCAATGCTGTACTCGAAGCGGTAGCTGGAGGATTGCGAAATGGCTCGTGCGGTCGGCATCGACCTGGGTACGACGAACTCCGTCGTCAGTGTTCTCGAAGGCGGTGAGCCCACCGTCATCACCAACGCCGAGGGCGCCAGGACCACGCCGTCCGTCGTCGCGTTCGCGAAGAACGGCGAGGTGCTGGTCGGCGAGGTGGCCAAGCGCCAGGCGGTCACCAACGTGGACCGGACCATCCGCTCGGTCAAGCGCCACATGGGCACCGACTGGAAGGTCAACCTGGATGGCAAGGACTTCAACCCGCAGCAGATGAGCGCCTTCATCCTGCAGAAGCTCAAGCGGGATGCGGAGTCGTACCTCGGCGAGAAGGTCGCTGACGCGGTCATCACCGTCCCGGCGTACTTCAACGACGCCGAGCGCCAGGCGACCAAGGAAGCCGGTGAGATCGCGGGCCTCAACGTCCTGCGTATCGTCAACGAGCCTACCGCCGCCGCGCTCGCGTACGGCCTGGAGAAGGACGACCAGACCATCCTGGTCTTCGACCTCGGCGGCGGCACCTTCGACGTCTCGCTGCTGGAGATCGGCGACGGCGTGGTGGAGGTCAAGGCCACCAACGGTGACAACCACCTCGGTGGTGACGACTGGGACCAGCGCGTCGTCGACTACCTGGTCAAGCAGTTCAACAACGGCCACGGCGTGGACCTGTCCAAGGACAAGATGGCGCTCCAGCGCCTCCGCGAGGCCGCCGAGAAGGCGAAGATCGAGCTCTCCAGCTCGTCCGAGACCACCATCAACCTGCCCTACATCACGGCCTCCGCCGAGGGCCCGCTGCACCTGGACGAGAAGCTCACCCGCGCCCAGTTCCAGCAGCTCACCTCCGACCTGCTGGAGCGCTGCAAGACCCCGTTCCACAACGTCATCAAGGACGCCGGTATCGCGCTGTCCGAGATCGACCACGTGGTCCTGGTCGGCGGTTCCACCCGGATGCCCGCCGTCGCCGAGCTCGTCAAGGAGCTGACCGGCGGCAAGGAGGCCAACAAGGGTGTGAACCCGGACGAGGTCGTCGCCATCGGCGCGTCCCTCCAGGCCGGTGTGCTCAAGGGTGAGGTCAAGGACGTCCTGCTGCTGGACGTCACCCCGCTGTCCCTCGGTATCGAGACCAAGGGCGGCATCATGACCAAGCTGATCGAGCGCAACACCAGATCCCGACCAAGCGCTCGGAGATCTTCACCACGGCCGAGGACAACCAGCCGTCCGTGCAGATCCAGGTCTACCAGGGCGAGCGCGAGATCGCCGCGTACAACAAGAAGCTCGGGATGTTCGAGCTCACCGGTCTGCCCCCGGCGCCCCGCGGCGTCCCGCAGATCGAGGTCACCTTCGACATCGACGCCAACGGCATCATGCACGTCGGCGCGAAGGACCTGGGCACCGGCAAGGAGCAGAAGATGACCGTCACCGGTGGCTCCGCGCTGCCGAAGGACGACATCGACCGCATGATGCGCGAGGCCGAGCAGTACGCGGAGGAGGACCACAAGCGCCGCGAGGCCGCCGAGACCCGCAACCAGGCCGAGCAGCTCGTCTACCAGACGGACAAGTTCCTCAAGGACAACGAGGACAAGGTCCCCGGCGATGTGAAGACCGAGGTCGAGGAGTCGCTCACCGAGCTCAAGGAGAAGCTCAAGGGCGACGACACGGCCGAGATCCGCACCGCCACCGAGAAGGTCGCCGCCGTCAGCCAGAAGCTGGGCCAGGCCATGTACGCGCAGGGCGAGGGCGCGGCCGCCGGTGCCGCCGCCGGTGAGCCGGGCGCCGAGGGCCAGGCCAAGGCCGACGACGACGTGGTGGACGCCGAGATCGTCGACGACGAGAAGGCCGACAAGGGCCAGGGTGGTGCCGCGTGACGGAGGAGACCCCGGGCTTCGAGGAGCAGCCCGACGTCCCCTCCGAAGCCGCGCAGACCCCTGACGACGCGGCGAAGGGCGCCGGGTCCGCCGACAAGGCGGGTCCGGCCCCCGCAGGGGACATCGAACAGGTGGCCATTCAGGCGCAGCTGGACCAGGTCCGTACCGCGCTCAACGAGCGGACGGCCGACCTCCAGCGGCTCCAGGCGGAGTACCAGAACTACCGGCGCCGGGTCGAGCGGGACCGGGTCACGGTCAAGGAGGTCGCCGTGGCGAACCTCCTGTCCGAACTGCTGCCCGTGCTCGACGACGTCGGCCGCGCCCGTGAACACGGCGAGCTGGTCGGCGGCTTCAAGTCCGTCGCCGAATCGCTGGAGACGGTGGCGGCGAAGCTGGGCCTGCAGCAGTTCGGCAAGGAGGGCGAGCCCTTCGACCCGCTGGTGCACGAGGCGTTGATGCACTCGTACGCACCGGATGTCACCGAGACGACGTGCGTGCAGATTCTCCAGCCGGGGTATCGAATCGGCGAGCGTACGATCCGACCGGCCCGGGTCGCGGTCGCCGAGCCCCAGCCGGGCGCCGGCTCCGCCAAGGGCGGCGAGGGCGAGGCTCCGGCCGCGGACGAGGAGAGCGGTGGCCCGGACGAGGGCTGACGCGACGGTGACGACGGACAGCGCAGGAGAGGAGGGACGTCGGGGATGAGCACCAAGGACTTCGTCGAGAAGGACTACTACAAGGTTCTCGGCGTCCCCAAGGACGCGACCGAGGCGGAGATCAAGAAGGCGTACCGGAAGCTCGCGCGCGAGTTCCACCCGGACGCCAACAAGGGCGATGCCAAGGCCGAGGAGCGCTTCAAGGAGATCTCCGAGGCCAATGACATCCTCGGCGATCCCAAGCGGCGCAAGGAGTACGACGAGGCCCGGGCACTGTTCGGGAACGGCGGCTTCCGCCCCGGTCCCGGCGGTCCGGGCTCCACCGGCAGCTTCAACTTCGACCTGGGCGACCTCTTCGGCGGTGCCCAGGGCGGCGGCGGGAGCGCGGGTGGTTTCGGCGGCGGTCTGGGGGACGTCTTCGGCGGCCTCTTCAACCGCGGCGGCGGCTCCCGTACCCAGCCCAGACGCGGTCAGGACGTCGAGTCCGAGGTGACGCTGAGCTTCACCGAGGCGGTGGAGGGGGCCACGGTCCCCCTGCGGATGTCCAGCCAGGCCCCGTGCAAGGCGTGTTCCGGCACCGGCGACCAGAACGGCACCCCCAGGGTCTGCCCGACCTGCGTCGGCACCGGACAGGTCAGCCGCGGCGGCGGGGGCGGTTTCTCGCTCACCGATCCGTGCGTGGAGTGCCGGGGCCGCGGGCTGATCGCACAGAATCCGTGCGAGACCTGCAAGGGCAGCGGACGGGCTCGTTCCGCCCGCACCATGCAGGTCCGGATCCCCGCGGGCGTCAGTGACGGCCAGCGGATCCGGCTGCGCGGCAAGGGCGCCCCGGGCGAGACCGGCGGTCCGGCCGGTGACCTCTACGTCATCGTCCATGTGGACGCGCATCCGGTCTTCGGCCGCAAGGGGGACAACCTGACCGTCACCGTGCCCGTCTCCCTCCCGGAGGCGGCGCTCGGCGGCGAGATCAAGGTTCCGACGCTGGGCGGCCCGCCGGTCACCCTGAAGCTGCCGGCCGGTACGCCGGGCGGCCGGACCATGCGGGCCCGCGGCAAGGGCGCGGTGCGCAAGGACGGCACCCGGGGTGATCTGCTGGTCACCGTCGAGGTCACGGTGCCGAAGGACCTCAGCGACGCGGCGCGTGAAGCGCTGGAGTCGTATCGCGAGGCGACCGCGGACGAGGACCCGCGGGCGGAGCTGTTCAAGGCCGCGAAGGGAGCGTGACCCTCATGGAGCCGCACGGCCGGGGAGGAATCGGAGGCAGGGGCGCGGGCCGGGCCCGCAATCCCTACGAGCTGACCGACGAGTCGCCGGTGTACGTCATCTCGGTGGCAGCTCAGCTCTCCGGTCTGCACCCGCAGACCCTTCGTCAGTACGACCGCCTCGGCCTGGTCTCGCCCGACCGCACCCCCGGCCGCGGCCGTCGGTACTCCGCGCGCGATATCGATCTGCTCCGCCAGGTGCAGGCGCTGTCCCAGGACGAGGGGATCAACCTCGCCGGGATCAAGCGCATCATCGAACTGGAGAACCAGGTCGCGGCCCTCCAGGCCCGGGTGGCCGAGCTCCAGTCCGCGGTCGAGGGCGCCGCGGCGGCCATGCAGCAGCGCGAGGCCCAGGTCCACGCCTCCTACCGGCGTGACCTGGTCCGCTACCAGGACGTCCAGCAGACCAGCGCACTGGTCGTCTGGCGGCCCAAGCCCAAGGACTAGCGTCTCCTGATCTTCGGGTGACAGGCCCGGCGGCCGTTCTTCGGCCGCCGGGCCTTCCGCATACGGATGAGCTCCGCCCCGGCGCCCGCCGAGCCCGCTGGGAAGAACGCCGGCTGGCGGTCTACGCCGACTACGCCACGGCGCTGAAGCGCACCGTCACGCTGGCCTACCGGATCGCCTCCCATCTCGGGGTGGGACCCCGGAGACCTGGTCGGCGTTGCTCACCCGCCAGCGCACCGCACGCGAGGCGTATTACGCGGCCGTCCGCCGCGACTTGGCTCTTCCGCCCGGTCACTCCGGCCACTGGACCCTCCAGCCCGGTCGTCCCCGGCCCGGACGGCCGGAGTAGAGCCGGTCTCCCCCCGTCCCGGGGCGCTCCCGGTGGGCGCGACGGCGCGGCGGGGGAGGCGCACCATGGAGGTACGGCAGGAGGTACCGCCATGTTGGAAGTCAAGACGATCGACAAGCCCGATGAGCGGCGTGACTTTCCCGGGGGCCACCTCGACACCGTGCATCTGACGGGACTGGACTTCGCCGTGGGCGTCTTCGAACCGGGCTGGCGGTGGAAGGAGTCGCTGCGGCCGATCGCCGGTACGCATCTGTGCGAGGTCCACCACACGGGGTTCGTGGTCCAGGGGCGGATGCGGCTGCGGATGGAGGACGGTGCGGAGGCCGAACTGGGGCCGGGGGATGTCTTCGTCTGTCCGCCGGGGCATGACGCGTGGGTGGTCGGTGACGAGCAGGTCGTGGTGTACGACTTCGCCGGTGGGATGGCCGAGACCTACGCCCGGGCCGAACAGGCCGAGCAGGCCGAGCAGGCCGAGCGGGCCGAGCGGGCCGAGCGGGCCGAGGACTGAGGGTGCCGACGCGGTGAGCGGCTGAGCGATGAGCACCGGCCCCGGACGGAGACCGCCGCGCCGCCCGAACCGCCGGGGGCGGCCGGGCCGGGGCGGTCCGCCCCGGGGCGGCGGCAGCGAGCACACCGAACGGATGGTGCGGACGCTGCTGCGCCGCCGCAAGCAGCCGCTGTCCCGGAAGGACGTGACGGTGGTCGACCCGCCGCGGATGCGCCGGGCGGTGGCGGCCACGGCGGTCGGCAACACCATGGAGTGGTTCGACTTCGGCGTCTACGCCTATGTCGCGGTCACCCTGGGCAAGGTGTTCTTCCCGGCCGATGAACCGGCCACGCAGGTGGTCGCCACCTTCGCCACCTTCGCGGTGGCGTTCCTGGTGCGTCCGCTGGGCGGGCTGCTCTTCGGGCCGCTGGGGGACCGGATCGGACGGCGGCGGGTGCTGTCCACCACCATGATCATGATGGCGATCGGCACCTTCGCGGTGGGGGTGCTTCCGTCGTACGACACCATCGGGTTCACCGCCCCGCTGCTGCTCCTGCTGTGCCGGGTGGTGCAGGGCTTCTCCACCGGCGGTGAGTACGCCGGGGCCACCACGTACATCGCCGAGTTCGCACCGGACACCCGCCGCGGATTCCTGGGCAGCTGGCTCGACTTCGGCACCTTCATCGGCTACGCGCTGGGCTCGGGGCTGGTCACGGTGCTCACCGCCGCCCTCGGTGAGCAGGGGATGGTGGACTGGGGCTGGCGGGTGCCGTTCCTGGTGGCCGGGCCGATGGGGCTGATCGGCCTGTACATGCGGCTGCGGCTGGAGGAGACCCCGGCGTTCCAGCAGGAGGCCGAGCGGGCGGCCGAGGCCGCCGCGGCGGCGGAGGCGCACGGTGAGCCGCGGCCGGTGGAGGAGGCGCGCCAGTCCGGCCAGGGGCGGCTGAAGGAGATCTTCACCCGGCACTGGCAGGCGGTGCTGATCTGTATGGGTCTGGTGCTGCTCTACAACGTCACCAACTACATGGTCACGTCGTACCTCCCGACGTACATGACCTCCACGCTCGGCCAGAACGCCACCACCGCGCAGGTGCTCGTCCTGGGCACCATGGTGGTCGTGGCGCTGGCGATCACCGTGGTGGGGCGCGGTTCGGACCGCTGGGGGCGGCGGCCGCTGTTCCTGGCCGGGAGCGTGGCGATGATCGTGCTCGCCGTGCCGTCGCTGCTGCTGATCAAGGAGGGCGGGATCGTGCTGCCCGCGCTGGGCTGTCTGGTGCTGGGGCTGCTGCTGGTGACCTTCGCCGGGAACAGCGCGGCCACGCTGCCCGCCCTGTTCCCGACCCGGCTGCGCTACGGGGCGCTGTCGATCTCGTACAACATCTCCGTGTCGCTGTTCGGCGGTACGACCCCGCTGCTGGCCTCCTGGCTGGTGGCCACCACCCACGACACGCTGGTGCCCGCGTACTACCTGATGGCGGCGGGCGCCGTGGGGCTGGTCGCCACGCTGTTCCTGCACGAGACGGCGGGCAGGCCGCTGCGCGGCTCGGGGCCGATGGTGGAGACCGAGGAGCAGGCACGTACCTCGGTGGCCGAGAGCCGTACGGAGGCGGGCCGCCGGGCCCGCGACGTGTGGATCCGGGTCCGCCATCCCTGGACGCGCCATCACACGGGCGAGTGAGCCGCGCACGTGGCCTAGGGGCGGCCCATGGCGCGGGTGAGGGTGATCTCGATCAGCACCCGCGCGGGGTTGGGGCGCGGGGTGCGCTGGTAGCGCTCGGTGTAGCGGGCTTCGGCGTCCGCGATCAGCCCGGGCTCCTCGCGGATCACCGCGATCCCCTCCAGGGTCGCCCAGCGCCTGCCCGCCATCTGGCAGACGGCGACCCGCGCACCGGCCTCGCCCGCCGCCCGGACGTGGGCGACCTTGCGGCTGTGGCCGCTGGCGATGACGCGGGCGAGCCCGCCCTCCGGGTCGTAGGTGACCCCGACCGGGACGACGTGCGGGGTGCCGTCCGGGCGCGGGGTGGTCAGGGTGCATACATGGCGTTCCCGCCAGAAGGCGAGATAGCCGGGGTCCGGATTGCGAGGATCGATGGCCATGGCGCAAAACCTATGGCCGGGATGGGTGGCGCAGCACAGTTGAGTGGAATAGACTCAAGTTTACGGAGGGTAGGTAGAGCAGGGTTGAATACCCTCAGGAGTAGGGTCATGGAAGCGAGGAGGAGCACAGGGACGTGGATGCCGAGCTGACCAACAAGAGCCGGGCGGCGCTGAGTGCCGCGAATGACCGTGCGGTGACCGCCGGACATGCGGACATGACCCCCGCGCATCTGCTGCTCGCCCTGCTCCAGGGGCAGGAGAACGAGAACGTGCTGGACCTGCTGGCCGCCGTCGAGGCGGACGCGGTCCAGGTGCGCGGCGGCGCCGAGCGGCTGCTCGCCGCGCTGCCCAGCGTCCAGGGCTCCACCGTGGCCCCGCCGCAGGCGAGCCGGGAGCTGCTGGCCGTCGTCGCGGACGCCTCGCAGCGCGCCAAGGAACTCGGGGACGACTATGTCTCCACCGAGCACCTCCTCATCGGTATCGCCGCCAAGGGCGGCCAGGCCGGGGAGCTGCTCGACCAGCAGGGGGCGAGCGCCAGGAAGCTGCTCGCCGCGTTCGAGACCGTCAGGGGTGGACAGCGGGTGACGACGCCCGATCCGGAGGGCACCTACAAGGCCCTGGAGAAGTTCGGCACCGATTTCACCGCCGCCGCGCGCGAGGGCCGGCTCGACCCGGTCATCGGCCGGGACCAGGAGATCCGGCGGGTGGTGCAGGTGCTCTCCCGCCGCACCAAGAACAACCCGGTGCTGATCGGTGAGCCGGGTGTCGGCAAGACCGCCGTCGTCGAGGGGCTCGCCCAGCGGATCGTCAAGGGCGATGTCCCCGAGAGCCTGCGGAACAAGCGGCTGGTGGCGCTGGACCTCGGGGCGATGGTCGCGGGCGCCAAGTACCGCGGTGAGTTCGAGGAGCGGCTGAAGACCGTTCTCGCCGAGATCAAGTCCAGCGACGGCCAGATCATCACCTTCATCGACGAGCTGCACACCGTCGTCGGCGCGGGCGCCGGCGGCGACTCCTCGATGGACGCGGGCAATATGCTCAAGCCCATGCTGGCCCGCGGTGAGCTGCGCATGGTCGGCGCCACCACCCTCGACGAGTACCGCGAGCGGATCGAGAAGGACGCCGCGCTGGAGCGCCGCTTCCAGCAGGTGCTGGTCTCCGAGCCGACCGTCGAGGACACCGTCGCCATCCTGCGCGGGCTCAAGGGCCGCTACGAGGCCCACCACAAGGTGCAGATCGCGGACGGCGCGCTGGTGGCCGCCGCCGCCCTCTCCGACCGCTACATCACCTCCCGTTTCCTGCCCGACAAGGCGATCGACCTGGTCGACGAGGCCGCCTCCCGGCTCCGGATGGAGATCGACTCCTCACCCGTGGAGATCGATGAACTCCAGCGCTCGGTGGACCGGATGAAGATGGAGGAGATGGCGCTCGCCCGGGAGACCGACGCGGCCAGCAAGCAGCGCCTGGACAAGCTCCGCCGTGACCTCGCCGACAAGGAGGAGGAGCTGCGCGGGCTGACGGCGCGATGGGAGAAGGAGAAGCAGGGCCTCAACCGCGTCGGTGAGCTCAAGGAGCGGATCGACGAGCTGCGCGGCCAGGCCGAGCGCGCCCAGCGGGACGGCGACTTCGACACCGCCTCCAAGCTGCTGTACGGGGAGATCCCGGCCGTCGAGCGCGAGCTCGCCGAGGCGTCCGCGGCCGAGGAGGAGGTGCAGCGGGAGGACCGCGGCACCATGGTCAAGGAGGAGGTCGGCCCGGATGACGTGGCCGATGTGGTCGCCTCCTGGACCGGTATCCCGGCCGGACGGCTGCTGGAGGGCGAGTCCCGGAAGCTGCTGCGCATGGAGGACGAGCTCGGCAGGCGGCTGATCGGCCAGAGCGAGGCCGTCCGTGCCGTCTCGGACGCGGTGCGCAGGACCCGCGCCGGGATCGCCGACCCCGACCGTCCCACCGGCTCGTTCCTCTTCCTCGGCCCCACCGGCGTCGGCAAGACCGAGCTGGCCAAGGCGCTCGCGGACTTCCTCTTCGACGACGAGCGGGCCATGGTCCGCATCGACATGAGCGAGTACGGCGAGAAGCACAGCGTGGCCCGGCTGGTCGGCGCCCCGCCCGGCTATGTCGGCTACGAGGAGGGCGGCCAGCTCACCGAGGCCGTGCGCCGCCGTCCGTACAGCGTGGTGCTGCTGGACGAGGTGGAGAAGGCCCACCCGGAGGTCTTCGACATCCTGCTCCAGGTCCTCGACGACGGACGGCTCACCGACGGCCAGGGCCGCACGGTGGACTTCCGCAACACCATTCTCGTACTCACCTCCAACCTCGGCAGCCAGTATCTGGTGGATCCGCTGATGGGCGAGGAGGAGAAGAAGCGACGCGTCCTGGAGACCGTGCGGACCTCCTTCAAGCCCGAGTTCCTCAACCGCCTGGACGATCTGGTGGTGTTCTCCGCGCTCAGCCAGGAGGAGCTGGCCCGGATCGCCGAGCTCCAGATCGGCGCGCTGGCCCGGCGGCTCGCCGAGCGGCGGCTCACCCTCGATGTCACCCCCGCGGCCCTGGCCTGGCTGGCCGAGGAGGGCAACGACCCGGCGTACGGGGCCCGCCCGCTGCGCCGTCTGGTGCAGACCGCGATCGGCGACCGGCTGGCCAAGGAGATCCTGTCCGGCGAGGTCAGGGACGGTGACACGGTCCGGGTGGACCGGGCCGGTGACGACCTCCTGGTCGGCCCGGTCCGCGGATGATCACGCGGACCCCACGGCACGGAGATCACGCAAAATACGGCCGGGGTTGCGATGCGGGGGCGGGTGTGAGGGAGGATGGCGGTATCCATACGAAGGGAAACCACGGTGAGCATCGACCCGTCCTCGATTCCGAATTTCGGGGGCCAGCCCGAGCCCGAACCGGCGGGTCCGAGTGGCCCCGTGCTGCCCGACCAGGACCTGGTCAAGCAGCTGCTGGAGCAGATGGAGCTGAAGTACGTCGTCGACGAGGAGGGGGACCTCGCCGCGCCGTGGGAGCAGTTCCGCACGTACTTCATGTTCCGTGGTGAGGAGGAGCAGCAGGTCTTCTCCGTCCGGACGTTCTACGACCGGCCGCACGGCATCGACGAGAAGCCGCGGCTGCTCGAGGCGATCGACGACTGGAACCGCCGTACGTTGTGGCCGAAGGTCTACACCCACACCAACGACGACGGCGCGGTCCGGCTGATCGGTGAGGCGCAGATGCTGACGGGCACCGGCGTCAGCCTGGAGCACTTCGTGTCCAGCACGGTGAGCTGGGTGCGGGCTTCCATCGAGTTCGACAAGTGGCTGGTCGAGCAGCTGGGCCTGGAGGCCGACATCGAGTCCGACGGCGAGAAGCCGGACGACGAGAGCTGAGGGACCCCTTCCGGGGCCCCGGTCCGCGAGACACAGCGGAGCCCGGTCGAGGCACCGCCCCCGCAGGGCGGCGGTGCACGGCCGGGCTCACGCTTTTTCCGGGCTCCCGGGTCCCGGGGTTCAGCCCGACAGGCCCTTGAGCCGTCCGACCGCCTCGGTGAGCACACTGGCGCGCTTGCAGAAGGCGAACCGCACGAAGGGCGCGCCCTGGTCCTGGTGGTCGTAGAAGACCGCGTTCGGTACGGCCACCACCCCGCAGCGCTCGGGCAGCGAGCGGCAGAAAGCGAAGCCGTCGCTCTCGCCGAGCGGGCGGATGTCGGTGGTGATGAAGTACGTGCCCGAGGGGCGGTAGACCCGGAAGCCCGCGTCGGCCAGCCCGTCGGCCAGCAGATCGCGCTTGGCGCGCAGATCCTCGCGGATGCCGTGGAAGTACTCGTCCGGCAGCCGCAGCGCCTCGGCGACCGCGTACTGGAAGGGCCCCGCGGAGACGAAGGTCAGATACTGCTTGGCCGAGCGCACCGCCGTGACCAGCTCGGGGGAGCCGGTCACCCAGCCGACCTTCCAGCCGGTGAAGGAGAAGGTCTTGCCCGCGCTGCCGATGGTCACCGTGCGCTCGCGCATACCGGGGAAGGAGACCAGCGGGGTGTGGCCGGTGTCGAAGACCAGGTGCTCATAGACCTCGTCGGTCACCACCAGCAGATCGCGCTCCACGGCCAGCTCGGCGACGGCGGCCAGCTCGGCGGTGGTCAGCACGGTGCCGGTGGGGTTGTGCGGGGTGTTGAGCAGGATGAGGCGGGTGCGGTCGGTGACGGCGGCCCGCAGTTCGTCCAGGTCAAGACCGAAGCCGTCACCCCGAGGCCGGAGGGTGACCGGGACCCGGGTGCCGCCCGCCATGGCGATGCTGGCGGCGTAGGAGTCGTAGTACGGCTCCAGGGCGATCACCTCGTCGCCCGGCTCCACCAGTGCCAGCAGCGAGGCCGCGATCGCCTCGGTGGCACCCGCGGTGACCAGCACCTCACGGTCCGGGTCGAAGGTCAGTCCGTACCAGCGGAGCTGGTGCTCGGCGATGGCGGTGCGCAGTTCGGGCACACCGGGGCCGGGCGGGTACTGATTGCCGCGGCCGTCGCGCAGTGCGCGCACGGCGGCCTCCCGCACCTCCTCCGGACCGTCGGTGTCGGGAAATCCCTGGCCCAGATTGATCGCGCCGGTGCTGACGGCGAGCGCGGACATCTCCGCGAAGATCGTGGTGCCGAATGCGGCCAGTCGGCGGTTGAGCAGCGGTCGTCCCATGCCGCCATCCTCCGTCGAACCTCTGGACTTCCTCAACTCCGCTTTCGGCCGTGGCGCCGACGGGCATGAGCGGGTCAGGTACGACGCGGTACCTCGCTGTACGGGGGCGTGGAAGGAGAGTGAGGACGCATGGTTTCTGTCATTGTCTTCGTCGTGGTGGCCTTCACGGTCGTGGCGCTGGCCGCGCTGGGGGCGGGCCGCGCGAAGGGGCATTCGGCACGGCCCCGGCGGGGCTACGGCGGGTCCTCGGGTAGCTGGTGGGCCGGCGGCGGAAGCTCCGGCGGTTCATCGTGCGGAGGGGGCTCATCCTGCGGAGGCGGTTCCTCCTGCGGCGGTGGCTCGTCGTGCGGTGGCGGCGGAGGCGGGGGTGGCTGCGGTGGCGGTGGCGGCGGCGGTAGCTGACGGCCGCGCCGGAGGGGGTTCCGTACGGTCCCGCATCCTCCGGAATTGCACCGATTTCCCTGCTCGGACGATCAACTGACGGCCCATAGAATTCATATCTCGTGCCCGGCGTGCCATCGTGCGCCGGGCGCGCGGTTGTTGAACACTTGATCTGGTGGGCGCCCTAGAGGGTGGAAACCTGGTGAAGGTGGGTAAAAACGATGTGGCGCCGAGCATTTCATGATTCCGTATACCACCACCGACCCAACGGACCCCACGTGGGCACGAGCCGGCGTATGCGTATACCCCTGGTCCACCGCGGGGCGAGCCGGCCCACCTTTCCACTGCGTGCTTGCGGAGCCGACCCATGCTCACGACCCTCAAGACTGCTTACACCGATACCCGCGCCGCTGATCTCGCCTGGTGCCTGGGGCGCGAGCCACTCCCCGCCCTGGCCGTACTCGATCTTCAACTCCACGGCTATTCGATGCAGTTGAGGCTGCTCGGCGCCTCCCACCAGGTTCTGCTCGACGGTGCGGACGGCCACTGCTCGGAGACCGTCGCCTGTATGTCCGGCAGCAGCACCCCGCTCCCCCTGGGTGTCTCCACCCTCGTCGAGGGCCGCGAGTACGAATTCGCGGCACGGGTCGAGGAGTTGTCGGAGGGGTCCTTCGCCGGGCGCGCCCAGGAGCTGCTGGCCCTGGTCGCCGACCATCCGCACGGTCTGGCGGGCACGTTTCCGGGCAGCCCGCACGCGTTCACCGCACTGCTCGCACAGTGGCACGAGGGCACGGTGGGCTGGCGGACCTGGCACGCCTATCCCCAGGAGGGGCGGCTGGTGACCACCCGCACCTTCGTGGGGGCCCGGCGTCCGGCCGGGCTGCGGCCACCGGCCGCGGAGGCGCTGCCGGGTCAGGCGCCGGAGGGCGGCCTTCCGGCCCAAGTCCACTGCGGCTGACGGGGGATGGGCTCGTAGGCGAGTCCGTGCGGCGTACGGATGTATGCCCGTCAATGCACCCGTGTGGGTGACGAACAGTAAGCATTATGTGACGTAACGTTCCCTTTGTGATCGATGCGCCGACGTCCGCCGTCTCGGATGCGCCGTCGCCGGAGTCCGAGCCTCCGGTGCGACTGCCCGTCCGGGCCGGATTCGGCCGCTTCGTCGTCCTGCTCACCGTCTTCGTCTGCGCCGCCTGCGGTCTCGTCTACGAGCTCGAACTCGTCGCCCTGGCCTCGTACTTGTCCGGCGATTCGGTCACCCAGGCATCCGTGGTGCTGTCGGTGATGGTGTTCGCCATGGGACTGGGCTCCCTGCTGGCCAAGCGGCTGCGCTGCCGGGCGGCCGTCGGCTTCGGCGCGGTCGAGGCGATGCTCGCGCTGGTCGGCGGCTGCTCGGCGATGGCGCTGTACGCGAGTTTCGCGTGGTGCGGCCACTCCCGCTCCGCGCTGGTCGGTTTCTCCCTGGCCATCGGTGTCCTCATCGGTGCCGAAGTACCGCTGCTGATGACCCTCATCCAGCGGGTGCGGCGGCAGGACGCGGGCGGCGCGGTCGCCGATCTGTTCGCGGCGGACTATGTGGGCGCGCTGGTCGGCGGGCTCGCCTTTCCCTTTCTGCTGCTGCCCTCCTTCGGGCAGTTGACCGGCGCGCTGGTCACCGGCGCGGTCAACGTGGTGGCGGGCGCGGCGCTGGTGCTGTGGCTGTTCCGCCGCGATCTGAGCCGCCGGGCGCACTGGGCGCTGATCGTCACCAATGTGACGGTGCTGTCCCTGCTGGCCGCGGGTGTCGCGTTCACCCCCTCCTTCGAGCGGGCCGCCCGGCAGGCGGTCTACGGCCCCGGGGTCCGCGTGGCACTGCGCAGCGGTGTCCAGGAGGTGGTGCTCGCGGGCGGCCGGACCAGCGGGCGGCCGCTGGCGCTCTTCCTGGACGGACGGCTGGCGGTCTCCGGGCGCGACGAGGTCCGCTACCACGACGCGCTGGTCCACCCGGCCATGGTCTCCGGACGGCACGGCCGCGTCCTGGTGCTGGGCGGCGGCGACGGGCTCGCGGCCCGTGAGGTGCTGCGGTACGCCGGGGTCCGGTCGGTCACCGTCGTGGAGCGTGATCCGGCGGTGGTGCGGCTGGCCCGCCGTGACCCCGAGCTCTCGGCGCTCAACGGCCGCGCCTACCGCGACCCCCGGGTGCGGGTGGTCACCGCCGACGCCTTCGACTGGCTGCGGCGGCGTGCCGCGTATGACGTGGTGGTCAGCGATCTGCCGGATCCGCGGCTCACCCCCAGCACCAAGTTCTACTCCCAGGAGTTCTACGGACTGGCCGAGCGGGTGCTGGCGCCCGGTGGGCGGCTGGTCGTCCATGCGGGCGCGCTGCGCCCCCGGTCGCACACCTACTGGACGGTCGACGCCACGATCCGGTCCGCCGGGCTGCGGACCGTGCCGTATGTGATCGGTGCCCGGCGGCCGCTGTTCTCGGTGCCGGGGACCGACGAGGCGCCGCGCGATTGGGGCTTCCTGCTCGCGGCCCGTGCCCCGGTGCCGCTGCGGCTGTCCCCGGGCGGTCCGCGTCCGCACTTCCTGACCCCCGGCGGACTCCGGGCCGCCGCCCGTGACGCCGAGCGCCACCGACAGCCCGGACTGCCCGCCTCCACACTGATGCGACCGCGGTACTGATGGTCGCCGGAGCGCCCGGGCCGTCCGCGGGTCCGGCGACGATCCACAGGACGCGGCCTAGCGCATGGACCGGGGGCGGGTCGGCAATTCGCGGGAGCCGGGATCGAAAGTTGCGCCGGAACGGGTCTCACGGCGCGCGTGGTGGGTAGTGTCTGGAGTCATGGAGCATGAGGTTTTCGTTCCGTTTCCCGTCGACACCGTCCGGCTGGCACTCGCGGAGCCCGATCGCATCGCCCGCTGTGTCCCCGGGCTCCAGCAGGACGCCGACGAGGCGGCGGGACCGCTCGCAGGCCGGCTGCGGCTGCGCATCGGCGGATCCACCATCACCTACCGCGGTGCCCTGCGCGTCGGTGAGCGTGAGGGCGTCTTCGAGGCCGAGGGCGAGGGGACCGAGGCCCGCGGCAGCGGCTCGGTCAAGGTCACGCTGACCATCACCCCGAAGGCCGCCGAGGGCGGCACCACCCTGGTCTGTTCCGGAACGGTGCACAGCGAGGGCCGGCTCGCCGAGTTCGACGACGAGGCCGTGGAGACGGCCGCCCGACGGCTGCTGGACCGCTTCGCCGCGGCGCTGGCCTCCGGGCTGGAGACATCCCCGGTCACCCCCGCCGCCCCGGACGCGTCCGACGCCAAGGACGCGCCGGCGACGTCGGAGGCCGCCGATGACGGGCCGCGGTCGGTCTTCGACACCGACATCCCGCCCTCCTCCCTCGATCCGCACGCGGACCTCGACGACGACCAGGCGGCCCGTGAGGCGGCCGAGGCCGGATTCGGCGAGCTGGACGACGTCGGCGACCTCGACGACGTGGACGGGGTGAACGGCGTCGGATCGATGGACGAGGCCAGCGGCCTGGGCGAGGCCGAGGACGAGCCCCCGGCCGAGGCGGCCCACGCCCGCCGGACGATGATCGGCCGCTCCACCGAGGAGGTCGACCACGCCCCGCCCCGCGGCCGCTACGCCCCGGTCCCCGCGCCGGAGACGGTGTCCACCAGCGCCGCGCTGCGCTGGGCCGCGCCCGCCGCGGCCGTGGTGCTCGCCTCCGCCGTCGTCGTCGGCCGCCGGGTGCTCCGCCGCCGCCGGTGAGCTGCCGTCGGTGAGTCGCCGCCGGTGAGCCGTGGCCGCTGAGCGACCGCCGGACGAGCCGCTGCGCATAGGGTCGTGGGCGTGACCGAAGAGACCACGGAGACCAAGGGCGTCCGGCTGACCGCCGGTGACGCCGAGCTGACCGTTTCGCCCGACCACGGCTGCCGCGTGGCCTCGTTGCGCGTCGGCGGTACCGAACTGCTGCGCCAGGGCCCGCGATACGGCGCCTTCCCGATGGTGCCGTGGTGCGGCCGGGTCGACCTCGGACGGTTCCGCAACGGTGGGCGGATGCATCAACTGCCCGTGAACGCACCGCCGCACGCGATCCACGGCACCGGCCGGGACACCGTCTGGCGCACGGTCGCCACCGGTCCCACCTCCGCCGCCTTCACCTATGACCTCGCGGACCCGTGGCCCTACCAGGGCCGGGTCACCCAGACCTTCGAGCTGACCCCGGACGGGCTGACCGCGACGATGAGCGTGGAGACCGAGGGGGACTCGTTCCCGGCCCAGGCGGGCTGGCACCCGTGGTTCCGGCGCACCCTGGAGGACGGCGGTGAGGAGGTCCGGCTCGGTTTCGACGCCGAGTGGCAGGAGGAGCGCGGTGCGGACCACCTCCCGAACGGCAACCGGATCCCGCCCCGGCCCGGTCCGTGGGACGACTGCTTCGGTATGCCCGCCGGGGTGGACGTCACCCTCACCTGGCCCGGGCGGCTGGAGCTGAAGGTCACCAGCCGCAGCGAGTGGGTGGTGATCTACGACGAGCAGACCGAGGCGGTGTGCGTCGAGCCGCAGTCCGGTCCGCCCAACGGTCTCAACACCCTGCCGCGCCTGGTCACGCCCATCGACCCGCTGGAGATGGCCATGGTCTGGAGTTGGCGGAGCCTGGCGTAGCCGGCCCTCAGGAGGGTGTCGCGGGGCGTCACGGCACACCGCATAAGCTCGACGGCATGAGCGATGCGCGTGACGCCCTGCTGCGGCAGATCAAGGACAAGGCCGTGGTCCACGGCAAGGTGACCCTCTCCTCCGGGCGGGAGGCCGACTACTACATCGACCTGCGCCGGATCACCCTGGACGCCGAGGCCGCGCCGCTGGTCGGGCAGGTCATGCTTGATGCGACAGCCGAGCTGGAGTACGACGCGGTGGGCGGGCTCACCCTGGGTGCCGACCCGGTGGCCACGTCCATGCTGCACGCGGCCGCGGCCCGGGGCCGCCGCCTCGACGCGTTCGTGGTCCGCAAGGCGCAGAAGACCCACGGTCTGCAGCGGCGGATCGAGGGCCCGGACATCGCGGGCCGCCGGGTGCTGATCGTCGAGGACACCTCCACCACCGGCGGCTCCCCGCTGACCGCCGTCGAGGCGGCGCGTGAGGCGGGCGCCGAGGTCGTCGCGGTCGCCACGATCGTCGAGCGCGGGGCCGCCCCGGCCATCGCCGACGCCGGGTTCCGCTACCTCCCCGCCTACTCGCTGGCCGATCTCGGCCTGAGCTGAGACGGTCCGTCGCGAGCGGTCGCACACTCGCCGACATGGGTGGTTTCACGTGAAACCACCCGCCCCCTTCCGTGTCATCCCCGAGTGCGCCGGGTGGAGCAATCGGCGGAGTCTGGAAGGATGGCCACGACGATGACGTCGCCCCTCTAGGTCAGGGCCCAGAACCTCACCCGCACATCACAAGGAGCGGACAGATGCCCATCGCATCCCCTGAGATCTACAACGAGATGCTCGACCGGGCGAAGGCAGGCAAGTTCGCCTACCCGGCGATCAATGTGACCTCGACCCAGACCCTGCACGCCGCCCTGCGTGGTTTCGCCGAGGCGGAAAGCGACGGCATCGTCCAGATCTCCACCGGTGGTGCGGAGTTCCTGGGTGGCCAGTACAGCAAGGACATGGTCACGGGCGCGGTCGCGCTCGCCGAGTTCGCGCACGTCGTCGCCAAGAAGTACCCGGTGAACATCGCGCTGCACACCGACCACTGCCCCAAGGACAAGCTGGACGGCTATGTCCGTCCGCTGCTCAAGATCTCCCAGGAGCGGGTGGCCGGCGGGCAGAGCCCGCTGTTCCAGTCCCACATGTGGGACGGCTCCGCGGAGAAGCTGGACGACAACCTCTCCATCGCGCAGGAGCTGCTCGCCGAGGCCGTCAAGGCCAAGATCATCCTCGAGGTCGAGATCACCCCGACCGGTGGCGAGGAGGACGGCGTCACGCACGAGATCAACGACGAGCTGTACACCACCGTCGCCGATGTCGAGCGCACCGCCGAGGCCCTGGGCCTGGGGGAGAAGGGCCGCTACCTGCTGGCCGCGTCCTTCGGCAACGTCCACGGCGTCTACAAGCCGGGCAATGTGGTCCTCCGCCCGGAGCTGCTGCGCCAGCTCCAGGACGGGATCGCCGCGAAGACCGGTCAGCAGGACCCGTTCGACTTCGTCTTCCACGGCGGCTCCGGCTCCACCGAGCAGGAGATCCTCACCGCGCTGGAGAACGGTGTCGTGAAGATGAACCTCGACACCGACACCCAGTACGCCTTCACCCGCCCGGTCGCGGACCACATGTTCCGTAACTACGACGGTGTGCTCAAGGTCGACGGCGAGGTCGGCAACAAGAAGACCTACGACCCGCGTAGCTGGGGCAAGCTGGCCGAGAAGGGCATGGCCGAGCGCGTCACCCAGGCGTGCGGCAACCTGCGCTCCACGGGTACCAGCCTCAGCAAGTAACGCTCAGCACCTGACACGGTCGCGCTCCGGCGCAGCCGTGCCGTCCGGGCCCGGGGCCCCGCCATCGCGGCGGAGTCCCGGGCCCGGCCCGTCTCCACGGCTCGCGCTCCGGCCCCCGGTGTGTCACCGTGCCCGTCCGTGGGCTGGCCCCGGCCGCGCGGCGCGAGGATGATCCAGGTATGAGCGAATCCTCGCCCCGGCCCCCGGCGGCGCGCGGGGAGGCGGCGGACGGCGGCCCGCCCGGCGGGCGGGAGCCGATGCTGCGGCTCTCCGAACCCGCCGGACGCTGGGTGGTGCTCACCACCGTGCTCGGGTCCGCGATGGCGCTGCTCGACAGCACCGTGGTCAATGTGGCGCTGCCCCGGATCGGCCTCGACCTCGATGCCGACCTGGCCGTCCTCCAGTGGACCGTCAACGCCTACATGCTCACCCTCGCCGGGCTGATCCTGCTGGGCGGGGCGCTCGGCGACCGGTTCGGACGGCGGCGGATCTTCGTGCTCGGTGTGGTGTGGTTCGCCCTCGCGTCCCTGCTGTGCGGGCTGGCGCCGAACGCCGGGGTGCTGATCGTCGCCCGCGCCCTCCAGGGCATCGGCGGGGCGCTGCTCACCCCCGGTTCGCTCGCCCTGATCCAGTCCGTGATCCACCCCGACGACCGGGCGCGGGCGGTCGGGCTGTGGTCCGGGTTCGGCGGCGTCGGCGCGGCGATCGGACCGTTCCTCGGCGGCTGGCTGGTCGACGGACCGGGCTGGCGCTGGGTGTTCTTCCTCAATGTGCCGCTGGCGGCGGTGTGTGTGCCGGTCGCGCTGCGCCATGTGCCCGAGACCCGCGATCCGGCAGCGCACGGCCGGTTCGACGTCCTCGGCGCCGCCCTGGGCGCGCTCTCGCTGGCCCTGGTGACCTATGCGCTGATCGCCGCGCCGGGCGGTGGCGGATCGCCCGCCGTGGTGGTTCCGGCGGTGCTCGGGGTGCTGATGGGGGTGGCCTTCATCGTCGTGGAACGCCGTCGCCCCGATCCGATGCTGCCGCTGTCGCTCTTCTCCTCGCGCCAGTTCAGCGCGGTGAACGCGGTGACGCTGTGCGTGTACGCGGCCTTCGGCGGCTTCTTCTTCCTGTCCGTGCTGAACCTCCAGGTGGTCGTGGGCTACTCCGCCCTGGGGGCGGGCACCGCGCTGCTGCCGACCACCGTGCTGATGCTGCTGCTCTCGGCCCGCTCGGGCGAGCTCGGCAAGCGGATCGGTCCGCGGATCCCGCTGACCGTCGGCCCGCTGCTGTGCGCGGCCGGGATGCTGCTGATGACCCGGGCGGGGGTGGGCGCGGTCTACTGGCGGGACATCCTGCCCGCGCTGCTGGTGATGGGGCTGGGCATGGTGGTGCTGGTCGCCCCGCTGACCGCGACCGTGCTGGCCTCGGTGGACGTCGCGCGGGCGGGTCTGGCCAGCGGGATCAACAACGCGGCGGCGCGGGCGGCGGGCCTGGTCGCGGTGGCGGCGCTGCCGCTGCTGGCGGGGATGAGCGAGGAGGCGTACCGGTCCGCGGACCGTTTCTCGGAGGCGTTCCGGCGGGCGATGCCGATCTGTGCGGTGGTGCTGGTCCTGGGCGCCCTCCTCGCCTGGACCATGGTGCGATCGGATGTGCTGAAGGTGCCGGAGGCGCCGCGGGAGGGCGCCGGGGTGCCCGCGGAGGCGGCGGCCGCCGCGGGGCGCGAGGAGGGCCCGTGCGCCCCGTGTCGCCCCCAGTGCGCCTACCACTGCGGTGTCGTCGCTCCACCCCTCGACCCCGGTGAACGCCAGGACTGACCTCCGGCCGGGCGGGCTCGCGGGGTGCGGGCCGCCCGTGCCCACGTGCGCGGGCGTGCCGGGCGCGAACCCGGGCGCGGGCGGGGGCGTGTGGGTGTGGTGCGGGCGCCGGGGAGCCTTCGCGCCGCGTATCGGCGGTGGCCGCGGACCAGGCAGACTGGAACCCATGGCCATTCACGAGAACCTGCTCGGGGGACCGCCCCCGACCCATCTGCCCGACGACCCGGAGCCCCGGGAGCTGCTCGCCTCCGGCGCGGCCCCCTCCGAGGTCGCCGCGAAGTACCCGGCCTCCTGTCTCGCCTGGGCGCAGCTCGCCGACGAGGCGTTCGAGGCCGGCCGGGTGGTCGAGTCCTACGCGTACGCCCGCACCGGCTACCACCGCGGTCTCGACGCCCTGCGCCGCAGCGGCTGGAAGGGCCACGGCCCGGTGCCGTTCGAGCACGAGCCCAACCGGGGCTTCCTGCGCGCCCTGCACGCGCTCGCCCGCGCCGCCCAGTCCATCGGCGAGCAGGAGGAGTACGAGCGCTGCTCGACCTTCCTCCGGGAGAGCTCCCCGACCGCGGCGGACACGCTCTCCTGAGCCGAACCCGCTCAGCCGCCCCGTTGCCGGGGCACGAGACCCGGGGCCGGGGCCCGTCGGCGGTGATCCGTTCCGGCGGGCCCCGATCCGCGTGGTGATCCGTACTTGCCGAACATCCGCGTGACACGCATGATGCGGAGAGGGCCCGCTGATGTGCGGGCCCTGAGGGGACCGGGGCTCCGAGACCGAAGGGAAGGGGCGGACCGCTACCCGGTAGCGCGCAGTACCAGGAGACGCGATGTCGCAGCAGCCTGCCCCGAACGCCACCGCCCCGAAGGAAGGCCCGCCGCCGGAGTCCATGACCCCGGACGCCGAGGCCGAGGCGCCTCATCTCGACTTCCAGGGCACCACCCCGTACGAGGACTACGTCCAGGCGTCGGTCCTCACCCACCTCCAGCACCCCCTCTCCGATGACCCCGGCGAGATGGTCTTCCTGGTCACCACCCAGGTCATGGAGCTGTGGTTCACCGTCATCGTCCATGAGTGGCACACCGCGGCCCAGGCGCTGCGCGAGGACGACCTGCCCACCGCGATGGCGGCGCTGAAGCGCTCCACCTACGAGCTGGAGTCGCTGAACAGCTCCTGGAAGCCGCTCGCCCACCTCACCCCGGGCCAGTTCAACGCCTACCGCTCCGCGCTCGGCGACGGCTCCGGTTTCCAGTCCGCGATGTACCGGCGGATGGAGTTCCTGCTCGGTGAGAAGTCCGCGTCGATGCTGGTGCCGCACCGGGGCGCGCCGCGCGTCCACGCCGAGCTGGAGAAGGCGCTCACCGAACCCAGCCTCTACGACGAGGTGCTGCGCTTCCTGGCCCGCCGCGGCTTCGCCGTCCCGGCCGCCGTCCTGGAGCGCGATCCCGCCCTGCGCTACGCACCGGACCCGGGGGTGGAGCGGGTGTGGCAGGAGATCTACTCCGGCCCCGGACCGCGGGAGGACGAGCTGACCCGGCTCGGCGAGGCCCTCACCGAGGTCGCCGAGCTGGTGTGGCGCTGGCGCAACGACCATCTCGTGGCCACCCGGCGGGCGATGGGCGCCAAGACCGGCACCGGCGGTTCCGCCGGGGTCGCCTGGCTGGAGAAGCGCGCCACGAAGAACGTCTTCCCCGAGCTGTGGACGGCGCGCAGCCATGTCTGACACCACGCTCTCCGGTGCGCGGGCACTGACCGACGAGGCCGCGGGGCTCGACGCGGCCGATGAACTCCGCGCCAAGCGCGCCGCCTTCGCCCTCGACGACGCCGTCTACCTCGACGGCAATTCACTGGGCGCACTGCCGACCGCCGTCCCCGGGCGGCTGGCCGATGTCATCACCCGGGAGTGGGGTGCGCTGCGCATCCGCTCCTGGGGGGAGAGCGGCTGGTGGACCGCGCCGGAGCGGATCGGCGACCGGGTGGGACGGCTGATCGGGGCGGCCCCCGGCCAGGTGGTCGTCGGCGACTCGACGAGCGTGAACGTCTTCAAGGCGGTCGTCGGCGCGGTGCGGATCGCGCAGGCGCGCGGTGCCCACCGCGACCAGATCCTCGTCGACGAGTCCACCTTCCCGACCGACGGCTACATCGCCGAGTCCGCCGCCCGGATGACCGGCTGCACCCTGCGGCCGGTGGTGGCGGGCGACGTCCCCACCGCGGTCGGGCCGCGCACCGCCGTGGCACTGGTCAACCATGTCGACTACCGGACCGGACGGCTCCATGACCTGCCCGGGACCACCGCCGCCGTGCACGCCGCGGGTGCGCTCGTCGTCTGGGACCTGTGCCACAGCGCGGGCGCGCTGCCGGTCGGACTGGACGCGCACGGCGTCGACCTCGCCGTGGGCTGTACGTACAAGTACCTCAACGGCGGGCCGGGTTCGCCCGCGTATCTGTACGTCGCCAACGAGCACCAGCCCCGGTTCGACTCCCCGCTCCCGGGCTGGAACTCGCACGCCGACCCGTTCGCCATGGACCCCGCCTACGCCCCGGCCGACGGTGCGGTCCGCGGCCGGGTCGGCACCCCGGACATCCTCTCCATGCTGGCGCTGGAGACCGCGCTGGAGGTGTGGGACGACGTCACGGTCGAGGCGGTGCGGACCAAGAGCCTGGCCCTGACCGACTTCTTCCTGCGCTGCGTGGGGGCGTACGTTCCGGCGGGCCGGGTCGAGTCGATCACCCCGGCCGAGCACGGGCGGCGCGGCAGCCAGGTCGCGCTGCGCTGTGCGGACGCGGGCGAGGTGATGGCGGAGCTGGTGCGGCGCGGTGTGGTCGGTGACTTCCGCCGCCCCGATGTGCTGCGCTTCGGCTTCACCCCGCTGTACACCGGGTTCGCGGACGTGGAGCGCGCGGCGCGGGTGCTGGCCGATGTCCTGGCCGGGGAGCCGGGCGAGGACGGCGTGACCGGGTGACCGGCCCCCGCGACCCCGCCGCGGTGACGGCGGCCGAGGAGGCGTCCCTCCTCGGCCTCGCCCCGGTGGCACCGGACGCCACCGGCGCGTACGGCGAACACCCGGACCAGGTCGTGGACTTCCACCTGCCGCCCGGAGGGGCGGTGGGTGGTGCCGCCCCGCTGGTGCTGCTCTTCCACGGCGGCGCCTGGCGCGCCCCCTACGACCGGCAGCATCTGTCCCCGTTCGCCGCCCACCTGGCGTCCCGGGGCTTCGCGGTGGCCTCGGCCGAATACCGCCGCGGCGCCGCCCCCAGCGGCGCCGCCGCACCCGGCGGTGAGGCTCACCGGGAACACCCGCCAGGGGCGCGGCACCTGGCGGGACGGTGGCCGGAGACGTTCGACGACATCGCCGCCGTCATGGACGCCGTGCCCCGGCTCGTGGGGGAGTCGGGGCACGCCGGCCGCGTCGACACCGGACGGCTGGTGCTCGCCGGGCACTCCGCGGGCGGACACGCCGCGCTGTGGGCGGCGGCGCGGCACCGGCTGCCGCCGGGCGCGCCCTGGCGGCTGTCCGCGCCGCCCCGTGTCCACGGAGTGGTGGCCCTCGCCCCGATCGCGGACCTCACCACCGCCCGTGCGCTGCACGTCTGTTCCGACGCGGTGGACCAGCTCCTCGGCACCGGTGACGAGGGGGCCGCCCGGCTGCCGTGCGCCGATCCCGCCGCGCTGCTGCCCACCGGCGTCCGCACCACGGTCGTCCAGGGCGGTACCGACGTCGATGTCCCGCCGCAGGTCGCGGACTCCTTCGCGGTGGCCGCGGCCGCCGCCGGGCAGCCGGTGCGGACCGTACGCGCTGCCGCGGCCGGGCACTTCCCGCTGATCGACCCCACGGCCGCGGCCGTGCGCACGGTCGTCGCCGAGATCGCCCGCATCGCGTCCGGTGACCCCTGGAGGCCGGGCCCGCCGAGGGGTAGCGTCCCGGCATGACCAGTACTGTGCCGCCCGCCGCCTTCGACCCGTGGCGGCCCTCGTTCGTCGCCGATCCGTACCCGGCCTACGCCGAGCTGCGCGAGAGCGGGCGGGCGCACTGGTTCGCACCGTCCCGGCAGTGGCTGATCCCGCACTTCGACGACGCCCGCGCGCTGCTGGCCGACCGCAGGCTCGGCCGCACCTATCTGCACCGGTTCAGCCACGAGGAGTTCGGGCGTAGCGCGCCGCCGCCCGAGCATGAGCCGTTCCACACCCTCAACGACTACGGGATGCTCGATCTGGAGGCACCGGACCACACCCGGATCCGGCGGCTGGTCTCCAAGGCGTTCACCCCGCGGACGGTCGAGGCGCTGGTCCCGACGATCCGGCGGCTGGCGGACGGGCTGGTCGACTCCTTCGTCGCTGCGGGCGGCGGCGACCTCATCGCCTCGGTCGCCGAACCGCTGCCGGTGGCCGTGATCGCGGAGATGCTCGGCATCCCGCCCGCCGACCGGTCCTCGCTGCGCCCGTGGTCGGCGGACATCTGCGGGATGTACGAGCTCAACCCGGACGGGGAGACCGCGGACCGGGCGGTGCGCGCCTCGCTGGAGTTCTCCGCCTATCTGCGGGAGTTGATCGCCGCCCGTCGCAAGGATCCCGGTGAGGACCTGATCAGCGCGCTGATCGCGGCGTATGACGAGGGCGACCGGCTCTCCGAACAGGAGATGATCTCCACCTGTGTGCTGCTGCTCAACGCGGGCCACGAGGCGACGGTCAACTCCACTGGCAACGGCTGGTGGACCCTCTTCCGCCACCCCGGCCAGCTTGCGGCGCTGCGGGCCGATCCGGAGGGGCTGCTGCCCACCGCGGTGGACGAACTGCTGCGGTTCGACACCCCGTTGCAGCTCTTCGAGCGCTGGGTGCTGGACGATATCGAGGTGGACGGCACGGTGATCCCGCGCGGCAGCGAGGTGGCCATCCTCTTCGGCTCGGCCAACCGCGACCCGGCGCGCTTCGGCCACCCCGACACCCTGGATCTCGCACGGACGGACAATCCGCATCTGAGCTTCGGCGCGGGCATCCACTACTGCCTGGGCGCCCCGCTGGCCCGGCTGGAACTCCAGGCGTCCTTCGGGGCGCTGCTGCGCAAGGCGCCCCGGCTGCGGCTGGTGGAGGAGCCGCAGTGGCGGCCGGGCTTTGTGATCCGGGGGCTGACCGAGCTGGTGGCCGAGGTCTGAGCGGCCGCCCGCTGTCCGTCCACAGCATGTGGAAAGCCCCGGCGAGAACGACCCGGCGCGGCGGAACGCCGCTCGGCGCCGACCACCGCGGGGAGCGCGGGGCCGGCGCCGAGAGGGCCGGGGGCGATGGGCTGACGGGGGTCAGCCGCCGATGTCGCGACGGCGCAGTCCCACCAGACCTCCGGCGGTCAGAACGACAGAGAGCAGCAGCGACCACAGGAAGGGCGCGGCTGTGACATCGTCACCGGGCAGCTTCGGCAGATGGCTGAACGGCGAGGTGTTCATCACCGACTGGGAGACCTTCAGCGCCGGGCCCATCCAGCCCAGGGCCACCACCCAGCCGACCACGGCCCAGGCCGCGGAGGTGTACTTCGGCACCACACCGACCAGGAAGACGGCGGCGCTGGTGACCACCCAGAGCGCGGGGGCCTGGGCGAGGGTGGCGCCCACGGCGCGCGGGACCCCGCCCATGTCGTCGGCGGCCACACCGTAGCCCACGCCCAGCGCGAGTCCGCCGATGGCGAGCACCACGACCGGGCCGAGATAGGCGATGACCAGATGGCTCCCGGCCCAGCGCAGCCTGCTGACCGCGTTGGACAGCAGGGGTTCGGCGCGCTGGTCGGTCTCCTCACTGCGCAGCCGCAGCACCGCGCTGGCCGTGTAGACGGTGAGGATGGTGCCGAGGATGCCGACCATGGAGGCGAGGAAGGCGTCGTTCAGCCCCTGGGCGCCGCCCATCCGCTGGATGATCTCGCGGGTCTGGTCGCTGTCGCCGAGGAAGTCGTCGGCCCCGTCGGAGATGGCGCCGAAGATGAGACCGGCGAAGACGAAGCCCGCGCTCCAGCCGAGCAGCGCACCGCGGTGCAGCCGCCAGCCCAGTCCGAAGACCCCGTTGAGGGACGGTCCGGCGGCCGGGGGGCCGGGGCGGGTGGCGTAGAAGCTGGCGCCCACGTCGCGACGGCCCGCCAGCGAGTAGGCCAGGGCGGTGGAGGCGGCGGCGAGCACGGCGATCAGCAGCAGCGGCCACCAGCGCTCATCCGCGAACGGCCGGGCGTACTCGGCCCAGCCCAGCGGCGAGAGCCACACCAGCACATGGCCGGAGCCCCGCGAACCGTCCTCGGCGGCGTCGCCCGCCATCCGCAGCACGAAGGCGACACCGACGGCCGCGGAGGTCAGCCCGCGGGCCAGCCGTGCGTTCTCGGTGAGCTGGGCGGCGACGGCGGCGAGCCCGCCGAAGGCCATCCCGGACAGGCCGACGGCCAGCCCCAGCGCGAGCGCGCCGGTGCCGCCCTGGCCCGCGAGACTGCCCGCGATCAGAACGGTGACCGCGGCGTTGGCGATGCCCACGGCCAGCAGGGCCGAGGTCAGCCCCGCGCGGCGGCCGACCATACAGGCGGACAGCGCCTCCTGACGGCCGGTCTCCTCCTCCTCGCGGGTGTGCCGGATCACGATGAGCAGGCTCATGATCGCGGCGAACACGGAGAGGAACGCGCCCACCCGCCACACGGTGAGCGCCCCGAGCGAATCGTCGAAGGCGGCACCGAACAGGGCCCGGGTCGAGCCGTTCCCATTCATGTCGGCGACGAGGTCGGAGCGGGCCTCGGGGGTGTCGTACGCGCCCTTGAGGCGGCCCACGGTGCTGCTCGCGGTCAGCCCCAGGCACAGCACCCAGACCGGCATCATGATCCGGTCGCGGCGCAGCGCGAGCCGCAGCAGGGTGCCGGTGCCGGCCAGGTCCTTGGACGAGCCGCGGGTGCGGGCCGGGACCCGCGCGTCGGCGACGGCGGTCATCGGGCGACCGCCCCTTCGCCGGCGCGGGCCGCGTCGTCCTGGTAGTGCCGCAGGAAGAGCTCCTCCAGCGTGGGCGGGGTCGAGATGAGGCTGCGCACCCCGGACTGGGTGAGCCGGCGCAGCACCCCGTCCAGATGGTCGCTGTCGACCTGGAGCTTGACCCGGCGGTCCTGGACGTCCAGGTTGTGCACGCCGGGGAGCTCGGACAGACCGTTCACCGGTTCGGCCAGCTCGGCCGTGACCGAGGTACGGGTCAGATGGCGGAGCTGGGCGAGCGAACCCGACTCCACCCGCGCGCCCTTGCGGATGATGCTGACGCGGTCACACAGCGCCTCGACCTCGCTGAGGATGTGGCTGGAGAGCAGCACCGTGCGGCCGCGGTCGCGCTCCTCGGCCACGCACTCCCGGAAGACCTCTTCCATCAGCGGGTCGAGCCCGGAGGTGGGTTCGTCCAGGATCAGCAGCTCGACATCCGAGGAGAACGCGGCGACCAGGGCGACCTTCTGGCGGTTGCCCTTGGAGTAGGTGCGCCCCTTCTTGGTGGGGTCGAGCTCGAAGCGGTCCAGGAGCTCGGCACGCCGGGCCGCGTCCAGCCCGCCGCGCAGCCGCCCGTACAGGTCGATGACCTCGCCACCGCTGAGGTTGCGCCACAGGGTGACGTCTCCGGGGACGTACGCGATGTGCCGATGGAGGTCGACCGCGTCGTGCCAGGGGTCCTTGCCGAGCAACTGGACCGCACCGGCATCGGCCCGCAGCAGCCCCAGCAGGACCCGGATGGTGGTGGACTTCCCGGCACCGTTCGGCCCGAGGAAGCCATGGACCTCACCTGCCTCGACTTCGAGGTCGAGGCCGTCCAACGCGTGGGTCCGGCCGAACGACTTGTGCAGGCCGGACGCGGAGATTGCCGTCTTCATGTTTCCGAAGCTACGCTAGTTTCAGAAATTTGTGAAGTTAAGGAACCGTATAAACTTATGATGATGTGACGGAGAGAGGAGATGATGAGCTGGTGAGGGAGACGACGCAACCGGAGCGCGCGACGGACGTCTCGCGGGACCAAGAGGCGGTGTCGCGGTTCGTCGAGCGGTTCGCGGCGGATCTGGCCGAGGCCGGGATGCAGCGGATGGGCGCCCGGGTGTTCGCGGCCCTGCTCGTCTCCGACTCCGGACAGCTCACCTCCGCGGAGCTCGCGGAGCGGCTCCAGATCAGCCCGGCCGCGGTCTCGGGGGCGGTGCGCTACCTCACCCAGGTGGACATGGTCGCGCGGGAGCGGGAGCCCGGCTCACGCCGCGACCGCTACCGGCTGTACAACGAGGTCTGGTACGAGACGCTCACCCGCCGCGACCAGCTCCTCGCCCGCTGGGAGGGCACCATGCGGGACGGCGCCGAGGTGCTCGGACCCGACACCCCGGCCGGGCTGCGGGTCACCGAGACCGCCGACTTCTTCGACTTCATGCAGAAGGAACTCCCCAAGATGCTCGACCGCTGGCGGGCCCACCAGGCCGCCCGCCGGGAGTCCGCCGACCTCTAGGGCGTCTCCGCCCGATGCGGTCGAGCAGGGCTCCGGTGCCGGTCAGGTGCGGTGCGGCAGGATCAGGGTCCAGGCCTCGGTGAGGACGGTCCAGGTGCGGCTGCGGACCGGACCGCGGACCAGGGCGTCCGCGCGATAGCGGAAGTCCTGGCCGGAGACGGTGACCGCGCGCGCCAGCGCGCGCACCGGACCACCGGCCGCGTGCGGATGGACCACGACCTCGGCCAGTCCGCCGTCGCCCGGGCCGGCCGCGGTGGCCACCGAGACCCGGGTGACCGGCCGGTCCAGATCGGTCAGCAGGACCCCGTCCGCCTCGACCCGCAGTCGGTGCGGGGGCGGCGGGTGGACACGGCGGCGGGTGCCCCCGGTCAGGCCGATGACCGGGAGCGACAGCAGCGTCAGCGCTGTGCGCGCGGTGCGCGCCGCCGGAGTCCACCACGGCGGGGAGCCATCGCCCGGCGGGCCCGCGCCCGGGCTCTCGCGGTGGTCCCGGTGGCCGTTCAGCCGGCCAGGGCCGGATGCGTGGCCCGCCGGTGGACCGGGCTCGGACGCCGGGCCCGGCCCGGCCCCGTCCGCGTCGTACGGCTCCTGGCCCGCGGGCCGCACCGCCGGGTCGGTCCGCGGCCCGGACGGGATCCGCAGTCCGCCGAGCACCACCCCGCCGCTGTCGTCCACCAGCAGGTCACGCGGGTGCGCGACACCGTCGAGGACGGTACGGGCGGCCGTGACCGGATCGGTCGGCACCCCCAGCGACCGGGCCAGGGCGACCGTGGCCGGTCCGCCGACCGGGACCACCGACAGCGTGGCGTCCGCCAGCTCCCGGCGGCGGTGGAGCACCTCGACCACGCGCAGCAGCGCGCGGTCGTCACCGACCACCACCGGACGGCGGGCGCCACGGCGGGCGAGGGCCCGCTCGACTTCGTCCGGGCCGTCCGGGAGACAGATTTTCGTCTGTGCGCCCGCGCACAGCACATCCTTCGCGATGCGCACCGACTCCCCGTCCGTTCGCCGGGCAGCGGGGTCGATGACCACAAGCAGGGGGCGCTCCCGGACGGTGTCCGGCGGAGAGTGCCAGGGGTCTGGAGCCGACACCTCGGTCCTTCCTCAGGTAATCTCTCGGTGCAAGAGCCCCTGTCGCTGTTGCGCCAGGGGCTTCGTCTATCCGGGGCACCGGTTCGACGGCTCTGGTGGTGGCGCGCGCCACCCACGCACGTTGGACATGCCCCGCCCGGAAGGGGTGTACGCCTGTGCCCGCACTTGTGCTGCTCGGTGCTCAGTGGGGTGACGAGGGCAAGGGAAAGGCCACCGACCTGCTCGGCGGCTCGGTTGATTATGTGGTGCGCTACCAGGGCGGCAACAACGCAGGCCACACGGTCGTCGTCGGCGACCAGAAGTACGCGCTGCACCTTCTCCCGTCCGGCATCCTCTCGCCCGGATGCACCCCGGTCATCGGCAACGGTGTCGTCGTGGACCCCGCGGTCCTGCTCTCCGAGCTGAGCGGGCTGAACGAACGCGGCGTCGACACGTCCAAGCTGATGATCAGCGGTAACGCGCATCTGATCACGCCGTACCACACCACCCTCGACAAGGTGACCGAGCGCTTCCTGGGGAAGCGCAAGATCGGCACCACCGGCCGGGGCATCGGACCGTCCTACGCGGACAAGATCAACCGCGTGGGTATCCGGGTGCAGGACATCTTCGACGAGTCCATCCTGCGGCAGAAGGTCGAAGCCGCCCTGGACATGAAGAACCAGGTCCTCGCCAAGCTCTACAACCGGCGCGCCATCGCCGTCGACCAGGTCGTCGAGGAGCTGCTCGGCTACGCGGACGAGCTCCGGGGCTTCGTCGCGGACACCACCCTGGTGCTCAACGACGCCATCGACGAGGGCAAGGTCGTGCTCTTCGAGGGCGGCCAGGGCACCCTGCTGGACGTGGACCACGGCACGTACCCCTTCGTCACCTCCTCCAACCCGACCGCCGGCGGTGCCTGCACCGGCGCGGGTGTGGGCCCGACGAAGATCAACCGCGTGATCGGCATCCTGAAGGCGTACACCACGCGCGTCGGCGCGGGTCCGTTCCCGACGGAGCTGCACGACGAGGACGGCGAGAAGCTGCGCACCATCGGCGGTGAGCGCGGTGTGACCACCGGCCGTGACCGCCGCTGCGGCTGGTTCGACGCGGTGATCGCGCGCTACGCGACCCGGGTCAACGGGCTCACCGACTTCTTCCTGACCAAGCTGGACGTGCTCACCGGCTGGGAGCGGATCCCGGTCTGCGTGGCGTACGAGATCGACGGCAAGCGGGTCGAGGAGCTGCCGTACAGCCAGACCGACTTCCACCACGCCAAGCCGATCTACGAGACGCTGCCGGGGTGGACGGAGGACATCAGCAAGGCGAAGACCTTCGACGACCTCCCGAAGAACGCGCAGCGTTATGTCCAGGCGCTGGAGGACATGTCGGGCGCGCCGATCTCGGCGATCGGTGTCGGTCCGGGCCGCGACGAGACGATCCAGATCAACTCGTTCCTCTGAGCCCAGGGGTCCAAGGACGACGAAGTCCCCGGCCGTATCCGCGATACGGCCGGGGACTTCGTATATGACCGTCCGGGTCAGTGCCCGGCGGGCGGACCGAACATCCCGGCGGGCGGCGCGGGCTGCCGCCCGGCCGGGCCCGGGGACCGCTGCTCCTGCATCCTGGTGATCCGCACCACCACGGTGAGGGCAAGCACCGCGCACAGCAGCGAGACGATGTCGTCCACGATCAGGAAGGCGGCGGCGACCTGCAGCTCCTTGTCGGTCTCGCTCCCGAGCTCGACGAGTCCGGTGATCGGCTCGATCCAGAACATCGCCACGAACAGCGTCCACCACCAGTGCAGCACCGACCGGGAGACCCGTCCGGGGCCCGGGGCCACGCTGGAGTTCCAGATGTCATTGGCGATCTGCTTCGGCTGCCATAGCTGGGCGACCGGGATGAACCAGGAGCCGACGGCATAGCCGCTGCTGAACCGCTGCCGTCCCGGTGCCAGCACCGTGGCGTTGAGGTAGACGCGGCGGAACCAGACCAGCCACATCACCAGCACCGCCACCGCGCTGAACAGCAGGAACATATCCATGGGTTCCACCGCGTCCTTGCGGTGGTCGACCGCCGCCCTGGTGCCGCTGCCGTCGAGCAGATCGCGGTAGGCGCCGAACAGCGACAGATTCAGATACAGGTGGATGACGGTCAGCACGATCCAGATGCCGAACACCGTCAGCACCCCGGTGCACAGCCCCCGCGCCGACTTCAGCACCGCGGCCGTCCGCCCCTGGTACGGGAACGGCGTCTGATGGCCGCCCGGCCAGGGCTGGCCGTACTGCGGTGCGGGCGCGCCCACCCCGGTCACCGGATAGCCGGGCGATCCGGCGTGCGGGGGTGAGCCGTACGCGGAGGGCGTGGCGTACCCCGAGTGGGGCGCGTGTCCGGTGTGGGCCGTGGGAGGGGTGGGCGTCGAGGGGGCGGCCGGGTGGGCGTAGGCGGTGGCATGCGGGCCCACCGGGCCCTGCTGGGCGTTCTCCGCCTCCACCTCCAGCAGTTGGAGCGCGTCCCGGCCGAGCCGCGCGAGCAGTTCACCGGGCAGCCAGGTCTCGGACTCCGGACCGGTCCGCTCGGTGTACGCCACGAGGTCCTCGACCGAGGGCCGCAGCGCCGCGTCCTTGTTGAGACAGGCGGAGACGATGCCGTGCAGCCCCTCGGGCAGCCCGGTCAGATCGGGCTCCTCCTGGGCTATCCGGTACATCAGGGCGTGGATACCGCTGGCCACACTGCCGAACGGCTGGCGCCCGGTGGCCGCGAAGGCCAGCACCGAGCCCAGACAGAACACATCGCTGGCCGCGGTGACCACTTCGCCGCGCACCTGCTCGGGCGACATGAACCCGGGGGAGCCGACGACCGCGCCGGTCATCGTCAGATTGCCGCCCACCGTGCTGTCCACCGCGTCCAGGGCGCGGGCGATCCCGAAGTCGATGACCCGCGGGCCGTCGATGGTGATGAGGATGTTGGACGGTTTGAGGTCCCGGTGGACCAGCCCGGCGCCGTGGATGTCACGCAGCGCCAGGGACAGTCCGTGGGCCAGCACCCGCACCGAATGCTCGGGCAGTGCCCCGAAGCCCTCGGCCACCACATCGTGCAGCGAGGGCCCGCCGATGTAGCCGGTGGCCACCCACGGCACCTCGGCGTTGGTATCGGCGTCCAGGACGGGCGCGGTCCACTGCCCGCCGACCCGTCTCGCCGCCTCCACCTCCCGCTGGAAGCGGCCGCGGAAGTCGGCCTGGCGGGCGAGTTCGGCCTGTACCAGTTTGACGGCGACGGTACGGCCGCGGGCGGAACGGGCGAGGAAGACCTTGCCCATACCGCCCTCGCCCAGCTTGCCGAGCAGCCGGTACTCGCCGATCCACCGCGGGTCCTGGGCCCCGAGGTTCTCCATCGCGGTGTGGCTCCTGTCCGTGTGCCGACGGTCCGTCTGCCGATCGGCCGATCAGTTGAGTCGGGTGAATGTCTGGGTCATCGTCTCATCGCTGTAGTCATCCGGGTCGTCGTACTCCACTCGGAGTTTGTCCTTGCCGGAGGCGGTGAATGTCAGCGAATCACCCGGTGTGCACAGATCCTTGGGGTTGCCGTCGGTGACCCTGGTCGGGCTGAGCACCACTCCCTTGGAGACCGAGGCCAGCATCCGCTTGCCCTCGCAGTGGTACTTCTTGCTGTCGCCGACCTCCTCGGCCACCGCGGTGCCGACCGCGCCCTGACGGATGGTGATCTTGAGGGTGGCGTCGTCCTTCCCGAACGCGCTCTTGGCCAGCCAGGTGCCCTCGTAGGTGGCCGGGACGGGCTTGCCGCCGGACTTCGCGGGGCGCAGCGTGGCCTCGGACGAACCGTCGGTGGTGCTCCAGGCGATCGACCCATCGTTGCCCAGCCGCAGGGTCTGTTCACCGACCGCGCTGCACGCGTCGTCGGGAACGCTGGTGTCCACCTCCTCGTCCTCGATCAGCAGCAGGCTGTCGGCGGACTTCAGGGTGGCCGAGGTCTGGCAGAACATGTCCTCGGTCGAGGTCAGGGTGTCGGCGACGGGTGCGCCCACCTGCCCCTGGGAGAGCACGATCCGGCGGATCTTGCCGGTGGTCTCACCGCTCTCCGTGATCTCCCCCTCCCAGGCGCCCAGATACTCCTTGGGCACATCGCCGGTGGAGCCCAGTTTGGTGGAGGACGGGCCGGGGGAGCCCGAACCGCCGGGCTCGCCACCGGGCGTGCCGCCGGTGTCGGCGCCACCGGGATCGGCGGGGGCGGTGTGCGTGGCCTTGTCGTGGTCGGGCCCGGCCTTGTCGCCCTTGCCGTCGTTGCCCTTGAGGACGGCGACGGCGGCCACCCCGGCTATCAGCACGGTGGCCACGGCGGCCGAGGTGATGATCAGCGCCTTGCGGCGGCGGCGCTTGGGCGGCTGGGGCGCGGCCGGACCGCCGGGGCCACCCGGGCCCTGGGGCCCGCCCGGACCCGCCGGACCGGCGGGGCCGAAGCCGGTGGAGCCGTGGAGGTGCGGGGCGCCGGAGCCGCCGCCCCGCGGCGGGGTGTCGAACGAGGTGACCGCCGGCGGCCCGAAGGCCTGCGGCGGGGTGGGTGCGGCAGCCGCCGCCGGCCGTGGCGCGGGCTGCTCCGCCCGCTGGGCGTCCGGTGCGTCCGGAGTGGGCGCGGGTGCGCCGTCCTGGCGGCGCGGGTCGGATGTGGCCCGCGGGGCGGATGGCTGAGCCGACGGTGTCCCGGCGGCCGGGGTGCCGGGGGTGTCCTGGGCGTCGGTGTTCCGGGCGTCGGCGGCGTGTGCGTCCGGGCCCGGTACCGCCGCGTCCGGCGTCTCGGCGTTCCGTGCGTCGTTCTCCGGAGCCGGTGCCGGTGCCGGTGCCGGTGCCGGTGCCGAGTCCGGCTTCGGCGGAGTGGCCGGGGCCGGGGGCATGGGCGGCGCGGCGGGCTGCGGAGGCTTCGGCGGCTCCGCCGGTGCCAGCGGGAAGGAGGTGGCCGACGGCGGCGCGGTGGGCGGCGGCGGGGTCGACGGCGGTGCCGGGAGCGGGGGCCGCGCCGGTCCGGCGACCGGCGGCGCCGACGGCGGGGCGGGCATCCCCGGGGTCAGCGGCGCGGCGGGCGTCTCGACCTCGAGGAGCTGCACCGCGTGCCGGCCGAGCTGTGCCACGAGGGTGCCGGGCAGCCAGGGTTCACCGGCCCCGGTGCCGTCCTCGTCCACGTCCGGCGCGTCCCCGCCGGTGCGTTCCAGCAGGGCGTCCAGGCCTGGCCGGTCCTCCGGCGTCTTCCGCAGACAGTCGGTGACCAGCTCGCGCAGGTTCTCGGGCAGACCGCCGAGGTCCGGCTCCTCCTGTGCGATCCGGTACATCACCGCGTGCACACCGCTGTCGGAGGTGCCGAACGGCTGGCGCCCGGTGGCCGCGAAGGCCAGCACCGAACCCAGGCAGAACACATCGCTCGCCGGGGTGACCCGCTCACCGCGCACCTGCTCGGGCGACATGAAGCCGGGTGAGCCCACCACGGCGCCGCTGCGGGTGAGCAGACCGTCCGTCACGGTCTCCAGGGCCCGCGCGATACCGAAGTCGATGACGCGCGGACCGTCGATGGTGACCAGGATGTTGGAAGGCTTCAGATCGCGGTGGACCAGACCGGCGGTGTGGATGTCATGCAGCGCGCGGGTGAGTCCGTTGCCGAGGACGCGTACCGTCCGTTCGGGCAGGGGCCCCGATTCGGCGACGATCGTGTGCAGCGAGGGTCCGGCGATATAGCCGGTGGCGACCCAGGGAGTGGCGGCCTCGGTATCGGCGTCGAGGACCGGCGCGGTCCACTCCCCGCCGACCCGCTGGGCGGCCCGCACCTCCTGCTTGAACCGCCGTCTGAATTCGGCCTGCTGAGCGAGCTCCGTCTGGACCAGCTTCACCGCCACCGTGCGGCCGCGGGAGGAGTGGGCCAGGAACACCCGGCCCATACCGCCCGCGCCCAGCCGCCGCAGCAGCCGGTAGTCGCCGATCCAGCGAGGGTCCTCGGCCCCCAGGTCTTCCATGCGTCGTCGTCCCTTCCCCTGATCCCCCTGATCAGCCCCCCGAGAGAATAAAGGGGGGCTGGGAGCGAAATGGACGACGCATGGGATCCGTTATCGGTTCCGTATCTGACCGGGACCTGTCGCGCGACGGCGGCCGGTCAGGTCCCGGGGGTGTCCGCGGCGCCGGGCTCCAGGGCGTCGAGGGCCTCCGTCAGCCGGCGCAGGGCCTCCCTCACCTCCGCCAATCCGGCCGCCCCGCCGAGCTGTTCGGCGAGCTGTCCGGCGAACTCCCGGTGGCCGGGAACGATCGCCCGCACCGCGGTGAGGCCCGCCTCGGTGGGGGCGAGGAGTTTGGCCCGGCGGTGGGCGGGGTTGGGGAGGTAGACCGCGAGCCCCGCGTCGACGAGCAGGTCCGCGACACGCTGCACGCTCTGCCGGGTGATGCCCATGGCGCGGGCGATCCCGGCCACCGGCAGCGGCTCCTCCAGGACCGCGCCGAGCACCTGCCAGCGGGCGGCGGTCAGTCCGGCCGGACGGGAGAGCCGTTCGGAGACGGCGAGGAACTGCCCGTTCAGCCGGAACACCGACAGCGCCGTCCCGCTGAGCAACGCGGGCACCTCATCGCCCCCGCCGGTGCCGTCCGTCATCGCGTGGCCGCCGCCTCGAGGACGCCGTACGCGGTCGCGTCGGATGCCGAGAACAGCCGGAACCAGGCGTCCAGCACCTCGGGTTCGAACGCCTCCAGCCGGGCCAGGATCTCCCGGGCGAACGCGACGGGCTCGGTCGGCCCGGCCGTGATCAGACCGCTCTCCGCGTCGGTGACCGCGTCCGCCTCGCGGTAGTGGTCACCGCCCTTGTAGCCGGTGGCGGCCAGGAACTCGGCGGCGGCGCTGGTGTGTTCCCGTTCGTCCAGCAGCCCCTCCATCGCCAGCCCCGCCGTGGCGCCGCAGATCGCCGCGACCGGTACCCCCGCCTCCAGGAACTCACGTGCGGCGCGGGTGAAGCGCGACATCTCCGGATCGCCCTCCCAGGCGGTGGCGCCGGGGAGGATCAGCATCGCGCTGTCCTCGGGCCGCAGCTCCGCCAGTGTCAGATCGGGCTGGATGCGCATCCCGCCCATCGTGGTCACCGGACCCGGCCGGGCCGCGACATACGCGACGGTGAAGCCCTCGCGGGGCGGTCGGTGGAAGGTGGTCTCGCGGAGGTGGGCGGTGATGTGCCCGATCTCCCAGTCGGCGAGCGTGTCGTAGACGGCCACGTGCACGGTACGGCGTCCCATGGTCTCTCCTCGGTCCGATGCGCGAGGCTCCCCGTTCGGCCCCGCGTCGATGACAGTAGACTGTCGTATCGACAGCGTGCTGTCAATGGGGGCCCGGTGTGGGAAGACGGCCGACCACGCCCGGCAGTGTGTCGAGAGCCACGGGAAATGCCGGACAGCATGTCGGTGACGGGCCCGGACCCCGGTCCGTACGCTGGTCGCACCCCCGCCCCGTGAGCGATCAGAGGTAGCGAACGTGTCCGTGCAGCCCACTCCCGACCCCGTCGCCGGTGCCGCCGTCAAGGCCGCGGACCGTGCGCATGTCTTCCACTCGTGGTCCGCGCAGGGTCTGATCGACCCGCTCGCCATCGCCGGCGCCGAGGGCGCGTACTTCTGGGACTACGACGGCAACCGCTACCTCGACTTCTCCTGTCAGCTCGTGAACACCAACATCGGCCACCAGCACCCCAAGGTCGTGGCCGCGATCCAGGAGCAGGCCGCCAAGCTGTGCACCATCGCCCCGGGCTTCGCGGTGGACGTGCGTTCCGAGGCCGCCCGGCTGGTCGCCGAGCGCACCCCCGGTGACCTCGACAAGATCTTCTTCACCAACGGCGGTGCCGAGGCCGTGGAGAACGCGGTCCGGATGGCCCGGCTGCACACCGGCCGCCCCAAGGTGCTCTCCGCCTACCGCTCGTACCACGGCGCCACCTCCACCGCGATCAACCTGACCGGTGACCCGCGCCGCTGGCCGTCGGACTCCGCCTCGGCCGGAGTGGTGCACTTCTGGGCGCCGTTCCTCTACCGCTCGCCCTTCCACGCGGAGAACGAGGCCCAGGAGTGCGAGCGCGCCCTGCGCCACCTCGAGGACACCATCGCCTTCGAGGGTCCGCAGACCATCGCCGCGATCGTCCTGGAGACCATCCCCGGCACCGCCGGGATCATGATCCCGCCGCCCGGCTATCTGCCCGGTGTCCGCGAGATCTGTGACCGCCACGGCATCGTCTTCGTCCTCGACGAGGTCATGGCGGGCTTCGGCCGCACCGGCCGCTGGTTCGCCGCCGAGCACTTCGACGTCGTGCCCGACCTGCTGACCTTCGCCAAGGGCGTCAACTCCGGCTATGTGCCGCTGGGCGGTGTGGCGATCTCCGCCGAGATCGCCGCCACCTTCGACCAGCGGCCCTACCCCGGCGGTCTCACCTACTCCGGCCACCCGCTGGCCTGCGCCTCCGCCGTCGCGACCATCAACACGATGGCCGAGGAGGGCATCGTGGAGAACGCCGCCGCCATCGGCGAGAACGTGATCGGCCCCGGGCTGCGCGAGATCGCCGAGCGCCACCCCTCGGTGGGCGAGGTGCGCGGAACGGGCGTCTTCTGGGCACTGGACCTGGTGAAGAACAAGGAGACCCGCGAGCCGCTGGTGCCGTACAACGCCGGTGGCCCGGCCAACCAGCCCATGGCCGACTTCGCGGCCGCCTGCAAGCGCGGCGGTCTGTGGCCCTTCGTGAACATGAACCGCACCCATGTGGTGCCGCCGTGCACCGTCACCGAGACCGAGGCCAAGGAGGGTCTGGCCGTGCTGGACGAGGCGCTGTCCGCGGCCGACGCCCACACCGTCTGACCGCCCTCGCACCCGGTCTGACCAAGTCAGACGCCCTGCGGCCCCGGACGGCCTCGTGTGGGCATCCGGTGTAGACCACTGCCGCACTCCGGGCACTGTCCGCAACGGCCCTCGCATATCGTGATGCGAGGGCCGTCCGCTTTTCAGTGATCATGACGGCCGCGGAAGGAGACGGTCCTCGATGCCCGTGCCCGGCACCAGCCCGGTCAAGCGGAACACCCTGCGGCAGCAGATCGCCGAGGCGCTGTGTGACGAGGTGCTCGCGGGCCGCCTCCCGGCCGGCCGGCAGTTCACCGTCAAGGAGATCGCCGACCAGTACGGCGTCTCCGCCACCCCAGTCCGCGAGGCCCTGCTCGACCTGTGTTCGCAGGGGCTGCTGGAAGTGGAGGAGCACCGCGGCTTCAAGGTCCACGAGTACACCATCGAGGACTTCCGGCATATGGTCGCCGCCCGCACCATGGTCGTCGAGGGGGTGTTCCGCCACTACGGCGACCAGACGCTGCGCACCATGAACCAGACGGCGCTGGCCTCGGTGCGGCGCCGGGCCGAGGAGGCCGAACGGGCCGCCCGTTCCGGTGACCTGGACATCCTGATCGGCTACGACCTGCGCTTCTGGCGCGAGATCTGCGGTCTGGTCGGCAACCCGTACATCCTGGACTTCCTTCAGCGGCTGCGGGTGCAGACCTGGGTGTTCACCGTGCCGTATCTGCGCCGGGTGCCCGATCTGCGCGGACTGCTGTGGGCGGGCCACTGCGAGCTCACCGCGGCGGTGACCCGGGGCGATCCGGCCACCTCCGAGCGGTTGATAGAGGCGTACAACACCCACTTCCGCACCCTGATCGAGCGGCTGGCGGAGGAGTCGGGAGCGCGCTGATCCGGCGCCCCGGACACTGCCGCGGCGGAGTGTGACGCAGAACACGCAACGCCACGGGGGTCCGAGGTGGTCCCCCACGCGTGCCACCTTCTCCGCCCACCCCCACCGCGGGCCGCCGGCCGACGCCGACGCCTCCGCGCGCCCCGGACACCGTCGATCTGACGGTCGTCGTCCCCGCGTACAACGAGGAGCACCGGCTGCCCCGGACCCTCGACGCGATCTGCCGCTATCTGCGCTCCTCGCCCGGCCGGCACCCGGGCTGGGAGGTCGTGGTCGTCGACGACGGCTCCACGGACGGCACCGCCGACGCCGTCCGCGCGGCCGCGGCCACCGAGCCCCGGATCCGGCTGCTGGGTCCGCCCCCGGGCACCCTCCGCGCCACCCCCGTCACCGGCAACCACGGCAAGGGCCACGCGGTACGGCTCGGTGTGCTCGCCTCGCGCGGCCGCCGGGTGCTGGTCACCGACGCCGATCTGGCCACCCCCATCGAGGAACTGGCGGCCCTGCACGACCGGCTCGACGAGGGCTACGCCGCCGCCATCGGCTCCCGCGCCCACCCTCCGGAGGCCGCCGGGGCGGTGCGCCGCCATCCGCTGCGGCATCTGCTCGGCGAGGCGGGCAACCGGATCATCCGGGCGGTGGCGGTACCCGGTGTCCGCGACACCCAGTGCGGCTTCAAGCTCTTCGAGGGCGACCGGGCACGGGCGGTCTTCGGGCGTTCCCGGCTCGACGGCTGGTGCATCGATGTGGAGATCCTGCGGATGTTCCACGGCGCGCGCTGGCCGGTCGCCGAGGTGCCGGTGCGCTGGGCCCACCAGCCCGGCTCCAAGATCCGCGCCACGGACTACGCCCGGGTGCTGCTGGAACTGGTGCGGCTGCGGGTGGCGGGCGGATGGCGGCGGGTCCGGACCGCCGACCGGCTGGTGTGCCTGGGCTATCTGCTGCTGTCCGTAGTGCTGTTCCACGGGCTGTGGCGCGACCCTCAGCACCGCTATCTCGTCGACGGCGGGGAGGACCAGAACCAGTGGGAGTGGTTCTTCGCGGTCACCGCCGACAATGTCTTCGCCCTCCGCGACCCGTTCTTCAGCACGCTGCAGAACGTCCCGTCCGGGGTGAACCTCATGGCCAACACCACCATGCCGGGCCTGTCCGTACCGCTGGCGCCCGTGACCGTCCTGTGCGGTCCGGCCCTGACCTGGGCGCTGGTGCTGACCGCCGGACTCGCCGCGACCGCCGCCGCCTGGTACTGGCTGCTGCTGCGGCGCGTGGTGACCTCCCGCCCGGCCGCGGCCCTCGGCGGGGCGCTGTGCGCGTTCGCCCCGGGGATGGTCTCCCACGCCAACGGCCACCCCAACTTCGTGGTGCTGTTCATGCTGCCGCTGATCGTGGACCGGCTGCTGCGGCTGTGCGAACCGGACGCACGTGCCGTACGGGACGGGGTGATCCTCGGTCTGTTCCTCACCTACCAGGTGTTCCTGGGCGAGGAGGCGCTGCTGCTGGCCGCCCTGGGGCTGCTGTTCTTCGCACTCGGTTACGCGGTCGCCCACCCCGCCGCGGCCCGTGCCGCCCGTGGTCCGCTGCTGCGCGGACTGGCCGTCGCCGGGGGCGTCGCGGTGACGCTGCTCGCCTATCCGCTGTACCGGCAGTTCTTCGGCGCCCAGTCCTACGTCAGCGTGCTGCACGGCCCGGCGGGCCATCCGCCGGGCGCGCTGGTGGAGTTCGCGGGCCGTTCGCTCGGCGGCGATCCGGCCACCGCGGACGGGCTGGCCCACAACCGCACCGAGCAGAACGCCTTCTTCGGCCGGCCGCTGCTCGCGCTCACCGCCGCGGTGGTGGTGTGGCGGTGGCGGGAGCCGCGGGTCCGGGCGCTGGCGTGGACGGCGTTCGCCATGATGGTGCTCTCCCTGGGGCGTTCGATCCCGCTGCCGGGGACCGACCGGACGCTGCCCGGTCCGTGGCGGCCCCTCGCCCGGCTGCCGCTGCTGGAGTCGGTCATCGAGTCGCGGGTGGCGCTGGCCGCGGTGCCCGCGCTCGCCATCCTGCTGGCCCTGGCCGTCGACCGGCTGGTGCGCGAGGGCCGGAACCGTCCGCGGCGGATCGCCGGATGGGCGGTCGTCCTGGCCGCCCTGCTGCCGCTCGTGCCCACCCCGCTGGCCACCATCGACCGGGTTCCGGTGCCCCCGTTCGTCGCCGACGGCATGTGGCGGGCGTACGTCCTCGAGGGCCGCACCCTCGTGCCCGTTCCGGTGCCGGACCCCGCGTACGCCGAACCGCTGCACTGGCAGGTCACCGCCGGGTTCGGCTTCGCGCTGCCCGGCGGCTACTTCAACGGCCCCTACGGCCCGGACCGGACCGGGATCTACGGTCCGGTGCCGCGTGACACCGCCAGTCTCCTGAGCGAGGTGGTCCGCACCGGCAGACCGCTGGGCGTCGGTCCCGCCGAGCGCCGCGCCGCCGCGGAGGACCTGCGCTTCTGGCGCGCGGGAGCGGTCGTGCTCGCCCCGCAACCGGCCGAGGGCGCGCTGCGTGTCTTCCTGGAACGGCTGCTGGGGCGGCCGGGGCAGTGGATCGGTGGCGTCTGGGTCTGGCAGGTGGCCGGAGAGGGGGTGAGCGGGGGCACGTGAGCGGGAGCGAGACCGGGCCCGTCGCGGCACCCGGGCGGTCCGGGCCGCGGGCGGAGGCCGAGGCGGAAGTGGAGCAGACGTACACCGCGTACGTCTCCGCGAGGCTGCCCGCGCTCCGCCGGATCGCCCATCTGCTGTGCAAGGACCCGCACCGCGCCGACGACGTCGTACAGGCCACGCTGACCAAGCTGTATGTGCACTGGCGGCGGGCCCGTGCCGCCACCGACATGGACCGCTATGTGCACACCATGCTGATGCGCTGCTTCCTCAACGAACAGCGGCTCGGCTGGGCGCGGGTACGGCTGTCCGGGGCGCCGCACGAGACCCCGGGGCTGCCGCCCGCCGCCGGGGGACCGGACGTCGAGACCCGCACGGTCGTGCACACCGCACTCTCCCGGATCCCGGCGCGCCAGCGGGCGGTGCTGGTGCTGCGGTTCCTGTGCGATCTGCCGGTGGCCGAGGTGGCCGGGATCCTCGGCTGTTCGGAGGGCACCGTGAAGAGCCAGTCCGCGCGCGGTCTGGTCCGGCTGCGGGCCCAGCTCGGTGTCGAACCGCCCTCGTCCGTGACCACCGTGGGGCAGAGGAAGGAGTAGCGGCCATGCGTGACGAAGAGTTGGAGCGGGAGGCCGATCGCCTGCTCGCCCCGCTGCGCGGTCTGGAACCGGGGGCCGGCGCACCCGGGGTGGACGTGGCCCGTGCGGTGCGGCGCGGGCAGCGCCGGGTGCGCCGGCGCAAGGTGGCGGTACCGGTGGCGGCGGCGCTCGCGGTGGTGCTGGTGGCCATGGTGTTCGCGCTGGCCGTGCGGGTCCTGCCGGGCGACGGCGGCGCCCCGCCCGCCAACCGGGTGCCGGGGCCCGGTCCTGCCACCTCGGACCGGAGCCCGAGCGGGTCGCCGAGCGGGTCGCCGAGCGGGAGCCCGAGCGGGTCGCCGGGGGAGTCGCCGTCGTCGTCGCCGTCCGGATCGTCCACCGAGCCGACGCCGACGGACACCCCGAGCACGAGCGGCTCGGATGTCTCCGACCCTCCCAACACCGGCTTCTTCAACCCCTCCGCCACCAACTTCCCCAGTAGTACGGGCTGAGGCGGGCGCGGCGGCGGACCGGTGGCCGACCGGTGGTCAGCACTCTTCGCGCGGCGTACGCGGGGCACTACGCTGGGCCGACCACCGACCGTACGGATACGAGAGAGAGATCGCGTGGCATGTGACCTCTGGCTGGTCCCCCTCGTCGACGTGTTGTGCCACAGCCCCGACAATCCCTTCGCCGAGGAGATCGCCGCGTACGACAAGGCACTCGGTGAAGCGGGTCTGCCGCCCGTGCCCGTCTTCGGCTATATGCCCGGACTGTCGGGGGATGTCGCCCCCGTCGCGGGCTTCGACTACGACGCGCTGCACTTCCTGCGCCGCGCCTACATGCTGCAACTGTGCGGACTCGCGGTCACGCCGGTGGACGAACTCGGCGGGGACTACGAGCAGTTGCTGGAGATGTTCGAGTCCACCGCCCAGCAGTCGCACCTGGTGTGGCACTACGACCACGCCGGTGCCTATGTCCCGGTCGACTTCCCCAGTCCGCTGTCCAACGACGAACTCCTTGAAGGCGGCGGCCCGCTGGGCTCCAGCCACGGACTGCTGCGCGAACTGGAAGCGGTCGCACCGGCGCTGGGCATCGACGCCGCCAACCCCCCGCCCGCCCCCGCGCCCCCGTCCCGGCCCACCAGCCTGGAGGAACCGGCCGTCCCGGCGCCGTACGAGGACAGCCCGTTCGCACGGGAACGCCATGTGTGGCTGGGGCTGCACGCGGCGGCGACCCGCAGTCTGGGCCAGGGGTCGATGATCGTGTTCAGCTGAGCGCTCCGCCGGGCGTGTGCCAGCGCTCAGCGGGGCGGCTCCGGAGGCCGCTGCCGCGGCATATTGGGCCGGGTGCTCGGCGGCAGCGGAAAGCGGCTCGCGGGGCTCCCGCTGTCCGGGCGGGGGCCCTGGACCACCAGCGCCTGGCTGAACAGCGGCGCCGGACCGGAGCCGAAGTCCACCATCCAGCCCGAGGTCTCGGTCCGCACCAGCTCGGACACGTCCTCGCAGAACCGCCGCAGCACCGTCAGGCACCGCTCCACGGCCTCGCTCGCGGTGCCCTCGGTCGGGCCCAGCACCTCCCGTACGCTCTCCGACGCCCAGTCGAACTGCAGCGTCTCCAGCCGCCGCTGCACCGCCTGCGCCGTGGCCATGTCCCGCATCCAGCCCGAGGTCAGCCCGAAGTACCGGTCGGCCCCCGCGCAGGCCACGGCCAGCAGCAGCGCGAAGGCGCCCCAGCCGGCGCCCCGTCCGAGCACCCCGGCCAGATCCAGCAGCGGCAGTGCCGCCCCCACCACCGCCCCGGCGGCCGCCCCCACCCGCAGGCCCTGCGCGGTCCGCCGCTTCCACAGCCGGTCGGCGAGATACCACTCGGCCACCCGCAGCGCGCCCTCCTCGACCCACTGGTACACCTCGTCGAGGCGCTCCGCGGGCTCGCCCCAGTCGCCGTGCGGGAAGGGGCGACCGAGCAGGTCCCCCTGCTTCCTCGCACCCTCCGGCCGAGGGAGCCCCTCGGGCTGCATCTCCGGCTGACTCACCCGTGCGCTCCCTCTGCGGCGGCGTATCTCTGGCGTATCCCTGGCGCGCGGCTGCCGCGCGGCCCCCATTCCTACCGCCGAACGGCTGGCCACGCGGACCCGATGAAGGGATTTCCGCCCATTAGTGGTGGCACATCGGATATAGGCGCCCCCACCCCCTCACCCGAAAGAGTGTCCCCCGACGAGCGTCAGGTGCGCCGGTGCCGTCCCGTGCCCTTGCCGAGCCGGGGCTGCCGGTCTCCCGCCACGCTCGCATCGGTGGGTGGCGGCAGATGTCCCAGGAACTCCCTGGCCCGGTCCGCGTTCTCCGCGACGCCGACGGTCACCCATGCGGTGCCGTCCCACTCCAGCAGCAGCCGGGGCTCGTGCGGCGCGACATGTGTCGCCCGTGCCCCATCGCCGAGGGCCACGACGCGCCGGTGTCCCACCATCTCCCGGTGCGCCGCCCGCCGCGCCTCGCGCCGCGCGGCCCAGGCGTCCAGGGGCTCGTCCGCAGGATCGGCGGAGTCGGCCGGTTCGGGGTTCATGGCCACCGACGGTACCCCGTTCCGGTCAAATGGGCAGAGGCCAACTCGGCCCGCCGGGGTCTGTGAGCCACACCCGCTGTCGCTCCGGGGTCACGGTCAGGCCGAACGCGGTTTGAGGAGGCGACCCGGCCCGCCGCCACGTTCCGAGAGCGTCCTCGACGGCATCCCAAAGGCGGGCAGGCCCGCCCTGGCGCACAAGGAACGCTCCCTGGCCGTCGGGCAGGAGCGTGGCGAATGACCTCCGCGAAACGTCGACCAGATGGTCCAGCATGGGGCCGCCGTCAGTGCTGATCCCCAGATACTGAGCGCTCGGCGCGGCAAGCTGCGCGATGAACTGAGGCAGCCACTCACTCAGCACCTCAGGGCCGAAACGGGTGGGCCGCTCGTCGGCGGGCTGGTCCAAGGGGTCGGAGACGTGGCTGAGCGCGGGGGCCGCCTGCGGCCGGGCGATCATGAACGAGACGGTGCCGGGCAGGAACGTGCCCTCGGCGGTGCCGTCGTCTCCGACGGTGAGCCGTAGCAGGCCGGAGCCGTACAGCCAGCCGGACAGCGTGGCAAGGATGGTGCCACCGGCCCGGACCTGCCGGAGCCATTCCAGCGGCACGGTGCGCACCGAGCAGGTGGCGATCAGCCGGTCGTAGGGGGCGTTGTCCTGGAAGCCGAGCAGTCCGTCCCCGTTGATCAGCGTCGGTGTATATCCGGCTGCGGTGATGGCCGCGTGTGCGCGTCCGGCAGCAGCGCTGTCGTACTCGATGGAGGTCACCTGCCCGCTCCCCAGCCGGTGGCACATCAGCGCCGTGGAGTAGCCCGTGCCGGTGCCCACTTCCAGGACCCGGTCACCGTCCTGCGGGTCCAGGTCTTCGAGCATGCGCACCACCAGGCTCGGCAGGGTGGAGGAGGAGGTGGGGTCGCCCGGGACCGGTCCGTCGGCGTCAGCCGGGTGGGTGCGGCCGTCGAGCTGAGTCACCAGCGTGCTGTCCGCGTACACCTCCTCGAGCCAGGTATCCGTGCCGACCAGTTCCGGGGTGACCGGTGTCCACAATGTGCCCCGGGGGCTATGGGTCCGTCGGAAGAAGGCGGAGGTGAAAAGGTGCCGGGGAACGGTCTCCACCGCGGCCCGCCATGCGGGCGAGCGCAGATGGCCGCCCTCTTCGAGCTGGTCGGCCAAACCGAGGCGCAGGCGCGCGGCGCGCTGTTCGTCCACGGACGCGGGGGAGGGCTCGGTCACGCGGGGTGTCCTTTCCCCAGCAGGTCGGCGAGGGCCGTGGTGATGGCCTTGGTCGTATCGTCGTCCACGAAGGCCCACTGTCCGTTGGGATTGCACTCGTAGAACCGCCACGCCCCGCTGTGGTCGAGCGCGAAGTCGAAGGCGCCGAAGCTCAGGCCGAGGGTGTCCATGTAGGAATGGATGCCCCGCCGCACCGGACCCGGGACATCGACAGGGGAGAACGCTATCCGTTCGTAGTCCAGCCGCCAGTCAAGATGATCGCCGTCGATCGCGATGCGCGTCGCGAACAGGTCCCGGCCCACAGCCGCCACTCGGATGTCCGCTGTCTTCGCGACCACCTGCTGGAACAGATGCGGGCAGGTGGCGACACCGTCGCCGATCTCATCGGCCTCGACCTGGCGAACCCAGATCGTGCGCAGGTCGCCGTTCTCCCGGTATTCCGTGGACCGCAGGGGTTTGTAGACCACCGGCCCGTTCACCTTGGCGAACGTACGGGCTGCTTCCGCGTCGTTCGTGATCAGCGTCGGGGGAACGTCCAGTCCTGCCTGCATGGCCACGGCGATCTGGCGGGGCTTGTACTCGGCCCCCCAGTTCCGGTGTGGATGGTTCACGTATAAGCAGTGGGTGAGGGCGGCGAGTACGCCGCCCAGGCCGTGCCGGGTCTGAGCGGTGGCGAACTCGCGTTGTTGGGCGTCCAGGTCCTCCGGGGAGGTGTACGGGGACGGCCGCCGGTAGTACACGGCCCTGGCGTGTTCCAGGTCGAGGGTGCGGCTGGGGGTGGTGAGCGGGCCGTGCCAGATTCGGCCGGCACCCGCGTAGGCGGAGAACGTCACGGTGCCCGGTGGACCCGGATCGAGTCGCACGACCGGGATACCCCGGCCGTGCAGCTCGGTGATGACGCAGTCCGCCGTCAGATCATCCAGCTCGGTGAGTACGACGACCGGACGGTGAGGTGCCATCGTCAGTCCTGGTCCGATTCCTGGTCGTGGCCTTCATCGGCGTTCGATGGGCCGTTGCCATCCCCCTGGCTGGTGCGGGTCCTGGTCTCCTTCCCGGTGCCCGTACCGTGCTTGCCCATCTCCACCCGGCGTCCTTGTGCATCCCCGTAGACGGTGGTCTGCGTATCCGGGGCAAGGGCAATCGCCGTGCCTGTGACCTTGACGAGGGTGGGATAGGGCTCCATGCGGGTCAGACCCCACGGTGTCCTGGTCTGCTGGCTCATGGTCCTCCTCTCTGAGGAATGTGGCTGTGCCATGGTCGCCGCACGCGATGGGGCTGCTGGTCAGTACCGATTCCACGAGCAGGTTGCGGCGGTCGAACAGGGCGCACGGGTGCGCGCCGGAGGCGCGCGGACTGGTCACTGGTCGTCCTTGGTACACAGCTCGGCCCACACCCGCTTTCCCCAGCCCAGCGGATCCGCTCCCCAGCGGTCGGACATGGCCTCGACGATCGTGAGGCCCCGGCCGTGCTCGTCGTCGGCGGACGCGTCGCGCTGCGCGGGCCGCGTACGGGACTTGTCCACGACGGCCAGCCGTACCCGGCACGGCTCTGGCCGGGAGACGCTCACCCGCACTAATCGGCTGCCGCTGTGCGCCACGGCGTTGCCGATCAGCTCCGAGATCACCAGGGCCGCGGGGTCGGCCAGGTCGGCCAATTGCCAGGTATCGCAGGCTGCCCGGACCAGGAGCCGGGCGCGGCGGGCCGATTCGGGTGCGCAGGGGAGGGTCTGGCTGTAGGTGCTCAGCGCGGACATGGGGGCTCCAGCGGCATGAGTGCTCGGATTTCGTTGCCGCAGAATGCCCTGGTGAAGCCGTAACTGGCAACGTTGGAGCATCAATTCACAGAAAGAAGAAAAGGTGTTCTATCGACTTGCGCACCTTGCGATGTGAAACTCAACCCGGGGTGCAGTCTGGTGCACCTTTGGAGGGGAATAAGCACCATGCCGAATTCACGAGCAGTACCAACGTTAAGAAGGCGCCGTCTTGGTGAGGCGCTGCGCATGTACCGCCGCAACGCCGGGATGAGCCTGGAACGGGCCAGTGAGGCGATGGGGTGGGACGACAGCAAGTTGTCCCGCATCGAGAACGCAAAGGCCCGCATGCCTCCGCAGTACATCGGGAAGTTGCTGAAGCTGTATGACGTGACGGATCCCGAGGTCGTGTCGGCGCTGATCGACCTGGCCCGGGACGCCGGGAAACAAGGCTGGTGGCGGGCGTACGGCGATGTCGTGCCCTTGGCGTACAAGGACTACCTGACGCTGGAGTCCGACGCGGAGAGCACGCACATCTACGCCCCGGGACTGATTCCCGGTCTGCTCCAGACCGGGGCCTACGCACGCGAGATCATCCCTGCGATCGACATGTCTCGCACCCCGGAAGAGGCGATCGCCCTCACCGAGGTCCGCAAGATGCGGCAGGCGATCCTCACCCGGCCGGACAAGCCGATGAAACTCTGGGCCGTCATCCACGAGGCCGCGCTGCATCAGCGCTTCGTCTCGTACCCGTCCCTGATGCGTGAGCAGCTCCGGCATCTGCTCGACATGGCGGAGCTGCCGACCATCACCATCCAGATCATGCCGCTGTCCGCCACCCCGCACCCCGGGATGATGGGGCTCTTCCACGTGGTGCGCTTCCCTCAGCCATGGCCCACCGTGGCCTACCTGGAGAACATCCGGGGCGGTGACTTCGTGGAAGGTATCGACGACGTCAAGCTTTTCGAGACGGCGTTCGAGCGCATCGTCGCGGCGGCGCTGTCGGTGGATGATTCTTGGGAGACCATCAAGTACTTGCTGGAGAGGAACGCCACGTGAGCATCACCGGCCGCAAAGACGATCTCTACGACATAGATCTGAGCACGGCGCCATGGCGCAAGTCTTCATTCAGCGACGGCGCCAATGGCTGTGTCGAGATCACTGATCTCCCCGGCGGCGGTGTCGCCCTCCGCGACTCCAAGAACCCCGACTTCCCCGCGCTGCGCTACACCGCCGCCGAGTGGGACGCCTTCCGCAAGGGCGTGCTGTCCGGCGAGCTGTGATCCACAAGGCGGTGTGCGGCCCCACGAGGGAGCCGCACACCGCCGAGGCCGTAGGGTGGCCACCGTGAAGGTCCTCGTCATCGGCGGCGGCGCCCGCGAACATGCCCTGTGCCGCGCACTCTCTCTCGACCCCGACGTCACCGCACTGCACTGCGCCCCCGGCAACGCCGGCATCGCCGAGGTCGCCGAGCTGCACGCCGTCGACGCCCTCGACGGCGGTGCCGTCGCCGACCTCGCCACCGGCCTCTCGGCCGACCTGGTGATCGTCGGCCCCGAGGCCCCGCTGGTCGCGGGCGTGGCCGACGCCGTGCGCGGTCGCGGTGTCCCGGTCTTCGGGCCGTCCGCCGAGGCGGCGCGGCTGGAGGGCTCCAAGGCGTTCGCCAAGGACGTGATGGCGTCCGCGGGCGTGCCCACCGCCCGTTCCTACGTCTGCACCACCCCCGCCGAGGTCGACGAGGCCCTCGACGCCTTCGGTGCCCCCTATGTCGTCAAGGACGACGGACTGGCCGCGGGCAAGGGCGTCGTGGTGACCGGTGATGTCCAGGCCGCCCGTGAGCATGCGCTGGCCTGCGGCCGCGTGGTGATCGAGGAGTTCCTGGACGGCCCCGAGGTCTCCCTCTTCGCGATCACTGACGGCGAGACCGTCGTCCCGCTCCAGCCCGCCCAGGACTTCAAGCGCGCCCTCGACGGCGACGAGGGCCCGAACACCGGCGGTATGGGTGCGTACTCCCCGCTGCCCTGGGCCGACCCCAAGCTGGTGGACGAGGTCATGGCCACCGTGCTCCAGCCCACCGTGGACGAGCTGCGCCGCCGTGGCACGCCCTTCTCCGGGCTGCTCTACGCGGGTCTGGCGATCACCTCGCGCGGTGTGCGGGTGATCGAGTTCAACGCACGCTTCGGCGACCCCGAGACCCAGGTGGTCCTCGCCCGGCTGAAGACCCCGCTGGCCGGGGTGCTGCTGGCGGCCGCCACCGGCGGCCTGGCCGCCCTGCCCCCGCTGCGCTGGAGCGACGGCGCGGCCGTGACGGTCGTGGTGGCCTCGCACAACTACCCGGGCACACCGCGTACGGGTGACCCGATCACCGGACTGGCGGACATCGCCGAGCAGGACGCCCCCGAGGCGTATGTGCTGCACGCGGGCACCAAGAAGGACGCCGGGTCCGGCGCCGTGGTGAGCGCGGGCGGCCGGGTGCTCTCCGTCACCGCGACCGGATCCGACCTGGCCACCGCGCGCGAGCGGGCGTACCGGGCGGTGGACCGGATCGGTCTGGAGGGCTCCCACCACCGCACCGACATCGCCGCGCGGGCGGCCTCGGAGACGCCCTCCGGCTGACCGCGCGGGCCCCGGCCCGGTTCTCGTACACGTCGTCCACAGCAGGACTGACGTCGCACATCGCGGGGTTCCTGGTTCTGCCCAAGGCCATTCCATCGGGTGAGCGCTTCCCCATCCTGCTGACGCACGCCCGGCCCCCAACTAATGTGCCGCTCAGGCGAGGTGCGGCAACTGGCCCACCGGCATTGCGATGCCGGTGGCCGGTGCGAGAGTGGGGGTCAAGACAACGCCGCCGTCGTCCGCCGTCCACACACGGGCTGGACCGTAGGGGGTGAAGAGAACCGTGGCAGGTCCCGAAGCAGGTGCACTGGCGGCACGCGCCCGTGCCCTCGCGGTACTGCGGATCCGGAGCACCGCGCTCGCGGTCGCGCTCCTCCCGGCGGCCGCGGCCGTCGTGCTGCTGGCCGGCAGCGCCATGGGCCGCATCGGCGGTTCGCACGACGAGGGCTGGACCGCGCTGCGCTGGATCGTGGTCGGCGGCGCCCTGCTGGTCCTGCTGCTGGCGGCGGCGGTGGCCGCCGTGATCGTCCGGGCCAGACCCGCGGTCACCCCCACCGTGCCCATCGCCGAGGAGACCGCCCCGGACCTCTACCGGCTGGTCCGCGATCTGGCCGAGCGCATGGAGGTGCCCGCGCCCTCGGCGATAGCGCTCACCCCGGACTGCGACAGCTGGCTGGAGGACCGCACCCATCCCGCGTACGCCTCCCGCCGGGGGCGCGGTGACCGCGGCTCGCTCTCGGCCGACGGCACCCGGGCCGTCCCCGGCACGGGTCTGCCCGGGGCGCCGGGACCCGCGGGGGACGACCGGCTCACGGACCGCCGGGAGCGGCGCGGCGCCCCACAGGCCCCGGTGCTGGTCATCGGCTCACCGTTCCTGTGGTGGATGCGCGTCGCCGAGCTGCGGGCGCTGCTCGCGCCCGTGGTGGCGGGCACCGGCCCGTCCGTGCACCCCGACATAGCCGCCGCCCGGCGCTTCGTCCGGGGGCTGGACGCCGCCGTGGCCGTCGCCACCCGCGGCGGCGAGCCCGTGTCCGCCTCCCCGTACGGACCCGGTCCGCGGCCGGGAGCCGCACCCGCCGCCGTGGCGGCGCTCGGCCGGGCGGTGCGCCGTCCCGCCTTCGCCTTCGTCGGCTGGGTCGCCCGGCTGCTGCTGCGCGGCTGCCGGGACCACGCCGTCCAGATGGAGCGCGCGGTCGCCGCGGCCGCCTCCGAGCGGGCCCGGACGGTCGACTACGGGCTGCGGATCGTCGCCCAGGAGCAGGTGGGGCTGGCCTACGCGGGCTGGGACCGGCTGCTCACCCGGGTCGCCCTGCCCGCCTGGCGGATGGGCCGCTGGCCCGCCAGGCTGGACGCGGGCGTGGTCTCCGCGCTCACCGAGCTCTCCCGCCGGGACCGGCTGGCCGAGGGGTTCGCCTCCCGGCTGAGCGAGCGGCCCGCCTGCGATCTGCTGGAGGAGCCCGGTCTGATCGACGAGGCCACCTCGCTGCTCGCGGCCCGGCTCTTCCACGGCGGCCCGCCGGAGCCCGGCCCCGACTGGTCCCCGGTGGACTGGGGGCAGTACCCGGAGGAAGTCGTCGACCGCAAATGGCGGTTGGAGGCGGCCCGGCTGCACCGGGTCCTGGACGGCCGGTCCGGACCGTCGGACACCCCGCCGGGGCCCGCGGATCCGCCCACCCCGCCCACCCTCGCCCGGGTCATAGAGCGTTTCACCACCACGGGCGGTGACGGCCGGGAAGCCGGGCCGGAGACCGAGGAGCGCGGCCCCGGGCTCGCGGCCCGGCTCAGCGTGGAGCTGGCCCGGGAGGAGGCCGTCCAGCAGGAGGCCAGCCGGGCGCATCTGGCCCGTGCGGCCGCCGAGGGCGGCGCGGCGGGCGGTGGTGACCCCTGGCTCGACGGCTTCGCCCCGCTGTTCCCGCTCCAGCCGCCCCGCACCGGCCGTGAGCTGCTCGCCGACCATGTCACCGCGATGGTCTGCTGCGCCGCGGTGGACACCGCCGGTGCCAGTCCCGGTCTGGACTGGCTGGACGGGCCCGCCCTGCTGGTGGACGGACGGCGCCGGGCGGATCTGGCGAATCCGGTGCTGAGCCTGGTCGAGGACGGGGACGACGGGCCGCTGCGCGCCTGGCTGGCTGAGGTGGGCGTGCGCCCGGAGAAGCCGGTCCGTCTGGTGTGACCGGTTCCGGCCCCTCCGGAATCGGACACATATTCCCTCGACTGTCGCTCGTTCGGTTCTCGTTCCAGCAAATTAGCGACTATGGGTGACGGAGTGGGTGCGTAATGTGATGTGCTGGGACCGGTCGTTGTCACCCGGCCCAGCGGACCGGCCCACAGGCCCGGTCCACCGACCGGTCACGCGGCCCGGCCCACAAGGCCGGACCACGGGGGCGCGGGTGTGAGGCGGGATGGCTACGAGCTGCCGCCGGGGTATGCAGGGAGGGGAGCAGGGGATGGGGACGGACCAGATCCGGCGCTGGGAGTCGGGCGCGCTCGCCCACGCGGTGACGGATCCTTTCGGCCAGGGTCCACTGCCCTGGCTGCGCGGCAGCGAGAACTACTTCGACGACACCGGGCAGGTGGTCCCGTGGTACGTGGACCACGTCCACACCCCCGGTGCCATCGACCGGGCGATCGACCGGACCGCGCTGCGGCCCCGCGACCGCCGCGCCGCCCGGGTCCCCGGCCCCCGTACCGCGGATGACGTCCACCGGCAGATCAAGGGCTTCACCTCCGCCTCCGCCGCGGCCCCCGGCGAGGCCATCGACTTCCGCATCACGGTCGACCCGCCCCAGCAGTTCAGCGTGGACATCTACCGGATCGGTCACTACGGCGGCGACGGCGCCTCGAAGATCACCACCAGTCCGCGGCTGTCCGGCATCGTCCAGCCCGCCCCGCTCACCGCCGACCGCACCGTCTCCTGCCACCACTGGTGGCTGTCCTGGCGGCTCCAGATCCCCCACTACTGGAAGCTGGGCGCCTACGTCGCGGTGCTCACCACCGCCGACGGCTACCGCAGCCACATCCCCTTCACCGTGCGCGACAGCCACCCCGCCGATCTGCTGCTGGTCCTCCCGGACTTCACCTGGCAGGCGTACAACCTCTACCCGGAGGACGGCCGCACCGGCGCCAGCCTCTACCACGCCTGGGACGAGCGGGGGCGGCTGCTGGGCGAGTCCGAGGCCGCGGTCACGGTCTCCTTCGACCGGCCGTACGCGGGCGCGGGGCTGCCCCTCCATGTGGGCCACGCCTACGACTTCATCCGCTGGGCCGAGCGCTACGGCTATGACCTCGCCTACGCCGAGACCCGCGATCTGCACGCCGGCTCCATCGACCCCACCCGCTACCGCGGCCTGGTCTTCCCCGGCCATGACGAGTACTGGTCGGCGCCGCTGCGCCGCACCGTGGAAAGCGCCCGTGACCGCGGCACCTCGCTGGTCTTCCTCTCCGCCAACACCATGTACTGGCAGGTCGATCTCGCCCCCTCGCCCTCCGGACCGGACCGGCTGCTGACCTGCCGCAAGCGCCGCGGCCCCGGCCGCTCCGCGCTGTGGCGGGAGACCACACCCGAACAGCAGCTCATCGGCATCCAGTACGCGGGCCGGGTGCCCGAACCGCGTCCGATGATCGTGCGCAACGCGAGCCACTGGCTGTGGGACTCCACCGGCGCCGAGGAGGGCGATGAACTGCCCGGACTGGTCGCGGGCGAGGCCGACCGCTACTTCCCGCGCACCTCACTGCCCGAGCACGACGGCCGGATCCTGCTGGCCCACTCCCCGTACCAGGACGCCGAAGGCGCCACCCGGCACCAGGAGACGTCCCTTTACCGGGCCCCCAGCGGCGCCCTGGTCTTCGCCTCCGGCACCTTCGCCTGGTCACCGGCGCTGGACCGCCCCGGCCACCGGGACGAGCGGGTGCAGCGCGCCACCGCCAATCTGCTGGACCGCATCTGCAAGCGGGTGTGAGGGCGGGCCGGGTCCGGAGACGGCCGTGACGTGCGGCAGAATCGGGGTGGCTTGGACAGAACCACCAGGAGGCAGCGTGTCCGGATTCGTGGAAAAGCCCGAGCCGGTGGAGGTCCCGGGCCTTGAGCACCTGCACACCGGCAAGGTGCGCGACCTCTACCGGAACGAGCGGGGCGAGCTGGTGATGGTCGCCAGCGACCGGATCTCCGCCTACGACTGGGTGCTCCCCACCGAGATCCCCGACAAGGGCCGGGTCCTCACCCAGCTCTCCCTCTGGTGGTTCGACCTGCTGGCCGATCTGGCCCCCAACCATGTGCTCTCCACCGAGCTGCCCGCCGGGGCGCCCGCCGACTGGGAGGGCCGCACCCTCATCTGCCGGTCCCTGGAGATGGCCCCGGTCGAATGTGTCGCCCGCGGCTATCTGACCGGTTCGGGCCTGGCCGAGTACCGCGAGACCCGTACCGTCTGCGGCCTCGCCCTCCCCGAGGGGCTGACCGACGGCTCCGAACTGCCCACCCCGATCTTCACCCCGGCCACCAAGGCCGACGTCGGTGAGCACGACGAGAACGTGGCCTACGAGGAGGTCGCCCACCGGATCGGCGCCGAACCCGCCGCCCAGCTCCGCCAGGCCACCCTCGCGATCTACGCCCGCGCCCGTGACATCGCCCGTGAGCGCGGCATCATCCTGGCCGACACCAAGTTCGAGTTCGGCTACGCACCGGCCACGGTGGGCGCCGAGGGCGCCGAGCCGGTTCTCGCGGATGAGGTGCTCACCCCGGACTCCTCCCGCTTCTGGCCCGTCGACTCCTGGGAGCCCGGCCGGGCGCAGCCCTCCTTCGACAAGCAGTTCGTCCGCGACTGGCTGACCTCCCCGGCCTCCGGCTGGGACCGGCACGGCGAGCAGCCGCCGCCCCCGCTGCCGGACGAGGTCGTGGAGCGCACCCGGGCGAAGTACATCGAGGCGTTCGAGCGGCTGACCGGCAACCGCTGGTCGTGACCGCCCCGCGCACCGGGGGTGTGGCACACCCCACACCCCCGGATGGCGCACGGCATACCGGCGCACGGCATACGAAAGGGCCCCGGTCGAGACGACCGGGGCCCTTCACTCTGAGCGGACGACGAGGCTCGAACTCGCGACCTCAACCTTGGCAAGGTTGCGCTCTACCAACTGAGCTACGTCCGCATACGCCGCACATTCCGTACGGCGCGCCTCTACTATAACCAAACCCTCGGCGGGGGAACTACCACGCCCCCTCGGTGCTCATTTCCCCTTCTTGGACACGTTGAGCGCGATGGCCGCCACGATCACGATGGCGATGACCCAGATGATCACTGTGGGTGCCGACATGGTCTCCTCCTCCCGGCGTCCCTCCCAGCGTCACAGCCAGCCGCGCTCCCGCGCCATCCGGGCCGCCGCGTGCCGGTTCTCCGCGGACAGCTTCATGGCGGCCGACGACAGATAGTTGCGCACCGTGCCCGGTGAGAGCCCGGCCCGCCCGGCGATATCCGCGATCGACGCCCCGTCCGCGGCCAGGTCCAGCACCTCCGCCTCGCGCGCGGTCAGCGGGGAGTCGCCCGCGCTGATCGCGTCCGCCGCCAGATCAGGATCCACATAGCGGCTTCCACGGTGCACGGTGCGGATGATCTCCGCGAGCCGCTGGGCGGAGGCCGTCTTGGGCACGAAGCCCCGGGCCCCCGCCTCCAGCGCCCGCTTCAGATGGCCGGGACGGCCGTGGCTGGTCACGATCATCGAGCGGCAATCGGGCAGTTCCGTGCGGAGCGCCGCGGCGACCCCCACCCCGTCCGTTCCCGGCATCTGGAGGTCCAGCACCGCCACATCGGGCCGGTGCGCCCGCGCCATCGCCATCGCCTCGGGCCCGGACGCGGCCTCCGCGACCACCACCAGGTCCTCCTCCAGGGCCAGCAGGGCGGCCAGCGCACCCCGGATCAGATGCTCGTCGTCGGCCAGCAGCACCCGGATCACCGCCGGCTCCGCCGGATCCGTGGATCGCGTCATGACGTGGCCTCCAGCGGCAGTTCGGCGCGCAGCCGGTAGGTGCCCCGCTCCCCGGGCCCCGACTCCAGCCTCCCGCCCAGCGCCGCGAGCCGCTCCCGCAGTCCCGGGAGTCCGCTGCCGCCGGTGGTCCCGCCCTCCCCGGCGGGTGCCGGAAGCGCCCCCGTCCCGTCCGCGCCCACCCCGTCGTTCTCCATCTCCAGCACCGCCGTCGGCGCCTCCGCTCCGTCCACCCGCACCCGCACCGTGCAGCGCGCGGCCTCCGCGTGCCGCAGCACGTTCGTGGTGCCCTCCCGGACCACCCAGCCCAGGGCGGAGCGCACCGCCTCGGGTAGTTCCGCCGCGCCGCCGTCCTCGATCCGGCAGTCCACCCGGGCCGCCGTCAGCACCGACCGCGCTCCGGCCAGCTCCGCCTGGAGATCCGCGTCCCGGTAGCCGCGCACCACCTCCCGCACCTCGCGCTGCGACTGCCGGGCGATCCGCTGGACCTCTTCCATCTGCCCCACCGCCTCCGGCCGTTGCCGCCGGGCGAGCTGGACCGCCAGTTCGCTCTTGAGCGCGATCACCGCCAGATCCCGTCCCATCACATCGTGCAGATCCCGGGCGAAGCGCAGCCGCTCCTCGGCGACGGCCAGCCGGGCCTGGGTCTCCCGGCTGGCGTCCACCTCCCACATCACCACCAGCACCCAGTTCGAACTGCGCACCGTGGACAGGAACAGCGCCCCGACCAGCGGGACGGCCAGCAGGGCCGACACCGCGGCGATCGGATCCCGCCCGGCCGTCCCCATCGCCACCGCGAGCGTCACCGCGATGACCGCGTGCACGGACCAGAACCGGCGCGTCGAGGCCAGCAGCGCGTAACCGGTGCTGAACGGACCCACGCACAGCGCGATAGCCAGCACCGACGCACCCGGCGCGCGCAGCGCACCGGCGGCCTCCAGGGACACACAGACCCCCAGCCCCGCCACCATCAGCGCCGCCGCCACCCCCGTGAGCCGCGGTGCTGTGGGGCCGCCGCGCAGCCGGTGGTCAAGACCCCGCCGCAGCACCGGGGCGGCCAGCAGGTTCTGCACGGAGGTCACCCCCACGAGCGCGCCGAGCAGCGCGGGCGGGGCGTCCTGCGCGAGCGGTGGTTTGGCGCCCACCACCGCGAGCTGGTAGATCCAGGGCACCGCGTACAAGGTCCACCGGGTGAACAACTCCACCTTGGTGAGGCGGCTGCGCCCCCGCCATGGCCGTATCACGACTGCCCCCGTCTGCTCCGTCTCGTATGCCGTCACTCAGCGCCGCGGCTCCCACGGGAACCGGCGGCGCACGGTCCACCATGCCAGGGCCGTCCAGGCCGCCGCCGTGACCACCGCGGCCAGCGCCTCACCCGCGCCCATGTCCCCGGTCCAGCCCGCCCGCACCAGGTCGATCACAGGTGTCAGCGGGAGCCGTTCGCAGAACTCGGCCACCTGGTCCGGCAGTACCTCCAGCGGTACGAAGAGACCGCTGGCCAGCATCGACAGCAGCATCATCGGCATCGGGGTGAGCTGTGCGGACTCCGCGGTCCTGGTGTACGCGGCCGTCGCCGCGGCCAGCGCCGCCATCTGCGGCAGCCCCAGCGCCACCCCGAGCACGGTCAGATACGGGGCCTCCGGCGCCGGAACGTCCATCGCCAGGCTCACCGAGACCACCAGCACCACACACTGGATCAGCCCGATCAGCAGCGCGGGCACCGCCGCCCCGGTGAGGATCTCGGTGTCGGTGGCCTCCCCGGCGCGCAGCCGTTTGAGGACCAGCTCCTCACGCCGGATCACATAGACGCCCACCAGGTTCGTATAGACCGCGAGGACCAGCGCCAGCCCGATGGAACCGGGCAGCACCAGGGTGCCCGGCGACAGTCCGGTGCCCTTCAGGTCGATGTCCCCGGTGAAGGTGGACATGCTGAGGGTCAGCATCCCGGGCAGCACCAGGGCGGACGAGAGCGCCGCCCTGTTCCGCAGCAGCAGGGTCAGTTCGGCGCGGCCGAGGGCCAGCGCCCGCCCGGTGGTCGTGGTGGTTCCCGTCAGCGCGGTGCTCATCGTGCCGCCCCCTCCATCGTCCGCTCCTGCGGCATCTCGCCGTCCTCGTCGTCCAGTCCCCGCGCGATATGCAGGAACGCCTCCTCCAGTGAGGCCGACCGGGCGTCCAGACCGGCCAGTCCGATCCGCCGGTCCCGCGCCCAGAGCAGTACCTCGGTGGCGGTGCGCTGGAGGTCCCGGGTGCTCAGCCGGACCGTCGTCCGGCCCGCCGCGTCCGGCATGCCCGGCAGCTCCATGGCGTCGGCCGCCAGCAGCTCCACGGGCGGCAGGTCCCCGGGGTGGACGTCCGTCGGGAGGGTGAGGGTCAGCCGGGAGGGGCGCTCGGCCACGATCTCCGCGACCCGGCCCGAGGTGGCGATCCGCCCCCGGTGCATGATCGCGAGCCGGTCGGCCAGCGCCTCGGCCTCCTCCAGGTAGTGCGTGGTCAGCAGCACCGTGGTGCCCTGGTCCCGCAGCGTCCGCACCAGCTCCCAGGTGTCCCGCCGGCCCTCGGCGTCCAGACCGGTGGTCGGCTCGTCGAGGAAGAGCACCTCGGGGTGGCCCAGCAGGGCCAGCGCCAGGTCCAGCCGCCGGCGCTCCCCGCCGGAGAGCATCTTGACCCGTACGGCCCGCCGCCGGGCGAGCCCGACCAGCTCCAGGGCCTCGTCCACCGGCCGGGCGCCGCTGGTGCACCCCGCCCACATCCGCACCGTCTCCACGGCCGTCAGCTCACTGGGGAAGCCGCCCTCCTGGAGCATCACCCCGATCCGCGGCCGCACCAGGGCCCGTTCCCGGTACGGATCGTGGCCGAGCACCCGCACCGCACCACCGGTCGGGGCGGCCAGCCCCTCCAGCAGTTCGACGGTCGAGGTCTTGCCCGCGCCGTTCGTGCCGAGCAGGGCGAACAACTCGCCCCGCGCCACTTCGAAGGAGACGCCCCGTACCGCGTCGAAGCCCTGTGCCCCGGCGGGACCGTACCTCCGCCGCAGCTCGTTCACCTTGATCGCGTTGTCACCGACATGCATGGCTTCCAGGTTTCCGTCGCCCCGGCGGCTCCGGCAGTGCGAGCTGTCACCGGCTGCGATGACAAATGTCATCGGGCGTACGGCGGGGGAACGCTGAAAACGGATCAGGCCCCGGTCGAAATCGACCGGGGCCTGATCTGAATGGAGCGGACGACGAGATTCGAACTCGCGACCCTCACCTTGGCAAGGTGATGCTCTACCAACTGAGCCACGTCCGCATGCCTCCGAACGGCTCTCACCGAACGGCGCGTGCATCACTCTACCTGATCCACTTCCATGGAACGGTCAGGTGATGAGAGCGGGTGACAGGGATCGCACACTGCGCCTCCCCCTTGGAAAGGGGGCGCTCTACTACTGAGCTACACCCGCATGGTGTCTTCCTCGGGGTTTTGCCTTCCGGCTTCGCCCCTCGGCGTGCTCCAGACTCTAGCGGATCACCCGGGGTGCTGTGCAACTCGGCCGAACGGGTCGGTCAGCTCGACGCGTTGAACGCCTCGTAGACCTTCTTGGGGATACGGCCGCGCGGCGGCACCTCCATGCCGTGCGACCGGGCCCAGGCGCGCACCGCGGCCGGATCCGGGGCGACGGAGGTGCGGCGGTAGGTCTTCCCGGAGCGGGAGCGCTTGCGGCCGGCCTCGACGAAGGGGGCCAGGGCGTCACGCAGTTTCTCCGCGTTGACCGCGTTGAGGTCGATCTCGTACGACCTGCCGTCCAGCCCGAACGCGACCGTCTCCTCGGCAGCCCCGCCGTCGAGGTCATCGGAGAGCGTGACTACTACGCGCTGCGCCACGAAAATCGGTCCTTTCGGGCTGCATCGTTGCGTTGACGTGCAAAGATGACAGCTGTCCAGTTGTAAGCGAACAATGCTTTTTCATTTGTACAGCGGACGACAATGCATTGTGAAGCCCTGATAATTCTGCCCGCGTGTCACACCGCAATCGGGACCATACGGTTTACCCGGTTCTTTCCCCAGCCGTTGCCCCTGACGATGCTTAAACGTGACCGAAGGGTTCCCCGTCATGCGATATCTACCCGCGTAGATTTTTCCTCGGGGTAGGCTTGGCGCACCGCCTTACGCACCAGCACCACACCACCGGGAGTGCCAGTGGCACGCGTCGTAGTCGACGTCATGCTCAAGCCGGAGATCCTCGACCCCCAGGGCCAGGCGGTGCAGCGAGCACTGCCCCGCCTCGGATTCGAGGGGATCGCCGACGTCCGTCAGGGCAAGCGCTTTGAACTCGAGGTGGAGGGCCCGGTCGACGACGCCGCCCTCGCCCGTATCCATGAGATCGCCGGGACGTTCCTCGCGAACACCGTGATCGAGGACTTCTCCGTGAAGGTCGAGGTCGGCGACGGTGCCGACAGCACCGCCGTGAAGGCGGAGTCGTGACCGCACGCGTCGGAGTCATCACCTTCCCCGGCACGCTCGACGACCGCGACACCCAGCGCGCGGTCCGCACCGCGGGTCTCGAAGCGGTGCCGCTGTGGCACCGCGACAAGGATCTGAAGCAGGTCGACGCGGTGATCCTGCCGGGCGGCTTCTCCTATGGCGACTATCTCCGCGCCGGAGCGATCTCCCGCTTCTCGCCGGTAATGGAGTCGGTCATCGAGCAGGCGAAGGCCGGTATGCCCGTCCTTGGCATCTGCAATGGCTTCCAGGTACTCACCGAGACCCATCTGCTGCCCGGTGCGATGCTGCGGAACAACCATCTGCACTTCATCTGCCGCGACCAGAAGTTGCGAGTGGAAAACGCCGAGACCGCCTGGACCCGCGCCTACGAGCAGGGCCAGGAGATCAACATCCCGCTGAAGAACATCGACGGCCGTTATGTCGCCGATGAGCGGGTCCTGGATGAACTCGAGGCCGAGGGCCGGGTCGTCTTCCGCTATCAGGAGATGAACCCCAACGGTTCCCTGCGCGACATCGCCGGCATCTCCAATGCGGCGGGCAATGTCGTCGGTCTGATGCCCCATCCCGAGCACGCCGTCGAACCGCTGATCGGCACCGGTCGCACCGACGGTCTCGGATTCTTCACCTCGATCCTCAAGAGGCTGGTCAGCGCATGACCCTGGACACCACGAAGCACGCGGCGCAGACCCCGGACGCCGAGCAGCCCTGGGCCGAGCTCGGGCTCAAGCAGGACGAGTACGCGCGCATCCGCGAGATCCTCGGCCGCCGTCCCACCGGTGCCGAGCTCGCCATGTACTCCGTCATGTGGTCCGAGCACTGCTCGTACAAGTCGAGCAAGGTCCATCTGCGGCAGCTCGGCGAGAAGGCCCCGGAGAACGACGCCCTGCTCGTCGGCATCGGTGAGAACGCGGGCGTGGTCGACATCGGCCAGGGCTATGCGGTCACCTTCAAGGTCGAGTCGCACAACCACCCCTCGTACATCGAGCCCTACCAGGGCGCGGCCACCGGCGTGGGCGGCATCGTCCGCGACATCCTCGCCATGGGCGCCCGCCCGGTCGCCGTGATGGATCCGCTGCGCTTCGGCGCCGCGGACCACCCCGACACCAAGCGGGTGCTGCCCGGTGTGGTCGCGGGCATCGGCGGCTACGGCAACTGCCTGGGGCTGCCCAATATCGGCGGCGAGGTCGTCTTCGACCCCTGCTACCAGGGCAACCCGCTGGTCAACGCCCTGTGCGTGGGTGTGATGAAGCACGAGGACATCCACCTGGCCAAGGCGTCCGGCACGGGCAACAAGGTCATCCTCTACGGCGCCCGCACCGGTGGTGACGGTATCGGCGGCGTCTCCGTGCTGGCCTCGGAGACCTTCGACGATTCAAAGCCCACCAAGCGCCCCGCCGTCCAGGTCGGCGACCCCTTCCAGGAGAAGCTGCTCATCGAGTGCACCCTGGAGATCTTCCGCGAGGACCTGGTCGACGGCATCCAGGACCTCGGCGGCGCCGGGCTCTCCTGCGCCACCAGCGAGCTGGCCTCGGCCGGCTCCGGCGGTATGCGGGTCGAGCTGGACACCGTGCCGCTGCGTGATGCGACGCTCTCGCCCGAGGAGATCCTCATGAGCGAGTCGCAGGAGCGCATGTGCGCCATCGTCGAGCCCGGCAAGGTCGACCGCTTCCTGGAGATCTGCGAGAAGTGGGACGTCATCGCCACGGTGATCGGTGAGGTCACCGACGGCGAGCGGCTGGAGATCTTCTGGCACGGCGAGCAGATCGTCGATGTGCCGCCGCGCACCGTCGCCCACGAGGGCCCGGTCTACGAGCGCCCCTTCGCCCGCCCTGTGTGGCAGGACGCGCTCCAGGCCGATGACGCGGCCAAGCTGCCGCGCCCGGCGACCGGTGAGGAGCTGCGCGCACAGGTGCTCCGGGTGATCTCCTCGCCGAACCAGGCGTCGAAGTCCTGGGTCACCGACCAGTACGACCGCTTCGTGCAGGGCAACACGGTGCTGGCCCAGCCCGAGGACTCCGGCATGGTCCGGGTGGACGAGGAGACCGGTCTGGGTGTCGCCGTCGCCACCGACGGCAACGGCCGCTACGCCAAGCTGGACCCGTACACCGGCGCCCAGCTCGCGCTCGCCGAGTCCTACCGCAATGTGGCGGCGTCCGGTGCCAAGCCGCTGGCGATCTCCGACTGCCTGAACTTCGGCTCGCCGGAGGACCCCGCGGTCATGTGGCAGTTCGCGGAGGCCACCCGCGGTCTCGCGGACGGCTGCCAGATCCTGGGCACTCCGGTGACCGGCGGCAACGTCTCGCTGTACAACCAGACCGGTGAGGTGGCCATCCATCCGACGCCGGTGGTGGCCGTCCTCGGTGTGATCGACGATGTGAACCGCCGCACCCCGATCGCCTTCGCGGAGGAGGGCCAGCTGCTCTACCTCCTCGGGGACACCGCGGAGGAACTGGGCGGTTCGGCCTGGTCCCAGGTGATCCACGACCACCTCGGCGGTATGCCGCCCGCGGTGGACCTGGAGCGTGAGCGGCTGCTCGCCGAGATCCTGATCTCGGCCTCGCGCGACGGCATGGTGGACGCGGCGCACGACCTGTCCGACGGCGGTCTGATCCAGGCGCTGGCCGAGTCCTGCATGCGCGGCGGCAAGGGCGCCCGGATCGTGGTCCCGGACGGGCTCGACCCGTTCGTGCTGCTCTTCTCGGAGTCCGCGGGCCGGGCGGTCGTCTCGGTGCCGCGCAGCGAGGAGGTCCGTTTCAACGACATGTGCGGCGCCCGCGGGCTGCCGGCGGTGCGGATCGGTGTGGTGGACGGCGACGCGATCGACGTCCAGGGCCAGTTCTCGCTCCCGCTGGCCGAGCTGCGGGAGGCGTACGAGGCGACGATCCCGGGTCTGCTGGCCTGATCGGCGCTCTTCCGGACCTGCGTCGCGCGGCCCCGCCCCTTAAGCCGGGGGCTGGGCCGCGCGGTCCTTCCGGTCACCTCCAGTAGGCGTTGAGCGCGTCGATGTCCTCCACGCACTCGTCGATGTCGGAGATCTTCCCGCCGATGACGGTGATGAACTGGGCGGCCTTCATGTCGAAGGAGCGGCTGCCGTCCGCGCTGCGCGCGCGGTACCGGTAGCCGAAGATCACATGGCCGCGGCCGTCGGCGGTCAGCATCTCGGGTTCGATCGCCTTGCTGCTGCCGTCCGGGCTGCCCCACTGCCGGTACAGCCGGATACACGCCTCCAGGCCCTTGTGGTGCCCGGACATCGTGTTGTCACCGGGTACGTGGTGGACGACGTCGGAGGTCATGAACGTCGACAGGGTGTCCATGTCACCTCGGATGAACGCCTCGAAGGCGCGCCGCACCAGGGCACAATCCGGGTGCTCAGCCATGGCAATTCACACCTTTCGCATTGATAGATAGATTTCTGCCCTGTTTCCCCCGCTCTTCTCCATCGTCGGCCGACCCTGCCCCGCTGTCCACGGCGCTCGATAGGCTCGGCGCCATGCCGACCCGTGCCCGCGCCCGCACCTATGACTCCGCCAGGATCCGCGCCGCCGTGACCACGCAGCTTCGCCAGGTGCGCCAGGCCGCGGCCGGACTGGACGAGGAGGGTCTCCGGGCCCCGACCCGGCTCGGCGACTGGACCGTGCGCGAGCTGCTGACCCATGTGGCGGCCACCGTGGACGCGGTCGCCCGGCTGCTGGAGGCCCCCGCGCCGCCCGCCCAGGAGGCCGGGGTGAACGACTATGCGGCGGCTGTCGCGTCGTTCGCCGGGGCGGTCGACGAGGGCACCCGCAAGGCGGCACGGGACGCGGACCCGCTGGTGCTGCTGGAGCGGGCCGAGCACCGGTTCGCCGAGCTGGCCGCCGTGGCGCCGGGGGACCGGCTGCTGGCGGTGCCGCTGGGGGCCATGCGGCTGGACGACTTCCTGGTGACCCGCTGTGTGGAGCTGGTCGTGCACTCCGACGACCTGGCCGACGCCCTCGGCACCCCGGTGCCCTGCGACCGCCAGGCGATGGCCGCGGCCGTTCGGATGCTGGCCGATGCCCTCGCGGCGAAGGCGCCCGGTGGTTCGGTCGAGGTCCGGATCCCGCCGTATGCGGTGGTCCAGTGCGTCGAGGGGCCCCGGCACACCCGCGGCACCCCGCCCAACGTGGTGGAGACCGATCCGCTGACCTGGGTGCGGCTGGCCACCGGCCGCACCGGCTGGGCCCGGGCGCTGGACGCCGCCGAGGTGTCGGCCGGCGGTGAGCGGGCCGATCTCACGGACCTTCTCCCGGTCCTGGCCTAGACCCCGCTCAGAGGCCGTCCGGCCTGTTCGCGGCAGATGTGACCGATGCCCCACTCACCCCGGTCCCACCCCGTCGTTCCCTGGTGGGAGCGGGGTCCGGCACCCCTGGGAAGGGCCGGGCGAATGTGACATACACCCCGGGGGCCGGTCCCTCGTTCGGACGTGCCCGGGAACTGTCCTAGACTCGATGCCGTGCCACGTGGTGACGGACGACTCAGCCACGACCTGCTCCCCGGTGAGAAGGGCCCCCAGGACGCTTGCGGCGTCTTTGGAGTCTGGGCACCGGGTGAAGAGGTCGCCAAACTCACCTATTTCGGGCTGTATGCGCTGCAGCACCGTGGACAGGAGTCCGCGGGCATCGCGGTGAGCAACGGCTCCCAGATCCTCGTCTTCAAGGACATGGGCCTGGTCTCACAGGTCTTCGACGAGACATCCCTCGGCTCCCTGCTGGGCCATATCGCGGTGGGCCATGCCCGCTACTCCACCACCGGAGCCTCGGTGTGGGAGAACGCGCAGCCGACCTTCCGGGCGACCGCCCACGGCTCCATCGCGCTCGGCCACAACGGCAACCTGGTCAATACGGCCGAGCTCGCCGAGATGGTCGCGGCCCTGCCCCGGGACGGCGGCCGGGCCACTCAGGTCGCGGCGACCAACGACACCGACCTCGTCACGGCCCTCCTCGCGGGCCAGGCCGACGAGGACGGCAAGCCGCTGACCGTCGAGCAGGCCGCCCCGATCGTCCTGCCCCGCGTCAAGGGCGCTTTCAGCCTCGTCTTCATGGACGAGCAGACGCTCTATGCCGCCCGTGACCCGCAGGGCATCCGCCCGCTGGTCCTCGGCCGCCTCGAGCGCGGCTGGGTGGTGGCGTCGGAGTCCGCCGCGCTGGACATCGTGGGAGCGTCCTTCATCCGGGAGATCGAGCCCGGTGAGATGGTCGCCATCGACGAGAACGGGCTGCGGTCCACGACCTTCGCCGAGGCCCGCCCCAAGGGCTGCGTCTTCGAGTACGTCTACCTGGCCCGCCCCGACACCGACATCGCCGGGCGGAACGTCTACCTCTCCCGGGTCGAGATGGGCCGCAAGCTGGCGGCCGAGGCCCCGGCCGACGCCGACCTGGTCATAGCGACGCCCGAGTCCGGCACCCCCGCCGCCGTCGGCTACGCCGAGGCCAGCGGAATTCCGTACGGCTCCGGACTGGTCAAGAACAGCTATGTGGGCCGGACCTTCATCCAGCCCTCGCAGACCATCCGCCAGCTCGGCATCCGCCTCAAGCTGAACCCCCTCAAGGAGGTTATCCGCGGCAAGCGCCTGGTGGTCGTCGACGATTCGATCGTCCGCGGCAACACCCAGCGCGCCCTGGTGCGGATGCTGCGCGAGGCCGGGGCCGCCGAAGTGCACATCCGCATCTCGTCGCCGCCCATCAAGTGGCCGTGCTTCTTCGGCATCGACTTCGCCACCCGCGCCGAGCTGATCGCCAACGGCCTCTCGGTCGAGGAGATCGGCAAGTCGCTGGGCGCCGATTCGCTGTCGTACATCTCCATCGACGGCATGATCGAGGCGACGACCATCGCCAAGCCGAACCTCTGCCGCGCCTGCTTCGACGGCGAGTACCCGATGGATCTGCCGGACCCCGAGCTGCTGGGCAAGCACCTGCTGGAGTCCGAGACCCAGGCCGCCGCCAGTGCCGACGCCGACGGTGTGCGGACGCTGACCGCCGGGGTCGGCGGCGCCGACGCGCTCCGCCGCCCGTAGGCCCGTCCGCCTGCCCTCCCCGATAGGAAAGATCTCAACGCCATGACACCCCGGTCCGAGTTCGGGTCCACCTACGCCGCCGCGGGCGTCGACATCGAGGCGGGCGACCGCGCCGTCGAGCTCATGAAGGAGTGGGTGAAGAAGGCGTCCCGACCCGAGGTCGTGGGCGGTCTCGGCGGGTTCGCCGGACTCTTCGACGCCTCCGCGCTGGCCCGCTACGAGCGTCCGCTGCTGGCCTCCGCCACCGATGGCGTGGGCACCAAGGTGGACATCGCGCGCCGAATGGGCGTCTACGACACCATCGGCCACGACCTGGTCGGCATGGTCGTCGACGACCTCGTGGTGTGCGGCGCCGAGCCGCTGTTCATGACCGACTACATCTGCGTCGGCAAGGTCTACCCCGAGCGGGTCGCCGCCATCGTCAAGGGCATCGCCGAGGGCTGCTCGCTCGCGGGCTGCGCCCTGGTGGGCGGCGAGACCGCCGAGCACCCCGGGCTGCTGGCCGCCGATGACTTCGATGTCGCCGGTGCCGGTACGGGCGTGGTCGAGGCCGACCGGGTGCTGGGCGCGGACCGTATCCGAACGGGTGATGTCGTCATCGCCATGAAGTCCTCCGGACTTCACTCGAACGGGTACTCACTGGTCCGTCATGTGCTCTTCGACAAGGCCGGCTGGACGCTCGACCGCGAGGTGCCGGAGTTGGGCCGCACCCTCGGCGAGGAACTGCTCGAGCCCACCCGGATCTATGCGCTGGACTGTCTGGCCCTGACCCGCACCACCGAGGTGCACGCCTTCTCGCACATCACCGGCGGCGGGCTGGCCAGCAACCTGGCCCGGGTGATCCCGGACGGCCTGCGCGCGGTGGTCGACCGTTCGACCTGGACCCCGGGTCCGGTGTTCGGGCTGGTGGGCGAGGCCGGTTCGGTCGAGCGGCTGGAGCTGGAGAAGACCCTCAACATGGGCGTCGGCATGATGGCCGTCGTCCCTGCCGAGTCGGTGGATGTGGCACTGGCCACATGCGCGGACCGCGGGATGGACGCCTGGGTCAGCGGCGAGATCCTCGACCGCGCGGCAGGCGAGACCGAAGCGGTGACGCTGACCGGTGACTACGCGAGCTGAGCGGGCCCCGCGCACTGCGCGGGCAGCACAGAAGCCGGTCCGAGGCGAGGGCCCCGGACCGGCGGAGGTGCGGCGAAAAGCCGGACGCCTGGAACGAGTGGTTCAGGCGCGGCGACGCTGCGGGGACGGATCCGACTGTTCGTCGTCCTCGTCCTCATCGTCGTTGTACAGATCCGCGTACTGTGCGTACGGGTCGTCGTCCAGCTCATCGTCCTCGAACGGCTCGCCATTCGGCGGCTGGCTCGATGTCGATGCGCCCAGCTCCTCGGCCAGGCGTGAGAGGTCAGTCCCACCGCTGTTGTACTTCAGCTGGCGGGCGACCTTCGTCTGCTTGGCCTTGGCCCGGCCGCGCCCCATGGCTCGACCCCCTCAACGACGGGGCTCGACGGCCCCAGAGTCTTGACACGCGTTCACGTTCATCACTTGGAGCGGACTCCCCTGGGAGAGACCGGTCCGTAGGGCTTCAACGGTACCTGCTTCTGTGGCCATACGGTACGTCGCCCGCATGACGTGCCACGAGGCATGACCGTCGGGGAGCCCTTTCCCCGCTGGTCAGCTGCGATTTTAACGCGTCTTGTGCGCCGACCCGCCGACGGGCCGTGAGGGATCTCTCGTCGACGGCTCCGCGGGGGCTCTCGCGGCCCCGCGCGTATCCGTCCCGAAGGACCCCGCACGGCCTGTCCGGGCGGTCCTCAGCGGCTTCCCAGCGCTTTCCCGGACCCTCAGGCGCTTGCGCGGCCCTCGGCCATCCGGTGCTCCGCCAGACGGTCGGCGGCCGCGGCGGGCGGAATGCCGTCGGTCTTTGCCCGATCGAATATGGCCAAAGTCGTATCGAAGATCTTGGCGGCCTTGGCCTTCGCCCGGTCGAAGTCGAAACCGTGCAACTCGTCGGCCACCTGGATCACGCCACCCGCGTTCACCACGTAGTCCGGTGCGTAGAGGATCCCGCGGTCGGCGAGGTCCTTCTCCACACCCGGGTGCGCGAGCTGGTTGTTGGCCGCTCCGCACACCACCTTCGCGGTCAGCACCGGCACCGTGTCGTCGTCGAGCGCGCCGCCGAGCGCGCAGGGCGCGTACACATCGAGGTCCGCGCGGATCAGCGCGTCGGTGTCGGGGACGGCCTGGACCCGCGGGTGACGGGCCAGCACCTGGTCGACCGACTCGTTGCGCACATCGGTCACCACGACCTCGGCGCCGTCCACGAGGAGGTGCTCCACCAGGTGGTGGCCGACCTTGCCGACGCCCGCGATACCGACCCGGCGGCCGCTCAGGGTGGGCGCGCCCCAGGACGCCTGGGCGCTGGCCCGCATGCCCTGGAAGACACCGAAGGCGGTGAGCACGGAGGAGTCGCCGGCGCCGCCGTTCTCGGGCGAGCGGCCGGTGGTCCAGGGGCACTCGCGGGAGACCACGTCCATGTCGGAGACATAGGTGCCGACATCGCAGGCGGTCACGTAACGGCCGCCGAGGGAGGCCACGAAGCGTCCGTAGGCCAGCAGCAGGGCCTCGGTCTTGATCTCATCGGGATCGCCGAGGATCACTGCCTTGCCGCCACCGTGGTCGAGACCGGCCAGCGCGTTCTTGTAGGACATGCCGCGGGCGAGGTTGAGCGCGTCGAGGACCGCCGCTTCCTCGGGGTTCTCCTCGGAGCCGTAGGCATGGAAACGGGTGCCGCCCAGGGCCGGGCCCAGGGCGGTGGAGTGGATGGCGATGACGGCCTTCAGACCGCTCTCCCGGTCCTGGCAGAGCAGGACCTGCTCATGTCCGCCCAGGTCGGACCGGAACAGTATCGAGAGCGGGGTCAGAGGGTTCGGCACGCGACTTACCGTCGGACCGTCGGCGCTGACGGTGTGACGTACGTCGGTCACGGTGGTGACTCCCATAGGTCGGGGTAGATGCCCTCCTTGCTGGTGGGGAGGGCCGATGGGCAAGAGGGTAAGCCCTGGGCGGCCGGCGGATCGCTCATGTCCACGACGAGTCCGCATGGCGGTCATGGGACGATGCGGTCAGCCGGGTGCAGACAACTCCTGGCGGTGGTCTCAGCCTTGAGGGAGCGCGAGTGACCTTGGCGTCTTCGGTGATTGTCCCGTATGCGGCGTATCTCCGGGTCTATGAACCACTGGCTGCTTTTCCCGAGCCGGAGCGGTCGCACTGGGCGCGCTATGCCAAACGGGACGACATCCCGGGCGCGCAGGACGAGCTGCGCCGCTCACTGGCCGATCTGCTGCCGGTGCCCCCGGTCGCGGTGCCCGTGCACGAGAGCGCGGACGCCTTCGTGGCGGTCGTGGACGGCGTCACCTGCGTCTGCCCCTGGCGGACGCGGCTGCGCGGCTGGCTGGCCCTGGAGGAGCTGTCCGAGCAGCTCCCGGGTCCGCTGCTGGACGCGGTGCTGCCCCCGGTGGTGCGGCGCCAGGCGGCCTCCGACTACGAGCAGTGGCTGGAGCGCAACCCGGACGCCCGGCCCTGGATCCGCACCGCGACCTGGCACGTTCCGGTGCGCTGGTTCGTGCTCTTCGCGGACGGTGAGCGCGAGTACACCAAGGGTGACGGCGGTCCGCTGATGCGCTACCGGACCCCAATGGTCCAGGCCAGGAGGCGGGTCGCGCGTGGCCTTAAAGTACTGAAGGAATCCCTCGGTGAGGGACCGCTGATCGACGGCCTGATGGATGTCGGCCGGTGGCTCGAGGAATTCCACCCCCGGTCCCTGGTCGAGCTGGACTACGGCGGTCTGGTGCACGCGCTGCCCGCCGGACATCTGGAGGACGACCGCTCGGCCGCGGACGTGGCCGAAGGGCTCGCGGCGCTGCGCGACGGCGACGGGGAGCGGGCGGGAAGCGTCTATGAGCGGCTGACCGACCGGTGGACCGATGTACGCGGACGGCAGCACGCGAGTTGAACGCGGGCCGGGCCGGAGAGTACATGGGGACGATGGTCCCGATCCGGGCCATTGCCTCAATCGTGACCTAAAGCACTGACTTCGGGCCTTGCGGCAATCCCCCACCCTCGTGTCAAAATAGGACAAGGAGTCCGGGAAGGGCTCCTTCCGCCTAAGTATGGGCGGATTCTTCGGTATTGCACTCCTTGATGGATCTGGTGCCCCCTGATCCTGTTGTGACTGATCGTCACGGACGCGTGACTGTCCGTTATGGCATGGTCCATCGGCTTCCGTCGAGGTTGAACACCTGAGAGGGCAATTCCATCGGTTTGGCCGACGGGGCTGGACAGATGGTGTAGTTGTAGTGCCGAGGACAAGCCGTTCGTCCTATAACCGACTCGGCCCGCGTCTGCCATTTCGGGCAACGTGGGTCAAGGTGCAGAATTTAGAGGAAAGAACCGTGATGGTTCGGTTCTCCCGAGGAGGCCGCTCATGACCGCTCGCACCCCTGATGCCGAGCCGCTGCTGACCCCGGCTGAGGTTGCCACGATGTTCCGCGTGGACCCGAAGACGGTCACGCGCTGGGCGAAGGCAGGCAAGCTCACGTCCATCCGCACGCTCGGAGGGCATCGGCGCTACCGCGAAGCGGAGGTCCGTGCACTTCTGGCGGGCATCCCGCAGCAGCGCAGCGAGGCCTGAACAACCGCATAACCGGGCATTTCCGGGCCCCCCAGCCCGGTTTTCGCCTGTAATGGCTCCACACGACGGGTGCCTGCCCCAACAGGCCAATCACCGCTCGACATGGGTGCGTCGTCGATCGCGCTGGACTCCGCCGGGTCCAGCGCGATCTTTTTTGTGTCCGCTTCCCGGTACCCCGGAGGCCCCGAGGCGGGGTTGCGGACCGGGGGATGATGGGTCTCCCGGAGGTGTCGCCGAGTGTCGTCGCACCCTCCCGGGGGGTGCCGGTCCGGGCCGGTCGGGCGGTCCCGGAGGGGCTCCGGCGGCGCCTCGGACAGAGGGTGCAATTGCACATATTAAATTGACCCGTTGTGAGCGGGGCATAAGTTCCGCCCCGACGGAAACCCATGCGGTGACTCCCGTCACACTATTGGGTACTTGTTTCTGCCCTTACCGCTGCGGTAATGGGCAACTGCGGTAAGGGCTTACCGAGTTGAGGACGGAGCTGAAGACTCCGCTTCTCGGCCGGGCTCCCGCGCCGCCGGGTCCGCCGGAGCCGGCGGCTCCTCCCGGACCGCATCCCGTGCCTCACCGGCCGCCGTCGGCTCCATCGCCAGCCGCAGCAGCCGATGGCAGATCGGGCAGTGCCGGGTCAGATGGCGGTAGCCCGTCGAGGCCGCCAGATGGGCGCGCAGCAGCGCCCTCGTCTCATGTTTTGCGGACGCCGTCATACGCCGCACCTCCCGCGCGCCCCCACACACCTTCCTGACCTGGGTACCTCCGGCCGCGGGGGGCAGTCAAGATGCCAAAAGGCCCGGATCCACTGGGGATCCGGGCCTTCTGCGATGCGGTCCTGACGGGATTTGAACCCGCGGCCTCCACCTTGACAGGGTGGCGAGCACTCCAAACTGCTCCACAGGACCAACAGTGACGCCTACGGACTGGCCGTGTGCGCCGCGCTGGTGTGCGCTTGCGTCCCAGACTCTACAGCAGGTCAGGGGGTGCGGTCGAACTCGTTCCCGGCGGGCGGCCGACGGGCCCTCGCCGCCCCGGGAAACCGCCGCGGAACGCCCGTCCCGCGGCCTCCCGCGGCCACCCGGGCGGCCGCTCCAGCGGCCCCTGAAGGGCCCTGGGAGCCGCGTGGCGGGCCCGCGCCCGCCGTACGGCCCCGGGCTCACGGAGCCGCCGCGTCGACCGCCTTCACGATGCGCTTGTCGGAGACCGGATAGGCGGTGCCCAGGGCGTGGGCGAAGTAGCTCACCCGCAGCTCCTCGATCATCCAGCGGATCTCCAGCGCCTCCTGGGGCACCGGACGCCCCGCCGGGAACTGCTCCAGCAGCCAGGCGTACTCGTCCTGCATCTCGTGCACCTTGGCCATCCGGGTGCGGTCCCGCTCGGCGTTGCCCGGGAGCTGCTGGAGCCGCCGGTCCACGGCCACCAGGTAGCGCATCAGGTCCGGGAGGCGGCGCACCCCGTGGGCGGTCACGAAACCCGGTGAGACCAGCCGTGAGAGCTGCTCCCGGACGTCCTGGACGGACGACAGCAGCACCGGGCTCGTGGTGGCCTTCAGCCGCCGCTCGCACGACTGCCAGGCCGCCAGCACCTCCTGCACCTTCCGGACGGTGTCCAGCGTGGCGTCCGCGATATCGGCCCGGACCGCGTCGAAGAGTTTGCGGAACGACTCCTCGTCCCATGCCGGCCCGCCGCGCGCCGCGATGAGCCGGTCGGCGGCCGCGGAGACGCAGTCCTCGAAGAGCGCCGCGATGCTGCCGTGCGGGCTGCTGGAGAGTGCCAGCTTGGCCTGGTTGGTCAGCTTCCCCTGGACGAACTTGGCCGGGCTGGACGGCAGCTGGAGCAGGATCAGCCGGCGGGTGCCCCGCCACATCGCCTGCCGCTGCTCGGGCTCGGTGTCGAAGAGCCGCAGCGCCACCGAGGCGCCCTCGTCCACCAGCGCCGGATACGCCTTGACCGGCTGGCCCCCGCGGCGGGTCTCGAAGGTGCGCGGCAGGGAGCCGACCGTCCATGAGGTCAGCCCGCCGCGCTGCTCGATGCCGACGGCCTCCTTCGAGGACTCGAACGCCTTGGAGATCGCGGCCCGGGTCTTCGGCTTCAGCCGCTGCTTGAGCACCTCCAGGTCCTTGTCCTCGGCCAGCTTGCGGCGCCGTTCGTCGACCACCCGGAAGGTGATCTTCAGATGGTCCGGGACCTTCGACCGGTCCCAGTCCTCCGGCTCGATCCGTACGCCCACCATCCGCTGGAGCTCCCGCCCGAGGGCGGTGGTCAGCGGCTCCTGGAGGGGGACAGCGCTTTCCAGGAAGCGCTGGGCGTAGTTGGGCGCCGGGACGTAGTTGCGCCGCACCGGCTTGGGCAGCGACCGGATCAGCTCGGTCGCCAGGTCCTCGCGCAGCCCCGGGATCTGCCAGTCGAACCCGTCCGCGGTGACCTGGTTGAGCACCTGGAGCGGGATGTGGACGGTCACCCCGTCCGCGTCCGCGCCCGGCTCGAACTGGTACGTCACCCGGAACTTGAGGTTTCCCTGCCGCCAGGAGTCCGGATAGGCGTCCTTGGTGACGTCCTGTGCCCGCTCGTTGATGAGCATCGACTTCTCGAAGTTGAGAAGCTCCGGCTCCTCGCGCCGCTTGTGCTTCCACCAGGAGTCGAAGTGCGCTCCGGACACCACGTGTTCGGGGATGCGCTGCTCGTAGAAGTCGAAGAGGGTCTCGTCGTCCACCAGGATGTCGCGGCGGCGGGCCCGGTGCTCCAGCTCCTCCACCTCGCCCAGCAGCTTCCGGTTGTCGTGGAAGAACTGGTGGTGGGTGCGCCAGTCGCCCTCGACCAGGGCATTGCGGATGAACAGATCACGGCAGGTCTCCGGGTCGATCCGGCCGTAGTTGACCTTCCGCTGGGCCACGATCGGCACGCCGTAGAGCGTGACCCGCTCGTACGCCATCACCGCGGCCTGCTTCTGCTCCCAGTGCGGTTCGCTGTATGTGCGCTTGATCAGGTGCTCGGCGAGCGGTTCGATCCACTCGGGCTCGATCTTCGCGTTGACCCGCGCCCAGAGCCGGGAGGTCTCCACCAGCTCGGCCGACATCACCCAGCGCGGCGGCTTCTTGAACAGCGCCGATCCGGGGAAGACCGCGAACTTGGCGCTGCGCGCGCCCACGTACTCGTTCTTCTCGGCATCCTTGAGCCCGATGTGCGACAGCAGCCCGGACAGCAGCGACTGATGGATGTGGTCCGGCGCCGCGTCCTGCTCGGAGAGCTGGATGTCCATGGTCTTCGCGACCGTGCGGAGCTGGCTGTAGATGTCCTGCCACTCGCGTATCCGCAGGTAGTTGAGGAATTCCTGACGGCACATCCGGCGGAACGCGGACGAGGACAGCTCCCGCTGCCGCTCCCGGATGTACTTCCACAGGTTGAGGAAGGCCAGGAAGTCGCTCGACTCGTCCTTGAAGCGGGCGTGCTGCTGGTCGGCCTGCTGCTGTTTGTCGGAGGGGCGTTCGCGCGGGTCCTGGATCGACAGCGCCGCCGCGATCACCATGACCTCGCGCACACAGCCGTTGCGGTCCGCCTCCAGCACCATCCGGGCCAGCCGCGGGTCCACGGGGAGCTGGGCCAGCTTGCGGCCGACCGTGGTCAGCCGCTTCCGCGGATCCTTCTGCGCGCCGTCCAGCGCGTGCAGCTCCTCCAGGAGCTGGACGCCGTCCTTGATGTTGCGCCGGTCCGGCGGGTCGATGAACGGGAACTTCTCGATGTCGCCCAGCCCGGCGGCGGTCATCTGGAGGATGACGGAGGCGAGGTTGGTCCGCAGGATCTCGGCGTCGGTGAACTCCGGGCGGGTGAGGAAGTCGTCCTCGGAGTACAGCCGGACGCAGATGCCGTCGCTGGTACGGCCGCAACGGCCCTTGCGCTGGTTGGCGCTGGCCTGCGAGACCGGTTCGATCGGCAGCCGCTGGACCTTGGTGCGGTGGCTGTAGCGGGAGATCCGGGCGGTGCCCGGGTCGATCACATAGCGGATGCCGGGGACGGTCAGGGAGGTCTCCGCCACGTTGGTGGCCAGCACGATCCGTCTGCCGGTGTGCCGCTGGAAGACCCGGTGCTGCTCGGCGTGGGACAGCCGCGCGTACAGCGGCAGCACCTCGGTGGACCGCAGCCGCTTCTTGTTCAGCGCGTCGGCGGTGTCCCTGATCTCCCGCTCACCGGAGAGGAAGACCAGGATGTCGCCCGGGCCCTCGGCCTGGAGCTCGTCGACCGCGTCGCAGATCGCGGTGATCTGGTCGCGGTCGCTGTCCTCGCCGCCCTCCTCCAGCAGCGGCCGGTAACGCACCTCGACCGGATACGTACGCCCGCTGACCTCGACGATCGGCGCCTCGCCGAAATGGCGGGAGAAGCGCTCGGGGTCGATGGTCGCGGAGGTGATCACGACCTTGAGGTCGGGGCGGCGGGGGAGCAACTGGGCGAGGTAGCCGAGCAGGAAGTCGATGTTGAGGCTGCGCTCATGCGCCTCGTCGATGATGATCGTGTCGTACTGGCGCAGCTCACGGTCGGTCTGGATCTCCGCGAGCAGGATGCCGTCGGTCATCAGCTTGATGTGGGTGTCCTGGCTCACCTGGTCGGTGAAGCGGACCTTCCAGCCGACCGATTCGCCCAGCGGCGTCCCGATCTCCTCGGCGATGCGCTCGGCGACCGTACGGGCGGCGATACGCCGGGGCTGGGTGTGGCCGATGAGCCCCTTCACCCCGCGTCCCAGCTCCAGACAGATCTTGGGGATCTGGGTGGTCTTGCCGGAGCCGGTCTCACCCGCGACGATCACCACCTGGTGATCGCGCACGGCGGCCAGGATGTCGTCCTTCTTCTGGCTGACCGGCAGTTCTTCCGGATAGGTGACGTCCGGTACGGCCGCCCGGCGGTCCGCGACCCGCAGCTCGGCGCGCTCGACCTCCTGGGCGATCTCGCCGAGGACGGCCGTACGGGCCTCGGTCTTGCGGATCCGGCGCGCGCCGTCGAGCCGGCGACCCAGCCGCTGCTGGTCACGCAGCATGAGCTCGGGGAGCCGCTCCAGCAGGGCGGGCAGGGCGGGGGCAGGCGTGGTGGACATACAGACCCCAGGATCTCACCTCCGGAAATCGGCTGGCGAACCATTTCTCTTCAGGCCGTGTTGCGAGCTATGCCCGGGATGCCGCTTTAGCGTGAGCGCATGGCGGATGACACAGCGGACAGGTCGGGAGGTCCGGACCCCGGGCGGCGGCCGCGCTCCGCGGGCGGGGCCGGGGCCGGGACGGGGGCCGCGTCATCGGTCTGGGAGCGCTTCAGGCATTCGGTGTATCTCCCGGCCGCCGTCATCGTGCTGATCATCTCGGCGGGCGCGGGTCTCTTCGCGGGCTCGTACACCTACGCGTTCGCCAACCCCACCCCGCGCCAGATCCCCACCGCGGTGATCCCCAGCGACCGGGGCGACGTCTCGCGGATGGAGTTCATCGGCGGGATGGAGCGGGCGCTCAACGCCTCGCTCCGGCTGCATGAGTACCCCTCGTTCGGCGCCGCCCGCTGGGCCGTGGAGGAACAGAAGGTCTTCGCCGTGCTGCGGGTGCACGACCACGTCGTCGAGCTGGACGTCTCCGCCGCGGCGGGCGCCTCCGTCGCCGAGGTGCTCACCTCGGCCGCGGACAAGGTGGGCCGGGCGGTGGACGTACCGGTCCGGGTCAGGGACCTCAAACCGCTCCAGGAGGGCGATCCGCGCGGCCTCGCGATCTTCTACATCACGCTCGCCGCGGTGATCATCGGCTTCCTGGGCGCGATCCAGCTCAGTGTGAACGCCGCCGGGCTCGGACCGGCCGAACGCGTCGGCTTCATGATCGCGTACTCGCTGCTCGGCGGCTTCGCCATCGCGGCCGTCGTGGACTGGGGGCTGGGCACGCTGGACCTCCCGTTCCTGGAGTCCTGGTCGATCCTGGCCCTGACGATGTTCACGTCAGGGCTGGTCTTCTCGATGTTCAACGTGCTCTTCGGGCGCTGGGCGCTGATCCCGACCTGGGGGCTGATGGTGCTGCTGGGCAACCCCTCCTCGGGCGGCGCGGTCTCCTGGCCCCTGCTGCCGTCCCTCCTGGGCCGGATCGGCCGCTGGCTGCCGCCGGGCGCCTCGGTGAACGCCCAGCACACCGCGGTCTACTTCGGCGAGCATCAGCACGCGTTCCCCTTCCTGGTGCTCGCCGGGTGGTGCGTGCTCTCGGCGGCGGTCTTCTGGGGCTGGCGCTACCGGCACCCGGGCGGACGGCCGCCGAGGGCGACCCCGGAGCGTCCGTCGCGCACGGGGTGACGGCGCGGCGGAGGGGTGCTGTGAAAACAGAAGATCCCCCTCTGCTGTCAGAGGGGGATCTTCACTGGAGCGCCGAGCAGGCCTTGCACCTACATCTCTCGTTTGGAGACGAGCATCTTTCCTTAGACGACCGACGCATCAAACCCCGCCCGCTGGGGCGGCGTTGCGAGATCAACTGTACCCCATTCCGATCATCGGAAGAAAACCGCGCGGTGCTCAGAGCCGCCACAGGGGAGCGGCGTACCGCTCGGGGTGGGCGGCGATCAACAAGGAGCGCAGGGCGGTGCGGTGCTCACCGGGCACTCCGAGGGCCTCGGTGAGACGGCGGAAGGTGGTGTGGGTGATCCCGCGGGCCCGGGCGTCGTCCTCGAACGCGGCCAGCCGCCGCAGTGCCTCGTCGGGGTCGGGCGGCGCGGTGCCGGGGCGGCGCTCCAGCCGGGCGGCCTTCTCCCGTTCGCCGTCGATCTCGGAGTGTCCGAAGAGCTCGCGGCTGTACCGCTCGGCCTCGTCCAGACCGGTGGTCGTGACAATGGCCTGAGCGAGCAGATTGCGTGCGAAGGCGGCGTCGAGGTCGGCCTCGTGGACGGCCGGGGAGCCGTCGGTGAGCGGCACCGCCAGCCCGGCGTCCCGGATCTCGCACAGCCCTCGTTCGCCCCGCGCGGCGGCGATGAGCATGGCGGTGGCCTCCGACGGGTGCCACTCCATGACGCCGTCGACGGGGGTGACCTCCGTCGCCCGCAGGGTGTGGACCACCGGTCCCAGCCGCTCCCGCAGCACCTCCGGCGGAATCTCCCCGTCGAGCCCGGGCCCGGCGACCAGCAGCCGGATCTCCGCGCTGGCCTGGGCGCAGGCGGCGAGCGACAGCGCGTCGCCGAGCGGACTCCGCAACGTCGGCTCATCGCCCCGCGCCACGATGTCGCCGCCCACGTCCAGCAGATCGACGGAGTCCGGGGCCAGCCGCTCCACCAGCTCCTCGAGCTGCCGGATCATGCCCTCGACCCCGTGGTGCGGATCGATCAGCGCGAAGGTGTGCGGAAGCTCCCGGGCGAGCCGGGGCAGTGTGGCCCCGCCCGGCGGTACGGGCACCGCGTCGGCGGGCACGGCGTACACATGGGGCGTCAGCCGTCGCAGCCCGGTGAATCCGGCGGTGCCGCGCGGTCCGGGGAAGGGATCGACGATCAGCCGGTCCCAGGAGTAGCTGAGGATCACCGCCGGTTCGCCTCCGGGGTCGTCCACCCGGTACAGCACGCGGTCGAGTACGGCAGCGGCGACCGCGTCCCCGCCACCACCGCCCGCCACGATCAGCCGCGTCACGCCGCCAGCGTACGGCGCGGCCCCGGTGCCGGCGCGGCGGCGCACGGTCCGCCGGCAACTCCGGTCACGGACAACGAAGAAGCCCCCTCCGGAAGAACCCGGAGGGGGCTTTGCCCTGATGAGGGCTGCGGTGGCTGGGGCCGGGGTCGAACCGGCGACCTTCCGCTTTTCAGGCGGACGCTCGTACCAACTGAGCTACCCAGCCGCAGCGGTCCTGACGGGATTTGAACCCGCGGCCTCCACCTTGACAGGGTGGCGAGCACTCCAAACTGCTCCACAGGACCTTGCGTGTACGAGCACGAGTCTCGCACAGGGTGGGCATGCTTTCCCAACGGGATTTCTCTCGGTGGATTCACATTCCCCGCGACCCTTGCGGAAGGGGCCTTTTCGGGCTCCGCCGCGTCGTTGTCGCTGGATCAGCGTATCAGACCTCGGGGCGTGTTCTGACCGCTCACGGGGCCGGGTGGGGGAGGGGGTGGAAGGGTGCGGAGAAGGGGCTCCGGGCCGTCGGGGCAGGGATGCAAAAAAAGCCGCAGGTCGCCCCGCTATGGGGTCTGACCTGCGGCGATATAGAGAATCTGTGCCCCCAACGGGATTCGAACCCGTGCTACCGCCTTGAAAGGGCGGCGTCCTGGGCCACTAGACGATGAGGGCCGATGGCTCACCTGGGCGCCTGGCGGCGCTTTCGGGGACGCGAGAAGCATATGGGATGCCGGGGAAGTTCGCCAAAACGGTTTACCCGGTGGCGGGTGTCGACGTCGCCCCCGGTGCGTTCTCGGCCGGGAGATGACGACTGACCTCGGCCTTCGACAGACCCAGCCCACCGAGGTCGATCTCGTCCCACGCCTGGAGCCGGTGGGTGTCCCGGTCCAGGTAGAGGACCGACGCCTGGACCTTGTCGGGGTCGCCGTCGTCCACCGCGCGCAGTCCGCTGCCGCCCGTGGAGCCCTCCGTCATCAGCCGGGTGCCGCCCGGCAGGACCTCCGTACGCCGGTGGTGGACGTGGCCGGCGAGGGCGAGCGGGACGGTGCCGTCGGTCTCCCGGGCCGCGTCCGGGTTGTGGGCGAGGGCGAGGTCCACGGGCGGGTCGCCCGCCGCCTCGCGGGCCCGGATGGCGCGGGCCAGCCGTTCGCCCGCGCGGTGCTCGGCCGCGGCGCCGGAGGCGGCGACCGAGCGGTCGGGGGTGAACTGGGGGTCGCCGATGCCCGCGATCCGCAGTCCGCCGACGGTGACCACCCTCCCGTCGTCGACGACATGGACGTTCTTGCGCCGGGCGAGGTGGCGCTGGGTCGTCGCCGAGTCGTGGTTGCCCCGCACCCAGACGTACGGCGCACCGAGTGTGGAGACCGGATCGAGGAAGCCGTTCTCGGCCGCGGTGCCGTGATCCATCGTGTCGCCGGTGTCCACGATCACGTTGATCTTGTACTGCCGGACCAGCGATTCGACGATGTGCCAGGCGGCCGGGTTCAGATGGACGTCCGAGATGTGCAGCACCCGCATGGTCGTCGGATCGGGCTGGTACGCGGGAAGCGTCGAGGTGACCTCGTAAAGCTGCGTGACATTGGTCACCAGCCTGGCCAACTCCTGCTGGTAGACATCGAATTCCGTGACGATGCTGCGCGCGTTGCCGACCACCGACGGTGCGCTGGAGAGCAGTCCGGAGTAGCGCGGCTCCAGCACCGATTTCGGGTTCCAGGTCGCGTACGCGGCGGCGCCGGACGCGGCGAGCAGCGAGAGCGCGAGGCCTCCGGCGGCCAGCGCCCGGCGCGGGCGCCGGTAGACCGCGAGGCCCAGCGCGGTGGCGCCGAAGACGACGGCGGTGCAGGAGCGCACCGCGAGGTCCAGGGTGCCGTGGGCGACATCGCTCGCGACCTCCTCCTGGAGGCCGGAGAGCCGCTCGGGATGATCGACGAGCGCCTCGGAGCGGACCGGGTCCAGCCGGTCCACATCGACGTCCAGCCGTACCGGCGCGTGATGGCTGTCGAGCTCCAGCGCGCCCAGCGGGGACACATTGATCCTGGTTCCGCCGACGAAGGAGGGCCGCAGCGCCATCCGTGTGTCCATGGGGCCGATGGAGGTGTGGACACTGCCGACGACCAGCAGCCCCATCCATGCCCCGATGACGGTCACGACGGCCAGCCCGGCGGCCCGCACCAGCGGCCGGGGGCGGGCGGACGTATCCAGGCCGAGGGGGTGGCCGGGGCGCCCGCGGCGGATGAGGCGTGCGGCGGCGGCAGCGGGGGCGGAAGGGGACGGGTGGCTGCGGTGGCGGCGGAACGGGGAGGGAACCACGGCCCGTGCGCGCTGAGCGGTGGCACGGAGCAGCCGGAGCGGATCGCGGGCCATGGGGCCCGTATGCCCAGCCGCCCGGACCGCATTCCCGGACCGGTGCCCGGCACCGTGTTCGGACGGGTGAGGCGGCCCGGTCGCCGGACGGGATCTTCCGGGATCGTCCGCAGTTCGACGAAGTGGGCCGCGCACCGCGCCTTTCCGGGCCCCGCTGCCCGACAATGGCCACGTGTTGGAGATGACGCGCGAGGAGTTCGAGGAACTGGTCGCCGAAGCGCTGGACCGGATTCCGCCGGAGCTGACCCGGCTGATGGACAACGTCGCCGTGTTCGTGGAGGACGAGCCACCGGCCGACGACCCCGAGCTGCTCGGGTTGTACGAGGGGACGCCGCTCACGGACCGGGGCGAGTGGTACGCGGGCGTGCTGCCGGACCGGATCACCATCTACCGCGGGCCGACGCTGCGGATGAGCGAGACGCGGGAGGAGGTGGTCCAGGAGACGGAGGTGACCGTCGTCCACGAGATCGCCCACCACTTCGGGATCGACGACGAGCGGCTGCACGCCCTCGGCTACGGGTGAGCGACGGCGCGGGCCCGCAGCGCCCCGGGTCCGGCCGTCGGAGCCGGCCCGGGGGACGGACCCGGCCCGGCCGTGCGGCCGGGCTGCTGAGCGTCGTCCCGGCCCCGGTGGGCCCGGCCTCCGCCCCGTAGGGCCGGGCCGCCGCCAGCGCCGCGCCGTGGCCGCGGCGCTTCGTGTATCACTCGTGTACCAGCCGTGCCGGGACGCGTGTCCTGGGCGGGGCGGGGCCAGTTGGGCAGTGCGTCACAGCCCTGCGGCCTGGAGGTGTCCCGCGCATGCCCGGATCCCCCGCTCCCCACACCGACGATCCCTCGCACCGGTCCTCCCGGACCGGCCGTCCGGCGCCCGCCGGACGGGGCGCGTCCCGCGCCGGGCGCACGCCGCGCATGACGGCGCGCGCCGCCGCGGTGGTGAGCCTCGCGGTGGCGGCGATGTCCCTGGGCGGCTGTATGAGCATCTCGGACGACCCCGAGCGGCCGGACAAGCACCGCAGCTCACAGCAGAAGGGCGGGACGGACGAGTCCGGCGGTTCGGTGGTGCGCTCGGGCGGCAAGGGCCATCCGTACCCCGATCACGAGCGGGACGGGAAGCACGGGAAGGACGGGAAGAAGGGCGAGAAGCGGAAGAAGGGCGAGAAGCGCGGGAAGTCGCCGGATGACGCGCCGGACCCGGAGGAGTCGTCCACGCCGTCGTCCGGGAAGAAGAACCACGGCTCGCCCCAGGACCACCCCGAGCCGTCCCCGCCGCCCCAGCCGGGCGGTGACGCGCCCACCGATCCGGCCCCGGAGCCGCACCCCACCACCGCACCGCCGACCGCTTCCGAGCCCAAGCCCACCCCGCCCGAGCCCACCTCCCCGCCGGCCTCCACGGACGCCCCGGCGGGGTGATGGAAATCTCCAGCGGCGCTGGAGCGGCGCCGGAGGCCCGCTGGAGCGCGTGCTGGGCGCGCGCGGAGCACACATCGGCCGAGGTGGCGGGCGAGTGGATCACAATGGGAGCTGATTTGCTCTTGAGGGGTGGGAGTGCGTATGGTGGTAGATCGTTTGATCCCATTTGCCCGGCGCCTCATTGAAGTGCGCCGCGAGGCGCGTTCCTTCCCATCCTGTGGCTGACCGCATTGAGGCGGTTGTTTGCGACTCACACGGAGTTTGGGCGCGTGCCGAGACTCCGGAAGGTTTCGCATTTCGCATGTCCGTTTCCACTGATCACGCCGTCATGCCCGCTCACGACGAGCAGCCCGAGCAGCCCGAGCAGGCTCAGCCGGAGCAGCAGGACCAGCCGCAGGACGAGAAGACCCCCGAGATCACCTTCGCGGACCTCGGGCTCTCCGAGCAGATCGTCCGCAAGCTGGCGCAGAACGGCGTGACCACGCCCTTCCCGATCCAGGCCGCGACCATCCCCGACGCCCTGTCCGGGAAGGACATCCTCGGCCGTGGCCGCACCGGCTCCGGCAAGACCCTCTCCTTCGGCCTCCCGCTGCTGACCACGCTGTCCGGCGGCCACACCGAGAAGAAGCGTCCGCGCGGTCTGATCCTCACCCCGACCCGTGAGCTCGCGATGCAGGTGAGCGACGCGCTCCAGCCGTACGGCGACGTCCTGGGCCTCCGGCTCAAGGTCGTCTGCGGTGGCACCTCGATGGGCAATCAGATCAGCGCCCTGGAGCGCGGTGTCGACATCCTCGTCGCCACTCCGGGCCGGCTGCGCGACATCATCGACCGCGGCGCCGCCTCCCTGGACAAGGTCCAGGTCGCGGTCCTCGACGAGGCCGACCAGATGGCCGACATGGGCTTCCTGCCCGAGGTCACCGAGATCCTCGACCTGGTGCCCAAGGGCGGCCAGCGGCTGCTGTTCTCCGCGACGCTGGAGAACGAGATCGACACGCTGGTCAAGCGCTACCTGGTGAACCCGGTCACCCACGAGGTCGACCCGTCCGCGGGCGCCGTCTCGACCATGACCCACCACGTGCTGGTGGTGAAGCCGAAGGACAAGGCTCCGGTCACCGCCGCCATCGCCGCCCGCAAGGGCCGCACCATCATCTTCGTCCGGACCCAGCTGGGCGCCGACCGCGTCGCCGAGCAGCTCTGCGACGCGGGCGTACGGGCCGACGCGCTGCACGGCGGTATGACCCAGGGCGCCCGCACCCGCACCCTGGCCGACTTCAAGGACGGGTACGTCAACGTGCTCGTCGCGACGGACGTCGCCGCGCGCGGCATCCACGTGGACGGCATCGACCTGGTGCTCAACGTGGACCCGGCCGGTGACCACAAGGACTACCTGCACCGCTCGGGCCGTACCGCCCGCGCGGGCCAGAGCGGCACCGTCGTCTCGCTCGCCCTGCCGCACCAGCGCCGCCAGATCTTCCGGCTCATGGAGGACGCGGGCGTGGACGCCTCCCGCCACATCGTGGGCGGGGCGGGCGCGTTCGACGAGGACGTGGCCCAGATCACCGGCGCCCGCTCGCTCACCGAGGTCCAGGCCGAGGCGGCCGCCAACTCCGCCAAGCAGGCCGAGCGTGAGGTCCAGGACCTCGCCCGGCAGCTCGAGCGGGTCCAGCGGCGCGCCACCGAGCTGCGCGAGGAGGCCGACCGCCTGACGGTGCGCGCGGCGCGTGAGCGCGGCGAGACCGTGACCACCACCGAGGCGGCCCCGGCGGCCGACGCGGCGGGCACGGCCCAGGCGTCCGGAGAGGCGGCCGAGGCCGTCGCGACCGTTCCCGCGCAGCGCACGGACGAGCCCGCGACGGCTCCCGCCGCCGAGTCGGCCGGTGCCGACGACGCGCCGCGCCGTCCGTCGTACGACCGCCGTGACGAGCGGGGCAACTTCGACCGCCGTGACCGCCGCGACGACCGTGGCTTCGGCCGCGACCGCCGTGACGACCGCGGTGACCGTGGTGACCGGGGCGACCGTGGCGGCTTCAACCGGCGCGACGACCGCGGTGGCTTCAACCGCCGTGACGACCGTGGCGAGCGCGGCGACCGTGGCTTCGGCCGGGACCGTCGTGACGACCGTGGTGGCCGTTCCTTCGAGCGCCGTGACGACCGTGGCGGCTTCAACCGCCGCGATGACCGTGGTGGCCGTTCCTTCGAGCGCCGTGACGACCGCGGTGGCTTCAACCGCCGCGATGACCGTGGTGGCCGTTCCTTCGAGCGCCGTGACGACCGTGGCGGCTTCAACCGCCGCGACGACCGTCGTGAGGACCGTCCGGGCCGTCCGTTCGAGCGCCGTGACCACGCCCACCGCGGCGGGGACCGTCCGTTCAACCGGGACCGCCGCGACGAGCGTCCGGCCCGCCGTGACGACCACCGTGGCGGCACCGGCGGCCGGTCCTTCGACCGCTCGCACGACCGCTCCTCCGACCGCCGTGCCGACAAGCCGCGCTGGAAGCGCAACGGCTGATCGGAACGGCTGACCCGGGCGTCCGCCCGGAGCGGCTCGGGGCCGTGCAACACCGCGCTGTTGCACGGCCTTTCGCTCCTGGAGGGTATTGGCTCGGGTCTTGGCCCCCGTCCGGGCTATGCTGCGGGGGTGCGGGTCATTAGCTCAATTGGCAGAGCAGTGGACTTTTAATCCATTGGTTCAGGGTTCGAGCCCCTGATGACCCACCGTTAGAGCCCAGGTCGGAGACCATCCGTCCTGGGTTTCTGCCATTCCGGAGGCCCGTGGAGATCGCTAGCTGGCCCGCTGCTGGCCCGGAAGGAAAACGATCTAGGTTGGCGGGGCGCCGGGGAGGGGCGGGCTGAACTCCCCTTCACCCAGGGGGGATGTGTCCTCAATCACACGAAAGCCCCGCCCGCGCGTCACCGGAGTGACATGCGGGCGGGGCCGACTTCCGCTCAGTGCTCCCGTCGCCGAACTGGGGTACGGGTGGCCGCGTTGCGGCGCGACCACAACCCCCGGCACTTCGGCGGCGCGAGCCCGAAGTGTGCCCCGCACCGAGGACACCACGGCACTCCGCTCTCAGGGTCCGTAGGGCACTCATCGGAACAGCGGGGACACTTCACGGGGTCCTGCTCTCAGGCGCTCAGGTCGTACTCGCCAGCCTTCACGGCGTCGGTCAGCTGCCGCCAGGCATCGGTCGTCATGGTAACGACCTCCCCGGGCCGCTCACTGTCCCGGAGCGCGACGACGCCGGGAACGTTGAGCGCGACCTGCGGGCAGTTGCCCACCTTCTTGTCGCGGCAGAACGCTGTGCTCACGAAGTCGAACGACGGTCCGGCCATGGTGTGTGTCCCTTCGCAGTGCTGCGGGGAGTCGGTCCCCGCGCCGTCTTGCGGCCCGCCCCGGCCGACCGTCCTCACCATCAGCGAGCGACCGGGGCGGGGGTCTGGAGGGTGGACCGCTGGGGACATCTGTCCGGTACGGGGGAAGCCCGGACCACCCAGCGGCCCACCCGGTCTAGGGGGTGGCCTCGCGGGCCCGGCGGGTGGCCGCGTTGTAGGCGGCGAGCAGGGTCTCGCCGGTCTCGCATACGGTGCCTGGGGTGCGGCAGGCGAGGCAGGCCGCGGCGTGCTCGATCGCTGCCCGCCACTCTTCCTCGGCCGCGGGCAGGACGGGGGTCTGCTGGCCGCCCATCAGGCGTCCGGGCCGCGGCGCAGCGCGACCATCAGTGCCAGCGGGTCGTGCCGCCGGTACTCGGGGGCGTGCCGGGGGCAGACGTAGACGGCACTGCCGAGGCTGCCGCCCTCCTCCCCGACGAGGACCGGTTCGTCGGTGGGGAGTTGGCAGCGGACGCAGAGCTGGCGTCCTTCGACGCGGGGTCCGAGCTCGGCGTGGTCCGCGGCCGCGAGTGCCTGCCACAGCGCGCGGGTGTCGGTCAGGTACCGGTCGGGGCCGAGGGGTACGCGCCAGTGGGTGTGGCCCCTGCGCGTGGGCTCGGTCCAGTCGACTGGCGGCACGCCCAGGTATGTGGCTTCGTCGGCCAGTTCGCACAGGACGCGGGTCCCGCGGAGGTGCCAGCTGGCAGCCGAGCCGATGGTGATGAGCCAGTAGAGGGTGCCGTAGCTGTCCTGGATGACGGCGCCGGTGTCGTCGCCGAGGAGTTCAAGGGCGCGCTCGCCGACGGGCGACGTGACGCGGACGGCGTCCCACCACTTCCCCACAGGTAACGGCTCTACGTCCACCGCGGGCGGCGGTGCCCACAGCAGGGCTTGGGTATTCGTCGGCACGGTGGCCCCCGGGTGTCATCGACTATCAAGTGATGACTGACCGTAAGGGCGCCGTAACAGAGGTAGGGACACAAACTGTGTCCCTACCTCGATCAGACCACGCCGAGGCGCATGCCGAACTCCAGTAGCGCTCGACTGCGATTCGTGTTCAGCATGGTGCTGGTGGTCTCGCGAACCCCCGCGTGCATCCGCGTCGCCTGCGGCGCCAGCCGCTCGGCCTCGAGGAACGAGTCCAGGGCATGGTCGTGCTGCCCGTTGTAGTAGCGCGCCCGGCCCACGTCGATGTAGTGGTGCGAGCGCCGCTCCTGCGCGTACTTGGCCGGGAACTTGCCCGCCATGTGCTCCGCGCGGCGCACCGCATCCCGGCCCTTCCCCATCTCCACAGGCAGCGAGACGGACCAGATGGCGACATTGGTCGGGCCGAACTGCAACTGGTAGTCGTTGCGGTCCCCGGGCAGTTGAGCAGCCAGCCGCTCCGCCTTCTGCAACTCGGCCTCGGCCGCCTTCCCCGCCGTGGCCCGTGCATAGTTCAGACTCGCCTTGAGGTGGAAGGCCCCGGTGAGGGAGACCTTTTCCGGCTGCTCGCTGCCGATGCGCCCCAGCTTGGTGAGGGCTTCATCGATGATGGCGCCAGCCTCGTCATGCTCGCCGATACTCAGGAACTCGCCAGCGTCATACCAGCGGGCAGACAGCGCGCGCAGCGGGTCGTCCGTCTGCTCCGCGGACCACACAACCCGTTCGGTGGCGAGGGTCGCATCCGAGCTGCGGCCGAGCTTGTACAGGTACTGCATGGCGCACTCATAGCCGGACGCCAACAGGTCGTATGCCGCCCGGCGTTCGTCTCCTGTGGAGACGTCGACGGCGACTTGCAGGTCACGTAGCAGCGCCGGCAGCAGGTTCCCGCTCTTCGCGAGCGCGGCAGTCTGCCGGTACCGATTCGCTTCAGAGACCCGCGCGCGGAGCTCGGGAAGGTCTACCTCGGCGGCCTCTTGATCAGAAGGCCGAGCAGGGCGGCCGTGACGTAGGAGTGCACGCCGCACCGCAGCGACGGCAGCGACCGCGGCCTGACCGTCGAGGTCCGAGTCAGTCGGCGTGTACGGCTGACCAGTGATCTCGGTGGGGTGGCAGTCGAGCGCCTTGACGAACGTGAGGATCACGTCGGCCCGGTCCAACGACCGCTTCCCCTGCTCGAACTTCTTCACGGACGAGAGAGAGTAGCCACTCTCCTGCGCCAGCCTGCGCTGATCCCATCGGCGGCGCATCCGCAGACGGGCGAGCCTCTGGCCATTCGTCTGTGCGCTCTCCGGCACGTCAAAGATTTCGGGCATACTGAGCTCCGTTCTGACGTAGACACTCAGAACGGTACCCGCGGTCGGCTCCGGGGGTACGGCTGATCGGCCCCCACTTCGGTGGGGGCCGTCGCGCTGTGCAGACATGACGAATGCCCCCTCGCCCAGCCCGGAGGCTAGACGAGAGGGTGAGACTGTAGGGCGTCAGCGGGCGAGCACGACCGTGACCTCCGAGTCCGGGTAGCCGCCACACGATTCCAGTTCGCATCGCCATCCTTGACGGCACGCCCGGCATGGTGACGGCCCCACAACCGTGACCATGGCCAGATACGCGCCACAGTGGGGCCGCCTGCCCAGGCAGTCGGCCCCACTGCGTCTGGTGAGGACTACTTGTTCCCGGTACGCATCACCGCTGCGGGGCTGCTCCAGTCACCTTCGCCCTTGCCCGAGTGGCCGTACCAGTTGTGGCCGAACTCGTGGGCGGCGAGCAGGGCGAAGTCCCCGGGGCACCGCGGCTTCGTGCAGAGCATGATCTGTTTCCCGCCTGAGTTGCAACCGTATGCCGCCTGGCGCCCACCGCAGCTGACGTAAGCGGGTATGCAGTCCACGGAAGTGCCGCTGGACTTTGTCTCGACGCCTCCGCCCCAGTAGTTCGCACCCTTGCGGATATCTGCCGCGAATTCCCTACACATGGGTTTGAGGTGGTATTCCCACCTGGGCCGGGGCCGGTGGTACTCGGTCGTGGAGGCATGGGAAGCGGAGCTTTTGCCGGACATGACGGTGTCAATGGGCCTGTTGCCGTCCCGCTGCTGTTCGGTCGCGGTGGCAGAATGGGACGCGCCTTTCGGCTCGGCGGCGCCTGCTGTGAACGGCACCGTGATGGCAACGATGGCCGCCAGGGCGACTCCTGCTCGTCGGAGTACGCGAATGGACACGGGAGTTTCCTCTCGCTGTGCTGTCGGATGTTGAGCCGGGGCTTACAGTCACGTGAAGCCAAGCCGGGTTCCTGTGATATGAGGGACGGGGCACCGACGCATGAGTCCTCGCGTTTTGCCCATTCGTTACAAACGCAGCGCGCGTCCACCCGTCCGTGCTCTTCCCGTCGCGCCCTGGCCTCGGGGTGTAGGGCACGCGCAGCTATGCGACTCCTCAGCACCACATGTTGGCTTCCCCCCAATTCAGGGGGCTTTCTCCGCGTAAGGGCACCAGGGCCGTTTGGCACCCAACCGGACACGACCGGTAACACCAAGGAAGCGGCGAGGGCTGCGCGCGACGAAGAGCCCCCTCCGGCCCGGAGGCCAGAGGGGGCACGTTCGTCAATGCTGGAAGAGGGCTATCAGGCCGGTCGCGGCACCAGCCACACCAGCCAGCACGGCGATAGTGGGCAGTGGCCAGCGGCCACGCTCCAGCAAGCGGATCCTGTTCTCGTGATCGGAAAGCTGCGCGGTCTGTCCCGTCAATGCCTCGAGTTTGGAATCCACTCTGGTGACGGCATCGTGCAGTGACCTCATCTCCTGGTACATCTGTGCCGAGCTGATGAACACGCCCGGGTCCTGGGGTGTCACAGGCGGCGCCGCACGGTCTCAGTGAGCCCCGGGCCCTCCGTCCCGCCGGACGATGCCACAGCGGTCAGCAGCGCCAGGACCGCCGCCAGTCCGCCGACGGACAGCGCCTGGCCCCAGTCGACGTCGAGGATGCCGAGGCCGTCCCCGCTGAGGAGAGCGAGCTCGGCCTGTGCGAACGTCCTGACGACCCGTTCGACGGTGGCCTTCCAGAAGCCGCGAGTCAGCATGATCACTTTCCTCCGTATGCCTTGGTGTGGGCGAACGCCCAGCCGCGCGGGCCGATCGCGGTGTCGTGCTTGAGCCCGGGCGCCCGGAACTGGGTGTACTTGTTGTGGAAGCGGGCCACGGCCTCCTGTGTCTGGGGCCCGTAGTTGTCGGCGTAGGGCACCGAGGCGGCGAGGAACCCGAGCTTCTTCATGACCTTCTGGAGACCGCGGGCGGACGGCGACTTTGAGTTCGGCCGCAGGCCGGCGGGGAACGCGGGCGGCTGGTACCTGGTGCCGCTCCCGGCCGGGGGCGGATCCGTGTCGCGGTCCTGGCCGCCGGGTCGGGGCGCGCCCTTCTTCACCCAGGCGTACAGCGGTCCGCCAGGGCAAGCCGTCGCGTATCCGTCGCGGTGGCCCCGGATCTCGTCCCCCGCATCGCCATGCGTGCGCAGGTACTCGATGGCGTCCCGGATCCCGCTCAGCATCGCGTCGGTGGGCTTGGTCATGCCCTCGCTGCCGAGCAGCGCGCAGACGGCGTAGTGGTTGCTGTTGAGGGCGTAGTTGCCGTTGGCGCCGGTGCGCTTGTGGGCGCCTCGGCCCTCGTAGACGTACCCGTGCTCGCACACCAGCATCGAGTACGCGATGTCGGAGTAGTTCTCCTTCTTGTTCGCCAGGTGCGCGGCGCGGATGTCCCGCACGTAGTCGTCACACCGGTCGTGCGAGCGGCTGGTGTACCGCTCGCCGAGGTAGTGCACCTTCACCCCTCGGGTCGAGGCGATGTAGGTGGCCGCCGAGGTGGCCGGTGCTCCCCACTGGGAGCGGTGAATGAGTCTCATGGATCCTCCAGGCATGCGAAACGCCCCGGCCGGGCGGCGCGGGGCGGCGGTTGCTCTCGGGTCAGCTGGCGGTCTCGTAGGTGAACGTCATGCGCAGCTGGTGGCCGGAGGCGAGGGTGACCGGCACGGTGGGCTGAAGGAACGATGCCGTGGTGGTGGTCGAGTTGGTGGGGAAGAACGGTGATGCGGTGGTCGCGGCCGGGCTGATGACCGTCTGCCCCATCCAGCGGGTACCGGCCAGCAGGTGGGCATGCCCGACGTAGGAGCACCCGGCGTTGGCCGCGGCGAACGGCAGTGCCCACGCGTAGTTCCCGGCCCCGTAGGTAGTGGTCGAGCCGGTGATCAGGTTGATGTGCGCTGTACAGGTGCGGCCGACCTTGAGATACCGGCCGGCCAGCGTGCCGTTGCCCAGGACCGGGTTGGTGGTGGCCGCCGTCCAGGCCGGGGTGTACGAGGTCCAGGCCGCGAACATCTCGTTGAACTGGTCACGGACCTCGGTGTTCAGCATGGTGTCGGTGACGGTCTCACCGGCGTTCCATGTGCGGGGCGCGAAGGTCACAGCTCACCTCCGGGATCGGTCGGGCCCGGGGCGGTGGGCTGCTGGTTCGCGGGATTCGCAGGATCGTCGTCGGCCCACCAGAACTGTTCGCGGGTGGGCAGGCCCGCCAGCGGCGCCTCGACCGCGTCCGGGTCGGCCGGCATGAGCAGGGTCGTCCACCCGGTGAAGTCCCGGCAGCAGGTCATGCGCGGGTCGGTGGGGGTAACGATCTGCGCCGAGCCGCAGGTGGGGCATTCGGCGAGCCAGCGGCCGGAGTCGATCCGCGCCCACGCGCTCAGCCCGTTGTCGCCCTCGGGGCGGGGGATGCGCATGCGCAGGACGTACTCGAGACAGATCAGGGCCCGCTCGGGCCACGTGGCCGCGTCCCATTTCGCTTGCGTGCAGGTGGAGGGGCGGCGGTAGTAGGTCTCGCTGCGGACGATCGCGCCCACGCGAGCACCCCCTTTCAGTAGGCCAGGCGGGTGGTCAGGCCCAGCGCCGAGTAGGTGGGGTCGCCGAGGATCCACACGGTGTCGGTGTCGGCGGCGCTGGTGTGGATGTCGAGCTGGTGCCCGGCAAGGCTGAGGGTCTCGGAGTAGCCCTCGAAGAACGCCGTGGTCTCGCTGGTCGGGGCCTCGGCGGGCAGGCCGGTGATGGTGAGCGCGGTGGAGACGTCCGCGTCCAGCAGCGCCCGATACGTGGCCAGGGGCAGGCTGTATGCCTGGACGGCGATCTGCCGCAGCTCGGGCAGGGGGTTGGCGTAGCGGTGCACCATCCACCGCAGCGCGGACAGCACGCGGTCGTCGTCGTTCTTCAACACGGTGACGTTCTGCTCGTACCGGCCGAAGGCGGCGATGGACGCGGGGCCGGTGATGGTCTGCGTCGCGCCGCCCGGCCGGCTGCCGGTGGCGTAGTTGACCAGCTTCTGATCATCGTCGGCGAACTCCACGCCGTCCGTCTCGAGATCGGCGTAGGCCAGGGTCACTGCGGGCGCCGGGTTGTAGCGCAGGTCCCGGCCCTGGAACACCAGCGCCGCGGCGTCCCGGTCGGACAGCAGCCGCCCGGACTCGGTGGCCTCAACCTCCCGCATCATCTCCAGCGCGGACTTGCCGCCCTCCCCCTGGGAAGCCATCTCATCGAAGGTGCCAGAGACGGTGACAGAGCTGATGCCCGCGTACCCGGCCAGGCGCTCCACGCGCCCCCCGGCGTCTTCACCCGCGAACCCGGCCGCACCGGCCGCGTAGTGGTCGAGATAATCGGTCAGCGCGAACGGATCCAGGGGCAGGTGCACAGCGACATGGGCCAGTGCACCGGACCAGATGCGATTGGCGCCATAGCCGCCCACCCACAGGGTCCGCAGTTGCAGCATGCTGTCGACGAACACGGTGTAGCCGGAGGTGGATCCGTCGAGGTAGACCCTGCCCGCCCCCTGGTCGTACAGCAGGTGATGCCACGCCCCGTCGTCCAGCGCACCGGTGGCCACCGATACCGCGGTCCGGGGCAGGCCGGAGCTGGTGTACTCGATGCCCAGCGCACCGGTGCTGCCGTCGAGAAGGAAATGCAGCTGGTACTGGCCGTCGCTGGACGCGGCCGCGCAGATGAGGCGGCCGCGGGTCGTGGTGTTAAACCACGCCTCCAAGAACAGCGGGGTGCCACTTGCCTCGGTCTGCGGGCCGAGGTCGCCGCGCAGATACCGCCCCGACGTCGCCGACACCGGGGTCAACTGCGCCGCGCTCTGACCGGTGGCCGGCGGGCCGGCCGTCTCACCGAAGGTGACGGTGCCGCCGGTACCGCCCTGGATCTGCCGCATGGATCCTGCGCCCAGGCCGGAGATGTCCCCGGCCGTGGTGGAGTCGGCCGGCTCCGACATCGGGTAGTACGCCGAAGGCCCGAGCCGCAGCACCTCCTCGACCAGCAGCGGCTGCAACTGCGGCAGCCGGGCCAGCCATTTGAACAGGTCCGTGGCGGTGATGGTGACCTTGGACAGCAGCCCGTTCCAGGAGATCGGCCACTGATTCACCATGCCCCGGAACCGCGGATGCAGCCGCGCGCCGTCGCCGTCCAGCCCTGTTGGCACCGCGCCTTCCTCGACCTGGACGTCATCGACCCACGCCTGATCTCCCGCCGCGGGGGAGGTGAGGGAGGTGGTGACGTCCAGCCGGTGCACGGCGGCCGTCGTGGTCCAGGTGACGGTGATCTGTTGCCACGCTCCCGTCGTGGTCGAGGGGGCGCCTGCGGTGGTGCCGTCGATGACCAGCCGCACCGGCGGGTCACCGGCCGCCACCCACACCCACGCGCTGGCGGTGTGGGTCACGCCGATGTTCAGCCCGTACAGCGTCTGCCCGTACAGGCCGCCGGTCCCGGAGTCGTCCCAGTTGACCAGGCGGGACCAGGTGCCGGAGTGGGAACGGGTGTCGTCGTTGAACGACGACAGCGGCCCGGGGCTGCCGTAGTCCCAGCCGCCGGAATCCTGGTCCCCCGTCTCGTCCTGGAAACTGGGGTGCCGCACCAGGTTCTTCGCCGTGCTGACGACCTGGACGCGGATCGGGCAGTTGCGCCGCACATTCGGGTAGTACGGCGAGGCGGCGTTGCCCGAGGTGAAGCGACCGTCGGAGTTGTCCAGGACCAGGGTCGCGGTGGCGGGCTGGGTCTCGGACAGCTCATCGGACGCCCCCCGGTCGATCTTCACCCCCTCGCCGAGGTTGACCCAGCCGGTGATGTCCGTCCAGGTGACCGCGGCCGCGGTCGGCGCGTAGCCGAACGCGGCCTCTACCGCGATGCGGATCACAGGCTCACCCCCAGATTCATCCCGCCCAGATCCCGCTTGAACTTCAGCAGCTCTTTGCGGATCGCCCTCGCGGTGGCGTGCGGGTCCAGGGCGCCGGTCACATCGACATGAATGTGCACCTCGCTCGGCCGCGCCGAGCCCCTCGCCGAGGGCGCTGCGGCGGGCTTGCCGACCACAGGCCGGACGGCGGAGACCGTGCCCGCCACGCTGCCCATGGCCGACTCCAGCACCGGCACACGCTCCAGCAGGCCGCGGGCCAGGCCCTCGGTGGAGTACCGGCCGATCTCCGCCATGACCGTACTGGGGCTCTTGATGCCCAGCGCCCGGCGGATCGACTTCTGCATCCCCTTGGCGATCTTGAGCATCAGCTTCTCAATGTTCTTCTGCTGACCCTCCAAGCCCTTGAGGAAGCCTTTCCCGGCGTTCTTCCCCGAGTCGTACAGCCGGTCCGCACCCAGGCGGCCGAGGTTGTCCGACCCGGTGTTGATCCGCTGTTGCAGGGAGTTGATCGTCCCCAGGGTCCCCTTGTCCGCCCCGGCCAGTGCGGAGGCGTAGGCGTACCCGGCCTCGGGGCCCATGTTGAGGATCTGCCGCAGCACCGTCTTGTGCAGGCCCCGCTTGCCGAGCATGTCCACATACCGGGTGAACTGCTTGATCTGTGCGAGCTTGCTGGCGAGTCCGGCCTTGATGCTGCCCGCGGTCACCTGTCCCTCGTCGATCCCGAGATTCGACAGCTGCGCGCTGCTCTTCGCCGTGGACGCTGTCTCGCTGGCGAACTTCCTTGCATCCGCGATCCGCTTCGCCAGAGCGTCCCGCTGCGAGGCCAGCGATTGCAGCCGCTTGGTGGTCCGGTTCAGCTGGCCGACCAGCCGGTTGTCCTTACGGCCGGAGAACGCATCCCAGATGTCTCCGGCGAGCCTCTTCGCCGTGGAGGCGATCTGGGACCTGGTACCGGTCAGCCCCTTGATCATGCCCGCCCCGGCGTCCCGGCCGAGCTTCTGCATCTTCCTCGAGGGCGAGGCGATCTCCAACTCGGCCCGCACACCCAGCAGCGCAGCGCCCGCGGTCCGCCCAGCCGCGGCCCGCAGCGCCCCGGCCTGGGAGGCCATGCCCGTGATCAGGCCGCGCACCATGTCCACGCCCGCGGCGCGCACGTCGCCGGTCCTGCTGGCTGCGGATCCGGCGGCCGAACTGGTCGCGGCCGCGCGGGCGCCGCTCAGGTGCAGGCGCCCCTCGTTGAGGGCCTGCATGAACCGCACCCCGTACCGGGCCACGGCCTTCGCCCGCATGACGAACTCGCCGTTGGAGACCATCGCCAGGATGGAGTCCGAGGTGCCGCTGCCCGGCCCGCGGACTGCCCCGCCTCCGGGGAATCCCTGGACCGGGCCGCCGGAGGCGTAGCCGCGGACCAGGCCCCCGCGCGCGAACCCGGGCCCGCCGAGCGCCGCGATCGCCGCCCGGGCCGCACCCAGTCCTACGGTGACGACATTGATCGGAACCGTCTTGCCAGTGACAGAGGCGATCCAGGAGCGGGCCCGGGATACCCCGGCATACACCCCGCTGGGGTCCGCACTCAAAGCAGGGCGCCGGCCCTTCACCGTGTTGAGCGAGGAGATCGACCGCTTCACCGCGCCGAACAGGCCGGACGGTTCCGCGCTGATCGTGGGCTTTCGGCCCTTGATTCCGTTCAGGGCGGCGGCGGACCGCTTGACCGCGCTGAACAGATCGAAGGGGCTGGCCCCGATCTTCGGGGTGGCCTTCTTCCCGTCGAGTTCGTCCAGCCTGCGCTGCGCGTCGTGCAGTTTCTTGGTCCACTCGCGGATGTCGGCGCCCAGCTTGGCCTTGCGTTCCTTGCTCAGGTTCTTGTCGTCGAGCTTGTTCCGCGCCTCAGAGATCTTGTCCTTCAGATCCGAGATGTCGCCCTGCAGCCGGACCTTCTTCGGCATGTTGTCCAGCGAGCGCTTCCACCCGTCGACCTTGCCGATGGCCTTGTCGAACGAGGCGTCGGTGTCCTTGCGGAACTGCTCGACCGCGGCCGCGCCCTTCTTGAAGTACTTGCCGACCCCTGGCACCCAGCCGAACGCCTTGGCACCAATACCGGTGACGGAGGAGACGAAGGTCAGAATGCCGCCGACCACGAGCTGTAGCCCCTGCAACGCGATCTTCGCGAACTGGAGCACCGGTACGCCCAGCCCGGCGAACACCTCGGTCACGATCTCCCGGAACCGCTGGCTCTTCTTCCACGCGGTGATGAACGCCGCACCCAGCAGCACCACCCCTGCGACCACCGCCCCCACCGGGTTCGCGGTCAACGCCCCGTTCAGCACCATCTGGGCAGCAGCCCAGCCCATCGTGGCCAGCCGGATCGCAATCAGGCTGGTAGCCAGGAACTGGAGCGTCTCCGGCGGCAGCGCCGCAATCACCCTGGCAAACGCGTTCGCCAACGTCGCGGTCGTCCCCAGGAGCGGGCCGAGCGCCACCAGCAGGTTCCCCGCCGCCGCCCCCAGGTTGCCCAGTGCTCCGGCTCCGTTGCCCGCCATGTCCAGGAACTTCTGGAAGCCCTCGCTCTGCCCGAGCCCTTGACCCCAGCGGGCGAACTTCTCCGTCAGGTCCTCGATGGAGGTGGACATCTTTCCCGAGGCGGGAAGGAAGGCGTTCACGATCCCGCCGATGCCAACAGCGATGTCCTTCGCGGAATTCAGGAACGCGGGGAACGTCGTCTTCGCCGCGCCGTCCAGCCGCTGAACCAGCCGGTCGAACGCGCCGCCCTTGACCGCCTGGTCGATCCGGTCGACGAACCCGCCCAGCCCCGCCGCCGCTGTCTTCACCAGCGGCGTCAAGCTGGGGAGCATGTTCCGCAGCACACCGAGGCCCTTGGTGAAGATCGGCATGGTGGTGCTGCTGAGGCTGTCGGACCACTTTCCGAAATCGCTTTTCAGCCCGATGAACGCCTTCGCCGTATCCCGCGTCGCAGGCGGCATCTTGGCCAGCGCGTCCTTGTACGCCTTCTGCGCGTCGGCCGCCTTCTGCCCGCCCTCGGCCGCCGCTTCCTGAGCCTTGGTGTATAGCTCGGACGCCTCGGTCACGTCGGCCAGCTGCGGCTTGACGGCCGCGCCGAACGCGCCGGCCGCAGCCCCCGCCGAGGCGAACGCCGCGACCATGGCCCCCGTACCGGCCAGCACCGCAGCGCCCATCGGTGCGGCACCGCCGATCGCCCCGAGTTTCAGCAGCCGCTGGCCCAGCCGGTCTGCCGAGTCCCCGGCCTGGTTCAGAACCCGGGACAGCCGGTCGTTGCCGTCGAGGGTGAACCGCATCCGCCGATCAGCCATCGCTCACCTCCTGCTGCCGGTTGTGGTCGTCGATCCAGGCGATAGCCCGCTCAAACTGCTCGATGGTCAGCAGCTCGATCTCCCACGGGCGGATGTGCAACAGGTGCGCGAGCAGCGGCTCGTAGCTCAGACGGCGACGGGCGATGCTGCGACGGCCGGGTCTTTTGGGACCGTCTCCGGGTCCGCATCCGCTCCGTCGGCGGGCTGCTCGTCGGTGGCGGTGGACGCGGCGTCCAGCTGGGCCAGAGCGGCCGCCCGCTCGTCCTCGTCCAGGTCCGGGTTGTTCTCGATGCCCTCGCGGATCGCGGCCATCTCCTCCGCGTCCAGGTCGTAGCCCAGCTCGTTCGCCGCGGGCACGAACTGGACGTAGCGCAAGGTCGGCTGGTCGCGCTTCAACAGCACCCAGGCCACAGCCCGCGTGGCCAGCATGGAGCCGTTGAGAACCTTGGCCTTGGCCTGCTCCCACTCCAGGCCGGTCGCCCGCTCCACCGCCTCGGCCTCGACTGCTGTGATGCGGGCGGTCTTCAGATCCCAGCGGCGCTCTTCGCCGTCCTCGGGTACGTAAACGATGATCACAGTGGGTTCTCGTTTCAGCTCAGGTCACGCTGGACGTCATCAAGGACCCGCTCGACCTCGGCGGCCATACGGGAGGCGTGGCGGCGGATCGTCACGTCCCACCACGGCGAGGCGTACTGGGTGGCCCAGCGGCGCTTGTTGCCGTAGACCGGGTGCCGCCAGCGGCCCTCGTCCAACTTGTTGGGCATGTTCCGCATGTCCGGCGGCAGGGCAGCCCGGTCGATCCAGATCCGGGCACCGGGGTTACCGGTGGCGCGGACGCTGATCCGGACCGCCGCGGCGATCGTGGCCCGCAGCGGCCGCGACGTCGGCGAGGGACCGCCGCGCTTGGCCGCGCCCTGCCCGCGCACCGGCAGGCTGCGGACCGCGGTCTGGAGGTCATCGCGCAACGGCTCCGCCGCCCGCCGGATCCTGCGGGCAAAGTTCCGCTGCAACCGGGCCCCGCCCGCCCGGCGCAGATCGCGGGAGAGGTTAAGCAACTGCCCAGTGCCGGTGATCCGCACATCACGCACGGGAACACCTCACAGGGTGACGTCGGTGCTGATGTATTCGATCTTCGACAGGTTCGTGCCGTCGTACAGGCCCGTGAACTGGAACGACGGCTTGACCACGTCGAAGCCGTCCACGACTGGCGGGCCCTCGTCCAGCCGGATCGCGGGCAGCGAGATCCGGAACGTCTCGTCATACGTGCTCGCGATGTTCGGTCCGACGAACTGCCACACCAGCGACGTCGCAGCGTCCGAGGTGTGCAGGTCATCGAGGGCGGTGCCCACGTAGTCCGTCTCCAGCGTGCCGGTGATCTTCACCTGGTCGTTGGAGATCGGCTCCTTCTTCAGCCCCGACTGACCGGCGTAGAACCGCTCCGTGTGCTGCGGCCGCTCGATCTTCACCGACACCTTGCGGATCCCGTCGAGCGCCGCCTCACTGCCGTAGGCGCCGGTCTTCACGGCCATCTGCCCGAAGTGGTACGGGCTCATCGACGAGTACGAGGCCGTGGCCAGCGTCTGCCCCTCGTCGCAGTCCTTCCCGTCGAACTCAAAGCTGGCGGTGAGCATGCCGCCCACCTCGCAACTGAACTCGGCCGAGACGACCTTGCAGCCCAGAAAGCTCTTGTCCGTCACCGTGCCCGTGGTCAGCGGCACGCCCTTCTGGATTGTCAGGCTCTTGCCCGCCGTGTCCGCCAGGGTGTGGGTCTGGAGGTACGCGGCCGTGACGCCCTGCTGCACCGGCGTAACCGACGTACCCATCAGCGCCTGGAGCAGCAGCCCCATGCCCTTGTTGGTGACCTCCAGATCGATGCTGCCGGAGACCTCGCGGCGGGTCAGCACACGCCGCGAGGACAGCGCCAGCAGACGCCCCGCCGCGATGCCCGAGCTCTGAGCCGTGGTCTTCTTCAGGACCAGGCTCTCCTTCGTGAACTCCAGGAATTTGCTCGGGGCCACGAACGTGCCGTACGTGCTCTCGGCACTGATGCCCAACTGGGCGCCGAGACCGGATCCGATCGCCATGGATCAGCCCTCCTCCTTCTGCGGCGCCTTGGCCGCCGCGGTCTTCTTCGCCAGAGCCGACTTCGAGCCCGGCTCCTCCACGGCCTCCCAGGTGCCGGGCTGGCAGACGTAGCCCTCGAACCTGTGGTCCGGTACCTCGACGACCTGATCCGGCTCGATCAGCCGGTCACCGAGCTCCGGCACCGTCACCGGCTCCGGCCCGATGAAGCGCACACGCGCCATGGCAAAACTCCCTCGATTCGGGGTGGGGTTGATCAGATACGGGCGCGGCAGGAGACGGCGAACGTGATGAGCGCCCGCACGCCCTGGGACGTGTTGGCCTGTGTGAGTGAGCCGCTGGTCAAGTGCGACCACAGCACCGTGCCGCCCAAGGAGGGCGCGTCCGGGCTGGGAGCCGAGGCGCGCAGTGCGTCCTCGACCGCGCCCAGCAGCTCGAATACGCGATGCCGGACCGAGGCGATGTCATCGCCACCGGTCCACGCGTCCACGCAGCAGGTGATGGTGAACTCCTCGTCGCGTGTCCGGGCGCCGGCGCCGGCGAACTCCTGGGCCATCACCACGGCCGCCTCGCCACCGGGGTCCCATCCGACGGCGACGTAGTCGGCTTCCTCCATGCCGCCCGTGGGCGGGCCGTCGATGACCTGCACGCCGTCCAGACCTGCGGCGCCGCGGAGCAAAGCGACCAGCGCGGCGATGGCCGCGGGCACGCGCGAGGTAGCCATGGGTCACGCCACCCCCGGTGGAAGACGGTACGGCTGCAACAGCTGGAGGACGCGGTTCGGCACCGCGTACCCGAAGCCGGGTACCGGCTGGTTGACGTCGAAGTCGTCACCGCCCAGCGACGGCCTGCCCGGGCCCTGCTGGGTCTGCCACAGGTGCTGTACCAGCATGCGCCCGGCGAGGTTGAGCGTGGGCGGGATGGTGCCCCGGCCCACGGCGTAGACGGCTTCCCACGGCCCGCCGCAGAAGGGATCACCGGTGACGCGGCGGATGATCCCGTTCTCGTTGTCCAGGACCAGGTCGGCCACGTCCAGGACCAGGCCGCCCAGGAGGAGCGGGGTGATCGAGGTCAGCGACACCACCGGGATCTGGGCGAGTGCCAGGGTGAGCCCCCGCCCGTTGACCGTCTCGGTGACCGTCCGGGGTTCCACCGGCCCGACGTACCACTCGACCATCGCGGTGACCGCCTCGACGTATGCCTGTAGCTCGGCGTCGTGCGTGGCGGTGGTGATGTTCAGCTGGGCCTTGGCCTCGTTAAGGGTCAGCAGAGCCATGGCGGGGTCTCCTTACCGGCTGGTGCCACGCCGCTCACGAGGCTTGGTCACAGCCCGTTCGGTGCCCTTGTGGGCGTCGGCCCGGGTCACCCCGAGCCGCTTCAGTTCCTCGTCCACCGCCTGGACGCGGTCTTCGCGGCCGTAGGTGGCGTAGCCCTCCCGCTCGCGCAGCAGGGCGGACACATACGCTTCGTCCGCTGTGGGCACCTCGGATTCGGTCCTCTCCCCGGTGCGCACGTTCGTAGCTGTCTGCTTCTGACTCATGGGTACCTCCAGCGGGGCGCCGGGCAGCGGCGTGCCGTCCGGCGCCCGGGCGGGTCAGAACGTCGGGGTGACCAGGCCGGTACCGGCGATCACGCTGATGGACTTCGGGTACCGGGAGGCGTGCAGGGCCGCGTAGTTGTAGAACCGCAGCAGCACGGACAGCTGGTCCGCCTTCGTCTCGCGGAACGCCTCGGCCTGCGGGGTGCCCTCGAAGAAGATGACGTCACTGGACCGCAGAGTGATGATCCGGTCCTCGTTGGTGCCTGCCCCGAGGTTGGCCGGGATGTTCGGGTCCACGTAGACCGGCAGGCCGTGCCACGTGCCGACGAAGCCTTCCGATGCCACCTCGCCCATCGCCGCGATCACGTTCTGCGGCAGGTTCGCCGCGGGCACCACCAGCGGGCGGCCGGCGGTGTCCACGGCCGCGGTCATCCACGCCCACCGGCGCGGGTGCATGAAGTGCTTATCCGCAGGCAGGAACCGCCCGGTGTGGATCTGCTGGACCGCATCCGCGCCCTTGGGGTACAGCTCGGCCACGGTCGGGGACGCGTCGGTGTAGGTCACCGCGTTGGCGCCGGAGACGCTGAGCAGACCGACCTTGTTGGTGGCGTTGTTGCTGATGACGAACACATCCGCCTTGACCGCGTAGTCCGCCGCCAGGTCCGCCAGCAGGATCTGGTCCATGTTGATCGGGGACTGGTCCAGCAGCTGCTGAGAGACGACCTGCTTACCCGCGATGGTCGTGACGTTCGCGGTCACCGAGCCGGTGGTCGCGTCGGTGTCCTGCACCGCGGTGTTCTGCGTGGTCTGCTCGGCGGTCGCCGTGCCGGAAGCGATACGCGGCAGGCTGATGGAGTCGGTCCCCGGGGGAAGCGCCATCGGGCGGACCTGGTCGGCGACCACGCGGCCGCCGCGCGCGAGCGCGATGTAGTCGTTGACCATCCACAGCGGCGGGACGAACTCCCCGCCCGCACCGTCGGTCGTGGTCAGGGCACGGGCCTCCATGCCCTCCAGCGCCTTCTCAGCGCCGCGGGCGATCCGCTGAAGGCGGCTCGCCACCTCACGGTCGTTGCGGGTCAGACGTTCGGCGGCGGAGCTGTCGCCCTTCGTCTGCGCCCGGAACAGGTCGCGGAAGTACGAGGTCTGCCCGCCCTTGCGGTAGGTCTCCGGCTCGGACGTGACCTGCACGCGCTCGCGCCGCTCGCCGGCCTGCCCGTTCTGGGCCAGCAGCTCGGCAGCGCGCTGCTCCCGCTGCTCGTCCTCCTCCAGCTCGCCGATGCGCGCCTGGAGCTTCTCGATCTCCCCGTCCTTCGCGCGGATCTCCTCGCGCTTGGCGGTGAACGTAGCCTGCTCAGAATCGGTGAGGTCACGCTGCTCGGTCGTCGGGGTGGACAGCACACCGTCGAGTTCGGTCTTCAGCGCGGCCCGCTGCTCGAGCAGGTCCTGCATCTGCTTACGCAGGAATGCGAGCATCACTCGCTCCTTGTCGTTGGGTGTCGGGTTGGGTCGCGCCTGCTGGCCGTCCGGGTGGTGGCCCAGGTGGTGGCAGCACAAAGTGCCGCTCCGGCGTGGGCTCCGGCGCGTCAGGTAAGGCAGGCGGAGGGGTCGGCTACAGGGACAGTGCGTCGGCCTGAGCCACGTACAGGGACAGCGGATGCCGGACCGCCGCCGGGGCGGGCTCCAGACGCCGCTTGAGGCGCTCGTACAGCACCCGTGCGTCCGCCTCGGCCAGGCGGTCGAAGTCAGCCGCGCGCACCGCGCTGACCGACGTCGCCGGGTTCGCCCCGAAGTTGACGACGCTCACATCGCCGCGGTGCAGGTCCACCTCGAGGATGTCCCGCTGGTCGTAGTCCGGGGACCACTGCTGGCGCGTCACCCGGAACGCGAAGCTCATCTCATCGACGTCGCCGTCCTCGAGCGCAGCCAGCATGTCCTGGACATCCGACCGCTTGGCGTTGACGTCGGCCTCCATATGCAGACCCGTCGAGTCCTCCGCCAGGCGCAGCGTCCCGGCCTTGGTGTAGGCCATGGCCAGCCCGCCATGGTTCAGCAGCAGCTGCACCTGCGGCGTCTCCGCCAGCGTCTTGGTGAACGAGCCGGAGCGCATCACTTCGGTGTACGGCCCGTACCAGTCCCACATCTCGAACGGCTCCTCGGTGACCGAGGCGTAGCCGGTCACGCTGGAGGTGCCGGAGGCGCCCGGCTTGGCACGCACCTCCAGCCGGACCGGGAACGCGCGACGCACGGTCCCGGACACGTTCGCCCGGTCGCTCTTGACGCCCATCTCGCGCCCCCTTCACTTCTCGCTCAGGTCCGGCTCGGACCCGGCCAGCTCGTTCGGCTCGGCGCCCCACGGCACGTGGCCCATGTCCTCGATGTCGCGCACCTCGTTGACCACCGTCCACCGGTTGCGCAGTGCGATCGCGTGCGCCCGGTAGCGGGTCAGCAGGTCCGTGCGCGCGAGCGCCGCACGGTTGTACTTCACGTACACGCCCTCGGGCAGCATCGCCGTGAACATCCGCTCGGTGCGCGTCAGCCACGGATCGAGCGTGTACGTCAGCAGGTCCAAAGAGCGCTGCTCGACGTTGGCGTAGGTCATCGACCCGCCGGTGGCGTAGCCCAGGATCTCCGGCATGCCCGGCCCGTAGATGCGCGCGCACTCCGCCGAGCTGTACTGCTGCGTCTCCAGGAACTGCGACTCATCCGGCGCGATCTGGATCTGCTGGTACTTCCACCCCTTGCCCAGCACCACCGGTTCCCGGGTGCCGCGCAATGCGGCCATGAACCGCTGCTTCGCGGTCGTCGCCTGCTTCTGATCGAGCGCTTCCTCGTTCGTCAGCAGCCCCGACGGGTGCGCCCCGTCCTCGAACCACTGCACCCCGAACCGCGTAGCCGCAAGCCCGAGCCCGATCGTCAGCGCGTGGTGTGCGACCGGCGACAGCCCCAGCAGACGGCCGGGCACCGAGTATGCGCGCCGGTGCCACATCTGCGCGGACGGCGCTTCCCTGCCGGACACCCGCCAGCGGGGCAGGCCGTCATCGGTGTCGCGCCAGCCCTGCACCTCGTCCGGGTGGTACAGCACCACCTGGGTCGGCAGGCCCATCGGGTCCCGGGCGGCCACGGTGCCGTAGGCGTTGCCCCGCAGCAGCATCGACATCATGTACTGGTACAGCCAGTCCTCGACACCGAAGCCCTCGCCCGAGGGGTCCGTGAGCAGGGCCGGGGCGGGCAACGCCTGCCGCGCCGCCCCCTCACCCCGGTAGACATCCAGCGGCAGCGTGGACAACAGCGACGCCTGAAGGTCCACCGCCGCCCACACCGCGACCTTCTGCAGGCTGCTCTCAGCCCGCGACAGGTTGATGCTGGCGAACGTCGACGCAGCCTCGGACGGCCGGGGAATCGGCGGCTCAGCGAACGGGGCACGCTGCTCACGGCGGCGGAAGAACAGGCTCATCGCATCCGCCAATCCATCGCCAGGCAGAACGCCCCGGCTATCGCCAGGCCGAGCGGCTCGTACACCATCCATCCGGCGGCGGAGACCAGCCCGGCGCCGGCCAGGCCCGGGAGCCTGGCGGTGGCTGCGCCCGCGGCCCCCGCCAGGGCCTCGGCGGCCCGCTTGGCCCACGTCATGGGGTCCCCTCTCACCAGATGTTCTCCAGCGGCTCGGCCGGCTCTTCCTCGTCCATCTCCGCCTCGAGCCCCCACTTGGCCAGCGTCACCGCCACCAGCGGGCTGATATCCACCGAGACGCCCCGCCGGGCCCACGCCCACGCATCCCCCAAGGGGCGCTGCTGCGCGCCCGCCAGAGCCGCGGCCAGGGGCGCGTTGTCGATGTGCACGATCGCCTGCTCGGCCACCGCGTCGTAGAACTGGCCGCACGCCTGCGCAATCTGCCGCGCCTTCGGCGAGACAACCAGCAGCCCCGCCGCCCGCAGCGCCGGGACCAGGGATCCGGCCGGGCCGCCCTCGTCGACCACCCAGCACCGCGGCGAGTGCCGCTCGTCCAGCTCCACCGCGCGCTCCACCACCCACCCCGTACCGGGCTGGTGGTCCACCACCTCGACATGCACCGCCGCCCCCGAGACGCCGGCCACCCCGATCGCACTGTGCGACCGCTCCGGAGTCGTGTCGATGGCGAAGGCGACCGGATCCTCCGGGCGCGAACTGGCGTCCGCCAGGGCCCGCCACACGTCCTCCGCGATGACCTGCCAGGTGTCAGTGCCATCGGACGGATAGACGCCCACGCCGAGCCGCTCACGGGCGAACAGCGTGTCCCCCAGAGTCAGCCGCTCGTTCGCGCACTTCTCCAGCGTCAACCGGTACCCGACCGCCGGGTTCGCCTTCAGCACCGACTCAGAGGCCGCCACATCGTCATGCTCCCGGCACTGCGGGCCGCACTCGTCCCGATGCTCGTTGATCGACCACTCGAAGTACGCCAGCGTCGGATCCGCATGCCCGCTCTCCAGCGCGGCCAGCGCCCGGCGCCGCAACCGGCCCAGCTGCACCGACTGATGGCCGACCCCGGCCGACCCCAGGTACCAGGTCTGCGGGTTGGCGACCGCCGCCAGCGTCGGCGCAAGCGCCGCCATGGCGTCATCGCCCAGGATCATGTCCTCGTCCAGCACGATGCAGTCCGCGGTGAAGCCCCGGCCACTGCCCCCGGAGCGGGCGATGAAGCGCAGCAGCTGCCCGGTGTGCAGCTCGATGCCCTCTTCGCCCACGGTCTGCCAGTACCGCTTGACGCGTTTGTGCAGGTCAGGGCACCCGCGGATCAGGCGCTCGATCCGTTTGAACGCGTTCTTCGCCGTCTTGAACTCGTGCGCCGAGTGGAGGATCAACTCCTCGCCGCCGATGAACAGCCCCCACAGCTCGCGGGCCTCGATGATCCCGCCCTTGCCGTTCTGGCGCGGGACGTTGACGCACACCTCGGGCGAGGACCAGTTGCCGTCCGCCTTCTCGCCCATGCCCTGGTCGAGGACGAACTGCTGCCATGGATCCAGCCGCAGCCCGGCGCTCGCCGCCAGGTCGACGGCCTCCATGCCGGCGCTCGACAGGAACGTGCTGGGCACGGCCAGGAGACGGGGCCGCTGCTGGCCATACGCCGGCCCGTCAGCCACCGGCCTGCTGCTGGAGTGCGGCACGACGCTCGGCTCGCTTACGACTGACGTCATCGACCGCATCCCCCTTCGACTCCACCGGAGCAAGTTTCCGCAGGTCAGACATGACGGCACGCAGCTCGCGGGCTGCCGCGGCCCGTGCCGCCGGAGCATCCGCATCGTCGACGGCCTCAGCAAGGCTCACCGCGAGTTCGGCCAGACCGGGCGACGTCTGGGCGACCTTCAGCTGATCGACCTCGGCGGCGACAGCACCAGCGACAGCCCCCATGCCAACCCCCAAGACAAATCACCACAAACGCCAATAGAGGGTTGCAAGTTGGGCCCATGGTGCGGTATGGTTAAGGCACGCGGTTGAGGAGACCATCAAGGTCAAGTCACTCAGGGTGACGCTCCCGCGAGTTGATCTTGACTCATACAGGGCAAGCAAAAAAACGGGCGACAAGGGCGTTTGGGTCGCCCGGTCCGGAATCCAAAGAATGGACCGCGTATGTCCGTTTCTGTCCTGCTTTACCACCGCCGGGATGCCTGAGGCATGGCGCCCCGAGGCTGAGACCGTCGCGCGTTGTACCAGCGGGCAGCAACACGCCCCATCTCCGGTGATCGCATGGCGGCGATACGTTGCGCGACGATGTCCCGCCCGGGGTCGACCACCACGATGCGGGCCTTCAGCCGCTTGTACTTGGCGAGGGCCTTGGGGCTGGGCAAGGTGTGGATCAGGTAGACGTCCAGCTTGTCGAGGTGCTGGCATGCTTCGTCGATGGCTGCGTAGCGGGCTCGTTGGGCAACGCGCTGCTGCAGTGGGGCGTGGTTCCAGTGGGGTGCGCCTGGGCCTGTGAGCGCGACGGTGATGCGGTCCAGGTCGATGACGATGTCCTCGGGCTTGGCGTGCGAGTCGATCCACGACGACTTGCCTGCGGCCGGCGGTCCGGTCACGACGTACAGCACGGGCACTTCTGCGGCGATGGTGGAGGCGGCGGGGTGGGTGCCCGGCCGGGCTGCAGTGTGGCTTTGTGGGTCATCGTCACCACCGTCGTGAGGCTCGGGGCTGGGGGATGGTGAGCCGGTTGCCCCGCGCCGAGTTGCACCGTCGGTGTGCTGACCGGGCGTTGGTGGGGTCGAGGAGCCTGCCGCCGCGGCTGAGGGGTACGGCGTGGTCGAGGGTCCAGGACCATGGGTCGCGTGGGTCGAGGGTGGGGTCGATGTCGTGGCCGCAGAGCCAGCAGGGTAGGCCCAGGCGTTTCTGCATGGCGCAGAGGCGTCTGTACGGGCGTCCGTTGCGGGGGTTGGCTGCCACTGGGTGCCACCTCCTGGAGGATGGTCACCCGGGTGCGCCCCGCTGCCCGGGTGACCATCCCTGCACCCACCCGGCCCGGGTGGTCTGGGGAATGGCGAAGGCCCCGACCGGGTGAGTTGGTCGGGGCCTTCGATGTCTAGGTCAGCCATGTTTCGGGCACAGCTGTTCACCGAGATCGTGGCGCGTGGATTGAGCGGTGTCAAGCGGCGCGCTGTCCGGGGCGACTGGGCTTGGCTGCCTCCTGGGCCGCCATGACGTCGTCGAGGCGGTAGATGGGGCGCTTCGGGGTGCCGCCGCAGCGGGTGAGGATGCCACGGCGGACCCAGTCGCGGATGGTTGCGGGCTGCTTGCCGGTGGCCATGGCGGCCATGGAGGTGGTGAGGCGGCCGGGCAGCAGTGACAGGTACTCCATGGCCCCAGTGTGGCTCAGGTGGGCAGGACGGGCAGGGAGTGTTCCGGTGCGCCGTGCTGCGCGCGGACTCGCTGTACGTGGTCTTGCAGTGCCGCGCCTGCGTGGAACCATTCGCGCTGGCCGTCGACTCGCAGCGCGGAGAACTGCCGGTGCCGGGCGAACTCCGTCTTCTGGCCGCCCGGCTCGGTCGCCAGGATCTCCTCGGGCAGGATGGCGCGCATGCGTTCGTGGAGGTTCGTGGTGGTCCCGATCTTCACCATGGTGCCGCGCCGGACGTAGTAGACGACGGGAGCGTGTGCCCCCTGCCGAGGGAGTGGGGCGGCCTTGAATCCGTTGCCATCGGCCGCACTCCAGCGGGCGTGCTCGGCACGGCCGAGCTTGATCGCTGCCTTCACGATCTCTTCGGTCAGGGAGACGTCTGCCGCTCGGAAGTTCGTCAGGGCCTGGCTGATGTGCTGTAGGGCCGGGTCGTTGGGGTCGATGAGGTCGGCGAGGCGGGCGGTCGGGGCGTCGTCTCCGAGGCGGCCTACGCCTTCGTCGCTCCAGATGTGAGGGCTACCCTCGTACATGTCGATCTCCTTGTCAGATCGGCCGTGCCCCGGGGGTGTTACCAGCACCCGCCGGGGTCTGTGGTCTCAACCATTCAACGGGCAGGGCGGCTTGGCCGTTCCGTGGTGACGGGCGGCGTCATTGGCCGTGCGTCGCCCGTATGTTGGCCCGATGAAGGTCACTATTTTGATCGCAATCGTCGCCGCGCTGATCGCCTTGGTCGCTGCGGTTCTCGGCGTGCTCAGCGTGCGCGATCAGCGCAGGGAAGCGGCTCGGCCCTCCACTTGGAACGATGTCGCGGAGGTGCGGAAGCTGGCCCTGGGGGTCGACAAGCGCACGCAGTGGATCGCGTGGCTGACGTTGGTCAACGCTCTCGTGAGCGCGGCGCTGGCTCTCAAAGCCTGAGTGCGTCAGTGTCCGCAGTGCGGCTTGGTCCACCAGCCGCACTCTTCGCAGTACTCCATGGGGTGCCTCCGGTTCGGTAGTTGAGTGGCGCACGTAACCCCTTCTGGGAGGGGCTGGTTCAGGCGGTCTCCAGCCGCTCTCCCGCCCGCTCTCCGGCGCTCTCCGGCGGTGCCTGACCTGCGTCTCCACCGGCTGGAGAGGGGCTGGGCTCCGGAGAGGGGGGAGCGGGGCGCAGGAGGGCCTCGAGGTCGGCCCGCTTGACGCCGGAGCAGCCCTCGACGTCCCCCACGCGCATGGACCGGGTGATCGTGATGCGGGCGTCGGTGAGGGCGGCGCGCAGCCGGGTCTCGTCGAGGTGCGCGCCCCACGGGCTGGCGAGCATCCGCGGGTACAGCTCGGACAGGTGGATGCCGGGCCGGTCGCCCACCATCTCCAGCACGGCCTCGACGAGCTGGCGGCGCGTCTGCTCCTGGTCGAGGGGGACGGGGGCGCTGGCGTGCCAGGCGCGGCGGCACCAGATGCCGATGGCGAGCGGGGCCAGGATCAGGGGCGAGCGTTCGATCGCGGCATACAGCGGCGGCACGGCGAGGCAGACGATGCCGATGCGGATGGTGGCCAGCACCGGCCGGCCCTCGGGTGTGAGGGCGCGGCCGATGCGGCGGGCGAGGATGCCGGAGCCGCGTTCGATGCGGCTGCCGGTCTCGCGGAGGGTGGCCATCAGACGCTGTGGAGCAGGGAGTCGCCGAGGCTGTTGACGAACGGCACGAGGGCGAGGGCGCCGGTGCCGCCGATGCCTGCGGTGGTGCCGACGGTGCAGCCGGAGAAGGACCCTGCGCCGATCATGCGGATGTCGTCCTTGTGGATCTTCTTCCACAGGGCGATGAGGGCGAGGAAGGCGAGCACGACGAGGATGGAGCCGCCCTGGGTGAGCGGCTGGACGTGAGCGCCTGCGATGGTCGTGGTGTCGGTGCCGGTGGTGGCGCCGAGAGCCTTGCCGCCTACGCCGTTGGCGGTCTGGCGGACGCGGCCGAACAGTTTGCCCAGCAGTCCGCCGACGCACATGGCGCCGAGGATGCCGAGGCCGAAGCCATAGGCGAGGGGGATGAGGGCTTTCCAGTCCTTCGACTTGGCCCTCATGTTGGCCTTGGCCCAGCGGGAGCCGTACCAGACGAGGGGGCCGAGTCCGACGAGGATGCCGCCCGCGGTGAGGTTGACGTTCATGAAGTGGCTCCGGTGATGAGGTAGATGGCGAGGGTGAAGGCGGGGCGGGCGGGCAGGGCGAGGGTGGCGCCGAGCGTGGTGGCGTAGAGGGCGGTGCGGGTGATCCACCAGCCGCGGGTGTGGTCGAGGGCCGCGGTGATGGCGAGGGCCAGTCCGGCGATGACGTAGGCGCCGCTGGTGGTGAGTTCGGGGTCGGTGAGGGTGTGGGCCCACCAGATGCCGGGGGTGATGGCGGCGGCGGCCGCGCCGGGGCGCCACTGCCAGTCGGGGAGGAGGCGCCGGCGGGGCGCTTCCTCGGCGGCCTCGGGGGTCATGACGATGACGGTGGGCTCGGGTGGGGTGTTGGTCCACCAGGTGGTGCGGCCTGCGGTGGGCGGATAGTCCGGCGGCGGCGGAACGATGCGCGGCTCGGTCATCGTGCCGCCGCGAGTTCGCCTCGGATGCGGGTAGCGCGGTTCTGGCCGATGCCGTACCGCTCCTTGAGATCCCGATAGGTCGGGAGGTCGCCGCTGGCCAGCTCGGCGTCGAAGTCAGCGCGGGCGCGGGCGGTCAGGAGGTCCTCGGCCGGGGGCGGCGGGCTGTCGTCCACCGGCTCGTCATCGGGGTCGGGTACGTCGTACTCGGGCTCATCGGGTACGTACTCGGCGTGTACTTCGGGCCGGGTACGGGGCTGTTCGGCGGCGAGTACGCGCTGCGGCTCGGCGGGCACCCACTGCCTGGCGAAAGCATCGAGGCGGTACTGCGTCGGCTGCGGCCGGGCGATGATCGGCAGCAGGCGGGCCCTGGCGGGTACGGCCGGGGGTACGGGCCGGGGCGTACTCGGGTACGCCTCCGGTGCCTCGGGTACGGGCTCCAGCTCGACCCGCTCGGGCGCCGGGGCGACCGGCTGCCACGGGGAGCGCCCGGCGACTGCCACCAGCTCCTCGGCGTGCACGTAGCCCGCGATGCGGTCCACGAGTACGGCCTGCTGCTCGGGGAGTACGGCCGCGTCGGTGCGGTCCACGGCGCGGGCCAGTCGAGTGCGGGCGCTGGCCAGGCGGCGGGACCGGGCCTTGGCGGTCTTCAGGTCGGCGAGGCGCGCGGCGCGGCGGGTGGCGATGCGGGTCCACCGGTCGCGGGTGATCTGCTGGGCGTCCAGGCCGCGGACCCCGAGGCCGAGGCGGGCGAGGAGCCGAACGCGTGCCTCCCGGGCGAGGATCGCTGGCAAGGACTGGGAAGTGCGGTCGGTGCGGTGCCGCAGCTCGATGCCCATGGCGAGGTGCCACAGCAGGGCGGCCATGACGGGGCCGACGAACGCGCGGACCGTACCCGCTACGGCCCCGGACTCGGAGTACGCGGGGATGACCTGTACTCCGGTGACGACCCATACGAGTACCCCGGGTGCGCCGGGGCCGTTCTTGTCGGGGTCGTTGAGGTTGGCCCGCGCCATGAGGGCCATGGCGAAGAGGCCGATCTCGGCGGCGGCGAACATCATGGTGCGTTCGCCGCGACTGGCCATGTCGAGGTGGTCGCGGGCGAAACGCCATGAGGTGTCGCCCGAGTACGCGGTGCAGAGCAGGGCGCCGAGCGCGGCCATGAGGACGGCGGCCGGGGCGCGCCTGGGTGCGCGGCGGCGGCGTGCGAGTACGCCGACGAGTACGGCCACGAGTACGCCACCGAGTACGGCGGGTACGGCCGGGTACGGCGGAAGTTCGAGATGGTTCACGTGAGTCTCCGGATGGAGGCCGGGCCCGCCCCTACGGCGGGGCGAGGCCCGGGGCAGGGTGGATCAGGCGGTGGCGCGGAGGACGACGACCACGGCCAGCAGGACGAGTTCGGCGATGAGCAGGACGCCGACGGCGAGGCGGAGCATCAGGGGCCCTCCTCGGTGAGGAGCGCGGCGAGGTGCCCGGCGAGCGCGTGCAGCTGGGCGCCGTGCCGGATCAGGGCCTCGGCGATGTCGTGCAGCTGCGCGGGGTCGGACGGGTAGAAGTCGCCCTCCAAGCCGACGTTGACGAACACGCCGCGGCCCGGGGGCCGCTCGATGAACGGGCGCTGCTCCAGGAAGGTCGGCATGAGGTAGACGCGGCCACGGGTGGTGTCGAGGGTGAGGCCGGTCTCGTCGCCCTCGTGGAAGAGGTCGACCCGGTAGCCGCCGTTCTGCTCGGCGTGGCGGGTGGTGCACCAGGCCGGGCAGACGAGGGTGACGGGGCCGTGGTCGCGGGTGTGCACGGTGACCGTGCGCGGGCCGGTCACGACCGGCTCCCGGTCCCGCGGCAGGTGGCGCAGGTGCGCCAGGCCTGACGGGTCACGCCGCCGTCCCGGGTGGTCTCGGTGCGCCCGCCGTCACCCTGGCAGTCGGGGCAAGACCGGGCGCTCATCCGCGGCTCTTCTCGGCGTCGAGGGCGGCGAGCAGGGCGGCGAGGCTGACGGTGAGGGAGCCGTGGGACTCGATCACGCGGCCGTGGTCGTGGATGTTGACGGCCTCGGCCTGGGCGAGGAACTCGCGGGCGGTGTCGATCGCGATGTGCAGCGGGGGCACGTAGGTGGGGAGCTTCACGGCCGCTCACCCCCCGGGCGGCGGTCGCCGACGGCGCGGTAGCCGGTGGGCGGGTGCTCGGCGAGCCGGGCACGCAGGTAGGCGGTGGTCCACTCGATGCCGAGGTCCGGGCCGTCGTCGAGGACGTTGTGCAGGGCGATCTTGGCGTGCATGGCCCGGGTGGCGATCAGCCGGTCGTGGATCTCGCCGTCGCCGATGGTGGCGGGGTACGGGATGTCGAGCGCTTCGAGGACCGCGCGCAGCAGGTCGGCGGTGGGCTCGGGGATGTTGTGGGTCACGGCTTCACCGCCGGGCGGCTGGTGCCGGTGACGCCGGCCTCGGTGGCGCGCACGGTGATGGTGCGGCCGCCGTGGTGGCGGATGGTGCCGACGGCGATGAGGCGCCGGTCGGGCGGGGGCGCGTCGGGGCGCGCGGGCATGGGAAGATGCCGCTGATCCATGACGAGGTCCTGTCTCGTTCGTGGGTTAGTGCCCGGGTCGGCGTTCGCGCGCCTACCGGGTGTCGGGTGGTCCCCTCGGTCTGGCGGTGGAGTCGCCTTCGCCGAGGGGGCTACCTGCTGGGTTCTTCAGTTGTGGAGCCGGTAGGCGGTGGAGTCGCCGGTCCGTACTCGTTGATCGCTCTGCGTACTGCGCGGACGTCGAGGCCGATCTCTCGGGCCACTGCGGACTTGCTGCCGAGCTCCTGGACACCGTCCTCGAACGCTTGTGCTCGTCTTCGGGCGCTGGCCGCGATCTCTGCTCGCAACTCGCGCTGATGCCGGTTCTCGGCCTCAACACGTTCGCGCCAATCGGAGGTTGGCACAGCCGAGATCCTACTAGGACAGTGTGTCCTAGTCAAGGAGTGGGCCGCCCATCCGCTACGCACTGTTTCGACTCCTTCACGCACAGCCCGCAAGTGCGCCATCCTGGAGCCATGGCCGACACCTGCCCCGCCTGCAACGGCGACCGCGTCACCGAGCACACGGAACACAGCGTCGAGACCGACCAGAATGGACAGCAGAGGCCCGTCACCCGCACCTGGACCGGCCCCTGCGGCACCTGCAACGGCACCGGCACCACCGGATAGGAGCCCCACATGCGCACCGTGTACGTCTGCCTCAACTGCGCCTGCTTCTACCTGCCGCCGGAGTCCATGACCTACCCCCGGCTCGACTACCAGGCCAGTCCCGTGCATTGCAGCCTCCCCGAGTGCCGGAGCGCCGTCGAGGGCGCCGTGGCCCGCGTCGGCGTGCCCGAGGACGTTATGGCCCGCTGGGCTCGCCGCGCGGCCGGCATCGACGGGGAGCCCCGGCGCCCGCGGCCCGGCCGCCGGGCCCGCGGACGCCGCCCCGCGTCCGCGGCCGGTGGGCGCAGCAAGCTGCTGTAGGCCCCTCATGTCGAGGGCTGGACGTGCGTAATACACGTCCAGCCCCATGGCCAGCGGCTTCATGCCACAGCCTCGCCGTCGACCGGCTGCGGCGCGCGTGCCAGCGTCACCCACGTATCCGGCGGCCACGCCGTCCCGCACCACCGGCACCGCACCTCGGTCACCCCGTGCGCCACCCGCAGCACCGCGCCGCACGGCGAGCCGTCGGCCGTCAGCGCGATGCAGCTGCCCAGCCGCCGCGTCCGCTCCGGCGGGTTCACCACTGACAGCACCGACCGCTCCAGGTCGCGCAGTTCCTCGGCGAACGCTCCGGCCATCGGCCAGCTCGAGGCGATCCACAGCACGTTGGTGTGGAGCCCGGCGGCGGCCGCGGTGATCCGGTCCTCGATCGAGCCCCGCGGCTTCGGCTCGCTCCATCCGAGGTCGGCGTGCAGGGCGCTGCGCCAGTCCTCGAGGACTCCGACGATCCCGCCGGGGCCGCGCAGGCTCAGCACCGGCTCGGCGACGGGCAGGGGTGCGTCCACAGCCTGTGTGCGGCCGAGCTCGGGGCGGCGCCCGGACGGGGCGAGGAATGCGGCGAGGGCGGCGTACAGCTTCGGCATGCGGTCGAGCCGCTCGCCGGTCGCCCGGGTGCACCCGGGGCACAGGTGCGCCGCGGCGTCGCCGTGCAGTTCGCGCTCACACAGCTGGCAGTCCATCGGGCTTCCTCCGGGTGGGTGTGGATGTGGACGCGGGATGTGGACGTGGACAACGTGGACGGCGTCCACATCCCCCTGTCTCGCGTCGCGTGAGTGAAATAGATCTTTGTTTTGTCCCTTTAAGTACTAATTGGGAGTGCGCCCGATGGCGGGACGGGTGGACGTGGACGCACGTCCACATGTCCACACGTCCACATCGCTCAACCCGTCTGGACACAGACCCGGTCGCCCTCCACGAACACCCACTCGTGAGCCTCGGCGACCTCAACCGCCCGGCGCAGAAAGTCCCGATCGCTGCTCCGGAGACGACGGTTCAGCTCGCCGAACGTGATGCCCCCGACCACGCTCGAGTGCTTCTTCACCAACCGGGCGATCCGCTCCAGCGTGCGGTCCGTGTCGGTCTTCGCCTGGTGCGCCCGGAGCTCCTGAGCGACCTTGGCGTCCGCCTCCCTCCGGCGCGCGGCCTCGGCCTCCCGCTCCGCCCGCTGGATCAGGGTGTCCCGCACGGCGCAGGACGAGTTCCAGACGACCTCGGCGAGCTCCCAGTCCTCCTCGGTCACGTCGGTGCGCCCGCCGTCCAGGAGCGCCAGGAGCGCCGCCAGCTTCACCTTCATCAGGTTGGCGTGCCCGTCCAGCTCGTTGATCTCCAGCTCGCCCCGGTTCCGGGCCACGTGCTCGACCCACAGTGCCGAGCGGATCCGCTCGGGCAGCACGATGTCGAGGCTGTCGCCGGGCTGCACCGCGGCCGGGTTCACCGGCAAGGGGCCCGGAGAGAAGGGGGGCCGGTCCGGGATCGACGGGTCGGCGGACCACGCCCACAGGAAGCGCTGAGGGGTGCCGGTGCTGGCGTCGGCGAGCACCGGCATGGCAGTCGAGGGTTGGAAGCCGACCACCATGCCCAGGCTGTACGAGCCTGCGGCCACGTACCGGGTGCGCTCCTCGGACGCGTTGGTCTGGCCGAGGGTCTCGCCGATCGCCGCGCGGCGCAGCGTCTCGCCGAGCACGCTGCCCGCTCGCTCGGCCAGCCGGGCCAGGGTCTGGCCCTCGTCCACGTAGAAGTAGGCGTTGTGCCGGACCTGCTTGCGGACCTTGCGGGTGACCGGGTCGCCCTTGAGCGGGCCCTTGGCGTGAATCTCGCCGGTCTCCTCGTCGACCGTGCCCATGAACGCCTCGGCGATCCCCTCGCCGGAGCCGATGGGCAGGCCGTCACGGAACTCGGGGTCGAGCGGCGGCAGCAGCGCGCGGGCCACCTTGGTGCCGATGGACTTGCCGCCGCCGGACGGGCCCACGATGGCGGCGAACGTGTTGAGCGAGGCGCGGCCGCCGATGCCGGAGACGGCGGCGATGTGGTGGGAGATCATCGCGGAGAGTCGGGCGAGCAGGGAGTAGAACAGCACGTCGCCGCTGGATCCTTCGGCGTGCGCGGCCTGGCGGATGTGCTGGTGCACCGGGCGCCGCGCCCAGAAGGTCTCGGGCAGCAGGCCGCGCGGCCGCTGTGTCTCCTCGTCATCGGCAGTCTCCTCCCCGGGCGGGGAGTCCTCGAGCGCGTCACCGGCCCACATGTCCTCGGCGGGCGGCGGGGGCGGTGTGGCGCGTGGTTGCGCGGGCGGCCGGCAGTGCTGGCGCACGCGGGTGAGCACGGCCGTGGGCAGACCCCGGGCGGCCGGGTGGGCGTCCTGGTCGAACGCGGCCCGGAGCACGTCGAGGGTGGCTTCGCGTTCGTTGCCGCCGTAGTGGACGTGCGCCCAGAGGGTGGGGACGGTGAGCTTCCGCCCGGCGGGCTGCTGGCCGACGGGGAGGCCGGATCGCTCGGACCAGTTCACGGCCACGTGGTCGTCGCAGACGAGGCTGTGTTCGCTGTCGGCCTGGCCCTCGGCCCCGGCGGGGCGGAGCCACTTCTCGCGGCCGTCGGCGGCGGTGCCGCGATACGTCCAGCCTGCGGGCTCCAGGATGTCTCGGAACGCCAGCTCGCTGGCGAGGATGTCGAACACGCTGGTTCCGCCGCCGGAGCGGGGGAAGGAAGGGCGGCGCTGGGCGGGCGGCGCCGCGGTGCGGCCGGTCCGTGTGTCGTGCCGCGCGCGCTTCTCGGCGGCGGCCTTCTCCAGCAGGGCTTGGGCGTCCGGCTCCAGGCGGGCGACGGCCTCCCGCATGAGGGCCAGGTCGACGGGTTCGCCGGTCCCGGGGAAGCTGCCCGTGGGCCGGGCCTCGGCCTTCCGGTTGACCGTGCCGGGCACGCGCATGAGCCGGTCGAGGTTGCCGATCTGGGTGTCCCAGGAGCAGCCGTGGGAGTACGCGGACGCGCCGAGGATGGCCTGCACGGCCATGGTGAGCCGCTCGGTTGCCGCTCGGTCGTCCTCGCCGCCGATGATGTGGGGCTCGGCCAGGGCCCAGATGGGGTTGTAGCCGCCGCCGGAGTGCCACCAGCCGCTGGGCTCGGGGAGCCCGGACGCTGTGACGATCTCGCGGACGTGGTCGGCGTCGACCGGGTGGGGCATGTCGTCGAGACCGGGCTTGTGCCCGGTCGTGCCGTAGTCGCCGTCAGCCCAGAGGAAGGTGAGGCCGTGCGCGAGGTCCTTCCCGCCGCGCCCCTTGGCGGGGTGCTCGCGCAGCGTGGTGACCTGGGTGTAGATGCCCTTCGGCGCGCGGGAGTCCAGCTCCATGGCGTACCGCGTCGCGGCCGCGATCCCGGTCTCGTCCGTGGTGAACCGGCGTCCGGCCCAGCGGTCGGCGTCGGAGCAGATGCTGACCAGGCCGGGCACGTCCTGGAAGTGGTAGGCCAGCGAGGCGTGGACGAGCTGCTCGTCAGCGACGATTCGTTCGGTGGACGGTGCCTCGGTCACGGCTGCACCGCCGGGAAGTAGTAGATGCCGCCGGGCTGACCGACGCAGCGTGAGCGGCGAGGGCAGGGCCGGGATGCCCCGACGTGTCCGCCGGGGTGGATGTGCTGGTGGTCGCAGAACGGGCAGTCCACGACGAGGTGGAGCAGCGGCCGCCGCTGCGGGTCGGCCATGTCCTGGCTGCTGGTCGGGACCAGACGCGAGGCCGCCGGGCGGAGACCGGCGGGCCGCTGCTCCGGGGCGGGGGCGTCGCGCTGCCGCTGCTCGGCGGTGTCCTCGTCGAGCCCGGGGAGGGTGGGCACCTGGTGCCCGGTAGCGCTGGGGTTCACGAACGGTGGCTTTCTGTCGTGCCGGAGAGGGGAGGGTTCGTGATGCGCGCCGAGCCCGGCGCCTGCTGGTGGTCAGGGCCGGGCTCGGTCGCGCGCCCTGTGCTACCCGGTACTCGCCTGGTGTCGGGCGATCATCTGGGCGTGGTCCTCGCGCATCTGCCGGACGTGACGCCGGACGTCGGCGGCGAGCCACGCCCCTCGGCGGGTCCCGCCCGGGACGGTGACCGTGATGCGGGTGGCGGTCAGGTAGAACTCGGCCGCCACAGCACGCCCGAACTCCAGGGGCAGGGCGTCCAGCGCTGACCGGCCCAGCCGGACCACCACTTCGCTGCCCTCGACGGCGTACCGGGCCTGGTCGCGCAGGTCATCGGAGACCTGGCGGCCCGAGTAGTAGCCGGGCGCGGTGAGGTCGATGTCCATGGCGAGGGTGACCTGCGGATACGGGAACTGCGGGTCGGGCTCGTTCACAGCTGCTCTCCGATCCGGTGCGGGGACATGGGCCGAGCGGCCGGGGACCGCGCCCCGGCCGCGTCGGCGGTGCGCAGGCCAGTCACGCGCGGGCCTGCCATTCGGCGCGGGCCTGGACGAGCCGGGCGTGGACGGCCCGCAGCTGGTCGACGTGCGCCGCGAGCCGGTCGATGACAGTGCCGAACTCGTCCGGGCCCATGGGGCCAGTCCAGAAGTCCTGGTCCCCGATCATCTGCACGTTGACGTGAGGGATGCGCTGCTCGGGCTCGTCGGAGTGGGGGATCACGGCGACGTCGGCGATGAGGACCAGGTCCTCGTACGTCTCGCGGCTCTCGGTGAGGACCAGTGGCATGGCGACGTGGTCGCTCTGGTGCCAGATGTCGGACGGGTGGATGGTGCTTTCCGTCTCCCGCTGGTGGATCTCTGTGGTGGTGCACCAGGCCGGGCAGGTCTCCGTGTGCTCGTCGCCGTCGTGCGTGCGCATCGTCCAGGTGGGCGGCGCGACGGGCAGTGCCGGGACAGCGGGCGTCTCCTGCTCGATGGCGGCGAGCTGGTCGCGCAGCGCACGCATGCCGGGCAGCGCGGTCTGCATGCGGCTGATCAGCTGGGTGAGCCCGGCGGCGTCGAGGTCGCGGCCCGCGTCGGCCTCGCTGTACACGGAGACGACGGTGCGCGGGTTGGGGCCGTCGCCGGTGAAGGGCTCGGCGACGATCAGGGAGTCGGTGGCGCCGGGCGCGGTGACGCGGACCTGGTTCACATCGGTGCTGCGGAAGAGCCGCCGGAACTCCGGAGTGAGGCTGATCAGGTAGGCGCCGGTGCAGTCGGCGCAGGTTGTGAAGGGGGTTCCCTGCTCGCTGGTGTGCTGGTCGGCGCCGGGCTTCTTGCAGAAGACGCAGGGCGGGAGAGCCGGGGCGGTGGTGGCCGGTTCCAACGCGGTCGTCGCCCCGCTGTCCGTGGCCTGTGCCATGCTGTTCATGAGCGTGTTCCGATCTGCTGAGATTCGTTGACGTGCTCGACAGATGGCGTCGGTGTTGCCTCACCGGCGCTGTCGTCGTTTTCCTGGATCTTCAGGAAGGCCAAGAGGTCGGCCCGGCGGACCTTGATGGCTCGGCCGATCCGGACCACGGGCACTGGCGCATCGTCTTTGGCGACGAGCTCGTACCAGGTAGTGCGGGAGATGCCGCCACACGCTGCGGCGGCGTCCGGCCAGCCGTCGACCATGGCGGGAAGGGCCAGCACCTCGGTAACCGAGAGCGCCTCGCGGCGAGCGGGCATAGTCACGCCGCCCCCTCAGCGAGGCTGTTGAGCCAGGCGTCCACCTGCGTGCGTCGGGCTCGGAGGTGCTTTCCGACGCGGACCCACGTGGGACCCCGGCCACGCGCCTTCCAGCCGTAAATCGTGGACTTAGGGATCTTGAGCTCCTCGGCGAGATCGTCGACGGAGACCCAGGTGTGATCGCAGGCGCCGACGCCCACAGTTCTGGCCTGCTCCTTGGTTGGCATTGCTTGCCGTCCTCCAGAGTTTGTTCTCTGACGCTGCAACGACAGCACGGGCGTGACTGGAGTGTCAAGCGTCCGGAACCGAACGCTGCAACCTCGAGCGTCTGGCGCTGGACGCTGCACTCCTCGTACGGTGGTCGCATGACGAAGGACGACAAGCAACGGCCACTAGCCGTGACGCTTGGTGAGCGACTGAGGCAGTTCCGGGAGGATCGCGGGCTGCGGCAGGCGGACGTCGCCAGCGCGGCGGCGGCCTGGGGGCTGAAATGGGGTCGCTCAAGCATCGCGTCCCTGGAAGCGGGAACGCGCAACCTCTCGGTCGAGGAGCTGCTGCTGCTGCCCTTCGTTGTCTCTGAGCTGGGCGGCTGGGATCAACCGCTCCTCCCGCCCGAGGCCGCAATTCCCCTCTCCAAAACGCGCTTCATCCCCGCATCCCAGATCGCGTCATGTGCTTCACGTCTGACAATTAGCACTCTGCCCAACACCAACCCTTTCGACGGCATGGTCGCTGGGGTCAGGGTGTCCGGCGAGGACGAGGCGTCCGATAGCTTGACGTCTGCAAGAATGCACGCGGAAGCCTTGGCGTGGGATCTTTTCCTCAGCCGAACCTACCCATCCTTTCGATACCGCGATGCCGAAGATGGGGCCATGCAAGATCCTGAACTTGTGGCAAAAATCGCGAAGCGAATTAAGTTGCCTGCAGAGGTGGCGCCAAGTTGGGGGCTCGTCTCGGTCCTATCTCTAGGGCTCTGGGGGCGATCCATCGCTGACGAGCGCGATCATCGAGCAAGCGCTAGGGGCGAGTTTGAAGGGCGGGCGCTCCAGAGTGTGAAAGGGCACGTGACTCGCGAGTTGGTGGGAGAGCTTGAAGCGGAGGCTCACAGGGTTTGGCCTGAGATTGAGCGGGCCTTCTCTCCGGTCAGGGCAATCTGGGACCACCAAGATCTGCTGACAGAATGGGACCGCCGGGCGCGAGGGGAAGCGGCAAGAACTAGGTTTGAGGTCAAGCGACGAGACGCGATCGAGGCTTTCGACGAGAACGTCGATGCAGTCGCTGCCGCTAGCTTCATTGGTGAACAACTTCGCGAAGCTAGAATTCGAGCAAGTCTTTCCGTGGAAGAGGTCGCAGAGATGATGCGTGTGCATGACGCGTCGCTCGTCGCGGCGATTGAACGGGGTGATTATTTCAAGCACTCGTTCCCTCGGGCAGCGCAGGAGTACATTAAGGCATTTGCGCGTATCGTTGGGATCTCGCCAGAGGAATTGCTGACGAAGTACGAAGTGGTCAGAGTAGAGAGGCGGCGGCATGGCTACAGCTAGGCGCGGCGGTGGCGTGACTAAGCGTTGCGAGTGCCGCGGTACGGACGGCAAGCTGCTCGGAACCTCGTGCCCCCAGCTGGCCAAGAAGAACCACGGCTCACTCCAGGTCCGCCAGGAACTCCCGCTCGACGCCGACGGCAAGCGACGCCCCTTCCGCCGCACCGGCTACGGCAGGGTCACGGAGGCGCAGGCCGACCTCGACCGCATCCGCGCCATCCTCGACCTTGCCGGTGACGACGAGGACGCGCAGCGCCGCGTCGGCGATCTGCTCGCCGGGCTGATGAAGAGCCGCGGACCCATCCCCGAGCCGGTCGAGGTCTCCCGCAAGCTCGGCGTGGGCGTGGAGCTCGACGGCAAGATGACCGTGGGCGAGTGGCTGGACGTGTGGATCGCCTCGAAGAAGACGCGCCCCACCACGAACAACGGCTACGGCTCACACATTCGGGTACACCTGAAGCCCCGCATCGGGCACCTACGGCTCGACCGGCTGAACGTCGGCCACCTGGTGGAGATGTTCGACGCCATCGCCGAGGACAGCGAGACCATCGAGGCAGAGAACCAGGCCCGCCGCGAGCAGGAGGCACGCTGCCGCTGGTCCAAGCCGGGGCGGCCGCCGGTTGCCGTGCGCGCCCAGCTGGCCGAGGAGCGGGCGCGGCTCGCTGAGATGAAGCCGTTCCGGAAGACGAACGGGGCGGCGACGAGGCAGAGCATCCGCCGCACGCTGCGGGCCGCGCTGAACGCCGCGATCGCCCGGCAGCTCATCACCTTCAACCCGGCCGCGCATGTCGAGTTGGAGAGCGGGAAGCGGCCGACGGGTCTTCTGTGGACCGACGAGCGGGTGAGACGTTGGCGGGCGACGGGCGAGAGGCCGAGCCCCGTCATGGTCTGGACTCCGGCCCAGCTTGGCGCGTTCCTCGACGAGGCCGAGGGACACAGGCTGTACGCCTTCTATCACCTGGTTGCCCATCATGGGTTCCGCCGCGGCGAGGGCGTTGGCCAAGGGTGGCCGGACGCCCACCTCGAGGAGAAGCGCATCGACGTCACGGCCGAGATCGTGGTGGACGGGTGGACGCCTATCGAGACGGCGCCGAAGACGGACGCTTCGATGTCCTCGGTGAAGATCGACAGCGGCACGGTGGTGGTGCTGCGCGAGCACCGCGTGCGCCAGCTCGCCGAGCGCGAAGCATGGAACGAGCAGGCCGCACGCGAGCGGGCAGCGGGCAGGGACACGCCGGACTGGGCCGACACCGGGAAGGTGTTCACCGCCGAGGACGGGACCTGGCTGCACCCCGACGTCGTCAGCAAGGAGTTCCGGAAGATCTACGAGGCGGCCGACCTGCCGCCGATCAACCTCCGAGATCTGCGGCATGGCGCGGCCGGGCTGGTGAAGGCGGGTGGCGGGGACCTGCACGACGCGAAGGTGAAGCTGCGTCACTCCACGATCACCTTGACGTCGGACACGTACATGGCGATGTTCCAGGAGTACGAGGATGAGCTGACGGAGAGGGCGGCCGCGGTGGTGCCGCGGGCCCGGAAGGCGCCGGCGCCCGTCGAGCAGTGAAGGGTGGGCGTCAGTGCCCACCCTTGGCGGTGACCAGCACGGCGAAGGGCCGGACCTCGGCTGAGGTCCGGCCCTTGTACGCGCACCCGAGTCACGCAGCAGCCCGCAGCGTGGATAGGGACGAGACCCACGGTACGGCCGGGCGCTGACAGTTGGGGCGCCCCGGCGGTATCCTGAAGGGGAACGAACGAGGCTCCGTCACCGCAGGTGGCGGGGCCTTTCTGCTGGCCCGCTGCTGGCCCGAACGCTTCGGAACACGCCGATACGTGACGGACCGTGCGGCACGAGACGGCATGACGAGCGGTATCCTGACCAGCGGAAACCGAGACTCTTCGGCACAGGGCGACACTGGACGAGATGAGGCGGAACACCCCGCGATGGGAATACCGCAGACTTTTAATCCATTGGTTCAGGGTTCGAGCCCCTGATGACCCACCGAAGAGGCCCGTGCCGGGATCACCCGGCACGGGCCTCGGACGTCACCAGGGCGGACGACAGCAGCGGGCAGGGGGAGCCGGGCCGTGATGCCACCGATCTGCATGGTGTGCCGTGCGAGACCGTCGCGCGACGAGGGCTACGACGGATTCACCGTGGTCTACTTCCGCCCGACCGTGCGGTACGAGGACGGCTGGACCGGGCATCCGGAGAACGCCGAGTGGTTCTGCGCCGCGCACCTGCCGCTGACCGAGGGCCTGACCGATCTGACGGCCGGCGAGGCGTGGGAGCGGATCAAGGCCCGTGCCGCCGCGTCGGGGGACGACGGCGGGTCCCGCTGAAGACGGTCCGGCTTACGCCGCCTTGGCCGGCCCGGGCGGCCATCCCCCAGTCATGAACGAGAACTGACGCCCCTTCCGGAACGGCCCGCCCCGATCGGCCTATCGCGGAGGTGCGAATTTTCCGATGTGTGCTCCACATACCTGACGACCCGTCCGATATGCCCGTAGGTTCAGTCGTTGACCTGGGGTTTTCCCATGCCCCAGACGGTCGCGCGACCGCGGTCAGGAACGGCCGTCCCGGTGCGGACGGCTGCCATCGCCGCACGTCGTGATCGCCCGACCGGGGTCCGCGCGGATGCCGAAGGCGATCCCTCCGCACAGTCTGAAGCTGCTGATCTCTGCTTGCTCGGCTCGCTCAGAACGCTTAAGGAGACACCTCGTGCGACGCGTGACAACGACCCGCGGTTTCATCCCCGTCATCGCACTGGCCGTATCGGCGTGGGCGCTTTCCGTCCCCGCCTCCGCCCAGGACATGGGGGGCGGGGGCGGAGGCGGCGGCAACGCACCGAGCCAGCCCCCCGTCCCCTGCGGCGACACGGATGCGCTGATCGCCGCCATCGAAGACGCCAACAGCGCGCCGTCAGGCGGCACCGTGGCCCTGGGTACGGGGTGCCTGTACACGCTGACCGACGAGGCGGACACCGGTGCCAACGGCCCCGACGGGCTGCCCATCATCACCGGCAATGTGACCCTCACCGGCCTCGGTGCCACCATCCAGCGCAGCGCGGCCGCTGACAACTTCCGTATCGCCGAGGTGGCCGCCGGGGGCAGGCTCACCGTCAACAACATCACCCTGGCCAATGGTCACGCCACGGACATGGGAGCGACGGACGGCGGCGGTGTCCTCGTGCTCGGCAACCTGACCATGAGCCGGGCGACCGTCACCGGCAACACCGCGAGCAACCTCGGCGGCGGTATCGAGGTCGCCTCGGGCGCCACCATGAAACTCTCGGCCACGAATGTGACGGGCAATACGGCGGGCGACGGCGGCGGCATTCACATCAATACCCTGGGCAGTGCCCTCGTCAGCGGCGGGAACATCTCCGACAACACCGCCGTGAACACCGGCGGCGGGGTCGCGAACTACGGCATGACGACGCTGAGCAGCGTGACGGTGGAGAGAAACAAGACGACCAATTTCGAAGGCGGTGGCGTGGTCACGTCCACCGGGCCCCTCACCATCAGCGGGAGCACCATCGCGAACAACACCGCCGGGAGCTTCGGCGGCGGGATCGCCAACCTCGGCAGCACGCTGAACGTCTCCGGCACCTCGGTGCGGGACAACACGGCCGCCCTGAACGGCGGCGGGCTGTTCAACCACGCGGGCGCCACCCAGCTCACCGGGGACTTCATCACGAGAAACACGGCGAGCGGCGGCCCCGGGAGCACCGGCGGCGGCATCTTCATGGACGGCGGTACGGTGACGCTCAACTCCACCATGGTGCTCGCCAACAACCCGGCGAACTGCCAGCCGTCCATCGGCACCTGCACGACCTGATCCGACGGCCAGGTCTTCGCGAGGGCCGGTCATCGAACGCCAGGCGCCCCTGGAAGCATCGCTTCCAGGGGCGCGGCGCGCATGTGGAGAGGCGGGGCTCAGCAGTCCTTGTGCTTCGCCTTGGCCTTCACGACCTTGGCCTTGGCCTTCGCGTGCTTCTTGGCCGGGGCCTTGGTCTCCTTCTTGACCTTCACCTTCTTGTCCTTGTGCACCACCTTGTCCTTGTGGACCACCGGCGGCTTGACCGCGACGTTGGTGCAGTTCGGGCCCAGGTCGACATCGCCGGTCGGGGCCAGGACAGGGGCGTACGCGCCGAGGCCGGCGTTGGTGTCGCAGTCGTTGCTCTGCTTCACGCTGTGCCGGTTGGTGAAGTTGACGCAGTCCGGGTTCGGGTCGAAGTCACCGGTGGTCGAGAGCAGGGGCAGCTCGGCCTCGGTGCCCAGGTTCAGCTCACAGCTGTTGGACTGCTGGACCCCGTCGTTGTGCGGGAACAGACCATAAGCACTCGCGCTGCCTGCGCCACCGACGACCATCGTGCCCGCGGCCGCCGCGGCCATGAGAGCTACCTTCTTGCTGATCTGCATCGTGCTGGTGCCTCCATATCAGGTTCTCCGCGAGTGATCCGCAGACATTCCCATCAACGAGATATGCGTTCAGCAGGATCCGGTGCGTACGGGCCCATCACCCGAATGCCACAGTAAAGGTATATTCAGTCGGCGTGTGCGGTTGAAATTCAGATTTCCGGTGGCCGGGTTCTGGAAAAACACAGGAACGCGACCCCCGGCATTGAAGTCCCGGGGGTCGCGTTCATGATGAGAAAGGTGAGAAGACGGATCCGATGAGCCCTGGTCCGGGTGGAGCCGCGATGGTGCCGTCAGCGGCCCTGTGTGCCGGCCGCGGCGCCCGCCTTCTGCTTCGCCTTCCCGTTCGCGGGGTCGACCCCGGCGAGGTTGGTGCAGTTCGTCTCCTGGGTGACCTCGCCGGGGCCGATCGAGATCGGGCCGATGACCGAGGTCGTCTTGCAGTCGTTGGACTGCTTGGACACGGCACCCGACTTGCTGATGTTGACGCAGTTGGTCCGATGCGTGACGTCTTCACCGCTCAGATTGACGGTGACGGGGCCGATCACCGAATGGGTCCGGCAGCGGTTGCTCTGCTCGGAGACACCGGATTCGGCGTAGTTGACGCAATTGGTCTCGGTCGAGGCGTCCGATGAGGTCACCAGGTTGATCCCGCCGATGACCGAACTCGTGTCACAGCGGTTCTTCTGGCTGCCTCCGTCAGTGGGGAGGGCCTGGCGCGCCGGTTTGTCGGCGGCGTCGGCACCCCCCGCGCCGCCGACGAGCAGCACTCCCATGGCCGCTACGAGAAGCGCCGTCCTCTTGCGCATGTGCATTAAGAGCCTCCAAGTGGATGCTTGGCGATCTCAGCGAGCATCTGACGAAAGACGGCGGTCGCTGAAAGCCTTTTACGTGGCAGCGGCCCTGGAAGGGGAGCTTCCAGGGCCGCGGGTCCCAACGGGGGGATGTGTCACGGAGCTCCGGCTGGGTGCGGGAACACCGCGAACGGGTCAGCGACTCAGTCGTCGATGGCGATGTTGGTGCACTTGGAGCCGACGTTCACGTCACCGGTCGGGGCGAGGCCACCGACCGGGGCGATGAGGCCGGTCGCGGTGTCGCACTCGTTGCTCTGGAAGACGTGGCCGGAGCTGTTGGTGAAGTTGATGCAGTCGGCGCCGACGTTGGTGTCGCCGGTCGGGGCGGCTCCACCGACCGTGGCGATGGTGCCGGTGGCCACGTCGCAGTGGTTCAGCTGCGCGACGAAACCGTCGCCACCGTCGTGGGCCAGGGCGCCGCCGGCGCCGCCGATGACCAGGGCGCCGGCAGCAGCGGTCAGGAGAATTGCCTTCTTGCCGATGTTCACTTAATTCCTCCGTCTGGGTTGCTCCGCGAATTCACGGACGTCTGACTCAACGAAGCTCATCAGTTAAAGCTTCGGTTCACCACTCAGCTTCACCCGTCCGGCATAGCGCGACTTCTGCGGTGCGTGTTCCCGGTGATTCCCGCAATCGATACCGGGACGAGTGGCATTTGGAGCAGTGCGGAGCGCCGGTGCCTCCTTATAAAAGAAAGGGTCGCGAGCCGCTCGGCCGGCGCCGTCACCGCGGCCCGCGCCATGAGGTCACGATCACCGGGCGCGGACCGCCGTCCCCGCGGCCGGGCCGGACGAGTGATACATCCGGGTGCGGTGACGCTGACGTAGGTGAGGCACAGTCACATCGACAGCTTCGCCGAACCGCAGCGCGGCCCGTGTTCACGCCGCTACGCTAAGTGCGCGAAGCAGTCGCCCGGGGGGCGCGGCGCATCAAGGCCGGGAGGCGGGAGGACGGACATGGGGCACTCACGAGCGGGCGGGACCCCCGCCGAGCTGATGGACGGGCTGCTCGCCCGCGCGCAGAACGGGTTCGAGATCGGCGAAGCGGTGCTGACCCGGGCGCGATGCGCCCTGATGCACCAGTCCGAGCTGCGTTCCTGTCGCCAGTGCAACGATCCCTCCGGCCCGCTGGGCTACAGCACCTACCGCCATGTCTTCCTGCTCCCGGACGGCAGCAGCCTGCTGCTGTGGGAGCTGGAGCACAGCACCGGTCCGGGCGACGGACCCCACCACGAGCTCTACGCCGACGAGGACGCCCTCGCGCTGGCCGAGCGCCGGGTCCACGAGCGCATCGGCGGCACCCGCTGGGACGAGCTCGACGGCTTACCCCTCTGGCTGCCCGAGCAATTGCTGCACCAGGCCACCGAGCCGGTGGAGTCCCCCCGTACCTATGTGGCCGACAACTCCGCCGACCACGCCCGCCGGGTGCTGCGCCGCGCCGAGAACCCCGACCGGCCGGGCGGGGAGACCGAGCGGCTGCTGGAGACCGCGTTCGCCCATGACATCGCGCTGGCACCCAAGCCGCGCCGCCGCTCCGGCGGCCCCGACACCACCTGGTGCCGCTTCTACGAGCACGCCTTCCTGCTGGCCGGCGGGGACGAGATCGTGCTGTGGGAGCTGGAGCACAATCTGACCCACGACGGCCGTCTGGTGTGCGAGGTCTACCTCGACGAGGTGTCCGCCGAACTGGCGGCGGACCGGCACGCCCGCGCGCTCGGCGTCGATCTCTGACCCACGCCCCGGCCACCGGACGCCCGCGCGTCCGCCCTCGGGTCTTCCCACCCCTCCCCGCTCCTTCCGGCTCCGCGGAAGGCCGCCCGGACCGACCGGAGCCGCCCGTGGACCGGTCCGCCACCCGCCCACCCACATGGACGACACCGGCTCGCCCGGCGGCCCGTCAGCCGGAAGCCTGGGGTGACGGACGGCGGCCGTGAGGACCGGACGCTCCGGCTGCGGACCAGCGAAAGCGAGAGAGACCGGTGCGGGTGCGAGGGAACGGGGCTCGTACGAGCGCCCGTACGGAGCGGGGAGCGACCTCGGGGCGCCTGTCCCGGTCCCGTTCGCGCCCCCGGAGCCGCCTCCACATGCTCGTCGACACCAACGCCGCCAACGGGCCCGCCGGGGCCACCGCGGGCGGCGCGTCGGCCGATGAGCCGCCCAGGGCGGCCCTGGGCCGGCGGCTGGCGCGCTGGATCCCCGGGCTGCTGATCGTCGGCGGGATCATCTTCGACCTCAGTTCCCCGGCCAACTACACCGCGGGCCCCTTCCTCTCCGCCGCCCCGCTGGTCGCCGCTCCGCTCTTCGGGCTGTGGGAGACCGTCCTCACGGCGGTCCTCGCGATCGCCGCGGCGGTCACGCTGGCCGAGTTCCACGGGGTGAAGGACCCCAGCCAGGCCCTGTCCGAGATCATCACCGTCGCCACCGTCACCCTGCTGGCGCTCCTGATCAACCGCCTGGTGCGGCGCAGCGACCGTCGGCTGGCCTCGGCGCGCGGCGTGGCCGAGGCGGCCCAGCGGGCCGTCCTGCCCGTACCGCCCGCCCGGCTGGCCGGGCTGGACGTCGCGGCGCGTTATGTGGCGGCCGAGCGGTACGCCGCGATCGGCGGTGACCTGTACGCGGTGCAGGACACCCCGCACGGCGTTCGGCTGGTCGTCGGCGACGTCCGCGGCAAGGGGCTCCAGGCCGTCGAGACGGTCGCGATCCTCATCGGTTCCTTCCGGGAGGCCGCGGAGCAGGAGACGACGCTGGAGGGGCTGGCGGGCCGGCTGGAGCGGGCGTTGCAGCGCGAGGGTGCGCGGCGGGCGGACCTCGAGGGGTTCGAGGGGTTCACCACGGCGGTCCTGGCCGAGATCCCGCGCGGGGACTCGACCCTCCGGGTGATCAACCGCGGCCATCCGCCGCCACTGCTGCTGGAGGGGGCCGACGGCGGCCGGACGGACCGGGGCGGCTGCACGGTGCGCCGGGTCGACCCGGCGGCGTCGGCGCTGCCGCTGGGGATGGGGGAACTGGGCGGCTGGCCGGACCGGGTGACCGAGCTGCGCTTCACCGAGGGCGCGACCCTGCTGCTCTTCACGGACGGGGTGACGGAGGCGCGCGACCGGGAGGGTGTGTTCTACGACCCGGAGGACCGGCTGCGCGGTCGCCGCTTCGACGGACCGGGTGAGCTGCTGGACGCGCTGGTGGCCGATGTCGAGCTGCACACCGGCGGCGGGACGTCGGACGACATGGCGCTGCTCGCACTGCGCCACCGCAACAACGGCAACGGTGGTGGCGGTGGCGGTGGTGACGGCAATGGTGAGGGACTCGTGAAGGACCCCGGCCACGGACCGTAGTTGACCATGTCCTCTACGCATAACAATTGATGCACGATCAGCGGTTCCAGGGTTTTGCACACCCTTTCCCTGGGGGGGTAACTCGCCCCTTTATGTCCAGAATTGGTGGCTAAGTTCAGACCAAAGCTGTGCTGATTCCTCAGAACAGCTTGGAATCACATAGCGCTCTCTATTAACGTTCGATAACGCAGCGCGGTCGTCACAACCGTCGCAAGGGCGGCACCGTGCGCCGTCGCCGAATCCCGTAACGCACAGCGGCAGCAGTAGCACTGCACCACAACAGCACCAAGGGAACCGGGGAACCACCACCTTGGGGTGAATCGGGTCGAACCTGACCCGTAGGAGACCTTCCTGCTCCGAACCCGTCAGCTAACCCGGTAGGCGAGAGGGAAGGAAAGGAGTGCGCCCCAGTGGCGTCCAACAGGTCTGTCCTGGACGAGGCTCCATACCGCGCATCGGGCGTCGGTTCCGGCACCGCCACCGCCTATGGCCCCGGTTTCGATGCGAGTGGAAGCGTGAGGTCCGGTGGCGGATTCGCCACTGAAGGGGGCTTCGCCGAGGAGGCGAGCTTCGCCGCCGACCAGGGGGAGTACGCGGTGAACGGCGCCGAGGGCCCGGCGGGCCCGGGGCCCGACGGCGAGACCTGGGAAGAGTGGAACCCCACCGAGGAGTCCATCTCCGTACGCGGTCGGCACCGCGTGGTGAAGCAGCGGGGCGGCACGATGGCGCGCAGCGGCGCCGTGCTCGGCGTCGGTGTCATCGCCGCGGTCGGCGCGGGCGGGATGGCCAGCGCCAAGGACCGTCCGGCGGCCCCGATTTCCATGCCCGACCTCGCCCACGTCGCCGACGAGGTCAAGGACCGGCTCCCGGACGCCGGGAACATCCCCGGTATCGGCTCGCTGATCTCCGACGACGACGGCTCCGCGACCACCGACGCGGCCCCCCTCTCCCAGGCCGGGCTGACCACCCAGGACGAGGCGAGCGGCACCACCGACGCCGGTGAGGCGCTGCGCGCCCGTATCCTCCAGCAGGCCGAGAACCAGCAGAACTCCGCCGACGAGGAGAAGCGCACCGCCGCCGCCGAGGCCGCCGCCCAGAAGGCCGCGGACAAGGTCGCCGACGAGATGGCCGAGCGTAAGGCGGAGGCCGCGGCCAAGAAGAAGGAAGCCGAGCGGAAGGCCAAGGAGGCCGCCGAGCGCAAGGCCGAGGCCGAGCGCCGCGCCAAGCTGGCCGCCGCGTACGCCCTCCCCGTCGCCTCATACACCCTGACCGCGGGCTTCGGCCAGGCCGGCGACATGTGGTCCGCCGACCACACCGGACAGGACTTCGCCGCTCCGACCGGTACGCCCGTCAAGGCGGTCCACGGCGGCACCATCACCCAGGCGGGCTGGGCCGGTTCGTACGGCTACCGCATCGTGCTCAAGCTCGATGACGGCACCGAGGTCTGGTACTGCCACCTGTCGTCCATGGTCGTCACCTCGGGCAAGGTGACCACCGGCGATGTGATCGGCCGCGTCGGCGCCACCGGCAATGTGACCGGTCCCCACCTCCACCTCGAGGTGCGCCCGGGCGGCGGCTCCCCGATCGACCCGATGCCGTGGCTGCGCGAGCACGGACAGAACCCGTGATGCGTACGCACCCCTGATGCCCACGCACTCCTGATATCCGCATACTCCGGCGGCCCTGGCGCTCTCTCCCCCCTTGACGCCAGGGCCGCCGGTTCACGTCCGGAAGCTGTGTGCGCGCCGCCGTCCGCCCTGGAACAACGTCACCCACAGGTGCGTTGGAGTAACGCATGGCTGACAACAAGCAGAAGATCGGCGACCTCTCCGTCTCCCCGCTCTCCCTCGGCGGGAACGTCTTCGGCTGGACCGCGGACGAGGCCGAGTCCTTCCGGGTGCTCGACGCCTACGCCGCCGCCGGCGGCAACTTCATCGACACGGCCGATGTCTACTCGGCCTGGGTGCCCGGCAACCAGGGCGGCGAGTCCGAGACCGTCCTCGGCAACTGGTTCGCCTCCCGCGGCAACCGCTCCGAGGTCGTCCTCGCCACCAAGGTCGGCGGCGCCCCGGAGCGCCGCGGACTCTCCCCGGCCACCATCCGGGCCGGGATCGAGGACTCCCTGCGGCGGTTGCGCACCGACTACATCGACCTCTACTACACCCACTACGACGATGAGTCGGTGGCCGTGGAGGAGATCGCCACCACCCTGGACGCACTGGTGAAGGAGGGGAAGGTGCGCGAGCTCGGCGCGTCCAACGTCAGCGCCGAACGGCTCGACTCCTTCCTGGCCTTCGCCACCCAGGAGGGCCTGGCCCGCTACGCCGCCCTCCAGCCCCACTACAACCTGGTCTCACGCGACACCTTCGAGGGCCCGCTGGCCGATGTGGCCATCCGGCACGGTGTGGCGACCGTCCCCTACTTCGCGCTCGCCGCGGGCTTCCTCACCGGCAAGTACCGCCCCGGCACCGCGGTCGACAGCGCGCGCTCCCCGCGTGCGGCCGCGCACCTGGAGACCGAGCGCGGCCGGAAGGTCCTCGCGGCCCTCGACGAGGTGGCCGCACACCACGGAGCCGAACCCGCCACGGTCGCCCTGGCCTGGCTCGCCACCCGGCCCACGGTCGTCGCCCCGATCGCCAGCGCCCGCAACCTCGCCCAACTCCCGCCCCTCCTGGCGGCGGCGGACCTCCATCTGACCCCGCCGGAGCTGGATCTCCTCACCAGCGCCTCGGCCTGAGCCGCGCACGCGGCGGGCGGAAACGGCTCCGCCCGCCGCGGCCGCCGCGGCGCCCGCTACGAACGCCGGTCGGCGAGGGCCCAGGAGGCGAGGGCGACCCCACCCGCGACGGCGAACACCGACGGCCAGGCCCCGATCTTCTTGGCCAGGGGATGCGAGCCGGCGAACGCCGCGACGTACATCCCGCTCAGCGCCGCCGCCGTCCCGTTCCCGGCCTTCTCCCGCCACCCCCGCGCGGCCGCGGCCCCGGCGGCGGCCAACGCCACGCCCCCCAGCGGCCGCCGCTTGGTCCACCGGGCCACCCCGTACCCGCCGACCAACCCACCCGCGGCCACCACACCCGCCGGAACACCAGCCATCCCGATACCTCCCGCTCGTCGTTGCCCCGACCCTACGCAGCACCCCGTGACGCCGGGCACGGACACCAGAACTCCCAGGTGAGCTGTACCTCAGCTCCACTCGGGTACGAGGGCGGGGGTCCCGACATGGCTGCGCCGGGACACTTCGAGTCATGTACGGGCGGCGTGACGGTGTACAGCCGTACGGCCGTATCGTCGGCGCGCTGCGAGATCAACCGACGTGCCGGGCCAACAACGACTCCGGGATGCTGGACAGGATGGCGGGCTCGCGAGGCCCGCGGTGGGCGAAGTGAAGGTCCTCGCGAGCGCGCGTACACAGCACGAAGAGACGAAGACGCGCGTCCACTCCTGTCGGGTCCTCCGTGTACGCGTCCATGTCCGGGACGAAGACGCTGTCGAACTCCAAGCCCTTCATACTCGCCGTGTTCACGATCCGGATGGGGCGGGTCGAGAAGTCGACGGTCTTCCGGTAACGGTCGTCGTACACATAGGCCTGTGTGTATTGGGATAGCCCCAATCGAGTCAGCCCGCTCTGTACATACCGCACCAAGCGAGTCGACCGGCACACGATTCCGATGCTCCGCTCCGGATGCGCGCCGAAGTACCGAGAGATTCCAGTGAGGAGGTACTCCAAGGAAGGCACCTTCAGGACGGTGGGGGTACTGCCGGTGCGAGTCGGGACAGGCATCTCGCACTGGTTCCGGGTTCGGAACTCCGATGCCAGCATCGCGATTTCCCGGCTGTTCCGGCGATTCCCCCACAGTGCGAGCGGATTTGCATGCACTCCGAGGCATCGGGATATCTCGGATACGGTACTCTCCTCGTCGCCGATCCGCTGGGCCTCGTCTGCGAACACCGTGACGTTGACACCTAGCAGGCGGCAGAGCTGATAGAAGCCGACAGGCAGATTCTGCCCTTCGTCGATCACGAGGGATGCGGTGGATCTGACCTCGCGAAGAACGCAGTCTCTCTGCATATCGGCCCAGTCGTAGCACCATCCCTCATCGTCGATGTGTGGGGGGTCGATCCGGAAGTGCCCGCGCCAGAAGTCCCGGATCCACCGGTGGAAGGTCGTGGTGTGGAGAGCTTCCGTGAGGTCCGGTGCCATCTGTGCGAGGTACTGATGCAGCAGATGGGAGCGGGTGAGAAGGGTGACGTCACGGCCGGCGGTCGCCAGCGCCCAGGCGCGATAGACGGCCATCACGGTCTTTCCGGAGCCAGGTGTTCCGATGATGACGTGGCTTCCGTGGAAAGGGAGGTCCGCGACGGCGTGTTGCTCGGTCTCGAGATCGAGGAGTGAAGGGATTCTCATGACGGATCGACGGCTCCGGCCGACTCCTCGAGGGCGGCCTGGAGGACGTCCCGAAAGAAACCCGGGACATCGCCTTCACCGATCAACAGCGTTCTGTCCAGGAGGGAATTGTCGATCTCGCAGCAAGTCTCCGGAAGCAGCGTGCACGCGTGGCAGGCGGCACGGTTGAGGTTCGCCAGAGACCTGCCGGTGGAGTCGGCGCACAGGGGGTCCTGCGAGCACCACTGTGCCGATTCGAGCAGCCTGATGAGAGTCTCCGCCAGGTTCGGCGGCTGCCCTTGGCGGACGAGTCCGCCAAGGGTGCCTTCGGCATCACCGGCGGCGGTGTAGATGAACACGCCGGCCTGGGGCGCCAGATCGAGACCCGGGGCGTGGCTTCGGGCGTAGACGCGTTCTCGTAGGGATGCCGCGTTGTACCCGCTGTCATAGGAGAGTTGACGGATGAAGTGATGGGCCAGGGTGTGAAGCATCACGAAGCGCGGCAGGAGAATCGGGCCCGACTTGCCTCTCAGTCGGTCGGCCTTGAAAGAGGCGCCCAGATTGGTCTCGATGTTTCGGGTCCAATCACGCACCGACGGAAGTTGCTCCCAAGCGCTTACGCGTTCCTCGTCGACGGCGATGAAGATGCCTTCACCGTAGGTCTCGACTGCGGGCAGCCATGAGGCTCGGCGGTGCGTATTGACCGACACGAAACGGCCGCCTTGCTCTTCTTCGCCATCGCCGGAGACGGGCTCGTACCGCGAGAACCCTTCGAGCGCCCGCACTTCACGCACTCGGTCCGCGACGACGACTGCCGAGAAGCCCGCTCGCAGCTTCCGCAGGGATTCCGGATCGTCGGGCCCGATCCCCAAATCGACGCGGCGCACGAAGAATGTCTTCGAGTTGGTGACCGATTCCGGCTCGGAGAAGGCAGCCCATTCGGCGATGCTGAGGTCATGGTCGAAGTCGGTGGGGTATGACACCGTTGTGACCTCATCAAAATGCCGACGTCGCACGGCTTCCACGAACGCCTCCGGGACGTCGCACTGGAGGGCGATCGCAGCCTTCAGGTTATCGGATACCGGCCCACCGTCCGCGTCTTTGAAGTGTGGCCAGAGAGGATTGTTGACGATCTTCTGGACGGTTTCGTCGTCCTCGGACAGACCTTCGGGCGCGGGAATGTCGATCGCGGAGTGTGTGATTGGAAAGTATACATTGGAGGCGCCGCGCTGTACTGCTCGAGGCTTCTCCTCGCAGGGATCGGCCTCGTCGGATTCTGAGTCCCATGGGTGAGTTCCGGGGCATGAAAGACCGGTCTGTGCCAGGATATTCTTTTGACTGATCCCCGCCAGACTGCGCCCCGCCGGGCAGATAGCACAAACGACGCGCAGGGCCTCCAGGCCGGACGAATCAGGACTGGCCAGGAAGCGGAGTCGTTGAGCCTGGCATTGCCGCTGGGAATGTCCTTCGCTCCTGGAATGGGCCCATCGATGCCAGTCGATGTCGGCCATATGGCCTGCTTTGCACAGCTGGATGAAACGCATCGGTGCCAGTTGCGGCCGTTCCGAACAACGCCCGCAGGCAGGCTGTCCGTCCCGCACCTCGCGACCGGGGTGCCAGAGCAGCATGTTCCTGCATCGAGGGCAGAAGAGCCACTTGGGAAACCGGACATAGGTGGGTCCGATGCGGCTTGCAAAGGCGGCCTTGCCGGAGGGGATGACAGGTGCCGCCCGGAATTCCTGGACCCCCAGTTTCTGTGCGAGCCGAGGTGATTCAACCCGTTCGGCGCTCGCTGCCCAGCTCCGGATATCGGCGGCAACGAATGATTCGCCTCGGATGTCGAGAATTCCCCCGACGCCGAAGGGAACGATGGTCTGTGCTCTGCGGACCTTGCGGCGAATATCCTTCACTGCTTTCAGGTTCCCTTCACCCGGACGAAGCACTCACGATCGACATTGCGCATCGACTGTGGCGTCTCCCATACACCGCCCTGCTTGCCGAAGTCGGTGAGGAGCGCCGTGTACGAGCGCCCTTGGGGTCGGTAATAGAGGCTGTCACCTTGGCCACGCATGGACTGGGCTTCTTGCTGCCAGGTCTCGATCAGATGGTCGAGTCTCTCGGCCGCGGCTTCGGCTTCCTCCGGGTCGGCTTGTCGCACGTGGTGCACGATGAGGTCACGAATCCGCGCGACTCCTTCTGCATGATCGAGGATGTCTCCCGCGCTGTCCTCCGCGTTCAGCCCGAGTCCGTGTCGCACGAGGATGACGAGCACCGCGTGCAGCGCGCGGTTGCGAGAAGGCAAGGACCACGGGGTGACACTGGTGGGTTCCACGTGCCGGTAGAGCGCGCGGTGATAGACACCGAACGACTCGTAATGGGAACGGTCGCGCGGTTTGGTCGAGCGGAAGAGCGTGATGATCAGACCCGGTACATCACTACGGCCGACGCGGCTGGTCGCCTGGATGTATTCGGATGTGGTCTTGGGCTGCCCGTTCATGACCATGAGGCCGAGCCGCTTCACGTCGACCCCGACGGACAGCATGTTGGTCGTGGCGAGGAACGAGACGCTGCCGCGCTCCTTGAAGCCCTTGCCCAGGCGCTCGAGCAGGCGCGGTTGTGCGGCGCGTGGGATGTTGCTGGTGAGCTCGACCACGGAATCTTCGTCGAGCTCGCGCCGTCGGCTGGCGTCCTTCGTCAGATGCTCGAGACGCGCGGGGATGTCGTCCCTGGCGATCGTTATGGTTCGACCCAGTTCGCGCAGGCTGTTGTGGTAGGCGACCGTGGTCCAGTATGCGTCGCGCAGGGCCTCCTCGTCACAGATGTCCATCGGTGCCTGCAGGGCTGCGGCACCCACATGGACCGTCGAGGTCGAGGCGGTGTGCCCCTGAGCCATGACGCCCACGTACAGGCGTCCGGGCTTCTCTTTGTCCGGCGAGGCGAAGTAGGACTGTCCCGCCGTGAGCCCGGGCGGGGGGAAGAGTTGAGCGGGCCGACCGTAGAGGCCCCGGATCTGGTCCTGGGACCGTCGGATGGTCGCTGTCGACGCGATGACCTTCGGGGCGGTGCCTCGCCAGGCGCACAGTTCGAGGATGGCGGACTCGTACAAGCCGACCGTCGTGCCCAGAGGGCCTGCGAGCAGATGCAACTCGTCCTGAATCACCAGCGAGGGTGCGCGCCTGCCGTCCTTCCCGAAGAGGCTGCCCGCCTTCGGCTCCCACGCGAGGCGCGCGAACTTGTCCACGGTCCCGAGAAGGAACGTCGGGGGTTCCTCATAGATCTGTTCGTCCACCACGGAGACCGGGAGCCGTTGGTGGAATTGACACCTCTCACGCGGACAGAAGAACGACGTGCTGACGCCGTCCGCCCGGATGCCGAAGTCCCTGTCCTGGCCGTGTCGTTCCGGAACGATCTCGGTTCCACACCACGGGCAGCGTTCCAAGAGGAATCGATCGTCTGGCTCGCTTATCTGCTTCAGAGTGGCGAGCTCGTCCTCCGCATCGGAGATCTTGTTCGGTGTCGTCTCCTTGCCCACCCACAGACCGATGGAGATGGGCTCCTGTCCCAGATCGTGGGGCAATGCCCCATCATCACCTCGCCTGATGTACTCCAAGGCGCAGATGGCCGTAGCCGTGCGCTGGAATTGCTGTGTGGTGAGCAGACTCAGCGTATATCGGCTCAGAACGGCCGTGCCGCCGCCTGCGGCACCGAACCGCAGGCGCCGCCAGAGGATCTCGAAGCAGGCGGTGAGCAGGTAGGCCTCCGTCTTACCTCCACCTGTGGGGAACCAGATGAGGTCGACAGTCTTCCGGTCCTCGTGCTCGGGGTTCATCAGGCCCTCGACTACGAGCAGGAAGTAGGCGAGCTGGAACGGGTGCCAGGCGTAGTCGGACTTGGGCTCCCTCAGTTCCACGACATCGCTGTTCCTGCGGCGCCGGCGGCCCGCCATATCCGGACCGCTGTGGAGCATCTGGAGCGCCATGGCTCGATTGGCCAGTTGGAAGGCGATACGTGCGGCCTCCCCTGATGAGGTCGGCGCGGTGAGCACATCCACGCCTGACTCCATGCGGCAGAGCGCGGTCTTGATGCGGTTGAGAATCTGTTCCGCAGGCGCTGCGGCCCAGGTCGGCAGATCCTTCTGCTGCGCCTGCTGGACATCGAACCACTCGCGATACCCCGAGACGAACGACTGCAGCTCTCGGCGGAGGTCGTCTGCCGAGAACTCCGGCCGTGACAGGTGCTTGAGGTTGAGTACCGGCAGGTCCTTGGGCCCATCCGGTTTGATGTGCGCCACCATCTGCTGCGGCATGACCTGTGCTCGCACGGTGGTGACCTGGCCCTGGTCGTGCCCGTCGTCCCATTCGACGGCGCATCCGTGACCGACGGCTCTCGTCACGATGTCCCGGTATTGGACGCGTAGCTCCTGCTCCTCCTCGTCGCGACTGTTGAGGCGGCTGTTCGGATACTCGAGGATCCGGCCCTCGATCGTCCTTGCCGCAACACCCACCTGGAAGAGCATCAGGTCCCGCTCCTTGTGGGCGCTCTCCTCCTCGTCGTGCGCATTGGCAAGTACGCAGGTGACGAGATGGCCCGCCGCGAAGGGACGCCAACGAACGTGGAGACGACCGTGCCCGTCCAGAACGGGGATCGGGGCCCTCTGCTCCGTGGTCACGGTGGACATCGTGGAGAGCCGAGGTTGGCGTTGCCAACTGCGGCGACCCCCCTCGCGTTGTGTGACGTAGCGAGACGCTTCGCACGTCACCTCGATGCTCCGGGCATCGGTGAAGAAGGAGAAGCCGAGCGATGACGGAAGCCACGCGTTGGCCTCGGCCACGGGATCGTCGGCGAAGGTGTCCTCCTCACCGTTTCCGGCCGCGGTCTCGCTGACTTCGTGTTCGCCATCGTCCTGTGCGTGCTCCAGCAGGGGCGCGCCACGCGGATACAAGGTGCCCATCAGATAACGCCGATCGGGCGGGTCGACGAGCGTCTCGTCCTCGGTGTCCGCCGGGCCGACCAACTGCCGGCGCAGGTACGCAACGAATCCGGCGCGGTGCTCGGAAAGCGGCGATGCGGTGTCGTTCACTTGAGATGCCCTTCCCGCTTCAGTGCGGCCATGCCCAGATCCTTCAGCGTCTGGCGGGTGCCGGGCCGGCAGGCGACCCAGAGCTGGGCGCGAGCCCTGGTCCAGGCGACGTAGAGCGCGTCGAGGCCGTCCTCGAGGTGTCCGGGCTCGAGGTCGATCAGACACACGACGTGGTTCTCGTGGCCCTTGAAGTCCGCAATGGACGACCAGTTGGGACGCCGCTTCGTGTAATCGGTGCCGACGACCTCGGTAAACCGCTCGATCTTGGAGGCCCGCTGTGACAGACGGGCCGAGCTGCTGTCCCAGTCCCCGGTGGCGGAGAGAAGGGTGATCTTCCGAGCTGAGACTCCCCCCTGCACCAGTTCATTCACATAGGCGTCGAGGGCGGCGGCCTCGTCCTGGGCGTCGCGCACGTCTGTGAAGCGGACAGGCCCGCCCTCACCGGCGGAGGCGACTCCCAGGTCGGCACCCGTGTAGAGACGGACCTGGTTGACGATCTGCACCGTATTGCGGCAGTTACGCCTCATGGGCCCGTACACCAGACCCAACGACTGCAGATACTGCCAGGCGTCCGGATCGTAGGTATCCGGATTCAGCAGCTGGTTGTTCTGATCCAGCATGAAGATCCATCGCCCCTCGGCGAGGCCACTCGGGACCAGAGCCTCCAGGGTGTCGAGACTCTCGAGCGTCATCAGATCCTGCGCCTCATCCACGATCAAGTGGTCGAAGAAGCGACCCCGAACCTCATCGAGGCGGTCAAAGGGCAGGACGGTGATCGCGTCGTCGTCGAGTATGCGCGCCATATGGGTCGCCAGGGTGGCGCTCGCGCACGTGAACAGGACACTGCCGTGGGCAGACCTTCGACGGGCGGCCTCGGCCGCCAGGAACGTCTTGCCGGTGCCCGCTCCACCGGTCCAGATGAGACGTGGATTGGACTCCAATTCGTCCAGCCTGTCCAACTGTTCATTCGTCAGGCGCTCGAAGGTGACATCGAGGTGGGACAGCCGGGACTGCAGATTGGGTACGCGGTCGAAGTTCGGGCGGACGGTGTTGACCATCTTCTTGCGGAGGGAGGCTGAGATGGGAGTTCGGGCCCACTTGTTCCGCCTGAGCCAGAAGCGCGTGGCACGTTCGATGCCCTGTGCCAGGCCCCGTCCACCGGCATACGCGGTGGCACCGAGATATTGGTCGGGCTGGAACTCGGTCGTGCGTTGGATGTCGACATCCGTGGTGATCACAAGGTATCCGCTGGGGACACCGTGGTCCCTCAGGTTGCCGATCTGTTCACCGAGCGCACGTTCGAATTCATGCATGTTGCCGCTGGCCTGCGCGAAAGGGCTCTCCTTCGGGCCGTCCTCGCGGTCGGGCGGACCGTAGTACCACTTCCCGTCACGTTGGCGGACCCCACCACCCTTGACCTCGATGAAGAGCAGGAGGCCAGGCATGAAGACGACGAAGTCGATCTCGCCGACGCGCTTCTTGTGGTGTCGGGGGAGATGAACCGTGTGCAGCGCGACGCTCTCGTCATCCGGAATCGCCTTGAGCGCCGCGAACACGCTCCGCTCCGCCTGGCTCCTGGTGCTGTTCGAGATCTCGCTCGGAATGATGCGCATCGACTCTCCCCATGGTCACGCCAACCCGGTTTCAAAAATACCGAGTGATGGATCATCAGGACACCTGCCCCCGTCATCGGGAGCTGGCCGCGACGGCCGGATGGATGATGAACTATGGGGAGCGGAGACGGATCGCGGGGGGCGTGATGACGGCGGAACGGGGTGGCGCGTCCGGCTGGGGGATGAACGTCGCCGGACGGGATCTGCTCGTCCGCCTCATACGGCGATTCAGCGCAGAAGGACTTGAGCGCCGTACGGCTTTGCGGCAGGTGATGAGGGCCGCGCGTCTCGACGAGCAGGAGACGCAGTCTCTGTACGAAGCCGTGATCGCGACGGAAGTTGCCGATGAGGAGGCCGACGCTCGGTGGAGGGCGGCCCCCGACGGTGGTGCGGGTCGAGACGAAGCCTTCACCTTCGATGATCTGGACTCTGCGGAGGAGGATGCTCCGGATCTCGAATCCCTTCGGGGGACGGTCCGTGTGTACGACATGGAAGCGGCGCGGCGCAGCGCCCGTGAGGTACTCGTCGCCGACAGGCGTCGCGGCGCACCGCACCGATATCTGCTGAGTGCCGAGGAGGAGGTGGGGCTCTGCCTCTTGTTCCGGGGAGCGGAAGGACCGGCGGAGCCGTTGCCCGATGGGTACGTTGCGGCGCTTCCGCGGAACGGCGAGGCGTATCAGGCCTTCTCCGCGATGGTTGTCCACAATCGGCTTCTCGTCCTCAAGATCCTGCACGGACTGGGATGGGTAGGCGGCCCCATGCACGAGGACCTCGCGCAGCACGGGATGATCGGGCTCATGCGTGCGGTGGAGAAGTTCGATGTCTCCATGGGGTGCAAGTTCTCGACCTACGCCACTTGGTGGATTCGACAGCACATCAGTCGCGCGGTGATGAACGAGGGGTCTGCCATTCGGCTCCCGGTACATGTGTGGACCGACGTGGAGAGGCTGCGGAAGAAGGAGCGGGAGTTTCTTGACCGAGGGAAGAATCCCAACGTCGACGACTTGGCTCTGGCATGCGAGCTCAACCCCGCAAAGGTGATGGAGTACATGCGCCTGTTACACCGGGCGCTCTTGTCGCTCGAGCAGCCGGTCGGCGAGAACACGACCCTCGGAGATCTGGTCGTCGACACAGTTCGTCCTGTACCGGGACCGGAACAGGTGCTGCGATTCACCTTTGAGCGCCAGGAGATGTTCCAGTTCTTCGCCTTGTGCTCCTTCACGGACAGAGTTCGGGAAATCGTTCTGTTGCGGTTCGGCTTCATCGACGGCGAACCATGGACGTTGGATCGGATCGGGGCGCGATTCGGCGTTACGCGTGAACGCATCCGGCAGATCGAGAAGAATGCGCTGACGGATTTGAGGATTCACCTGGGGCTGGAACCTGACAACGCCCTCGCGGAACGCAGGCGCTCGCAGGCCACTCGAAAGATCGCTGAAGCGATGACGCGTCGTGGAGGCCTGGAAGAGCGGAAGCACAAGAAGGCCGGTGCGTCGATGACGAACGGGAGTGCCGGCATGCCGCGGGCGGAAGGCAGTTCAGACAGGAGAGAGGGAACGGTGACCTCGCAGGAAACGGAACTCGGTCGGTGGCTGGCCGGGCGGATGAGGGAAAAGGGGATGGATGCGCGCCAACTGGCGGACCGGTTGGGGGTGACTCCGGCGGCCGTCGAAGCGTGGCTCGATGACCGTTCGAAGCCGCGCCCGGAGCACATGGTCATGGTGCGCGAGATCCTGGCTGTCGAGGGTCTGACACCGGAGTCCGGGGCGCCGTCGGATGAGCGGGAGGCCGGTCGGACAGCGGCGGTGTGGTACCACCGTCCCGGACACGACGACGGCGGCCGGGAGTTCGGCAACGCGGCGGCCTTCGCTTTCGAGGCCGACCTGGAGGTCCTGGCCCGTGAGGCTACCCAGAACAGTCTGGACGAGCGCGACAGGAGAAACGGCGAGCCGGTCAGGGTTCGCTACACCCTGCATGAACTGACGGGTGACTGTCTTGCCCGGTTCCTCGCCGCGATCAGCTGGCACGATCTCCACTCGCACTACCAGGCGGCCGCCGCGCAGGACCAGAAGGTGGGACGTGTCATAGGCGCCGGCCTGCGGGAGATGCTCGAACGGGATCGCTTGGTCCTTCTTCGCGTCGACGACTACAACGCCAATGGGCTGACCGGTGACGACTACGAGGACGGCCGCTTCGCGGCCGTGGTGCGCCGCCAACTCGACAGCCGCAAGTCGGACGTTTCGGCCGGCGGTTCATACGGCCTCGGAAAGGCCACGCTGTGGGCGACCAGCCGGCTGGGTCTCGTCCTCATGAATTCCACGCTCTCCGAGCCACACGAGGGACGCACTCGGCGGCGCCTGATCGGACGGCTCGATCTGCCCTGGCGAGAGGTGGACGGCCGGCGATTCGCCGGTCCCGCTTGGCTGGGCAGGCCGGACGCGGCGTCGGACAACGCGGAAGTGGTCCGCTCCTGGTGGGCTGACGAAGCGACGGTCGAGAACCTGCATCTCACCCGTGACAGCGATGATCCCGGAACATCGTTTTTGATCGTCGGAGCGCACGACGTGGCCAGTCTCGTCGAGGCCGGACTGGACCAAGAAGGCGATCCGGGTGACGACGAAGACAGCCTGGAGCGCATGCACCAGAGGCTGGTTCGCGCTCTCGGCCGCAATTTCTGGGCTGCGATGACGGGAGGTGGAGATCACCAGCCGTTGCTTGAGGCATCGGTGCGCACGCTGCGCAATGGCGTGGAGATCATTGATGACGAGCGCGTCGAGCCACACGTGCACCAGCCCGCTCGATCGCGCGCTCTTCAGGCATTTCTGAGTGGGACAACGGTGGACCGCCTCACCCAGGCCGGGCAGGTGGCACGGATCACTGTGCCGTTGAAGGTTCCCGCGAGGGACGGCCTTGCCGGTACGGACGGCGAGCATCGTGCGGTCCTGCTGGTCACCGAGGCCACTGATGCCGATGGCAAGATCAATCGGGTGACTGCGATGCGTGGAAATCGCATGACGGTCAAGACCAGCTGGGTGCCCGGCCTCCCTACGTCGGCCAACCCGTTCCAGGCGGTTCTGCTCGCGGGCCGTGCGGCGGGAGACGACGCGCCATTCGCGGCCGAGGCAGAGGAGTTTCTGCGATCCTCCGAGCCCCCGGAGCACAACAAGTGGGGCCAGACAGAAGAATTGCGGATGCGCTATTCGCCCTCGGCCCATCGACGGATTGCGATGCTGACGTCGGAGACCAACAAGGCGGTGCACGAACTTGTCGCGCTCCCCAAGGAGAAGAAGCCGAGCGGCGTGGGCAAGGTGCGCAAGCGGCTCCCGATCTCGGGTAGGCCCGCTGCCAAGATCAGAGGGACGGTGACACCTCCGAAACTGGACGATCTGGAGGCAGTGATCGGCCCCTCCGGTGCGTGGGAGATCACCGCCGAGGTCAAGGTGTCCCCCGATGGAGGGCCCTGGCGTATGAGTCCGGTCGCCAAGCTGGATGTCCGATCCGGTCCTCGTCCAGTGGTCAAGTGGGCCGAACTCGTCGCTGTCGCGAACTGTGAACTGGCCGACGGAATTCTGCACTTTCCGCCAGGTGCCCACCGTGCCGTCTTCCGAGGCGTCACCGACGTCGCCACACATCCGGTGCGAGCCGCGCTGACCGGTCTTTTCGTCGAACTGCACGAGAGCAAGGGAGGTGCCGCGTGAGGGCATACCCGTATCACCGTCTGACCGGGCCGGTGACGGCCCGGATCGGGGGCGTGCGGCTGCGCGGCCCGGGCGATGCCCGAGAGCAGTTGGATGCCAAGGCCTGCTCGGTTGTCGAGCGTGTGGTGGCGCTCGGAATGGCCGAGCGCACAGAGTGGCAGAGCGCGCGGCTTGCTCTGAAAGCGACCGTACCGGCTTCTGAGATCGAGAAGAAGGGCCACTGGTCCGATGTCGCGGTTGTCGCGGTTCTGACGGAGGGTGCGACCAATGCACGTACTGTCGCGCGGTTGATGCCCGGTCCGGAGGGTGGCAAGGACTGGACGGGGGAGATCGAACTGAACCGGCACGATCATCTGGATCGTGCCTCCCTCGCTGTGCACGTGGTGGCCACGGTCGGTGGAGTAGAGGGGCGGATCATCGCCTCGACCGATCCGGACCAGGAGTGGATGATCGACGTGACGGCCGAAGAGCCGCTCAGAAATCGCGAACTCGATGTCAACACGGTCAGCTTCACCCGTGGCGGCGAACGGTTGCGGAGTTTCCAGGGCGCCCCCTGGATCTTGGACACTGCCGGGCGGATGCCGACCGTCCGTCTGAACTCGGATTTCGAGGGGCTTGTAGCGCTCGTGGAAAGCCAGGGCTCCACGGTGAAGGGCATCCTGCGCGAGATGCTCCTGGCCCAGATGTCCTCCGAAGTGTGGACAGCGGTCTTCCACACCGCCATCGGCGATTTGGAGATCGAGGATGACGGAACCCCGCTCTTCCCGCCTGACTGGCGGGGCGCGGTGCTCCGCGAGATGCTCCCGGACGTCGTTCCGGGACAGTCGGAGGAGAACGCTCTCCGAGAGGTGCACAGCCGCCGTACCGGCGAGGGGAGCTGGACCGACCTCCAAGCGCGTATTCAGTACGCGGCCGCCCGTCGCGCCGAGGTTGCCCAAACCTTGGCCGGCGCCGTCCGTGACATCGAACGAATCGACCAGGGGACCCACGCGTGACTCATCGCCCGGAGTACCTGCCGGAGCGGCTTGCTCTCATCTCCGACCTGAAGGCTGCCGAGTACATCTCCTCAGGGCTGCTGGAAGGAAGCGAGGACGTCCCTTCCATCGCGCTGAACAAGTCCGCCGACACCTTGCCCGGCGACGAGGCACGGCTACGGTTGGACCGGGTACGAGATCTGATCGACGACACCATGACCAGGTTCCACGACGAACGTCCCACGACGGCGGACGCGTGGCTGGCGCCGCGTCTGCACGAGACGCTTCGGTTGACTCGTCAGGAGGCGGCCGACAAGGAGTTCTGGACGTACATGGCCCTCGGGGTGGCCCCGGATTACGTCGTCTGGCGACACCTGTCCGAACCGAAGGCGGATGGTTCGCCTGGACGAGTTGCACGGGACAGATTCGTCGGTCCGCAATACAAGCAGACGTTCGCTCGGCTCTGGTGGGCGGCCGAACTCTTCCGCGACGGCCCGGACTACCGCCCCGTCGTCGTGGCTTGCGGCAATCAGGACATGCTCAACTCCGCTCTCCGGCTGGATGTCATCGACCACCGCCCCACCGCTCTCGCTCTCGTCAGGATGATGGAGCGAGGGACCGTTCGGACCGGCCGCGAAGTGAACGCCATGACGCCCGCGATCAACGCCGCCGCAGCAACTCTGATGTACGACGTCATAGCCCCGGATGTGGGACGTGACGGAGAGCCGCTGCGGGACTGGATCGCCGCCGCCGAGTCAGCCCTTCCGTCGCCCAGGAGCAACCTGCCCGAAGGCCCGGAAGAGCAGCGAGCCCCGATCGAGTCGGTTGAGCGACTGGTGGGTCACTTCGCGGAACTGTTCGCGGACGCGCAGGTCAGGGGGCGGACTTCCGGCGAAGGGGACTGATCTTGTGTGACTCCGGGGGGCATTGACCCTGATCACCGCAGCCCAGGCGACGCAGTTCTTCCGTCGTGGCTCGGGACACGCTCGGCCATGTGCTTGAGGCCGTCAACTCTGCGTCCGAAGGGTTGTCTCCCCGCAACGCCCTGCTCAATACGTGCATGCCCAGTCGCGGAGGTACGGCATTGCCGACCTGTTGGGCTTGATCGTTTCCGGACCACGGGAAGTTGTGCGGAAAGCTTTGGAGGACTCCGGATTCAGGAATGGTGAAGCGGTGGAACCTGTCGGCTTCATGGTCATCTAGGCTTTTGTAGATCTTGTTTCGAGAGATCTTGCCGGTGACAGTGAAGGCCGGCTCCGAGGACTGGCGGCGACCTCGTTTCTTCGGGTCGCCTCCGGACCCGTAATTCGACACGATGAAGAACTTCATTTCACTTCCCGTTCGGAGCCGGGATGCATCCACCGGGGAGTCCTTCAGCTTGCTCGCCGTATCGAGCGCCTCCGCCATGGAGATCCACTGCTGCTTGACCCCGGAGATCGTGAAATCAGTCGAGAACATATCCGCTTGTGCCGCACTGCGTTTCCCACGGTTCAGGTCGAAGGGCAGGTGGGTCGCTTCGATCGGTTCGATGGCTCCCTCGCCCGGTAGTCGGGCGACGAGTACGGCGCGTGTGCGTGTCTGCGGCACTCCGAACTGTTCAGTCTTCAACTTCCAGCATTCCGCTTCGTACTTGACGCCCGCGAGTCGCCCTTCGCCGCCCCGCAGGAGCTTCGCATAGACCTCCCAGAGGGGCAGGACCTCGGGGACCTGCTCCAGGACGATCACCTTGTACGGATTGCGTCCTTCGGTTTCGATCGCCTTGATGAGCCAACGGAGGGGCTCGAGGACCAACGCAGTACGTGGGTCGCCGAGGGAATGCAGATCCTCGTCGATACCGGCTTCGCCCTCTCCATCGACAAGGCGGTGGATGAATTTCTCCACTGTGTCCAGCGCTCGCCGTCCCGCGCCGTTGCCGGCGACGGAGAAGGACTGGCAGGGTGGCCCCCCGGCGAGCACGTCGACCGATTTGGGGATTTCGTCGAAGCGGGTCTCACGCATGACGCTCACATCTGCGTGAATCGTCGGCAGCCCTGCTGCGTAACGCGTCTCGCACGCGTTCCTGTCCCATTCGATCCCGAGGCTCTTGAAGCCCAAGAAGTGCGCCGCCACATCGAGTCCGCCAGGACCTGCGAAAAGGTCCAAAATGCGTACATCGTCGAGATGGTGAGCATGCGTTCCCGGGTTGTTCATGGGGTTGAAGTGTAGCCAGCGACCGGGTCCGCGGGCGCCTCGAGCGCGGCTCGGATCGCCAGCCCGAGCGCCTTGCCCACCGGCGGTGGTGAAGCGTGACCGATCTGGCGGTAGCGGGCCGTCTTCTTCCCTGCGAATCCCCAATCGGACGGGAAGCCCTGTAGGAGTGCGGCCTGTTCCGTCGTGATCCTGACCATCCCGTACCGGCCTGCCTCCGGTGCCCAGGCGAACTCCGGACCTGGAACCTTGTCGGCCACGGTGCCGCCGTCGACGCCCATGCGTGCCCACGCCTTCTTCGTCCCTGTCGGCCCCAGATCTGCGCCTCCTCGCCTGTCCGAGCCACCGACGAGAGTCGGTGCCACGCTGATTGCCTGTGCTGCCCATCGGTCGGCATCCCGCCAGCCGCCCATGGCCATGGATCGGCGGAGAGCTCGCCCGACGGACAGGTGCTCGCGCACTGTCGGCTCCGGTGGGCGGAACGCGTCGAAGTGGCGCTTCTTGAATGCGACGAGCACCCCTTGCTTCCGTTCCTGCGGCACACCGAAATCGGCTGCGTTCAGGACGAACCACCGGAAGCGGTAGCCGAGGTGATCGAGTTCCTTGCGGATGAAGTCCCGTATCGGCTCGTAGTCGGGCGATTCCGCCAGCCCCGGTACGTTCTCGATGAGCAGGGCTCGGGGCTGGACGGCGTGCGCCAGATAGATGGTTGCCTCCAGCAAACGCAGTTCCGCCTCGGTCTCGGTCCGGGCGACAGTCGCGCTGGATTTCACACGGGGCAGCCCGGCCGACAACAGATCGACGTCGTAGATCTCCTGGTGCCGCGAAGGGGAGAAATCCAGCAGATCCGCTTGGAGAACCTGCCACGCCGGTCGGTTCATGCGCAGTGTGTCGCAGGCCACGGACTTCTCGTCCAGGAGCAGCACGGGCGCGAAGCCCGCCTGTTCCAGCCCTAAAGCCAGTCCACCTGCTCCCGTGCACAGATCGACGAATCCCAGTTCGCTCATCGGCTGTCGCCCCCTCGGCGTCGTCTCCCTCTGTCGGCCTTCTCCCGGTCGACAGCTGCCGCCACCTGCCGCATGACGGTGTCCGGTGATTCGTGCTCCCAGAAGCGCAGTACTATCCAGCCTTCGGCCTCCAGCTGCGCGTTCGTCTCCTGGTCCCGTTCGGCGTTGCGGTGGAGCTTCTGCCGCCACCATTCCGCGTTCGCCTTGGGACTGGTGGCATGCTCAGGGCAGCTGTGCCAGAAGCAGCCGTCGATGAGGATGGCCAACCTGGCTCGTGTGAACGCGATGTCGATCTTCCGTCTGGGCATGCCCGGCACCGGATAGTGGATCCGGTAGCGATATCCGGAGGCATGGAGCAGCTGCCGCACTGCCCGTTCGGTACCAGTGTCCCGGCTGGCCTGCCGGCTCATTCGGGCCGATACTTCGGGACTGGACGGGTGTGCTCCATGCATGATCCCAGTGTCCTACGACCCGCTGTCCTTTCGCGCCGCGATCTGTTTCCCTGCCCGACCGACTGTGGATCCGCCTGCGGTGCGACCCGGCGCGGGCGTCGGAGCGCACGACGGCTGCGCATGCGGCTCCTGCCCGCGCGTGGTCCGTCTGTTCAATGACTCAGGGCTGTGCCCCTCTCTCCGCCGAGGCGGAGAGAGGGGCACGGGCTGTGTGCGGCCTCAGTCCAGGGCGCTGAGCTTCTTCCACGCGGAGTACGACAGGTTCCAGTCGCCGATGCCGTTGCCGGTCGCAACCGTTTCGCGGGTGGAGCCGGTGACCTCGACGACGTCGCCGCGGGTGGCGCGGTCGTAGAACCACTTGCCGTCGGCTTCGGACATACCGACGCAGCCGTGGGACATGTTCTGGCGACCGAAGTAGCCGCGGCCCTCGTTCCACGGGGCGGCGTGGGCGTAGGTGCCGGAGGTGGTGAGGTGGACGGCCCAGGGGACGTCCTTGTTGTAGGGGTCGGCGATGCCGACGGACTCACTGGTCATATTGACCATGGGGGCCTTGTCGAGGACGACCATCTTGCCGTTCCAGGTGGGGTAGGAGGGCTGGCCGCCGGAGATCGGGATGGACTTCTGCTCCTTGCCGTCCTCGAAGACGGTCATGGTGTGCTTGTTGAGGTCGACCTTGGAGACACGGGCCGTGCCGATGGTGAAGGTGCTGGAGACATCGCGGCGGAGATAGCGGGAGTTGCCGGTGTCGACGCCGCTGAGGCGGGCGCGGAGGGTGACCTTGGTGCCCTTGTGCCAGTAGGACTCGGGGCGCCAGTCGACGCGCTCGGTGCCGGTGAGGGGGTCCTTGGTCCAGCCCCAGGAGCCCTCGGTCTTGGGCGAGGTGGAGACGGAGAGCTGGCGCTCGACCGCGGCCTTGTCGGTGACCGGGTGGTCGAAGGCCACGGAGACCGGCTGGCCCACGCCGACCGTGGTCTTGTTGGAGGGGGTGACGGTGACACCGTTGAACTGCTGGGCGGCGCGGGTGCGGAAGGTGGAGCGCTGGGTGGCGGTGCGGCCCGCGTCGTTGGTGGCGGTGGCTTCCACGGTGTAGGTGGTGCCCGGGGTCATGGTCCGGTTGGAGCGCCAGCTGTCCTTGTCGGAGGAGAGCGAGCCGGTGACCGCGACGGCCTGGGAACCCGCGCCGTCGGGCGTGATGCGGACCTTGGTGAGGGTGCCGTTCGAGGCGTTCACCTTGACCTTGGCGTCCGGGGCTATCGCACCGGAGTCGCTGTTCGGGGTGATGGATATCTTGGCCGGCTTGGTCTTGGCCGGGTCCACCGAATCGGAGGAGCCGGACTGGCAGGCGGCGAGGAGGACAACGGCGAGAGAGGGCACCGCGGCGATGCGGAGCGAGCGTACGGAGATCAAAGTGAACCTCTTGTGGGTGTGGTGGGAAGTGTGAGTCAGCAACGCCGCTGCGCTTCCTCGGGGTTGGGCTCATAGGGACCGGGAGAGGCGGACGCCGAGGGGTCGAGCCGCCAGAGTGAGACCGACATGCAGTAGTCCGACGGGCCGTCGGTGTATTCGGCGGCCATGGCGCTGAGGCCCTGGGTCTGGAGCACGGCGACCTCGGTGCCGGAGCGCATCAGGACGACCTGTGCGTGGTGCTTCGGGGCGCCGCCGGGCCAGGTGTAGGTCCTCACGGTCTGCCCATCGGGAGCGTGATCGGCCGGGTCCTTGCTCGTCGTGAGACTGCGCGAGACACAGCTCTTCTTCAGCGTCCGCTCCAGGGTGGTGAAAACCTTCGTGGCCTGGTGCTCGCTCGTATAGGCATTGATCGTGTGACGGGCGCCGGGGCCCTTGCGGCCCGGTCGCTGTGCGTCGTAGGCACGGCTGCGCTGGGTCAGCGGCTCCGGTCCGTCGAAGCGGCAGCTGTCCGAGAGGTCGAGCAGCGGGGTCCGCCCCCCGGCGGTGGAGCCGGCGGCCTTCCACCGCATCTCCCCGTTGAACGGCAGGGCCGACGACGGGAGGAGTGCGCTCGCCGGGATCCGCGCCGCGGACACCGACTTCCGCGGGGCGGGCGGGGCGGCCGGCCGCGAATGCGAGGAGCTGTGGTCCGGAAGCAGCAGCCAGGAGCCGATGGCCACCGCGGCCGCGGTGAGCGCCGCGCTCACCGCGAGCGTCAGCCGCTGTCGGATACGGCGCCGATGGCCCCGCGCGCGGGCGGCTTCCGGGCCCGCCAGACGTATGGAGGGCTCGGCGGCCCGTGCGAGGTCGCGCAGCCGGTCGTCCAGATCAGCCATGGGTGGGCACCTCCTTCGGACGGCGGGCGGAGGGACGGGGCGGAGGATCCGCGGGGGCCGCGGCGCCCCCGGAACCTCCGGTGCCGGAGGAGGGCTCGGAGAGCTGGGAGCCCAGGGCCTTGCGGGCACGGCTCAGCCGGGTGCGGACGGTGCCCGGAGAGGCGCCGGTCTCCCGGGCCACCTGCTCGATGGGCAGATCCAGCAGATGGTGCAGAACGACGACGGTGCGCTGGTCCGGCTTCAGCCGGCGCAGGGCCTGGATCAACGCGACCCGGTCCGGGGCGAGATCAGGGAGATCGGTGGGCGGACCGTGCCGGAAATGGGCCCGCATCCGATTACGGGCACGCCGCCAGGAGCTGACGGCCAGCCGCAGCGCGACCGTACGCACCCAGGGGGTGGGATCGCCTTCGGCGGTCAGCCGGTCCCAGCGCTGCCAGGCGCGGGCATACGCCTCCTGCACCGCGTCCTCGGCTTCCGCGAGGTCGCCGGTCGTGGCGTAGACCGCGGACACCAGCCGCTTCGCGGTGGCCGCGTAGAACTGGTCGAAGTCCGACAGTGTCGGTGGATGTGATGGTTGTGATCGATGTGTTGGTGCCGACATGTGTCCCCCGCGCCCCCCGCGTGCTCCCCGCTTCTACCTAAGAGCACGTCTGAAAGGGGCCGGAGGTTACACATGACTTTGCGGACCGCCGGATCCGTAGGGAACTGACCAGGTCGGGTGCCCCTGCGCAACATTCGGCGGAGGGGCACCCTGCGGTGCCCCCGGCTGTGGCTGTGCCCCGTACGGCGGCTGCCCCGGATACGTCTGCTGGGCGCCGTACCCGTATCCGTAGCCGTACCCCGGCCCGGCGTACCCCGGACCCGCCTGGCCCGGACCCGCCTGCCCCGGAACTCCGTACCCGCCGTACGGCGCCGCGGGCCAGAACGCCGGGGGCACCGCGCCCGGCATCGGCCGGGGGACCGGCCGCGGCCGCCGGATCGGCACCGCGAGCGCCGCATGCGCCAGCGCGGGCTGCGCCACCTCGCGCCGCTCCCACAGCCGGTCCAGCAGCGCCTTCTCCTGGGCCGCGAAGTCCGGTCCGGCCAGCCCCCGGTGGGCACGCCGCCGCAGGAAGGCCAGGGAGGTCGCATGGGCGGTGTACTCGGCGACCGTACGGGCCGCCGCCGCGCCACGGGTGCGCCGCGCCAGGTCCCGCGCTATGCCGCGGGCCCGCATCGACCCCAGCGCCACCGGCTCCGGCGGTGTGAGCCACCCCGCCGCCTGGTACGCGCCGAGCTGCTCCCGCACCACCCCCAGCTCCTTGCCGCGGGACCAGACCGTGAGCCAGACCAGCAGCCCGAAGACCGGAACCATGAACAGGGCGTAGACGGCGAGGAAGCCGTACCCGCCGAGCGTCGCCGAACCGTTCCACACCCCGTGCAGCACCATCGCCGCCAGCAGTGCCGCGACCGGCACCAGGGCGCGGCGGACGCGCTGGTGGCGGGCGGCCGCCGCCGCGATACCGAAGCCCACCCCGGTCATCGCGGTGAAGAGCGGATGCGCGAAGGGGGACACCACACCGCGGATGAAGAAGGTCGCCGCGGTGGTGGACCGTATGCCGGAGTAGCCGAACTCCTGGTCGCTGACGAAGGCCGAGCCCAGATAGAGGATGTTCTCGGTGAACGCGAAGCCGGTGGCGGTGATCCCGGCGATGACGATGCCGTCCACGATCCCGTTGAAGTCGCGGCGGCGGAAGAGGAAGAGCAGCAGGACGGCCGCCGCCTTGGCGCTCTCCTCCACGACCGGCGCGACGAGGGTGGCGCCCCAGGTATCCGCATCGGCCTGCCGGGAGGCGGACGAGGAGTCGATGGTGGTCATCAGCCACTCGGTGGCGAAACCGTTGGCGATCAGCGCGACCAGGGTCGCGGCGCACGCGCCCCAGGCGAACGCGAAGAGGAGGTTCCGCCAGGGTTTGGGCTCGACGCGGTCCACCCAGCGGAACGCCGCGACGATCAGTGGTACGGGCAGCACCGCCAGCCCGAGCCCCACCAGGAACCCCTTGGTGCCGGTCTGCTCGCGCACCAGCGCCAGGATGACCAGGCCGGAGACGGAGAGCAGCAGCACCAGCGCGGTGGCGCGCAGCGACTTGTTGTCCCAGAGGCTGCCGAGACGGCCGTGCCTGCCCCACAGGCTGCGGCGCGGCGGATGCGGCCACCCCTCCGGAGCGGTCGCTCCGTCGAACCAGGGCTGCTGACCGTATGCCGCGTCGTACGCCGGGCCGTGCGGCCCGTCGGCCGGTGGTGCCGGCGGCGCAGGTGGCGCGGCTGGTGGCGCGGCCGGTGGCGGTTCGGACGGCTGCTGAGGGGGCGGGGACTGATGCACTCAACCGACCCTAACGAAAGGGGGAGTGGCGGACTGAGGGATTATGCCCACCCCCTGGGGGCCGTTATGTGTCGTTGCGACGGAAGATCAGGTCGTGGACCAGATGCCCCTTGTCCAGCCCCTGGCCCTCGAACTTGGTGAGCGGGCGGAAGTCCGGGCGGGGGCTGTAGCCACCGTCGGGCTGGGTGTTGTCGAAGGCGGGACTCGCGGTGAGGACCTCGAGCATCTGCTCGGCGTACGGCTCCCAGTCGGTCGCGCAGTGCAGCAGCGCACCGGGCTTCAGCCGGGTGGCGGCGAGCTCGATGAACTCGGGCTGGATCAGCCGGCGCTTGTTGTGCCGCTTCTTCGGCCAGGGGTCGGGGAAGTAGATCCGCAGTCCGGAGAGGGCGGCGGGCGCCAGCATCTCGCGCAGCAGGATGATCGCGTCGCCGTTGGCCACCCGGACGTTGGTCAGTCCGTTCCGCTCCGCGAGCGCGAGCAGATTGCCCTGGCCGGGGGTGTGCACATCGGCGGCGAGGATGCCGGTGCCGGGGTCGGCGGCGGCCATCTGCGCGGTGGCCTCGCCCATGCCGAAGCCGATCTCCAGCACGACGGGGAGGTCGGGACGCGGCGTACCGGCGACGCTCCCGGACGTCTCCTCGGGTCCGGTGCGGAACAGCTCGCCGAGATCGATCCGGCGCAGTCCGTCGATGTCCAGGCCCCACTGCGGCCACAGACGGCGCAGCGCCTCGCCCTGGCCGACGGTGACACGGCCGCGGCGGGGGCGGAAGGAACGGATCCGGCGCTCGTGGTGCGAGCCTGCCGGGTCGGCGACGGGGCCGCCGGGGAACATCGGCTCGCTGCGGTCGCGGGGCGTCGGCAGGGTGCGCGGTTCCGCGGGGGACTCGGGGGCAGTGGGGTTCTCGGACACAGTGCTTCCGATTCTACGGGCGGGGTCCGAAGGGGAGTCCCGCCTCCGCGGGTGCGGTCTGGCCTCGCGTCGGCCGTGAGGTCCGGGCCCGGGTGCGCCGCGGGCCCCGCATGCGGCGACCGGTGGGGGACGGGTGGGGACGAGTGGCGATGTGCGCGTCATCACACCGGCCCCGCCGTGAGCGGATCCACCGCCCGGCGGTGGCGGGCCGCACCGGCGCCGGACGCGGACGGGGCGTTCCCGGACGCGGCGGTGGGGGTGTTCCGGATCGCTGCGGCGGGCCCGTCGGGGCGCCGGACGCGGACCGGGCTCTCCGTTCCTGGACCGCTGCCGCAGGCCCGCACCGGCGCTGGACGCGGACCGGGTGCTCCGGGGCGACGCCGGTGGGGCATTCCGGATCGCAGCCGTGGGCTCGCACTGGCTCAAGGTGCCGCTCGGGCGTTCCCGGACGAGGTCGACAGGTATTCCGGACCGCTGCCGCTGCCGCTGCCGCTGCCGCTGCCGCTGCCGCTGCCGCTGCCGCACCCGCACCCGCACCCGCAGGCCAGCACCGGCTCTGGACGCCGACCGGGGCCTCCGGCGCGACGCCGGTGGGGCATTCCCGGCTCGCCGCCGGGGCGTTCCCGGACGAGGCCGCACTCGCTCCCGCAGCCCCCCACCGGCTCCGGGCGCCCACCGATGGTTCCTGCACGACGCCGACCGCGCGTTCCGTCACGCCGCGGCCCAGCCCAGCCCGGCCCGGTGTCCCGTCCGCCCGGACGGGGCGCCGGGCCGGGCTCCGGTCATCCCACCCGCAGGGTGTCCAGGACTCGGCGGGCCACCTCGCGGCCGATCGGCAGTGAGGCCGTGGCCGCCGGGGACGGGGCGTTCAGCACATGGACGACGCGGGGTGACTCCGAGATCAGGAAGTCGTCCACCAGGGTGCCGTCGCGCAGCACCGCCTGGGCACGTACCCCCGCCGGGGCCGCCGTCAGATCGTCGGCGGTCACCTCGGGCAGCAGTCGGCGGACGGCTTCGGTGAAGGCGCGCTTGGACAGGGAGCGGTGCAGCTCGCCCGCCCCGTACCGCCAGTGGCGGCGGGCTATCCGCCAGGATCCCGGGAACGCCAGCGTGGCCGCCAGCTCCGTCGGGCGCACCGTGTGCCAGGCGTAGCCCTCGCGGGCCAGCGCGGGCACCGCGTTGGGCCCGATGTGGACCCCGCCGTCGATCCCCCGGGTGAGGTGGACGCCGAGGAAGGGGAACGCCGGGTCCGGCACGGGGTACACCAGACCGTTGACCAGGGCGGCGCGGTCGGGCACCAGCTCGTAGTACTCGCCGCGGAAGGGCACGATCCGCATCCCCGGGTCATCACCGGCCAGCCGGGCGATCCGGTCGCACTGCAGCCCCGCGCAGTTGACCAGGGCGCGGGCGCGCAGCACCGTGCCGTCTGCTGTGCGGACCGCGACCGCGGAGGGGCGCCGCCCGATGGTGCGCACCTCCGCGCCGTACCGCACCGAGGCGCCCGCGTCCTGCGCGAGGCGGGCCAGCCGGGCCGCGACCGCGCCGAAGTCGCATACGCCGGTGGTGCCCACGTGGATGGCCGCCAGGCCGCGCACCCGCGGTTCGTACTCCGCGATCTGGGCGGGGCCCAGCTCGCGCACCGGGATGCCGTTCTCCCGGCCGCGCTGGATCAGGCCGTGCAGCCGGGGCAGCTCCGACCGCTCGGTGGCGACAATCAGCTTGCCGGTCACCTCATGGGCGATGCCGTGCTCGGCGCAGAACTTCACCATCTCCGCGGCGCCGCGCACCGCGAACCGCGCCTTCAGCGATCCCGGGCGGTAGTAGATGCCGCTGTGGATCACACCGCTGTTCCGCCCGGTCTGGTGGCGGGCCGGACCGGTCTCCTTCTCCAGCACGGTCACCCGGGTGCCGGGCGCCGCGCGCGTGAGCGCGTACGCCGTCGACAGGCCGACGATGCCGCCCCCGATCACCAGTACGTCGCAGTCCAACGTCGTCACGTCATGCACCTCCCCACACGCCGCACCGTCCAGTCTCCCGACCGTCGATCCCTATCATGACCTGCGCCACTGACATGGGCCCCGCATCCCGGGGAGGGCCTCGGACACCGGCTCACGCCGGTGCCACCAGCAGTGGCCGGGCCTGTTCGCGCAGCTCGGCGACGCGTGGTTCGTCCCGGTATGCCTCAAGGCGGTTCATCAGGTCGCGCACGTACTCCGTGGTGCGGGCGGAGGAGATCCGGTTGGCGACCTCCACGGCGCGGGCACCCGCGGCACAGGCCGCGTCCAGGTTGCCGGACTCCAGTTCGGCCACGGCGGAGACGACCAGCCGCAGCCCGTGGGAGCGTACGAACTCCTCCGTCGGCCGGGCGAGCGCCTGCTCCGTGAAGCGCCGCACCTGGCGCGGCAGCCGCAGGTCGCGGTAGCACTCGGCCGCGTCGGCGGCGAACCGCTCCTGGCTGTAGAAGTCGAGCCAGGAGGGGTCGGGGTCGCCCGTCCGCGCACGGTCGAGCCAGCCCTCCGCCGACTTCAGCGCCGCCCCGCACGCGGGGCCGTCACCGGACTTGGCCTGGGCGCGGGCCTCCACGAGGCGGAAGAAGCTCATGGTGCGGGCGGTGGCCAGCCCGCGGTTGCGCTCCAGGGCGGCCTGGGCGAGGTCCACCCCCTCGTCGGCGAAGCCCCGGTAGGTGGCCTGGAGACTCATGGACGCCAGGACGTAGCCGCCCAGGGGGACGTCGGCGGCGGCGCGCGCCAGGCGCAGCGCCTGGATGTAGTAGCGCTGCGCGGCCTCCTGCTGGCCGGTGTCGAAGGCCATCCACCCCGCGAGCCTGGTCAGTTCGGCGGTGGCGCCGAAGAGCGAGCGGCCGACCTCGTCGCTGTAGGAGCCGAGCAGCAGCGGTGCCGCGTCCACCCGCAGGCACTCGGGGACCATGGAGGAACGCCAGTCGCCGCCGCCGTACTTGGAGTCCCAGCGGCGCGCGTCCTCGGCGGCCTCGCGGAGTTTGGTGACGTCACTGTGGCCCACGCGCTGCGGCAGGGCCTCGGGGCTCCCGCCGCCGGTGGTGCCGGCCGTGGTTTCGGCGTCCTCGGGTTCCCGGGCCACCGAGCTGTCGGCGGGAGATATGAGCCAGCGGGACGCGGGGGTGGCGTAGGCGCTGACGGCGAACGAACCGGCCAGACTCTGCCAGATACCGACGCCTCCGCGCCGACCCGCGAGATCCAGCCGGTACAACTCGGTCGCGGAGCGCACGGCCTGGCCGATGTCGCGCGGGAAGGCGAGGCCCACTTCGGGTGCCGGGTCGGCGTCGGCCAGCCCGATCTCGTGCAGCGGGACGGGGCGGCCGAGTTTGCTGCCGATCGCGGCAGCAATCAGGTGGGGCGCCGCGCCCTGGGGAACCATCCCCTTGGACACCCAGCGCGCCACGGACGTCTTGTCGTAGCGAAGCGTCAGGCCACGCTGGGCGCCGAGGTCGTTGACTCTGCGCGCGAGCCCGGCATTGCTGATCCCAGCGAGGGCGAGAACGGTGCCGAGCTTCTCGTTCGGCCCGCGTGGCTCCCTGGACATGCGCACCCCTCGACAGCACCGACGGCCGCCCCGGCATAAGCACGGGGCATTCGTAAACCCAGCGTAGTTCGCCGCATCCCGACCGTTAAGAGGTGGTGTACCGGATGGCGAGATTCTTGTACGAACGGACGTGCGGGGCGGTACGCGTGCTCCGGCTGTGTGTGGCCGTGCGCCTGTGTGTGCGCTCTGTCTCGGTCGCGGCCAGGACGTTTCGATGGGTCTTGCGTGGGTCGGCCCGCTGTACTGGATCCAGTGGGCTGGGGGACGCCGCCGCCTCATTCCCCGCGGGTGGCGGAACGGTCCGGGAGGCGAACAGTGCCTCCCGGACTGTCGTGTTGACCGACGGCGAGGCGGGCGAGCGGAGGGCGGGCGACGAAGGGCCGGGTCAGTACGGGTTATCCGCAAGGGCGTTCAGAGAGCCATCACAACTTTGGCTGAATAGCGTCCATCGGCATCTGCTGGTGCTCATCAGGATCACCGGTTCACCGGGCGCCCACGAGGTCCACCGGGTTCACCGGTTCCCCGGTGTCACCGGCACTTGCCCCGATCCGTCAACGTCCGTCAACGCGCGCCAACACCGGTCACCGTCAGCGTCATCCACCGCGACAGGGGATTCCCGTGTCGGGCCACGGAGGGGGAGGCCCGACACGGGGGCGGCCCCGCCCCTGCGTTCCCGCATACCGGAAGTGCCCTTCCGGTCCGGGCAGTTGGCCGCCCCCGGTGCGCATACCGGCTCCGGGGGCGGGTCACCGCCGTACCGGAGCGCGGTGCTCGCGCCCGCGTGCCTTCGCACACTCGTCGGCGCCCTTGCGCTCTTGTACGCCTCAACCGTGGCAGCATGGGCCACGGCGGAACGGTGCGTCGCGACCGGCGGTGTTCCCTCCTGGGGTCCTTCGGGGACGCCGGGGGAGCCCGACGCGGGAAGCACACGAAGTGTGATCAACTCTAGCGATTCCTGCGGTCATCCATGGTCACTGGACATCCAGGCGGTCCACGTAGTTGTCCGGTTCGATGCCGAAACCGTCAACATGCTGTGCATGATGGCACCTACTTCTTGGTTGCCCTGGATGCCCACAGCCTGTGGAGGCGGCGATGCGGTGGTTGGTGGGGTGGAGCAGTACCGCATCCGGCCCGGTCCCCCCGGAAGGCCGTGGGATCCAACCGGTCGGGGCCCAACTGCTGTGGTCCGACCCCGATCCGCTGTGGGCGGTCGGCGACTGGCGCCCCGACGAGGTGCGCGTCGTCCAGGCCGACCCCTTCACCCGGATCGCCGTCTTCGGCTGCTGCGGCGCCTCCGACGAGGAACTGCGGGTGGGCCTGTTCGCCGCCCGCGGCGGCGCCCTGCGCCATCTCACCGCCTGGCCCGGCAGCTACACCGCCGTCGCCCAGGTCGGCCGCCGCGTCACCATCGCCGGTGATCTGGCGGGCGCCCGGCCCGTCTTCCACACCGACTGGGCGGGCGGCACCGCCTACGCCACCGCCGCCCTCCCGCTCGCCGACCTCATCGAGGCGCAGCTCGACGTCAGCCACCTCGGGGCGCTCCTGGCCTGCCCCGACTCCCCGGAGGCCGTCGGCGACAGCACGCCCTACCGAGGCGTCAGACGTGTCCCGCCCGGCCATGCGCTGATCCTCCGCGACGGTGCCCGCGACGTCACCGGCTACGAACCCACCGCCTCGCTCGCCGTCGCCGCACCCCAACTCGAGCAGGACAAGGCCGTGGACGGCGTCCGGGACGCCCTCGTGGACGCCGTACGGGCCCGGCTCACCGCACCGCGCCACGCCCCCGAGAGCGGTGGCCTCGACCCCGGCCCCGTTCCCGGTATGGGCCCGGCCGAACGCCGTGCGGCCCGTGGCGCCCCGGCCCCCGGTATCGGTGCCGATCTCTCCGGGGGCAGCGCTTCCGCCACCCTCGCGCTGCTCGCCGCCGGGCTCCCCGGGATGCCCGGCACCCTCCTCGGCCACGGCACCGAGGCGGGCGAACGCCTCCTGGCCGTCACCTTCAACGACCTCGCCACGGCGGGCGGGGCCCGCGTCCGCGAGGCGGAGCTGGAGCGGGCCGGGACCATCGCCGCCAACCCGCGGCTGCACCACGTGGTCGTCGCCGCGGGCGAGGAGGCCCTGCCCTACGCCGCGCTCGACGGGGGCGCGCTCACCGACGAACCCGGCCCCTCCCTCGTCATCGCCGAACGCCACCGGCGCCGGCTCGCCGCGGGCAGCGCCGACCACTTCGTCGGCCATGGCGCCCGCCAGGTGCTCGACGCCCACCCCGCGCGCCTCGCCGACCTGCTGCTCGACCGCCGCAGACGCCATCTGCTGCGTCCGGCGACCGCGCTCGCCAAGGCCGACGGCCCCTCGGCCCACTCCTTCTTCGTACCGTTCACCGTCTACCGCGCGGCGCGCAGGCTGGCCCGTACGTCCTACAGGGACGGCGTCGAGGAGGCCGCCGCCAGCCTGCTGGAGCGTCGCTTCGCCGATGACCAGGCGACCGGTGGCCCCGGCGCCGTCTCCGCCTCCCTCGCCGCCCTGACCTGGTGCCGCCCCGGCCCCGCGGCCCGTTGGATGACCGGGGAGGCGCTGGCGGAAGTCTCCGTCCGGCTGGTGGAAGCGGCCGTGCGGCCCGTCCTGCTGCGCCGCCCCGGCGAGCGCCGCGCCGACGCCGCCCTCGCCCGTTACGCCGCCGACCACCGGGTCTTCGAGCAGGCGGCGGAGGTCCGCAGTCAGCGCCTGCACGCGCCGTTCCTCGACAACCAGGTGGTGCGGGCCTGCCGCGCACTCCCCGAGGCGCTTCGTGTGCAACCCGGGGCGCGCGCCGCCGTCCTGCGCGCGGTCCTCGCCGGAACCGGTATCCGGGACCTGCCCGCCGGGTGGGGCGCCACCTCCCACGCCGCCCACACCGCCGCCGTGCGGACCGGTATGCGTACCTGGGCCGGCGATCTGCTGACCCTGTTCGACGCCCCGCTGCTGGCCGACGCCGGACTGATCGAGGCCCATGTCGTCCGCAAGGCGCTGCACGCGGCGTCCCAGGGCGAGCGGCTGCCCCTGGACGGTCTGGCCGAGCTCGTCTCGACCGAGGTGTGGCTGCGGCGGCTGGTCGCCCGCCGCGGCACCTGCTGGACGGGCACAGCGGCCCCACGGCAGCGCGCGGTGGCGGGCGGGGTGCCGCGGCCGAGTCTGTGAGACGGGGAGGCCCCGCCTGCGGAACGAGGGCGTGCCTGGGCCCGTGACGTGCGGAGGACGGCGTTCCGTAGAGTGCCCCCGCTCCCGCCCCGCTCCCGCCCCGCTCCCGGTCCGCTCCCGCCCCGTTCCCGGCCCGTGCGTAATTGGGGTGCGGGTGGGGGCCGCGGAGTGTTGGGTGGTGGGTTCGGGGACGCCCGGCGCGGCGTGGGGCGTGGGGCGCACCGGCGCGGCGGACGGTCGCGGAGACGGAACCACCGGTCCCATCCGTCCCGCCGCCGGAGCCTCCCGTCGGATCTCCGCGCCGGATCTCCGCGCCGGAATGGATCATTCCCCCGACCTGGGCGTCTCCCTGTGGTCCGCACCACAGCGCCACGCCGTTTCCACCCGCCCCGTCACCCCGCTCCGCGACCGGCAACCTAGGAGAATGGCCCCCGTGCGGTATCTGATCCTCGGCACCAGCGAAGCGCGCGACGCGCAGGGGAACGCCCTGTCCCTCGGCGGCCCCCGGATCCGTGCGCTGCTCGCCGCGCTCGCCCTCCGCGCCGCCCGCTCCGCACCGGTCCCCGTCGACGTCCTCATCGACGAGGTGTGGGCGCAGGAGCCCCCGCACGACGCACCCGCCGCGCTCCAGGCGCTGGTCGGGCGGTTGCGCCGGGCCATCGGCAGGGACGCCGTGCTCTCCTCGCCCGGCGGATACCGCCTCGCCACGACCAGCCCGCACGATGACGTCGACCTGCTGCGCTTCGAGCGGCTGACCCAGGACGGCAAGCGGGCCCTGGACGCAGGCGACGCCGGGGCGGCCGCCACCGCCCTCCGCCAGGCACTCGCCCTGTGGCGCGGCCCGGTCCTCGCGGACCTCCCGGACCGGAACGCCTCCGCCGCCCGCCCCGAGGCCCTGCGGATGACCGCCCTGCGCCGCCGGATCGACGCCGATCTCGCGCTCGGCCGCGCCGTGGACCTGATACCCGAGCTGCGGGAGCTGGTCGCGGACCATCCGCTGGACGAGACGTTCCACCTCCGGCTGATCCGGGCACTGCGCGCGGCCGGTCACCACGCCGATGCGCTCACCGCGTACGAGCGGGTGCGGCTGACCCTTGCCGACCGGCTCGGCACGGATCCGGGTGCGGAGCTCAAGGAGCTCCACCGGCAGATGCTGCTCACGGACGGCACGCCCGCCCCCTGGGAACCGGGCGCCGTGAGCGGCACCGCGCCCCGGCCGGCCCGTGAACCGCGCGCCGACGGCCCGGACCGAGCGGCCCGGCCCGCCCCCGCCACGGTCCTGGTGGCCGCCGCCCCGGCACCCCCGCACAGCAATCTCCGCGCCCGCCTCACCAGCTTCGTCGGCCGCCAGGGCGAGATCGGCGCCCTGCGCCGGGACCTCGGCGGCGCACGGCTGGTCACCCTCACCGGCCCGGGCGGATCCGGCAAGACCCGGCTGTCCGAGGAGATCGCCGCGGCGGCGACGGACGGCTACCCGGACGGAGTGTGGGTTGCCGAACTCGCGCCCCTGGACCACCCCGCCGCCGTCCCCGGCGCCGTGCTGAGCGCGGTCGGCCGCCGGGAGACGGCGCTGCTCGCCTCCGGGCTGGAGGGCCGTACGAACAGTCCGGACGCCGCGGATCCGACCGGCCGCCTCGTGGAGTACTGCGCCGACCGCACCCTGCTGCTCCTGCTGGACAACTGCGAGCACGTCATCGACACCGCGGCCCTGCTCGCCGAGACCCTGCTCGCGCACTGTCCGGGCGTGACCGTCCTGGCCACCAGCCGTGAACCGCTGGGAGTGCCCGGCGAGGTCGTCAGGCCCCTGGAACCGCTGCCGCCGGTCCCCGCCCACCAGCTGTTCGTGGAGCGCGCGGGCAGCGTACGCCCCGGATTCGACCCGGCGGACCCGGCCACGGGGGAGGCGGTCGCCGAGATCTGCCGCCGTCTGGACGGTCTGCCGCTGGCGATCGAACTGGCCGCGGCCCGGCTGCGGCTGCTCACCCCGCGCCAGATCGCCGACCGGCTCGACGACCGCTTCCGGCTGCTCACCAGCGGCAGCAGGACCGTCCTGCCGCGCCAGCAGACCCTCAGAGCCGTCGTCGACTGGTCCTGGGACCTCCTCGACGACCGTGAACGCACCGTGCTGCGCCGGGCCTCGGTCTTCGCGGGCGGATGGAGCCTTGCGGCAGCGGAGGTGGTGTGCGCCGATGCGCCCGCCCCCTCCCGCTCCTCTTCACACCCCGGCGCGGAGATCGCGCCCCATGACGTACTGGAACTGCTCGGGGCGCTGGCCGATAAATCGCTCCTGGTCGTCGACCACCCGGCACCGCTCCCGGTCGCCGATCCGGCCGTTCCGGCGGGCGAGACCCGCTACCGCATGCTGGAGACGATCCACGAGTACACGACGGAACGCGCTGTCGAGAACGAGGCGGAGCGCGCCGATCATGCCGCCGCCCTCGACCGCCACACGGGCTGGTGCGTGGAGTTCGTCCGCACCGCCGAGCCCCGGCTGCGCTCGGCCGAGCAACTTCCCTGGCTGCGCCATGTCGAGACCGACCTCGACAACATCCGGGCCGCTCTCCAGCGTTCTCTGATCACACGCGACGAGGACAGCCTCTTCGCGATCATCTTCGCGCTGGGCTGGTTCTGGTGGCTGCGCAACTACCGGGACGAGGGTGCCGACTGGACGCGTGCCGCCCTGGCCCTGGAGAGCCTGCCGGACGGCGCCGACCGGGCTGACAGGACCGACGAGGCTGACGGGGCCGCTCCGTACGGCGACCCGGCCCCGATCCCCGCCGGGGTCCCCGAGGGCCGGGACGGCGTCGACCCGGCCGTCACCCGGTACTGGCAGTTCATGGATCTGCGGCTGCTCCACTTCTTCCTGCTCGCCGAGCACAGCGGACCGGATCCGCAGGACGAGGCGACACGGCTCGGGGCCGAGCGCATCCGCGACGCCTACAGCGTCCACTCCGGCCCCCGGAGCGCCCGCTTCCCCGCGATGCTCTGGCCGTTCGCCGGATTCCTCATCAACGGCCACGCCGGCGTGCTGCCGCTGATGGACCAGGTGGTGGCCAACTGCCGGGAACACGGCGACGACTGGGCCGTCGGCGTGACGCTCATGTTCCGCACCCATCTGGCCATCGACATGCCCGGCGGCACGGTGAACGCCGTTGACCACTGGGACGAGCTGCGCGAGCTCAGCGCCCGCGTCGGCGACCGCTGGATGCTCGCCCAGGTGGAGGGCGCGTACGGCGAGATCGCCACGCTGCGCGGCCGGTTCCCCGAGGCACGCGCCGCCTACGAGGAGGCGCAGCGGCTCGCCCGGGAGATCGGCGCCCGCACCGAGGTGCCGTTCCTCTACACCCGGCTGGCCGACGTCGCCCTGCAGGAGGGCGACCTCGACGACGCCACCGAACTGATCGACCGCTCGGAGGAGGAGGCGGAGCGGTCCGGCGCGCTGGACGTACGTTCCTTCAACCAGTTGCTGCGCGGCCTCATCCGGCTCAGGCGCGGTGAGGTGGCCGAGGCCAGGGCGTACTACGACGAGGCGATGGTCTGGGCCGACCGTGGCACCCCGCCCCCGCAGTTCTGGATCATCGCCCACGGGCTGGACGGCCGCCTCCTGGCGGAGGAGGGCGATCTGCCCGGCGGGCTGCGGGTGCTGCGCGACACGCTGGTGCAGGGTGCCGAGGTGAGCAGCACGGAGGGGCTGATGGCCCAGCAGGCCGAATCCGCGGCGTACCTCCTGACCGGCTGCGGACAGGAGCGGCTCGCCGCACGGCTGCTGGGGGCGGCCGACGGCTGGCGCGGCAGTCTGCCGCGCTCCCCGCTGATGCTGGAGGCGACCGGCCGGACCGAGACACGGGCCGCCGCGGCACTCGGCCGGACGACCCTCGGGGAACTGCGCGTGGACGGCACGTCCCTCTCTGCCGAGCACGTCATCGCCCTGCTCGACGACGCCCTGAGCGCCCTCGGCCAGCCGGTGGAGTCCAGCTCTCCCGACCCCGCGGAAGCCGGCCCGGACGGCACCCCGGAAGGTGCCACGGACCGCACCTCGGCCACCGGCTGACCGGCCCTTCGGCCATCAGCCGGGACACCGCCGGCACGCGGATTCCCGGGCAGCGAAAATTTCCCGCATCTCACAGGCGTACGTTCACCCGGACGGGGAAGACGTGGCGCACGAACCCGAAACCAACGGGCGAACGCGAGACCGTGCGGGCCCCCGACCGCCGGAATCGCACAGCCCACTGCCGGACGCGATGCCCCCACCGCGTCCGGCAGCCCGCCTGTCCACGGCGGGCGGCACCACAACAGGAGACCTCACGCGGGGCCCCCAAGCGCACGACGACCCCGCATTCCGCCGCTCCGTATGACGGCCGGGCACCATATGCCCGGCCGTCATACGACACCTACGGGAACGGATCCGCGGTCCGCCGTCCGTGCCACGCCACCACCCCGGCATCCGGGGCGGTCACCGCGTCACCTCATCCGGCGGGCCATGGCCTCATGTCATCCGACCGGACGCGACCGCAGCCCGTCCAGCAGGATGTCCAGCAGCCGTGCCGACGCCGCGGCCTGGTGCGCCGCGTCCGGCAGCGAAGGCGCCGCCGTGGCGATGACCAGCAGTACGTCCGCGACCGACACATCCGGGCGCAGCTCGCCCGCGGCCCGCGCCCGCTCCACCAGCTGACCGACGACCTCGAGCAGCGTCGCCGCTCCCGCGTCGTCCGGTCCGTCCTGTGCCACGGGCGGCTGCTCGACCAGCCGCAGCTCCGGCTGCGCCGGGGAACCCGTGGTGGCTAAGGCGGCCTGCCGCTGCTGCGGCACCCGGATCTCGGTCTCCGCATCGACCCCGACCCGCAGCACCTGCGGCGGCAGCAGCCGGCCCGCGCCGGACGCCACCGAGGTGCGCAGGAACCGGGCCAGCGCGGACCACGGCTCGTTCTCCTGCCCCAGCGCCGAGCGGGCCTGGTCCGTGAGCCGGGCCGTCTCCTCCTCGGCTATCCGGCGCACCAGTACGTCCTTGCTGGGGAACCGCCGGTAGACGGTGCCCACCCCGACCCGCGCCCGACGCGCCACGTCCTCCATGGGAGCCCCGTACCCCAGCTCCCCGAAGACCTCGCGTGCCGCGCGTAGAACGTGCTCGAGATTGCGCTGCGCGTCCACGCGCAGCGGAGTGCTCCGGCCCCCATTTCCGTCGGCGGAAGCGACGGCTGCGGACCATGACGAACCCTGAAGGTGCATAAGTGATCCCCCGGTAATGACGTCTCCCCCCGGAGACTCCCCGCCCAGACTGCCGGGGCAGTCACAACCCCGACGAAGTACGAACATAGTTGAGCCTCGGTCAAGAAAGAAGGGGGTAGGTCCGGACAGACCGCCCCCCGGTCGGAGCAGCGAACAGCCATTTCCTGCCACTGCGCCCGCTTCCTGCCGCGCGCCCCCTTGCTGACCTGCGTACCTTTCGTACGCTCAGCCGAATTCCGGCCGTCGCCCGCACCACATCTTCCGGTCACACAATCCGTCGGGGCTGTGGACAAACTGCGGCTGTGCGTGCCTCATGGGAGGGTGAAGGAACCTGCGCGCATTCTCGTTGTCGGCGGTGGCTACGTCGGGATGTACACCGCGCTGCGCCTCCAGCGGAAGCTGAAGCGAGAGCTGAGGCAAGGCGACGTACAGGTCATCGTGGTCGACCCCGAGCCGTATATGACCTATCAGCCGTTCCTCCCCGAAGCGGCGGCCGGCTCCATCTCCCCGCGCCATGTCGTGGTGCCATTGCGGCGCGTCCTCCCCGACTGCAAGGTCGTCATCGGTGAGGCCACCGCGATCCATCACGGCAAGCGCACCGCGACCGTCAGAACCCTCGCCACCGAGGAGGATGGCACCGGCTCGATCGAGATCCACTACGACGAGCTGATCCTGGCCCCCGGATCCGTCTCCCGCACCCTCCCGGTCCCCGGCCTCGCCGAGTTCGGCATCGGCTTCAAGACCGTCGAGGAGGCCATCGGCCTGCGCAACCACGTGCTGGAGCAGCTGGACATCGCGTCCTCGACCCGGGACCCCGACGTCCGCGACGCGGCGCTGACCTTCGTGTTCGTCGGCGGCGGCTACGCGGGCGTCGAGGCGCTCGGCGAGCTGGAGGACATGGCCCGGTTCGCCGTCCGCTACTACCACAACATCGAGCCCGAGGACCTGAAGTGGATCCTCGTCGAGGCCACCGGACGGATCCTCCCGGAGGTCGGCGAGGAGATGGGCCAGTACGCCGTGCGCGAGCTGCGCAGCCGCAATATCGACGTACGCCTGGAGACCCGGCTGGACGCGTGCGAGAACCGCGTCGCCGTCCTCAGCGACGGCTCGCGCTTCCCCACCCGCACCCTGGTGTGGACCGCGGGCGTCAAACCGCATCCCATCCTCGCCTCCACCGATCTGCCGCGGAACATGCGCGGCCGCCTCAAGTGCACCGCGGCGCTCCAGGTGGACGGGGTGGAGCACGCCTGGGCCGCCGGGGACGCGGCGGCCGTCCCGGACCGCACCGCCGAGGAACCCGGCACCGAATGCGCGCCCAACGCGCAGCACGCCGTCCGCCAGGCCAAGGTGCTCGCCGAGAACGTGATCGCCGCGATGCACAGCCGCCCGCTCCAGGACTACGAGCACAAGTACGTCGGCTCGGTGGCGTCCCTGGGACTCCACCGAGGTGTCGCGCATGTCTACGGACGGAAGCTGAAGGGCTACCCGGCCTGGTTCATGCACCGCGCCTACCACCTCAGCCGGGTGCCGACCTTCAACCGCAAGGCCCGCGTCCTGGCCGAGTGGATCCTGTCCGGGCTGTTCAAACGGGAGATCGTCTCGCTCGGGTCGCTGGAGAACCCGCGCGCCGAGTTCAAACTCGCCGCGGACACCGGCCGCCACCCCGAAGCCAGTTGATCCCCTGGAGCGGATCCGGGAACTCCCCTCCCACGATCGGCGTCTGACGGATGTCAGTCCGGTCGGCCACACTGGACGTGTGACCATGGGTGGGCTCGTATCTGCAAAGAGTGACAATCGCGAGGATTCGGAAGTTTGCTGCATCTCCCCGGGGGCCGTCCCCCGTCACCGCACCCATCTCCCCGATCCCGCGCCGGCGCGCTGCTCAGCCACCACCCCGCGAGGTAATCCGCAGTGAACTTCACGCGCTGGAGCGCCCGGCTCCCCCGAACCCAGCGACGCACCGGGTCGCGCGCCGACCGCGCCGCGCGGCGTCCGCAGCCCGCGCCCACCCCGGGCGGCGGCTCCGTTCCCGCGGCCCGCGGCGAGCGCGCCGACCCCGCCGGACGTGGCGAACCGGCCCCGGCGGCGGTGACCGCCCCGGAGCCCGACGCCCCCGTCGCCGTTCCCACGCTCGACGGGCTGTCCGTCCATGACGTCCTCGGCCAGGTCCCGGCCCTGGTCGCGGTCGTCTACGGCCCCGACCACCGCATCGCCTACACCAACGACGCCTATGCCGACCTCTTCGGCCGCCGCGTGCCCGGCGCGCCCGCCGGTCAGGCGTTGCCCGAGCTGACGGAGCTGGGGCTGCTGCCGCTCATGGACCAGGTCCTGCGCAGTGGCAAGCCCCGTACGGTCAAGTCCCGGCGGGTCTCCGCCGCCGAGACCGGTACGGCGCCGGGCTCCGAGCCGGACGCGGTGGCCCCGGGCGGCGGACGCTCCCGTCACGGCTACTACACCTTCACCTGCTCGCCGATCGAGATGACGCTCCCGGCCACCGCCCAGCCCGCCCTGGCCGTGGCGGCCGACTCCACCGTTACGACGGAGCCCGGGGTGGCGGCCGAGCCCGGGGTGGCCACGGCCACCGCTCCCGTCCGCGGCGTCCTCGTCTTCGGCGCGGACGTCACCGACCAGGTGGAGGCCGCCGAGCGGCTGCGCGCCAGCGAGCGGCTCCAGCGCGAGGCCGCCGTCACCCTCCAGCGCAGTCTGCTGCCCCAGGAGCTGGAGCAGCCCGACGACCTCAGGATCGCCGCCACCTACCAGCCCGGCGGCACCGAAACCGCCGTCGGCGGCGACTGGTACGACGTCATCACCCTCGGCGCCGGACGCACCGCGCTCGTCATCGGTGACGTCATGGGCCGCGGAGTGCGGGCCGCCGCCGTGATGGGCCAGCTGCGCACCGCCGTCCGGGCCTACGCCCGGCTGGACCTGCCCCCGCACGAAGTGCTGCAACTGCTCGACGGGCTGGCCGCCGAGATCGACGCCAACCAGATCGCCACCTGCGTCTACGCCGTCCACGACCCCAATGAGGGCCGTCTCGTCTACGCCTCCGCGGGCCATCTGCCGATCCTGGTCCGCGACCAGGACGGCACCGTGCGCCGCGCCGCCGAACCGACCGGCCCGCCGCTGGGCACCGGAGGCTGGCTGCACACCTCGGGTTCCGTCGCCTTCGGCCCCGGCGCCAGCGCCGTCCTCTATACGGACGGCCTGGTCGAGCGCCGTGACAAGGACATCTACGACGGGGTCGGCGCGCTCGAGCGGGTCTTCGCGGGGGCCACCGGCTCGCCCCAGGTGATGTGCGACCGCCTGATCAGGGCCCTGGGCATCACCGCCGAGCACGACGACGACGTGGCCGTACTGGTCCTCCAGCACCCCGCCCGCACCGGCCATGACGCGGAGCTCTTCCACAACGCGGCACTGGAGCTGCTCGGCGGAGTGGAAGCCGCGCCCCGCGCCCGCGCCTTCGCCTCGGGCGTCCTGGCCAGCTGGCGCTTCCCCACCGAACTGCGCGACCTGGGCGTGCTGGCCGCCAGCGAACTGGTGGCCAACTCCCTCCAGCACGGCACACCGCCGATGCGGCTGCGGCTGCGCCGCACCAACCGCCGTCTGATCATCGAGGTGACGGACGGGGATGAGCATCTGCCGCGCCGCCGCCGGGCCGAACCGGTGGACGAGGCCGGGCGTGGGATCTCGATCGTCGCCACCATCGCCTCGTCCTGGGGCTGCCGCCGCACACCGGGCGGCGGCAAGGCGGTGTGGTGCGAATTCGCCCTCCCGGGGGATTAGCGCACCGGGCGGGCGTGCGGACCGGCGTATGACATCGCCCTGGCGGGAGCGGAACTCCTCCCACCAGGGCGATGCCACCAGGGCGCTGTCCCCCGAGCGGTTGGTGCCTGAGCGCCTCAGACCGCGGCGGTCACCGTCCCGGACGGCCGGCCCTCCGCCGCCACTGCCTCCACCGGCTCCTTCAGTTCCGTGAGCTCCTTGCGGGGCGCGGGCACCGAGCCACCGGCGAGCGCGCGCAGCGGATTGTCCTGTCCGGCCGTGAGCCGACGGCCCAGCCGCAGCCCCAGCACCGTGACGCCGAGCGAGCAGACGATCAGCGACGCGATGTAGGTGCCGTACAGACCGGCCCCGGCCATCAGCCCGCCGACCGCCGGGCCGATCGCCAGCGCGAGCTGCTTCACCAGCGAGAACGCCGAGTTGTACTGCCCGAGCAGGGACGGCGGCGCCAGATCCGCGACCAGCGGGGCGACCGTGGGCGACAGCATCGACTCACCCAGCCCGAAGAGCGCATACGCCGAGATGATCGCGGCGGTGCCCAGCACCTGGCTCCCCGGCACCAGCCCGGCGGAACCGGCGACCACCCACGCGGCCGTCCACACCAGACCGACCAGCGCGATCACCCGGCTGCGGCGGCGCCGCTCGACCAGCTTGAGCACCACGAACTGCGCCACCACGATGACCGCCGTGTTCGCGGCCAGGGCGACACCCAGCATCGTCGGCGAGACATGGGCGACCTCCACCGCGAACGCCGACAGCCCCGACTCGAACTGCCCGTAGCAGGCGAAGAACATCACGAAGCCCAGCACACAGAGCCGCACCATGGCGCGGTCCCGGAACAGGGCGCGCCAGCCGCCCCGGGCGCTCAGGCTGCCGTCCGTCGGCACCGCGTCCGCGAAGACCGGTGTCTTCGCCAGCCGCACGGTGGCGACCGCCGTACCCAGCACCAGGAACATCGCCGCGTCGATCGCGAAGAGCCGTACGAAGCTGGACGGCGAGGAGGTGTCCACCAGCAGTCCGCCGAACAGCCCGCCGACCCCGAGGCCCAGGTTGCTGAGGAAGAACTGCATGGCGAACGCCCGTGAGCGGGTGGCCGTGCTCGAGCACCACACGATCAGCGTGGCCAGCGCGGGCTGGATCACCGCCATCCCGGCGCCGAGCACCCCGGCCGCCGCGATGACCAGCGGCTCACTGGCCGCCAGCCCGAGCCCCATCGATCCGACGGCGGCCGCGACCGCACCCGCGACCGCGACGGACAGCGGCCCACGCCGGTCGATCACCCGACCGGTGAAGGGCAGCACGACCAGCGCGGCCACCGCGAACGTGGCGAGCACCAGACCCGCCGTATTCGCGCCGAGGTCCCGCACCTGCGCCACATAGACGAAGAGGAACGGAACAGTGAAGCCGTTGCCGAACGCGCTCAGCGCGTTGCCCAGCTGGATCCGGCGCAGCGCGGCGCCCATCGCGGTGGTCACACTCACCTACCTAGGTCGAAGAGGGCACACAGGTGCCCAGGGATGTCGTTTGAACAGGGATGAAGCTCGGACAGTCGAAGTATGAAGACTTCGAAGCTAAACTTCAATGCTTAAGAGTACACAACGAAGAACTTCAGCGCCAATGAGTTTCGTGTCATACTGCGCGGCATGCCTGAGACCCCCGACCAGGACGACCTGCTGAGCCTCGATGAGCAGATCGCGGCCTACCAGCGCGAATTCAGGGACCTGGACCCCCAGGTCGAGCAGGTGGTCAGCGCACTCAGTCGGCTCACCCGGCGGATGAACGTGGCCTACAGCCGCCAGTCCGCGACCCTCGGCCTCACCAACGCCGAGTGGGAGGTGCTCAAGGCCCTCGTCCTCTCCGGCTCCCCGTACCAGCTCGGCCCCGGCGACCTGGCGAAGCGGCTCGGCCTCACCCCCGCCGCCATGACCCACCGGATCGACCGCATGGTCAACGAAGGACTCGTCACCCGTGAGCGTGATGAGAACAATCGGGTCCGGGTCATCGTCGAGCTCACCGCCGACGGCCGGGAGAAGTGGCTGGAGGCGATGCGCCGCGCCACGGTCTTCGAGGAGGACCTGCTCCAGGACCTCTCCATCGAGGAGCGCGGTGCCCTCGGCGAGATGCTGACGCGGGTACTGCGCCGGGTGGAGGAGGACCAACCCGACGCCGGCGGACGGCTGTCCGACCTCGACTGAGGCATTCGGCCGACGGGGTGGCCGACGGGAGTTGACACTGCCCAGGCCCATCCGTAATGTTCTCCGAGCTGCCACGGAGCCTTAACGGTTCTCCGGTACGCACTCACGCCGCACCGGCGGCACACCACTACTGCACGGCCCCTCATCGGGATGGATTTCGGCATGCCGGAATTCGGTTCGGAAGCTCGATTATGAGCCTCGGGGGAAATCCGCTAAAGTAGTGATCACGCCGGAAGGCGCGAAACCCCGCTCCAACAGGGGGCCGGAAACGGAATTCGGACCGGAAACGGAACGGAAAACGGATCTGGTAAGGTTGGAAACACGAAAGACCGAAGGGAAAAGCCCGGAGGAACCGGTGAAACGGTTCCAAAGGAAGCGTCCGTTCCTTGAGAACTCAACAGCGTGCCAAAAGTCAACGCCAGATATGTTGATACCCCGTCCGCATCATCACGATGTGGTCGAGGTTCCTTTGAAGAAACACACACAGCGAGGACGC
>NZ_JANCLX010000013.1 GCF_024295805.1 Streptomyces cucumeris
CCCCCCCGCCCACTGGCCAGCGCCGTACGGGCGCTGAGGGTCTGTCAGACCTCGACCACGACGGGGAGGATCATGGGGCGACGGCGGTAGCTGTCGGAGACCCACTTGCCCACCGCGCGACGCACCAGCTGCTGGAGCTGATGGGGCTCGGCGACACCGTCGGAGGCGCTCTTGGCCAGGGCGTCCTCGATCTTCGGCACAACGGCCGAGAACGCGGAGTCCTCGATACCGGAGCCGCGCGCCTGGATGTGCGGACCGCCCACGATCTTGCCGGTGGTGCTGTCGACGACCACGAAGACCGAGATGATGCCCTCGTCGCCGAGGATGCGGCGGTCCTTCAGCGAGGTCTCGGTGACATCGCCGACCGAGAGCCCGTCCACATAGACGTATCCGGCCTGGACCTTGCCCGCGATCTTGGCGACGCCGTCGACGAGGTCGACCACCACGCCGTCCTCCGCGATGACACAACGGTTCTTCGGGACGCCGGTGAGGGCGCCCAGCTCGGCGTTGGCCCGCAGATGGCGCCACTCGCCGTGCACCGGCATCAGGTTCCGGGGCTTGCAGATGTTGTAGAAGTACAGCAGTTCCCCGGCCGAGGCATGACCGGAGACATGGACCTTGGCGTTGCCCTTGTGGACGACATTGGCGCCCCAGCGGGTCAGCCCGTTGATGACCCGGTAGACCGCGTTCTCGTTGCCCGGGATGAGCGACGACGCGAGGATCACCGTGTCGCCCGGGACGATCCGGATCTGGTGATCGCGGTTGGCCATCCGGGACAGCGCGGCCATCGGCTCGCCCTGGGAACCGGTGCAGACGAGCACCACCTCGTCGTCCGGGAGGTCGTCGAGGGTCTTCACATCGACGACCAGCCCTGCCGGGACCCGCAGATAGCCGAGGTCCCGGGCGATGCCCATGTTGCGGACCATCGAGCGGCCGACGAAGGCCACCCGGCGGCCGTACTCATGGGCCGCGTCGAGGATCTGCTGGATGCGGTGCACATGGCTGGCGAAGCTGGCGACGATGATGCGCTTCTGGGCGTTGGCGAACACCTGGCGCAGCACGTTCGAGATATCGCGCTCGGGCGGGACGAAACCGGGGACCTCGGCGTTGGTGGAGTCCACCAGCAGCAGGTCGATGCCCTCCTCGCCCAGTTTGGCGAAGGCGGGCAGGTCGGTCAGCCGGCCGTCCAGCGGGAGCTGGTCCATCTTGAAGTCGCCGGTGTGCACGGCCATACCGGCCGGGGTGCGGATGGCGACCGCGAGGGCGTCCGGGATGGAGTGGTTGACGGCGATGAACTCGCACTCGAAGGGGCCGATGCGTTCGCGGTGCCCCTCCTCGACCTCGAGGGTGTACGGCCGGATCCGGTGCTCCTGGAGCTTGGCCTCGATCAGGGCGAGGGTCAGCTTGGAGCCGATCAGCGGGATGTCCGCCTTCTCGCGGAGCAGGAAGGGGACACCGCCGATGTGGTCCTCGTGGCCGTGGGTCAGCACGATGCCGTCGATGTCGTCGAGACGGTCCCGGATGGACGTGAAATCCGGCAGGATCAGGTCGACTCCGGGCTGCTCCTCCTCGGGGAAGAGCACTCCGCAGTCGACGATCAGCAGCCGGCCGCCGTACTCGAAGACCGTCATATTGCGGCCGATCTCGCCGAGGCCGCCGAGCGGGGTGACCCGCAGACCGCCCTCGGGGAGCTTCGGCGGCGAGCCGAGCTCAGGATGCGGATGACTCAAAAGACTCTCCTCACCACACACGCCACGTGCCCCCAGGGGCACATGGCGCGCGTGACCTTCGTGCACTTGCTGATGTGTCTGTATGTGGTTCTTCTGTATGCAGTTGTGAAGTACGAACGTGCGACTTTCGCGTCTTTGACTAGAGCTGTACCCCGCCCGCGGCAAGATCGCGCGTGAGCTGTTCCGTTTCCTCGGGGGTGAGGTCGACCAGCGGCAGCCGCAGCGGCCCCGCGGGCAGGCCCTGGAGGGCGAGCGCGGCCTTGGTCGTGATGACGCCCTGGGTGCGGAACATCCCGGTGAAGACCGGGAGCAGCTGCTGGTGGATCTCCGTTGCCTTCGCGACGTCGCCCGCGAGGTGGGCTTCGAGCATCGCGCGCAGCTCGGGGCTGACGAGGTGGCCGACGACGGAGACGAACCCGACCGCGCCGACCGACAGCAGCGGGAGGTTCAGCATGTCGTCGCCGGAGTACCAGGCCAGACGCGAGCGAGCGATGGCCCAGCTGGCGCGGCCGAGGTCGCCCTTGGCGTCCTTGTTGGCGACGATACGCGGGTGCTCGGCCAGCCGGACCATGGTCTCGGTGCCGATCGGGACGCCGCTGCGGCCGGGGATGTCATAGAGCATGACCGGCAGGCCGGTGGCATCGGCGATGGCGGTGAAGTGGCGCAGGAGACCTTCCTGCGGAGGCTTGCTGTAGTACGGCGTGACCGCCAGCAGTCCATGGGCGCCGGCCTGCTCGGCCGCACGGGCGAGCTCGACGCTGTGCGCGGTGTCGTTGGTGCTGGCACCGGCCACGACGTGGGCGCGGTCGCCGACCGCTTCCACCACGGCTCGTACGAGCTGGGCTTTCTCCACATCGCTGGTGGTGGGGGACTCGCCGGTGGTGCCGTTGACGATCAGGCCGTCATTGCCGGCGTCCACCAGATGGACGGCGAGTCGCTGGGCGCCGTCGAGGTCGAGCGTGCCGTCCGCGGTGAATGGCGTGACCATGGCGGTCAGCACCCGCCCGAAAGGGGTCTGCGATGTGGAAGTCGGTGCCATGGGCCCCACGCTACTCGTAGCGCGCCCCGCAGTGCTCCCTCGGGGCGGTGGACGGAGCGAAGAGATGGGACCCGGCACTGCCTGCTCGGGGGTTCAAGCAGTGCCGGGCCCGTTTGTTCAGCCTAGATGAACTTCTCGAAACGCCGCAATACGGACACTTCGCTCCGGTGACGGCACCGGGCCGGTGCTACGGGGCCACCCGGCCGTTGGTGTTGAAGGCCGCATGGGTCAGCGGCATCAGCCGGGCCCAGTGCTCCTCCATCCGCTCCCCCACCATCTCGATCTCACGCTGCGGGAAGGACGGCACGGCGGCCTGCTCGTGCTGGGTGCGCAGTCCCAGGAAGTGCATCAGCGAGCGGGCGTTGCAGGTGGCGTACATCGAGGAGAACAGGCCGACCGGGAGCACCGAGCGGGCCACCTCACGGGCCACCCCGGCGGCCAGCATCTCCTGGTACGCCTCGTACGCGTGGCGGTACGCGTCCTCCATCACCCGGCCGGTCAGCTCGTGCTGCGCCTGGGTGCCCTCGACGAACTCGTACTTGCCCGGGCGGCCCTGCTGGACCAGTTTGCGGGCCTCCCCCGGGACGTAGAACACCGGCTCGAGCTGCCGGTAGCGGCCGGACTCCTCGTTGTACGACCAGCCCACGCGGTGCCGCATGAACTCGCGGAAGACGAAGATCGGGGCGCTGATGAAGAACGTCATCGAGTTGTGCTCGAACGGGCTGCCGTGGCGGTCCCGCATCAGGTAGTTGATCAGCCCCTTGGACCGCTCCGGGTCCTTGGTGAGCTCGTCGAGGGACTGCTCACCCGCGGTGGACACCCGCGCGGCCCACAGGACGTCGGAGTCCGCGGCACTGTGCTTGACCAGCTCCACGGTCACATCGCTGCGGAACTCGGGCTTCTCGGTCTCGGTGGGGCTGTCGGTCACCGACGGGTCCTTCCGTATTGCGTCGCTCGGGGCGGGCCCAGCTTACGGGCCGCCGGGGGGCGCGCTCCGACGGCGCCGACCGAGCGGAAAAATCTTGATTGAAGTCAGCGGAAAAGGGCACCTCGGACCCCGTTCGCACGTCTTCTTCCACAGAAGCACCCACACCCGAGGTTCCAAGGAGAGCCCGCACATGTTCCGCCGGCGAGAGCCCGTGCCGTTCGCCTTCGTCGCCGAAGCCGACCGTTTCCGCAGCAATGTCACCCCGCCCGCCCGTCCGCGCGCCACGCCGTCCCAGATCGCCGGGCGCACTCTGATCGGACTCACCATCGTCGCCGGCTTCGTCGGCTCGCTGATGTTCGGTATGCCCGCTCTGGACAGCCAGTCCCATCAGACCCAGCAGACTCAGCAGTCAGAGGCCACCAACGGCCGTTGAGGCGCTGAGATAGCCTCACCCAGCACAGGCCCATCCGGACGTGTGTGTGAGTGAGGACCTTCCGTGCCCCTGCCATTCCTGACTGACGACCACGTCCCGGACGACGAAACGGGCGGCGCACCGGACCATCCCTCGTATGAGGACCTGGACCGGTGGCGCCGCCCTTATCGTCCCGGCCCGTGGCGGGTGGGCGGAGCCGCAGTGCTGCTCCTGCTCGCCTCCTACGTCCTCTTCTCCGCGATGATCATCGCGATGGCGGGATCGCTGCCCGGCGCCGGGATCTGTGTCGCCGTGGCCGCCCTGGTGATCGTGTTCGCCGTCCGGGTGGTGCACTCCGGTGTGCAGGTCAGCGCGCAGGGACTGCGTCAGGTGGGCGTCTTCGCCTCCACCACGGTCGCCTGGTCGGGAATCACGGCGCTGCGCACCGCCCAGCAGCCGGTCCGCTGGCTGGGGCTGCCGCGCACCGTCCAGGGCCAGGCCGTGATCGCCGAAGCGGCGGACGGCGGCGCCGCCCGCACTCTGATATCCAGCCACAGCGCCGACTTCCTGGCCCGCCCCGAGGGCTTCGACATGGCCGCCGACGTCCTGGAGAGCTGGGCCGCCACCTACCGCCGCTGACCGCACCGGCCCGGGGTCACCGGGCCCGTACCGGCCTGCCGTCGTGCAGCGCGATGGCCCGCTGCATCGCCTTGCGGGCCCGTGCGATGTCCCGGGCGTCGTGGTAGGCCACCGCCAGCCGGAACCAGGAGCGCCAGTCGTCCGGGGACTCCTCGGTCTCGGCCCGCCGCTTGGCGAACACCGCGTCCGCGGAGTCCCGGACGATGCGGCCGCCGGGGGTGCGCTCCAGCTCGTCCACCGGAAGGCCGCCCTCGGCCTCCAGCTCGCGCGCCAGCCGGTTGGCGTTCCGCGCGAACTGCGTGGTCTGCCAGAGGAACCAGGCCCCGATGAACGGCAGCACCAGCACGGCCAGGCCGAAGACGATCGTGACCGGGGTGCCCTCGCGGATCAGCAGCACCCCGCGGCTGCCGACCAGGACGAAGTACACGACCAGGACAGCCGCCAGGACGAAATACGTGATCTTTGCTCGCACCGGTGGCCCTCAGTCCAGATCGAGGAAGTGTTCCAGGCCGAAGGTGAGGCCGGGAGTGGTCACCACACGCCGCGCGCCGAGCAGGATGCCCGGCATGAAGCTGCTGTGGTGGGTGGAGTCATGGCGGATGGTGAGCGTCTCGCCCTCCCCGCCGAGCAGCACCTCCTGATGGGCGAGGAGCCCGCGCAGCCGCACCGAGTGCACCGGTACGCCGTCCACGTCGGCGCCCCGGGCACCGTCGAGACCGGTGGCCGTGGCGTCCGGCGCGGGGGCGCAGCCCGCCTCGCGGCGCGCCTCGGCGATCAGCTGGGCGGTGCGGGCTGCGGTGCCGGAGGGGGCGTCCACCTTGTTGGGGTGGTGCAGCTCGATGACCTCGACCGATTCGAAGAACCGGGCGGCCTGGCGGGAGAACCGCATGGTGAGCACCGCGCCGATGGAGAAGTTCGGCGCGATGAGCACACCGGTGCGAGGCGAGGCGTCCAGCCAGCCGCGCAGCCGCGCGAGGCGCTCGTCGGTCCAGCCGGTGGTGCCGACGACGCCGTGGATACCGTGCCGGAGGCAGAACTCGAGGTTGTCCATGACCGAGCCGGGCTCGGTCAGCTCCACCGCGACCTCGGCGCCCGCGTCGGTCAGGGCCTCCAGCGAGTCCCCACGACCGAGGGCGGCGACCAGCTCCATGTCCTCGGCCGCCTCCACGGCCCGGACGGCCTCGGAACCGATCCGGCCCTTGGCACCGAGGACCGCCACGCGCAGCTTGCTCATCGTTTCTCTTCCTTCGGTTCCGGTGCGGCTAGGCGACGGCTTCGTCGAGGCGCGCCGCCTGCTTGTCCTTCAGCGGGCCGATGACGGACAGCGAAGGACGCCGTCCCAGTACATCGCGCGCCACCTCGCGCACCTCGTCGGGGGTGACCGCGGCCATCCGCGCGAGCATGTCGTCCACCGACATCTGCTCGCCCCAGCACAGCTCGCTCTTGCCGATGCGGTTCATCAGCGCACCGGTGTCCTCCAGGCCCAGCACCGTGGAGCCGGAGAGCTGGCCGACGGCGCGCCGCAGCTCGTCGTCGGTGAGGCCGTGCTGGGCGACATGGTCGAGCTCGTCGCGGCAGATTCTCAGCACATCGTGCACCTGGCTGGGGCGGCAGCCCGCGTAGACGCCGAACAGTCCGCAGTCGGCGAAGCCGGAGGTGTAGGAGTAGACGCTGTAGGCGAGTCCGCGCTTCTCCCGCACCTCCTGGAAGAGCCGGGAGCTCATCCCGCCGCCGAGGGCCGCGTTGAGCACGCCCAGTGCCCAGCGCCGGTCGTCGGTGCGCGGGATCCCGGGCATACCGAGGACGATATGCGCCTGCTCGGTCTTGCGGTTGAGCAGCTCCACCCGGCCCGCGGTGCGGATCGTGCGGGAGCCGCCGCGCGGGGCGACCGGGACCGCGTCGGCGCGGGTGAGGGCGCCCGCCTTCTCGAAGGCGCGGCGCACCTGGCGGACGACGGTGGCGTGGTCCACGTTGCCCGCGGCGGCCACGACCAGGTGGGTCGGGTCGTAGTGCTTCTTGTAGAAGCGGGCGATCTGGTCGCGGCCGAGCCCGTTGACGGTGTCCACGGTGCCCAGGACCGGGCGGCCGAGGGGGGTGTCACCGAGCATGGTGTGCGCGAACAGGTCGTGCACACAGTCGCCCGGGTCGTCCTCGGTCATCGCGATCTCTTCGAGGACCACTCCGCGCTCGGCGTCCACATCCGCCGCGTCGATCACCGAGCCGGTCAGCATGTCGCAGACGACGTCGATGGCCAGCGGCAGATCGGTGTCGAGCACCCGCGCGTAGTAGCAGGTGTACTCCTTGGCGGTGAAGGCGTTCATCTCGCCGCCGACCGCGTCGATCGCGGCGGAGATGTCCAGGGCGCTGCGCCGCCGGGTGCCCTTGAAGAGCAGGTGCTCCAGGTAGTGGGTGGCGCCGCCCAGCGCGGGGGTCTCGTCACGCGAACCGACGTGCGCCCAGATGCCGAAGGTGGCCGAGCGGACGGACGGCAGGGTTTCGGTGACGATACGCAGGCCCCCGGGGAGGGTCGTCCTGCGGACCGTCCCGATGCCGTTCTCGCCCTTGAGAAGCGTTTGGGTACGGGCGACGGCCCGCCCCTCCGAAGAGGGGCGGGCCGTCGTCACGTCTGCGCGGGACGTCACTTGGCAGCTTCGTCCTTCGCCTCGTCCTTGTCGTCCTCGCCCTCGATGACCGGGTGCAGCGAGAGCTTGCCCCGCTGGTCGATCTCGGCGATCTCGACCTGGACCTTGGAGCCGACCGCGAGCACGTCCTCGACGTTCTCCACGCGCTTGCCACCGGCCAGCTTGCGGATCTGCGAGATGTGCAGCAGGCCGTCCTTGCCCGGGAGCAGGGAGACGAAGGCACCGAAGGTGGTGGTCTTCACGACCGTGCCCAGGTAGCGCTCGCCGACCTCGGGCATCGTCGGGTTGGCGATGCCGTTGATGGTCGTGCGGGCGGCCTCGGCGGCCGGGCCGTCGGCGGCACCGATGTAGATGGTGCCGTCGTCCTCGATGGTGATCTCGGCGCCGGTGTCCTCCTGGATCTGGTTGATCATCTTGCCCTTGGGGCCGATGACCTCACCGATCTTGTCCACCGGGATCTTGACGGTGATGATCCGCGGGGCGTTGGGGGACATCTCGTCCGGCGTGTCGATCGCTTCCATCATCACGTCGAGGATGTGGAGGCGGGCGTCGCGGGCCTGCTTGAGGGCCGCGGCCAGGACGGAGGCCGGGATGCCGTCCAGCTTGGTGTCCAGCTGGAGGGCGGTGACGAACTGCTTGGTACCGGCGACCTTGAAGTCCATGTCACCGAAGGCGTCCTCCGCACCGAGGATGTCGGTGAGGGTGACGTAGTGGGTCTCGCCCTCGATCTCCTGGGAGATCAGACCCATGGCGATACCGGCGACCGGGGCCTTCAGCGGCACACCGGCGTTCAGCAGCGACATGGTGGAGGCGCAGACCGAGCCCATGGAGGTCGAGCCGTTGGAGCCGAGCGCCTCGGAGACCTGGCGGATGGCGTACGGGAACTCCTCGCGCGTCGGCAGCACCGGCAGCAGCGCCCGCTCGGCCAGCGCGCCGTGGCCGATCTCGCGGCGCTTGGGGGAGCCGACGCGGCCGGTCTCACCGGTGGAGTACGGCGGGAAGTTGTAGTTGTGCATGTAGCGACGGCGCGTCTCGGGCGAGAGCGTGTCGAGCTGCTGCTCCATGCGGAGCATGTTCAGCGTGGTGACGCCCAGGATCTGGGTCTCGCCGCGCTCGAACAGCGCCGAACCGTGGACCCGCGGGATCGCCTCGACCTCGGCGGCGAGCGTACGGATGTCCGTGACGCCACGGCCGTCGATGCGCTTCTTCTCCTTGATGACGCGCTCGCGCACCAGGGACTTGGTCAGCGAGCGGTACGCGGCGGAGATCTCCTTCTCGCGTCCCTCGAACTGCGGCAGCAGCTTCTCGGCGGCCAGCGCCTTGACGCGGTCCAGCTCGGCCTCGCGCTCCTGCTTGCCCGCGATGGTGAGCGCCTGGGACAGCTCGTCGCGGACGGCGGCGGTCAGCGCCTCCAGGACGTCGTCCTGGTAGTCCAGGAAGATCGGGAACTCACCGGTCGGCTTGGCGGCCTTGGCGGCGAGGTCGGACTGCGCCTTGCACAGCACCTTGATGAACGGCTTCGCGGCCTCCAGACCGGCGGCCACGACCTCCTCGGTGGGGGCCTCGGCGCCGTCCTTGACCAGCTGGATGGTCTGCGTGGTGGCCTCGGCCTCGACCATCATGATCGCGACGTCGCCGTCCTCCAGGACGCGGCCGGCGACGACCATGTCGAAGACGGCGTCCTCCAGCTCGCTGTGGGTCGGGAAGGCGACCCACTGGCCCTTGATCAGGGCGACGCGGGTGCCGCCGATGGGGCCGGAGAAGGGCAGGCCCGCCAGCTGGGTGGAGCAGGAGGCAGCGTTGATCGCGACCACGTCGTAGAGGTGGTCGGGGTTGAGCGCCATGATCGTCTCGACGACCTGGATCTCGTTGCGCAGGCCCTTCTTGAAGGACGGGCGCAGCGGGCGGTCGATCAGGCGGCAGGTGAGGATCGCGTCCTCGGAGGGGCGGCCCTCACGGCGGAAGAACGACCCGGGGATACGCCCGGCGGCGTACATCCGCTCCTCGACGTCGACCGTCAGCGGGAAGAAGTCGAGCTGGTCCTTGGGGTTCTTCGAAGCGGTGGTGGCCGACAGCACCATGGTGTCGTCGTCCAGGTAGGCCACGGCGGAGCCGGCGGCCTGACGGGCGAGGCGGCCCGTCTCGAAACGGATGGTGCGGGTGCCGAAGGAACCGTTGTCGATGACGGCCTCGGCGTAGTGGGTCTCGTTCTCCACCAGGGAATTCTCCTCTTCTGCGTCCCTCGTCCGTGTGACGGTGGACGGTGGTGGAGCAGCGCCCCGGGCCTGTTGTCCGGCGGCCGGGCCGGTCTTCGATCGAAGCCACCGGAATTGCCAGTTCCGGGAGCCACTACCGAGGACCGGCTCCTGTGGCGCCGGTACGGCGGGAATGAGGCGCTCCTCCTCGTTCTTTATGGCGTTGTTGGGACCAGACTACAAAGCATCGGCCATCATCACGACGGCTGTGCTGTCTGGTGCGTACGGCACGTAGCGGACAAAATACGCTGCGCACCGGCGGTGCGGGCCGCCGTCAGGCGGCACGTACGGCAAAGGGAGCGGCTCCCAATCCCGGGAACCGCTCCCTCCACGAGGTCTTACTTGGCGCCCGCCGCACCGCGGCGGATGCCCAGGCGCTCGACCAGCGCACGGAAGCGCGTGATGTCCTTCTTCGCCAGGTACTGCAGCAGACGGCGGCGCTGGCCGACCAGCAGCAGCAGACCACGGCGGGAGTGGTGGTCGTGCTTGTGGGTCTTGAGGTGCTCGGTCAGGTCCGAGATACGGCGCGAGAGCAGCGCGACCTGGACCTCGGGGGAACCGGTGTCGCCCTCCTTGGTGGCGAACTCGGCCATGATCTGCTTCTTCGTAGCGGCGTCGAGCGACACGCGGTACTCCTTGGTTAGTCATTTCAGCCGCCGAGTGCCCCTGGTCGGTGTCTCAGGGGAGCTTCCGTGACTCGGGAGGCGGGGTCCGCTGGGCGCTGTCTCCAGATCCTCTGCACAGAGGATCCGGGGGCGCGTACGCAAACGGCCGTCACACAGCGTACCAGCGTCGCCGGTGGGGCCCGGCACGGGTCCGGTCCAGGTCCGGCCCGGACACCTGTGCTGGGCGGGACCCGGGCGGGTGGTGGTCGCCTCCGCACGCCCCGGACGGTCAGAGGACCGGCATGGCGGTGAGCTGCCCGGCCTGGAGGAGGAACACCCTGTTGTCGGCTCCCGCCAGCCTCCAGGTTCCGTCGTTGCCCAGACTGTACGGCCAGACGATCCTTCCCTCACGAGTGTCGGCCGCGACGACTCCCTTGAGGCCGGTGGAGTCCACGACCGCCCACACACTGCGGCCCTCGGCCACCGGGGGATCGAGCGGATGCTCCGACGAGGAGCCGACGGTCACCATCCACTCCTCCGCCCCGGTGTCCGCACGGCGGGCGTGGAGATCGGTGCCGTCCACGGCGTACACGACGCCGTCGCGCAGCGCCGGAGCGCCCCAGCCGACTTCACTCGCCGCGGGGTGCGTCCACTCGCGTTCACCGGTCGCGAGGGCGAGCGCGGCCAGGGCCTTCCCTCCGAGGAGGACGGTGTCCCCGTCGACGAGCGGGGCCACGGCGCCGGATCCGTGCGGTTTCGGCCCCCATGCAGTCTTACCGCTCCGGGCGTCGAGGGCGACGGCCCGGCCGTCGGAGCCGTGGACGACCAGGCGCCCCCCGGCCGCGACGGCCGCCGCGGGACGTGCCCCGCGCAACTTCACCGGCGTGGGGACCGTCCACAGCGTGGAGCGCGACGAGAGCGAGACGGCCCGCAGCCGCCGGGCACGGGTGGCCAGGTAGACGGCCGTGTCGTCGACCGCCAGCAGGGTCGCGGCATCCGCCTGGGCCGCCGACCAGTCCTCTCTGCCGTCCGCGGCGCGCAGAGCCCGCAGGGCGCCCCGGCTGTCGGCGATGAGCACGGTGTCGTCGGAGAGGACGAGCGGCCGTCCGGTCAGCCCGGCCATGGTGGAGGTCCAGCGCTCGGCGCCGTCGCGGACGCCGTACGCGCGCAGTCTGCCGCCCTTGGCCGCGACGACGACCAGGTCGTGTACGGGGAGCGGGATGATCTCGTCGGCCGGGTCCGCGACGCCGGTGTCCACCGGGCCCCACAGGGGCGTCGGCGCGTTCCCTTCCTCGTACTGCGCGAGCGGTTTCGCCGCCCAGGGCCGTTCCTCCGCCTGCGCGTCGTCATTCCGCAGCAGCCACCACGCACCGGCCCCGCCCCCGGCCACGAGCACCGCGCCGCCCGCCGCCAGACCGCCGATCAGCCGCCGCCGCGACAGTCCCGGCGCCTCGTCACCCGGCAGGGTGGCCATGCGCCTCGCGTCCGCCTCACGTCGCGCGATGTCCTCGGCCAGCGGTCCGGTGCGCCACGCCCGCTCCGCTCCCCGGGGCGGCGTCAGTCCCCGGGCGATGAGGTCGAGAGCGGGTCGCTGTCCGGGTTCCTTGTCCAGGCAGGGCTCCACCAGAGTCCGTATCGCTTGCGGTACGGCGTCCAGATCCGGCTCCCCGTGCACCACCTGGTACTGCACCGCAGCCACATGCCCGCCCTCGTAGACCGGCCGCCCTCCCGCGGCGTAGGCGAGGACCACGCCCAGCGAGAACACATCGCCCGCGGGGCCCGTCCGCCGCCCGAGGACCTGCTCGGGCGCGGCGAACCCCGGGGTGGCCAGCGACTGCCCGGTGGTGGTCAGCGTCAGCCCGTGCTCGGGCCGGGCGATACCGAAGTCGATGATCCGGGGGCCGCGGGACGTCAGCACGATGTTGGACGGCTTGAGGTCGCGGTGCACGAGCCCGGCGCCGTGGACGTCCATGAGCGTGCGCACCAGCGCGGCGCCCACGGCTCGCAGGGTCGGCTCGTCCAGGGGGCCGTAGCGCTCGACGGCCTGATCGAGGGTGGGGCCCGCCAGAAACTCCGTGGCGATCCACGGCCGTCCGCCCGCCATCTGCGCGGCGAGCACACGCGCCACGCCGTCGCTCCGCACCGCCTGTGCCGCCTGCGCCTCGCGCAGGAACCGCTGGGCCATCTCCGGATCGTGGGCCAGCTCCCGCCGCAGCACCTTCACCGCCGCGAGCTGTTCCCGCGCGTCCCGGCCCAGATAGACCTGTCCCATGCCGCCCGCCCCGAGCACGCCGGTGAGGCGGTAGGGGCCGAGGCGCAGCGGATCACCGGTGCCGAGGGGGTCCATGGGTGAGGCTCCTGGGGAGGGGTCGGGTACGAACCGGTCAAGACAGCGGGAGGGCGCACACGGCGTCGCCGCGGCCGATGATCAGGCGTTGGGCCGCAGAGTGCGTCATGATCGTCGAGAAACTTCCGCCCCGGTCGCCGAAGGGGCTCTGAAACGTCCACGCCACGCGGTGGGTACGGCGGTCAACCGCGGCGACCCACTGACTGTCGTTGTCCGGCGAGACATAGATGTAGCCGTCATCAGCGGCGGGTGTGGCCCCGAACTCGAGCACCGGGCCATCGCCCTTCTTCTGGTCCCACAGCAGCCGTCCGCTCTCGGCGTCGAGAGCGACGAGCCCACGCTCACGCTCCGCGGCATAGACCAGGCCGTCTTGCACCACGGGGGGTCCGTAGTGCCGCCTCCCGGGCTTGTCCCCCGTCCCGGACGTCCGTCCCGCACCGAAGCCCCAAGCCCGTTTGCCGTCGGAGAGCCGCAGTGCCACCAGCTCCCAGGTGCCGAGGAACAGGAGCCCCGCGGAGAAGGTGTGCCGGGCCCCTATGAGCAGACCGCCCGTCAGCTTCTCGGGCACCTCGGCCGTCCAGCGGGGAGCACCGTTGTGAACGTCGATCAGGGTCACCTGCTCGCCCTGGGTGCGGATCAGTCCCGTCTCCACCGGGGTGGCCACGATGTCGCCGTCCCCCGGCGTGCCCATCCGACGGCGCCACAGCTCGTGCCCCGTACCCGGGTCGACAGCCGCCCGCACCCAGCCCTTGCGGGCCTTCCCCTCCACGATCAGCACGGAGTCGGTGGCCGCGAGGATCCTGGCGTCCTGTGCGGCGATCCCGCGCAGGGTGGCGAGCGGGGACCGCATGGTGCCCGTGGCGAAGTCGACTGGGGCGATGCGGAGATCGGAGGAGGCACCATCCAGGGCGAACAGCCGGCGTCCGTCGGAGACCACGGCGGAGCGAGTCACCATTCCCTCGTTCACACCGCGACGCTTGCCGGTCCGCGCGTCGAAGCAGCACAGCCCGGATTCGGAGACCAGGGCGATCCCGTCGCCCACCCGCAGCAGCGGGACGTCGTCAGAGCCGGAGCCCCCGATTGCCTTCCACGCCAGGCGCGGTGCTCTGTTGTGTTGTGAGCCCGCACCCCCTTGCGAGGAGCCGACGGCCTTCTCCTCACCGCCGTCGCGCAGCAGGGCCCAGACGGCAGCCGCGCCTCCTGCCGCGAGCAGGCCGCCTCCGGCGGCGAGGAGCCTGCGCCGCGCCGGATGCGAGCTCCGCGCCGCGGCGGACGTGGTGAGCCTGTCGTCGCTGTCCGGTGCGGCGAGACGGGAAGGCCGCACCTCCCACACCGCCGCGCCGCGCCGTGCGATATCCGCGAGCACGATGTCCGGCAGGTGGTCCACCACGTCACCGGTGCTGTCCTTCAGCAGAGATCCCAGCTCGGCCATGCCTGGCCGCTGCCCAGGGTCCTTGGCCAGACACCGTTGCAACGTGAGGCGCAGCCCCTCAGGGACCGCGGACAGCTCGGGCTCGGCGTAGCGCACCCGGTAGAGCAGGTCCGCAGGTTGTCCGGTGCCGAACGGCGGGCGTCCGGTCGCGGCGAACACCAGCACCCCCGCAAGGGCGAACACCTCACTCGCAGGGGTGTGTTCGCCGCCCGTCGCCTGTTCCGGTGACATGTAGGCGGGCGTCCCCGCGGCCGTCCCTGTCCGGGTCAGCCGGGCGTCGCCCGCCGCCCGCGCGATACCGAAGTCGATGACCTTGGGACCGGTCACGGTCAGCAGGATGTTGGACGGTTTGAGATCGCGGTGCACCACATCCGACCGGTGGAGTTGTCCCAGGGCGTCGCACAGGACGGCACCGATCGCCCGTACAGCGGGCTCGGGCAGCGCACCGCACAGTGCCACCGCTTCGTCGAGTGGCGGGCCGAGGACATAGGCCGTGGCGAGCCAAGGGGTGTCCGCCAGCGGATCGGCATCCACGACCTGTGCACCGTACTGGCCGCCGATGACGCGTGCGGCGTCGGTCTCCAGCCGGAAGCGGGTACGGAACTCCTCCTGCGCGGCGAACCGAGGGTGCATGATCTTGAGCGCGACCGTGCGCCCGCCCGGGGAGCGAGCCAGGTAGACGGTGCCCATCCCACCGCTGCCGAGGCGGGCGACGAGAGTGAACGGCCCGATACGCGAGGGATCGTCATGGGTGAGGGGATGAGGCATCGGTATCAGTCCACCGGCAGGGCGTAGAGGGCTCCGCCGTTCACCACGACGGCCATTCCTGGTGCGCTGGTCACGTATCCGCTCAATCCACCGGCCTGCTGTCCGGAGCCCACGGGCGCGAAGCGCCAGCGTGGCGAGCCGTCGGCCGCGTCGAACGCATCGACCTCAGAGCCGTTCCGCTGGAACACCATGCGTCCCGTGTGACTCAGTGCGGTCTCGCTGTACTGCATGGGCTCGGTGGACGTGAAAGCGGGACCGTGCCGCCAGCGTTGCTCACCGCGGCGGGTGTCGACGGCGTGCGTGTCGCTGTTGTCGTCGGTGAAGAAGAGGGTCCGACCATGGACCACCGGTGCGGTGTAGAGAGAGCCCTCGGTGGTGAAGCGCCAGCGCCGCTCGCCGCTGGAGAGGTCGTGTGCCTGCATGGCGTTCTGGTCGTAGGAAATCAAGAGGTCACCGGGTGCTGTCATCCTGATGTTGTTGGCGTCGGAGCTCACGCTCTGATAGCTCCGCCTCCACAGCTTCCGGCCGCTCCGCGCATCCAGCGCGAGATAGGACCACGGCCCCTCGGACAGCCGACGTGTGCCCATCGGGACGAGCAGGGCGCCCCCGTGCAGCACGCCCTGCCCGGCGAACGCGGTGCCGCCGGTGAGCGGGACCGGGGTACGCCACAGCTCCCGGCGCCGCGCGACGTCATAGGCGACGACCACCTGTTCCTCCTCTCTTCCTCCATCCGTTATCCGCCCGGCCAAGAACCAGAGCGTGTGCCCTTCGGCCCCCCAAACGGCGGCAAAGAGCGGGCGGCCTTCGGAACCGTCGTAGCGCCGCTCGGTCCACACGACCTTGCCGGTACGGACGGAAACCACCGAGAACTCGGTGCCCGACAGCGTCAGGAAGAGGCCACCATCGAACAAGGTGAGGTCGCCGGTGGGCAGCAGGTCGTCCCGGCTCCACAACTGCTTGCCGTCCCGGAGATGCACCGCCGACAGCACCTTCTTGCTCATGAGGAGAGCGACGCTCCCCCGCGATATCAACGGCGGCCGCACCAGCGCCTCGTCGACCGTCAGCCGCCACAGCGGAGCGGGCGCGGTTCCCCGGACCCGGGGCACCGGCCGACTCCGGCGCGGGCCGTCGTTGAAAGCCCTGGCCGCCCCGGCCCCGGCCGCACCCAGGGCGAGTCCGGCCGCGCCGGTCAGCGCGCCGAGGGTGACCGCGCGCCGGGACGGCCGCGATCGTTCTCCGACCGACTCCGGGTCCGTCGGCGGCGCGAGGGGCACCATCACCGGATGGCGCGCCGCCTGTGCGGCCAAGGTCGCCCGGACGGATTCCGGCAGCGCCGTGCCACTGGTGGCGAACTCACGGGCCAGCGTGCGCGGTTCCGGCCGTTCGGCGGGATCCGCGGACAGACAGGCGGCGATCAGGGCCCGCAGGCCATCCGGCAGGACGGCAGGATCGGCGTCGGTCCGGCCCGTCGCCGCGTGGACCAGCACCGTCCCGAGCGCATAGAGGTCGTCTTGAGGTCTCAGCGGTGCACCCGCATGCCGACCGGGCGGCAGGGTGGATGACACGGCACCGTGAAGCACCCCGGCGCGGCGCCCGGCGTCCAGTGAGACCGCGCGGGCCAGTCCGTAGCCGGTCAGTCGTGGCCCATCGAGGGTCAGGAGGACGGATCCCGGCGATATCCCCGCGTGGACGAGGCCGTTGGCGTGCGCCACCGCGAGGCACTCGGCCAGCGCCGCTCCCAGCGCGCGCACGGTGGACTCCGGGAGCGGACCGCCGTGCGCGGCGAGCGCGGCGGGCAGCGTCAGCGCGGGGGCGCAGTCGTGGGCGATCCACGGAAGGTCCGCCCCGGCCGGTGCGACATCGAGAACCGGCGCCGCCCAACGTCCTGTCAGACGACGGGAGTTCTCGGCCTCGGCCCGGAAGCGGACCGCGTACCCGGGATCCTCGGCGAGCGATGCGTGCGGGAGCGTCAGAACCACCACCCGGCCGGTCCGGTCGTCCCGCGCGAGACGACGCCGCGCGTCCTCGGCGTGGTCCGGGACATCCAGGGTGTCCACAACGCGGTACGGGCCGATCCTCAAGGGACCATCCTGGTCGGAGCGCTCCGGGTGGGCGTCCGCATTCGGCGGTGTCATGGGTCCTTCCCCTAGTCCATGGGCAGCGCGTAGACGCCACGCCCGTCGACCACGACCGCCGTATCGTCCGTGAGTGCCACCCTGCGCCGCCGCGGCCCTGCTCCGCCGACATCGGTGAAACGCCACAGCAGCGAACCGTCCGCGGCGTCGAAGGCGTCCACCTCGGCATCATTGGCCATGAGCACCCTTCGCCCCGATGGGCTGACGAGTGTGTCGGGAGTGTCCGGCGCCGCCGCGGTCTCCAGGGCGAACCCGTAGGCACGTTGCCAGCGGACCGTTCCCGTGCGGGCCTCGACGGCGTGCAGCGCGTAGCCGCCGTCGGCGACGTACGCCGTCTTCCCGTGGACGTACGGCAGGCCGAAATCCGTGAGGCGGCCCTTGGCGTCCTTCCCGAGCGACCGGAGGGACCACGCGCTCCGGCTGCCGTCGAGGGGGTCGTAACCACGCAGGGTGCCGGCGACGGCCGCGATCAGCGTGCTGTATCCGTCGCTGGTGACGAACCCTTCCGCCGCCACGCCCCGGTACACCCGCTGCCAGAGCCGCTTCCCGCTCTCGCGGGCCAGGGCGATGGCCCGTCCGCCGGCTTTGCCACCACCGTCCATGACGAGCAGCGCATCCTTCAGCAGATGTCCACTGGCGATTTCCCCGGGCAAGGTGCGGCGCCAGGTCTCTGTGCGGGTGTCGATGTCGAAGGCGACCGCGGCCTGGCGGTCACCCGTCACCGTGAACCAGGCCGTGGCCCCGTCCACCGCCAGAAGGCGTCCGAACACGGCCCGAGCACCGTGCCGGTAGTCCTTGCTGCGCCAGCGCACCCGGCCGGTCGGCGCATCCAGCGCCACCAGTCCGTCCCCCGGGACGAACAACGTCTCCCCGCCGGTCGCCCAAGGTGCCCCGGCGGGACGCAGCCCGTCACGTGTCCACAGCCGCTTGCCGGTGCGCAGATCGATCCCGTGGACCGCTGTCTTCCCCGTCAGGACCACGACCCTGTCCCGCCAGACGAGAGGGGCGTAGAGGGGGGCCGCTCCCCCGATGTCGTGCCGCCAACGAGGCTGGGGCGGCGCTCCCTCGGCGCGGCGGCGTGAGCGATGGGCGGCGGCGAGGCGTTCGGCGGGGGTCGGGGGAGGCGGGTCGTCGGGCGCCGTCGCAGCCCAGGTGACACCGGCGCCCACCGCGACGCCCGCGGTGCCGCAGACGGCGCCGACGAGGAGCCCGCGCCGCGACGGACCGGTGGTTGTCGACGGCGGCTCGGCGGACCGCGGCGGCTCTCCACTGTCGCCGGGTGTCGCAACCCCCTCCGCCGGTTGCGGAGAAGGCTCCCGCTCGGCCTCGACCTCGGCGTCCAGCACCGCCGAGGACTGTTCCGACAGTGCGGCGATCACTCGCCCCGGCAGCCAGCCCGGCCCCAGCAGTGCCGCGGCCGGACTCACCGCGCCGCTGTCCTGGACGGTCGCGCTCCATCCCGCGGGACGCATGCCGACCGCGGACGGGGCAGCGGGGTCACCGACGCCCCCACCACGGGCCAGTTCCTCCAGCAGTGCCTGAGCGGTCGGCCGGTCCACCGGGTCCGGAGCGAGACAGGCTCCGAGAACGTCCCTCAGTTCGTCCGGCAGCGAGGCCGCGTCGGGCTCCAGCCGACCCGTCGCCGCGTACGCCAGGACCGCGCCCAGCGAGAAGACATCGCCCAGAGGGCGCGGCCGCCCGCCCGAACGCTGCTCCGGCGGCAGTACGGCGAGGGTCACCCCCGGCAGGTCCGCCCGCACCTCACCATCCGGCCCCGCCGCCCGCACGGCTCCGAATCCGGCGAGCCGTGGCCCGTCCCCCGCAACGAACACGGTGTCCGGTGCGATCCCCGCGTGGGACGTGCCGGTGGTGTGGATCCAGACCAGTGTCTCGGCCAGGGCGGCACCGAGCGCGCGCACGGTGGCGGCGGGCAGCGGGCCGCCGTGCGCCTCCAGTGCGGCGGGCAGCGGCAGCATGGGCAGATAGGGCGAAGCGCACCACGGTGGCTCGGCGGGCTCTCCCGCGAGTTCCACGACCGGAGCGAGCCAGCCGGGCGGACTGCTGCCGGCCAGCAGATGGGCCCGTTCCGCCTCCGCCAGGAAGCGTCCGCGACCGTCCCGGTCGTCAGCGGAATCCGGCAGCGGCGTGGTGAGCACGACCGTCCTGGTGCCGCCCGCGCCGCGGGCGATGAACTGCCGGGCCGTCACCGTGAACTCGCCCGTCCCCCGGGTCAGTCTCGCGATGAGGTGGTAGGGGCCGATTTTCCGTGGATCGTCCGTGGTCAGCGGTTCCACACGTGGGCCCTGCCTCCCCCGGGAGGACTGAACCTCCGGTCAGCCACTGGTCATGCTCCGCGCCGCGCTGTAGACGTCCAGCACCGCGAGGCACAGCGGCACCAGGGAGAGCAGGAAGGCGCTCTCGGCGAGGTCGGACAGACGTCCCCAGAAGGGGGAGACGCCCACCCGCGGAATGATCAGGGCGATGGCGACGAGCAGCGCGGCGCCCGCCGTCACAGCCGCGGCGAGCCAGATCGTCCGTACCTCGAGCGGGCCCTGGTCGTTCTCGGTGATCAGCTTGAGGACCGCGTCGGCGGGCGGGTTCAGGGACATCCCGAGCACCAGCAGGCCGAGGGAGACCAGACCCGCGCCCAGGACCGAGACGACCTGGGCGGAGTAGCGGAAGAGCCGGGCGCGCAGCAGCATCGCCAGACCCCCGGCGAGCGCCAGCAGCTGGCCCCACATGCTGTCGGAGAAACCGAGGACCGCGGAGGAGCCCACGACGACGGCGGAGCAGCCGCCGACCAGTCCGAGCAGCATCTCGTGGCCCCGGCGCGCCTGGGCGGCAACCCGCTCGGCGTCCAGCGGCTCGGCGGTCTGCGGGGTGACGGGGTCCAGGCTCTCGTCGGCCGCCGAGTGGGGCGGGGCGTAACCGATGGGGAGACGGGCCACGCGTGCCGACAGACCGGGCAGGAAGGCGATGGCACCGATGGCCACCACGGAGCAGACCGCCGCGGTCTCGGTGGGGCCGGTCTCGGTGAGGATCGCGCAGAAGGTGGCCAGGGTGCCGACGCTGGAGGCGAACACGGCCGCGACGAACGGGGCGTCACCCCGCGGCATGGCGGCGACCAGGGCGACCGAGGCGATGAGCACGGTGGCGCAGCCGAGCAGGAACTGGAGGCGGCCGACACCCTCCCCCTTGTCGAGGGCCAGCAGTCCGGAGCCCGCGATCATGAGGTGTGGCAGGGCGCCGAGGCCGAGCGCGACGGCGGAGGCGCGGTCGTCGTAGACACGCGCCCGTACGCCCGCCAGGGCGGTCAGCACCAGCCCCACCGAGCCCGCGATGATGCCGGGCAGCCCGTGCATGTCGTGCCGGAGCGGATCGGCGTACCAGAGCACGAAGCCCATGAGGATCAGCAGGAAGGAGCCGCCCGCCAGACCGGCGGCGCGCAGGAAGCCGTCCTGCCACAGGGTGCGGTCGCGGGTGACGGCCGAGGCGATGGCGTCGGAGACGTCGTCGTAGACGGCGGGCGGCAGCGACTCGGCGAACGGCCGCAGCGACAGCAGCTCGCCGTCCAGCACCTGTTGGGCGACGAGTGAGCGCGACCCCTCCAGCACCGTGCCGTTGCGCCGCACCAGGTGGTATCCGGTGGGGGCGCCCGCGGCCTGGGTCTGACCGGTCAGCCGGAGGATCTCGGGGTAGACGTCCGCGACGGGTACGTCCTCGGGGAGGGCGACGTCGATACGGCTGTCGGGCGCGACGACAGTGACTCTGCAGAAACCGGTCGTAGCGGACGTACTCACTTTCGGGGCCCCCTCGTTCGGTCTTCTGCCTCGCTCGATGATGCGCGCGGCGGCCACCCTACCCGGGCCATCACGCTGATACGTCGATAGGATCGCTGACTCGCGGAGGGAGGCCGTCGCCACGGGGGTGCCGGACGAGAACTGTCCCTGCCGCCTGGAGGGATGAGGGATCCGGTGAGCCAGGTCGTCGTGAAGCGCCAGCCACGGGCTCTGCCGCCCGAGGTGCCGACCGAGGAACTCCGCCTCGAACCGCCGCCCGAGCTGCCCCGCGGGCAGCAAGAGGGCATGTTGATGCAGATCCTGCCCACCCTGGGCATGGCCTCGTCGATGGTGTACTTCTTCATGCCTGGCGCCGCGCCGATGATGAAGATCATGGGCGTGATGATGATGTTCTCCACGCTCGGTATGACCATCGCGATGGTCATCAGGTACCGGCGGGGAACACAGGGGCAGATGGCGGACATGCGCCGCGACTACCTCAAGTACCTGGCGCAGACGCGCCGGACGGTGCGGAAGACCGCCCGCCTGCAGCGCAGCGCGCAGTACTACCTGCACCCCACCCCCGACCAGCTGTGGTCGGTGGTGGCCGAGGGCAGCCGGGTGTGGGAACGGCGGCTGAGCGACGACGACTTCGGCCAGGTGCGGATCGGGCTGGGCGCGCAGCAGCTCTCCACACCTCTGATCGCCCCCGACACGGCGACCATCGAGGACCTCGAACCGCTGACGGCGGGCGCGATGCAGCAGTTCCTGGCGGCCCAGGGCTCGCTGGACGGTATGCCGATGGCGGTGTCGCTGCGGGCCTTCTACCACCTCACCGTCTCCGGGGTGCCGGAGAGCGTGCACGGGTCGGCGCGGGCGCTGGTCGCCCAGCTGGCCACGCTGCACTCGCCGGAGGACCTGGTCATCGCGGTGGTCGCGGCGCCCGCCTCGGCGGAGCAGTGGGAGTGGACCAAGTGGCTCCCCCATCTGCAGATCGCGGGCGCGGTCGACGGGGCGGGCTCCCGGCGGCTGTTCGGCGATTCGCTGGCCGAGCTGGAGGAGCTGCTGAAGCCGCGGCTGGAGGGCCGCACCCGGTTCAGCCGGGACGCCCAGCCCGCCCTGGACCACCCGCATGTGGTCGTCGTGCTCGACGGCGGCATCGTGCCCCCGGACTCGGCGTTCGCGGCGGCCGAGGGCCTTCAGGGCGTGACCGTCATCGAGGTGGTGCCGGGCGAGCTGGAGGAGCCGCGCGGCGGTCTGTCGATCCAGGTCCGGCCGGGCAAGCTGCAGCTGCTCTCGCAGGTCGCGGAGTACGACGGCGTACCGGACACCCTGTCCAGGGAGGCCGCCGAGGCGCTGGGGCGGCAGCTCGCCCCGCTGCGCATGGGCGTCGGCGACGATGACGAACCGCTGCTGGCCAATCTCGACTTCACCGATCTGCTGGGCCTCGGCGACGCCGGTTCGGTCGATGTCTCCCGCACCTGGCGGCCGCGTTCGCTGGCCGAGCGGCTGCGGGTGCCGATCGGTATTGCCGAGGACGGTTCGCCGGTCATGCTGGACCTGAAGGAAGCCGCCCAGGAGGGCATGGGTCCGCACGGTCTGTGCGTGGGCGCGACGGGTTCCGGCAAGTCCGAGCTGATGCGGACCCTGGTGCTGGGCCTTGCGGTCACCCACTCCTCGGAGACCCTGAACTTCGTGCTGGCGGACTTCAAGGGCGGCGCCACCTTCGCGGGGATGTCCGACCTTCCCCATGTCGCCGCGGTCATCACCAACCTCGCCGACGACCTGACGCTGGTCGACCGTATGCGCGACTCGATCACCGGTGAGCTCCAGCGCCGTCAGGAGCTGCTGCGGGCGGCGGGCAACTACGCCAATGTGCACGACTACGAGAAGGCGCGCGCGGCCGGTGCCCCGCTGGAGCCGGTGGCCTCGCTGGTCCTGGTCATCGACGAGTTCAGCGAGCTGCTGACGGCCAAGCCCGACTTCATCGACATGTTCATCCAGATCGGCCGGATCGGCCGTTCGCTGGGTGTGCACCTGCTGCTGGCCTCGCAGCGTCTGGAGGAGGGACGGCTGCGCGGTCTGGAGACCTATCTGTCGTACCGGATCGGTCTGCGGACGTTCTCCGCGGCGGAGTCCCGCACCGTCCTGGGCGTCCCGGACGCCTACCACCTGCCGTCCATCCCCGGTTCGGGCTATCTGAAGTTCGGCACCGACGAGATGACGCGCTTCAAGGCGGCGTACGTCTCCGGGGTCTACCGCACCGGTGCCCCGCAGATCGACGGCAGCGCGCAGCTCCCGATCGAGCGCAAGCCGGTGCTGTTCACCGCGGTCCCGGTGCCGGTGAGCTACGCCGCCCCGGACCCGGCGGCCCTGCTGGCCGCGGCCTCGGCGCGGTCGGAGGAGGACGACGCGCTGGCCGAGACGGTCCTGGACGTGATCGTGGGCCGGCTGGAGGGCCAGGGGCAGCCCGCCCACCAGGTCTGGCTGCCGCCGCTGGACAAGGCCCCGTCGCTGGACGAGCTGCTGCCGTCGCTGCAGCCCTCGGCGGAGCGCGGGCTGCAGTCGGCGGACTTCGCCCGGCCCGGCGGTCTGGTCGTTCCGCTCGGCCTCATCGACAAGCCCTTCGAGCAGCGGCGCGACATCCTCTACCGCGACTTCTCCGGCGCCGCGGGCCATATGCTGGTGGTCGGCGGTCCGCAGTCCGGCAAGTCCACCCTGATGCGCACGCTGATCGCGTCGTTCGCACTCACCCACACCCCGGCCGAGGTCCAGTTCTATGGGCTCGACTTCGGTGGTGGCGGTATGAGCACCGTCGCCGATCTGCCGCATGTGGGCGGGGTGGCCTCGCGGCTGGACCCGGAGAAGGTGCGGCGGACGATCGCGGAGGTGGCCGGGATCCTGGCCCGCCGCGAGGAGTACTTCCGCGCCCAGAACATCGACTCCATCGCCACCTACCGCCGCCAGCGGGCCAAGGGGCTGCACGCGGACCAGGGCTGGGGCGATGTCTTCCTGATCGTCGACGGCTGGGCCAACTTCCGGTCCGAGTACGACATCCTGGACGGCGTGGTCACCGACATCGCCGGGCGCGGTCTCGGCTACGGCGTCCACGTCATCATCACCGCCTCCCGCAACATGGAGGTCCGCGCGTCTCTGAAGGACCAGCTCCTCAACCGGCTGGAGCTGCGCCTCGGTGACACGATGGACTCCGAGTTCGACCGCAAGGTCGCGGCCAACGTGCCCGTGGGCGTCCCCGGCCGCGGTCAGCTCCCGGAGAAGCTCCACTTCATGGGCGCACAGCCGCGGATCGACGGCGGCAGCGACCCCGAGACCATGACGGACGCGACGGCCGATCTGGTGCGCGCGTCGGGCGCCGCCTGGACCGGCCCGCAGGCCCCCCGGGTCCGGCTGCTGCCGCGCCGGCTGCGGGCGGATGAACTCCCCAAGGGGTTCGAGCAGCCGCAGCACGGCATCGCGATCGGTATCGACGAGACCAACCTGGAGCCGGTCTTCGTCGACTTCGAGACCGACCCGTTCTTCCTGGTCTTCGGTGAGAGCGAATCGGGCAAGACCGCGCTGCTGCGTCTGATGGCGAAGCAGATCACCGAGCGGTACAGCCCGGACGAGGCCAAGATCGTGGTCGGCGACTACCGCCGCTCACTGCTCGGCGCCATCCCGGATTCGCATCTGCTGGAGTACGCGCCGATCGCCTCGGCGCTGGAGCTCCACGCCAACGCGCTGAACGGGCTGATGGAGCGGCGTGCCCCGAAGCCGGACATCACCCCGCAGCAACTGCGCGACCGCAGCTGGTGGAGCGGACCCCAGTTCTTCGTGATCATCGACGACTACGAACTGGTCTCCACCAGCAGCGGCAATCCGCTCGCCGTACTCACGGAGAATCTCCCCTTCGCGCGGGACGTGGGGATGCGCTTTATCATCGCCCGCAGTTCCGCGGGTTCCTCACGCTCGATGTTCGAGTCCTTCATGCAGCGGGTGAAGGAACTCGGGGCCCAGGGCATGGTGTTGTCCGGCGATCCGAGCGAAGGCGACATTCTGGGCGGAGTCCGGCCCCGGCCGATGCCTCCGGGCCGCGGTTTCTTCGTCTCCCGTAAGCGCGGAATCCCGCTGACCCAATTGGGATGGTTGCCCGACCAGTAACAATCCCCCGTAACAGTCATGTAAGAGCGATATCAAACAGGGTTCACCGGACCGCACATCCTTGTTACTCTCGGCGCCACATCAAGGATGTGTCGGTTCGTCAGCATGTCCCTTCCCCCGGCGACGGGCCGGCGGCCATGAAGACGGCCGTCCTCCATCATCGTGCAGCTCAGCACCTTGAGGCCCATCACGGGGGAAACATGACCTTCGACAAAGAGTGGGGCGAACTCCGCGCCAGCGCGGCCGCAGAACAGCGGACCGTCCATACGCGGCTCAATCAGACCGATCCTCCCGGCCCGCTGATTCCCGGGCTTCCCGACTTCTCCACCTCGTCCTCCAAGAAGAAGGCGGCGGTGAAGGCGCTGGAGGACCACGTCCAGCCCGAGACGAAGACCGCCGGCGAATGCCCCGACACGGCCTCGGAGACGGCGCAGAAGGAATTCAAGGACTGGGCCACGGGATCCGGTATCACCGACGCGCTGAAGGGGTGGCACGCATCGGTCAAGGCGCTCCAGGACCGGCTCGCGGCCGAGAAGGTGGCACTCAGCACGGCCCGTAAGTCCTTTCTCCTCCAGGACCAGGCCAACGGCGGTCTGTTCCTTCCCCTCCTCCCTGACCAGGACGGAAAGTACCCGCCGAACACGCCCTATTCGTCCGGCATCTCGCAGTACGGGGTGAAGTAAGTGCTCACATATCACGACGTCATGAACACGGACTTCACCCTCCTGGAGAAGGCCGCCAAACAATGGGACGAGGCGGCCAAGAAGTTCGAGACAGCCCAGGGGTCCTACAACTCCGGAGTACGGCCCGTCGGCCTCGGCGGAACCTGGAACGGTGCCGCCGCCTCGGTCGCCCTGCCCACGATGGCCGTGACCTACGACCAGTTCCTCGCCGCGCCGAAGGAGGCGCGGGCGATCGCCTCCCTGCTGCGTGACGCACATGACCAGTTCGTCCGGCTGCACTCCGAGCTGACGTCGGTGGTCGCGGAGGCCAAGAAGGCCGGAATGGCCGTCAGTGGCGACGGTCTGGCGCGCTACGACTTCAGCGACTGCACGGAGCAGGAGAAGTTCTCCATCCAGCACGACCCGGACCTGAAGGACACCGTGGCGGCCTGGAACCAGCGCATCTCCCAGGCCGTGAAGGCGGTCGACGACGCCGACCAGGGAGCCAAGCTGGCGCTCAAGGCGGCCGTCGAGCACCCCGACAAGCCCGGCGCGGCGAACGGCTTCAACGCCGGCGCCCAGGGCGACATCGAGAAGGCCGAGGCCAAGGAAGCCACCGACCTGTCCAAGAAGCTGGCCAAGGACGGCAAGCTCAGCGCCCAGGACATGGAGGAGATGCACCGGCTCTTCCGTGACAACCAGGACCAGAAGGCGTTCAGCCAGACCTACCTCGCGGGACTGGGCCCCGAGGAGACCGCCAAGATCAACTACAAGCTCAGCGGTCTCGCCCATGGTGATGCCAAGCAGGACATCCTCGCCGTCCAGCAGGGCATGGCCATGAGCATCGCCAGCGCCACCAAGAACCCCCAGGACTCCTTCTACGCCTCCTGGCGCAAGGGCCTGAAGGAGATGGGCGACAACCGCGTCAACGACAGCAAGACCAACCCCCTCTACGGCTACCAGTCGTTCGTGGACCTGATGACCCACGGCAAGGGGTACGGCAAGCAGTTCTATAAGGACCTCGGCGACGACATCATCGCCACCGAGAAGGATCACCCCGACATCTGGACCAAGTGGGGTGCGGGGCACAAGGACATCGCCACCGATCCGCTCGACAACATGCTCGACATCATGAGCAAGCAGCCCGACGCGGCCACCGACTTCTTCCAGCGGGACGCGGACGGCAAGAACGAGCGCATGCAGTACCTGCTCAAGGACCGCGACTGGCCCAAGTCGGCCACCGCGACCGCCTACGGCCTCCACACCATGGACCTCTTCGAGAACCGGATAGGTCTGGGCAACGCCCTCGAAGCAGCCGCCACCGGCGATCTCCCGGGCTCCAAACACGCTCTCGGCGGCCACACCGAGGCCGAGGCCCGGGTCATGCAGGACACCATCACCATCCTCAACCAGGGCGACAAGGGCGACTCGCCCCCGGCCAACCTCCGGGGCAGCCTGGGCCGGATGCTCCAGGACTACACACCGGACACCCACGAGATCCTGGGCGGCACCAACCCCGAGTACACCCAACTCCACAAGGGCGATATCTGGAAGGACGACAAGGGCGTCCACATGGACGTCTCCCAGGAGCACCTGATCCGGCTGATGCGGGGCGTCGCCGACGATCCCGCCGCCTACTCGGCGATGTACCAGGCCGAACGTCAGTACGCGGCGGACTCGCTGGTCAGGACGCCCTTCGCCAACGAGGACGCCCGCAACCACGCGGTGAAGGACACCGCCACGATCTACGGCTCGTACGACGCGATCAGCTCCGACGTCATCTTCGACAAGCGGGACAAGGGCGTCCAGTGGGCGCGTGACGTCAACCACCACGTCAACTCGTCGATCGGCGCGGTCCTCAACTTCGTGCCCGAGAAGTCGATCCCGGCTGTCGACGCCGGTCTGCGCCTCGTCGACTTCGCGATGTACGACTGGACCAAGGAACAGATCGCCGAGGCGAACGCGGCCGCGAACCATGACAACCGGCAGAACTTCACGGTCGGGCGGGGCCAGGTGGACAACCTCGTCTGGCAGTGGGGCGGCCAGCACGGCCACGGCCCGGACGCCGGCGACTACATGATGCGCGAGCTCATCAACGACAGCCACGGGGCGCACCAGGACGGCCGTAACCAGGCGTACGTGTACCTCGACCGGGACAAGTAGCCGTCAGCCAAGACGAATGGGGTGGACGACCGTTACGGGTCGTCCACCCCATTCGTGGGTGGTGCCACTGTCAGAACGAGATGTCTTTGAAGAGATTCGCGTTCTTCTTGTCCGTGGAGTGGTAGTCCATCTTGCCCCTGCGGACCTTGGTCGCGACCTCCTTCAAGGTGGTCTCGATGTGGTTGGCCCGCACGTTGAACTGCTTCTCGGCGGCCAGCATCATCTCGTGCGCCTCGCCCTCCCAGCCGGCGGTCACCTTCTTGACCGCGGCGAGGATGTCGTCGATCTGCTTGCGCACCGCTGCCGCACCGCGCTCGATGTCACCGGCGGTGTCATCGAGCGAGTTGTACGTGACCTTGATGTCCATAGGGTCGCCGGACATTCATGCCCCCATTCCTGATGAAGTCTTGATCGTGCCCAAAGTCTTTGTGTCCGTGCCCGTACCGGGCGCCCGTGTCGCGCCCGGCCGGATCAGAACCCGTCGACCTTGCTGTGAGAGAGCCCGTCCGCGCCGTGACCAAGGTTGCCGCCCGCCTTGGCGCCGTTCACGTCGATCTTGTTCAGCTCGGCGGCGATCTCACCGTCATTCGCACCGCTGGACCGGTGGGTGAGCTCCACCGCCTCGTGGATCCTGACGATCAACTGGCGCAGCGCCTCGTGGTCCTCGTTCAACGAGGTCTGCACCTGCTTGAACTTCGCGGCACCCGTACCGGTCCACGCCGACTCGACTGTGGCGACGGCGTTGATCAGGGTGCGCAGGTTCGTGGAGAGCCCCTGGCTGACGAGACCGAGGTCGGACTCGAACGTCTTGAATGCTGCGTCACTAATCCGCTGAGAGCCGGACATGTTCCACCTTCCCCCATGAAGTGTTGGTGAGTCGGGATGGGTTTCCGATTCAACTCACCGTTCAATTCCTACATTTCGTAGGCCGTACTGACAACCCCTCGCCCTTTGCCAAAGCCGTCACAAAGTGCCATTTCGGCGCCTCAGCACGGCGAAGGCGGCTGCGCCCCCGACCACAACGGCGGCACCGGCCCCCAAAGCGATCCACAGCGTGGTGTTTCCACCGTTGTCGCCGTCGCTTGCCTTGGTCTCCTTATCAGGCTTCTGGGCATCTTGCTCGCCCTGCTTGCCCGAGTCGGAACCGGATGACTGCTGCTGAGATCCAGCGTCCGAGGACTTAGACGCAGAAGGGGAGGGGTTTGGTTTCGTTGCGCCCTCACGGGCGAGCAACGGATTGGTATTGGCCGGACCCGGATCGCCCTCACCGTCAAGGAGGACCTTACGGGGGCGAACGGATCCGTATCCGACATAGCTGCTCGGGATGTCGCCGGTCTTCGGCTTTGCTGCCGTCTGCATCATGACCCGGAGGACCTGGTTGTTGGTCCACTTGGGGTGCTTGGCCCAGATGAGGGCGGCGGAGGCGGAGGCGATGGCGGTGGCTTGGCTGGTGCCGCCCGACATGCACGTCCCCTCGGAATCGGTGCAGCGTTCGGCGATCTGGTCACCGAATGCCGTCAAGCCGACATAATCACCGGTGGTCGAAAACTCGGCGGCTTTGCCCTGGCGGTCGATCGCGCCGATCCCCACAACGCCAGAAAGCGCCGCGGGGAAAGAACGAAGATTGCCCTTGTCCCCGTCGTTCCCAGTGCCCGCGAAGATCAGACTCCCCTGCTTGAGGGCGTAGTTCACCGCTGATTGAGTGGCATCGTAGTATTCACGGAGACCCTGGGCTGCTAGTGAAATATTCAGGACCCGCGCTCCGTGATCGACAGCGTAACGAATAGCCTTCGCCATTACCGAACCCGAGGATTCGGTTCGCGTGTCAATCATTTTGGCAGCAATCGGCAAGATCTTGGCTTCCGGCGCCAAGCCTTGGACGCCGCCACCTGCTCCCGTGCCAGCGATCAGGCCCGCCATGTTTGACCCGTGCCCACTTGAATCTCGATGTGGGTTCCTGCCCTTACGGGAAGCGTCTGCGCCTTTCAGCAACTGACCGCGCAACTCGGGGAGGGATGCGTCGACCCCCGAGTCAATAACGGCGACGGTCACACCCTTCCCTTTGCTCACCTTCCACATCTGCTCAGCCCTCATGGCGTCCAAGTGCCATTCTTTCGAGCTGATGTCCTCTGCAACGGCTACTGGTGCAAGACCGCTCATGACCACAAGACCGGCCCCCAGAAGTGCAAGGACCGACAAGGAACGCCTAGGCGCTCCGTACTTTCGAAATGGCATGGGTGAGTGTTCTCCTCGGCCTTGCACCAGCAGCTATCGCATCAGTCGATCACCGGCGGGACGGTGTCGCGCCGCCCTCCGGTCCAGGTCTCTTCATCTTCCTGGAGGTAGTCGGGCCTGGTTCCGTTCTGGTCCTGCCGGTCACCAGGGCGCGGTGCCCCGGTGCGCGGCGGAATCACTCCGGGCGTCTGGGCATTGCGCACCAGTCCCGAACCCCCGGGAGTGAACTCGGCCCGTCCCTTGCCCGATGCGCGCGGGCTCCCGGTGACCCCTCCCGGCTCGGAGGAGACACGCCGGGCACCCGAGCCACCGGGACCCTGCGGGCCCCCCGAGCCCGGATGCGCCCCGGTCCCCATCGGACCACGCACCATCCCGCGCTCTTCTCCCACAACCGTGGTCCGCGGCAAGCGCTGACCGTTCGCCGGTCCCTTTCCATTCGGGCGGTCGACGATGCCACCGCGCTCGGAGGCGAGGCGTCGTCCGGGAGGAGTGGTTCCAGGCGTAGTCGGATTGGTGTTCACGGGGTGGTATCCCCCGCCCATCATGTTCCGCCCCATCAGGGGTCGCTCTTGCCCGACCACAGGGTTCTGCGGAAGCCGGGGAACAGGTCCCTTGGGGTTCGGGCGGGACAGACCGGTGATGCCGTCTCGCGGTCCGACACGAGGTGGGATGATCGGCCGCCCACCTGTCGTCGGCCCGGGAGGCGTTCCGATGGGCCCTCGAATGGGAGGGGTCGGGGGTCCGCCCCGCAGAGTCGGGGGAACATTCGGCATGCGATTGGTTCCCGGAGGCGCGGTACGCCCCGGAGGCAAGGTCCGGCCCGGTGGCAGGGTACGACCGGTCGCCGGCAGCACGGGGCCCGGGGTCGGGAAGGGACCCGGGCCGGGGGTGCGCTGCTCCGGTCCGACGGGCGGTGTCGAAGGAAGGCTCGGCCGGTCCACGCGATCGACCGGGGGTGCGGGCGTCGTTGAGTCGATGTTCGTACCCGTCACCGGAGGGGCGAATGCACCGCCTACCGAGCCAACAGGGTCGGAGCCAGGGGGGCTGATTGGCGTGACGTGCCCGCCCTCGGGCGAGTGGTTAGCGGTGCTGAACGACTTCGGTGAAACGGTTGCCCCGTTTCCCCCCGTGGAGGAAGGACCATCGGCGCTTCCTCCACCGCCGACAGGCGTCTCGAAGTCACGGATTTCATCACCGCCGGTCCCAGGCGGCAGCGTCGGGAAGTTCGGTGCCTCAAGCGCCGAGATATCCGTGTGAGCTGTCCGGTAGTAGGAGTCCAACCGGTCCATCGCCTTGAGGGCTTCCTGGCGGTCGCGCTCCTCCGTCTTCTCCTGTGCAGGAGAAAGGTCTTTGGTTTCGAGTTTCCCTGGGGTGTCGATGACTTTCTGAGTTTCGATCAGGCCCTGGCCAGCCAAACTCAGGTTGGAGCCGACGAACATGGTGTAATCGGCCATGAGCCGCGTCTGCTTGACGAGCTGCGCACTCCACCTCTTGAAGGCGGTCGCGCCCTCACCTTCCCATTCCACCCGATGGGCGTGGGCTGCGAGCTCGTTGGCAAGCTCATTGAGTGGCGTGTAAACGTCACCCAGTGCCGCCCCCACATCCGTCAGCTGGGACGGCTTCGCGGTAGCGATCATGTTGAACAGGTCCGCACGGCTGAGGCCGTCAAATTTACCCGGAGCCATCTACTTCTTCCCCCTCACGCGCCGCCGTCCTCGACTTCGTTGTCCCCATGCTTCCCGCCGTCACCGTGCTTGGGAGCGTCGGGATCGCGATAGTACTTCTCCGTCCGTTCCGCGATCTCACGCAACCGAGCCTGATGCACCCGGCGCAGTTCACGTGCCTGTTCGGAGTCCTCGTTGATGTAGTTCTTGTCGGCCTGGAGGGCCATCAGACCGAACGCTTCGACCTGGTCGTTGAAGGTCTGCCACATCGTGGTCAGGTTGGTATGGATCTTCTCGTACAGGTTGGCCAGGTCATCGGCAGATGTGAACTGAGGACCCGAACCGTAGGCGTCCCGGGTGATGGACTGCTCCGCGATCTTCTGCTTCGCGGCCGGCGTTTTCTCGAGTTCGGTCAGTACCTTGTCGATCCGCTCCTGGAGCTTGGTGAGCGCCTCCGACTTCTTGACCAGCCTCGCGCCGAATGGCGTCTCGGGCACATCCCCCGGCTCTACTGGCCTCACCGTGATCCTCCCCGTTCCCCGTATGACACCAACGATGTCCTACGCCACTCTAGCCACTCGACCTGGACACCCCAACTCCCAAGTAGCGCAGTTCACTCGACAGTTCCGTAACAGTCCCCCGCCCCGGCGAACGTTACCGAGCAGACCACATCCGGGCCTGAGTACGCATACCTATTTCGCGGCCCGGCGGCGCCTCCGTTCGTTGAGGGCGGTCGCGAGGCCCGCGGCGACCGCGACGAGGACGGCGGCGCCCCCGAAGACATAGGTGGCCAGGCGTTCCTTGCGTTCCTGGGGGGTCTCGCCGACCGTCAGGGGGGCGGCGTCCGGGGAGTCGACGTCGGCGTCGGCGCCCTTGTCGAGGGTGACGCGGTCGATCGGCGCCTCGTCCTCGGTGAGGGCGCGGACCGGGTCCACCACACCCCAACCCACCCTCGAGTCACGGTTGTTGATGGAACGCTCGGCGGTCTGCTCGATCTGCGCGACGACCTGGTTCTGCTTCCACTTGGGATGCTTTGCCCGGATCAGGGCGGCGACGCCCGCGACGTAGGGGGCGGAGAAGCTGGTGCCGTTGTCGACGCATTGGCCGCCCTTGGGGACGGTGGAGACCATTTCGACGCCGGGCGCCGCCACGTCCACGAAGTCACCGGACTGCGAGAAGGCCGCGCGTTCGTTGTTGCGGTCCGAGGCGCCCACGGCGAGGACACCGTCGTAGGCCGCGGGATACGTCTCCCGCAGCTTTCCGTCGACGCCGTCGTTTCCGGCGGAGGCCACGACGACGACGTCCTCGTTCAGGGCATTCCGGACGGCCTGCTGCAGCTTGTTGTTGGCTCGGAGCGGCTTGATGGTGTCCTGGGAGATATTGATGACCTGGGCATGCGCGGCGACCGCCTTGTCGATCGCGGTGGCCATGGTGTCGGTGGTCCCGGATCCCTTTTCGTCGTTCTGGCGAATCGGAATGATCCGCGCTTCGGGGGCGATTCCCACGAATCCGGTATCGGGGTGGGGACGGGCGGCGATGATGCCCGCGACCTTGGTGCCGTGGCCGACCACGTCGTCGGTGCCGTCGCCCTTCTTCCCCTTCTCCATTCCCTCCTCGCCCGCTGCCTCCTCCTCCTTCTTCTTTTTCTTGCGAGGGGGGAGGACCTCCGTGCCGAGTCCGGCGTCGACGGCTTCCCTCAACTGGTCGTTGGAGTTGTCCACGCCGGTGTCGATGACCGCGACCCGTACCGGGCGGCCGTCCTTGTCCTTGCCCTTGGTGTCCTGCCACAGCTGGTCGAGCATGACCCGCTGCAGCGACCAGGGGGTGCCCTTGATGGGTTTGGCCGGATAGGTGCACTCGCCGTTGCCGGCCAGCGACATGACCGCGGCCGGGGAGGGCGCGAGGGGGCCGCTCGCGGCGGAGAGTGCCGTCAGGGAGACCGCGGCCGTCAGGGCCAGGGATCGGGTGACGCGCCCATCGCGTCGCTGGGAATTCCTCATGGCCTCAGGACCCCTGCGGCTGCCGGGCGCTGTTCTTGTCCAGCCGCGGCCCACGGGGCAGGAACTCGGACCAGGTGTCGGGCACCGGCACCGGATCGACCTCCTTGTAGCCGAGCCGCTGCTTGGCCTCCTCGGTGCCCTGCTGGGCCGCGCCGGCCGCGGACTCGGCGTCCGCTTCGGCGCCGATCTTCGACTTGCGGGCGTCGCTGTCGTTGTTGGTCTGCACGGAGTAGCGCAGACCGGTGTCGGTCACCAGAAACACCAAGCCGTCCTTGGCCTGGTGACCCTTGAGCTGGCGGTAGAGGACCCCCGAGCCGGGGGTGACATAGGCGCTGGTGGCACCGTCCGGGATGGTGGCCGGGAAGTCACGGCCCGCCCAGGTGGCCTGCTTGGGAACGCCCTTTCCGCTGACACCGCGCAGGATGCTGCAGCTGGTGTCACGGGCGCCGCTGCCGAGCTCGGGGTCGACGGAGTTGGCCTGCTCGGGGATTTCCGCGGGCCACTTGTACGCGCCGTAGAACTCCTCGCCGTCCGAGGTGAAGGTCGCCGCGTTCACCTCCTGCGCATGCCCCTTCTGACCCGTGTCGATCAGATCCCTGCTGTTGAGCAGCAGCTTGGCGACGAAATCCGATACGCGCTGCACCTTGCCCCGGAGCACCACGTACTTCTGGGTGTCGGTGCCGGTCGACACCTCCAGGACCATGCCGACCTTGTTGGCCTTCTCCCCGAGGCTGGGCACCCCGGCGTCGGCGCCGATCGTGCCCGGGATCTCGGGGAAGGTGATGGGCTTGCCGTCGTGGAAGGTGCGCAGCCAGTCGTTGGTCACCCGCTGCGGTGTGGCGCCGTCGTCGAAAACGGTGCGCAGCAGCAGGCTGTAGGCGTCGGGATCGGTCTTCTTGAGGTCGGGGCCGCCGATGAGGTACTTGGTGCCCTTCGGGTCGACGAGGTAACGCGCGCCGTCCTGGCCCTGCGCATAGAGGGCCTGACCGCCGTGCAGCGCCTGCGAGCCGTGCAGTTTCTTCAGCTTGGGGTCGCGCTCGGAGAAGACGAAGGCGGCCTTCTGAGTGGTCTTCCCGTTTCCGCCCGGCTGGACGCAGACCGCCCATTCCTTCTGCTTCATCGCCTCCTCGGCCGGGGGCAGCCGGTCCGGGGCGTAGGGAATGCCGATCGTCGGGCCGCGCGGGATATGGCCGTTGTCGAGTTCCGACTCCTTCACCTTGACGATGCTCGACTTGTCCGGGTCGAGCAGCAGTTTGGCGGAGGCGAAGTTGAGGACGGGGTGGAGCTGGACCTTCCCGTCGGTCTTGAGCACGACGTAGCGGGTGGTCGAGTCACTGCCGACGACGACGTGCGCGGCGACGTCGTCCCAGCCCTTGGGGGCCACCGGTTTGAACATGCCCCAGGCGCCGAATCCGGCGAGGATCAGGGCGCCGACCACCACCCCGGGGAGCACCGCGCGCAGCGGGCGCGGAGCACCTTCCTCGGTGCCGCTCGGTGTCGGTTGCAAGAAAGCGGCGACTGTCCGCTTCTTCGCAAAGATGTAGGCGTTGAGTTCATCCCGCCGTGATGCCATGGTTAGCCGCTTCTCCCCGCTTTTCGGCCTCGGTAGTCAGGTGGCCTGCCCTCGGACCGGGTCTCGTACCGACCCTCTACTATGCCGGTAGTCAATTGACTCATGGTGCTCGGGGACACACGTGGGGAAGACCAACGACCGAGCCGCCTGGGCAGGTTTCGGACTGTAAGGGGCTGACGGGGATGGCTGCCGCAACGCGCGCACGTACCGCGAGGAGCGCGTCCGGCCGACGCACACCGAGCGGATCGGGTGCGCCGAACCCCGCTCCGGCTGCCCCGGCCGCGGGCACCGCGGCGGGTTCGGTGACACCACGTCCGCTCCCCCGGCCCGGCAGCCTCGGCCCGCTGCGGCTGCAGCAGCTGGTCCTCGTCGAGGTGGCTGCGGCTCTCGTCCTGGTGGCCTGGGTCATCGATGAACTGATGCTCGTCCCGGCGGCGGTCGTCGGTGTGGTGCTGGTGCTGCTGGCCGTGGTCAGCCGCCACCAGCAGCCCATCCCGGAGTGGCTGAGCACGGCGCTCGCACTGCGCGGCCGCCGGCGGCGGGCGGCGCAGCCGGTCGACGCGGGCACCGACCCGGGCTTCACTCCGGTCGTCGAATGCGAACCCGCCCTGCGGACGTACACCTACACCGACCGTGAGCGCCGCGCGGTGGGCATGGTCGGTGACGGCACCTTCCTGACCGCCGTCCTTCAGGTGGAGGCGGTGGACGCGCCGCTGCGGCCGCAGCGCGCCCAGCGCCCGCTGCCGCTCGCGCTGCTGCGCGACGCCCTGGACGTGGACGGGATCCTGCTGGAGTCGGTGCAGGTCGTACAGCACGCGATGACCGCGCCCGCGCCCCATCTGCCCGCGCAGGCGGTGGCGGTGCGGAACTACGGACCGCTCCAGGAGCACACCGGCGCACCGTCCACCCGGCTGACCTGGGTGGCGTTGAAGTTCGACCCGGAGCTGTGCCCGGAGGCCGTGGAGGCGCGCGGCGGTGGTCTGGAGGGTGCGCAGCGGTGTGTGCTGCGGACCGCCGACCAGCTCGCGAGCCGGTTGCAGGGGGCCGGGTTCGGGGTGACGCTGCTGACGGAGGAGGCGCTGACGGCGGCCATCTCCACGGCGGCGAGCGTCAATCCGGTGGCGACCGCCCAGGCCCGGCAGACCAACACCCTCTCGCGGCGCACCGTGGAGAGCTCCCGCGCCTGGCGCTGCGACGACCGCTGGCACACCAGCTACTGGGTGGGCCGCTGGCCGCAGATGGGGCCGGGTGCGGCCCCGCTCCCGCAGCTCGCCGCGCTGCTGACCTCGCTGCCCGCGCTGGCCACGACGCTCAGCCTGACCCTGCGCCGCGGTGGCACCCAGGGCGGACGGCACGCCCCGACGGTGAGCGGCCATCTGCGGATCACCGGCCGCAGCGCCGATGAACTGGTGGAGATACGGCGCGAGTTGCAGCGCACCGCGCGCGGGGCCCGGGTCGGTCTCGTCCGGCTGGACCGCGAGCAGGTGCCCGGTGTGCTCGCCACTCTGCCCCTGGGAGGGACCCACTGATGGCCACGCCGACGACCTACGGAAACCCCGCACCCTACGGCACCCCCGCACCCGCTCCGGGCTCCGCCCCGGCTCCCGCTCCCGGCGGCCCGGACGCTCCGGCGGCCGCGCCCGCTCCGCGCAGGATGCGGCGCGGCTTCGGGCTGATCGGTCCCCGGCGGCAGCCGCATGAGCTGTCCCCGGAGCAGTTCGACGCGCTGGCGCTGCCGATCGGCGACGACGGAGTGGTGATCGGCATCGGCGCCCGTGACCAGCCCGCGGTGCTCGGTCTGCACCGGCCGACGCCGTTCAACATCCTGCTGGTCGGCGGGTTGTGGACGGCACAGGTCATCGGGTTGCGCGCGGTGGCCACGGGCGCGCGGGTCACCGTCGAGACCGGCCGCCGTCAGATGTGGACCGCGCTGACCCAGGCGGCGAACGGCGGCCACGAGAGCATCACCCTCCACGACGTGGGCCGGGTGCCGCCGCAGGGGGCGTCGATCGGCAGTCCGGTGCTGGTGATCCGTGACGCGGGCATGAGGCCGCCGCGCGGCCGGGTGTCCGCCGCCCCCTGGCAGTCGGTCATGACGCTGCTGCCCTATCTGAGCCCGGTCGCGCCGCGGCTGATGGAGAACGCCGACCTGGTCGGTGTGCAGCGGGTCTCCCCCGACGAGGCCACCCAGGTCGGGAAGATCATGGGGCTGCCCGCCACGGACGTCGAGTCGCTCTCCACCCTGCCGGACGGCGTCACACTGTGGTGCAACCGCCGCTCGCGGCTCTACGTGGCCACGCACCCCACGGACGTGGAGACCGGACTGCTGGGCGGACCGCGCCGGATGGACTGACACCGCGGCTGACACCGCGTCGGTTCACTCCGCGTTCCGTCGCGGTGGTTCTCCGTGTTCGATTGCCGCCGCACGCGGGGTGGATCAGACTTGTCACCGTCGGGCGGACGGATGTCCGCGGTATGTGAAGGGAATCTCCACCGATGGCTGACGCCAAAGAGAAGGCCGAGCTGTACGCCCTGGACATCTCGGATGTCGAGTGGCTCAGTGCGCCTGGCAGCACCTCAGAGGACCGGGTGGAGATCGCCTACCTGCCGAACGGGGCGGTGGCGATGAGGAGTTCCGCCGATCCCGGGACGGTGCTGCGCTACACGGAGGCCGAGTGGCGCGCCTTCGTCCTGGGCGCGCGGGACGGCGAGTTCGACCTGCGCTGAGGAGTACGGCGGAGGGGCGGACACCGGCCGGTGTCCGCCCCCCCGGGTGTTACCGCCCCGCCGGGGGCGCTCAGCGGCCGGAGGCGATCAGGAGCTTCTCGGCCCCCGAGGTGGCCGCCCCCGAGGTCCCGGCGATCCGGTCCGAGGCGATGTAGAAGCGGCCGTTCCGGTAGACCCGGGTGGCGGTGGCCAGGAGGGCCTCCGTCGTGCGGGTGGCCCGGGGCAGCTGGAGCAGTTTCCCCGGTGTGCCGCCCGCGGGGCCGACGCGCACGACCGTCCCGCCGCCGGAGAGGGTGGGCTGTTCGTAGACGATGAGGTCCTTCCCGTCGGTGCCCAGTGGCATCAGCATCCGGCCGCTCACCTTCAGGGCCCACTTCTTCCTGCCGCTGTCCAGGTCGAAGGCGTGGATCTCGGTGGTCGGGCCCGCGCCGCCCGGCGTCAACTCGGTCGGCAGGTAGAGGGTGTCAGCGGTGGCGGCGACGCCCTGGCAGGCGCCCATGTCGGTGCCGAAGAGGTCCATCCGGCACTGCGGCTGGTAGGACCGGTTGCCCAGGGCGAGCGAGGAACGCTTCTTGCCGCGGTCCGAAATCGCCAGTACCCCACCGGACTTGCGGTCCTCATCGCTGAGCGCGACGACGGCCGGACGGCTGGAGAAGATCTTGCTGACCTTGAAGCCCTTGCGGACGACATAGGCCCACTTGATTTTTCCGGCCGGGGTGAACCGCTGGAGTTTGGCGGTGCCGTTGTTGCAGGAGTACGCGCGCAGCAGGACCGTGCCGCCCGCGTACCCGTCCACCGAACAGGCGGGGCTCAGCTTGCCGGGTGAGACCTCCTTGCCGTTGTCGACCCTGACCATGGCGGAGCCGCCGAACCAGGCCAGGCCGACCAGATTGCCGCTCTGGGCCATGCCCAGATTCGAGTGGTCCCCGCCGAAGAGGCCCCCGTCGGGGGCGTCGTGGTCCCAGACCTTGACGCCCTTGTCGAGGTCGATGAGAGCGAGTCCGCTGCACGAGTCCTTGCGGTGGCCGGCGTAGGCGATCACGACCTTGCCGTCCGTGGCCGAATCGGGCGCGGCGCACACGGCCTCGGGGAGGCGCAGCGACCACTTCCGCGTGCCGTCGTTCCGGTACGCGATGACCTCGTCGTCAACGGCTTTGACGACATGGTCCTTCCGCACCCAGAACCCGGGGACGTCGACACCGCGCCGGGGGAGGTCCGGTGCGGGAGTCTGGAAGAGCACCCTGGCCTCACCCGGCCGCCGGACGTCGTCGGGGTCGCTCTCCTCGTCCTCCGGGGCCTTGTGGTCGCTGTCGCCACCGGCGGAGGGCCCGGACGTCGGCTTCTTCCCGTGGGGTCCGGCCGGGGCGCCGCTCGAGGCGGCGGGCTTCTCGCCGTCGTCGCCTCCGCCGTCACCATCGCCGAGGACGGCGAGGACCGCGCCGCCCGCCACCAGCAGCACCGCGAGCACCGTGCCGATGACGATCGCCTTCCGCCTCCCCTTCCCACCGCCACCGCTACCGTCACCGCTGCCGCTGTCACTTCCGCCGTCGGCCGGGGAGGTGCCGTACGCACCGAGCGGTCCGGGCTCGGACGGTTCCGTCGCGTACGGGTTACCGGGAGCGGGCGTCGGCGGCCCGGGAGGCGGCGGGACATCGGGCGCCGGGGGCGGACTCGCGGGGAGTGCCCCGGTATGCCAGATCTGGGGCGGGGTGTGCCCGTTCGGCGCGGGCGGGGCGGCCGGAGGCGGGACGGGCGGCGGGGACGGCTGCGGAGGGGGACCGAAACCGCCCCGGGAGGGCTCCGGTTCCGGTGGCGGGCCGAAGCCCCCCGCCGGTGGTCGGTGGGGCGGTCGGGGCGGCCGCGGCATCAGCACTCACCTCTTAGGCGGGTCCGTCGGCATTCGAGCGGGTTTATTTCTACCACCGGACACCCGGGCTCCCTCCGGGATCGAGCGGGTATGCGACCGGGTAAGGCACGGTGAGGTATCGGACAGCCGTGAGTGCCGGACGGGCCTGCCACAGCGGCCCTCATGGTGATTAGTCTTGGTGTACGCGGTGGAGAACCTGATCAGGTGTCCCCGGCGTCACCAAAGGGGAAAGCCGAACGGTCGGACGACAGTAACGATCGGCATGAGATCGGCCTCGCCAAGAATTTCAAGGGTGTTCGACCACACCAGGAGGCATTGTGAGCAGCGATCGGGACGAGATCCGCACGGGCGGAACCACACCCGGCGATGATCGGTCCGACGCGGAGACCGAGCACACGGGTGAGTTCACCATCGATTACACCCCGCCCGCCTGGTACACGCAGAACGCTTCGCCGTCACCGGCCCCGCCCGCCCCCGGCCCGACCGGGACGTCCGGGGGGACCTTCGGATCCGGGGTGGACACGGGGGCCGGCGCGGGGGCCGCGCCCCCGCCTCCGGCGCCGAGCGTAAACCCGGTGCCGGTACCGGGCGTTCCGGACCCAGACGGTTTCGCCGGGTCGTGGCCGCCGCCCCCGGCGCCGCCCACCGATTCCGCGCCCGCCACTTCCGCGTCTCCCGATTCCCTGTCCGCCGGTTCCGCCCCCATGGGCACCGACCCGACGGCGTCCGGCTCCGCCGGTGCCGCTGCCGGCGGGCCCCACGGTGGTGAGACGCATACGCGGGCCGCGGACGAGGGAGGACCGGGCGAGACGGGGGCGGAGCGCCCCGAGGCGCCGACCACACCGCCCGCTGCGCCCGACGTCTCCCCGAACCCCATAGTTCCGCCCCGCGCCGACACCGGAACGGATGACCTCGGCGCGGAGGGTTCGACGAGCACCGCGCGGGACGAGCGGCCGGACCGGGACCGCGGCGCCGAACCGGCCGCGCCCACCGCGGAGAAGGACGACGACTACGCGCTGCCGCCGGTCGCCGCGCCGCAGGCCACCGCCGAACCGGCCGACACCTCCGACAGCGCCGGGGGGACCGGGAGCACCGACGGCGGGGAGATCCGCAGCGAGGGCACACTGCGCTTCTCCACCGCCGCCCTGCGGGCGGAGATGGCCGAACTGCGCGCCGCCGCGGGGAACACCGAGAGCGCCGAGAACCCCGAGGGCTCCCCGGACTCCCCCGCTCCCGGGAACGACTCGGGAGCCGATGCCGAGCGGCCCGCACAGGAGACCCAGGACTCCGGCGCCACGGACGCCCCCGCACCCACCGGCGGCGAGGTCCGCAGCGAGGGCACGATGCGGTTCTCCACTGCCGCGCTGCGCCAGGACTTCGCGGAGCGCCGCAAGGCCGAGAGCGAGGCGGCGGAGGCCGACGAGCCGCAGGACGCGATTTCCGAGGGCGCGGCGCCGCAGGGCGCGCCCGCACCCGACGCACCCGCACCGGGGCAGCCACCGGCCACGCCGTGGGCGCCGCCGTCCGCGCCGCAGGCCGGACTGCCGCCGCTGCCGCCGGACTTCCAGCCCGCCGCGCCCCAGAGCGCGGACGCCGGTCCGGGCACCCCGGCCATGCCCGCCACCCCGCAGCCGAACGCGGGCGCCCCGTGGTCCCCCGAGAGCGGAGCCGCCCCGGCGCCGCTCCCGGAGCAGCGGACGGACGGCCCCGGTGGCGCGAACGGCGCCGGTCTGCCGCCGCAGGCCAACGCCTGGGCCCCGCCGGTACCCGGTACGCAGGGTCAGCCCGCGCCCGGCGTCCCGGCACCCGCGCCCCCGCAGAGCGGCTACGGCTACCCGCGCCCCGGCGAGGGCGCTCCGGGCCCGCTCCCGGGCCGGCCCGGCCCCGGTCAGCCTGTTCCCGGCGTCCAGCCCGCTCCAGGGCCCCAGCCGGGCCCCGGCCAGCCCGGCCCCGGCCCTTTCCCGGGACAGGGCCAGGGACAGGCGCAGGGCGGCGCACCCGCGTCCGCCGACGCCCAGCCCCCGGCCGCTCCCGGTCCGCAGATCCCCCAGAACCCGCAGCCCCCGCAGGCGGCCCCGTACGGCTATCCGCACCAGGGTCAGCCCCCGGCGCCCGCCACCGCCCAGGGCGGCTACGGCTTCCCGCGTCCGCAGGCGGAGCCCCAGGACGCCGTCCCGCCGAACTACCCGCAGTCCTCCCCCGCGCCCCAGCAGGGGCAGCAGCCGCAGCAGGGCCAGCCCGGCCCGTACGCCCAGCCCGGCCCGTACGCCCAGCCCGGCCCGTACGCCCAGCCCGGCCCGCAGGGGCCGTCCCAGGGCCAGGGGCAGGATCAGGGCGGCTACGGCTTCCCCCGCCCCGACGCGGCTCCCCCCGCACAGGACGGCTACGGCTACCCGCGCCCCGACGGCGGCGCCGCCGCCAACTCCGGTGCCGGGGCGGGCGCACCGTCCGATCCGCGGACCGGCGGCTGGCCCGTCGTCACACCGGACCAGCGGCGCCAGGCCGCCCACGGCGCGGGGGCGCCCCTCGGTTACACGGCGGCCGTCGAGCTGTCGTCGGACCGGCTCATCCGGGGCAAGCAGAAGCCCAAGAAGAACAACGTCGCCGCCTCGCGCTTCAAGTTCGGCGGCAAGAAGGAGGAGGCGGAGCGGCAGCGCAAGCTGGAGCTGATCCGGACACCGGTGCTCTCCTGCTACCGCATCGCCGTCATCAGCCTCAAGGGCGGCGTCGGCAAGACCACGACGACCACCGCCCTCGGCGCGACACTGGCCACCGAGCGCCAGGACAAGGTCATCGCGATCGACGCCAACCCCGACGCGGGCACCCTGGGCCGCCGGGTGCGGCGGGAGACCGGCGCGACCATCCGCGACCTGGTCACCGCGATCCCGTACCTCAACAGCTACATGGACATCCGGCGGTTCACCTCGCAGGCCCCGTCCGGTCTGGAGATCCTCGCCAACGACGTGGACCCGGCGGTCTCCACGACCTTCAACGACGAGGACTACCGCCGCGTCATCGACGTCCTGGGCAAGCAGTACCCGATCATCCTCACCGACTCGGGCACCGGTCTGCTCTACAGCGCGATGCGCGGAGTGCTGGACCTCGCCGACCAGTTGATCATCATCTCCACCCCCTCGGTGGACGGTGCGAGCAGCGCGAGCACCACCCTCGACTGGCTGTCCGCACACGGCTATTCGGACCTGGTCTCGCGGAGCCTCACCGTGATCTCGGGGGTCCGGGAGACCGGCAAGATGATCAAGGTCGACGACATCGTGTCGCACTTCGAGACGCGCTGCCGCGGCGTGATCGTCGTGCCCTTCGACGAGCACCTGTCGGCGGGCGCCGAAGTGGACCTGGACATGCTGCGGCCGAAGACCCGTGAGGCGTACTTCAACCTCTCGGCCCTCGTCGCCGAGGACTTCGTCCGGGCCCAGCAGGCGCAGGGGCTGTGGACGGCGGACCGTGGCAGCGCCCCGCCGCCGCAGATGGCCCCGCCGATGCCCGCACACGGTCAGCAGGGGCAGTACCCCGGTCAGGGGCAGGGCCAGCAGCCGGGTCCGCAGCAGGGCCAGGGGCAGCAGCCCTACCCGGGGCCGTACGCGCCCCAGCCCGGTCAGCCACAGGGGCAGCCGCAGCCGGGACAGCCCCAGCCGGGCTATCCGCAGCCCGGTCAGCCACAGGGCTATCCGCAGCAGGGCCGGCCGGGACAGCCCGGCCCCCAGCAGGGGTGGCAGCAGCCACAGCAGGGGCAGCAGCCACAGCCGCCCCAGCAGGCCCAGGCCCAGCCCGGACAGCCCGGACAGCCCTGGCCGTCCGGGCAGCCCGCACAGCCGGGCCAGCCGTGGCAGCAGCAGCCCCCGGCGGGGCCGCAGCAGTAGCGGACGCGGACGCAACGAAGCGATCGCCCCGCCGGACCGGATGATCCCGGTCCGGCGGGGCGATCGCCGTAAGAGCCGTGGTGAGCAGTGAAAGGCTGAAGGGGCGGGGCTCAGCCGCCGTCGTGCTCCTCGACCAGTTCGCGCGCCCGCTTCACATCGGCTGCCATGCGCTCCAGCAGCGCCTCGATCGAGTCGAACTTCTCCTGGCCCCGCAGATAGGCGAGGAAGTCCACCTGGACGTGGAGTCCGTACAGATCCAGTCCGACACGGTCGATCGCATAGGCCTCGACGGTCCGTTCGGTGCCGTCGAACTGCGGGTTGGTACCGACCGAGATGGCCGCGGGCATCGCCTCGCCCCCGGCGGTGAGCCAGCCCGCGTAGACGCCGTCGGCCGGGATCGCGGTATGCGGCAGGGTCTCCAGGTTGGCCGTGGGGAAACCCAGCTCACGGCCGCGCTGGGCACCGCGCACCACCACGCCCTCGACACGGTGCGGCCGTCCCAGGACCTCCATCGCGCCCGTGACATCGCCGTCGGCGACCAGCCTGCGCACCAGGGTGGACGAGAACGCCTCGCCACCGCCCGCCTCGCCGCGCTCGTACAGGTCGATGACCTCGACCTGGTAGTCGTAGGTGGTGCCCAGCTCGCGCAGGAACTCCACGTTCCCTGCGGCCCTGTGACCGAAGCGGAAGTTGGGACCCTCCACGACCACCCGGGCGTGGAGCTTGTCGACCAGCACCTTCACCACGAAGTCACCGGGGCTGAGCCGGGAGAACTCCGCCGTGAACGGCAGTACCAGCACCGCGTCCACGCCCAGCTCCGCCATCAGCTCCGCGCGCCGCTGGTGGGTGGCGAGCAGCGGGGGGTGGCTGCCGGGGCGTACCACCTCGCTGGGGTGCGGGTCGAAGGTGACCACGACCGCCGGGACGCCCAGCTCACGCGCGCGGGCCACCGCGCGGCCGATGATCAGCTGGTGTCCTCGGTGCACTCCGTCGTAGGAGCCGATGGTGACGACGCTGCGTCCCCAGTCCTCGGGGATGTCCTCCAAGCCACGCCAGCGCTGCACTTTGCCCGCTCCTCGCCCGAACCTTTGTCTGCCGACTTCGCAGGTCTAAGAGTGCCATGCCGTCGGCACGTCCCTTGCATCGGTGGCCACTCCGGACGTCCCGCCCCGCGTTTCACCACGGTGGCCAGGGGTCCCTCAAGAGGTCACGCGCCCCCTTTCACTCCCGTGATGCCTTCCGGGCGCCCGCACGATGGGGTGAATTCACCGTCGGCACTGGAAAGACACCGGAGGGGAAGAGATCGGGGGGTCGCAACGCACCGCAGGACGGCCGAGGGCCGCCCCGCGGTGCGGGACGGCCCTCATCGGACATCAGAGCTCAGGCGAACACGGCCAGGCTCTTGGCCTTGCCCTTGGACTCCTCCACCAGGGCCAGGAAGCGCCCCTCCGGATCGAAGACGGCCACCGGTCCGGTGTGCCCCTCCCCCGTGGTCACCGGGGGCATGTCGATCCGTACGCCGTTGCCCAGCAGGCGCGCCTGGTGGGCGTCCACGTCCCAGCGCGGGAAGGCGGCCGCGGCGGCCTCCGCGATGGGCATGACCGTCAGGGACTCCTCCAGCCGCTCCAGCGTGCGCGCCTCCGCCAGCCCGTACGGGCCGACCCGGGTGCGGCGCAGCGCCGTCAGATGGCCGCCCGCGCCGAGTCCGGCGCCCAGATCGCGGGCGAGCGCCCGGATGTAGGTGCCGGAGGAGCAGACGACCGTGACGTCGAGGTCGACGACGGCGGTGCCGTCCTCCGCCTTCGACTCGCGGCGCTCGTGCAGCGCGAAGGACGAGACGGTCACCGGGCGCGCCGGGATCTCGAAGTCCTCGCCCTCACGGGCCCGTGCGTAGGACCGCTTGCCGTCGATCTTGATGGCGCTGACCTTGGACGGCACCTGCTGGATGGCGCCGGTCAGCGCGGCGATCCCGGCCTCGATCGCGGCGGGCTCGACCCCCGCCGCCCCGTGGGCGGCGGTGATCTCCCCCTCCGCGTCATCGGTGACGGTGGTCTGGCCCAGCCGGATGGTGGCCGTGTACTCCTTCTCGGTCAGCGCCAGGTGACCGAGCAGCCGGGTGGCCTTCTCCACGCCGATCACCAGCACACCGGTGGCCATGGGATCCAGCGTGCCGGCATGGCCGACCCGCCGGGTCCCGGCGAACCGGCGCATCCTGGCGACGACGTCGTGCGAGGTGTAACCGGCCGGTTTGTCGACGATCACCAGGCCGTCCGGCGCACCGGATCCGGCCCTGCCCTTGCGCGTCATGCGTCCGAGGAGCCCTTGCCGTCGTTCTCGTGCCCGTTCCCGTCCTCGTCCGCTTCCTCACCGGGCTTGCGGTACGGATCGGCCTCACCGGCGTACTCGGCGCCCGAGGACGCCTCGCGGACCTGCTCGTCGGCCGCCTTGGCCTTGGCGAGCAGATCGTCGATGGTGCGGGCGTTGTCCGGGAGGGCGTCCGGGACGAACGTCAGGGTGGGGGTGAACCGCACCCCGGTCTGACGGCCGACCTCGGAGCGCAGAACGCCCTTGGCGCTCTCCAGGGCCGCGGCGGAGGCGGCCCGCTCCTCGTCGTCGCCGAAGACCGTGTAGAAGACGGTCGCCTCCCGCAGATCACCGGTGATCCGGGTGTCCGTGATGGTCACATAGCCGAGCCGCGGGTCCTTGATCCGCCGCTGAAGGGTCTCCGCGACCACGACCCGGATGCGGTCCGCCAGCTTGCGTGCCCGCGCGGTGTCGGTCATGCGTCTACTTCTCTCTTCTTCGCTTCGGTCATCGACGGCCGGGGCCGGTCGTCGACGGGGGTCACCACTGTCGGGTTCCCCGTTCCGTCACTCGTCATCGCCGCCGTGGAACCTCCGTCGCACGGACAGCAGCTCCACCTCCGGCCGCCCCGCGACCAGCCGCTCACAGCGGTCGAGAACATCCGTGAGATGGCCCGGGTCCCCGGAGACCACCGCCAGGGCGATCTGCGCCCTGCGGTAGAGGTCCTGGTCGCCGACCTCCGCCACGCTCACCGCGTACTTGCGGTGCAGCTCGGCGACGATCGGGCGGACGACGGAGCGCTTCTCCTTCAACGACCGTACGTCGCCAAGGAGCAGGTCAAAGGACAACGTCCCTACATACATGCGGTCCGGGTCAAGCCACCCGTGGGGCCTTGAAGGTCTGGCTTCGTGCAGGTTCCTCGAACCGTACACGCAAGGGCCGGGGCCGATCGACGGAAATTTCCCGCCGACCGGCCCCGACCGAGAGGCAGCGCGTCAGCCGCGCGGCTTCTCGCGCATCTCGTACGTCGCGATGACGTCGTCGATCTTGATGTCGTTGTAGCTGCCGAGGTTGATACCGCCCTCGAAGCCTTCGCGAATCTCGGTGACGTCGTCCTTGAAGCGGCGCAGGCCCTCGATGTTGAGGTTCTCCGCGATGACCTTGCCGTCGCGGACGAGGCGGGCCTTGGTGTTCCGCTTGACCTCGCCGGAGCGGATGAGCACACCCGCGATGTTGCCCAGCTTGGACGAGCGGAAGACCTCGCGGATCTCCGCCGTACCGAGCTCGACCTCTTCGTACTCCGGCTTGAGCATGCCCTTCAGGGCCGCCTCGATCTCCTCGATCACCTGGTAGATGACCGAGTAGTAACGGACGTCCACGCCCTCGCGCTCGGCCATCTGCGTGGCACGCCCGTCGGCGCGCACGTTGAAGCCGATGACGATGGCGTCGGAGCCGGTCGCCAGGTCGATGTCGGTCTCGGTGACCGCACCCACACCGCGGTGCAGGACACGCAGGTCGACCTCTTCGCCGACGTCGAGCTGGAGCAGGGAGGACTCGAGGGCCTCCACCGAACCGGACGCGTCGCCCTTGATGATGAGGTTGAGCTGCTGCACCTGACCGGCCTTGAGCACCTTGTCCAGGTCCTCCAGGGAGACCCTGCGGGTGCGCTTGGCGAAGGCCGCGTTGCGCTCGCGCGCCGCACGCTTCTCGGCGATCTGGCGGGCGGTGCGGTCCTCGTCGACGACGAGGAAGTTGTCGCCCGCGCCCGGCACGTTGGTCAGACCGAGCACCAGGACCGGGGTGGCCGGACCGGCCTCCTCCAGCGCGTTGCCGTTGTCGTCGAGCATCGCCCGGACACGGCCGTAGGCGTCGCCCGCGACCATCGTGTCGCCGACCCGCAGGGTGCCGCGCTGGACCAGCACGGTGGCCACGGCGCCGCGGCCGCGGTCCAGGTGGGCCTCGATCGCGATGCCCTGCGCGTCCTGCTCCGCGTTGGCGCGCAGGTCGAGCGAGGCGTCCGCGGTGAGGACCACGGCCTCCAGCAGACTGTCGATGTGCAGACCCTGCTTGGCGGAGATGTCGACGAACATGGTGTCGCCGCCGTACTCCTCGGCCACCAGGCCGTACTCGGTCAGCTGACCGCGCACCTTGGTCGGGTCCGCGCCCTCGACGTCGATCTTGTTGACCGCGACCACGATCGGCACGTCGGCCGCCTTGGCGTGGTTCAGCGCCTCGATCGTCTGGGGCATCACACCGTCGTTGGCCGCCACCACGAGGATCGCGATGTCGGTCGACTTGGCACCACGGGCACGCATGGCGGTGAACGCCTCGTGACCCGGGGTGTCAATGAAGGTGATCTTGCGCTCTTCCTCATTGACCTCGGTCGAGACCTGGTAGGCACCGATGTGCTGGGTGATGCCACCGGCCTCGCCCGCGACCACGTTGGTCTTGCGGATCGCGTCCAGCAGACGGGTCTTACCGTGGTCGACGTGACCCATGACGGTCACGACCGGCGGACGGGAGACGAGCATGTCCTCGCCGCCCTCGTTCTCGCCGAACTCGATGTCGAAGGACTCGAGAAGCTCGCGGTCCTCCTCCTCCGGGCTGACGATCTCGACGACGTAGTTCATCTCGTCGGCGAGCAGCTGGAGCGTCTCGTCGGAGACCGACTGGGTCGCGGTGACCATCTCGCCGAGGTTGAGCATCACGGCGACCAGCGACGCCGGGTTGGCGTTGATCTTCTCCGCGAAGTCGGTGAGCGAGGCACCACGCGACAGCCGGACCGTCTGGCCGTTGCCGCGAGGCAGCATCACGCCGCCGACGGACGGGGCCTGCATGGCCTCGTACTCCTGGCGCCTCTGCCGCTTCGACTTGCGGCCACGGCGAGCCGGACCGCCGGGACGGCCGAACGCGCCCTGCGTGCCACCACGGCCACCGGGACCACCCGGACGACCGCCGAAGCCGGGACGACCGCCGAAGCCGCCGCCACCGCCACCGGGACCACCGGGACGACCGCCGAAGCCGCCGCCACCGCCCGGACGACCGCCGCCGCCACCACCGGGACGACCGGCGAAGCCGCCGCCGCCACCGGGACGACCGCCGCCACCGGGGCGACCGGCACCGCCGGGACCGCGACCGCCGCCGCCACCGGGGCCCGGACGCGGGCCCGCGGCGGGACGCTGCGGCATCATGCCCGGGTTCGGACGCGGACCGCCGGGACCGCCGCCCGGACGCGGGCCGCCACCCTGGGCGCCCTGCGGACGGGGCATCTGGCCCGGAGTGGGCCGGGGACCGCCGGGGCCGCCCTGACCGCGGCCGGGACCGCCCTGGCCGCCCTGCGGGCGCGGGCCGGGGCCACCCTGGCCACCGGGACGCGGGGCGCCGCCGGGACGGGGCGCCTGCGGGCGCGCCATACCGGTGGAACCGCCGGAGGTGAAGGGGTTGTTGCCCGGACGGGGGCCGGCCGGACGGGCACCGCCCGGACGCGGGCCGCGCTCGCCACCGGGGCGCGGAGCGCCGGGACGGGCGCCCTGGCCGCCCTGGCCCTGGCCACGCTCGCCCTGGCCGGGACCGCCCGGACGGGCGCCGGGGCGCGGACCGGGCGTGGCGCCCGGCTTCGCGGGCGCGCCCGGCTTGGCCTGGGCCTGGCCCGGCTTGGGACCGGCGGCCGCCGGCGGGGCGGTGAACTCGGGCTGCTGCGGTGCCGCGGGCTGCGCCGGAGCCGGCTTGGGGCCGGGGGTCGGGCGGGCACCGGGCGTCGGACGCGGCCCCGGTGAGGGCGCCGCGGGCGCCGCGGGCGCCGCGGGAGTGCTGCGGGGGGCCTCGGCGGCGGCCGGCTTGGGGCCGGGCGTCGGAGGCTTGGGGGCAGCCGGACGGGCCGATGCACCCGGACCGGGTGTCGGCGGCTTGGCGGGCGTCGCCTTGCGCGGCGCCGAGGGCTTGCCGGCGGCGCGGCCGGAACCGTTGCCACCCTGGAATGCGTCAGTCAACTTGCGCACAACCGGCGCCTCGATGGTCGAGGACGCCGAACGTACAAATTCACCGAGTTCTTGGAGCTTGGCCATGACGACCTTGCTCTCAACTCCGAACTCCTTGGCGAGTTCGTATACCCGGACCTTAGCCACTTCGCTCCTTTGAGGTCCGGGTTACGCCGGACCGTCGCTACTTCATGGGCGTACTCATCGCGTACTCATCGAGTGCTCATCGCAATCTCGACCTACTTCCGACTCGCGAGGTACCTGACCGCACAGTGTCCCGTGCCGTTCTTGCAACTACTTACGGTGATGCCTGCTCACCCTGCTCGACACAGCGGCGCAGGTCCGTGGTGTCGAGCGTCCCCGGCCCCCTGAAGGCCCGGGAAAAGGCCCGGCGGCGGACCGCCAGGTCGAGGCAGACCCGTGTGGGGTGCACATAGGCACCCCGACCGGGCAGCGTACCGCGCCGATCGGGGACGCAAACGCCCTCGACCGCCACGATGCGCAGCAGATCCTTCTTGGCCGCCCGATCCCGGCATCCCACACAGGTTCTCTCAGGGCAGGCACGAGCAAGCGCGCGGCCAGACACTGCTTAAGTCTACCTCCCTGTACCGACCTCACCCCTCGGGGGGAGTGATCGAACGGTTACTCGTTTTTCGGCCGGATTCCGGGGCTCCGCGGCTGGAATCAGCCTTGATCACCGGGCTGTTCGGTGTCGGGCCGGATATCGATCCGCCACCCGGTCAGTCGGGCCGCGAGCCGGGCGTTCTGCCCTTCCTTCCCGATGGCGAGCGAGAGCTGGTAGTCCGGCACGGTGACGCGCGCCGAGCGCGCCGCCAGATCCACCACCTCGACCTTGCTCACCCGCGCGGGGGACAGCGCGTTGGCCACCAGCTCGGCGGGGTCGTCCGACCAGTCGACGATGTCGATCTTCTCGCCGTGCAGTTCGGCCATCACACTGCGCACCCGGCCGCCCATCGGGCCGATGCACGCGCCCTTGGCGTTCAGACCCGAACGGGTGGACCTGACCGCGATCTTGGTCCGGTGACCGGCCTCACGGGCGATGGCCGCGATCTCCACCGAACCGTCCGCGATCTCCGGCACCTCGAGCGCGAAGAGCTTCTTCACGAGGTTGGGATGGGTACGCGAAAGGGTCACGGACGGACCGCGCACGCCCTTGACGACGCGGACGACATAGGTCCGCAGCCGGGTGCCGTGGGCGTAGTCCTCACCGGGCACCTGCTCCTGCACCGGCAGGATGGCCTCCAGCCGGCCGATGTCCACCAGGACGTTCTTCGGGTCCTTGCCCTGCTGGACGACACCGGCGACCACATCGCCCTCGCGCCCCGCGTACTCGCCGAAGGTGATCTCCTCCTCGGCGTCCCGCAGCCGCTGGAGGATGACCTGCTTGGCGGTCATCGCGGCGATCCGGCCGAAGCCGGAGGGGGTGTCGTCGAACTCGCGGGGCTCGGCGCCCTCCTCGAGGTCCTCGGCGTCCTCCTGGGCCCACACGGTGACGTGGCCGGTGTTGCGGTCCAGCTCCACGCGGGCGCGGCGGCGGCTTCCCTCGGTGCGGTGGTAGGCGATGAGGAGGGCCGATTCGATCGCTTCGACCAGCAGGTCGAAGGAGATCTCCTTCTCTCGCACCAGACCCCGCAGGGCACTCATGTCGATGTCCACGGCTACGCCTCCTCCTTGCTCTCGTCGCCCTCAGAAGCGGGCTTGCGGTTGAATTCGATCTCCACCCGGGCCTTGGAGATCTCCTTGAAGGCCAGCCGCCTGGCGGTGGGCTTGCGGCCCTTCACACCGGGCACCTCGAGGTCGAGCCCGTCCTCGTCCACGGCGGTGATCCGCGCGACCAGCTCGTCGCCGTCGGCCAGCTTGGCGCGCATGAGGCGGCCGGTGGCGCGGCGGTAGTGGCGCGGTTCGGCGAGGGGGCGCTCGGCGCCGGGGGACGTGACCTCGAGGACGTATGGGGTGGCGCCCATCGCGTCCGACTCGTCGAGGGTGCGGGAGATGTCCCGGCTGAGCTCGGCGCAGGTGTCCAGCTGCACGCCGTCATCGGAGTCCACGACGATCCGGAGCACACGCCGCCGCCCGGCGGGCGTCACCTCGACCTCTTCCAGATCCAGCTCTCGGGCGCTGACGAGCGGTTCCAGCAGCCCGCGCAGCCTCTCGCTCTGGGTGGTGCTCATCCGGGTGACTCCTCGGCCGCGTGTGCTGTTGTGGGAAGGTCGCGTGTCGGATCAAAGCCTATCTGTTCCAGCGGCGGGCTGACGATTCGGTGGGCGCTGCCGGGCTTCCGCCCCGCGCGCGGGTACGCTCGCCTGCTGTGATCACTACCGGCGGCCGGGAGCTGCCGCAGCCCGGAAAGAGGAACGTGTCGATCACCACGCCCCCACCAGGCCCCCCGTCCCCCACCGACACCTCCCCCGCGTCCGCCGTCACGTCCGCCACGTCCGGCACCGGCGGGGCGACGCCCGCGCGGCGCGCCCTGCTGCTGGGCGGCGGGGCGCTGGGCGCGGCCGCGCTGCTGAGCGGCTGCTCCGACGACACCAGGCCCCGCCGCGACACCGCCGAGGGCGTGAGCGTCGCCAAGCTCCGCGCCACCGGCGCGCGGGAGTCCACCGCGCTCCTGGCGCGCTACGACGCGACGGCGGACGCGCACCCCGACCTTGCGGAGCGCCTGGCCCCGTTGCGTGCGGAGACGGCGCGGCACGCGGCCGCCTTCCGTGGCCATGGGCGGTCCTCGTCCGCCGACGGATCGGCCACGCCGTCGGCGTCCCCGCCGGCCTCGGCGTCCGCGCGACGGCGGGAGCGGCCGCCCGCGGTGCCCGAGGACCGGAAGCGCGCCCTCGCGGTGCTCGCCCAGGCCGAGCGGCACACCGCCGACGCCCGCACCACCGCCCTCGTCACCGCGCCGCCCGAGCTCGCCCGGCTGCTGGCCTCCGTCGCGGCCTCCGGGGCCGCCCACGTGTATCTCCTGACCCAGGACGGCTCGGACTCATGACCACCGCGAAGGGGTACTGACATGGCCTCTCGACCAGGCCGTACCGCGGGCAGCCGCGCCGCGGCGCTCAGAGCCGCGCAGGCCGCGCTCGCCGCGGAACACGCCGCCGTCTACGGCTACGGCGTCGTCGGCGGCCGGATCGGTGACGACCGGCTCGCGGAGGCCCGCGAGGGGTACGCGGCGCACCGCGCGCGCCGGGACGCGCTTGTGCGCACCGTGCGCGACCTCGGCGGCACCCCCGCGGGCGCGGCGCCCGCGTACGCGCTGCCCTTCGCCGTACCGGACGCCCCCGCCGCGGTGCGGCTCGCCGCGGAGCTGGAGAACCGTATCGCCGCCGTGTACGCCGATCTCGTACGGGCCGGTGACGGCTCGCTGCGCCGTCAGGCGGCGGGCGCGCTGCGCGAGGCGGCGGTCCGTGCGGTGCGCTGGCGCGGGGGCGGCGTAGCCTTCCCTGGACTCACCGAACACTCCACCACGGCCGCCCCGTCCTCGTCGGCGAGCGGTCCGGCCGACGCGCTGTGACGGGCCGCCGGGGCGAACGGTGATCGTGATGACGTTGATGAAGGGGACGGCTCAGGCATGGCATCGGCACCGCAGTCCGGTGGACGGGATACGACCCCCTTCCACCCGCCCAAGCGGCTGCTGGACGCGCTGAGCGACGCTCCCGAAGGCTCCGTACGCGACTGGCTGGAAGCCCTGCCGGAGACCGTGGACCAGCTGCTCGACGCCTGGGAGCTGACCCCCGAGCGGGTGGTGACCCCCGGCGGCCGCCGTGGTCTGGTCACGCTGGTGCGGCAGGCGGACGGCACCCCGGCGGCGCTGAAACTGCCCGTCCCCGGCCCCGACGCGGAACGGGAGCGTGCCGCCCTCGCCCACTGGGACGGCTGGGGCGCGGCCCGGCTGCTGCGCGCCGATCCGGACACCGGTGCGCTGTTGATCGAGCGGCTGAGCAGCGCGGTGTCGGTGCGCTCGCTGCCGGAGGCGAAGGCGCTGCTGGAGGCGGCGGGCACGGTGCGGCGGCTGTGGGTGCCGCCGCCGGAGGAGCACCCCTTCGGCTCGGTCGCGGAGCGCACCGGCGAGGGCCACGACGCGATGCTTCCGCTGCCCACCGGTGGCTGGGCGGCGGACGCCCGTCCGCTGGCCGAGGAAGCGGCGCAGCTGCGGACGGAACTGCTCGCGGGGCCTCCCGAAACGGTGCTGCTGCACGGCGACTTCCGGCAGGGCAAGGTGCTCGCCGGGGAACGCTCGCCCTGGCTCGCGGTGGGCCCCTCGCCCCTGGTCGGCGAACGGGCCTATGACCTGGCGCAGTTGGTGCTCGACCGCTGTGAGGACCTCGCGGCGGGCCCCGGCCCCGCCGCGGCGGCCCGCCGCCGGGTGGCCAAACTGGCCGACTCCCTGGACGTGGACCGCGACCGGCTGCGCGGCTGGACCCTGTACCGCGCCGTCGCCACCGGCCTCCACCACGCCGCCGCCGGCCATCGCTCCCGCGCCGAACTCCTCCTGGAATTCGCCAACTGGCTCTGACCCGGGCACGGCTTGTCGGTGCCCGGGCGCGCCGAACCGGTCACCGTCGCGGGCCGGCGACTCGGCGCCACCGCGCGGGCGGGCAGGGCCGTCCCCGCTCACACCCGCCCATGGGACAGGTACGGGCCGGACGGGCATCCGCCACGACACTCCGCCGGCCCGGCAAGTCCCCTCGTGCCCGCCCCCGGCGAGGCGTCGCAGGCCGCCACGACATGGTCGGCCAGGACCCTGCGGGGCGCGGGAGCTCCGGCGGCGCACCCGACCGGTGACCGGACCGCCGACAGCCCGCGCCGACGGCCCGGTGCGTCGCTCCGCCCGCGCGGACCGTCACGGCGCCGTGGGGCGGTGGGGAACGGCATGGCACGGCGGAGGCGGCCGCAGGGCGGCCCCGCCGTTACGAGCCGCCGTACGAGCCGTCTCATGACGGCGCCCGGCGCGCCGCTGGGGGCGGCGGGCCGGGCGTCGGTCGGTGTCCGGGGGTGTCAGACGGTGAGGCGGGCGATGGCCTCGTCGAGCGGGAGTTCCTCGCGCTCACCGGTGCGGCGGTCCTTCAGCTCCACCACGCCGTCCTTGGCGCCGCGGCCGACGACCAGGATGGTCGGCACGCCGATGAGCTCCGCGTCGGTGAACTTCACGCCCGGGGAGACGCCCGCGCGGTCGTCGACCATCACACGGACGCCCGCCGTGCCCAGCTTCTCCGCGACGTCGAGCGCCAGCTCGGTCTGGAGGGCCTTGCCCGCGGCGACGATGTGGACGTCGGCCGGGGCGACCTCGCGCGGCCAGCAGAGGCCGGAGCCGTCGTGGGTCTGCTCGGCGAGGGCGGCCACCGCGCGGGAGACGCCGACGCCGTAGGAGCCCATGGTGACGCGGACCGGCTTGCCGTTCTGGCCGAGCACGTCAAGCTGGAAGGCGTCCGCGTACTTGCGGCCGAGCTGGAAGATGTGGCCGATCTCGATGGCCCGGTCCAGCTCGATGCCCGCACCGCACTTCGGGCAGGGGTCGCCCGGCTCGACCACGGTGACGTCCAGGTAGTCGTCGACGTCGAAGTCACGGCCGCAGACCACGTTGCGGGCGTGGGTGTCGGCCTTGTTCGCGCCGGTGATCCAGGCGGTGCCGGGGGCGATGCGCGGGTCGGCGATGTAGCGGAAGGACTTGCCCGCGAGGCCCTGCGGGCCGACGTAGCCGCGCACCAGGTCGGGGCGGCCCTCGAAGTCCTCGGCGGTGACCAGCTCGACCACGGCGGGGGCGAGGTGCTCGCCCAGCTTGCCGAGGTCCACCTCGCGGTCGCCGGGGACGCCCACCGCGGTGATCTCACCGTCGACCTTGACCAGCAGGTTCTTCAGGGTCGCGGAGGCGGGGACGCCCAGGTGCTCGGCGAGGCTCTCGATGGTGGGCGTGTCGGGGGTGTCCAGCTCCTCGACGGGGCCGTGGGTACCGCCCTCGACCGGCGGGACGGTGACCGTGTACGCCTCGGTGTTGGCCGCGTAGTCGCAGTTCGGGCAGTCCACGAAGGTGTCCTCGCCGGCCGCCGCCGGGGCGAGGAACTCCTCGGAGGCGGAGCCGCCCATCGCGCCGGAGACCGCGGAGACGATGCGGTAGTCCAGGCCCAGGCGCTCGAAGATCCGGCGGTACGCCTCGCGGTGCAGGCGGTAGGACTCGGCCAGACCCTCGTCGGTGGTGTCGAAGGAGTAGGAGTCCTTCATCAGGAACTCACGGCCGCGCAGCACACCGGAGCGCGGACGGGCCTCGTCCCGGTACTTGGTCTGGATCTGGTAGAGCATGACCGGCAGGTCCTTGTAGGACGTGCACTGGTCCTTCACCGTCTGGGTGAAGATCTCCTCGTGGGTGGGGCCGAGCAGGTAGTCGCCGCCCTTGCGGTCCTTGAGGCGGAACAACAGGTCGCCGTACTCCTCCCAGCGGCCGCTGGCCTCGTACGGCTCCTTGGGCAGCAGGGCGGGCAGGAGGACCTCCTGGGCGCCGATGGCGTCCATCTCCTCGCGAACGATGCGCGAGACGTTCTCCAGGACCTTCTTGCCGACCGGCAGCCAGGTCCAGATACCCGCCGAGGCACGGCGGACGTAACCGGCCCGGACGAGCAGCTTGTGGCTGGCGGTCTCGGCGTCCGCCGGGTCTTCGCGCAGCGTCTTCAGCATCATCGTGGACATGCGCTGGACGTTGACGGCGTGGGCCATGGAGTCTCTCCTGCGTGCGGGATGGGATGTGCAGGAGGTTAGCCGCAGGTGTGCACAACCGGGAAATGCGTTGTCCCCCGGGAGGTCCCCGGGACGCCCCCGGGCGGTCTCCTGGCGGCGGCTCAGCGGCGCAGCGGAAGGGGCGCTCCCATGACCGCGTACGGGCTCGGCGCGCTCGGGAAGAGCACCGGCCGGGCGAGGTCGGTATAGCCGAGGGACCGGTAGAGACCGCGGGCGGGGCTGTCGGTGTCGATGGCGGACAGCAGGGAGCGCGGCTGGCAGACGCCGTCGGTGATGGCGGTGATCAGCCGCCGTCCGACACCGCGGTTCTGGTACGCGGGGTGGACATGCAGTTCGGTGATGACGAAGGAGTCGTCGAGCCAGTCCTCGCGTCCGGCGGCGCGCAGATAGGGCTGGACGACGGTGGACCACCAGTGGGTCCGGTCGTTGGGCATCCCGTAGACGAACCCCACCAGCCGTCCGGTGGGGGTGGTGGCGCCCAGCGCGCGGGCCCCGAGGCTGGTGAGGTGGCGCAGCACGATATGGCGCCGTACGCCGACCTCCTCCGCCGTGAGCCCGAAGGCCACCGCCTGGACGGCGAGGGCGTCGTCCACGCGCGCGGCGAGGTCGAGCGGCCCGACGGCGACGCCTCCGGGATCCGGGGACCGCTCCCCGGGCAGTTGCACCATGCGCCAGACCCTACTGGCCCGCCGATCGGAACAGCACGCCGATGGCTCAGAACAGCACGCTCATGAAGGCGCCGACCTCCTGGAACCCCACCCGGCGGTAGGCGGCGCGGGCGGCGGTGTTGAAGTCGTTGACGTACAGGCTCACCACGGGGGCGATCTCGTTCAGGGCGTAGCCGAGCACGGCGGCCATCCCGGTCTCGGAGAGCCCGCGGCCGCGGTACTCGGGAGCCACCCAGACGCCCTGGACCTGGCAGGCGTGCGGGGTGGCGGCGCCGATCTCGGCCTTGAAGACCACCCGGCCGTTCTCCACCCGGGCGAACGAGCGTCCGGCGGTGACCAGCTCGGCGACCCGGGCCTGGTAGAGCAGTCCGCCGTCCCCGGCGAGCGGGGAGACGCCGACCTCCTCGGTGAACATGGCCACGCACGCGGGCATGATCACGTCCAGCTCGTCCTTGCGGATGCGCCGCACCAACGGGTCGGGCGGGATGTCGGCGGGCATCGAGGTGGTGACCATCAGCGGCTGGTGGGAGCGGACCTCGCGGGCCGGGCCCCAGCTGGGCTCGAGCAGGGACCACAGCTCGGCGGTGGTGTCGGCGGGACCGACGATCGAGGAGCAGCGGCGTCCGGCGCGGCGGGCGCGCTCGGCGAAGCCGCGGACGGCTTCGGGGGTGGCGCAGATGGGGACCAGATTGGCCCCGGCGTAGCAGAGCGACTCCAGCCGTCCGCCGGTGTACCAGCCCCACATCTCGCCGCCGAGCCGCCACGGGTCCAGCCCGGCCACCTGGACGCGGGCGGCCACGAAGGCGTTGGACACCGGGTCACGGTCGAGGACCGCGAGGGCCGCTTCGAGCTCGCCGGGCTCGAGGACCCTGGTGGTGGAGGTGGTCAGCACGGATGTGTTTGCCTCACCGGTCGCGGGCCCGCGGGCCGGACACGGGCCTGCGGGCCAAGAGGGAGTCGATTCTCCGCACTGTACCCCGCAGGCGGAACGGGCCACCTGCGACGTGGTCCGCCACCGCGGGCTCCGGCCGTGCCGGAGGGGTCCGGTACGGCCGGATACGGACGGCGGGTCTCAGCCGCTGATGGAGACCTGGGGCTCGCCGGAGGCGATGCCGTCCTTCTCCATCTGCTCGGCGATCTTCATGGCTTCCTCGATGAGGGTCTCCACGATCTTGGACTCGGGCACGGTCTTGATGACCTCGCCCTTGACGAAGATCTGGCCCTTGCCATTGCCGGAGGCGACGCCCAGGTCCGCCTCACGGGCCTCACCGGGGCCGTTGACGACACAGCCCATGACGGCGACGCGCAGCGGCACCTCGAGACCGTCCAGACCGGCGGTGACCTGGTCGGCCAGCTTGTAGACATCCACCTGGGCACGGCCGCAGGAGGGGCAGGAGACGATCTCCAGACGGCGCTGGCGCAGGTTCAGCGACTCCAGGATCTGGATGCCGACCTTGACCTCCTCGGCCGGCGGCGCGGAGAGCGAGACGCGGATGGTGTCACCGATGCCCTCGCTGAGCAGGGCGCCGAAGGCCACCGCGGACTTGATGGTGCCCTGGAACGCCGGACCTGCCTCGGTCACGCCCAGGTGCAGCGGGTAGTCGCACTGGGCGGCCAGCTGGCGGTAGGCGTTCACCATGACGACGGGGTCGTTGTGCTTGACCGAGATCTTGATGTCCCGGAAGCCGTGCTCCTCGAACAGCGAGCACTCCCACAGCGCCGACTCGACCAGCGCCTCCGGTGTGGCCTTGCCGTACTTCTCCAGCAGCCGCTTGTCCAGGGACCCCGCGTTGACCCCGATCCGGATCGGCACCCCGGCGTCGGAGGCCGCCTTGGCGATCTCCTTGACCTTGTCGTCGAACTGCCGGATGTTCCCCGGGTTCACCCGCACCGCCGCACATCCGGCGTCGATGGCCGCGAACACGTACTTCGGCTGGAAGTGGATGTCGGCGATCACCGGGATCTGCGACTTCTTCGCGATCACCGGCAGCGCCTCGGCGTCGTCCTGCGAGGGGCAGGCGACCCGCACGATCTGGCAGCCCGATGCGGTGAGCTCGGCGATCTGCTGGAGGGTGGCCCCGATGTCCGCGGTCACCGTCGTCGTCATCGACTGCACCGACACCGGAGCGTCGCCGCCCACGGCCACCGACCCGACCTGGATCTTCCGGCTGACCCGGCGGTCGGCGAGCTTGGTCGGTACGGACGGCATGCCTAGCGAAATCGCAGTCATCTGGCGAGCAACCCCAAGGTGTGTGACAGGCCCGAGATCAGCGGGCTCCGCGTCCGAGATTACGGCACCGGCCCGCACCCCAGCACACCCGGACCCGAAGTCCACCCAAAGGTGAACTTCGGGACATCGCGTGTCATCAGGAGATTCTCACCGGGTTCACGACGTCCGCCACCAGCACCAGCAAGGTGAAGCAGATGAAGATCCCCGCGATCACATAGGCGACCGGCATCATCTTCGCCACGTCGAACGGCCCGGGGTCGGGCCGCCGCACCAGCCGTGCGGCATGCCGCCGTACGGACTCCCACAGCGCGCCCGCGATATGTCCGCCATCCAGCGGAAGCAGCGGGAGCATGTTGAACAGGAACAGCGAGAGGTTGAAGCCCGCGACGAGGAACAGCATGGTCGCGATCCGCTGGGAGGGCGGGATGTCGAGGTTGGCGACCTCACCGCCGACCCGGGCGGCGCCGACGACGCCCATCGGGGAGTCCGCCTTGCGCTCACCGTCGCCGAAGGCCGCGTTCCACAGGTCGGGGACCTTGGAGGGCAGCGCGAGCAGTGAGTCGATGCCGTCCTCGACCATGGTGCCCATACGGTCCACGGACTGCCCGAAGGACTGCTGGACCACGCCGTTGGCCGGGGTGAAGCCGAGGAAGCCCGCGCTGACGTACTTGCCCTCGACGTAGCCGCCGTTCCCGTCGGACTGGGCCACCTGGTTCTTGATGAGGTCGGCGTGCAGGGTCTTGCGGGCGCCGTCCCGCTCGACGGTGATCGTGGCCGGGCCGGTGGTCTTCCGGATGTCCTGCTGGAGGGTGCTCCAGTCGGGCGTCGGATGGCCGTCGAACGCGACGATCTTGTCCCCGGGCTTCAGCCCGGCGGCCTTGGCCGGGGAGTCCTTGGCGCTCTTGGGGCAGGTGTCGGTGTCGGCCGAGGCCGCGACGACACATTCCGAGACGGTGCCCACATTGGTGGTCTGGGTGTTGACCCCGAAGGACATCATCACGCCGAGGAAGATCACCACGGCGAGGACCAGGTTCATGAACGGCCCGGCGAACATCACGATCACGCGCTTCCACGGCTTGCGCGTGTAGAACAGCCGGGACTCGTCCCCCGGCTTGAGCTCCTCGAAGGCGGCCGACCGGGCGTCCTCGATCATGCCCCGCCAGGGCGAGGTGGACCGGGCGGTGATCTTGCCGTCGTCACCGGGCGGGAACATCCCGATCATGCGGATGTAGCCGCCGAGCGGGACCGCCTTGACCCCGTACTCGGTCTCGCCCTTCTTGCGGGAGAAGATCGTCGGCCCGAAGCCGACCATGTACTGCGGGACCCGGATGCCGAAGAGCTTGGCCGTGGAGAGATGGCCGAGCTCGTGCCAGGCGATCGAGAAGAGCAGGCCGACGGCGAATACCACTATGCCGAGGACCGTCATCAGTGTCGTCATGCGCGAGCCTCCGGGATCGCCTTCGCCGCTGCGGCGGCCAGTTCACGGGCGCGGGCACGGGCCCAGCTCTCGGCCTCGAGGACGTCCGCGACGGTGAGCCGGGTTCCCGCGGTGGGGGTGCCGTGCTCCGCCATCACCTCCGCGACCGTATCGACGATCCCATTGAAGGGCAGCTTCCGGTCGAGGAAGGCGTCGACGCACTCCTCGTTCGCCGCGTTGAACACGGCGGGCGCGGTGCCGCCGAGGGCCCCGACGTGCCGGGCGAGGCCGACCGAGGGAAACGCCTCGTGGTCCAGCGGGAAGAACTCCCAGGTGTGGGCCTTGGACCAGTCGCAGCCGGGCGCGGCGTCCGGCACCCGGTCGGGCCAGCCGATGCCGAGCGCGAGGGCCATCCGCATATCGGGCGGGCTCGCCTGGGCGAGCGTGGAGCCATCGGTGAATTCAACCATCGAGTGGATATACGACTGCGGGTGGACGACCACCTCAATCCGTTCGAAGGGAATGTCGTAGAGCAGATGGGCCTCGATCACCTCCAGCCCCTTGTTGACGAGGGTCGCGGAATTGATCGTGACCATCGGGCCCATGTCCCAGGTGGGGTGGGCCAATGCCTCGTCGGGGGTGACCGAGGTCAGCTCCGCCTTCGTCCGGCCGCGGAAGGGGCCGCCGGAGGCGGTGACGACCAGCTTGCGCACCTCCTGGCGGGTGCCGCCCAGCAGCGCCTGGAAGAGCGCCGAGTGCTCGGAGTCGACGGGGACGATCTGACCGGGCTTGGCGACGGCGCGCACCAGCGGACCGCCGACGATGAGGGACTCCTTGTTGGCCAGCGCCAGCACCCGGCCCGCTTCCAGGGCGGCCAGGGTCGGTGCCAGGCCGATGGAGCCGGTGATGCCGTTGAGCACCGTGTGGCACTGCGAGCCGGCCAGCTCGGTGGCCGCGTCGGGCCCGGCCAGGATCTCCGGCAGCGGCTCACCGGCGCCGTAGCGCGCGGTCAGCGCCTCGCGCAGCTCGGGCACCGCCTCCTGCCGGGCGACGGCCACCCTGGCCACCCGCAGCCGGTGGGCCTGCTCGGCGAGCAGGCCCGGCCGTCCGCCCGCGGCGGACAGACCGGTCACCCGGAACCGGTCGGGATTGCGCAGCACCACGTCGATGGCCTGGGTGCCGATCGATCCGGTGGAGCCCAGGATCACGAGGTCGCGCTGCGCACCGGCGGCGGCGGTGGCCGCCGGGAAGCGCAGATGCGGGTCAGCCAGGGATTCCGTCATCCCCCCATTGTGGCCGCTCCGGGGGACCGCCCGATCACAGGCCCCGCCGGGGCCCGCCGGACCGGGCGGTCCGGCGGGCCCTGCTTACACCGCACCCGTCAGCGGATGGGGCGGTGGACGTTGTCCTTCGCGGAGGGGCCGGGGGTGGCGTCGGCGATCCAGGGACCGTCGTCGCTGGGGTCGAGGACCCCCTCTTCCAGCCAGGTGTACGAGCCGGAGAGCACCCCGGAGACGACCTTGCGGTCGAGCTCGTCGGTGTTGGTCCACAGCCGGCCGAAGAGCTCCTCGGCGCGGATCCGGGCCTGTCGGCAGAAGACGTCGGCCAGTTGGTATGCCTCCGCGCCGTGGTCCCCGCGGCTGCGCAGCATCTCGGCCCGCACACAGGCCGCGCTCATCGCGAACAGCTCCGCGCCGATGTCGACGATCCGGCCCAGGAACCCCTGCTTGGTCTCCATCCGGCCCTGCCAGCGCGACATGGCGTAGAAGGTGGAGCGCGCCAGCTTGCGCGCGGAACGCTCCACGTAGCGCAGATGGGGCGAGAGGTCCCGGTGGCCCTCGGGGTGGAACTCACCGTAGGAGCGCGGCAGCTGGCCGGGTCCGGTGACCAGGCCGGGCAGCCAGCGGGCGTAGAAGCCACCGGCCTTGGCCGCCGCCTTGCCCTTGTCGGACAGGGACTTGTCCGGGTCGATGAGGTCACCGGCCACCGACAGATGGGCGTCGACCGCCTCGCGGGCGATCAGCAGGTGCATGATCTCCGTGGAGCCCTCGAAGATCCGGTTGATGCGCAGATCGCGGAGCATCTGCTCGGTGGGGACGGCCCGTTCGCCGCGGGCGGCGAGCGAGGCGGCCGTCTCGAAGCCGCGGCCACCGCGGATCTGGACCAGTTCGTCCGCCATCAGCCAGGACATCTCACTGCCGTACAGCTTGGCGAGCGCGGCCTCGATGCGGATGTCGTTGCGGTCCTCGTCGGCCATCTGGGAGGCGAGGTCGATCACGGCCTCCAGGGCGAAGGTGGTCGCCGCGATGAACGAGATCTTGGCGCCGACGGCCTCGTGGCGGGCGATCGGCTTGCCCCACTGCTCACGGGCGGCGGACCACTCGCGGGCGATCTTCAGACACCACTTCCCGGCACCCGCGCACATCGCGGGCAGCGAGAGCCGGCCGGTGTTGAGCGTGGTGAGCGCGATCTTGAGCCCGGCGCCCTCGGGGCCGATCCGGTTGACGGCGGGGACCCGCACCCGGTGGAGCCGGGTCACCCCGTTCTCCAGACCGCGCAGCCCCATGAAGGCGTTGCGGTTCTCGACCGTGACGCCCTCGGACGCGGTCTCGACGACGAAGGCGGTGATCCCGCCCTTGTGCCCCTCGGACCGCGGCACCCGGGCCATCACCACGAGCAGATCGGCGACCACCCCGTTGGTCGTCCACAGCTTGACGCCGTCGAGCACGTAGTCGTCGCCGTCCGGGACGGCGGTGGTGGCGAGCCGGGCCGGGTCGGAGCCCACGTCCGGTTCGGTGAGCAGGAACGCCGAGATGTCGGTGCGGGCGCAGCGCGGCAGGAACAGGTCCTTCTGCTCCTGGGTGCCGAACAGCTTGAGGGGCTGCGGCACACCGATGGACTGGTGGGCGGAGAGCAACGCGCCGACGGCGGGGCTGACGGAACCGACCAGCGCCAGGGCCTTGTTGTAGTACACCTGCGTGAGGCCCATGCCCCCGTACTTGGTGTCGATCTTCATGCCCAGGGCGCCGATCTCCTTGAGACCGTTGATGGTCTCGTCGGGGATCCGTGCCTCGCGCTCGATGCGGGCGGCGTCGATCCGCGTCTCGCAGAACTCGCGGAGCCTGGCGAGGAACGCCTCGCCGCGCCGCACATCGTCCGGTGCGGGGGCGGGGTGCGGATGGATCAGATCGAGTCGGAAGCGGCCGAGGAACAGCTCCTTGGCGAAGCTCGGCTTGTGCCATACCTGTTCGCGGGCGGCCTCGGCCACCTGGCGCGCTTCACGTTCGGACACCGGCCTGACGGATGATGCGGTCATCGGTGCTCCCTTGCCGCGAATGACGATCTCGTGACATTACCGGCACGTACCGCTGCCAGTGTGCCTCCCGCCGGGCACTCCGGCAAAGCGGGCGGACGCGGGGATCCTCGGCGGATCCGCGAGCGGGGCGCGAGGGGGCCGTGCCACGCTGCGGCCGGGGCACCGGGACGGCCCGCCCCGGCTTCTCCGGTTGAGGGTCCGCGGAAGCCGGGCCGGGTCCCGGACCCCCGTTCGCCGTCCGGGTCCTGGGGCTTCGCCTAGGACCCCGCCCGCACAGGCTCGATTCGCACCCCGTGCGACCTGCCGCCTGCCACACTCACCCGGGGAGATCCGCACGCTCTGGGGGGTGCCGCGCATGGGGGGACATCAGCCTTTCTGTCCGTCCCGTCCGCCGTGGGGCGGGGAGCGGGAGAACGGCGGGACGGAGGCCCGGGACAGCTCCTGGGCACGCCCCGGCGGCGGCTCCCCGTACGGCCTCCGGGACGGCCCCCAGGACGGTGGCCCCGCGCACCGGGCCGCCGCGAGCTGCTCGGGCCCGGAGGACGCGCGCGCCCAGGCCGATGTCGGCCAGCGGCTGGCCCGGCGCGGGGACGCCGAGGGAGCGCGGCGGTGGCTGACCCGGGCGGCCCACACCGACGACCCGGAGGTGCTGTGCACGGTCGCGGGCGTGCACCACCGGCTGCTCGGCGACCCCGGCGCGGCGCGGCCCCTGTACGAGCGCGCCGCGCGGTACGGCTCGACGGACGCCATGCGGACGCTGGGTGCGCTGCTCGGCGAGCCGGAGCGGCGGCCGCCGGCCGACGGCGAGCGCCGGCTGCGCGAGGCGGCCGGGACCGGTGACCCGGACGCGGCGTACCGGCTCGGCCGCGCGCTCCACGAGCGCGGCGACCCCGGCGAGGCGGCCGTCTGGTTCGAGCGGGCGTATCTGACCGGGGGCGATCCGGACGCGCTGGCCGGACTCGCCGGCGCCCTGCGGGCCCTCGGCCGGGACGAGGAGGCGCGTGAGCTGCTGGCGGCGGCAGCGGAGCGGGGCGACCCGCTGAGCCCCGATCACGACCCCGTGCGCACCGCAGGGGAGGACCGCCCGCCGTCAGGGGCCCCCGGGGAACCGCCCACGAGCCAGGAGCCGCCGCGACGGCCGCCGACCGGCCCTGCCCCCGACCCCGACCGCGCGGCGAGATCCGGAACGGACCCCACGGACCCCGGGCATCCCACGGACCCCGGGCACCCCGCCGTCACCATCGACCCCGGTGATCCGCTCACCTCCGCCGACGGGCTGCGGCTGGCCTACGCCCGGACCGGCGATCCCCAGCTGCTGGAACTCGCCCTGGACATGGGCCGCCTCGCCGTCCAGACCTACCGGGGCTCGGCGCGCACCGACCGCCACGCCCTCGCCCTCTCCACCCTCGGCGTCCTGCTGCGCATGACGTACGAACGCGACCGCTCCCCCGCGACACTGACCGAGGCCGTCGAGACCGGACGGGCCGCGGTCGCCGTCTCCTCCCGCGAGGACCCCGACCGCGCCCGGCACCTGTCCGGGCTCGCCAACTCCCTCCAGGAGGTGTTCGGGCGCTCGGGCGACCTCGCCGTGATCGACGAGGCCATCGCGCTGTACCGCACCTGCCTGTCCGTCGTACCGCCCTCCCACCCCGAACACGCCGGTCTGCAGACCGACTTCGGCAACTGTCTGCTGCGCCGGGCCTGCCAGGACCCGGACCCCGCCGTGCTCGACGAGGCCGTGCTGGCCGGACGGTCGGCGGTGCGCGGCACTCCTCCGGACCATCCGCGCCGTCCGGTCGCCCTGAGCAACCTGGGCGCAGCCCTGCTCCAGTACGCGATCGTCACCGTCCAGCTGCCCGCGCTCGACGAGGCCGTCGACGTCTACGAACGCGCCCTGGAAGCGTTCCCGGACGGACATCCGGCCCGGGAGCGGGCCCGGGAGGCGCTGGACAACTGTGCCCGGGTCCGGCAGGCGGTGCACTCGGGCCGCGGCTCCCCCCAGCGGTCCCGGAGCCCGCGGCGTTCGGCACCCGCCGGGCCCGCCGCCGTACTACGGGACGCGTCCGCCCGGCTCGCCGCGTATGAACGCGGCTGTTCCCTGCCGGACCTGGAGGCCGCGGTGACGGGCTTCGAATCCGTCCTGCGCTCCTCGGCCGACATCCTGCTGCGGGTCGAGGCGGCCGGCGGACTGGGCGCCGCCACCCGGGCGCGCTACGAACGCAGCGGTGAACGCCGGGATCTGGACCGCGCGGTCGACCTGTTCGCGGACGCGCTGTCGATGAGCCCCCGGGACGATCCCGAGGCGCCCGCCGTGCGGGCCCGGCTGTCCGACGTCCTGCGGCTGCGCTGGCGGCTCTCGGGGGACGGTGAGGATCTGACGGCGGCCGTCGAGCTCTCGCGTGCCGCTCTGGCGGCGACCGCGCCGGAGGATCCGCGCCGCCCGGAGCGGCTGTCCGGGTTCGCCGCGGGGCTGCTGGGTGTCTTTCTGCACCAGCGCGACGCCTCGGCGCTCGCCGAGGCCGTCGGGATCTGCCGTCAGGCACTGGCCACGGCACCCGACGAGGTCGAGGGGCAGGCCCTCGCCCGCTCCCGGCTCGCCGAGACGCTGCGCGAGCAGGCGGGGCTGAACGGCGCGGGGGCGGCGGAGGCGCTGGACGAGGCGGTCGCGCTGGCGTGGGAGGCGCTGGAGGCCGTCCCCGCGGACCGGCCGCCGTACGCGCACCTCCAGTGCCGGCTGGCCGTCACCCTGCACCAGCGGTGCACCACCGGCGCCCGGCCGGAGGACCCGTGGGCCGCGGTGGACGCCGCCCGGCGCGCCGTGGAGGCCACCCCGGCCGGCCATCCCGACCGGCCCGAGCGGCTGAGCGTGATGGCGCGGGTGCTGTGGCTGGACCACGAGCGGCGGCGGGACACGGAGGCGCTGGAGACACTGGTCGCCGCCGCCGACGCGGCGGCAGCGGCGGCGCCGCCGGGCCACCGGCTGCGCGCCCAGGCGCTCACCCTCCACGCCCACGCCCTGGGACTGCGCACCACCCCGGGAGCCCGGGCCGCCGCCGAGGCCGTCCACCGCGAACTGGCCCTGGACGCCACGGCCCCCGTGGGCGCGCGGGTGCGGGCCGCCCGGAGCTGGGCGCACTCGGCGCTCGCGGCGGCCGACCTCCCCGGCGCCCTGGAGCCGTTCGCACTCGCCGTGGATCTGCTGCCGCGTACCGCGCCCCCGCACCCCGGGGTCCGGTCCGCCGGGGAGCCGGGGCCGGACGGGTTCGCCGGGCTGGCGTCGGACGCGGCGGCCTGCGCGATCGGGCTCGGTGATCCGGAGCGGGCGCTGCGGCTGCTGGAGCAGGGCCGTGGGGTGCTGCTGGGCCAGGGCCTCGGCATCGGGGCGGCACCACCGGAACTGCGCGCGGAGCACCCCGGTCTGACGCACCGTCTGGAGGAGCTGCGCACGGCGCTGGACCGCCCCGAGGAATCCGTCCTCGGCTCCGCCGGAAGCGTCGCGGACCGCTCGGGCGCATCGCCGTGCGGTCCGGGCGGGGAGGACCGGCACGCGCTCGCGGCGGAGTGGGAGCGGCTGACCGAGCGGATCCGCCGGCAGCCGGGGTTCGAGGGGTTCCTGCGGGCGCCGGAGGTACCGGAGCTGCTGGCCGCCAGCGGCGGGCAGGGTCCGGTGGCGGTCGTGAACGTGAGCGAGCTGCGCTGTGACGCGCTGGTGCTCACCCGCCGCACGGTACGGGCCGTTCCACTGCCCGCGCTGAACCTGGCGGAGGCGGTGCGGCGCGCCGACGCCTTCTTCCCCGCCGTGCGCACGGCGGAGGACACCGGCGCGGCGGAGGCGGACCGGACCGCCGCGCGGGCGCGGGTCCGGGAGACGCTGGAGTGGCTGTGGACGGCGGTGGCCGAGCCGGTGCTCGGCGCGCTGGGGCTCACCGGCCGCCGCTCCCGGGGGTCCAGGGACGGCGCGCCGCGGCTGTGGTGGGTTCCGACCGGCCCGCTGACCGGGCTGCCGCTGCACGCGGCCGGGCGCCACGACGCCTCTGGCCGCGCGGCCGACTCCGTACTGGACCGGGTGGTCTCCTCCTACGCCCCGACCGTCCACGCGCTCGCCCGCGCGGTCCGGCGCGGCGGCGATGAACCGCCGGGGGCGGAGGAACCGCTGGTGGTGGCCGTTCCGGCCACCCCGGACGCGCCCGGTCCGCCGGGCGGCCGGGAGGGGATCGCCGCGCTGACCGGCCGGCTGCCCGCCACCCGGGTGCTGATCGGTGCGCGGGCCCGCCGGGACGTGGTGCTCGACACCCTGCCCCGGCACCGCTGGGCGCATTTCGCCTGCTCGGCGGTGAGCGAGCCCGGCACGCCGACGGCCGGGCGGGTGCTGCTCCACGACCACCGGGAGCGCCCGCTGACCGCCGCCGATCTGTCCGGACTCCCCCTGGACGAGGCACGGCTGGCGTATCTGGCGGGCGGTGTGACGGCTCGCGCGGAGCGGGGCGCGGGCGCCGAACCGGTCCATCTGACCGGGGCGTTCCACCTCGCCGGGTACGCGCAGGTGATCGGGACGCTGTGGGACCCGGGCGACACGGCGTCGGCCCGGGCCGCGGAGACCTGCTACGCGGAACTCACCGCCGCCGGGACCGCGGCGGCCGCCCGCGCGGTGCACGGCGCGGCACGGGCGCTGCGCGACGCGTACCCGGCGGAGCCCACGCGGTGGGCCGCGTTCGTCCACGTGGGCGCCTGAGCCCGGAGCGGGCCCGTGCCCTCCGGATCTCCGCTGATCCACGGAGATCCGGAGGGCACGGGTCACCCGGCCTAGAGGTCGAGCCCGGTGAGGACCATGACCCGCTCGTAGGTGTAGTCCTCCATCGCGAAGCGCACACCCTCGCGGCCCACACCGGACCGCTTGGCACCGCCGTACGGCATCTGGTCGGCGCGGTAGGAGGGCACATCGCCGACGATCACGCCGCCGACCTCCAGCGCGCGGTGGGCGCGGAAGGCGGTCTGCACATCATGGGTGAACACACCCGCCTGGAGGCCGTACTTGGACGCGTTGACGGCCGCGTACGCCGCCTCCTCGCCCTCGGCCCGCTGGAGGGTCAGGACCGGGCCGAAGACCTCCTCGCACGCGAGGGTGGTGTCCGCGGGGACGTCCGCCAGCACCGTCGGGGCGTAGCTGGCGCCGTCGCGCTTGCCGCCGGTCAGGAGCTGGGCACCGGCCTGGACGGCCTCGTCCACCCATGCCTCGACGCGCTGCGCGGCCTCCTCGCTGACCAGCGGGCCGACATCGGTGGCGCCGTCGGCCGGATCACCGGTGACCTGGGCCTCGACAGCCGCGATGATCTTCGGCAGCAGCCGCTCGTACACGGAGGCGTCCGCGATCACCCGCTGCACGGAGATGCAGGACTGGCCGCCCTGGTAGTTGGAGAAGGTGCCGATACGGGTGGCGGCCCAGTCGAGGTCCTTCTCGGAGGCGTAGTCGCCGAGGACGACCGCCGCACCGTTGCCGCCGAGCTCCAGCGTGCAGTGCTTGAGCGGCACCGACTCCTTGATGGCGTAGCCGACCTTCTCCGAACCGGTGAAGGAGATGATGGGCAGCCGCTCGTCCTGGACCAGTGCGGGCATCTGGTCGTTGGGCACCGGCAGCACGCTCCAGGACCCCGCCGGGAGCTCGGTCTCGGCCAGCAGCTCGCCCAGCACGATCGCGGAGAGCGGGGTTGCGGGCGCGGGCTTGAGGATGATCGGCGCGCCGACGGCGATGGCCGGGGCGACCTTGTGGGCGCACAGGTTCAGCGGGAAGTTGAACGGCGCGATGCCCAGCACGGTGCCGCGCGGGAAGCGGCGGGTCAGCGCCAGACGGCCGACGCCGCCCGCGTCGGTGTCCAGCCGCTGGGCCTCCCCGCCGTTGAAGCGGCGGGCCTCCTCGGCCGCGAAGCGGAAGACGGACACGGCGCGGCCGACCTCGCCGCGCGCCCACTTCATGGGCTTGCCGTTCTCGGCGGAGATCAGCCGGGCGATCTCCTCGGTGCGCTCGGCGAGCCGCCGGGAGACGTGGTCCAGCGCGGCGGCCCGGACGTGGGCGGGCGTCGCGGCGAACTCGTCCCGGACGGCGTCGGCCGCGGCGACGGCCTCCTCGATCTGCGCCTCGGTGGGAACGCTCACCGCGCCGACGCGACGGCCGTCCCAGGGGGACGTGACCTCGAGCGTGCTCTCGCCCGTCGCCTTGCGACCGGCGAGCCAGAACGCGTGGGTGACAGCTTCGGTTGTGTCTGGCACGGCGGATCCCGACCCTTCTGGAGTGGTGGGGTGATGGTGCGGATGTCTCTGCCCCCACCGTAGGCGCGCGGGGCGCGCCGGGCGTTTGTCCGAGGCGTAGCAGTCGGGGGCGGGGTCGCTCCGCTATGGCTGGTAGGAGACGGGGGCAGGGCCCGTGGATCAGGGCGCGGTGGCCGGGGAGGTCGCCTTCAGGGCGAGCCACAGCTCCATCCGGACGTCCGGGTCGTCCAGGGACCGGCCGAGGATCTCCTCGACCCGGCGCATCCGGTAGCGCAGGGTGTGCCGGTGGACGCCGAGGTCGGCGGCGGCCGCGTCCCACTGGCCGTGGCGGGAGAGCCAGGCGCGCAGCGAGGCGACGAGATCACCGCGGCCGGTGGCGTCGTGTTCGTGCAGGGCGCGCAGCATGCCGTCGGCGAAGGCCCGTACGGCGTCGTCGGCGAGCAGCGGCAGGACGGATCCGGCGGCGACGTGCTCATGCTCGACCAGCACCCGGCCGCGGCGGCGGGCCACCGACAGCGCCTGCTCCGCCTGGCGGTAGGCGGTCGCGGCGGCGATGGGGCCCGCGGGGGCGGACAGCCCGACGACCAGGTCGTCGCCAGGGGCGGTGGCGGCCAGGCGCTCGCGGGGGCGGGTGGCGGTGCCGCGGCGGTTCTCGATCGCCCCGGCGTGCTCCGCGCACGCGGCGACCGCGGCGCCGCCGTCGGGGGCCAGCACGATCAGCCGTCCGCCGTCGGGCACGACGAGCACGGCCTCCCCGCTGCGGGCGGCGGCGGACTCCATGGCGTCGCCGAGGGTGGCGAGCGGATCGGCGGCGGCCGGCCCCGCCGCGGTGGGGGTGCTTCCGGTGTCGGCGGGGTGCTCGGCCGGGGCGTCGTCCCCGGCGGCGGTCGGCGCGGCGGTGCCACCGGCGGAGGAGGCGGTGCCCGCGGTGGCGCCCTTGGCCCCGGACGCGGCGCTACCGGCGGAGCCGGACGAACCGGGCGCGGCCTCGGCGACGAGCATCCGGAACGGCGCGTCGAGCAGACTCCCGTACAGCCGCCCGGCCACCGCCCGCGCATGGTCGGGCTCGCCCGCGAGCAGCATCCGCAGTACGGCGGCGCCCAGGCGCTGCTCGGCCTCCTGGAGGGCGCGGGACCGCTCGGTGGTCAGGGTCAGCAGCGCCACCGCGGAGTGCACGGCGTAGCGCTCGGCGGTGCCCAGCGGGGCTCCCGTACCGACGGCGAGGACGCCCCGGGTACGGCGCCCGGTGCCCAGCGTCTGGAGCTCCACCCGGTCCGAGACGGCCGCCTCCGCAGCGGACTCCGCGCCGTCACCGCCGACCACGACACTGGCGGGGGCGGGCCGGGCGCGCAGCCGCTCGACGTCGGCGGTCAGCCGGGCGGCGCGGCGGGCGGCCCAGTCGGGGGCGGCGGCGACCACGGAGCCGGAGGCGTCGTAGAGCGCCGCCCAGCCGTCGAGGTGGGAGGCGAGCCGGGCGAGCAGCGCGGCGGGCCCCTCCGCGCCGATGGCGGCGCGGGTCAGCTCGCGCTGGGCCTCGAACCCGGCGGTCACCGCCCGGTACTGGTCCGCGGCTATCGCCGCCGAGACGGCCTTGCTGATGGCGATGAAGGGGGTGCGGCGCGGTACGGCCAGCAGCGGCAGCCCCTCCTCCTTGGCCGCGGCCACCAGGGCGGGCGGCACCTCGTCGTACTTGACCCCGATCGCGAAGCCGAGCCCGACGACGCCCGCGCCCACCAGCCGCCGCACATAGCGCCCCATCTCCTCCGGGTCCTCGGCCCGGAGCTGCATGGCGGTGATGAGCAGCAGTTCACCGCCGTCCATATAGGGCACGGGGTCGGCGAGCTCGCTGACATGGGCCCAGCGCACGGGTGTCTCGAGCCGGTCCTCACCCGCGAGGACGGTCAGCTTGAGCGCGGTGTGGTGGACGAGGGAGGCGAGCGTGGGAGGCATGGCACCTTCGAAGCGAATGCGATGACTTCACCGCCCCGTATGAACGGCTACTGCCGATTCTGCCTCAATGGAGGAATCGGTGGAATCCGCGTCCGGAGTACGGCGGGCGGACGGGGGTGGAACACCGGGACCGTGCCGTGCGCGGGGCGGGGACGGCGGCCGGCCCGGGCGGGGGCCGACCGCCGGGAGCCGACCGCCGCAGGCTCGCGGCGGGGGCGGGGTGGCGGGGGCGGGGGCGGGAGCCGCCTCAGCGGCGGAGGTCCACCAGGACGGGGGGCCCGCCCTGGCCCCGTACGGAGGTGACGGACAGCACCGCGTGCCCGGCGGGGACGGAGTGCGCCAGCTCGGACGCCGACCAGCGCTCGCGCTCCACCTTGCGCACGGTCACGGACTGGGTGGTCACCGCCTTCCCCGTGACCACCTTCCGGATGAAGTGCAGGACCTTGGTGAACGGCTCGTCCGAGATGATCTGCCGGTCGGTGACGTCCCGCGTCTCCACCCACTCCGTGCCCCACACCTCGGCGAACCGCGCCCCGTCCCAGGTCGTCACCCCGGCGTAGGCCATCCGGCAGCCGACGGCGCCGAGCAGCGCGCTGCGCAGGGCGTCGGGGACGTCGTCGAGGGTGCGGAGGGTGAGCACGGCACCGGCGTTGGCGGAACGGAGCCGCTGGATGCCGCGCAGCGCCTCGGGGGTGATGGTGTGCGAGGCGTCGTCGAGGACGAGACACGCGAAGAGCGAACGGTCGGCGCGGCCGACGGCGCATTCGGTGAACTGCGCCAGCACCAGCCGCGCCAGCATCCGTGACGCCTCGGCGTGGCCGCGTTCGGGGAGGTCGATCCGGACGCGCAGCGGATGTTCGAGGGCGCGCAGCGAGAACGGGCGGCGGTCGCCCGCGGTGTCGAAGAAGTCGGCGAAGGCGGGCCGGTCCAGCAGCGCGATCCGGTCGGCGAGCAGCGCGCCCGCGTCACCGGGCGCCCCCGACTGACGCACCCGCGCCTCCAGCTCGCGCGCCTGGGCGCGCTCCCCGGCGGCGTCGAGCGCGTCACGGAGCGCGCCGACGGCGGTCTTGGAACCGTCGAGCAATTCGCGCAGCTCGGGCACGGAGGGGAAGCGCCCGTGGGCGGCACGGTAGGGGCCGAGCAGCTGGGCCAGCGCGGTGGCGGCCCGGCGGCTGTCCCCGCCGGGAAGCGAGGCGGCCATGTCGCCGATGAGGGCCTCGGCGAGGATGCCGGCTGCCTCGTCGGGGTCGGTGGTGCCGCCGTAGAGGTCGAAGTCGTAGGCGGAATCGGGGCGGCCGATCTTCACGACCACGTCGAACGCCTCGTCCCTGCCGAGCCCCGCACCCGCGGGACCCACGGCGACGACGGCGGTCTGCCCGGCGAGCGCCTGGAGACACAGCGACTCCGTGACCGGCCGCACCAGCCGCCCGGTCTTCCCCGCACCGGGCGGCCCGACGGCGAGCAGCGAGGTGCCGAGCACATCGGGGTCGAGGGCGAGGCCGGCGCCGCGGTGGTGGTAGGGGTTGCGGGGGTCCTCGGGGGCGGTGCCGATGCGGACCTGGTGGGCGAGGAGATCGTGGTGCGCGGTGCGGGCGGGCAGGTCACGGGCGCCGGAGGGGTGACCGTGGGCGGCGGCGCCGTGGCGCAGCACGGTGTCGGTGAAGGCGGCGAGCGAGTTCCTCCCGGCCCGCACGGACTGCCAGGCGCGCTCGATCCGGGCGTGATCGACGTCGTTCATCGCCCCGGCCCGCGCCTCGGCCGCCAGCCGGTCGGCCGCACTGTGCGCCCCGGCCGCCCGCAGATGCGGCCACTCGGCGGGATCGGTCTCAGGACGGGCGGCGCCCGGCGCGGCGGCACCACTCGGCTGGGCACCGGGGTCGTCCCAGGCGCGGCGGAAGAGGGGGGCGACATAACGGCGGAAGACTTCGCCCCAGTGGCCGACGCGGCCGAAGATGACGGCGATGGCGCAAGCGACGAGGGCTTCGTAGCCGTACTGGGCCCACCAGCCCGGCCCCATCACCTGTCCTCCGCGCTCGTACCAGGCATCTGGAGTGAGGAGGTACAGCGGCCAGTACCAGTAGCCCCCCAGATAGCCGTTGTAGAGCAATGACCAGGCCAGCCAACCGCAGAGAGCCGAGATCAACGCGCCGCTGAGGAGTCGGCGCCCGGGAATCCGGTCAGGGTCCTCCGGGGGCTTCGGCTTGTGCCCGTACGTCCAGACCCCCGGCTCCGCCTCGGGGCGGGCGGCGCGCAGCCAGGTGACGAAGGACGGACGTGCGGCGGCCGCCGGGACCGTGGCGGGAGGCGTCGAAGGCGGGGCGGGCGGCGCAGGCGGCATCGGCGGAGGACCCGCGGGGCGGCTCGCAGGCGGCACCGGATACGGGTGTGGGGGGGTGGGGGGTGGGACCGCGTCGCGCCGCGTACCGCGTGGATCGAACGTGCCCTCGGTGTCCATGTGCTGCCCCTTGCCCCCTGACCGGCTGTGCCTGTGCTGATGCGCACCGCTCAATCTAGTGTTCCCGCCCGGGGAGTTCAGCGACCCCGGGCGGTACGGGGCGGTACGACCCGTACCGTCCCGCACCCGAGCCCCTCCCCCACCACGGCCGCCGCTATGGCCGCAGCGGACAACGCAACACGCGTACTGCTACCGAACGGAACATGCCTGATCCGCTTCCGCGCGCCTAGCCTGCGAAGAAGCGACCGACTGCCTTCGTTTCAGGCATGTGAAGCATTTACGGCAGTTCTGATAATCGAGGCATGACACACCCTTGCCCCTCCTCTCCCTGGAGCACCTCATGACCGCACAGTCCGGAGGCCCGTCCCTCCCCCAGGAGCGCCGCGTCGTCACCGCGATCCCCGGCCCGAAGTCCCAGGAGCTGCTCGCCCGCAAGACCGCCGCGGTCGCCGACGGGGTCGGCAACGTGCTGCCGGTCTTCACCGTGCGCGCGGGCGGCGGGGTGATCGAGGACGTGGACGGGAACTCGCTCATCGACTTCGGCTCCGGTATCGCCGTGACCTCCGTCGGCTCCAGCGCGGAGGCCGTCGTACGCCGGGCCTCGGCGCAGCTTGCCGACTTCACCCACACCTGTTTCATGGTCACGCCCTACGAGGGCTATGTGGAGGTCTGTGAGGAGCTGGCCGAGCTCACCCCGGGCGACCACGCCAAGAAGTCGGCGCTGTTCAACTCCGGCGCCGAGGCGGTGGAGAACGCGGTGAAGATCGCCCGCGCGTACACCAAGCGCCAGGCGGTCGTGGTCTTCGACCACGGCTACCACGGCCGCACCAACCTCACCATGGCGCTCACCGCCAAGAACATGCCGTACAAGCACGGCTTCGGGCCCTTCGCGCCCGAGGTCTACCGCGTACCGCTGGCCTACCCCTACCGCTGGCTGACCGGTGCCGAGAACTGCGCCGAGGAGGCCGCGGCACAGGCCATCGACATGATCAGCAAGCAGGTCGGGGCGGAGAACGTGGCCGCGATCGTCATCGAGCCGATCGCGGGCGAGGGCGGCTTCATCGAGCCCGCCAAGGGCTTCCTGCCCCGGATCCAGGAGTTCGCCCGCGCCAACGGCATCGTCTTCGTCGCGGACGAGATCCAGACCGGCTTCTGCCGCACCGGCCAGTGGTTCGCCTGTGACGACGAGGGTGTCGTCCCGGACCTGATCACCACCGCCAAGGGCATCGCGGGCGGTCTGCCGCTCGCCGCCGTCACCGGCCGCGCCGAGATCATGGACGCGGCGCACGCCGGCGGCCTCGGCGGCACCTACGGCGGTAACCCGGTGGCCTGCGCCGCCGCGCTCGGCTCGATCGAGACCATGCGCGAGCAGGACCTCAACGCCAAGGCCCGGCGGATCGAGGAGGTCATGAAGGGCCGCCTCTCCGCGATGCAGGAGAAGTACGACATCATCGGCGACCTCCGCGGGCGTGGCGCGATGATCGCGATCGAGCTGGTGAAGTCCGGCACCAAGGACCCCGACCCCGAGGTGACCGCCGCCGTCGCCAAGGCGTGCCACGCCGCCGGCCTGGTCGTTCTGACCTGCGGAACCTACGGCAACGTCCTGCGTTTCCTGCCCCCGCTGGTGATCGGCGAGGAGCTGCTCAACGAGGGTCTGGACATCATCGAGAGCGCCTTCGGCGAGCTGTGACCGTGGGTGAGCGACGGGCGGCGTGAAGAAGATGTGCGGGGCCGATGACAGGAGGGTGATCGGCCTGTCGGGCGGGGCTCCGCTGCCGTACGGTCATTGCAGATGAGAGAAACACCCCGCTCGCAGGGGACTGCGGGCGACGCCGAGCCGGTGCTTCCCCAGCCCCGACCCGGCCGTGCCCTCGCGCACACCACTGGAGCTTCGGGCTCCGGATCTCCTCACCGATCGGATGGCCGCCCGCCCCAAACCCCCCGGGGCGCGCGGCACCCCGGTCGCCACGGCGGCCCCGGAACCACCCCCCCTGTTCCGGGGCCGCCGACTGTTCTCCCTCCTTCCCGGACACCTTCCTCCCGGACGTTCCCGTCCCGGGCGCTGTTCGTCCCCGCCGCGCTGCTCGTCCTGCTCGCGCTGTGCACCTGGCAGATCGTCCGCCACGGTCCGCTGCGCTCCCTGGACGAGCGGCTCGGCCGGGCGATCGCCGGATCCCCGTTCCCCTCCCCCGTCGCCGGGTTCCTCGCGGACCTCGGCAATACGGCGGTGGCACTCCCGGTGCTCGGCGCGGCCCTGGTGTGGTCACTGTGGTGCGCCCGGCGTATGGGGGCGGTCCGCTGGTGGCTCCCGGCACTGGCCGCCACGGTGGCGATGGCCCTGGTCCCGGCGCTGGTCATCCCGTTCAAGGCGCTGGTCGACCGCCCGGGTCCGCCGGGACCGCTGGCGGGTGAGAGCGGCTTCTTCCCCTCCGGGCATACCGCGACGGCCGCCGTCGCCTATGGCGCGGCGGCCCTCCTGCTGTACCCGCGCCCGGGACAAGGGCAGGGGCAGGGACAAAGGCAGCGGCGGGCCCTCTTCGCGGCCGTCACCCTCCTCAACGCCGGGGTGGGCGTGGGTCTGGTCCGGTGCGCGTACCACTGGCCGCTCGATGTGGTCGCCGGCTGGTGTCTGACCGGCGCTCTGCTGTGGACGGTGGCCCGGCTCAGCCGTGCGGACGGTACGGCGGCGGGGCCGGAGCCCGGTGGATCCCCCACCGCGCCCCGGCCCCGCACCGGCCCGTAGCTCCGGACGGACCTCAGCTGTCGAAGCCCAGCCCGACCTTGTCCATCGCCTTCAGCCACAGGTTCCGGCGGCCGCCGTTCTCATCGGCCCGGGTCATCGACCACTGGGTGATCCCGATGCCCGCCCAGCGCACCGGCTCCGGCGGGAACGGCAGCGGCTTGCTGCGCACCATCTCCAGCCGGGTGCGTTCGGTGTCTTCACCGCCGAGCAGATCGAGCATCACGTCCGCGCCGAACCGGGTCGCCCCCACACCGAGACCGGTGTAGCCGAGGGCGTACGCCACCCGGCCACCGTGCGCGCTGCCGAAGAACGCGGAGAACCGCGAACAGGTGTCGATCGCGCCGCCCCAGGCGTGGCTGAAGCGCAACCCCTCCAGTTGCGGGAAGCAGCGGAAGAAGTGCTGGGCGAGGGTGCGGTAGGTCGCCGGGTGGTGGTCGTACTCGGCGCGTACCCGGCCGCCGTAGCGGTAGATGATGTCGTAGCCGCCCCACAGGATGCGGTGGTCGGCGGTGATGCGGAAGTAGTGGAAGTGGTTGTTGGTGTCGCTCAGCCCCTGCCGCCCCTTCCAGCCGATCGCGTCGAGCTGCTCCTCGGTGAGCGGCTCGGTCATCAGCGCATGGTCGTAGACGGGGACGACATACGGGCGGACGCGGCGCATCAGCGCGGGGAAGGCGTTGGTGGCGAGCGCCACCTGACGGGCGCGCACCCGGCCGTAGGGGGTGCGCACGGCCATGGCAGCCCCGGCGCCCGCCAGCCGTTCGGCCGGGGTGTGCTCATAGATCCGTACGCCGAGCTCGATACAGGCGCGCTTGAGTCCCCAGGCCAGCTTGGCGGGGTGCACCATCGCCACGCCCCGGCGGTCCCACAGACCCGCGAGGAAGGTCGGTGAGTCGACCTCGGCGCGTACCGCGTCGCGGTCCAGGAACTGCTGCTCGCCGACGCCGAGCCGGGCGGCCAGTTCGGCGGTCTCGCGCAGTTCCTCGATCTGGTGGGGCTCGGTGGCCACGTCGATCTCGCCGGTGCGCTCGAAGTCGCAGTCGATGCCGTAGCGGCTGACGGCGGCCCCGATCTCGTCGAGGTTCTGGTGGCCGAGCCGTTCGAGTTCGGCCTGCTCACCGGGCCAGCGGGCCAGTCCGTTGCCCAGACCGTGGGTGAGGGAGGCCGCGCAGAAGCCGCCGTTGCGCCCGGAGGCGGCCCAGCCGACCTCCTGGCCCTCCAGCAGGACCACGTCCCGCGCGGGGTCGCGCTCCTTGGCGATCAGGGCGGTCCACAGTCCGCTGTAGCCGCCGCCGATGACCAGCAGATCACAGGTCTCCTCCCCGACGAGGGCGGGACGGGCCCGGGGCCGGCCGGGGTCCTCCAGCCAGTACGGGGTGTACGCGGCGTCGGCCAGCGATTCCAGGGCGGACGGTCCGGGGGTGCTGCCCCCGGCAGAGCGCGTCATGGCGTCAGCGGCCATGGTTCTCAGCTCCTCTTGCGGCGGTTTCCGGCCAGTTGGCCTGCGAGGACGCACAGCACCGCGATGGCGAACATCGCCGTTCCGATCACATTGATCTGGACCGGGGTGCCGCGCTGCGCGGATCCCCACACGAACATGGGGAAGGTCACGGTCGATCCGGCGTTGAAGTTGGTGATGATGAAGTCGTCGAAGGAGAGCGCGAAGGACAGCAGCGCACCGGCGGCGATACCGGGAGCGGCGATCGGCAGGGTGACGCGCAGGAAGGTCTGCGCCGGGGAGGCGTAGAGGTCCTGGGCAGCCTGTTCCAGCCGCGGGTCCATGCTCATCACACGCGCTTTGACGGCCGTCACGACGAAGCTCAGACAGAACATGATGTGGGCGATGAGGATCGTCCAGAAGCCGAAGTCCACGCCCATGTTGAGGAAGAGGGTGGCCAGCGAGGCGGCCATGACCACCTCGGGCATGGCCATCGGCAGGAAGATCAGGCTGTTGACGGCCGGCCGCGCCCGGAAGCGGTAGCGGGCCAGCGCGAACGCGATCATGGTGCCCAGAACGGTGGCGCCGATGGTCGCCCACACCGCGATCTTCAGGCTCAGCGAGAGCGAACCGCACATGTCGGCCACGCCGCAGGGGTCGGTCCAGGCATCGGTGGAGAACCGCTGCCACTCGTAGTTGAACCGTCCGTTGGGCTTGTTGAAGGAGAAGACCAGGACGACCACATTGGGCAGGATCAGGTACGCCAGCGTGCCGAGCCCCGCGACGACGACCAGGTTGCGTCGTATCCAGCGTGTCAGAGCCATCAGACCAGGTCCTCCGTCCCGGACTTGCGGATGTAGACGGTGACCATCGCGAGGATCGCCGCCATGAGGATGAAGGACAGCGCCGCTGCCGTCGGATAGTCGAGGACCCGCAGGAACTGCGACTGGATGACGTTGCCGACCATCTTCTGGTCGGTGGAGCCCAGCAGTTCGGCGTTGATGTAGTCGCCCGCGGCCGGGATGAAGGTGAGCAGGGTGCCCGCGACGACACCCGGCATGGACAGCGGGAAGGTCACCTTGCGGAAGGTGGTGAAGGGCTTGGCGTACAGGTCCCCGGCCGCCTCGTGCAGCCTGCCGTCGATGCGCTCCAGCGAGCTGTAGAGCGGCAGGATCATGAAGGGCAGGAAGTTGTAGGTCAGACCGCAGACCACGGCCAGCGGAGTGGCCAGCACCCGCTCGCCCTCGGTGATCCCCAGCTGACTGGTGATGTCCAGGATGTGCAGTGAGTTCAGCACCTCGACCACCGGACCGCTGTCGGACAGGATGGTCTTCCAGGCCAGCGTGCGGATCAGGAAGCTGGTGAAGAACGGCGCGATGACCAGGATCATCACCAGGTTGCGCCAGCGTCCCGCGCGGAACGCGATGAGGTACGCCAGCGGATAGCCGAGCAGCAGACAGAGCACGGTGGCGGTCGCCGCGTAGATGACCGAGCGCAGGAACTGCGGGTAGTACTCGGTCAGCGCGTCCCAGTAGGTCTGGAAGTGCCAGGTGACCTTGAAGCCCTCTTCGAGGGAGCCGGTCTGGACCGAGGTGGACGCCTGGTAGACCAGCGGTGCCGCGAAGAAGATCACCAGCCAGAGGATGCCGGGGAGCAGCAGCCAGTACGGGACCAGCTTCTTGCGGCGCGCGGCCTTGGCGACGCCCGCGGGGGCCGGGGGCGGGGCCGGTGGCGCCGTCTCGGGGGCGGTGGTCGCGCTCACGCGGCCTCCTCGTCCAGCTGCGTGCCGGCGTCGATGTCCTGCGTGGCGTCGAGGCCGAAGGTGTGCGCCGGATTCCAGTGCAGGACGACCTCGGCACCGGGGACCAGGCGGGAGTCGCGCTCGATGTTCTGCTCGTAGACGGCGAACTCGGAGCAGACCGGGGTGTCGATCACGTACTGCGTGGAGACGCCGATGAAGCTGGAGTCCGCGATCCGGCCGGTGATCCGGTTGCGCCCGTCGGGGATGGTGCCAGCGTCCTCGGCGTGGGTGAGGGAGATCTTCTCGGGGCGTATCCCGACCAGCACGGTGTCACCGGTGCGCGCCGGGGCGCTGCATCGGGCGGCGGGCAGGGCGAGTTTGCCGCCCTCGGTGGTCAGCACCAGGTCGCCGCCGCTGGTGTCGGCGACCTCGGCCTCGATGAGGTTGGAGGTGCCCAGGAAGTTGGCGACGAAGGTGGTGCCGGGGTTCTCGTAGAGCTCGGCGGGGGCGCCCTGCTGCTCGACGCGGCCGCCGTTCATCACCGCGACCTGGTCGGCCATGGTCATGGCCTCCTCCTGGTCGTGGGTGACATGGACGAAGGTGATGCCGACCTCGGTCTGGATGCGCTTGAGCTCGAGCTGCATCTGACGGCGCAGCTTGAGGTCGAGCGCGCCCAGCGGCTCGTCGAGGAGCAGCACCTTCGGGTGGTTGATCAGGGCTCGGGCGACGGCGACGCGCTGCTGCTGGCCGCCGGAGAGCTGCTGGGGTTTGCGGCGGGCGAAGTCACCGAGCTGGACCAGCTCCAGCATCTCGTCGACCTGCTTCTTCACCGACTTGATACCGCGTCTGCGCAGCCCGAAGGCGACGTTCTCGTAGATGTCGAGGTGCGGGAAGAGGGCGTAGCTCTGGAAGACGGTGTTGACCGGCCGCTTGTGCGGGGGCAGGGCGGTGACGTCGTTCCCGGCGAGTTCGACGATGCCGCTCGTGGGGTCCTCCAGGCCCGCGATCATGCGCAGGGTGGTGGTCTTGCCGCATCCGGAGGCGCCGAGCAGGGCGAAGAAGGAGCCGGCGGGGATGTGCAGGTCGAGCGGGTGGACGGCGGTGAAGGACCCGTAGGTCTTGCTGATCCCGGTGAGACGGACGTCGCCGCCGGTGGAGGGCTGCTGGGTCATGGCTGGGGTCTTCCTCGCTTATCAGGCGCCGGTGAGCTTGGCGAACTTGTCCTCGAATGCCGTCTCTTCCTTGCTCGACAGCAGGCGGAAGGCATGGGACTTGGCGGCCATCTCGTCGTCCGGGAGGATCAGCGGGTTGTTCGCCAGATCCTTGTCGATCTTCGCGAGTTCGGCGCGTACGCCGTCGACCGGGCATACGTAGTTGATGTACGCGGCGATCTTCGCGGCGACCTTGGGCTCGTAGTAGTAGTCGATGAGCCGTTCGGCGTTCTTCTTGTGGCGCGCCTTGCTGGGGATCAGCAGGTTGTCGGTGGCGGTCATGTAGCCCGCGTCCGGGATGGTGAACTCGATCTCCGGGTTGTCCGCCTGGAGCTGGATGAGGTCACCGGCCCAGGCGACGCATGCGGCGAGGTCGCCCTTGGTGAGGTCGCCGGTGTAGTCGTTGCCGGTGAACCGGCGGATCTGGCCGCGGTCGGCGGCCTTCTGGATCCGGGCGATGGCGGCCTCGTACTCGTCGGTGGTGACGGTCTCGGGGCGTTTGCCCATGTCCAGCAGGGTGAGCCCGACGGTGTCACGCATCTCGGTCAGCATCCCGACCCGGCCCTTGAGCTTGGGGTCGTCCAGGAGCTGGGAGATGGAGGTGACCTTGCGGCCGCCGGTGGCCTTCTTGTTGTAGGCGATGACGGCGGGGATGCCGGTCCACGGGTAGGAGTGCGCGCGGCCCGGGTCCCAGTCGGGGTTGCGGAAGCCCTCGGCCAGGTTGGTGTACGCGTGCGGCAGGTTGGAGGCGTCGAGCTGCTGCATCCAGCCGAGCCGGATCATCCGCCCGGCCAGCCAGTCGGTGACGCAGATGAGGTCGCGTCCGGTCTCCTGGCCCGCGGCGAGCTGGGGCTTGATCTTCCCGAAGAACTCGACGTTGTCGTTGATGTCCTCGGTGTACTTCACCTTGATGCCGGTACGGCGCTCGAACTCGTCGAGCGTGGGACGGCGCTTGTCGTCCGTCTCGTCCATGTACTCGGTCCAGTTGGAGAAGTTGACCTGCTTCTCCTCGGCGGAGTGGTCATCGGAGGCGCCTTGCGCCTCGGTCCGCCCCGCGGGCGGGATGCCGCAGCCGCTCAGTGCGCCGAGCCCGCCGATGGCGAACGCCCCCGCGCCACCGGCGCGCAGCAGGTTGCGGCGGGACAGCGCCATCCGGCCGCTGGTCATGCTGCGGCGCATCGCGGCGATCTGAGGTGGGGACAGGCTCTCGGGCTCGTGGGTTGGTTCCATGAAGCTGTGCCTTTCGAGGTGTCGGCCGGTCTCAGCCGGACGGAGGCCACTCGCGGTGGCCGCACGAATCAGGTCTGTCGGTCCCCGAAGACCGTGCGGTGCCAGTCCTTGCGGGCCTCCGCCGTGTTGTCGAACATCACATGCTTGACCTGCGTGTACTCCTCGAAGGAGTACGCCGACATGTCCTTGCCGTAGCCGGAGGCGCGCATCCCGCCGTGCGGCATCTCGCTGATGATCGGGATGTGGTCGTTGATCCAGACACATCCGGCCTTGATCTCGCGGGTGGCGCGGTTCGTCCGGTAGACATCGCGGCTCCAGGCGGAGGCGGCGAGACCGTAGGGGGTGTCATTGGCCAGGGCCAGACCCTCGTCATCGCTGTCGAAGGGCAGCACGACCAGGACCGGACCGAAGATCTCGGACTGGACGATCTCGCTGTCCTGTGCGGCGCCGGTGATGAGGGTCGGCCGGTAGTAGGCGCCCTTGGCGAGGTCGCCACCGGGGGCCTCACCGCCCGTGACGACGGTGGCGTAGCCGCGGGCCCGCTCGACGAAGCCCGCGACGCGGTCGCGTTGCGCATGCGAGATGAGCGGACCGAGGTCGGTGTGCGGATCGAAGGGGTCGCCGAGACGGACGGTGGCCATCAGATCGGCGACGGCGGCCACGAAAGCGTCGTACAGCGGGCGCTGGACATAGGCGCGGGTGGCGGCGGTGCAGTCCTGGCCGCTGTTGATCAGGGCGCCCGCGACGGCGCCGTGGGCGGCGGCCTCGACGTCCGCGTCGTCGAAGACGACGAACGGCGCCTTGCCGCCCAGTTCGAGGTGGAGCCGCTTGACGGTGGCGGTGGCCAGTTCGGCCACCCGCTTGCCGACCCCGGTCGATCCGGTGAAGGAGGTCATGGCCACGCCGGGGTGGCCGACCAGGTGTTCCCCGGCCTCCGGTCCGGTGCCGGTGACGATGTTGACCACACCGTCCGGGATACCCGCCTCGGTGGCCGCCTGCGCGAACATCAGCGAGGTCAGCGGGGTGAGCTCGGCGGGCTTGAGAACGATCGTGTTGCCCGCGGCGATGGCCGGGAGGACCTTCCACGCCGCCATCTGGAGCGGATAGTTCCAGGGGGCGATGGAGCCGACGACACCGATCGGCTCGCGACGGACGTACGAGGTGTGGTCACCGCTGTACTCGGCGGCGGCCTTGCCCTCCAGATGACGGGCGGCGCCCGCGAAGAAGGCGGTGTTGTCGACGCTGCCGGGGACGTCGAACTCGGCGCTGAGCTTGATCGGCTTGCCGCACTGCAGCGACTCGGCGTAGGCGAGTTCACCCGCCCGCTCCCCGAGCGCCGCGGCGAACCGGTGCATGGCGTCCGAACGTTCACCGGGGGTGGCGCCCGCCCATACCGGGAAGGCGGCCCGTGCCGCCGCCACGGCGTCGTCGACATCGGCCGCACCGGCGAGCCGGTAGGTGTACACCTGCTCGCCGGTGGCCGGGTCCACGACCGCATGTATGCGTTCCGAGCCGCCTGTGCGCAACCGGCCCGCGATGTACTGCGCACCCTGGGCGAACCGCTCCGTCACATCGAACCGCTGATCCATCGCGTGCTCTCCTCCGCCGCTCGCCCCGTGGGGCACGGCGTCGCTCCAACCGGAATCGAAGGCCGATCCTGACAGAGGACCTTCGCTTCAACAAGGGATTCCGTTGTTGCTTTTTAGTTTCGCGACGGATTCGGTGATCGGGTAGGGCCAGAGGTCACCGATTCCGGGCTAGAAGACCGAGTCGATGGCGGCATCCAGCGCGGCAAGGTAAATGGCCGGGATGACGATGCCGAGAATGCCGCAGACCAGCCCGGCGGTGGCCGAGCCCCCGTTGGCCGCCTCGCCCCGGCCGACCTTGCCCTTGCCGATGGCTCCGAAGATGATCGCGAGGATGCCGAGGATGATCGCGAAGACCCACAAGAAGTAGGTGATTCCGCAGACCAGGCCGATGATGCCGCAGACCAGCGCGGCGGTGCCCATCCCGTTGCTCTGCTGCATCGGCATCCCGGTCTGGCCCGGGTAGACCGGCGGCGCGGCGGGGTAGCCGCCGCCTCCCGCGGGGTACTGCGGCGGGGGCGGCGGCTGGAACCCCTGCTGGGGCGCCGGGTGGGACTGATTGGGGTCGTACGGGCCGTGCTGCGGGCCCGGAGTGCTGGTGGACATGCGGTCTCCCCTCCTGGTGAATATCGGGCAATGTTATGGGCATGACGCACCCCTGGTCAGCCGAGCTGCGCTGCCCGGTGGTGACGTCGGCGGCGGGTGCGAGAATCCCCGGCATGGAGACGAACGGGGTGACGGGGCGGGCGGACGGTGGCCCCCGGTCCGTCGAGGAGCTGATGGAGCTCATCGCGCGTGGTGAGCGCGTGAAGTACGTCTGGTTCTGGGGTCACCGGCCGCGGCCGGACGGCAGCGTGGGACCGGGCTGCTTCAGCCAGTGGTGGCCGTCACCGTTCACCGTGGACGGCGTCACGTACGCCACCGCGGAGCACTGGATGATGGCCGGGAAGGCCCGGCTGTTCGGGGACGCCGACGCCGAGCGGCGGGCGCTGGCGGCGGGCCACCCCAAGCAGGCCAAGGACGCGGGCCGCACGGTGCGCGATTTCGACGAGGCGGTCTGGCGGGAGCACCGCTTCCGGCTCGTGGCCGAGGGCAGCGTGCACAAGTTCGGACACCATCCGGAGCTGCGGGAGTACCTGCTGGGCACCGGGTCGCGGGTGCTGGTCGAGGCGAGCCCGATGGACCGGGTGTGGGGCATCGGGCTCGCGGCGGACGACGAGCGGGCCGCGGATCCGGCTCGCTGGCGCGGGCTGAACCTGCTGGGCTTCGCGCTGATGGAGGCCCGTCAGCGGCTCATGGCGGCCGGGGCGGCGGATCCGGGGGACGGCACCACCAGGACGGCCGCGGTGTCGTCGTAGGGGTCGTAGGGATCGTCGTCGTCCTCGTCCGCGGCGATGTAGACGAAGATCATCAGCACACTCGCCACGATGGCGATCACTCCGAGGATCAGCCCGGCCAGGGCCATCCCCCCGTTGGTCGCCTCCCCGGTGGCCGCCTTGGTGCGGCCGAGCGCGCCGAAGACGATCCCGAGCACCCCGAGGACGATGCCGAACACGACGCTGAAGCAGAGGACCAGACCGACGATGCCGAGCACCAGGGCGGCCGTGCCGTGACCGTTGTTCGGGAGGTATCCGCCGCCCGGCGCGTAGGGACCGGCCGGACCCGGGTAGCCGCCCGGGTGACCGTAGCCGGGCACCCCGTACGGCGCGGGCTGCCCGTAGGACGCCGCGCCCGCGTAGGGGCCCGGCTGCCCGCCGTGTCCGACGGTGCCGTACGGCCCGCCCGGGTACGCGCTGGGGGTGCCGGGGCCGGTCGGCGCGGGCGGCGGCGGGGGCACCGCGCCCGGCGGGGGCGCGGGGGGCGGCGGGCCGGGCACGCCCCGCGGCGGCAGGGGCGGCAGTCCGGGGGTCGAGGTGACCGTCGGCTGGTCGGCCACCGAGGGCCGCGGCGACGGCTTGTCCAGCGGCACGCGCTGCGCCGGCGGGGCCCACGGGTCACGGTCGCGCGGCTCCGGCTGCCGGGCCGATCCGGGCTCCGGCGCCGCTCCCCCGCCATCCTGTCGGCCGGGCCGGTCGTGCTCGTCGGACATGGATCTCCCCCCTGCGATGTCCGCCCATGCTACGGCCTTCGACGGCCCTGCCGAGCACCCCTTTACGATGACCGGAGTCCGCCATAGACAGCCGTCTCCCGGAGGTTTCGTTGACCGATCTCAGCACGTTCATCGCCGGACTGCCCAAGGCGGAACTCCACGTCCACCACGTCGGGTCGGCGTCGCCGCGCATCGTGGCCGAACTCGCCGCCCGGCACCCGGACTCCGCGGTGCCCACCGACCCCGAGGCGCTCGCCGACTACTTCGTCTTCCAGGACTTCGCCCACTTCATCGAGGTCTACCTCTCCGTGGTGGACCTGATCCGGGACGCCGAGGACGTACGGCTGCTCACCTACGAGATCGCCCGTGACATGGCGCGGCAGCACATCCGCTACGCCGAGCTGACCGTGACCCCCTACAGCTCCACCAGCCGCGGCATCCCGGACGCCGCCTTCGTCGAGGCCATCGAGGACGCCCGCAAGAGCGCCGAGGCCGATTTCGGCACCGTGCTGCGCTGGTGCTACGACATCCCCGGCGAGGCCGGTCTGGCGGCCGCCGAGGAGACCGCCAGGATCGCCTGCGACCTGCGCTCCGAGGGACTGGTCAGCTTCGGTCTCGGCGGTCCGGAGGTCGGGGTGCCGCGGCCCCAGTTCAAGCCGTACTTCGACCGCGCCATCGCCGCCGGGCTGCACAGCGTGCCGCACGCGGGCGAGACCACCGGACCGCAGACGATCTGGGACGCGCTCAACGAGCTGCGGGCGGAGCGCATCGGCCACGGCACCAGCGCCGTACAGGACCCGAAGCTGCTCGCCCACCTCGCCGAGCACCGCATCCCGCTGGAGGTGTGCCCGACCTCCAACATCGCCACGCGCGCGGTCGCCACCCTCGACGAGCACCCGATCCGGCAGATGGTCGAGGCCGGGGTGCTCGTCACCATCAACAGCGACGACCCGCCGATGTTCGGCACCGACCTCAACACCGAGTACGAGGTGGCCGCGCGGCTGCTCGGCCTGGACGCGGCCGGGGTCGCGGCCCTGGCCAAGAACGCGGTCGAGGCGTCCTTCCTGGACGCCGAGGGCAAGGCGCGGCTCGGCGCGGAGATCGACGCCTACACGGCGGTCGCGGGCCGATGACCGCGCCGGGCGGGGCCTGCGTCCCGGTCGGCCACCGCGGCGACCCCTACGTCCACCGCGAGAACACCCTGATGTCGGTCGCCTCCGCGGTGGCCGCCGGGGCGGGCGCCGTGGAGATCGACGTACGGCTCACCCGGGACGGGGTGCCGGTCCTGCTCCACGACGCCACGCTCAAGCGGCTGTGGGGCCATGACCGCCCGCTGTCCGGACTGACCGCCGAGGCGGTGCGGGAGCTGACCGGCGGCCGGGTGCCGACCCTGCGGGAGGCCCTGGCCTCGGCCGACTCGGCACGGCTGCTGATCGATCTGCCCGACCCGGCGGCGGCCCCGGCCGCCGTGGACGCGGTGCGCGCGAGCGGAGCGGGCCACCGGGTGTACTACTGCGGGGCGCTGGGCGCCCTGCGCACCGTGCGCCGCGCCGACCCGGACGCCGAGATCGCGCTGACCTGGACGACGCTGGCGCCGCCCCGTCCGGAGCTGCTCTCCGCGCTGCGCCCCCGGTGGCTCAACTACCGCTTCGGACTGGTCTCACCGGAGCTGGTGGCCCGCCACCACGCCGACGGACTGCTGGTCTCGGCCTGGACCGCCGACACCCGCCGGTCGATGTCCCGGCTGCTGCGCGCGGGCGTCGACGCGATCACCACCAATCGCGTCGGCGCCCTCTGCGCCCTGCTCGACCGCCGCTGAGGGCCGACCACGGAGGGGCACGGACGCGGGATGCGTCCGTGCCCCTCGGGGTCTTGCGGGAACTGCCCGGGATGCCGCGGGATCAGCCGTCCAGCGACGTCATCACGTGCTTGATCCGGGTGTAGTCCTCGAACCCGTAGGCCGACAGGTCCTTGCCGTAACCGGACTTCTTGAAGCCGCCGTGCGGCATCTCGGCGACCAGCGGGATGTGGGTGTTGATCCACACACAGCCGAAGTCCAGGGCCTTGGACATCCGCATCGCGCGGGCGTGGTCCTTGGTCCACACCGACGAGGCGAGCGCGTACTCCACGCCGTTGGCGTAGGAGACGGCCTGGGCCTCGTCCGAGAAGGACTGGACGGTGATGACCGGGCCGAAGACCTCGTGCTGGACGATCTCGTCGTCCTGCTTGAGGCCGGAGACCACGGTCGGCGCGTAGAAGTAGCCCTTGTCGCCGACCCGGTGGCCGCCCGCCTCGACCTTGGCGTGCGCGGGCAGCCGGTCGATGAAGCCGCTGACCTGGGCCAGCTGGTTGGCGTTGTTCAGCGGGCCGAAGAGCACGTCCTCGTCGTCCGGGGCACCGGTCCTGGTCTCCGACGCGGCCTTGGCCAGAGCGCTCACGAACTCGTCGTGGATGGACTCGTGGACCAGGACGCGGGTGGCCGCCGTACAGTCCTGACCGGCGTTGAAGAAGCCCGCGACCGAGATGTCCTCGACCGCCTTGGCGATGTCGCTGTCCTCGAAGACCACGACGGGCGCCTTGCCGCCGAGCTCCAGGTGGACCCGCTTGAGGTCCTTCGAGGCGCTCTCGGCGACCTGCATACCGGCGCGCACCGACCCGGTGATGGACGCCATGGCGGGCACGGAGTGCTCGACCATCAGCCGTCCGGTCTCGCGGTCACCGCAGACGACGTTGAACACACCCTGCGGATGGCCCAGTTCCGCCAGCACCCCGCCGATGATCTCGGCCATCAGCACGGTGGAGGCCGGAGTGGTGTCCGAGGGCTTGATGACGACGGTGTTGCCCGCGGCGAGCGCCGGGGCGAACTTCCACACGGCCATCATCATCGGGTAGTTCCAGGGCGCGACCTGCGCGCACACCCCGATCGGCTCCCGCCGGATGATCGAGGTGAGTCCGTCCATGTACTCACCGGCCGAGCGGCCCTCGAGCATCCGGGCCGCGCCCGCGAAGAAGCGGATCTGGTCGACCATCGGCGGGATCTCCTCGTCCCGCGTGAGGCCGATCGGCTTGCCGGTGTTCTCGGACTCGGCGGCGATCAGTTCCTCCGCGCGCGCCTCGAAGGCATCGGCGACCTTCAGCAGCACCTTCTGCCGCTCGCCGGGCACCAGGTCGCGCCACGCGGGGAAGGCGGCCTCCGCGGCGGCCATCGCCGCGTCCACGTCCGCCGCTCCGGAGAGCGGGGCGGTGGCGTACGGCTCGCCCGTGGCCGGGTTGACCACCTCCGTGGTCCGCCCGTCCGCGGCGTCCCGGAACTCTCCGTCGATGTAGTTGCGCAGACGACGCAGTTCGGTGGTCACGTTGCCACCCCTCCTAGTCAGCTGTCTTGATGGGTGAGACGTCCACCCTAATCTGCGGGACGACGCTTTCAACATACCCGCCACACCAGAACAACGGAATCAGTGATCTGAGGGTGCCTGGACGACGAATTTCATCGGTTGAGGGTTGCGAGACAGCCGACCCTCGTGCACAGTGAGGGTCGTGGCCACACCTGACAAGAACGGCACGCCGTCGATCGACTCCGTCTCCCTGGCGATCATCGAGCAGCTCCAGGAGGACGGACGCCGGCCGTACGCCGCCATCGGAAAGGCCGTGGGTCTGTCCGAGGCGGCCGTGCGGCAGCGCGTGCAGAAGCTGCTCGACCAAGGCGTGATGCAGATCGTCGCCGTCACCGATCCTCTCACTGTGGGGTTCCGGCGCCAGGCGATGGTCGGCATCAACGTCAACGGTGACCTCGATCCGGTCGCGGACGCGCTGACCGGGATGGACGAGGTCGAGTACGTGGTCGTCACCGCGGGCTCCTTCGATCTCCTCATCGAGATCGTCTGCGAGGACGACGATCACCTCCTCGAAACGATCAACAAGCGGATCCGTACGCTGCCCGGCGTGCGCTCCACCGAGAGCTTCGTCTACCTCAAGCTCCGGAAGCAGACCTATACCTGGGGAACGAGATAGCAATGAGCGCCGACCTCTCCAAGACGGCGTACGACCACCTGTGGATGCACTTCACCCGCATGTCGTCGTACGAGAACTCCCCCGTGCCCACGATCGTGCGCGGTGAGGGCACGTACATCTACGACGACAAGGGCAAGCGGTACATCGACGGGCTGGCCGGCCTCTTCGTGGTCAACGCCGGCCACGGCCGCGTCGAACTCGCGGAGACCGCGTACAAGCAGGCCCAGGAGCTCGCCTTCTTCCCGGTGTGGAGCTACGCCCACCCCAAGGCCGTCGAGCTCGCCGAGCGGCTGGCCCACCAAGCCCCCGGCGACCTCAACAAGGTCTTCTTCACCACCGGCGGCGGCGAGGCGGTCGAGACCGCCTGGAAGCTGGCCAAGCAGTACTTCAAGCTCATCGGCAAGCCCACCAAGTACAAGGTGATATCCCGGGCGGTGGCCTACCACGGCACCCCGCAGGGCGCCCTGTCCATCACCGGACTGCCGGGGCTCAAGGCCCCGTTCGAGCCGCTGGTGCCGGGTGCGCACAAGGTGCCCAACACCAACATCTACCGGGCGCCGATCCACGGTGACGACCCCGAGGCGTTCGGCCGCTGGTGCGCCGACCAGATCGAGCAGCAGATCCTCTTCGAGGGCCCGGACACGGTGGCCGCGGTCTTCCTGGAGCCGGTGCAGAACGCGGGCGGCTGCTTCCCGCCGCCGCCGGGGTACTTCCAGCGGGTCCGCGAGATCTGCGACCAGTACGACGTGCTGCTGGTCTCCGACGAGGTCATCTGCGCCTTCGGACGGCTGGGCACCACCTTCGCCTGTGACAAGTTCGGCTACGTCCCGGACATGATCACCTGCGCCAAGGGCATGACCTCGGGCTACTCCCCGATCGGCGCATGCATCGTCTCCGACCGGCTCGCCGAGCCCTTCTACCGGGGCGACAACACCTTCCTGCACGGCTACACCTTCGGTGGCCACCCGGTCTCGGCCGCGGTCGGCGTCGCCAACCTCGACATCTTCGAGCGCGAGGGCCTCAACCAGCATGTGCTGGACAACGAGGGCGCGTTCCGCTCCACGCTGGAGCGGCTGCACGATCTGCCGATCGTCGGCGATGTCCGGGGCAACGGCTTCTTCTACGGCATCGAGCTGGTGAAGGACAAGCACACCAAGGAGTCCTTCAACGAGGAGGAGACCGAGCGGATCCTCTACGGCTTCCTCTCCAAGGCGCTCTTCGAGAACGGCCTGTACTGCCGCGCCGACGACCGTGGTGACCCGGTCGTGCAGCTCGCGCCGCCGCTGGTCGCCGACCAGTCGGTGTTCGACGAGATCGAGCAGGTGCTGCGCGGTGTCCTGACCGAGGCGTGGGCCAAGCTCTGACCCCCGTGCGGGCGGTGCGGGGTCCTCACCCCAGGCCCCTCACCCCCGCGCCCCGGGGAACCCTCGACGGCGGTCCCCTCACCGCCACTTGAGGGCGAACCACAACTCCATACGGACGTCCGCGTCGGTCAGGTCCGCCCCCAACAGGGCCGCCGCACGGGCGATCCGCTGCCGGACCGTATTGCGGTGGACCTCCAGGGCCACCGCGGTACGGTCCCAGCTGCCGTGCAGCGACAGCCACACCCGCAGCGTCTCCAGGAGCGCGGGTGAGCCCTCCAGCGGGGCCAGCAGCGCCCGGCCCAGCGCTCCCGCCTCCGCCGGGTCCACCAGTGAGGCCACCCCGTCGGCCCGGTCCGGCGCGTGCCGCGCGACCGCCTTCCGGCCGGCCACCGCCCGGCGCAGCGCGCGGTCGGCGTCCGCCGCGCCGCGTGCCAGGTCCGCGGCCGGTACCGGCGCTGCGGCGCCCAGCGTCCAGCCGGGCTGGGCGCGTACCGGCCCGTCGCCGGGGACCAGGGCGTACAGCTCGTCCCCGGTCAGGTCGACCAGTGGTGTGCCGAGCCCCGCCGCAAGCGCCGCGGCGGCCAGCGGGCGCGGACCGCCGTCGCCCGCGCGGCCCCGGCGCCGGCCGCGGACGACCGTCCATGTGCCCCCGTCCGCCGCCCCGGCGGACTCCTCCCCCGCGCCCGTCAGGGAACTCCGGACCAGCCCCGCGACCTCGTCGGGGGCGGCGCCGAGCAGCAGCCGCACCAGGGCCGCGGTCCGGTCGGTCTCGGCGCCGGCGGTCCGGCGCCCGGTGAGCAGTGCGAGCAGGACGACGGCGAGTCCGATGACGGCCCCGTTCGCCCCGTCCGCCGCGTCACGGCGCGGAGCGCACACCCCGAGCGCGAGCCGCCGTTCCGCGTGCCCCAGACCGTAGGCGCTCAGGTGCAGCGGGGCGCCGTCCGCGTCCGGCGCGGTGTCCGCGGCCGAGGACAGCCCGGGCCGCAGCCGGGCGGCGAGCGCGCCCAGCGCGGTACGGGCCGGGAGCGGCGGACGCGGCCCCTCGTCGGCCAGTTCGGCGCCGTCCGGGCCGTGCAGGACCGCCCAGACGCCCAGGTGGCGGCTGAGGCGGCGCAGTACGGCGGGGACGGGGTGCGGACGGGCGGCGGCCGTGGCGAGGGACTGCTGCGCCTCGGTGATCCGGCGCAGCTCGTGGTGGCGGCGCTCGGCCATGGCGTCCCACACCGCGCTGGCGACGGCCGTGAACGTGGTCTCCCGCGCCACTTCCACCAGCGGCAGCCCGTGCCGGTCGCACGCCTCGGCCAGCGCCCGTGGCACCGTCTGGTGCACCGGCGCGATCCCGAAGCCGAGCGCCGCCGCGCCCGCCTGGACCGTGCGGGCGACATAGCGGTCCCACGCGTCGGCGGTGCCCTCCTGGGCCGGGGTGTGCACCCCGGCGCTGAGCAGCAGCTCCCCGCCGAGCAGATACGGCACGGGGTCCTCCATCTCGCTGGTGTGCACCAGGTACACCCAGGTCTCCGTCCCGCGCGGGCCCGCGACCTGGCGCAGTCCGAGCGCGGGGTGGGCGAGCAGGGCGGAGAGCGGGACGGGGGCGGTGGGGGGTACGCGGTCGTTCCGCACCAGGGGGCCTCCCCGATGATGTGGCTGGATGGTTCCTACACCCCGACGGCCGGGAGTGGAGGAAACGTACACTTCCCGGCCGCCCCGGCGACACCTAGGGTCTCGGTCACTCCCCACAGCGCGATCCGCCTCACCCCCGCGGATCCCTCTCCGTCCCCGCCCCGTCTCCCCCCGCTATCCCGGCCCCGCGCCGGACCGAGGAGCACCCATGAGCGCTGTCGACTACACGGTGATCGTCATCTATCTCGCGGGCATGCTCGCGCTCGGCTGGTGGGGGATGCGCCGCACCACCTCCACCAGCGACTTCCTGGTCGCGGGCCGCCGTCTGGGCCCGGTCATGTACTCCGGCACCATGGCGGCGATCGTCCTGGGCGGCGCGTCCACGATCGGCGGGGTGGGCCTGGGCTACCAGTACGGGCTGTCCGGTGCCTGGATGGTGCTGACCATCGGCCTCGGTCTGCTGGCGCTGTCCGTCTTCTTCTCGGCGCGGATCGCGCGGCTGAAGGTCTACACGGTCAGCCAGATGCTGGACCTGCGCTACGGCGGCTCGTCCGGGCTGATCTCCGGCATCGTCATGTGGGCCTACACCCTGATGCTGGCGGTCACCTCGACCATCGCCTACGCCACCATCTTCGACGTGATCTTCGGCCTGGACCGCACGGTCGCGATCGTGCTCGGCGGGGCGATCGTGATCTGCTACTCCACGCTCGGCGGGATGTGGTCCATCACCCTCACCGACATGGTGCAGTTCGTGGTCAAGACGGTGGGTGTGCTGCTTCTGCTGCTGCCCATCGCCGTGGTCAAGGCGGGCGGCTTCGGCGCGATGCGGGACGAACTGCCGGACGGGTACTTCTCCCCCATGGGCATCGGCGCGCAGACGGTCTTCACCTATGTGCTGATCTACTCCTTCGGCATGCTCATCGGCCAGGACATCTGGCAGCGCGTCTTCACCGCCCGCGACGACCGGGTGGCCCGGCGCGGCGGCACCGCGGCCGGGACGTACTGCCTGGCCTACGCCGTCGCAGGCGCCGTCATCGGCACGGCGGCGAAGGTGCTCTACCCCGAACTCGGTTCGCCCGACGACGCGTTCGCGACCATCGTGGAGGACGCCCTGCCGGTGGGGGTGAAGGGGCTGGTGCTGGCCGCGGCGCTGTCCGCGGTGATGTCCACCTCCTCGGGCGCGCTCATCGCCTGCGCCACGGTCGCCAACAACGACATCTGGGCACGGCTGCGCGGACGCACCCTGCGCACCGGCGGCGGTCCGCATGACGAGGTGGCGGGCAACCGGCTGTTCATCCTCGTCATGGGAGTCGCGGTGGTCGGTATCGCGATCGCCCTGAACAACGTGGTCGAGGCGCTGACGGTGGCGTACAACCTCCTGGTCGGCGGGTTGCTGGTGCCGATCCTGGGCGGGCTGCTGTGGAAGCGGGGCACCGGCGCGGGCGCGCTGGCCTCGGTCGGGGTCGGCGGTGTCACCGTGATCGGGCTGATGGCGTGGAAGGGCATCCTCGCCAACGAGCCCATCTACGGCGGTCTGCTGGCCTCCCTCGCCGCCTATGTGGTCGTCAGCCTCGCCACCAGGCCGACGGACGCGGCGGTGCTCGACGCCTGGCGCCGCAGGCTGGCCGGGGAGTCCGCGCCCGCCGACGAGCCCCCGGCCCCGGCCACCGTCTGACCCGTCCCCCCTCTGTTGTCTCCTTCCCGAAAGGCAGTTCCCTCCCATGCACACCGCACCGCGGATGCGTCACGGCGGCGATCTCGTCGTGGAATCCCTCACCGCGCTCGGCGCGACCACCGTCTTCGGGCTTCCCGGGCAGCACGCGCTCGGCGCCTTCGACGCGCTGCGCCGCTCGGGGCTCGGGTACGTGGGGCTGCGGGTGGAGAACAACGCGGGCTTCGCCGCCGACGCGTTCGCCCGGGTCACCGGGTCGGTCGCACCGCTGCTGGTGTCCACCGGACCGGGCGCGCTGATGACGCTCGCCGCGCTCCAGGAGGCGGCCGCGGCCTCCGCACCGGTCCTGGCGATCGGCAGCCAGGTGCCGACCGCCGGGCTGGGTGGCGGACGCAAGGGATATCTGCATGAACTGACCGATCAGCAGGCGTCGTTCCGCGATGTGGTGAAGTCCGTGCACACCGTCCGCACGGCCTCCCAGATCCCCTCGGCGCTGGCGGCCGCATGGACATCCGCGCTGGAGGCGCCCGCCGGTCCGGTGTGGCTGGAGATCCCGCAGGACGTGCTGCTGGCGCCGGTGGCCGTTCCGCCGGTGAGCGCGCTGCGGGCCGAGCCCCGGCCGCTGCCGCCCCGCCCCGAACTGATCGAGCACACCGCGGAGTTGCTGCGGGGCGCCGAGCGGCCGGTGATCCTGGCCGGGGGCGGGGTGGTGCGCTCCGGGGCGCGGGAGGAGCTGCGGGCGCTGGCCGAACGGCTGGACGCGCCGGTGGCCACCACCTTCGGGGGCAAGGGCGCCTTCCCCTGGGACCATCCGCTGTCCCTCCAGTCCTGGCTGGAGGACCGGCACACCACCACGCTCCTGGAGGACGTCGATGTGCTGCTGGTCGTCGGCTCCGGACTCGGTGAACTCTCCTCCAACTACCACACGTTCCGCCCCCGCGGCCGTCTGGTGCAGATCGAGGCCGACCTCGGCAAGCTGGAGTCCAACCACCCGGCACTCGGCATCCACGCCGACGCCCGCGCGGCGCTGGCCGCCCTGGCCGACGCGGTACCCGCCCGCCCCGCCGGGACCGGCGCGAAGGCCGCGGCGGACCTGCTGGCCCGGGTGCGGGAGCGGATCGACGGCCAGGGCCTGGAGCTGGAGCAGGGGGTCCTGGCGGCGGTCCGGGAGGCGCTGCCCGACGACTCCCCCAGCTTCTGGGACATGACGATCCTCGCCTACTGGGCGTGGTCCGCGTTCGACCCGCGCGCGGGCGCCCTGCACTCGGCCCAGGGCGCGGGCGGCCTCGGCTACGGCTTCCCCGCCGCCCTGGGCGCCGCCGCCGCGGACCGCACCCGCCCGGTGCTGGCGGTCTCCGGCGACGGCGGGGCCATGTACTCGATCGCGGAGCTGGCCACGGCCCGTCAGTACGGGCTGCCCGTCACCTGGCTGATCGTGGACGACGGCGGCTACGGCATCCTGCGCGCCTATATGGAGGACGCCTTCGGCGAGGCGACCGGCACCGAGCTGGCCCGCCCCGACTTCGTCGCCCTCGCCGAGTCGTTCGGCGTCCCCGCGGTCCGTACCACAGCCGGGCGGCTGGCCGGGGACCTGGGCGCCGCGCTGGCCGCCCCCGGACCGTCGGTCGTGGTGCTGCCCGCACAGCTGCGTATGTTCGCCCCCACCCACCTCGCGGACCAGGGCTGATCGGAGGAAATGGGCCCCGCCCGGCGCCGAGCCTAAGGCGCGGCCCTCCTGTCCTGTCCTTACCGTGCCAGTGACCCATTGGCTCCGCGCTCGTTCACCCAACCGGGGGAACGGGACGATCGCAGGTAAGGCGAGGTGCTCTGGATGGTGGCTCCGCCGGACAACGATGATGTGCTCCGGGCACGCACCCTGTCGTACGCCTACGGCGGTTCGCCCGCCCTCCTCGGTGTCTCCGTCGGCGCGCGGGAGGGGGAGATCCTGGGGGTCACCGGCCCGCGCGGCTGCGGGAAGACCACCCTGCTGCGGTGTCTGTCGGGCCAGCTCGTCCCGGACCACGGCGAGGTGTGGTTCGGCGAGGTCGCCGTGCACCGCCTCCCCGCGCTGGACCGCGAGCGGCTGCGCGGTGCGCGCTTCGGCTGGATCGGCACCGAGCCTCATCTCGTCCCCGAGCTGACCGCCTGGGAGAACGCGGCGCTGCCGCTGCTGCTGAGCGGCACCGCCCGGCGCACCGCCAAGAGCGCCGCCCTCGAATGGCTGGACCGGCTGGACGTCGGCGAGTGCGCCCGGATCCGCCCGGCCGGACTGGTGCAGGCCCAGCGCCAGCGGATCGCCATCGCCCGTGCGCTGGCCGCCACCCCCTCGGTGCTCTTCGCGGACGAGCCCACCGCGCCGCTGCACCGCGCCGACCGCGGCCAGGTGCTGCGCACCCTCACCTCGGCGGCGCGCTCCCTCGGCATCACCGTGGTGCTGGCCACCCAGGACGAGGAGGTGGCCACCCTCGCCGACCGCACGGTCGCCCTGGTGGACGGCCGCCGGGCGGGCTCGTCGCCCGCCTCCGAGGAGGAGGGCAGGGCGGCGTGCTCAGTCTCCGCCTAGCCCGCGGTTCCCGTCCGGCCGTCCTGCTGCGCAGGGCGCTGGTCGTCCTCGCCGCCGCGGGCACCGGCTTCCTGCTGCTGAGCGCGCTCGGGTTCGCGGCCGGCCATCCCACCGATCCCCGGGGCGGGGTGGCACGGCTGCTGTGGTGCCTGGTGCCGCTGGCCGCCACCGTCCATCTGACGGTGGCCGTCGCGCGTGCCGATCCGATCAGCCGCCCGCCGTCCGGACTCTCCGCGGCCGGCCTCGGCCCGGCCCGCTCGGCGCTGCTCGCGGCCACCGGCGCGACGTTGTCCTGCGCGGCCGGATCCGGTCTCGCCCTGCTGGCCTTCCTGCATCTGCGGGGCGGGCTCGGCGGTTCCTGGCTGGAGTGGGCGGGCAGCGGCGCCGCGGACCGGGCGCTCGGCGCCGGGCGGCCGCTGCCGCTGGCCGGGGCGATCATCCTGGTGGCGCTGGTCCCGGTGGTCGCGGGCGCGGTGTGCGCGGCGGTGCTGTGGCCGCGGCAGCCCGGTGACCGGCGGACCGCCGCCGAGGCCCGGCGGAGCACCGTGCCGCCGGTCGCCACCGGCCCGGTCGGGCCCCTCCCGGACCGCTCGACCTCCGGTCTGCCGTGGGGCATCGCCCTGACGGCGGCCGGGCTGGCGCTGGAGGCGTACGCGGGCAGCGGCGCGGCACCCCGTCATGACGCCCTGTTCCACCTGCCGGGACGGCTCGGCGACACCCCGCCCGGAGTGGTGGGCGGCTGGGCGCTGACCATGGCCGGACTGGTGCTGGCCGGACCGGGGCTGACCCATCTGTGCGGCTGGCTGCTGGCCGTGGGGCGGCCGGGCGCGCTGCGGCTGCTGGCGGGGCGGGTCCTCCAGCAGGAGGCCGGGCTGCTCGGCCGCCCGGTCGGGGTGCTGTGCGCGATCGCCGCCTCCGGGTACGCCGTGGCGCGGCTGGACGGCACCGGATCCGGGCGCTCTGGGGACCAGTTGCTCGGCCCGCTCACCGTCCTGGGAGCGGCGCTGGTCGTGGTGTGCGCACTGGCCACCACCGTCACGGCGGCGCTGGAGGCGCGGGCGGCGCGGCGGCGCACCACCGACGCCCTGCTGCGTCTGGGCGCGCCGTCCCGGCTGCTGCGGGGCGCCGCCGCGGTGCGCGCGGCGGCCCTGGTGGCGCTGCTGTCCCCGCTGACGTGGGCGGTGGCGCATCTCACCACGATGCCGATGAGCCAGTGAGACCGGTGGCACCGCTGGGGCGGGGGTGTGATCGCGGAAGCAGACGGTCCGGCGCGGTGTGATTAGCATGTCGCGATGCAGACCGATGACGCTTCCTCCACCGCGCCCGACCGGGAGATCGAATCCCTCGAGGAGTTCGACCGGGTCGTGGCACGCGGCACGCTGGCCGGTTTCCGGGTCCAGTCCGTCGATCTGACGGACCGTACCTCCGCGCTGCTCTCCACCAAGAGCGCCGAGGCCGTCTTCCTGGGCTGTCCGATGGACCCCGAGGCCGCGGCGAAGGTGCGGGCCGGGGGCGCGCTGGTCTTTCCGCCGGTGCCGGACCTGCCGTTCGATCCGTACCGCGGCACGCTCTACTCCGCGGCGGAGCTGTTCGAGGGCCTGGCCGCGGAGGGCTACGAGGGCACGCCGGACGCGCTGGCCTACACCTGGTTCCAGCGGACCAAGGCGGACGGCGACATCTTCGGTTCGATGCTGCGCGCCGTCCATGACGACGCGGTCTCCGACGCCCTCGACGAACTCCTCGTCGGCACCCCGGTGGTGGGCGTGATGGGCGGCCACGCGCTGGAGCGCGGATCGGACGGCTTCGCGGGCGCCGCCCGGCTCGGCCGCACCCTGGCCCGGGCGGGGCTGACGGTCGCCACCGGCGGCGGTCCGGGCGCCATGGAGGCGGCCAACCTGGGTGCCTACGCGGCGCCGTTCGCCGATCCGATGCTGGACGAGGCGCTGGAACTCCTCGCCAAGGCACCGTCGTTCAGCCCGTCCATCGGCGGCTGGGCCGAGATGGCGTTCGCGGTGCGGGAGCGCTGGCCGGAGGGCGGCACCTCGGTCGGCATCCCCACCTGGTTCTACGGCCATGAGCCGCCGAACGCGTTCGCCTCGCACATCGCGAAGTACTTCGCCAACGCCACCCGTGAGGACGGCCTGCTGGCACGGTCCACCGCGGGCGTGGTCTTCCTGCCGGGCGCGGCGGGGACCGTTCAGGAGATCTTCGACAACGCCACGCCGAACTACTACGAGTCGCGCGGTGAGCCGACCCCGATGGTGCTCGTGGACCGCGACCACTGGACACGGCGGCTGCCGACGTGGCCGCTGCTGGAAGCCCTCGCGGAGGGCCGGCCGATGAAGTCCCGCATCGCGCTGGTGGATTCGGTGGACGAGGCGCCGGACGCACTGGCGGCACTGCGGGGCTGAGGGGCTGGGCGGGGCTGACGGGCTGGGCGGGCGTCAGCCGTCCCGCTCCAGCACCACGACCTCCGCCGCCTCGAAGGCGGCCCCGACCCGCTCCCCCGTCCCGGGGGCGTCGCGCAGCGCGCACGACGCCTCCAGGCGGGGGGCGTCGCTGTCCGACGGCCGGAGGACGAGCGCCACGTGGTCCCCGCGGAAGGTGCGCGCGGCCACCGTGCACTCCAGCCCCTCCCGGGGCCCGGTCAGCCGCACCCCCGCGGGGCGGACCAGCAGCCGGCACGCTCCGGGCCGGGTGCCGGGCGGTACCGGCAGCCTGCCCCAGGGGGTTTCGGCGACACCGTCCCGCACGGTCGCCCCGACCACGTTGTCGAAGCCGAGGAAGCGGGCGACGAACTCGCTCACGGGCCGCTGCCACACCTCCAGCGGGGTGCCGCTCTGCGCGATCCGGCCGCGGTCCATCACCACCACCCGGTCGGCCAGCGCGAACGCCTCCCCCTGGTCATGGGTGACCGCGAGCACGGTGGTCCCCAACCGGCCGAAGAGCTCGCGCAGTTCGACCACCAGCCGCTCGCGCAGCCCGCGGTCGAGCTGGCCCAGCGGCTCGTCGAGCATCAGCAGCCGGGGCCGCGGGGCCAGGGCCCGGGCCAGCGCCACCCGCTGCTGCTCACCGCCGGACAGCGAGTCGACGGCGCGCCGCTGGGCGCCGGGCAGCCCGACCAGGTCCAGCAGTTCGGCGACGGTGCGCTCGGTCTCCGTACGCCCGGTCCGGCGCATCCGCAGCCCGAAGGCGACATTGCCGCCCACATCGCGCTGCGGGAAGAGCTGGTGGTCCTGGAACATCAGGCCCACGCCGCGCCGGTGCGCGGGGACGCCGGTCTGGTCGCGGTCCGCGAGCCACACCCGTCCCGCGTCGGCGCGCTGGAGCCCGGCCACCACCCGCAGCAGGGTGGACTTGCCGCTGCCGCTCGGTCCGAGCACACACACCGTCTCGTGCTCGGCGACCGCCAGGTCCACGGCGTCCAGGGCGTCATGACGGCCGAACCTGACCGACACCCCGTCACAGCGCAGCAGTGCCATTCAGAACTCCCCGGAACGGTCGGTGCGGATGCGTTCCAGCGCCACCAGGGACGCGGCGCAGACCAGCATGAGGATCGTGCTCAGGGCCATCGCCTGGCCGTAGCTGAGTTCACCGGCGCGGCCCAGGAAGCGGGCGACGGCCACCGGCAGGGTCGGGTGGTCGGGCCGGGAGATGAACACCGTCGCCCCGAACTCGCCCAGCGACACCGCGAACGCGAAGCCCGCCGCCACCGCCAGCGCCCGTCCCACCAGCGGCAGGTCCACCTCCCGCCAGACGCGCAGCGGGGAGGCGCCCAGCACGGCCGCCGCCTCGCGCAGCCGGTGGTCCACCGCCCGCAGCACCGGCAGCATGGTCCGCACCACGAACGGCACGCCCACCAGGGCCTGTGCCAGCGGCACCAGCATCCAGGAGGCGCGCAGATCCAGTGGCGGTTCGTCCAGGGCGATGAGGAAACCGAAGCCGACGGTGACGGCCGAGGTGCCCAGCGGCAGCATCAGCAGCGCGTCGAAGCCCCGCACCAGCCTGCCCGCCCGCCGGGTGAGGGCGGCGGCCGCGAGGCCGCCCACGACCAGGGCGATGACGGTGGCGACGGCCGCGTACCGCAGGGAGTTCCCGACGGCCTCCAGGGGGGCCACGAAGAACGTGCCGCCGCTGTCGGCCGCCGACTGGAGCGCGCGGTAGGAGTCGAACCCGTAGCCGTCGGGCCCGTTGAGCGAGCGTTCCACCAGCACCGCGAGCGGGGTCAGGATCAGCAGCGCGGCGACCGCGAGCACGCTTCCCAGCAGTGCCCACTGCGCCGGGCCCTGGGGGCGGCGGGCGGTGCGGGCCGGATCGACCAGCCGCAGCGCGCCCTCCCGGCGCCGTACGGTCCACGCGTGCAGGGCCAGGACGCCGCCGACCGCGGCGAACTGGACGAGGCTGAGCACGGCCGCGGTCGGCAGGTCGAGAAGCTGCGCCGTCTCCCGGTAGATCGCCACCTCCAAGGTGGCGTAGTGCGGGCCGCCGAGGATCTGCACCACCCCGAAGGAGGTGAAGGTGAAGAGGAAGACCATCAGGGCGGCGGCGGCCACGGCGGGCGCCAGCGCGGGCAGGGTGACCCGCCGCCATGCGCTCAGACGGCTCGCGCCGAGCATCCGCGCGGCCTCCTCCTGGCGCGGGTCGAGCTGGGCCCACAGCCCGCCCACGGTCCGTACCACCACGGCGTAGTTGAAGAAGACATGGGCGAGGAGGATCGCCCAGACCGAGGTGTCCAGCCGCACCCCCCACAGCTCGTCCAGCAGTCCGCCGCGGCCCAGCAGCGCCAGGAAGGCGGAGCCCACGACGACGGTCGGCAGGACGAACGGCACCGTGACGACGGCGCGCAGCAGCCCCTTGCCCGGGAAGGCGAAGCGGGCGAAGACATACGCGCCGGGCAGGGCGATCAGCAGGGTGAGGGCGGTGGAGGCGGCGGCCTGCCAGGCGGTGAACCACAGGACGTCCACCACGGCCGGGTCGCTCACCACCTCCGGGATCCGGCCGAACCGCCACCGGCCGTCGGTGCGCAGGCCCCGGGTGACGATGGCGGCCACCGGATAGGCGAAGAAGATCCCGAAGAAGGCGAGGGGCACGGCCATCAGGGCCAGCCGCAGCGCCGCACCGCGCGGATCGCGCGGCGGCCCGACCTCCCGGGCCTCCCCGGCGGCCCCGGTGCTCCCGGTGTCCCCGGTGGTCTTCTCGGAGGCGGTTCCTACAGGACGAGCGAGGACCATGCCTTGACCCACGGCTCACGGTTCTTGGAGATCTTCTGCGGGGAGAGGGTCGCCGGGTCGGCGATCTCGACCCCGTACCGGGTGAAGAGCTCCGGCAGCTTGACGTCCTCGCGCGCCGGGTTGACGTACATGCTCAGCGGGACGTCCGCCTGGAACCGCTTGCTCAGCAGGAAGTCCAGCAGCGCCTTGCCGCCCTTGGTGTTGGACGCGCCGTTCAGCAGCCCGGCGAATTCCACCTGCCGGAAACAGGTTCCCGTGGCCACTCCGGTCGGAGCCTTGGCGGGCTTGGTCTTGAGGTCCGCCACCCCCGCGGGCGGGCTGGAGGCGTAGGAGACGACGAGCGGCTTGTCGCCCTTGCCGCCGCCGGAGAAGCGGTCGAAGTACGCCTGCTCCCAGCCGTCGACGACCTCGACCCCGTTGGCCCGCAGCTTCTTCCAGTAGCCCTTCCAGCCCTCGTCGCCGTACCGGGCGGCGGTGCCGAGCAGGAAGCCGAGACCGGGGGAGGACGTGGCCGCGTTCTCGGTGACCAGCAGGTTCTTGTAGGCGGGCTTGGTGAGGTCCGCGAAGGTCCGCGGCGGCGCCAGCTTCTTGTCGGCGAAGTACGCGCGGTCGTAGTTGACGCAGATGTCGCCGTAGTCGACCGGGGTGACGCGGTGCTCACCGGCGTCGAGTTGGAACTCGGCCGGGACCCTGTCCAGGTCCTTGGCCCGGTACGGCGTGAACAGGTCATGGTCGAGGGCGCGGGAGAGCAGGGTGTTGTCGACACCGAAGAAGACATCGCCCTGCGGGTGGTCCTTGGACAGGATGGCCTGGTTGACGGCCGAGCCCGCGTCGCCGCCGGTCTGTCTGCGCACCTTGTAGCCGGTCTTCTCGGTGAACTCCGCGAGCACCGCCTTGGACACCGCGAAGGAGTTGTGCGAGACCAGGGTGACGGTCTTGGAGTCGGCGCCGCCGGGGCCCCCGGAGTCCTCACCGCAGCCCGCGAGGGCTATGAGTCCGAGCGAACCGAGGAGGGCCGTGCCGATGGCACGCCGGAGGTGGCTGTTCATGCTGATGCTGACTCCCTACGCCGGTATGACCCGGATCAGGTCCGAGGGTCTGCGGCCGTGCCGCACTCTCAGCGCCCTGGGCGCTCCCCTGTCGGAATGTTCATTTGTACGACGGTGCGATGTTTCGCGAAGGCACCGTATCAGCCGCCGTTCAGCGCTCCGTGGCCGCCAGCTGCCCGCAGGCTCCGTCGATCTCCTGCCCCCGGGTGTCCCGGACGGTCACCGGCACACCGTGCGCTTCCAGGGCCGCCACGAACGCCTTCTCGTCCTCGGGGCGGGAGGCCGTCCACTGGGAGCCGGGCGTGGGGTTGAGCGGGATGAGGTTGACGTGCACCCGGCGGTTCTTGAGCAGCCGCCCGAGCAGATCGGCCCGCCACGCCTGGTCGTTGATGTCCTTGATCAGGGCGTACTCGATGGAGATCCGGCGGCCGGACTTCTCCGCGTACTCCCACGCGGCGTCCAGGACCTCGCGGACCTTCCAGCGGGTGTTGACCGGAACGAGGGTGTCGCGCAGCTCGTCGTCGGGGGCGTGCAGGGAGACCGCGAGCCGGCACTTGAAGCCCTCGTCGGCGAAGCGCAGCATCGCCGGAACCAGTCCGACGGTGGAGACGGTGATCCCGCGCTGGGACAGCCCAAGACCGTCCGGCTCGGGGTCGGTGAGCCTGCGGATGGCACCGACCACCCGGTTGTAGTTGGCCAGCGGCTCGCCCATGCCCATGAAGACGATGTTGGACAGCCGGGCCGGACCGCCGGGGATCTCGCCGTCCCGCAGGGCCCGCATCCCGTCGACGATCTGGTGCACGATCTCGGCGGTGGACAGATTGCGGTCCAGACCCGCCTGGCCGGTGGCGCAGAACGGGCAGTTCATCCCGCAGCCCGCCTGTGAGCTGATGCACATGGTGACCCGGTCCGGGTAGCGCATCAGCACGGACTCCACCAGCGTGCCGTCGAACAGCCGCCACAGGGTCTTGCGGGTCGTGTCGTCGTCACAGCTGATGTGACGCACCACGCTCATCAGCTCCGGGAGCAGCTCCCCGGCCAGCTTCTCGCGCGAGGCGGCGGGGATGTCCGTCCACTGGGCCGGATCGTCGGTGTACCGCGCGAAGTAGTGGCGCGACACCTGACCGGCCCGGAAGGGCTTCTCCCCCAGGGCGGAGACGGCCTCGCGGCGCTCGGCGGGGGTGAGGTCGGCAAGGTGCCGCGGGGGCTTCTTGGCCCCGCGCGGCGCGACGAAAGTGAGTTCTCCGGGCTTAGGCATGGTTCACCCAGTGTCGCAGACGTACGAAGGGCCCCGCGCCGCCCGGGGCGCGGGGCCGCTCGGCGGGGGCGGTCAGCCTCCGCCGACGAAGATCACCAGCAGCAGCCACACCACCGGCGCGGTGGGCAGCAGCGAATCCAGCCGGTCCATGATCCCGCCGTGGCCGGGCAGCAGCTTGCCCATGTCCTTGATGCCCAGATCGCGCTTGATCATGGATTCACCGAGGTCACCGAGGGTCGCGCTGACCGCGACGGCCAGGCCGAGCAGCAGCCCCTGCCACCACGCGCCGCCGTCGATCAGGAACTGCATGCACAGCGCGCCCGCGACCATGGCGAACGCCACCGCGCCCATCAGCCCCTCACGGGTCTTCCCCGGGCTGATCCGCGGCGCGAGCGGATGCTTGCCGAAGCGCCAGCCGACCGCGTAGGCGCCGGTGTCGCTCACCACGGTCAGCAGCAGGAAGGTGAGCACCCGCCACGCACCGTCGTCGGTGTCGAGCATGAGGGCCACGAAGGTGGCCAGGAACGGTACGTAGAAGGCGGCGAAGACACCGGCCGTGACGTCCCGGAGGTAGTTGTCCGGCGGTTCGGTCATCCGCCACACCAGCACCGCGAGGGCCGTGAGCGCCACCGCCACCCAGGCGCCCTGGGCGCCGCGCACATATCCCGCGACGACCATGGCGACGCCGCCGACGGCGAGCGGCGCGAGCGGCACCCGGATGTCCTTGCGCTCGGCCAGCCGTGAGGTCAGCTCCCAGAGCCCGACGACCACGGCGACCGCTATGACGCCGATGAACACCGGCTTGTAGATGAAGAGCGAGGCCACGATGACCACACCGAGGCCGACGCCCACCCCTATCGCGGCACGCAGGTTCCGGCCCGCGCTCTTCTTCTTCGCCTGCCCGCCACCGGTGCTCCGCGCGGCGTCGTCGGAGCGCGCCGGATCGGGTGCGGGGTCGGAAGGCGTCGGAGGACGCCCGGCGGGCTGCCCGGGGCCGGGCCGCCGCTCCCGCTCGTCGCGGAAGAGAGGACCGCCCGGTCCGGCGGCCCCCCGGTCACGGTCGGCGGCATCGCCGGGTTCGCCGCCTGCGTGCGGCACGGTGGGCATGGGGCGAGTGTGCGCCGCTTCGCCCACCTCGTGCACGGGACCCGCCGAAGAAGGGGGCACCTCCCAGCCGTAGCCGGGGGAGGTGCCCTGATCGGCGGGTGCCCGGAGTCCGGCGCGCGGCGGGGCCCCCCAGGAAGAGTCGTTCATCAGACCTCGAGCAGCTCGGCTTCCTTGTGCTTGAGCAGCTCATCCACCTGCGCGACGTACTTCGCGGTGGTGTCGTCGAGCTCCTTCTCGGCGCGCCGGCCCTCGTCCTCGCCGACCTCGCCGTCCTTGATCAGCTTGTCGATGGACTCCTTGGCCTTGCGGCGGACGCTGCGGATCGAGATCTTCGCGTCCTCGCCCTTGCCCTTGGCGACCTTGATGAACTCCTTGCGGCGCTGCTCGGTGAGCTCCGGGAACACCACCCGGATGATATTGCCGTCGTTGCTGGGGTTGACGCCCAGGTCGGAGTCACGGATCGCCTGCTCGATATTGCGCAGCGCGCTCTTGTCGAACGGGGTCACCACGGCCATCCGCGGCTCCGGCACCGAGAACGACGCCAGCTGGTTGATCGGCGTCAGCGCACCGTAGTAGTCCGCCACGATCTTGTTGAACATCGCCGGGTGCGCACGCCCGGTGCGGATCGCGGCGAAGTCCTCCTTGGCGACCACAACGGCCTTCTCCATCTTCTCCTCGGCCTCGAGGAGGATCTCTTCGATCACCACTTGCTCCTGGTGTTATCCGTAGGCAGAGCCTCGCCCCTGCGTGCGTCTTCTCCTGCACGGTGTCCGACCGGCAGGCCGTTGTCCATCCCCCGTTCGAGCCGTCAGGCCCGGGAGCCCTGGTCACTCACGAGCGTGCCGATCTTCTCACCCTTCACCGCACGCGCGATGTTGCCCTCGGCAAGGAGTTCGAACACCAGGATCGGCAGCTTGTTGTCGCGGCACAGGGTGATCGCGGTGGCGTCGGCGACCTTGAGGTCGCGGGTGATCACCTCGCCGTACTCCAGCGCGTCGAACTTCACCGCGTCCGGGTTGCGGGCCGGGTCGGAGTCATAGACCCCGTCGACCCCGTTCTTGCCCATCAGCAGGGCCTCGGCGTCGATCTCCAGGGCGCGCTGGGCGGCGGTGGTGTCCGTGGAGAAGTACGGCATGCCCATGCCCGCGCCGAAGATGACCACGCGCCCCTTCTCCAGGTGGCGCACCGCCCGCAGCGGAATGTACGGCTCCGCGACCTGGCCCATGGTGATGGCGGTCTGGACCCGGGAGTCGATGCCCTCCTTCTCCAGGAAGTCCTGGAGCGCCAGGCAGTTCATGACCGTGCCGAGCATGCCCATGTAGTCCGAGCGCGCCCGGTCCATCCCGCGCTGCTGGAGCTCCGCCCCGCGGAAGAAGTTGCCGCCGCCGATGACGATCGCGATCTCCGCGCCGTCCCGGACCACGGCGGCCACCTCGCGCGCGATGGCGTGCACGACATCGGGGTCGACACCGAGTCCCCCGCCTCCGGCGAACGCCTCGCCGGACAGCTTCAGCAGGAACCGGCCATGTGGGGCTGTGCCGCGCGCGTGCTTGTCGTCGGCGGCCTGTTTGGCGTCCGCGCCGTGATTCATTGGAGATCTCCTCGTGCACATACGAAGAAGGCCATTGCCGGACGGTCCTGGTACGACCTCTGCGGCAATGGCCTCCTCGTCACATCTGCGGCCGACCGGTTGACGGTTGGCTGCCTACGACCCTATCGGGGTCGCCGGTCATTCGCTGCTCGGCTCAGACGCCGACGCGGAAACGGGCGAAGCGCTTCAGCGAGACACCGGCCTCGTCCAGAACCTTCTGGACGGTCTTCTTGTTGTCCTTGGCGAACGCCTGGTCGACCAGGACGTTCTCCTTGAAGAAGCCGGTGACGCGACCCTCGACGATCTTCGGCAGGGCGGCCTCGGGCTTGCCCTCCTCACGAGCGGTGGCCTCGGCGACCCGGCGCTCGTTCTCGACGGTCTCGGCGTCGATCGCGTCGCGGCTGAGGAACTTCGGCGCGAAGGCGGCGATGTGCTGCGCGATGTCCTTGGCGACCTCGGCGTTCTCCTTGTCCAGCTCGACCAGGACGCCGACCTGCGGGGGCAGGTCCGGGCTGGTGCGGTGCATGTACGCGGCGACGTAGCCGCCGGAGAACTGCGCGAAGCGGTCGAGGACGATCTTCTCGCCGAGGGTGGCGTTGGCCTCGTCCACGAACGCCTGGACGGTCTTGCCGGACTCGATCTCGGAGGCGAGCAGCGTCTCCAGGTCGGCCGGGGAGGTCTTGGCGACGTGCGCGGCGATCGCGTCGGCGACGGCGACGAACTTGTCGCCCTTGGCCACGAAGTCGGTCTCGCACTTCAGCTCGACCAGGACGCCCGAGGTCTTGTCGTCGGCGATCAGGGAGACGACGGCACCGTTCTCGGCGCTGCGGCTCTCGCGCTTGGCCACGCCCTTCTGGCCCTTGACGCGCAGGATCTCGACGGCCTTGTCGACGTTGCCCTCGGCCTCGTCCAGCGCCTTCTTGCAGTCCATCATGCCGGCGCCGGTCAGCTCACGGAGCTTCTTGACGTCAGCGGCGGTGAAGTTCGCCATGATCTGTGAATCTCTTCTCGAAAGTCGAAAGCTCTACGGGTGAACGGCGGGGGCGGCGCCTGCGCACCATCCCCCGCCGTCGTACACCGTCTGCGTGGATCAGCCCTGCTCGGCGTCCGCGGCCGGGGCCTCGGCGGGCTTCTCGGCGGCGTCCTCGGCCGGCTTCTCGGCGGCGTCCTCGGCCGGCTTCTCGGCGGCAGCCTCGGCGGGCTTGTCAGCGGCGGCCTCGGCCGGCTTGGCGGCCTCGGACTCGTCGGCCTTCTTCTCGCCCTCGAGCAGGTCACGCTCCCACTCGGCCAGCGGCTCGCCCGCGGCCTTGTCGGCCTTCTCGTCACCGGTGGCGACGCCGGAGCGGGCGATGAGGCCCTCGGCGACGGCGTCGGCGATCACGCGGGTGAGCAGGGTGACGGAGCGGATCGCGTCGTCGTTGCCCGGGATCTTGTAGTCGACCTCGTCGGGGTCGCAGTTGGTGTCGAGGATCGCGACGACCGGGATCCGGAGCTTGCGCGCCTCACCGACGGCGATGTGCTCCTTCTTGGTGTCCACGATCCAGACGGCGCTCGGCACCTTCTGCATCTCGCGGATACCGCCGAGGGTCTTCTCCAGCTTGGCCTTCTCGCGGGAGAGGACCAGGAGCTCCTTCTTGGTGAGGCCGGAGGCGGCCACATCCTCGAAGTCGATCTGCTCGAGCTCCTTCAGGCGCTGCAGACGCTTGTAGACGGTCGAGAAGTTGGTGAGCATGCCGCCCAGCCAGCGCTGGTTGACGTACGGCATGCCGACGCGGGTCGCCTGCTCGGCGATGGCCTCCTGCGCCTGCTTCTTCGTGCCGACGAACATGATGGAGCCGCCGTGCGCGACGGTCTCCTTGACGAACTCGTAGGCGCGGTCGATGTACGACAGCGACTGGAGCAGGTCGATGATGTAGATGCCGTTGCGCTCGGTGAAGATGAAGCGCTTCATCTTCGGGTTCCAGCGGCGGGTCTGGTGCCCGAAGTGGACGCCGCTCTCCAGCAGCTCCCGCATCGTGACGACGGCCATGGCCGTACTCCTTGAGGTACTCGGTTCCGCGGTGACCGGGTGGCCGCCGCGCCTGACGCCCCGGCGCGCCTGCCACGGACGGGGCCTTGAGAGGCTCGTCCGAGGACCGAGGGGCGCGGCCGCCGTGCTGTCCGATGGGAGATCGGGGCACCGGTGGCGGGGCGTGCGAAGTCGATCCGGTGACCCGGATCGCCATAAGAAGTGTACGGGACCGGTGCGGTGCCGGGTGACGGCGCTGTCCACAACCAGTGAGTAGTACCCGGATCCGCTCCATGATCCACCCGATCCGGGTTCCCGGGACACGGTGGGAGGCATGCGAAGGCTTGTGGAGTGGTGGGCGCTCGCCCTGTGCGTCCTGATGTGGTGGCCCGCGGCGGCGGCCGCCTCCGGCCCGGCGCCGGGGGTGGCGGCGGGGCCGGGAGCGGTCGCGGATTCGGACTCGGGTTCGGGGGCCGCCCCGGCCGGGCACCGGGTGCCGGGGAAGGGGCTCGGGCGCGCGGTTCCCGCCGACCACGCTCCGGGGCGGGACGGGCCCGCCGATGATCACGGTGAGGGCGGGCGGGCGTGGCCGGTGGACGGTCCGGGAGCGGCGCGGCCCACCGTGCTGAGGGGCTGGCGGCCGCCTCCGGTGCCGTGGGCCGCCGGGCACCGCGGTGTCGATCTCGCGGCGCGCGCGGGGCAGCGGGTGCGGGCGGCGGCCGCGGGCCGCGTGGCGTTCGCCGGTCCGGTCGCGGGCCGCGAGGTGCTCACCATCGAACTGTCCGGGACCGGCACACCTCCCCTGCGGACGACCTATGAGCCGGTGCGCGCGCTGGTGAAGAAGGGCGAGCGCGTCGCGGCCGGACAGGTGGTCGGGGTGGTGCGGCCGGGGCCGTTCCACTGTCCGGAAGGCTGTCTGCACTGGGGGCTGCGGCGTGGGGACCGCTATCTCGACCCGCTGTCGCTCCTGCCGCCATGGATGCTGCGCGGCGGGCCGTCCCGTCTGCTTCCGGTGTTCGGCGTCCCGGACGCCCCGGACGCCGTGGCGATCTCCCCCGCCGGATGGGCCGGCCTCCTGCCGGCCACACTCCTGGCCGCGGCCTCCGCCTGGGCCCACTGCCGCCTGCGGCCCGGCGACGGACGCCGCAGGCGCGGGGTCCGCGGGCGAGCCGCCGCGCGGCCGCGCGGATCAGTGGCGGGCGACGCCGTCCAGGGCCATGGCGACCGCGGCCTCAGTGATCGCCTCGGGGTCCTCGGCCGCGCCGAGCTCGATACGGCGGACCGCCGCGTCCACGACCCCCTGGAGGAGCATGGCCGTCAGCCGGGGCTGCTGGTGGCCCAGGGCGCCGAGGGCCTCGACCACCATGGCGATCAGCCCACCGTGCGCGGCACGGATCTTCTCCCGGGCTCCGGCGTCCAGCTCACCGGCCGAGATGGCCACCACGGCCCGGTGGCGGCGGTCGCCGACGAGCGCCAGCTGCCGGCGGACATACGCTTCGATCTTCGCTTCGGGTGTGTCGGCCCGCTCCATGGCGGCCTCGACCTCGGCGGCCCAGACCGGGAAGTCGACGGCGCACAGCTCCTCGACCACGGCCGCGCGGGAGCGGAAGTATTCGTAGACGGAAGACCGCGCGAGGCCCGTGCGCTCGGCGAGGGCGGGGAAGGTCAACGCCTCCGTACCGCCCTCGGACAGCAGGGAGCGGGCGGCCTCCAGCAGGGCGCCGCGCTGCATCGTCCGGTGCTCGGCCACTGAGGCCGCTCGAATCCTGGGCACCCGACCACTGTACGAAAAAGGCCGCCGCGGAGGCGATGGTGGAGGGACGATTCAGCGTCCGACGTCGGCGAGTTTGGCCCGCAGCTGGAGCACCGACTTGGTGTGGATCTGGCTGACCCGGCTCTCCGTGACCCCGAGGACCTGGCCGATCTCGGCGAGGGTGAGCCCCTCGTAGTAGTAGAGGGTGACCACGGTCTTCTCCCGTTCGGGAAGGGTGTTGATGGCGCGGGCGAGCAGTCTGCGCAGCTCACGGTCCTCGGCCACCTCGACGGGGTTGTCCGCGGCGGTGTCCTCGAGGGTGTCCATGAGGCTGAGCCGGTCGCCGCCCTCACCGCCGACGTGCAGCAGCTCTTCCAGGGCGACCACATTGGCCAGGGACAACTGACTGAAGACCCCGTGCAGTTCATCCAGGCCGATGTCCATCTCGGCGGCCACCTCGGCCTCCGAGGGGGTGCGGCGCAGCGCCGCCTCGAGGGTGGCGTAGGCCCGCTCGACCGCCCTGGCCTTCTGGCGGACCGAGCGCGGGATCCAGTCCAGCGCCCTGAGTTCGTCGATCATCGCGCCCCGGATCCGGGTGATCGCATAGGTCTCGAACTTGATGGACCGCTCGGGGTCGAACTTCTCGATGGCGTCGATGAGTCCGAAGACGCCGGACGAGACGAAGTCCGCCTGTTCGACATTGGAGGGCAGGCCCACGCTGACCCGCCCGGCCACATATTTCACCAGGGGCGAGTAGTGCAGGATCAGCTGCTCCCGCAGCCGGCCGTCGCCCGTGGTCTTGTACGACCGCCACAGCTCGTCGAGCGAAGACGGTGCGGCCGGCCGCACCGCGCCGTGGGCAGCGGTCGGCGCCGTGCGGTCAGACCCGGAGATGTGCTGGGGCATTCGTCGCCTTGAGCCGTTCTGCCATGACATGGGTGAGGACGTGCGCTTCCGCCGGAAACCCTGTGAGCGTAGCGTGATCGGACCATCGCGGTATGCAAAGGCTGTCGGCTCGGCGGTGTGCGGATACGGTCATCGCCCCAACCCTTTCACCCGATTGCCCCGATTCGGGGGACCGCCTCGCCGTACACCGCCGTTCCGGCGCGCCGGAGGGACCAACTCCCAGCGATCGCCACGGCGTTCGACGAATCCCAAAGCGAGCAGCTCATAGAGCCGACTCAGGGTCTCATCGCAGCCGGACCCGGATTCCCGGGCCACCTCCCGCAGGTCGTTGCCACCCTGTGCCGACAACGCTTCCAGCACCCGTGCCGTCACGGGATCGAGCACGTCCCGCTCGACGAGCGGGCCCCTCTTCTCCGGGGCGAGCTCGCCGATGCCTCCGATCAGCTCGGCCACTTCATCGGCGTCGGTGACCACCACGGCCTCACCGCACAGCAGTTCATGCACTCCCGCGGAGAGCCCGCTGGTGACAGGCCCCGGTACCCCCATGGTGAAACGGCCGAGATCCCGGGCCCGGCGCGCGGTGACCAGGGAACCGCTGCGGTACTGGGCCTCGACCACCACCGTGCCGCGGGTCAGCGCGGCGATGACCCGGTTGCGGAGCACGAAGCGGCTGCGGGTGGGATGCGCTCCGGGCGGCAACTCGGCGACCACCAGACCCTGTTCCGCGATGCGCTCGATCAACTCGGTGTGACCACGCGGATAGGGGACATCCACTCCCGAGGCCAGGACGGCGATGGTGGCGCCGCCCGCCGCGAGCGCCCCGCGGTGGGCCGCGCCGTCCACCCCGTGCGCCGCTCCGGAGGCCACCACCCATCCGCGCTCGCTGAGCCCCGCGGCGAGCGTCGCGGCGACATGGGCGCCGTAGTCGCTGCACGCCCGCGCACCCACCAGGGCGACCGAGCGCAGCGCCCATATCCGCAAGGAGGCCGGCCCGCGCACCCATAACCCGACCGGGCGAGCGTCCCCGAGGTCATCGAGCTGACCGGGCCACTCCCGGTCGCCCGGGCACAGGAACCGTCCACCGCGCCCGGCGGCCCTGGCGAGGTCCGCCGCCGGGTCCAGCCCGGCGGCCCGCAGTGCGCATCCGGCCAGCCGTTCCCGGCCGGCCCCGGGCGGCGGCGGGCCCTGCCCGCTGAGCGCCCGGCGCAGCGCCACCGGGCCCATCCGGCGCAGCCAGCGCCCCGCCGTCGTATCACCGGGTTCCACCAGGCGGGTGAGTGCGGCGCGGGCCAGCCGCTCCTCCTCACTCACCCCCCGACGGTCTCCCGGCTCCGCCACCCCGGAGCCGTCCCCCGCACCGGGGACGTCCCCTGCCCCAGGGCCGTCCCCCGCTCCCGGCTCCGGTGGACCACCGGTGGCCGGGCGCACGGCCATCAGCGCTCCCCCGCCCCGACCGGCACACCCCGCCTGACCCCGGTGCGCAGCTGGAGCGCCTGGGCGACGTCCGACGCCAGCGGCCGGTCATGTCCGGCCAGATCGGCGACGGTCCAGGCGACCCTCAGCACCCGGTCCAGCCCCCGCGCGGTGAGCAGTCCGCGCTCCATGTCACGCTCGGCCTCGCGCAGCGCCCCGGAGCAGGGCTGCCAGCGGGTGCGCAGTTCATGGCCCGGGACCTCGCTGTTGAGCCGCCAGGGGGTGTCCGCCAGCCGGGCCGCGGCGCGCTCCCGGGCCCCATGCACCCGGGCGGCGACGGACGCGGTGCTCTCGGCCAGACCGTGTGCCCCGGTCAGCTCGGCCCGGGTGACCGCCTCGACGTGGACCCGCAGATCCACCCGGTCCAGCAGCGGTCCGGACAGCCGCGCCTGATAGCGGCGCACCATCACGGGTGTGCATTCGCAGCCCTCACCCATGAGGGCGTGGCGCCCGCATGGACAGGGGTTGGCGGCCAGCATCAGCAGGAAGCGGGCGGGCATCCGCATCATGCCTCCGGAGCGGGCCACCACCACATGGCCCGATTCCAGGGGTTGCCGCAGCGCGTCCAGGGCCCGGCCGCTGAATTCCGGTGCCTCCTTGCTCTTAGGGAGTACGGAAGCGTCGGTGTTGGGCCTGACCTGCGGTGACACGTCGCGTATGTGTCCGTGACGTTGGAGGGTGCTGGTGTTCAAGGCTGTGTCCTTTCTGTCCCTGGGGTCTGTTTGTCTGATGCCGGAGTCGAGTCGACGGGCGGTAGGTCAGAACGGCGTGGGTGCGAGCGGGTCGACGGGGATCTTCTGGTCTGGGATGACGAAGGGGGTGGCGCCGATGTCGCGGGTGCGGGTTTCGTGCCACCGGTTGCTCTGCCGCTCGGCCCAAGGCACTGGTCTGCGGCTGATCACGAACGAGTCGGCGCCGGGGTCCCGCTGGATGACGACCAGCGCGGGTTCGCCGGTGGTGTCCTCGGCTTCGACGTCGACGAAGGGCAGGTGCCGCATGTCACCGTCCCAGCGGACGGCCGGTGCCGCGTCGGCCAGGGCGAGTGTCGCCTCCAGGAGCCAAGTGGCCTTCTCTGGCTGGACGTTGTCGGTCAGCCAGTAGGTGAGTGGAAGGACGCTGTCGTTGTCGTCAGCCCAGAGGTCCATGGGCTTGTCGAGGTGGTAAACGAACATGGCGGGGTTCCTTCACTGCCGGGCGCCGACCGGGACGGTCTGCTGGAGTTCGAGGACTTGGGCTTCGAGGTCGGCGATACGTTTGTCGGCGAAGCGGAGGTTGGTGCGGGCGCCTTCGAGGCGTTCTTGGAGCTTGCGGTGCTCCTGGGTCACCTGCTGGAGGCGGCGTTTGAGGGTGGTGTTCGCGGTGGTGAGTTGCTGGACGGACTCGCCGGGGACCATCTGGTCGATGTCGCGGAGCTGTCCCATGAGCTCACCGATCCGCTGTCGCTGGACCAGGACCTCGTTCTGGGTCCGGCTGAGTTCGGCCTCGGCGTTCAGGGCCCGCTCGCGCCAGGACGCCTCGATCTGCTCGTGCTTCTCGCCGGTGCGCCGGTCGTGCCGGCTCTTGCTGTCGGTGACGGCCTGCTGGACGAGGGCGCGGGCGTCGGGGTTCTCGTAGAGAAACGTGGCGGACACGTCCGCCCGGTCGGCGATGGCCCGCACTGCGAGCCGTCCGCGTTCGCGGCGGAGCTGTCCGATCGCCTTCTCGACACGGGTGATCTTGTCCTTGGTCTGTTGACGGCGGGCGGCGATGGCCGCCTCGGTCTGGCCGGGTCCGGAGGTCACGGCGTCACCTCGTCGTCCGGCCGGTTCGTGTCGATGACGGTGATCGCGCCGCTCTCGACATACTCGGTCGCCGCGGTGGTGTCCGCGTGGATGTAGAGCTCGCTCGACTCGACGCAGAGGTGTCCCAACTGCCGGCGAACGATCTGCGTGCTGAAGCCGCCGTTGGTCATGACAGGTCCTCGGTCTCGTCGGTGTCGTACTCGTCGTCGAAGTCGTCGCCGTGGTCCTCGTGCTGCGCGAGTTCGTTGGCACGGAAGGCGGTGGCCCAGACGCGGCCGAAGTAGTCCTGGGGCCGTCGCAGGTCGAGGGCGAGGGCCTCGTCCAGGAGGCCGACGGCGGCCAGGGCCTTCTCCAGGCCGTCGATCGCGCGGGCGGTGGGCTCGAAGAGCTGATGGAGGTAGTCGGCGACCTTGGGGTCGCCCGCGCGTTCGGCGAGCATCCGCCACTGCTCACGCTTGCGGTGCCAGTAGACGAGGTCGGCGCCGGACATCACGAACTTCTCGCAGTTGTGGCAGTCCAGCTGCCAGGGGCAGGCGCCGCCGTCGACCACGACCTGGAAGGTGCAGAAACCGCCCTCGGCCGGGGTGGACCTGCGGGTGAGGTCGATCATCATCGCCTCGGCCTGCTCGCGGGTCATCGGTTCGCCGCCGGACAGCACCACTCCCGGTTCCGGGGCGCCGGGGCCCGTGACCCAGATCGCGTTGAGGGCGTCTTCGAGCCGCTGGTCGGTGTTGGCGATGTGGACGTAGTGCTCGGCCATCGCCTCGGACACCTGGCCGAGGTAGCGCTTGACGTGGGTGAGGTTCGCCCCGTTCTTGAGCAGGTTCGTGGCCAGGGTGTGACGGGCCTGGTGGGTGACGACATGGATGTCGGTGAGGGAATCGATCCAGTCCCGGAACTGGCGGTTGAACCAGCCGTAGCTGACGCCCTTGAGGTGCTGGCGGTTGGAGTTCCTGCTCGGGAAAAGCGCGATCACGCCGCGTTCGTCCGGAGTCGGGACGCGGCCCTCACGTTCGAGGAACCGGTCGACGGTCTTCGCCTGGCGCCGCTCGATGCGCTGGTAGAGGCGTTCGGGGATGCGGATTGCCTCGTCGTAGTTGCCGACCTTCGTCGCGTCGTACCAAAACATCGGAAGCCCGCCGAGCCGGCTGATGCACTCCAGCCGCAGTTCCAGCACCTCGCGGCAGCGGCGGCCAGTGAGAACCAAGGCTTCCCAGGCATCGCGCAGTCCGCGGTCGTCGACGTCCTGGGCGTCCAGGGCCTGCAGATTGGCCTCGTTCGCGACGGCCTTGGCCACGTCGTCCGGATAGGGGCGACGACGACGCTTCACCCTCTGGAGTGTTGGAACGGCAAGAACGAACGCTCTGTCCAGCCCCAGCCGCTCGCAGTCCCCTGTCTCCAGAGCCTTGCGCAAGGTCCGGCGGATCCCGTTGAAATACCCGGAGATCATGCCCTGACTGACCGGCTGGGGCGGCCTGTGGTCGCGACGGTCCCCCGCCAGGGGCGGCAGCCCGTGCTCTGCGCGGTGGCGCTGGTCGGCAACGAAGTCGATCATGTGGCTGGCGTCGAGGAGCCGTGGATCATGACCGCCCTGGGGCGCGTGGGCCTCCAGGAACGCGCTGAGTTCCGCGCATCCGCGCCGGTTGGTGTCGAAGGGACTGGAGCTGCGGGGCGGGGAGGCCACCAGCCGGTCGGCCATCTGGTCCCAGAGCAGATCTCTCAGCCAGCGCTGCGTGGTTCCGGTCAGGTCGACCTGCCCGCCGTGGCTGCCGAGCTTCACCCCGAAGTGCTCGGTTTCGATGTAGCCGGCGTCCTTGGTGTCCTCGCGGGTGAAGTAGATCATCCGCAGCATGCGGAGCATCGCCTTGGCGACCATCGCCGGGAAGTTGCGCATCGCCTCTGTGTCCAGGTCAGCCAGCGAGTTGACCTGCAGGTTCCGGCAATCGTCCGCGAGATACTGGATCCAGGGCAGAGGCCAGTGGCCTCCCTCGACCTTCATCTGGGTGCGCTGGAACATGCACCACTGGATCTCGGCCTTCGCCAGCGGCTTCAGCCCCAGCAGGGACACCTTGCCGTCCATCCGGTGGGCCGGGTCGGCTTCCGCGCACCACTTCCGGAACGCCAGCTCGTCGTCGTAGAGGACCGGGATCGTCTTGCCGCGGTCCGCCAGCCAGCGGCCCCAACTCCGCGGCAGCCGGGCCCCACCGGGCCAGCCGGCCTTGCGGTAGCGGCGGATGTGACGCTGACACAGCCCAACCGGGTTCTCCGCCAGGTCCGGGCAGGCCAGCACCCGGCACTTCCCGAAGGGCACGAACGGCTGCTGCGAGGCGAGGAACGCCTCGTAGTCCGGCTGGCCCTCCTTGCCCCGCCGCTTCCAGTGCGCCTTGCGCTGAAGCCACCGCTGGGTATGCAGGAAGCACAGCGGCGAGGACGCCCAGGCCGGGATGTCCGGGCAGATCGTGCAGTCCTCGGGCTGATACCAGGCCACAGGCATCAACGGCTCGGCCGTGCGCATGAAGTCGGCAAGTGTGCCGCCGGCCGCGCGGGCCTTGCGCCACTCGATGATGTGGTTGGCGCAGAGTGAGCAGGCCGGCTCCTGAGCACGCCGGCACTGAGGGACCCTGCAGATCCACCCGTAGGCCTCGTGCTGTTCCGGGATGCGGATCACGTCCTGGGCGAACAACTCCTCGAAGCCGGGCGCCTTCATCAGGGCATGCAGGACCTCCAGACGGTCGCCAGTGGTCCGGGTAGGTGAATGGCCCGGGGTGACAACGGGCAGCAGCCTGCGGACGGGCTCGCTCACGCCTCCTCACCCCAGACCGTCTTCAGCGCGGAGACGAACTTCGGGGAGTGCATGTCGGGGTGCCCGTAGACCTCTTCGACGGTCTGCACCGACGCCCAGTTGCCGGCCTCCTTGGCCACCCAGCTGTCGTTGTCCGTGACGTCGAGGATCTTCGAGGTTGTCGTGTGCCTGAACGCGTGCGGTTTGATGCGGCCGGGCAGCTCGGCCCGCCTTCCGGCCCGCCGCAGCACCCCGCGGGCCGCGTCCGCCGTCCACGGCTCACCGATCCGCGGGCCTGCCAGCTGGATCAGGAGCATGCCGTGCCCCGTCGCGTACTTCGCGTACTCCGTCGTCATGTACTTGAAGTAGGCGCTGACCATGGCCGGGCTCGCCCGGTAGATCTCGCCGCCGGTGATCACGCCGTCGGTCATGTGCCAGTCCTCCTTCTTCTTCGCCATGGCTCGGTTGGGGTTGGTCCGCCGGTGGCAGACGTGGACGTGCGGGCTCTTGCACTCGCCGCAGGCCGCGTTCTCGCGCAGGTGCAGGTCGACCAGGTGCAGGCCGGTCAGGCCGCCGATCCGCAGGGTCGTGTCGGACAGCCAGGTCACGACCATCTCGTCGCGGGCGGTGTTCACCGCCCCCATCAGCTCCGGCCGGGCACCGTCGGGCAGCATCTTCGGATGCCGGCGGCGAGTTCCCTGCCGTGGTGCCAGCGGGTTCGTCGGCACTGAGGTGATCACGTGCCCCAGGAAGGCCCTCTTGCGGTCCGTCTGGGTGGGCAGCCGCTCGACGTTCAGCGCTTCACGCAGCTCGCCGTTGATGCCCCGCCTCACGCACTGGTGCAGGTAGAAGCGCTTCAGGACCGTCGCCGAGACCGACAGGGCCGACGTGCTGTACGGACGCTTCGGCGGCACTCGCCACGGTTGCCCGTACGGCATCGGCACTTGCGCACCGACCGCCCCTTGGTAGCGGTGGAGGTCCATGATCGTGATCGTCTCCGTGGTCAGGCCCTCGCGGATGCGCCACCGAAGGTGGTCGACGAGGTAGTAGGCGTAGGTCTCCTGGGAGCCCGAGCCGTCGAAGAGGCGCAGATAGCTCTCGGCTTCTTCGTCGACCGAGTAGTCCGGCCAGAGGATCGAGAACGACCAGCTGCCGTCGGCCCGTCTGATCTTCTGGACTCGCAGGTCTTCCAGCACCAGCGTGCTTCGCACAAGGCATTCCTTCCGATTCGTCCCGTACAGGGCGAACAGAAGCAAACCGTCAGCTAAAGACCTACGGGACGCGCCAGAACTGCGTCTCAACGAGCGACACGGACACGCAGCTAGTGATCGCTAAAGTCCAGGAAGAGCACCCCGCGGTGGGCCAGCGAGACCGCACCGGGCCGGGGCAGGCCGTTGCCCCCGCCGACCAGGGCGGCCATGGTGGCCGAATGGTGCGGTGCACAGTACGGCGGGGTGTCCACCAGGGGCTGGCCGGGCGGGAGCACTCCGGCGATCGAGTGGACCGCGGTGACCTCCAGGGCCTCCTGCCGGGTGAGCGGCGGCAGCAGCCCGGGAAGCCGCTCGGCCAGCATCGTCTTGCCCGCGCCCGGCGGTCCGGTCAGGAACAGATGGTGTCCTCCCGCCGCCGCGACCTCCAGGGCGCCGCGCGCGGCCCGCTGTCCGGCGACATCGGCCAGATCGGGACCGCCCGCCCCGCTCCCGGGCCCCGCGGTCACCCCCGTGCCCATGCCCGCGCCCGGCACGGTGAGCCCCGCCAGCAGCGGATCGGGACGTCCCGGCTCGAACGGCTCCTGCTCCTCCTCGGGCACCGGTTCATCCGTCAGCACCGCGATGAGCTGACGCAGACTGCGCACCCCGAGCACCGAGACCCCGGGCACGAGCGCCGCCTCGGCCGCCGTCTGCTCCGGCACGACGACCTGCTGATAGCCCGCCTCGGAGGCCGCGAGCACCGCGGGCAGCACCCCGCGCACCGGACGCACCCGGCCGTCCAGCCCGAGCTCCCCGATCATCATCAGATCGGCGATCTGCCGTGGGTCGATCCGCTCGGCCGCGCCCAGCACCGCACACGCCACCGCCAGGTCGAATCCACTGCCGCCCTTGGGGACGGACGCGGGGCTCAGCCCCACCGTGAGCTTCTTCTGCGGCCAGACGGCCCCCGAGTTCACCAGGGCGGCACGGACCCGGTCGCGGCTCTCCACCAGGCTCTTGTCGGGCAGCCCGACCAGGGTGAAGGCGGCCACCCCGGGCTCCAGATCGGCCTGGACCTCGACCACCACGCCCTCGACCCCGACCAGCGCCACCGAACAGGTGCGGGCGAACCCCATCAGGCCACCCCCCGTACGTGCTCGACGACGGGCGCGCCCCGGTGCGGCAGCACCACACCGACCAGATCGATCCGCACCCCGCCCGGCGGCGGGCCCCCGTGCCGCTCCAGCCAGCGCTCCGCCAGCAGCCTCAGCCGCTCGGCCTTGCCCGGTCTGACGGCCGCCATCGGATGCTCATAGGATCCCGCGCGGCGCGTCTTGACCTCGCACACCACCAGCGCTCCGGCGTCGAGCGCGACGATGTCGATCTCACCGTCCCGGCACCGCCAATTGCGCTCCAGAACGGTCATCCCGGCCTCGGCCAGCCGTCGTACCGCCACATCCTCGCCGTAGCGACCCAGTGCCCCTCGGGCGTTCATCGGCACCACCTCCGGCACCGACTGTGACGCCTTGGTCACTCACTGTGGGATCTTGGAGGATTTCCGTGGAGGGGCATCAGCCTGTGGACAACTCAGCCACTCGGAAGGTCGAGGTCGCTCTTGTTGAGCTCCTCGATGTTCACATCCTTGAACGTGAGCACCCGGACCTGCTTCACGAAACGCGCCGGGCGGTACATGTCCCAGACCCAGGCGTCGGCCATCGACACCTCGAAGAAGACCTCACCCTGGACGGAGTGCACCTGCATCTCGTACTGGTTGGTCAGATAGAAGCGGCGCTCGGTCTCGATCACGTATTTGAACAGACCGACGACATCTCGGTACTCCCGGTAGAGCTTCAGCTCCATCTCGGTCTCGTACTTCTCGAGGTCCTCGGCGCTCATGGCATGTTCCCCTTCAGCCGTGCGTCCCCCCATTGTGCGTCAGACGCGCTCAGTCTCCAGGATCACCGGTGCACTCGGGGGTCCCTCGACGAGCAGCGTACGCAAGAGTCCGGGGAGGCGGGTCGGGTACACCGGTTCCTCCACCCCCGCCAGCTCCTCCGCGGTCCACCACCGCAGCCCGGCCACACTGCGCCGCTCCAGCTCCGTCAGACCCCCGCCGATCCCGGTCCCGGTCTGCTCGGTGCGCCCCAGGAAGTACCACTCGTCCTGGTCCCAGCGCCGCCCCGCGAAGGGGAACGAGCAGGTCCGCCGCCACAGCAGCGGGCCGAGCCGGACATCGGTGATCCCGGTCTCCTCGGCCAGCTCCCGCCGTGCCGCCTCCTCGTGGCTCTCCTCGCCCTCCAGGCCACCGCCGGGCGTGAACCACCAGGTCTTCGAGGGATCGTCCGGTTCATAGCCGTGCAGCAGCAGAATCCGGTCCCGCGGGTCCAGCAGCACCACCCGGGCGACCTGCCGCAGCGGCCGTTCCTCCGCGCCGGTGCCCGGCGGCCGTCCGGCCGCCCCGTCAGCCACTCGCCGTCACCGTCCCGCGCGCCTCCTCGCGCCGCACGGCGCCGGCGCGCCTGCGGCGGGCGATCGGCCCGTACGCCGCTCCCGCCAGGATCAGGACGGCACCGCTGACCACCGCGATCACCATCAGCCGCAGCGGCCCCGGCTGTGAGACCCCGCCCGGCAGCCCGTCGAACGTCCCCGGCCGCTCCAGCATGCCGAAGCCGCTCATCGGCCAGGCCGTGGCGTCGACCCGGGCGCTGACCGCGCTCCTGGGCACCGCCCCGTGGCTGCTGTCGGTGAGATGCACCCGGGAGTCGAGCGAATCGCTGCGGTGGTCGCCCATCAGGAACAGCCGTCCCTTGGGCACCGTGGTGGAGAAGCCGGTCAGGGACCCCTGGTCCTTCTTCTCCAGATAGGGCTCGTCCAGCGGCGTGCCGTCCACGCTCACCCGGCCCTGCCTGTCACAGCAGACGACCTTGTCACCGCCGACGCCGATCACCCGCTTCACCATGGGCATCGCGCCCCAGACGGCGTCCTGGAAGACCACCACGTCACCGCGGCGCACCTCATCGCCGTCGATCCGCTGGGCCAGCACCCGGTCGTCCTTGCCGATGGTGGGCGCCATGGAGTCGGTCGGGACGGTGTACGGCTTGTAGACCACCGCACCCCAGGCGAATCCGCCCAGGAACAGCACACAGCCGAGGGCCACCGCCACACCGGACAGCAGGCTGCCGAACCTGCCCTCCCCCACCGGTCTGCTCATTCCCGTGCTCCCGCCTTGCGCCACCGACGTCAGAAGATCAGGTCCCGTGCCCGAGGGCACGGGACCGCACCTTACCCGCGGTAGGCGCCCGGCGTCAGCAGCAGGACGCCGCGAGGAGACCCCGCGGCAGCGGCGGAGGGCCAGGTCAGCCGCTGCGCTGCAGCTCGGCGATCATCCTGCGGCGCCGCCACAGCACAAGCGGCAGCGCGCCCGCGAGCCCGCCCGCCGCCGGCGCCAGCGAAGCCGCCGCGCTCAGCCCCGGCTGGTCGAAGGTGCCCGGCACCGACAGCGTGCCCCAGCGGTCGACCGGCCAGGCGACCACGATCGCGCGACCGACGACATCGTCGACCGAGACCGTGCCCTGGTGCAGGTTCTGGTGGTAGCGCGAGTCCAGGGAGTCCTGGCGATGGTCGCCCATCACCCAGATCCGGCCCTCGGGCACCTTGATCGGGCCGAACGGCTTCTCGTCACAGGGGGTGTTCCCGGGGAAGATGTACGGCTCGTCCAGCGGCTTGCCGTTCACCATGACCTTGCCGCCGCGCTTGCACGAGACGGTGTCCCCGCCGACCGCGATGACCCGCTTGATCAGGTCCTTCTCCTCGGCCGACGGCATCAGCCCGATGAAGCTCAGCGCCTTCTGGATGCCCTCGGCGACCGGACCGGAGTCCTTCTTCTCCGTCTCGCCGAGCCAGCCGCCCGGGTCGTGGAAGACCACCACCTCACCGCGCTCCGGCTCCGAGCCGAACCACGGGGTGAGCTTGTCGACCAGCACCCGGTCGCCCCGCTGCAGGGTGTTCTGCATCGAGTCGGACGGGATGGAGAACGCCTGCACCAGGAAGGTCTTGATCAGCAGCGCCAGCAGCAGGGCGATGCCGACCAGGATCGGCAGCTCCTTCCAGAACGAGCGCGCCTTCTTCTGGTCAGCGGTGCCCCGCTTCGCCCCCGGCGCGGCCCCGGCGCCGGAAGGGCCGCCGGACACCCCGGAGGGCGTCTCCCGCTCCGTGCCCGTCGCGGAGTCCTGGGGCTCGGCGGACCCTGGGCGGTCCGAGGGATCCGCCGCGGTCGCACGGTCCGAACCGGCCGGTCCCGCCGGATCGTCCGAGGCCCGGTCCGCGGGCGCACCGGTCTGTGGCGCCGTGTCCGCCCCGTCCCCGTTCACAGGGGTGTCTCCCCGTGCTCCGGGTCGCCGCTCGGGCTCTTCGTGACCGGAACGCGCGCCGACCGCCAAATCCCCCACATCCACTCCTCACACCTGACTGCCGCCTGCTCCACGAACGGCGCAGGACCACCACTCCCATAACGAGCGGGAGTTCCGCAGGGGTCGGGAGCTGGACCATTCCTTGCTGATCCATGGGGGACAGCCTATGCGGCGAGCCCTGCGCCCGTGTCTCCCCGCCCGGCGCGTCCTTCACCGATGCATACGTTCCCGGCTCCTCCAGCTGGCGCATATGACCGAAGGGCCAGGCGATCACCACGGCGCGGCCGACCACCATGTCGTCCGAGACGGTGCCCTGACCCGGTTCGTCCAGATGGACCCGGGAGTCCGCCGAGTTGGAGCGGTGATCACCCATCACGAAGATCCGCCCCTCGGGGACGGTCACCTTGAACTGACGCTGCGAAGGCTCGTTCCCCGGATGCAGATACGGTTCGTTCAGCGGCGTGCCGTTGACGGTCACCTTGCCGCCCGAGTCACAGCACGCGACGGTGTCACCGCCGACTCCGACCACCCGCTTGATCAGGTCCTGTTCGTCGTCCGACGGCAGCAGACCGATGAAGGTCAGGAACTGCTTGCCCTGCTTGATGACCGGCGGATCGTCCTTGGGCGGCTTGCGCTCGTCCTCCAGCCAGCCGCCGGGGTCCTTGAACACCACCACATCACCGCGCTCCGGCTTCGAGCCGAACCACGGGGTGAACTTGTCGACCAGCACCCGGTCACCGATGCGGATCGTCTGCTCCATCGACCCGGACGGAATCACGAACGCCTGCACCAGGAAGGTCTTCAGCACCAGCGCGATCACCAGTGCCACACCCACCAGGATCGGTATCTCCTTGGCCTTGGAGCGGCGGCGCCTGCGCTTGATCCGGCGCTGGATCTTGCGGCGCTCGGCACGCCCGCCCAGGGGGCGCTCCCCCGGACGCGACTCATCCGCCTCCGGCGGCGCGCCCGCGCGGCGCTTTCCGTACCGGGGCCGTCCGCGGCTACCCATGCGCGCCGCCCGGTTCGGGGACCGCCGAGAAGGTCTCCGGCCGCTCCAGCCGGGACCAGCGGCCGACCGGCCAGGCGATCCAGTCGGCCCGGCCGATCACCCGGTCCAGAGGGACGGTGCCCCCGCCGGGCGCGCCGAGGTGGTCCCGTGAATCGCGGGAGGCGGAGCGGTGGTCCCCCATCACCCACAGCCGCCCTTCCGGCACCACGATGTCGAACGGCACACGCGAGGGGCTGTCCCCCGGGTGCAGATAGCGCTCGTCCACCGGTTGACCGTTCACCTCGATCCTCCCCCGCTTGTCGCAGCAGGTGACCCGGTCACCGCCGACGCCCACCACACGCTTGATGTAGTCGGTCTCGGCCGGGGCGGCCAGTCCGACCGCGGCGGCGGCCTTGCGCAGTGCTCCGGTCACAGGGTTCCCCGACGGCTGCTCGCCGCGGAAGGAACCGTTTCCGTCGAACACCACAACGTCGCCGCGCCGCGGATCGTCCCCGAAGCGGTAGGCGAGCTTGTTCACCAGCACCCGGTCCCCGGGTCGCAGGGTGTTCTCCATCGAGCCGCTGGGGATCAGGAACGGCTGGACCACCCAGCCGCTCACCAGCAGGACCAGTACGGCGCTGAGCGCCGTGACCACTCCCGCCCGCCGCCAGGGCCCGCCTCCGGTCAGCCACCCGAGCGTCCGCCGGGCGGGCCGGGACGCGGCGGCGGTCTCTTCCGCCGCGTCACCCGGCGCATGCGAAGAGCGCGACCGGTCCTCCGGCTCCGTGGTGGAGCGGGAGGAGCGATCGCGCTCCGCGAGCTGTCCTTCGGTGTCCATCGGGCCAGAGCCTATCCGCCCCGGCCGGATGATCCGGCGGTAGCTCAGTAGTCGCGCAAAACTCAGTTCTCGCGCTTCTCCTTGATCTTGGCGGCCTTGCCGCGGAGGTCGCGCAGGTAGTACAGCTTCGCACGGCGCACATCACCGCGGGTGACGACCTCGATCTTCTCCACGATCGGGGTGTGCACCGGGAAGGTGCGCTCGACGCCGACGCTGAAGCTCACCTTGCGGACGGTGAAGGTCTCACGCACGCCGGAGCCCTGGCGGCGGATGACCACGCCCTTGAACTGCTGCACACGGGAGCGGTTGCCCTCGATGACGCGCACGTGCACGTTGACCGTGTCACCCGGGCGGAAGGTGGGGATGTCGCTGCGCAGCGACGCGGTGTCGACGGTGTCGAGCAGGTGAGACATGATCGTCTGCTTTCCTCGCTGATGCCACAGGTCATCAGCGGCATATCGGATGCTGATTCGGAGTGCCGCCCTCATCGGGTGGGCGTCGATCCCCCTGTGGCAGGGGCGCCGCGCCCGGACGTACGGCAGCGGCCTATTCTTCCACGGCCCGGTCGCGGCGCCCAAATCCGCCCCCGGGCAGCTCCTCCCAGCCCAGTTCCGCCAGGGTCTTCCGGTCGTGCTTGTCCAGCGCCGCGGGGTCGCAGCGCTCGATCAGATCGGGGCGGTTGGCGCTGGTGCGGCGGAACGCCTCGTCCCGCCGCCAACGGGCGATCTTGCCGTGGTGCCCGCTGACCAGCACCTCCGGGATGTCACGGCCACGCCACTCGGGGGGCTTGGTGTACACCGGCCCCTCCAGCAGATCGGCCATGGCGCCGGGCGCGAAGGAGTCGTCGCGGTGCGATTCGGCGTTCCCCAGCACACCGGGCAGCAGCCGGGCGACCGCCTCGGTGATCACCAGCACCGCGGCCTCGCCGCCGGCCAGGACGTAGTCGCCGATGGAGACTTCGTGGACCTCCAGCCGCTCGCCGTACTCCTCGATCACCCGCCGGTCGATGCCCTCGTAGCGGGCGGGCGCGAAGACCAGCCAGGGGCGCTCGGCCAGCTCCACGGCCAGCTCCTGGGTGAACGGGCGGCCGCTCGGCGTCGGCACCACCAGCACCGGCGCGGCCAGCCCCTCGGCCTCCCCCGAGGCGAGGACGGAGTCCAGCGCCTCGCCCCACGGCTCGGGCTTCATCACCATGCCCGGACCACCGCCGTAGGGGGTGTCGTCCACCGTGTTGTGCCGGTCGTGCGTCCAGGAACGGAGGTCATGGACCCGGACGTCGAGCTGCCCCCGGGTACGGGCCTTGCCGACCAGCGAGACGTTCAGCGGTTCGAGGTACTCGGGGAAGATCGTGACGACATCGAGCCTCATGACGACGGGCCCTCGTCCCGGGAGGCGTCCTCGCGGCTACTGGCGATCTCCGCCTCGGCCTCGTCCAGCAGCCCCGGCGGCGGGTCGATCACCGCGCGCTGCGCCTCGAGGTCGATCTCCGGCACCACCTCGGAGACGAACGGGATCATCGCCTCGCTGCCGTCCGGACGCCGGACGATCAGCAGATCGTGGTAGGGCAGATGGGAGATCTCGGAGATCCGGCCGACCTCGGTGCCGTCCACGGTCACCACATCGAGGTCGATGAGCTGGTGGTCGTAGAACTCCTCGGGGTCCTCGGGGACTTCCTCCGGATCGACCTCGGCGATCAGCAGGATGTTGCGCAGCGCCTCCGCGCCCGTACGGTCCCGGACGCCCTCGAAGCGCAGCAGCAGCCGGCCGCTGTGGACCCGGCCGGTCTCGATGGTCAGCGGCCCGGCCGAGGCGGGCTCGGTGGCCAGCACGGCGCCCGGGGCGAGCCTCAGTTCCGGCTCGTCGGTACGCACCTCGACGGTGACCTCACCCTTGATGCCATGGGCTCGGCCGATCCTCGCCACAACCAACTGCACGTGTCCGATGTCCCTTCACGACACACGGGCCGGGGACGGCCCCATGGCCCTCCCCGGCCCGTGCCGGTGCTCTCTTTGATCGCCTCAGCGGATCTGGTCCACGTCGACCAGGTCGACGCGGATACCACGGCCGCCGATGGCGCCCACGACGGTCCGCAGGGCACGCGCGGTCCGGCCGTTGCGGCCGATCACCTTGCCGAGGTCATCGGGGTGCACCCGGACCTCCAGCACGCGTCCACGACGCAGGTTGCGCGAGGCGACCTGCACTTCGTCGGGATTGTCGACGATGCCCTTCACCAGGTGCTCGAGGGCCTCCTCGAGCATCCTCAGGCCTCGGTCGACGCGGTGGACTCGGCGGCCTCGGCCGCGTCGTCCGACTTCTTCTCGGCCTTCTTCGCCTTCTGGGTGATCGCCTCACCCTTCGGCTCGTCACCGGCGTCCTTGGCGGCAGCCTCGAACAGCGCGCGGTGGTCGGCCTTCGGCTCGGCGACCTGCATCGGCGCCGGGGCGGGCAGACCCTTGAACTTCTGCCAGTCGCCGGTGACCTTCAGGATGGCCAGCACCGGCTCGGTCGGCTGCGCGCCGACCTTCAGCCAGTACTGCGCGCGCTCCGAGTCGACCTCGATGCGCGACGGGTTCTGCACCGGGTGGTACAGGCCGATCTCCTCGATGGCCCGGCCGTCACGGCGGGTACGGGAGTCGGCGATGACGATGCGGTAGTGAGGCGAACGGATCTTGCCCAGACGCTTCAGCTTGATCTTGACTGCCACGGGAGTGGTGTCTCCTGGTCTTGACGTGGTTGAGCACACGAAGTGCCACGTGGGGTTGTGGTACCCGAGTGCCCGATGGACGCGCCAGCCGGAGGAGAGAGGGGTCCTGGTCGACTGTCGAGTACAGCGGACCATTGTGCCACACCGCCGCCGGTCAGCCGACCGCGGCCACCGCCTCCGGGATGCGGAACGGCTTGCCGCAGCCGCCGCACATGATCGGCGCCTGCGCCAGCACCGACGGGACGACGCGGACGTTGCGCCCGCAGTCGCACACGGCCTTGACCCGGACGCCGCCGCCGGAGGAACCGTGCCGCGCGGCGGGCCCGCGGAAGGTGCGGGAGGTGTCGGCGGTGGTCGCGACGGTGTGCGCCTTGAGGGCGCGCTGGAGTCTCTCGATCGTGTTCCGGTAGCGCTTTCTCGCCTCGGGACTCAGCGTGACCAGGGAGAAACCACTGCTGGGATGTGGCTCCTCGGGATGGTCCAGCCCGAGCTCCTCGGCGATCGCCAGGAACCGGCGGTTGTGGTAGCGGCCGGCGCGCGAGGTGTCACGGACACCGCGGGCGGCGGCGATGCCATGGACGGCCTCGTGCAGCAGCCGTTCGAAGGAGAGCTCGGCGCCACATGCGGACGACGACTCTCCGATCAGCGATTCGGGCGCGGCGAGATCCGGCAGCTCGGAGTGGTGCCGTTGAATATCGGCCCACGCCTGCGCCAGCTCTGCGGCGAGAACAGGTGGTGTCGTGCTCACGTCGTGCTAACGAGCCGGAGCGGCCCGGTGTTCCGATTCCGGGGCATCCCAAATAATTTGCACGTACCAGTCAGTTCACGATGAGTGCCGCGACGAGGGCGGGTGCGCCGATCTGCGGAGGAGCCGCCCAGCGGGCACCAACCCGGTACGTACCGGTTCCGCGGCACCGGCCCGGCCTCAATAGGCCCGCGCGACGTAGGCGACGTTACCCGGAGTGTCGTCCGCGTCCGGCACCGACCCGTCCTCGGCGACCAGACAGCGTACGGACACCGCCTGCGCGGCGAGCGCCGCCTCGCCCTCCGGTCCCAGGTCCGCCCACCGGATCCGGGCCCAGCCGCCCGCGGTCGCGGCCTCGGCCGCCTGCGCGATGGTCGCCACGTCCGTGGTCCGCGCCGCCCGGCGGTCCCGCGCCTGGCGCAGCAGCAGCGCCTGGTCCTCCTCGAGGATCCCGGGCACCAGCCCGGCGAGCCGCTCGACGGGCACCGGCTCCTTGCCGCCCGGGATCCGGCGCGCCAGCGTCGCGGTGCCGGCCTCCAGGTCGCGCGGACCGATCTCGACCCGGACCGGTACGCCCTTGAGCTCCCAGTCGACCGCGCGGCGGCCGAACGGGGTGTCCGTGCGGTCGTCGACCCGCACCCGCACACCGGCCGCGGTCAGCCGGTCGCCGACCTCCCGGACCCGCGCGACCACCGCGTCATCGCCCTTGACCGCCATGACGACGGCCTGCACGGGAGCCAGCCGGGGCGGGATCCGCAGGCCCTGGTCGTCGCCGTGCATCATCACCAGCGCGCCGATCATGCGGGTGGTGCTGCCCCAGGAGGTCTGCCACACCAGTTCCTGCTCACCCTCCCGGGAGAGGTAGCGGGTGTTGAAGGCACGGGAGAAGTTCTGGCCGAGCTCATGGCTGGTGCCCAGTTGCAGCGCCTTGCCGTCGCCCATCATCCCTTCCAGGGTGAGGGTGTTGAGCGCTCCGGCGAACCGCTCCGCCGCGGTCTTCCGGCCCAGCACGACGTCCATGGCGAGCACGTTCTCCATGAAGTCGGCGTAGACGTGGCGGTGGATACGGGCCGCGAAGTCCCGGGCGTCCTCGTAGGTGGCGTGGGCGGTGTGGCCCTCCTGCCAGAGGAATTCGGTCGTCCGCAGGAACAGCCGCGGCCGCAGCTCCCAACGGACCACATTGGCCCACTGGTTGATCAGCAGCGGCAGATCGCGATAGCTCTGCACCCATTTGGAGAAGTACTCGTTGACGATCGTCTCGGAGGTCGGCCGGACGACGACCGGCTCCTCCAGCTCCTTGCCGCCGCCGTGGGTGACGACGGCGAGTTCGGGCGCGAACCCCTCGACGTGATCGGCTTCCTTCGTCAGATACGACTGCGGGATGAAGAGCGGGAAGTACGCGTTCTGCGTACCGGTCGCCTTGATACGGGCGTCCATGTCCGCCTGCATCCGCTCCCACAGCCCGTAACCGTACGGTCGGATCACCATGGTGCCGCGCACCGGGCCGTTGTCGGCCAGCTCGGCCTTGTTGATCACGTCCTGGTACCAGCGGGGGAAGTCTTCCGCCCGCGGGGTGAGTACGGGAGCTTTCGCCATGGCGCCGATCGTACGGCGGCGGCGCGCGGAACCGTGAATCGGGCGAAAAGCAACCGGCTGCGGCGGACGCGCCGCCGGGGCGGCCCCGGGAGCGGGGCGGGGCGCGGGGGTGCGGGGGCGCACGGAGGGGGCATGCAAGCACGGCCGTGAAACCTCTGGACGCGGGCACGGATGGGGAGTTCCCTGGCATACGGGGGTGGGACGCCACAGCGCACGACGGCGGACGGAAACCGGATCTGACGACGGCACTTCGCTCTTCGCTGATTGGGGCCCTTTCGATGACATCAACGCTCGTCCGGCGGCACCGCCCGCACCCCTCCTCGTCGCACTCCGCGGATCCCGGCATCCGCACCCGCGACTGGACGGAGATCCAGGAGCGGATGCTGGTGCCGTTGTACGAGGCCGTGTACGAACGACTGGACGTCGGCGCCGGGACCCGGCTGCTGGGCCTGGGCTGCGGCTCGGGGCTGGCCCTCCTCATGGCGGCCGCGCGCGGTGCGGCGGTCTGCGGGACGGACACCGATCCGGACCGGCTGGACCTGGCGCGGGAGCGGCTGACGGCCGCGGGCGGAGCGCGCGGCCAGGACACGCCCCCGGCGCGGCTGGGGCCGGGCGACCCGGACAGCGCCTGGGTGCGGGAGGCCGCGGAGGCGGCGGCGGACGCCAGGGCGACGGCGGGGTTCACCGTCGTGACCGCCTTCGAGCCGCTGCCCGCCCTGGGGGCGGCCCCGGGAGCCGCGATGGACGCCGCGGTCTCCGCGCTCACGTCGGCCACGGCGCTCACCGAGCGCGGCGGTGCCGTGGTGCTCGCCGGATGGGGCCCACCCGAGCGGTGCGCCACCTCGGCCGTCCTGCGGGTGGGCGCACGGCTCGCCGATCCGATGTGCGCGCCGGCCCGCTGGCGGCCGTGCGGCCGGGACGACCTGGAGCGGCTGGCGGAGCGGGCCGGGCTGCGGCCCGACGGCTCGGGCCGGGTGGCCTGCCCGTTCGGCTACGCGGATCTGGACAGCGCGGTGCGCGGGCTGCTGTCGACCGGGCTGTTCGACGCGGCGGAGCGGGCCACGGATCCGACGCAGGTCGCCAAGGAGGTCGCCGAGGCGCTCCATCCGCACCAACGGGCGGACGGGACGGTGTGGATGCCGAACGTCTTCCGCTATCTGATCGCGCGCGTCTGACCGTTCGTCCCCGGGCGACCGCTCGTTTCCGGCCGGGAAACACGCCGGGCCCCCGGCATACGCGCAGGGGCCCGGTGAACGGGGCGGCACGGGCGCCCCCAGGGGACTCAGCCCATGAACTTCTTGAACTCATCGGGCAGCTCGAAGTCCTGACCGCCCTGGTCGCCCGGCATGCCGAACGCGCCGCCCTGCTGGCACGCCTGCTCACGGCGCGCGGCGGCGGCCTGCTCATCGGCCTTGCGCTTCATGGGGTTGCCGCTGCGCTGCTTGCCCTTGACCTTCTTCTGCTGCTTGCCCTTGCGCTTCTGACCGCCGCCCATGCCCGGCATACCCGGCATGCCAGGCATCCCGGGCATACCGCCCTGGGCCATCTTGGACATCATCTTGCGGGCCTCGAAGAACCGCTCCACCAGGTTCTTCACCGCGCTCACCTCGACACCCGAACCACGCGCGATACGGGCGCGGCGCGAGCCGTTGATGATGTTCGGGTCCTGGCGCTCACCGGGGGTCATCGACTTGATGATGGCCGCGGTGCGGTCCACGTCCCGCTCGTCCAGGTTGTTGATCTGCTCCTTCATCTGGCCCATGCCCGGCAGCATGCCGAGCAGCTTGGAGATGGAGCCCATCTTGCGGACCTGCTCCATCTGGGCCAGGAAGTCGTCGAGCGTGAACTCCTTCGGCCCCTTCGCCAGCTTGGCCGCCATCTTCTCAGCCTCTTGCTGGCTGAAGGTCTGCTCGGCCTTCTCGATCAGGCTGAGCATGTCGCCCATGCCGAGGATGCGGGACGCCATGCGGTCCGGGTGGAACGCGTCGAAGTCGTCCAGCTTCTCGCCGTTGGAGGCGAACATGATCTGGCGGCCGGTGACATGCGCGATGGACAGCGCGGCACCACCGCGCGCGTCGCCGTCCAGCTTGGAGAGGACCACACCGTCGAAGCCGACGCCGTCACGGAACGCCTCGGCGGTGTTGACCGCGTCCTGACCGATCATCGCGTCGACGACGAACAGGACCTCGTCGGGGCGGACCGCGTCGCGGATGTCCGCCGCCTGCCGCATCAGCTCCTCGTCGATACCGAGGCGGCCGGCGGTGTCGACGATCACCACGTCGTGCTGCTTGGTGCGCGCGAACTCGATCGAGTCCTGGGCCACCTTGACCGGGTCGCCCACGCCGTTGCCCGGCTCGGGGGCGAAGACCGCGACCTCCGCGCGCTCGGCGACCACCGAGAGCTGGTTGACGGCGTTGGGGCGCTGGAGGTCACAGGCGACCAGCAGCGGGGCGTGGCCCTGGCCCTTCAGCCAGCGGCCGAGCTTTCCGGCCAGCGTGGTCTTACCGGCGCCCTGGAGGCCCGCCAGCATGATCACGGTCGGCGGCTGCTTGGCGAAGCGCAGACGGCGGGTCTCGCCACCGAGGATGCCGATGAGCTCCTCGTTGACGATCTTGATGACCTGCTGGGCGGGGTTCAGCGCCTGGGAGACCTCGGCACCCGTCGCCCTCTCCTTGACCTGCTTGATGAAGGCCCGGACGACGGGAAGCGCGACGTCCGCCTCGAGCAGGGCGATACGGATCTCGCGCGCCGTGGCGTCGATGTCCGCCTCGGAGAGGCGGCCCTTGCCCCGGAGGTTCTTGAAAGTCGCTGCGAGGCGATCGGAGAGGGTATCGAACACGGTGGTCGCGAATCCTTCGGTCGGCGGTCGGGTCGGCGGTCGGCCTCCAAGGGTATCCGCCCGTCGCGTGAACGGTCTGCCCCCGGGCCGCGGCCGTCACCCCAGGGCCCGCTGGACCTCCCGCGCCACCTCCGCCGCGCGCATGGGCTGCAGCGGCGCCCCGGAGGCATCGGTGACATAGAACGCATCCACCGCGTTGGCGCCGAGCGTACTGACATGGGCACTGCGGACCGTCACACCCGCGTCCTCCAGGGCGCGGCCGATGCGGTGCAGCAATCCGGGCGCGTCCTGGGCGCGGACCTCGATCACCGTGGCGAGCTGGGAGCTGCCGGGCGCGACCGTGACGCGCGGCGGCGGGGCATGCACACCGCGGCGGCGCGGGTACTTGCGGTACGCGGCCTCGCGCTCGGCGAGCCGGGCGACGATGTCCAGCGAACCGTCCAGCGCCCGCATCAGATCGTTGCGCAGCCGGGCGGCCTGCGGCAGCGAACCGTACTCGGCCGCCACCCGCCAGCTCAGCAGCAGGACGTCACCGCCCCGGCCGGAACCGTCAGCCGTCTCCCGGACGCCGTCCAGCTCCGGCGGCAGCTCCACGGCGCGCAGATCCGCCGCGCGCACGGTCAGCCGGTGCAGGGCCAGCACCCCGGCCGCGGTGGCCAGCACACCGGGCTGGTCGGGCACGGCGATCAGCAGCTCGACACCGATCGGCTCCGGCTCCGGCTGATCGCCCGTGTCGGCGTCGGCAGCCTCCGCCTCCGGCGGGGCCTCGGACCGGGCGTGCAGGGCCAGCACCGGACTGCCGGTACGCCAGGACTCGACCGCCAGCCGCTCCTGTTCGGCCGTGGTCTCCTGCGGTGCGATCTGGTCCGCCGCGGGCTCCCCGGCCAGCACCGCCGCGACCCGTTTGACCAGGTCGGCGACGAGCGAACCGCGCCAGGCGCTCCAGGCGGCGGGGCCGGTGGCCAGCGCGTCCGCCTCGGTGAGGGCGTGCAGCAGCTCCAGCGTGACGGGGCCGCCGACAGCGTCGGCGACCGACCGCACCGTGGCCGGATCGTCCAGGTCACGGCGGGTGGCGGTCTCGACGAGCAGCAGATGGTGGCGGACCAGGGTGGCCAGCACGGTGACGTCCGCGCGGTCGAAGCCGATACGGGCGGCCACGTCCCGCACGATCGTCTCCCCGGCCACCGAGTGGTCGCCGGGCCAGCCCTTCCCGATGTCGTGCAGCAGCGCGGCGACCAGCAGCAGATCGGGGCGGCCGACCCGGCGGCTGAGCGCGCTGGCCCGGACGGCCGTCTCGACCAGGTGCCGGTCGACGGTCCAGCGGTGCACGGGGTTGCGCTGGGGACGGCAGCGCACCCGCTCCCAGTCCGGCAGCAGCCGGGTGATCAGGCCCTCGGCCTCCAGCGCCTCCCAGACCGCGACCGTGGACTCACCCGCGCCCAGCAGGGTGACCAGCTGCTCCCGGGCCTCGGGCGGCCACGGCACCGGCAGCGGGCGCGTAGCGGCGGCCAGCCGCCGCACGGCGTGCAGCGAGAGCGGAAGTCCGGCCTGGGCGGCGGCCGCGGCGGTCCGCAACGGAAGCACGGGGTCACGCTCGGGGCGCGCGGTGCGGGCGAGCACCACCTCGCCGTCCTGTTCCACGACGCCCTCGGCCAGCGGGCTGCGCTCCCCCGCGTCCGACCCGGTGCCGGTGGCCCGGCCGCGTCCGCCGAGGAGTCCGCGCAGCCGGGGCCGGGACGCGGAACGGGCGCGCAGCACCCGTTCGACCTCGCGCCAGGTGACATCGCCGGCGTAGCCGATGGTCCGCGCCGACTCGTACACCTGGCGCAGCAGGGTGTCGGCGTCGAGCAGTCGGAGGTCGGCCGCGACCTGGTCCTGTTCCTGGAGCGCGAGCCGGTCGGTGGCACGGCCGGTGGCCAGGTGGAGGGCGTCGCGGACGTCCAGCAGCCGCCGCCGTGCGTCGGCGAGGCCCTCACGCGGGGCGTCGGCGAGCCAGGAGGCGGCGATGGCGCGCAGCGCGGTGGCATCGCGCAGTCCGCCGCGCGCCTCCTTCAGATCGGGCTCCAGCAGGAACTGCAGCTCGCCATGGCGCTCGGCGCGCTCCTGGCACAGTTCGCGCAGCTCGGGCAGGCGCTTGGGGGCCTGGGCCCGCCAGTCGGCGAGGACGGCGGTGCGCAGACCCGCGGTGAGGGCCGGGTCACCCGCGATATGCCGGGCGTCCAGCAGACCGAGCTGGACCTTGAGGTCCTCGCCCGCGGTCGTCCGGGCCTCCTCGGGGGTGCGCACGGAGTGGTCGAGGGCGAGCCCCATGTCCCAGACCGGGTACCAGACCTGGTCGGCGAGGGCGGCGAGGGCGGCACGGTCCGCGGAGCCGTCGTGGAGCAGCAGCACATCGAGGTCGCTGCGCGGGGACAGCTCCCCCCGTCCGTAGCCGCCGACGGCGACCAGGGAGACGCCGGTGCCGATCCCGGCGGCCCGTGACCCGCTGGTGAGCAGCGCGGTGAGCCACTGGTCGGTGAGATCGGCCAGGGCGGAACGGCGCGGCGGCCCGGACCGCGACCCCTCCTGGAGGAGTCGCAGCCGGGCCGCCGCGTAGCCGCCGGGCAGCGAGCCGCTGGTCTCGGTCGTGTTCTCGACGGTGCCGGTCGTGGTTCCGGTCCGGTCCGTCGTGGTCTCGACGCTGTCCGTCAACTCGGCTCCCTGTGCGCTGCGTCCGGTCGGTGCGGGCCCTGAGGAGGGGCGGTCCTGACCCCTCAGAGGGCGTCCGGGCCGCGTTCCCCGGTGCGGACCCGGATCGCGGTCTCGACGGGGACGCTCCAGACCTTTCCGTCCCCGATCTTTCCGGTGCGGGCCGCCTTGACCACGACCTCGATGAGGTCATCGGCGTCCTCGTCCTCGGCCAGCACCTCGATGCGGACCTTGGGCACCAGGTCGACGGTGTACTCCGCGCCCCGGTAGACCTCGGTGTGGCCGCGCTGGCGTCCGTAGCCACTGGCCTCGGTGACGGTCAGGCCCTGGACGCCGAACGCCTGGAGGGCTTCCTTGATCTCGTCGAGCCGGTGCGGCTTGACCACTGCGGTGATGAGCTTCACGCGTCCACCTTCTTGTCCTGCGACTTCTTGTCCTGCGGCGCGGTGGCGCCGCTCTTGGCGTGGCTGACGGCGGGAACCGTACTGCGGGGCGAGCCGCCGACTCCGCTGAAGTCGTAGGCGGTCTCGGCGTGGAACGCCTGGTCGATCCCGCTGACCTCGTCGTCCTCGTCGGCCCGGAATCCCATGGTCGCGTGGATGAGCTTGGCGAGGATGTAGGAGACGACGAAGGAGTAGCCGAGCACGGTGAAGGCGCCCAGTGCCTGCTTGCCCAGCTGGGTCATACCGCCGACCCCGTCGGTGGCGAGGACGCCGACCAGGAGGGTGCCGATGAGACCGCCGATCAGGTGGACGCCCACCACGTCCAGCGAGTCGTCGAAGCCCAGCTTGTACTTGAGGCTGACCGCCCAGGAGCAGACGACACCCGCGACGAGGCCGATCACGATGGCGCCCCAGGGGTCGACCGCCGCACCCGAGGGGGTGATGGCGACCAGGCCCGCGACGGCGCCGGAGGCGGCGCCCAGGGTGGTGAACGCGCCGTGCCGGACGCGCTCGTAGGCGAGCCAGCCGAGCATCGCGACCCCGGTGGCGATCTGGGTGTTGAAGGCCATGTTGGCGGCGGTGCCGTTGGCGGCGAGGGCCGAACCCGCGTTGAACCCGAACCAGCCGAACCACAGCAGACCGGAGCCCAGCATCACCAGCGGCAGGCTGTGCGGACGCATGGGGTCCTTCTTGAATCCGATGCGCTTGCCGAGCACGAGGGCGAGGGCGAGTCCGGCGGCGCCCGCGTTGATGTGCACCGCGGTGCCGCCCGCGAAGTCGATGACCTCCTGCTTGAACAGCCAGCCGTCGGCCTGCCACACCCAGTGGGCGACCGGGAAGTAGACGACGGAGACCCACAGGGTGATGAACAGCGTCCATGCGCCGAACTTGACGCGGTCGGCCACGGCACCGCTGATCAGCGCGGGGGTGATCACCGCGAACATCAGCTGGAAGAGGGCGAAGGCCAGGACCGGCACGGCGTCCGGCTTCTCGCCCCACAGCGAGGTCGGGTCGATGCCCTTGAAGCCGATGTGGTCGAGGTTGCCCAGCAGACCGCCGCCGATGTCATCACCGAAGGCGAGCGAGTAGCCGAACAGCACCCACAGGAGGGATACGACGCCCAGCGAGATGAAGGACATCATCAGCATGTTGAGGGTGCTCTTCACCCGCACCATGCCGCCGTAGAAGAAGGCCAGGCCAGGGGTCATCAGCATCACGAGCGCGGCGCTGATCAATACGAATGCGGTATTTGCGCCATTCAATGTGGACGTCTCCTCGAAGCAACGGCCCGTGCGGGCAGAACATCAAGTGGGCCGGTTATGCGCCACGAGATTGGCGCAGCGCCGTTTCAGTCGATGCCACTCGATGTTTCGCTGCAGTGACGAAGGACGCGGGAGTGTTACGCCCGGGTGAACTGCCGTCGTCGGGCCCGATCGCTCCGTTACCGTCCGGCCACCCGGAGGGTCAGACGGCCTGGCCGGTGCCCGCGCCCTCGGGGGTGTCCGGCAGCAGGGTCACCAGCCGGTCACTGAGCGCGGCGATCTCCGGCACCTCACCGAACTGGCGCACGGCGGTGTCCACGGTCTTGCGCAATCGGTTGTTCACCCGCTCCGAGCGGACCCGCTTGGCCAGCGGCAGCGCCTGGCCGGCGATGGCCGCGCACTGCTCGGGCTCCTTCTGGAGGAGGTGGACGGTGGCCATGCCGATCAGATTGAGCGCATACGAACGCTGGTGGCCGGCGCCCTCGCCATGGTCGGTCTCCTGGCCGAAGAGGTGCACGGCCTTGCGCATCACCGGGTCGGCGAGCTGTGCGTAGGTGGGGCTGCGCCCGGCCACATAGGCGAGGTCCCGGTAGGAGTGGGCGTTCTCCGCGTTGAGCTCGGCCTCGGAGAAGAAGCCGATCCAGTCCGGGTCGCCGTCGCCCCCGGCACAGTCGGCGAAGGTGTCCTCGGCCATCTTCACGGCGCGGTGGCATTTGCTGGGCTGGCCCATATTGGCGTACGCCCGGGCCTCCATCGCATACAGCATGGCCTGGGTGCGCGGGGTGGCGCTCTCCCGGCTGCCGTACTGCGCGAGGTGGACCAGCTCCAGGGCGTCGTCGGGCCGCCCGACATGGATCATCTGGCGGCTCATACTGGAGAGGATGTACGAGCCCAGCGGGCGGTCCCCGGATTCCTTGGCGGCGTGCAGGGCGAGGACGAAGTACTTCTGGGCGGTGGGCTGGAGCCCGATGTCATAGCTCATCCACCCGGCCAGCTCGGCCAGTTCCCCGGCGACCTTGAACAGCCGCTTGGACACCGGCTCCGGATGGGACTCCTGCAGCAGATCGGTGACCTCGTGGAGCTGGCCGACCACCGCCTTGCGGCGCAGTCCGCCACCGCACTGGGCGTCCCAGGCGCGGAACATCTTGATCGTGGACTCCAGCAGCTCCAGCTCCGGCTCGGAGAGCCGGGAGACGCGCCGCGAGCGCCCCTTCTCCGCCGGACGCGCCCCGCCGGCCGCCCCGCCGGGCGAGGGCACCAGCCAGCGCTGCATCGGCTCGATCAGGGCGGGTCCGGCGGAGAGCGCGAGGGAGGTGCCGAGGAATCCGCGGCGGGCGAGCATCAGATCGCTGCGGGAGAACTCGCCGATCAGCGCGACCGTCTCGGGCCCGGCCCAGGGGAGGTCCACCCCGGACACGGACGGTGACCGGTGGGCGGCACGCAACCCGAGGTCCTCGATGCCCACGACACAGCCGAAGCGCTCGGAGAACAGCTCGGAGAGGATCTGCGGGATCGGCTCGCGCGGCTGCTCGCCATCGAGCCAGCGGCGCACCCGCGAGGTGTCGGTACTGATGTGATGAGCACCTAACTGACGTGCTCTGCGGTTGACTTGTCGGGCCAGCTCCCCCTTCGACCAGCCGCTGCGCACGAACCACGACCCCAACTGTGCGTTGGGGCGCTTCTCAGCACCGCCGCCGCTGTCGCCCACTGGAAGGCCCCCATCCCACACGTCTGCCCGAACCGCCACCAGAATGCCTTCTGTCACGGTCAGTTGTCCCCTCGATACGGCACATCAACCGTCGGGGACGCGGATCGCTTCATGCCTCTGGCATGTACCGATCCGCACTCCACCCATGCTCAGGCCGTGCTCCACCGAGCGCCGGGCCCAGGGTTCATGCACTCAAAGTAATCCTACGATCACGCCTCCGGCGAGGCAGTTCGGGAAAACGCCACCATTCGCCACCCCTTCGAATGAACCCCTTTACCGATTCCCACGATTCACTTGACACCGGGGCAGCCGGAGACGGTGAAGGGGTGCACACCGGGGCGCATGAGTCGCGCGACACCACCCTGGTCACACCGGAGCGCACCGTCGTCGCGCCCCTGCCGACGACGGAGCGTCATCACCGCATTCCGGCTCGTAACCATCGAGAGCGCGACCCGTTGGAGGAGGCATGGGCTTCACGATCGGCGGCATCCGGGACATGCGGTCCGGCTCACGGCGCCGCGGCCGTATGTCCGAGTCCACGACGGTGGCTGAGTACACCGGCCTGTGGGGCTGGGACGTCGCGCCGGGCGCACGGGCGGCACGGGGTACGGGCGCCGGCAGAAACGAATGTTCTTGCGGAGCGGACGACTGCGCCTCCCCCGGCGCCCATCCGCTCTCCTTCGCCTCCGTCGTTCCGGCGGGCGCGACCCTCGGTGCCGCCGCGGCGGCGTGGGAGGAGACCCCGGGCGCGGCCGTACTGCTGCCCGTGGGGCGTGCTTTCGACGTCCTGGAGGTGTCGGAGTACGCGGGGCGCCATGCGCTGGTCCGGCTGGAGCGGATGGGGCTGCCGCTGGGGCCGGTGGCGGTCACCCCGCACGGCCGCGCCCAGTTCTTCGTGGCCCCCGGCGCCGCCCGTGAACTCCCCGAGCTGCTCTACCGGATGGGCTGGGACGACGCCGATCTCGATCTGCGCTGTCTGGGCCCGGGCGACCACATCACCGCGCCGCCCTCCGACTTCGGCGGCCTCGGCCCGGTCCGCTGGCTGCGCCCGCCGGCGCTGGACACCGCGGGGTGTCCGCCGCACGCCCGGCTGGTGCTGGGCACGCTCGCCTATCTGAGCCATCGCGCGGGGGCCTGAGCGCCGCTTCCCGGCGTCCGGGCCCCATGAGCGCGGGGCGGACCGGATCTCTCCGGTCCGCCCCGCGCTCATGGGAACCCTTCGGAAACGTCCCCCGCCGATCAGCCGCCGGCTCTCCCGCCGTCAGTCGCCGATCAGCGCGTCGACGAACGCCTCCGGCTCGAACGGCGCGAGATCGTCCGCGCCCTCGCCGAGGCCCACCAGCTTGACCGGGACGCCCAGCTCGCGCTGGACCGCGACCACGATGCCGCCCTTGGCGGTGCCGTCCAGCTTGGTCAGCACGATGCCGGTGATGTCCACGACCTCCGCGAACACCCGGGCCTGCACCAGGCCGTTCTGCCCGGTGGTGGCGTCGAGCACGAGCAGCACCTCGTCCACCGCGCCATGCTTCTCCACGACCCGCTTGACCTTGCCCAGCTCGTCCATGAGACCGGTCTTGGTGTGCAGCCGCCCCGCGGTGTCGATCAGCACGACGTCCGCGGCCTCGGCGATGCCCTCCTTGACGGCGTCGAAGGCGACCGACGCCGGATCACCGGCCTCGGGGCCGCGGACGGTCCGGGCGCCGACCCGCTCGCCCCAGGTCTGGAGCTGATCGGCGGCGGCCGCGCGGAAGGTGTCGGCGGCGCCCAGCACCACCGACTTGCCGTCGGCGACCAGCACCCGGGCCAGCTTGCCGGTGGTGGTGGTCTTGCCGGTGCCGTTGACGCCGACGACCAGGACGACGCCCGGCTTCTCCTCGCCGTTCGGGCCCACCCCGCTCTCGGTGTGCACGGTGCGGTCCGCCTCGGTGCCGATGAGGTGCAGCAGCTCCTCGCGCAGCAGACCGCGCAGCTCCTCGGGGGTACGGGTGCCGAGCACCTTGACGCGCTCACGCAGCCGCTCGACCAGCTCCTGGGTCGGGGTGACGCCGACGTCGGCGGTCAGCAGGGTGTCCTCGATCTCCTCCCAGGTGTCGTCGTCGAGGTGCTCCCGGGACAGCAGTGTCAGCAGTCCCTTGCCCAGGGTGTTCTGGGAGCGGGACAGCCGGGCGCGCAGCCGGACCAGCCGTCCGGCGGTCGGCTCCGGAACCTCGACCGGCGGGACCTCGGGCGCGGCGGGCGCGGGCGCCTCCGCCGTCGCGGCCGGGGCGCCGGACCCCGGCAGGTCCACCTCCTCGATGGTCCTGCGCGGTTCCTCGCGCGGGGTTTCGGCCTCCTCGCCGACATGCGGTTCGGCGGGCGGCGCGGTGACGGACGGGCTGCTCGGCGGGGCCGTGGGCAGCCGCTTCTTCTTGCGGCTGGTGACCACGAACCCGCTGATCGCGGCGACCGCGATCACAGCGATGACTACGGCAAGGATGACGAATTCCATAACCCACCCAGTATCAGCCACGAGCCCGGGAAGTCATTCGCCCCCGAGCCCGGCTTCCCGCGCGCGGACGATCGCCTGCGCACGATCACGCACCTGGAGCTTGGCGAAGATGGACCCGACGTGATTGCGCACGGTCTTGTCGGTGACCACCAGCCGCTGGGCGATCTGGCGGTAGCCGAGCCCGCGCGCCAGCAGGTCCAGCACCTCGCGCTCCCGTGCGGTGAGGGTGGGGAACGCCTCCTTCGCGGACGCCGACGCGGAGGCGCCGAGCAGCGCCCCGAGCCGCTCGGCCATCCGCGGGCTGAACACCGCGCCGCCGCGGGCCACGGTGTGCAGCGCCCTGAGGATCTCGTCACGCCCCGCGCCCTTGAGCAGATAGCCCCGGGCCCCGGCGCGCACGGCGGCCAGCAGGCTGTCGTCGTCCTCGGACATCGTCATGACCATCACCCGCGCCTCGGGACGTCCGCACAGGATCCGGCGCGTGGCCTCCAGCCCGGACCGCCCCGGCAGCCCGAGGTCCATCACCACCAGATCGGGCTCGGTGCGCGCGGCCTCGGCGACGGCCTCGTCCGCACAGGCGGCCTGTCCGACGACGCTGAACGCCTGGTCGAGGTTGACGGCCGCCGCCAGCCCCTCGCGGAACAGCGGATGGTCGTCCACCAGGAGGACCCGCCACTGCGGCCCCTCCGTCTCATCGGTCACCGTCCCGGCGTCCTCTCTCCACATGGTGCGGACTCATGGGCTCCCAGGGATGCCCGCCCGGGCGCTCGGTGTCGTCCGCCGCGGGCGCCCGGCGCAATGGGGTGTCCGCCGGTGTCATCGGCGCACGCCGCGGCGCATCCACCGCGGGGCGCTCCGCCGCACCCGCCGAAGCGCCGGGCGCCCTGGGCGGCGCGGGCGCCGGAGCCGGAGCCGGTCGCGGTGGCTCGGGCGGGAGCGGAGGCGGGGATGGGGGCGGGGGTGGCCTCAGCGCGGCGCAGGTCTCATGGCCCGTGGCCGTCCCCCGGTGCGCCTCGGGGTTGCCGTGTTCCCCGGGACCGGCCAGCGGGAGCACCGCATGCACCACCGTGCCCGTGGCCGAGCCGGTGACCGTGCAGGAGCCGCCGATCTCCTCGGCGCGTTCGGTCACCGAGGCCAGGCCGATACCGGGGACCGCGGTCTCCCGCAGACCGCTGCCGTCGTCGGTGACCTTGACCTGGAGGGTGTCCGGGCCCGCGGTGAGTTCGATGTGCACCTGGCGTGCCCGGGCGTGCCGCACCGCGTTGGTGAGCGATTCGGCGGCGATGCGGTAGGCGGCCGTCTCGACCCCGGGCGACAGCGGCGGCAGGGCGAGCGGGCGGCTGGCCACGCCGACCCGCAGCCCGTCGATGCCCAGCCGGTGCCCCAGGTCCCGTACCGCACCGGCCAGTCCGCGGTCGGCCAGCGCGGCGGGCGCGAGCCCGGAGGTGATCCGGCGCACCTCGACCAGCGCCTCGGCGAGGGTTTCGGCGGCCTCGCGGAGCTGCGCACGGGCGGGGTGGCCGGGGGCGCAGGAGGTCTGGGCGATGTCCAGGCGCAGCCGTACGGCGGCCAGTTGGGGGCCGAGGCCGTCGTGGATCTCACGGCGCAGCCGCCGGCGTTCCTGTTCGCGGGCGAGCACCAGCCGTTCCCGGGCCGCCTGGGCCTCCTCGGCCAGGCCCAGTGCGGCGAGCGCGGGGGCGGCCTGGTCGGCGAGGAGGGAGAGCAGCCCGCTGTCGCGCTCGGCGGGGGTGCCGGATGCGTCGCGGGAGACTTCGAGACGGCCGACGGGACGGCCGTGGTGGCGCAGTACGAACGTCTGGACCGGGCCGGTGAGCGGTGCTCCGGCGGCGGCCAGCCGCCGTGGCCCGGCGCGGGTGTCGACGCTGACGGCGGCGCCGGAGACACCGAGGTCCTCCACCGCGCTGCGGCAGATCTGCTGGGGTACCTCGCCCGGGTGCGGGGCCTGCTGGAGGCGTACGGCCAGGGCGCTGACGGCTTCGTGCGGGCGGGCGCGCGGCCCGTAGAAGGCGCGCTCGACGCGGAGGGTGAGCCAGCGGGCGCCGGGCCGCAGGGCCCAGCCCAGCAGCAGGGCGCCGCCCGCGGTGAGGGTGGTGGCGCCGCTACGGACGGAGGGGATCCCGGCCTGGACGGCGACGACGGCACAGACCACCACGGCGGCCAGGGAGGTCAGGACGAAGGCGCGGGCGAGCCGGTGGCTGGTGGAGCGGTCCAGCCGCCATATCCCGGTGCGGGCGACGCCCAGGCAGATGGCGGCGGCCCAGACCGCGCTGCCCAGGGTGCGGGCGACGATGGTCGGCACGCCTTCGCCCCATTCGGTGAGCAGGAGGGAGACACAGGCGGGGTAGGCGGCGGCGAGCAGCGCCCAGTCACGGCGTTCGGCACCGTGGGAGACGGTGGCGTGCCAGCACAGGGCGGCGGTCACCGCGAAGGCCACGGTGCGCAGCACCCAGGGTTCGGCCTCGGCGTAGGTGCCCAGGTGCTCGAAGGCCCACTGTCCGCAGCCGGTGTCGAAGGCGGGGTTGGGGACGGTGCCCACCAGGGGTTCGCTGATGACCCACAGCACCGCGTAGCCCAGCCAGTAGGCGGAGGCGCCGGCGCTCATGGCCCACCACTGCCATCGTCGCCGGGCGCCGCGCGGGAACAGCCACAGCGGCAGCAGCAGTACGGTCAGCGGACGGCAGGCGATCTTGGCCGCGGCCAGCAGCAGTGACACCACGGCGCCGGTGGTGCCGAGGTCGGCGATGCCCAGTAGCTGGGCCACGGCGGACGGCAGCAGCCACAGCGCCCCGGCCACCAGCAGCACGCTGCCGTAGCGCCGGGCGGACCGCTCGGCGAGCAGCAGCACCCCGACGCCGAGCACCGGGATACCGACGGCGACCCGGGTCAGGACGGCGGCGCCGCGCGGCCGCGGGTAGGTCAGCGCGAGCCACTGGTCGTTGACGCGCAGCAGTCCGGCGAGCCAGCCCGCCGCCACCACCACGAACAGCGCCGACACCCCGCCCGCGGCCTGGACGGCCCGGTCCCTGGGCAGTGCGGCACGCCTCATGTCAGCGCGCGGGCGCGTGGTGCGCGCCCGCGCGGGACCGGCCGCCCCTGACCCACAGCGTGACGTAGGCGTCGCCGCGTCCGGGGCGGCACTTGTACTCGTCCCACCGGTGTTCGCGGATCCCTTCCTTGCCCGCGCGCTGGCACGCCCCGCTGGTGTCGAAGTGCCCCTCCTCGCGCCAGGAGGTGCTTCCGGAGGCGGTGGCCGGGAATGCGGCGGCGTTCCACAGGACGGCTCCTGCGAGCAGGCCGAGCGCGATGGTCGCGCGGGTCGGGAAAGGGCGCATGGTCGGTCTCCTTGTTCTCGCCCCCGAGCACTACCCGCCGTCACGGCGCTGAAGTGCGAGGACGCCCCAGCCCACCCGAACCGGTGACCTCCTAGTACCCGCGTTCCGTTCGGAGCGTGGGGAGTTGGGGGCGGACGGGTTCACCACACGAACATCAGGACGGTGACGGCGATGTCCTCCGCCTCCGCGTAGCACAGGCCGATCCGCATCAGATGGAGCATGATCGGCTGGGCGGCCCAGTTCTCCGGCGTGTCGAGGAAGTTGGCGAGCCGGTGGGCGTACCGGCGGACCATGGCCGTCTCCCGGGCGGTGAGCCGGGTGAGGAGTTTGGCCAGCAGCGCGCCGCCGTGGCGCAGCGCGATCACCACCAGCCGCCGGCGGACCAGCCGGGCGACGGCGGGGTCGGGGTCCCCGGGCGAGCAGAGGAAGGCACGGGCGGCGTCGAGTTCGGCCGCGAGGGCCGCGCCGTGCTCCGGGCCGCGGGGGCCGTTGAGCCGGACCCGGGTGACGAGATCGTCGATGTCGGATCCGGTGATGAGGTGTGGCTCCCCCGTGCTGATCATCACGCGCCGCTCCTTGGTGTGGGGATGTGCGGCCCGCGGAGCGGGCCGTGTCCCACGATGGGCCGCCCCGCGTCCCAGGCGCATGAGTCATCCGCCCCGGTCCGCCCGTGCGCCGGGAAGGGCGCGGGCGGGGTCTGCCGTCCGCCGCACACCGATGGAAATTTGACGGATCGTCAGTTACGGTCGCACTCCCCCGGGGGCCCGCCCAGGACGAAGGGGAGTTCCGCCATGCCCGTCACGGTCGTACGGCTGAATCTCGTCGATCCCGCCGCCACCTCCGGCTCCCTGTCCGCCCGCTACCGCGCCGCCGTGGAGATGGCTGCCTACGCGGACGAACAGGGCGTCGACACCGTCCAGACCGAGGAGCACCACGGCTCCGCCGACGGCTGGCTGCCCGCACCGCTGGTGTTCGCGGGCGCGGTGCTGGGCGCCACCCGGCGGATCACGGTGACGGTCTCCGCCCTGATCACCCCGCTGTACGACCCGCTGCGGCTGGCCGAGGACATCGCGGTGCTGGACCTGGTGAGCGGCGGCCGGCTGGTGACGGTGGCGGGGATCGGCTACCGCCCGGAGGAGTACGCGGCGCACGGCCGGGACTGGGCGGGGCGCGGTGCGCTCCAGGACGAGGCGCTGGAGACGCTGCTCGCGGCCTGGACGGGCGAACCGTTCCGCCACCGCGGCCGTACGGTGCGGGTGACCCCGCGCCCCGCCACCCGGCCGCATCCGCCGCTGCTGGTGGGCGGCAGCTCCCGGCCCGCGGCGCGCCGGGCCGCCCGGCTGGGGCTGCCGTTCTTCCCCAGCGCCCATCTGCCGGAGCTGGAGGAGTACTACCACGCCCGGCGGGCGGAGTACGGCACCGAGGGCTGGTGCCTGATGCCGCCGGAGTCCACACCGCTGCTGCACGTGGCGGAGGATCCGGACCGGGTCTGGGCGGAGTACGGCCACCATCTGCTGCACGAGGCGCGGACGTACGCGTCCTGGCAGCCGGAGGGGGTGCGGTCGGCGGTGCGCTCCCGGGCCGCGGACGCCGCGGCCCTGCGCGCGGAGGGCGTCTACCGCGTCCTGACGCCCGGGGAGTGCCTGGCGTACGCGGCGGAGGACGGCGGCCGGACCAGTCTGGTGCTGCATCCGCTGTGCGGCGGGATGCCGGTGGAGGAGGCCTGGCGCTCGCTGCGGCTGTTCGCGGAACGAGTACTGCCCCGCCTCGAGGACTCGGGGCGGGGCAGCTCTCCTGTGCGAGGAGCGGGCGGCGGGGGGATTTAGCCCATCTCCTCCAACGCCTTGCCCTTGGTCTCCGGCACCCACTTGAGGATGAACGGGATCGAGAGCAGGGCGAAGGCCGTGTACATGATGTACGTCGCGGACAGATTCCAGTCCGACAGGCTCGGGAAGCTGGCGGTGATGGCCCAGTTGGCGATCCACTGGGCGGAGGCGGCGACACCGAGCGCCGCGGCGCGGATCTTGTTCGGGAACATCTCGCCGAGCAGGACCCAGACCACCACACCCCACGAGAGGGCGAAGAAGAGCACGAACGCGTGGGCGGCGACCAGGGCCACCACACCCTCGGTGTGCGGCAGCTTGCCGCCCACCAGGTTCGCGGAGAAGGCCCAGGCGACCAGGCCGAGCGAGACCGCCATGCCGATCGAGCCGATGAGCGCCAGCGGCTTGCGGCCGATCCGGTCGACGAAGATCATCGCGATCACGGTGCCGAGGATGTTGATGATCGACGTGGTGAAGGAGTAGAAGAACGAGCCGCTCGGGTCGACGCCGACGGACTGCCACAGCGTCGAGGAGTAGTAGAACGCCACGTTGATGCCGACGAGCTGCTGGAACACCGACAGGCCGACACCGATCCAGACCACCGGCAGCAGACCGAAGCGGCCGCCCAGCAGGTCCTTGAAGGTCGACTTGTGCTCACTGCGCATCGCCCGGTCGATCTCGTCGACCCGGACGTCCAGGTCGACGGTCTTGCCCTCGACCTCGCGCAGGACCTCCTTCGCGCGGTCGAGACGGCCGACGGAGATCAGGAAGCGGGGCGACTCGGGGATCGCGAAGGACAGCAGACCGTAGAGGACGGCCGGGACGACCATGACGCCGAGCATCCACTGCCACGCCTCGAGACCGGCGATGGTGCCGCGCTGGTCACCGTCGGCGAGGTTGAGGATGCCCCAGTTGACGAGCTGGGACAGGGCGATGCCGATGACGATCGCGGCCTGCTGGAAGGAGGCGAGACGGCCGCGGTACGCGGGCGGGGCGACCTCGGCGATGTAGGCCGGGCCGATCACGGAGGCCATACCGATGCCGATACCGCCGAGCACCCGCCACATGGCCAGGTCCCACAGCGAGAACGGCAGGGCGGAGCCGACGGCGCTGACGGTGAAGAGCGCGGCGGCGATCTGCATGACGCGGATCCGGCCGATACGGTCGGCTATCCGGCCGGCGGTGGCGGCGCCGATCGCCGAACCGATCAGGGCGATGGCGACGACCTGGGCCAGGGCTGCGGAACCGATGTCGTACTTGCCGCGGATGGCTTCGACCGCTCCGTTGATCACCGAGCTGTCGTAGCCGAAGAGGAAGCCGCCCATCGCGGCGGCGGCGGTGATGAAGATGACGTGGCCGAGGTGGTCCGGCTGGGCCTTACGGCCCTCGGATCCCTTCTGGGCCTGCGCGGTGGTGGTCAACGTGAACTCCTGTGGCCCGCCCGGCAACGCTGCCGGACGTCGGGGCTGGCTGGCTCTTCCAGCGGAGGCGAGCCGAGCGGTCGGCCACCACTTGAAGGTAAAAGCAACGTTGCAGAGACTATTCCTTCAAGTTTCGAAGTCAATAGGGTGTGACGAATAAATCCGCCGCACGTGGCGACACGCTCTGTTGAGCACTTGACTTCAAGTGTTGAAGCGGTCACCGCAGGCGCTGGCTGATGACCTTCGATACGCCGTCGCCCTGCATGGAGACGCCGTAGAGGGCGTCGGCGACTTCCATCGTCCGCTTCTGGTGCGTGATCACGATCAGCTGGGAGGACTCCTGGAGTTCCTCCATGATCCGGATCAGCCGCTGGAGATTGGTGTCGTCCAGCGCCGCCTCGACCTCGTCCATCACATAGAACGGGCTCGGCCGCGCCTTGAAGATCGACACCAGCAGCGCCACCGCGGTCAGCGACCGCTCACCGCCGGACAGCAGCGACAGCCGCTTGACCTTCTTGCCCGGGGGTCTGGCCTCCACATCCACCCCGGTGGTCAGCATGTTCTCGGGGTCGGTCAGGATCAGCCGCCCCTCCCCGCCGGGGAACAGCCGGGAGAAGACGCCCTCGAACTCCCGGGCGGTGTCCCGGTACGCCTCGGTGAACACCTGCTCGACCCGCTCGTCGACCTCCCTGACCACCTGGAGCAGATCGGCCCGGGTCTTCTTCAGGTCCTCCAGCTGCTCACTGAGGAACTGGTGCCGCTCCTCCAGCGCCGCGAACTCCTCCAGCGCCAGCGGATTGACCTTGCCGAGCTGCTGGTACGCACGCTCCGCCGCCTTCAGCCGCTTCTCCTGCTGCGCCCGGACGTAAGCCACCGGCTGGTTGCGGGGGTGCTCGGGATCCTCCGGCAGCTCCTCGCCCTCGGCGGGCGGCGACGGCGGCACCGGCTGGTCCGGGCCGTACTCGGCGATCAGCCCGGCCGGTTCGACGCCCAGCTCCTCCAGCGCCTTGGCCTCCAACTGCTCGATCCGCAGCCGCTTCTCCGCGCCCAGCACCTCGCCCCGGTGCACCGAATCGGTCAGCTTGTCCAGCTCGCCCTTGAGGTCACGGCCCTGGTTGCGCTCGGCGACCAGCTCCCGTTCCCGCTCGGCCTTGGCGCGCTCCGCCGCGTCCCGCTCCTCCCCGGCCCGCACCAGCGACACCTCGACATGGGCCAGGAGCTGACGGCCGCCCGCCGCCACGGCCGAGGCCACCTCCGCCTCCCGGCGCAGCCGGGCGCGCCGCTGCTCGGCGCGCGCCCGTGCCTCGCGCTCGGCGCGTGCACCCCGGTCCAGCGCGTCCGCCCGCCCCGCGAGCCCCTTGACGCGCTCCTCATGGGTGCGGACCTGGAGCCGCGCCTCCATCTCGGTCTGCCGCGCGTTCGCCCCGTCCGCCGCGAGGCGGTCCCGTACCGAGGTGTCCGGCTCCTCCTCGCCGGGTGCCTCCTCGGCCACCGCGAGCCGCTCGGCGAGCTCCTCGGCCTCCTCGACCGCCCGCTCCAGCGCCTCTTCGGCGCGGGCGGCCGCCGCGGTCGTGCGCTCGGCCTCCCCGGCCGCTCCGCGCGCCTGTCCACCCAGCCGTCCGAGGGACTGCGCGACCTGCGACTTCTCCCGGTCGGCCGCACTGCGCCGGGCCGCCAGCTCCTCGACGAGGGCCGCACACGCGGTACGCCGCTCCGCCGCGGCGCGCTGCGCCCCGGCCAGTTCCTCGCACCGTACGGCCAGCTCCGCCAGTTCCGCCGCGGCCTCGTCGACCGACGCCTGTACCTCCAGCAGACTGGGCACCCCGGCGGACCCGCCCTGGGCGAAGTGGGCCCCGAGCAGATCCCCCTCGGCGGTCACCGCCGTCACTTCCGGCGACCGCCCCACCAGGTGCTCGGCGTCCTCCAGGGTGGGCACCACGACCATGCCGTCGAGCAGCCGCCGCAGCGCCGGCAGCAGCTCCTGGGGACCGCCCACCAGATCGACCACCCGCTGTGGGCTCCCGGCACCGTCCGGCCCGGTCCGCGCCCCGGGCACGCTGATGTCTCCTCCGGCCCCGCCGCCGTGCGCGGCGGGATGCGGCACCCGGACGACCTCGTCCGGCCCTCCGCCGTCCCCGGACCGCGTCCCTGGGACGACGCCTGACCCGCCCGAGGCCGCGGGACCCCGTGCGGCGGAACCGCCGGGTGACGGCGCGGGGGCGGCACCGGCCGCGCCGGCACCGGCGGCCCCCGGCTCCCCGTGATCCGCGCCGGTGGCCCCGTGGGCGGACGGTCCCCGGGCCGGACCGGCCGCGGGGTACGACACCGTCGGCCCCTGCGGGGCCGGGACCGCCGGATGGCCGGGCGCGGCCGCGTCCGGGACGGAGGTGGTGCCGGGCCCGGTCGCCCCGTGGGTACCGCCGTCCGCCGTCGCGGAGGCGCCGTGGGACTCCCGGGCGACGGCAAGCGGAGCCGGGGCGCCCGGGGGCGCGCCCAGGAGGAGGGCGGCGCGGCCCGCGTCCTGGGCGCGCAGCAGCCGCAGGGCGTCCGCCGCGGCGGCGGGGTCGGTGACGGCGAGGGCGTCGGCGGCGGCGCCCAGGGCCGCGGCGACCGGGACCTCGAAGCCCGGGGTGACGGTCAGCAGTTCGGCGGCGGGGCCGAGGAGACCGGTGAGCCGGTCGGAGGCGGCCAGCAGTGCGCCGGTGCCGTCCTTCCGGCGCAGTCCGAGTGCCAGCGCGTCATGCCGGGCCGCGGTGGCCGCCCGCTCGCGCTCGGCGGCGGTGACGGCCTCACGGGCGGTGCTCAGGGCCGCGTCCGCCCCGGCCAGCTCCCGTTTGGCCGTCTCATGGCGCTCCGCCAGTTCCGCGTCACCCGCGTCGAGTCCGTCCACCTCGGCCTGGAGCTGTTCGTACTCCTCCTGAGCGGCGACGGCCCGGGCCTGGGCCTCGTCCCGGGCGGTGGCCAGCCGTTCGATCTCGGCGCGGGCGGAACCGGCCCGGCCGCGGGCGGCGTTCACCTGGCCCTGGAGCCGGGCGAGCCCTTCACGGCGGTCGGCGATGGCGCGGGCCACGTCCTTGAGCCGGCGCTCCTCCTGGGCGAGGGCGCGCTCCAGCCCGGCCCGGTGGGAGACGGTGTCCTCCAGAGCCCGGCCGGCCGCCTCCAGGGCCGCTTCGAGCTCGGCCTCCTGCTCCCGGATCCGGGCGGCCTCGCGCTCCATGTCCTCCGGGTCACGGCCGCGCCGCTCCTCGGCCGGGGCGGAGGTCGCGCTGGTGACCCGGGCGTCCGCGAGACTGATGGTGCCGCGCACCCGTTCGGCGAGCTGGGAGAGCTCGTACCAGGTCGCCTGCGCGTCCCGCAGCCGCGGCGCGAGCTGCCGGACCTGCTCCTCGAGTGCCGCCTCACGCGCCTGTGCGGCCCGCAACTCGGCCTCGGCGGCCTCCTTGCGCTCCTTCAGCGCCGCCTCGTCGGCGACCTCGGCCCGCAGCGCCTCGCGCAGGGTCACCAGGTCATCGGCGAGCAGCCGCAGCCGGGCGTCGCGCAGATCGGCCTGGATGACGGCGGCCCGCCGGGCGACGGCGGCCTGGCGGCCGAGCGGTTTGAGCTGGCGCCGCAGTTCGTCGGTGAGGTCCTGGACACGGGCGAGGTTGGCCTGCATCGCGTCCAGCTTCCGCAGCGCCTTCTCCTTGCGCTTGCGGTGCTTGAGGACGCCCGCGGCCTCCTCGATGAAGGCACGGCGGCCGGTGGGATCGGCGTGCAGAACGCCGTCGAGCTGGCCCTGGCCGACGATGACGTGCATCTCACGGCCGATACCGGAGTCGGACAGCAGATCCTGGATGTCCAGCAGACGGCAGGTGTCGCCGTTGATCTGGTATTCGCTGCCGCCGTTGCGGAACATGATCCGCGTGATCGTCACTTCGGCGTAGTCGATGGGGAGCGCGCCGTCGGCGTTGTCGATGGTGAGGGAGACCTCGGCACGGCCCAGCGGGGGGCGGCCGGTGGTCCCGGCGAAGATGACGTCCTCCATCTTGCCGCCGCGCAGCGATTTCGCGCCCTGTTCACCCATGACCCAGGAAAGGGCGTCCACGACATTGGACTTGCCCGAGCCATTGGGGCCGACGACGCAGGTGATACCCGGCTCGAACCGGAGCGTCGTGGCGGAGGCGAAGGATTTGAAGCCTCGGAGGGTCAGGCTCTTCAGGTGCACGCCGTTGGACTCTACCCGCCGCTTTCCGCCCGGCACCGTCCCCGGCACGGGGCGGCGCGGGCGCGTCCGGGCTTTTTCCGGGTTTCAGGAAAGATCGGTTTCACCGATGAGAGGGAGGGGCACATCAGTCGGTAAGGAAAACCCGGAAGAACGCGGGGGACACGACGAAGGGACGCCGAGGCGTCCCTTGAAGATTCTCAAGCGGCTGACGATGCAGCCCGACCGGCCCTGGGGCTGGGTCAGGCGAGCGCAGGCTCCGCCTGGGATACGTCGATGCCTTCGAGCAGCGAGTCGTGTCGAGCGGCGGCCGCAAGAGCGTCGTTCTCGGCCTGAATCCGAATGATCTCGGATTCAAGATCCTGAACGCGCTGCTGAAGCCGTCGCATCTCGGCGAGGACTCGGGGGTCGGAGCCGCCGACGTAACCGAGAAGCGCCTTTGCCATGATGGATGGTCCTCCACAATGAGTGACCGACCGAAGCGGTGTGGGTCGTGAGGGATCGCACCCGCGATGTCTGCCCGTACTACCGTGCTGCCTGGCGGACAAGTTAAGGTGCGCGGGGACTTCCAGCGTCTCACCAATTGGTTTGAGGGTCAACACGATCACACGTCGCCCAGGCCGCGGGGGACGAGAGCACACCGGCGGAACAGAATGCCGCCCTCTCCAGAAGAGCCCCGCGGTGACGAAGATCTTCCGTGACTCCGCAGCCTTCCACGGAGCGGCGCCGTTGGCAACCATCAGCCGATTTCTGCTCACAGGCGGCGAGGACGGCACGGCCGGAGCGGCCTTCGGAGGATCATTCCGGTGGGTCCGTCAGCGGATCTCGAAGGTCTCGTAGCCGCCTCGCGGTGTGTCCCAGATCTCTGTCACACCGTCGACCCGGCCGGGCGTGTCGCCGTCCCGCAGCCAGTCGAGCAACTGTTCGCACTCCGGTCGCGGACCCTCGGCGACGACCTGCACCCGGCCGTCGGAGAGGTTGGAGGCGAAGCCGACGAGGCCCCCGATACGCAGTGCGTTGGCCCGGGTGTACCAGCGGAACCCCACCCCCTGGACCTGGCCGCGGACCCACACGGTGAGACGGACTCTTTCGTTCATGCGTGCACGCTAACCGTCCAATTAGCCGGTCAGCACGCCAGACAGGGGCCTCATGGCGTACAGTCCGGCGTCAACAACACTCACCCACACGAGTGGTTCATGAGTCGCCCACACGAGTGACACAATTCCTATCGAGCACATAAGGAAGGCAGGAGATGGGCCGCCATCGACGATCTGCCCCCGGTCCCGCGGTAGTTCCCCCGCGCGCCGGACGTCACCGGGGGGCGCACCGCAGCGCCTTCGCGCCGGTGCGGACCGGACTGTTGGGCATGTCCGCCGCCGTCGCCGTGGGCGCGGTGGCGATGGCCTCCGGCCTGCTTCCCGGCGGTGGTCACCAGGTCGGCGGCGGCAATGACCCCGCCGGTCAGGTCCAGGCGGGAGGCCCGGTCGACTCCGGCCTGGGGCCCCAGGGCACCCAGTCGCCGTCCCCCTCGCTGCCCGGTCAGGCCCCGGCGGGAGGGGGCGACAGCGGTGCCAAGCCACCGTCCAGCGGCCCGTCGAAGCCCTCGCAGCCGTCCAAGCCCTCCACCCCGTCCACTTCGCCGTCCGACCAGCAGGGCTCGCCCGGCTCCTCGGACCGCGGCGGGGACGAGGACCGCGGCCGCGACGGCGGCAAGGGCTCCTCGGACAAGGAGCGGGACACCCGCCCGCCGGCCAAGCCCGCCGATCCGCCGACCGCGGCCGAGGACCCGGACGACGAGCGCGGCGGCCGGGAGGCGGCGGTCGAGAAGCAGGTGCTCAAGCTGGTCAACAAGGAGCGGGGGAAGGTCGGCTGCTCACCGGTGACCGCCGATCCCAAACTCTCCCAGCTGGCCGACGACTTCAGCGACGACATGGCGCTGCGCGACTTCTTCGACCACGTCAACCCGGACGGCGAGAGCCCCTGGGAGCGTGCCGAGCGGGCGGGCATCATCGACCTGGGCGGCGAGAACATCGCCCGCGGCCAGTCGACCGCACAGGAGGTGATGGACACGTGGATGGACAGCTCCAGCCACCGTGCCAACATCCTCAACTGCGACTACGAGACCATGGGCGTCGGCGCGCACTTCGACGGCGACGGCCCCTGGTGGACCCAGGACTTCGGCTACTGAGGCCGTAAGGGCCTCATCCGGATCCACGCTCACGACCCGGCGGGGCCGGGGGCGGGCCCAGGGCCCCCGGGGGGCCGCACCCCCGGACCCCCCCCCCCGGCGCGCCGTCCCCCCCCGCCGTATCCGGCGGCGGCGGGCCGGCCCGCCGCGAAGGTGCGCGCGGTCTCGGTGACCCGGCGCCCGAGATGTGCCGCGGTCTCCACATCCGCCTTGTGCACACCCTCCACACCCTGGTCGGCATTGGACTGGGCCGCGGCGCCGAGCGAGAAGCCGAGCCGGTTGAGGTCGTTCTCGGACGCGGTGCTGGCGTTCCACCCCGGCTGGAGCCCCAGGTTCACCCAGTGCATGCCGAGCTGTGCGGCGAGCACGGTGAAGAACTGGAGGGTGTGCAGCTTGTCCCCGCTCTTGGAGGCGGAGTTGGTGAACCCGGCGGCCAGCTTGTCCTTCCACGCCTGGCTGAAGAAGCGCGACGAGGTGGACTCGGCGAAGGCGTGGAAGGCGCCGGACGCGGTGCCCATATAGGTGGGCGAGCCGAAGATGATCGCGTCCGAGGCGTCCAGCAGCTCCCAGTCCTGGTCGGTGATGGTGTCGACCTTGATCAGGTGAACGGTGGCCCCGGCGGCGGCCGCGCCCTCGCGGACGGCCTCGGCGAGGACGGCGGTGTGGCCGAAGCCGGAGTGGTAGGCGATGGAGACAACAGGGGTGGTCACGGTGGCGCGCTCCTCAGGCGTCGTAACACGGTGGCTGACGCGACAAGAGAAGCACTAACTTTTAGAAAGCGCAACCTCAGGGTTAGCGCTGCGGACGCGTATGGTTGCTCCATGGACCGTGAACACACTGGTGCGGTATGTCCCGCGACAGGGACCGGGGAAGCGGCCTTCGACGTGTTCGCCCGTGCCTGCCCGTCACGCGCGACGCTGGAGCACGTCACCGGGAGGTGGGGCAGTCTCACCCTGGGCGCGCTGCGCGAGGGCACGCTGCGCTTCAATGAGCTGCGCCGCCGGATCGACGGCGTCAGCGAGAAGATGCTGTCCCAGACGCTGCACGCGCTGGAGCGCGACGGACTGGTGCACCGCGACGCGCAGCCGACCAACCCCCCGCGCGTGGACTACCGGCTCACCCCGCTGGGCGGCGCGGTCGCGGAGCGGCTGCTGGCCCTGATCGACCTGGTCGAGGAACGGATGCCGGAGGTGCTGGAGGCCCGGACGGCCTACGACGGCACGCGCGCGGACAGCGGCGGTACGGCGGCCGGGCGCGGCGGGCGCTGACAGCGCGGGCAGAAGTAGCTGGAGCGGTTCATCCAGGGGCGGCGGCGCATCGGGGTGCCGCAGCGGCGGCAGGGCTCGTTCTCCCGGCCGTAGGCGTCCAGGGAGCGCTCGAAGTACCCGGACTCGCCGTTCACATTGACGTAGAGGCTGTCGAAACTGGTGCCGCCGACCGCCAGCGCCGCGGTCATCACCTCGCGTACATGGCCGAGGAGTTCGGCGCTGCGCGGACGGGTGAGGGTCGCGGTCGGCCGGTCGTAGTGCAGCCGGGAGCGCCACAGCGCCTCGTCCGCGTAGATGTTGCCGACCCCGCTGATCAGCGACTGGTCGAGCAGGGCGCGCTTGACGGTGGTCCGGCGGCGGCGCAGCGCGGTGTGGAACGCCGCCTCGTCGAAGGCGGGGTCCAGGGGGTCCAGGGCGATATGCGCGATGGCGTCGGGCAGTCCGTCCGCGGCGCCGGGCACGGTGTCGTGCAGGGAGAGGCCGCCGAAGGTGCGCTGGTCGACGAAGCGCAGCTCGGTGCCGGTGTCATCGGCGAAGCGCATCCGGACGCGCAGATGCTTCTCGTCCGGGGCGGAGTGCGGCTGGACCAGGAGCTGACCGCTCATCCCGAGGTGGGCCAGGACCGATTCGGCACCGTCCTCGAACGGCAGCCACAGGTACTTGCCGCGGCGGCGGGCCACGGAAGTGGTGCGGCCGGTCAGCCGGGCCGCGAAGTCCTCCGCGCCGCCGAGGTGGCGGCGGACCGCACGGGGGTGCAGCACCTGGACCTCGGCGACCGTGCGGCCGCTGACCCAGCGCTCCAGTCCACGGCGGACCACCTCGACCTCGGGCAGCTCGGGCAACGCGGGCCTCCTTGAGCCTGAAGCCCTCCCGCCCCGCGGGGAACGGCCTGAGCCGTCCGCCGCGGGGCGGGAGGAGCCGTATCGACAGTACGGACGGTGCGGAAGGAGATCAGCGTGCCGTGGAGGCCGTGTCGGCGGCGGCTCCGCCGTCCGCCGTGGTGGCGGACGCGGCGTCCGCCTCGGCCTTCGCCGAGGCTTCGGCCTTGGCCTGGGCCTCGTCGGCAGCGGCGCGGATGGCGCGCCAGGCGGCCTCGGCCGCCTGCTGTTCGGCTTCCTTCTTGCTGCGGCCGGTGCCGGTGCCGTACGCGACACCACCGACGCGGGCGGCAGCCGTGAAGGTCTTCTCGTGGTCGGGCCCGGTCTCGGAGACCAGGTACTCGGGAACCCCGAGACCCTCGGTGGCGGTCAACTCCTGGAGGCTGGTCTTCCAGTCCAGGCCGGCGCCGAGATTCGAGGACTTCTCGATCAGCGGGTCGAAGAGCCGGTGCACCAGTTCGGCGGCGGCGTCGAGCCCCTGGTCGAGATAGACGGCGCCGATCACCGCTTCGAGGGTGTCGGCGAGGATGGATGCCTTGTCCCTGCCCCCGGTGCCCTCTTCGCCCCGGCCGAGCCGGATGAAGGCGCCGAGATCGAGCCCGCGGCCCACCTCTGCCAGCGCACGCGAGTTGACCACCGCGGCCCGCAACTTGGCCAGCTGGCCTTCCGGCAGGTCCGGGTGGATGCGGTACAGCGTGTCGGTGACCACCAGGCCGAGCACGGAGTCCCCGAGGAACTCCAGCCGCTCGTTGGTGGGCAGCCCGCCGTTCTCGTAGGCGAAGGAGCGGTGGGTGAGCGCACGCACCAGAAGGGCGGACTCGAGCTGGTACCCGAGCCGCCCTTCCAGGATCGTGTGGGACGAGGCCGTGTCCGCCTGGACCGCTTCACCGCCGCGCGGATGACCCCCGCGAGGTTCACCCCCGCGCTTGCGGGGAGGCGTAGTGGCGTCTGACATAGAGCCTGTCACCCGCCGATCAGACCTCGAGGACCTGGCGGCGGTTGTAGGTGCCGCAGCTCGGGCACGCGATGTGCTGCTGCTTCGGCTCGTGGCAGCGCTCGCACGCCACCAGGGTGGGGACCGCAGCCTTCCACTGCGACCGGCGGTGGCGCGTGTTGCTGCGCGACATCTTCCGCTTCGGAACAGCCACGGCTACTTCTCCTGTGGGTCATCCCCGCGCTCGCGGGGTGCGTTGTCCTTCTCGCCGTCCCTCATGGTGTCGGCGAGTCCCTGCAGCGCCGCCCAACGGATGTCGGCGGCGTCATGGTGGTGGTCCGGGTCGTCCGCGAGCCGCGCACCGCATTCGGCGCACAGCCCCGGGCAGTCCTCCCGGCACACCGGCTGCAACGGCAGTGCGAGCACCACCGCGTCCCGCAGCACGGGCTCGAGGTCGAACAGGTCGGCCTCGAGAAAGAGCGTCTCCTCTTCCTCGGCGTCGTCGCCGGTGTCCGCTTCGCGGCTCCGGTCGTCGGCGTCGGGGTAGGAGTACATCTCCTGGAAATCCGCTTCGAGCTCATGCTCCAGCGGCTCCAGACACCTTACGCACTCCCCCGTGAGCGGCGCACGGCCGGTGCCTGTGACGAGCACCCCTTCCATGACCGACTCAAGACGGAGCTCGAGCTCCACGGTCGCGCCCTCCCGCACCCCGATGACCTCGATACCGAGGTCCTTGGGTGCCGCCACGGAGCGGGAGATCCTTTTCAGCGCACCGGGACGACGGCCCAGCTCACGTGTGTCGAACACGAGGGGGGCACGGTGGTCGAGGCGGGCGTTCAGGGCTTCCTGCTTTCTACGCTGCGGCGGGCCGCCCGGAGCTGATGCAAGGTGGGCAGCCGAGATCGCGGACGTACGCGCGACCGAAGAGCCAGGATACTGGACGGTTCGCCGTAGACCCAATCCGGCCGGTGAGGAGGGACCGGGGCGGGACTAGCGGCCCTGTTCGTACTGACGGAGCTGATCGAGGTCGATCATGCTCGTGTCGAACAGGCTGGTCTCGTCCAGCGCCGCGCCCTGCTGCGCCTGCGGGTGCTGCTGGGGGTGCTGGTGCTCCGGGGCGGCGTATCCGGCGGCCGGGTCGTATCCCTGGGCCTGCTGCGGCCAGCCGTAGGCGTCCTGCTGCCCGTAACCGGACTGCGCGGCCGCGGCGTACGGGTCCTGCTGGGGCATGGGCGGCACGTACTGCTGCGGGTAACCGTAGGCGTCGACCTGCGGCGGTGACTGCGGCTGGCCCTGGGCCTGCTGTGGATAACCCGCGGTGGCGGCGTAGTACCCGGCGTCGGCCGCGGCGTGCTCAGGCGGCGCGACGGGCACCTCGGCCGGGGCGACCGGGATGCCCGGGGCGCCGGGCACGTCCGGGGCGAGCCCCATCCCGGACCGGGCGAGGTCCGCGAGGTAGTCGTCGTCGCTGGTGTGCAGACCGCCGGCGGCCGCGTCCTGGGCCGCCATATGGGCGCCCAGCTCATCGGCCGGACGCGCGCCCAGCAGCTTCTGACGGCCGCGGCCGACCGCCTCCAACGTCTTGGCGAGCACTGCCGAGACCGCGCCCAGCTTGGTGTCCACGTAGTCGTCGGCCCGCTGGCGCAGGGTGTGCGGATCGGCGCTGCGCTCGGGTGCCTCCTCCGGCTGTCCGGCCGCGGCCGTCCCGTCGCCGTAGGGGTCCGCGGGGGCGCGGCCGAGCAGCTTCTCCCGGCCGCGGTCCACCGAGCCGATGGTCTTGGTCAGCACGACCTCGAAGTTGGCCAGCTTGCTGTCGACGTAGTCGTCGGCCTCCGCGCGGATCTCCTCGGCCTCCCGGCGGGCCTCCCCCAGGATCCGGTCCGCCTCCTCCTGGGACTGCCGGGCCACCTCGGTGCCGGAGATCAGCGAGGTGCGCTGGGTGTGCGCGGCCTCGATGATCCGGTCGGCCTCCTGGCGGGCGTCCTCGACCATCCGGTCACGGCCGCCGATCAGCTCCTGGGCGTGGGCGAGCGAGTCCGGGAGCGCCGCCCGCACCTCTTCGAGCATGGCGAGCAGCTCGGCCCGGTTGACCACGCACGAGGCCGACATGGGCATGGACCGGGCGCTGCCGACGGCCTTGACGATCTCGTCGAGCTTCTTCTGCACGTCCACTGTGACTGCTCGCAGACTGATCGGATGCGGATGGACAGGAACGGGGACGACTGTACGGCCAGCGGGCCCCTCCCGGACACCCGCTGACACCCCGTCAGCGGCTACTTCCGTCCGAGCCTCTCGGTCAGGGCCTCCAGTACCAGCGGAGGCACCAGATGGGCGACGTCGCCGCCCCAGGCCGCGACCTCCTTGACCAGGCTGGAGGAGAGGAAGCTGTAGGTGGGGTTGGTGGGGACGAACAGCGTCTCCACGCCCGACAGGCCGTTGTTCATCTGCGCCATCTGCAACTCGTAGTCGAAGTCGCTGACGGCCCGCAGCCCCTTGACGATCGCGGGGATCTCACGCTGCTTGCAGAAGTCGACCAGCAGTCCGTGGAACGCCTCCACGGAGACGTTCCCGTACTCCGCGGTGGTCTGGCGGAGGAGGTCCATACGCTCCTCCACCGTGAACAGCCCCTGCTTGGACTTGTTGATCATCACGGCGACGTACACCTCGTCATAGAGCTTCGAGGCGCGGCCGATGATGTCGAGGTGTCCGTTGGTGACGGGGTCGAAGGACCCCGGACAGACTGCGCGGCGCAACAGTGGTTCCTCGCTCTCGGGTCCGGTCATGACGCGTTGTCGCACGTCGAGGCGGCGCGACCGTACCAAAGCGTGCCCTCGCCGTAACGACGGGCCCGCAGTCCCTCGTAACCGTCCGGCCACCCGAACTCCCCGCCTCGTGTGCTCCGCTCCACGGTGGCCAGCGCGTCCGGCGCGAGCCAGCCCTTGTGGCGGAGTGTGAGCAGGATCTCGCGGAGATCGTCGTCGGTCACGGCGTACGGCGGGTCCAGGAAGACCACGTCGTACGGGCCGGTGGCGGGCGCCGGTCCGGCCAGGGCCTGTTCGGCCTTCGCGGTGCGCAGCTCGGCCCCGGGCAGGCCGAGCGTACGGATGTTCTCGCGGATGGTGCGGGCCGCGCGCTGGTCGGATTCCACCAGCAGTACGTGGGCCGCGCCCCGGGACAGCGCCTCCAGGCCGACCGCGCCCGAACCGCCGTACAGATCCAGGACCCGTGCCCCGTCGAGGGAGCCGAGCAGCGACTCCCAGGTGGAGAACAGGCCCTCGCGCGCCCGGTCCGAGGTGGGTCGGGTGCCGTTTCCGGGGGGCACGGCCAGCCGTCGGCCGCCGGCCGCTCCGGCGATCACGCGGGTCATGGGTCAGGCAGTCCTTCGGGGTGGTCGGGGCAGCGGAGGCCGCGCGGTCACGCGCCGCCGCCCCTCCACGATATGGCGTCCCGGGCGGCCGGGGGCCGCCGAGCTCCCGCCGGCGGCCGTCAGCCCTTGTCGAGGAACTCCTCGCGCTCCTCGTCCAGCAGGGCGTCCAGCGCGGTGCGCAGCTCCGGATAGCCGGTGAGCTCCGGATCGGCCGTGACCAGGGCGGTGGCCTCCTCCCGGGCCGCGGCGATGACCTCCTCGTCGTCGATGACCGCGAGCACCCGCAGCGAGGAGCGGGCGCCGGACTGGGCCTGGCCGAGCACATCGCCCTCGCGGCGCTGCTCCAGGTCGATCCGGGACAGCTCGAATCCGTCCAGGGTGGCTGCCACCGCGCCGAGCCGGGTCCGCGCGGGACTGGCCTCGGGCATCTCGGTGACCAGCAGACACAGCCCGGGGGCCGAGCCACGGCCGACCCGGCCGCGCAGCTGGTGGAGCTGGGAGACGCCGAACCGGTCGGCGTCCATGATCACCATGGCGGTGGCGTTCGGCACGTTGACGCCGACCTCGATGACGGTGGTGGCCACCAGGACGTCGACGGCGCCCGCGGCGAAGCGGCGCATCACCTCGTCCTTGGCCTCCGGCTGCATCCGGCCGTGCAGCACCTCCACCCGCAGATCGGCCAGCGGGCCCTTGGCGAGCTGCTCGGCGATGTCCAGCACGGCCAGCGGGGGCCGCTTCTCGGCCTCGGCCGCCTCGGCTCCCTCTTCCCCGGATTTCTTCTGCTTCGCGGCCTTGGCCTCGTCCTCCTCGTCGCCGATGCGCGGACAGACCACATACGCCTGATGGCCGCCCGCCACCTCCTCGCGCACCCGCTCCCAGGCGCGGGCCAGGAAGTGCGGCTTGTCCTTGGCGGGCACCACATGGGAGGCGATCGGGGAACGTCCGGCGGGGAGCTGGTCCAGGACGGAGGTCTCCAGATCGCCGAAGACGGTCATGGCCACGGTGCGCGGGATGGGGGTGGCCGTCATCACCAGCAGATGCGGGGGCTGCTTGCCCTTGGAGCGCAGGGCGTCCCGCTGCTCGACGCCGAAGCGGTGCTGCTCGTCGACGACCACCAGCCCCAGGTCGTGGAACTGGACCTTGTCCTCGATCAGCGCATGGGTGCCGATCACGATCCCGGCCTCGCCGGTGACCAGGTCCAGCAGGGCCTGGCGGCGGGCCGCGGCACCCATGGAGCCCGTGAGCAGCACCACCTTGGTGCCCTGTTCGGCGCCGCCCAGCATGCCGCCCTCGGCCAGCTCGCCCATCATCTCGGTGATCGAGCGGTGGTGCTGCTGGGCGAGCACCTCGGTGGGCGCGAGCATCGCCGCCTGTCCCCCGGCGTCCACCACACCGAGCATCGCCCGCAGCGCCACCATGGTCTTGCCCGAGCCCACCTCGCCCTGGAGCAGCCGGTGCATGGGGTGTTCGGTGGCGAGGTCGGCGAAGATCTGCTCACTGACCCGGCGCTGGCCGTCGGTGAGGGTGAACGGCAGCCGGGCGTCGAACGCGGTGAGCAGACCGTCCTCGACGGGACGGCGCGGGGCCGCGGGCAGTTGGGCCTCGGCCCGGCGGCGCCGGGCCAGGGCGACCTGGAGGACGAACGCCTCGTCCCACTTCAGCCGGTCCCGGGCGGCGGCGATGTCCGCCTTGGTGCGGGGCCGGTGGATCTTGCGCAGCGCCTCGGGCAGGGTGGCCAGGCCCCGGCCTTCCCGCAGCGCACCGGGCAGCGGGTCCACCAGCTCGGCCAGGACGGCGTCCTCGCTGCCCGCGGGGCCCAGCACGATGTCCACGGCCTGCTGGATCTGCCAGGACTCCATCTGCTTGCACGCCGGGTACAGCGGCAGCAGCTGGTTGGCGAACGCCTCGACGGCGTCCGCCCCGCTCCCGGCGCCCAGCGTCTTGAACTCCGGGTGGGCGAGCTGGCGCTTGTGGTTGAAGACCGTGACCTTGCCCGCGAACATGCCGCGGGTGCCGGGGACCAGCTGGGTACGGGGCTTGTGGACGCCCTTGCCGAAGAAGACGAGCTGGAGACGGCCGCTGCCGTCGGTGATGGTGACCTCCAGGCGCTGCCCGCGTCCCCCGTTGAACTTCAGCACCCGGGCGTCCGCGACCTGCGCGACGACGGTCACATGCTCGTCCAGGGGCAGATCGGAGAGCCGGGTCAGCTCACCCCGCTCCGCGTACCGCCGCGGGTAGTGGTGGAGCAGATCGCCGACCGTGTGCAGGCCGAGGTGCTCGGCCATCACCTTCGCGGTGTTGCCGCCGAGGACCTTCTTCAGGGGTTCTTCGAGCACGGGCACGGAGTCCATTGCACACCACCGCACCGACAGACGGGGCCAGGCGAGGGGGCGCAGGCCCGTCCCGTGGGGTCATTCGATGCCTATGATCAGCGGCACGGAGGGCTGGCCGCCGCGGTAGACGACCGTGTCGACGGCGAAGTGCACATCCCGCACATGGCGTTCCAGCCGCTCGGCGAGGTCGTCCGGCAGATCCTCGCCCAGCACCAGCGTCACCATCTCGCCGCCCGCGGCCAGCATCCGGTCCAGCACGGTCTCGGCGGTGTCCGCCAGTCCGGCCCCGATCACCGCCACATCGCCGTCGATCAGCCCGAGGACGTCCCCGGCCTGGCACACCCCGGCCATGGTCCAGGACTGGCGCTCGGCGACGGCCAGTTCGGCGTAGCGGGTGGCGCCCGCGGCCGAGGTCATGGCGACGACGTCCTCGTCGAAGCTGCGCGCGGGCTCGTGCACGGCGAGCGCGGCGATGCCCTGGACCGCGGAGCGGGTGGGGATGACGGCGACCCGTACGCCTTCGGTCCGGGCCTGGGCCGCGGCGGCCGCGGCGGGGTGGCGCAGTCCGGCGTCGTTGGGCAGCAGGACGACCTCGCGGGCGTGCGCCCGCCGGACGGCCTCGGCCAGCTCACCGCTGGCGGGCGGCTCCCCGGGGCGGGCGGTGACCACGGTGGCCCCGGCACCTGCGCACAGGGCGGCCAGCCCGTCGCCGGGGACGACGGCGACCACCGCGCGAGGCGCGAGCGGGGTGCCCGGTGGCTCCTGGTCGCGCGGTTCCTCCGGGCGCCGCCCGGCGGTGTCCGCGCTCAGCCGGTCCGGGTGTCCGGTGGCACCGAAGTGGGTGATGCGGATCCGGTAGGGCCGTCCGGCCTGGATGCCCGCCTCCACGGCCGCGCCCGCGTCGTCCACATGGACATGGACGTTCCACAGCCCGTCGCCGCCGACGACCACCAGGGAGTCACCGAGGGGCTCCAGCCGCTCGCGCAGCCGGGCCACGGCGGTGTCGTCCGCCTCCAGCAGATAGATCACCTCATAGCCGGGCCCGTCGGAGGGGGACGCCTCGGCGGCGCAGTCCCCGGCGTCCGGGAGTCCCGGGGGCCGCGGTGCCGTGGCGGGCGCGCGCTCGGCGGTACGGGGCCGCCCCGGGGCGGCGGGGGCCGCGGGGGCCTCGCCCGACAGGGTCTCGGCCAGTCCGCCCAGCACGGTCACCAGGCCGTAGCCGCCCGCGTCCACGACGCCCGCGCGGGCGAGCGCGTCGAGTTGTCCGGGGGTGGCCTGAAGCGCGGCGCGCGCCCCCTCGTACGCGGCCCGCGCCACCGTGCCCACATCGCCGGTGGCCCGCTCCGCGCTCTCGGCGGCGGCCACCGCGACGGTCAGCACGGTGCCCTCGACGGGGTGCGCGACGGCCAGGTAGGCCAGCTCGACCGCGCGCCGCAGGGCCCGGCGCAGCCCGTCGGCCTCGTCGGCCCCCGCGCCCCGGTCCCCCTCGCCGGGGCGGTCACCGGCCAGCACATCGGCCATCCCGCGCAGCAGCTGCGCCAGGATGGTGCCGGAGTTGCCCCGGGCGCCGATCAGCGCGCCGTGGGCCATGGCGCGCACCACATCGGCGAGGGTGGGGCGGGAGGCGGCGGCCGAGGCGGCGTGGCCGTCGAAGGCGGCGTCCACGGCCCGGGCGGCGGATTCGACGGTCAGGTAGAGATTGGTGCCGGTGTCCCCGTCCGCGACCGGGTAGACGTTGATCGCGTCGATCTCCTCGCGGGCCCGGCCCAGTGCGTCCAGTGCCAGCCCGCACCAGGTCCGTACCGCATCGGCGTCGAGCGTGTGCGGCACGTACGTCCTCCTCGGGAGGGCTGGGGCGGGGTCCGTCATCGGATCATCGCAGGGTAGTCGCCGCCCTCGGCGGGTGCCGGGGCAGCCATGATAGTTTCGTTGTACGGGAGTGGCCGTTGTATGCTGCTCCGGTTGCCCGATGAGAATCGGGCCATTCCCCCAGGCGCAGCCGGTCCCCCAGGATCTTGGCAACGCCCGGGGTTCCCGTAAGTGTCTGTCTCCTCGCGAGAAGCGAGGCTGACCCGTCTTTGGAGTAACCCGTGGCTGCCAACTGCGACGTCTGCGGCAAGGGGCCGGGCTTCGGCAACAACATCTCGCACTCGCACCGCCGCACCCGCCGTCGTTGGAACCCCAACATCCAGACGGTGCGCGCTGTGGTCGGTCGTACCCCGAAGCGGCTCAACGTCTGCACCTCGTGCATCAAGGCCGGCAAGGTCTCGCGCTAGGCGCACGGCCTCCCCGCTCACGCGGGATCCGGTGCTCAGGCCGGTCCACCGATGACGTGGACCGGCCTTTTCGCATGCCCTCGGACGGCCTTCCGGCGGTCCGAGGGCGCCTGCGTGTCCCGGTTCGCGGCCGGGTTCACAGCCAGCCGTGGTCGACCGGGCCGATACCCCCGCCGAGAGGGAAGCCCGCCGCGATGGCACCGGTGACGTACTGCTTGGCGGCCGTGACGGCCCGCGGGACGTCCTCGCCCCCCGCGAGATAGGTGGCCACGGCCGAGGCGAGGGTGCAGCCCGTGCCGTGCGTATGGCGGTTGTCGTAGCGCGGCGCCCGCAACCAGTGCTCCTCGCTGCCGTCGGTGAGCAGATCCACCGCGTCGCCCGCCAGATGACCGCCCTTGATCAGCGCCCAGCGCGGCCCGAACGCCAGCACCGCCCCGGCCGCGCGCCGCAGATCGTCCTCCGACTCCACCTGGACACCGGTGAGCTGGGCCACCTCATCCAGGTTGGGCGTGGCCACCGTGGCGGTCGGCAGCAGCTTGGTACGGACCGCGTCGAGCGCGTCGGCGGCCAGCAGCGCATCACCGTGCTTGGAGACCCCGACCGGGTCGACCACCACCGGAACGGTCAGTTCCGCCAATAGCGCGGCAACGGTCTCGACCAGTCCGGCGGTGGCCAGCATTCCGGTCTTGACCGCCTGGACGCCGATGTCGTCAACCACACTGCGGAACTGGGCCCGGACGGCGTCGGCGGGCAGTTCCCAGGCGCCCTGTACGCCCAGGGAGTTCTGCGCGGTCACCGCGGTGATCACACTCATCCCGTGGGCGCCCAGGGCCAGCATCGTCTTCAGATCGGCCTGGATGCCCGCCCCGCCGCCGGAGTCGGACCCGGCGACGGTGAGCACCCGGGCGGGCGCCCCGGTGGTGCGCGCCATCCGCGGCGGACGGGCGGGCGGCTGGGGACGAGAGGAGAGCGGCATACGCCCGAATCTACTCGGCGTCCTGGTCGTCCCCGAAGTGGTCCCACCCCGCGTGCAGCCAGGGGGCGCCGTCCACCGTCACCTGCGGCAGCGCCGAGGGGTTGAGCACCCCGCCGATCACCTTCCAGCGGGCGGGCAGTTTCACGTCCGGCGGGAAGGTGGCCACGATCGCGTGGTCCTCTCCCCCGCTGAGCACCCACTGCAACGGATCGACGCCCACCGCCTGTCCGATGTCCGACATCTGCGAGGGGATGTCGATGTCCCCCGAGCGCAGGTCGATCCGGACCCCGCTGGCCTCCGCGATATGTCCGAGGTCGGCGACCAGGCCGTCGCTCACATCGGTCATGGCGGTCGCGCCGAGCCCGGCGGCCGCGGGACCCGCGTGGTACGGCGGTTCCGGACGGCGGTGCGCCTCGACGAAGGCCCGCGGGGAGCGGAATCCCCGGGAGAGCACCGCATGTCCGGCCGCCGACCAGCCCAGCCAGCCGGTGACCGCGACAACATCGCCCGGCTGGGCACCGGATCGGGTGACCGGCTCGTGGTTGCGCAGATCGCCCAGGGCGGTGATCGCGACCGTGATGGTGTCCCCGCGCACCACATCGCCACCGGCCACCGCGGCGCCCGCCACCTGGCATTCGTCCCGGATGCCGTCCATCAGCTCGGCCGGCCAGGTCACCGGCAGATCGGCGGGGACCACCAGCCCGAGCAGCAGGGCGGTCGGCACCGCGCCCATCGCCGCGATATCGGCCAGATTCTGTGCCGCGGCCTTGCGGCCCACGTCGTACGCGGTGGACCAGTCCCGGCGGAAGTGGCTGCCCTCCAGCAGCACATCGGTGCTCGCCACCACCCTGCGGTCGGGTGCGGCCACGACCGCGGCGTCGTCACCGGGCCCCAGCTTCACCGCCGGGGTGGTGGTGAGCCGTGAGGTGAGCTCCCTGATGAGCCCGAACTCCCCCAACTCGCCCACGGTGCCCTTCATCCCATTGCCCCTTCGTACCGATGGCTCATTGCCCGCCGCGCCGCGCACCGAGCGCGGGTCTCCCCGAGCCGCCTGGCGACGCGGTACCGTGGCGTCCCTTCTCCCCACATGATCCTCGTAGGCGCCCTGGAGGTTCCGTGGTACAGGCGTACATCCTGATCCAGACCGAGGTCGGCAAGGCGTCGACCGTGGCCGACGTCATCGCCAAGCTCTCGGGAGTGATCCAGGCCGAGGACGTCACCGGACCGTACGACGTGATCGTGCGGGCCCAGGCCGACACGGTCGACGAGCTGGGACGCATGGTCGTCGCCAGAGTCCAGCAAGTGGAGGGCATCACGCGCACCCTGACCTGCCCGGTGGTCCATCTGTAGTCCCCCGTATCATCGAGCGGTGAATTCCGCACACCGTACTTCCACCCGAAGGTCCGTCCCGCTGGCCGCCACCGCGGCGCTGGTCCTGTGCGCGGTGGCCGGCTGCTCGTTCACCAACGACTCCGACGACACCGGGGCACCGGCGGTTCCCAAACCGACGAAGCAGGCCGCCGCCTTCTGCCGGGCACTGCACAAGGAGCTTCCCCGCACCGTGAACGGGCTGAAGCGGGGCACCGCCGATCCCGTCTCGGACTTCACGGCCGTCTGGGGTGACCCCGCCGTACAGCTGCGCTGCGGAGTCTCCCGGCCGGCCGCCGCGGCCACCTCGACCCGCTCCGCCGGGGTCAACGGCGTGGAGTGGCTGCCCGAGGAGCAGGACGACGGCTATCGCTTCACCACGGTACTGCGCCGGGCGTATGTCGAGGTGACGGTGCCGGAGAAGTACGCGCCGGAGGTCGATCCGCTGATCGACCTCGCCGACGCCGTCAAGAAGACCGTGCCCGAGGGCGTGGCCTAGGCCGTTTCTTGTGGATCAGCTTCTTGTGGATCAGCGCAGCCCGGTGGAGCGGCGCAGTGCGGCCTGGATCAGCCGGTCGACCAGCTCCGGGTAGCCGACCCCGCTCTCCTGCCACATCCGCGGGTACATCGAGATCGGGGTGAACCCGGGCATGGTGTTCACCTCGTTGATCACGAACTCGCCGTTCTCCAGCAGGAAGAAGTCGGCGCGCACCAGGCCCTCGCAGGACACCGCGTCGAACGCCCGTACCGCGAGCTCCTGGACCCGCCGGGTCTCCTCCTCGGTGAGCGGTGCGGGCACCACGCCGTCGGCGGAGTCGATGTACTTGGCCTCGAAGTCGTAGAAGTCATGGGCGGAGACCGGCGGGATCTCGGCGGGCACACTGGCGCGCGGGCCGTCCTCGAACTCCAGCACCCCGCATTCGATCTCGCGGCCGCGCAGCAGCGCCTCCACGATGACCTTGGGGTCGTGGGCCCGTGCCTCCTCGATCGCGGCGTCGAGACCGGCGGCGTCGTCGACCTTGGTGATGCCGATGGACGAACCGGCGCGGGAGGGCTTCACGAAGAGCGGCCAGCCGTGCTCCCCGGCGAAGTCCACGATCCTGCGGCGGGCGGCGGCCGGGTCCTTCTCCCATTCGCGGGGGCGGATCACCTCGTACGGGCCGACCGGCAGCCCGAAGGAGACGAACACCCGCTTCATGTACTCCTTGTCCATGCCGACGGCCGAGGCGAGCACACCCGCGCCCACGTAGGGCACCCCGGACAGCTCCAGCAGCCCCTGGAGGGTGCCGTCCTCGCCGTAGGGGCCGTGCAGCATGGGGAAGACCACGTCCACGTCGCCCAGCGCCTTGGGCACCGATCCGGGCTCGCTGTAGACGACCTCACGGTTGCCCGGGTCGACAGGGAGCACGACCGAGCCCTCCACGGACTCGGCGAGCCCCGCGACGGTCGGCAGCTCGCGGTTGGCGATGGCCATCCGCTCGGGCTCGTCGGCGGTCAGGGCCCAACGGCCGTCCGAGGTGATGCCGATCGGCAGCACGTCGTACTTCTCGCGGTCGATCGCCCGCAGCACGGCGCCCGCGGTGACCACGGAGATGGCGTGTTCCGAGCTGCGCCCGCCGAAGACGACGGCGACGCGCGGCTTCCGCGGCTCGCCTTCGGAGGAGGCCGGGACAGGGCGTGGGGAAGGGGTCTGGCTGCTCATATCGCGTTGAGGTTACCTTGCGGTTCCGGCGCCGTCAGTGCCGCTCGGCCTTGGCGCTGCGCGACATCAGCTCTTTGAGTGCGACGAGCGGCTGTTTGCCGTCGTGCACGATGCCGACCACGGTCTCGGTGATGGGCATGTCGACGTCGTGGCGCCGGGCGAGATCGGCCACGGACTCGCACGACTTGACGCCCTCCGCGGTCTGCCGGGTGACCGCGATGGTCTCCTCCAGCGTCATCCCGCGGCCCAGATTGGTGCCGAAGGTGTGATTGCGGGAGAGCGGCGAGGAGCAGGTGGCGACCAGGTCGCCCATGCCCGCGAGCCCCGCGAAGGTGTGGGCGTCGGCGCCCATCGCCAGTCCGAGCCGGGTCGTCTCGGCCAGTCCGCGGGTGATCAGCGACGCCTTGGCGTTGTCGCCCAGGCCCATGCCGTCGGCGATGCCCACGGCCAGCGCGATCACGTTCTTCACGGCGCCGCCCAGTTCACAGCCGACCACGTCGGTGTTGGTGTACGGGCGGAAGTACGGGGTGTGGCAGGCGGTCTGCAGGCGGCGGGCCACCTCCTCGTCGCGGCAGGCCACGACGGACGCGGCGGGCTGCCGGGCGGCGATCTCCCGGGCCAGGTTGGGGCCGGTGAGCACGGCCACCCGCCCGGCCACCTCGGCGCCGGGGGACGCCTTGCCGACGACCTCCTCGATCACCTCGCTCATCCGCTTGGCGGTGCCGAGTTCGACGCCCTTCATCAGGGAGACCAGCACGGTGTCGGCGGGCAGCAGCGGCGCCCAGCCGGCGAGGTTCTCGCGCAGCGTCTGGGAGGGCACCGCGAGCACGGTGAACTCCGCGTCCCGGGCGGCCTCGGCCGGGTCGGTGGTGGCCCGCACCCCGCGCGGCAGCTCGGTGCCGGGGAGATAGTCGGGGTTGACGCGGTCGCTGTTGATCGCGTCCACCAGCCCGGCGCGGCGGCCCCACAGCGTCACCTCGCATCCGGCGTCGGCGAGCACCATCGCGAACGCGGTGCCCCAGGAGCCGGTGCCGAAGACGGCGCAGCGCGTCACTTGCTCTCCTCTTCGGCCACGGGGCGCGGCTGGTCGGCGGAGTGGGGGCGGGCGGCCGGGATGTCCTTGGCGGCGCGGACGGGCAGGGCCTCCCCGCGCACCTCGGCGAGGAGGTCGGTGATGGCGGCCATGATGGTGTCGGTGGCGGCCCGCAGCACCTCGGCGGTGGGCTCCTGCCCGTAGTACTCGGACAGGTCCACCGGCGGTCCGGCGTGCACCTTGAGGGTCTTGCGCGGGAAGAGGCGGACCTTCTTCTCCTTGGCGTACGGCGGCACGGCCTCGTTGGCGCCCCACTGGGCGACGGGGATGACGGGCGCCTTGGTCAGCAGGGCGACCCGGGCAGCACCGGTCTTGCCCCGCATCGGCCACATCGCGGGGTCGCGGGTGAGGGTGCCCTCGGGGTAGAAGGCCACGCACTCGCCCTTGTTGATGGCGTCCACGGCGGCCCGGAAGGCGTTGGCCGCGTCGGTGGACTCGCGGTAGACCGGGATCTGGCCGGTGCCGCGCAGGAAGGTTCCGACGAAGCTGCCCTTGAAGAGCGCGGCCTTGGCCAGGAAGCGCGGCACCCGTCCGGTGTTGTACTGGAAGTGCGCGTAGGAGAGGGGGTCGAGATACGAGTTGTGGTTGATCGCGGTGATGAATCCACCGTCGGCGGGAATGTGCTCCATTCCGTGCCAGTCCCGCTTGAACAGAACCACCATGGGCGGTTTGACCAAGACCGCTGCCATGCGGTACCAGATGCCGATTCTGCGGCCGGACACTCGGAACATCCTCCTCTTTGACCCTGCTGACCTGCTGGCTTGCTGCCGTCCGGGCAGCCGCACAAGTGTCGCTCCAGGTACCCGGTCTGTCGAGGACACCGTAACCCCGCCCGTCCCGGCGGAGCCCGGCAGCGGGTGAGAATGAGGCCCGTGGGAACAAACGGAGCCCGTGTGGCATGGACGCTGGTGGTGCCGCTGAAACCCCTGGCCCGGGCCAAGAGCCGGCTGTCCGAGGCCGCCGGGGACGAACTGCGGCCCGGACTGGCGCTGGCGTTCGCGCTGGACACCGTGGCGGCGGCGCTGTCGGCCGGGCTGGTACGGGGGGTGACCGTGGTCACCGACGACCCGCTCGCCGGGCGCGAGCTGTCGGCGCTGGGCGCCCGGATCCTGCCCGACCCACCGGGAAGCGGACTGAACGCGGCGCTCGCGCACGCCGCGCGCGCGGTCCGGGAGGACCGCCCAGGAGCCGCCGTAGCGGCACTGAACGCCGATCTCCCGGCCTTGCGGCCCGCCGAGCTCGACCAGGTGCTCGAGGTCGCCTCCGGCCTCTCACGCGCCTTTCTGGCGGATGCGGCGGGGGTGGGCACCACCCTGCTCTCGGCGGCACCGGGCACCGCGCTCGCCCCGGCCTTCGGCGGCGCCTCCCGCGCCCGGCACCGGGCGTCGGGGGCCCGGGAGATCGAACTGACCGGTGTGGACTCGGTACGGCGCGACGTGGACACCGGTGAGGACCTGCGCGCCGCGCGGGCGCTGGGCGTGGGTCCGCACACCGCACGGCGGCTGGGCCCGGTGGCCGCCTCCGGCCCCGCGCAAGGGCCCGTTCCCGCTCCCGGAGCCCGGCCCGCCGCCCCGGAACGGGCGTGCGGCGGCGACTCCCTCCCGGCCGACCGGGGCTGACCCCGACGGACGGGGCACGGCGGGTGCGGCACCGGTGCCGCACCGGTCGCGTTGCCGCCCGGTGGCGTTCCACCCGGTGGTGAGGCGTCCCGGTGCGGTCGGCCCGCGAGGCGCCGGACCGGCCCGGTGCCGGGGCGGCGGGCGGGGCGAACCCCGGCCGGCGCGGCACATAGGGTGGCGGTCATGCAGGGAACCGCGTACACCTACGACCCCGAGACCCGCGCCGGGAGCGTGCTGCTCGACGACGGCACCCCGCTCCCCTTCGACGCGGCGGCCTTCGACGCCGGGGGGCTGCGGATGCTGCGCCCGGGGCAGCGGGTGCGGATCGAGGTGGCGGGCGAGGGCGACGACCGCCGTGTGGTCTTCGTGACCCTCCAGACCTTCTGAACACCCAGGACACACCACACACCCGGGAAAACACCGCGGGCCGGGCTCCCCGAGGGAGCCCGGCCCGGCGCGTGACGTAACGGCGGTGCGCCGCTGACTAGCGCTTCCTGGCGGTGGTCTTCTTGGCGGTCTTGCGCGCGGCGGTCTTGCGCGCGGGAGCCTTCTTCGCCGTGGCCTTCTTGGCGGTGGTCTTCTTCGCCGCCGCCTTCTTGGCCGTGGTCTTCTTCGCGGTGGTCTTCTTGGCGGTGGTCTTCTTCGCCGCCGCCTTCTTCGCGGTGGTCTTCTTGGCCGTGGTCTTCTTCGCCGTGGCCTTCTTGGCGGCCGCCTTCTTGGCGGCGACCTGGAGGCTGCCCTTGGGGGCCTTCTTCACGGCGACCTCGCCACCGCGCGGGAGCTTCTTCGAGCCGCTCACCAGGTCCTTGAAGCCCTGGCCCGCGCGGAAGCGGGGCACGGAGGTCTTCTTGACCCGGACCCGCTCACCGGTCTGCGGGTTCCGGGCGTACCGGGCAGGACGCTCCACCTTCTCGAACGAGCCGAATCCGGTGACCGAAACTCGATCCCCGCCGACGACCGCGCGGACGATGGCGTCCAGGACCGCGTCGACCGCCTCGGCGGCGTTCTGCCGGCCGCCGAGCTTGTCGGCAATCGCTTCTACGAGCTGCGCCTTGTTCACGTCTTCCCCTTCGGAGACATTGCCGGAACGAATCTGTCCAGGCTTTTTCGCACGTTAGGCAGATATATACCGCAAATCAAACACGAAACGGGCTAATCACCCTTGTGCCGCAACGCACTCGGTCACGGACTTCCGTCGGAGTCGGGATCTTCGGGGAAACGCCCCTCGTCGAGGTCGTTCATCAACCGCTCCAGACGCCTTGCCGCGTCTGCGAGATCGTGTTTCGCCGCTGACGTGATGACCAGCAGCTTCCGGGACAGCGCCATCCGTACGCCCTCCGGGACTTGCAGTGTGCGCACCCTTGTGTGCGCTTCCTTGAGCCGGGCGGCGACAAGACCGTAGAGCTCGAGTTGGCCGTCGCGTTCCATGCACTGATTGTGCCATCTGAGGCGAGTTGTCGCTTCACGGGGCCTCAACATGCCGATGCGCCGCCGGTCCGAGGACCGGCGGCGCATCATGCCAAACCTGCTCTGTACAGGGAGAACCGGGGGGTCAGAGCTGCACCGTGCGGGGCTTGAAGGAAGGACGACCCACCTCGTACGCGGCGATGTCGGCCTCCTCCCTGAGGGTGAGACTGATGTCGTCCAGACCCTCCAGCAGTCGCCAGCGGGCGTTCTCGTCAAGCTCAAATTCAGCCGTGATGCCTTCGGCACGCACCTGGCGGTCGACGAGGTCCACGGTGACCTCCGCGGCAGGGTCGGATTCCACCAGCTCCCACAGCCGGTCCACCGTCTCCTGCGGCAGCACCACGGTCAGCAGCCCGTTCTTGAGGGAGTTGCCGCGGAAGATGTCGGCGAAGCGGGACGAGATCACGGCCTTGAAGCCGTAGTTCTGCAGCGCCCACACCGCATGCTCGCGGGAGGAACCGGTGCCGAAGTCCGGACCGGCCACCAGAACGGTCCCGCCCTTGTGCTCGGGGCGGTTGAGCACGAACTCCGGGTCCTTGCGCCAGGCCTCGAACAGCCCGTCCTCGAAACCGTCGCGGGTGACCTTCTTGAGCCAGTGCGCAGGGATGATCTGGTCGGTGTCGACGTTGCTGCGGCGCAGCGGTACGGCCCGGCCGGTGTGCGTGGTGAATGCTTCCATGACTGCTCAGGCCCCCACGGGAACGGTTGCGTCGACGTCGGACAGATCGGCGGGCGAGGCCAGATGGCCCAGTACCGCGGTGGCGGCGGCCACCTGCGGTGAGACCAGATGGGTGCGGCCGCCCTTGCCCTGCCTGCCCTCGAAGTTGCGGTTGGAGGTGGACGCCGAGCGCTCACCGGGCGCGAGCTGGTCGGGGTTCATGCCCAGGCACATCGAGCAGCCCGCGTGGCGCCACTCGGCACCGGCCGCGGTGAACACCTTGTCCAGCCCCTCCTCGACGGCCTGGAGGGCGACCCGTACCGAGCCGGGGACCACCAGCATCCGCACCCCGTCGGCCACCGAACGGCCCTGGAGGATCGAGGCGGCGGAGCGCAGATCCTCGATCCGGCCGTTGGTGCAGGAGCCGACGAAGACGGTGTCGACCGCGATGTCCCGCAGCGGCTGACCCGCCGTCAGACCCATGTACTCCAGCGCCTTCTCGGCGGCCAGCTTCTCGCTCGCGTCCTCGTAGGAGGCGGGGTCGGGCACCGAGGCCGACAGGGGCGCGCCCTGACCGGGGTTGGTGCCCCAGGTGACGAACGGGGCGAGCTCGGAGGCGTCGATGACGACCTCGCGGTCGAAGACGGCGTCGTCGTCGCTGCGCAGGGTGCGCCAGTACGCGACGGCCTCGTCCCAGTCGGCGTCCCGGGGGGCGTGGGGACGGCCCTCCAGGTAGCGGAACGTGGTCTCGTCCGGCGCGATCATGCCCGCGCGGGCACCCGCCTCGATGGACATGTTGCACACGGTCATCCGGGCCTCCATCGAGAGCTTCTCGATGGCGGGGCCGCGGTACTCGATCACATAGCCCTGACCGCCGCCGGTACCGATCCTCGCGATGATCGCCAGGATCAGATCCTTGGCGGTGACGCTCTCCGGCAGCTCGCCCTCGACCGTGATCGCCATGGTCTTGAACGGAGCCAGCGGCAGCGTCTGGGTGGCGAGCACATGCTCGACCTGGCTGGTGCCGATACCGAACGCGAGCGCGCCGAACGCGCCATGGGTGGAGGTGTGGCTGTCACCGCAGACCACGGTGGTGCCGGGCTGGGTCAGTCCCAGCTGCGGTCCCACCACGTGGACGACGCCCTGCTCGACATCGCCGAGCGGGTGCAGCCGTACGCCGAACTCCGCGCAGTTCTTGCGCAGCGTCTCCAACTGGGCACGGGAGACGGGGTCGGCGATCGGCTTGTCGATGTCGAGGGTCGGGGTGTTGTGGTCCTCGGTGGCGATGGTGAGATCGGTACGACGGACCGGGCGCCCGGCCTTGCGCAGGCCGTCGAACGCCTGCGGGCTGGTCACCTCGTGCAGCAGGTGCAGATCGATGAAGAGGAGGTCGGGCTCGCCTTCGGCGTGCCGGACGACGTGGTCGTCCCAGACCTTCTCCGCGAGTGTCCGTCCCATCGCTTTCCCTCCGGCCGGCGTCGCTGCACGGCCCAAACTCGTGCCGAGTGCGTGCCCTGGTCTGCGGGCCCGCCATTCCAGAGTGGCGGGTCTCCCGGAAAATTGAACTTGCGTTTCACAGTGTGAGACGCGAGTATCGTTGCATGGACAACTCTAGTGGCGTCGGCGTTCTCGACAAGGCGGCTCTGGTTCTGAGCGCTCTGGAGTCCGGTCCGGCCACCCTCGCCGGGCTGGTCGGGGCGACGGGCCTCGCGCGGCCCACGGCACACCGGCTGGCGGTGGCTCTTGAGCACCACCGGATGGTGGCGCGTGACATGCAGGGCCGTTTCATCCTGGGCCCGCGCCTGGCCGAGCTGGCCGCGGCGGCGGGCGAGGACCGGCTGCTCGCGACGGCCGGCCCGGTGCTCACGCACCTGCGGGACGTGACGGGCGAGAGCGCGCAGCTCTACCGGCGCCAGGGCGATATGCGGATCTGTGTGGCGGCGGCCGAGCGGCTGTCCGGACTGCGGGACACCGTGCCGGTCGGCTCCACGCTGCCCATGAAGGCGGGCTCGGCCGCCCAGGTGCTGATGGCCTGGGAGGAGCCGGAGCGGCTGCACCGCGGGCTCCAGGGCGCCCGCTTCACGGCCACCGCCCTGTCGGGCGTGCGGCGGCGGGGCTGGGCCCAGTCGATCGGCGAGCGCGAGCCGGGCGTGGCGTCGGTCTCCGCGCCGGTGCGCGGGCCGTCCAACCGCGTGGTCGCCGCCGTCTCGGTCTCCGGACCGATCGAGCGGCTGACCCGTCACCCGGGCCGGATGCACGCCCAGGCCGTCATCGATGCCGCCGCACGCCTCAGCGAAGCCCTCCGCCGGGGCAACTGACCACCCGCCCCGGCGGGCCTGCGCCCTACGGGCGACCGGGCCCGCCGAACGCCCCCGGGTTGGGACGCACGCCCGGCCGTCATCGACGCCACCGCGTGGCTCAGCGGGGCCGTCGCCGAGGCGGGCGCCCTCGACACCGGCGCCCGGCCCGGCGGGTTTCCGTCAAGGCGTGAAGCACTGATGGCACCCCGGAGCCGTGCCCGCCCAGCGCGGCAGAGCCGCTGAGCGGTCACCCCAGGGCTGCCCGTACGCACCCGGCCGCCGCACGCTTCGGCGAAGCCCTCCGCCGGGCAACTGACGCCCGCCCCCTCGCGCCGGGGTACCAGCCCACCCTGGCCAGGCACCCGTGCGCCGAAACGGCCGCCGAGGACCGGGGCGCTTCGGCGAAGCCCTCCGCCGGGGCCGACCGGCCGCCCCTCCCCCGTCGGGAGGCGGCCCTCGGTGCTCAGGCGCCCTTGAGTGACAGACGGTCCGCGGCGCGGTCGCCGCGGCGGCCGACCGGCACCACGCCGGCGGCCTTTCCCAGCCCGAATTCCGGCATGTTGATGTACACCGACTCATGGGCCCCGGCCGGGACCACATAGGTCTCGTGCCAGAAGCCGACCTTGCCCCGGCCCTCCCGTATCCGGCGGTTGAACGCCGCCCAGGCGGGGCGGTGCTCCTTGTCCTGGGCCACGGAGTACTCCAGCAGCCGGTCATGCGAGGCCCAGTACTGGACCACGTAGATCACCCGCGGCGGACCGAACAGCAGCTGGTAGCCCAGCATCCCGCTCTCCTCGTCCTTCGACAGCTCGCGCAGCATCCTCGGCATCGCCTTGAACACCGGCAGCCAGCTGCGCAGCGCCCGGAAGCGGTTGATGCGCATGCCGATCAGGAAGAGCGTCACGTCCCCCTCGGCCTCGGCGGTCATACGTCCCGCAAGCAGCTCGGCACCCATGGTGATCCCCTCGTTCCTCGCCCTGTACGATTGGATAGCGCCACTATCCATGAGTTAGATAGTGCCACTCTCCAAGGGAAGGTGCAACCGGTATGCGACTGGCGGAGCTCAGCGAACGCAGCGGAGTGTCCACCGCGACGATCAAGTACTACCTGCGGGAGGGGCTGCTGCCGCAGGGCGAACGGATCACCGCCACCAAGTCCGAGTACGGCGAGGAGCACCTGCGCAGGCTGCGGCTGGTCCGGGCGCTGATCCAGGTCGGCCGGATGCCGGTGGCCACCGCCCGTCAGGTGCTGGAGGCCGCCGAGGACGAGTCGCTCAGCGAGAACACCCGGATGGGAGCCGCGGTCTGGGCGCTTCCGCACGGCCCGGAGCCCGATGAGGGCGACCCCGTGACGGCGTCCGCCCGCGAGCAGGTGGACACCCTGCTGGAGCGGCTGGAGTGGCGGCACTGCCAGGAACTCGGCGATGTCGCCCCCGCGTACCGGATGCTGGTGTCGGCCGTCGCGACCCTGGACCGCCTCGGATATCCGCATGAGACCGGCCACTTGCAGCTGCACGCCCGGCTCGCGGCCGAACTGGCCGTCGCGGACCTGGATCTGGTGGAGACCTACACCCCGCAGGAGCGGATCGAGGCGGTCGTCGCGCTGACCGTGCTGTACGAGCCGGTACTGCTGAGCCTGCGGCGGCTGGCGGAGACCGAGGAGTCCCACCGGCGCTTCGACGATTGAGGGGACGCACCCCGGGGCACCCGCACCGGGCCGGGGCCGGGAAAGCGAAAGGCCCTCCGCGTATACGCGGAGGGCCTTTTCTCTGTACCCCCGACCGGATTCGAACCGGCGCTACCGCCTTGAGAGGGCGGCGTGCTAGGCCGCTACACAACGGGGGCCTGTATCAGCACGAGCTGTACTGCGCTGGGCTACCAGGACTCGAACCTAGACTAAATGAACCAGAATCACTCGTGCTGCCAATTACACCATAGCCCATGGTATAGACCAGTACCCCCGACCGGATTCGAACCGGCGCTACCGCCTTGAGAGGGCGGCGTGCTAGGCCGCTACACAACGGGGGCCCTAGCGACTCCTCCGTTTCCGAAGGAATCCGTACCCCCGACCGGATTCGAACCGGCGCTACTGCCTTGAGAGGGCAGCGTGCTAGGCCGCTACACAACGGGGGCTTGGTCCTGCTTGGTCAAGAGATTTCCGGAAATCCGAGAAGATCTCTTGCTGGGGTACCAGGACTCGAACCTAGACTAAGTGAACCAGAATCACTCGTGCTGCCAATTACACCATACCCCACCAAAACTCCACCCCCGTAGGGGTTTTGTTTGGCTTGCGCCTCCGGCCCGGCCTCTCGGCCCGCCCGTCCGGCGCAGGAAGAACATTACCCGATGGTGGACGGGCCACCAAAACGGATTCGCCGTGCGGGGGCGCCGCGTGCCGGGCACCCGGCGCCCCGCGGCACTACACCGCCAGCTTCGCCAGCGCCGCGTCGATCCGGGCGAGCGTGCGCTCACGTCCGAGGATCTCCAGCGATTCGAACAGCGGCAGGCCGACCGTACGGCCGGTGACCGCGACCCGGACCGGAGCCTGGGCCTTGCCCAGCTTCAGACCGTGCTCCTCACCCGCCGCGAGGACCGCCTCCTTGAGCGGCTCGGCCGCCCACTCCGCCTCGGCCAGCTTGGCCCGCGCGGTGGTGAGCAGGGCGTCCGCGCCCGGCTTCATCGCCTTCGCCCAGGACGCCTCGTCGGCCACCGGCTCGTCCAGGAAGAGGAAGTCGACGTTGGCGGTGATGTCGGACAGCACCGTCAGCCGGGTCTGGGCCAGCGGCGCCAGCGCCTCGAAGGCCGCGGTGTCGAACCGCTCGGGGGCCCAGGGCGCGTGCGGGGCCCGCAGCCAGGGACCGCACGCCTCGATGAACGCCTTCACATCCAGCATCCGGATGTGATCGGCGTTGATCGCCTCGGCCTTCTTCAGGTCGAAGCGGGCCGGGTTGGCGTTCACACCGTCGATGTCGAACGCCGCGACCATCTCGTCGATCGAGAAGACGTCCCGGTCGGCCGAGAGCGACCAGCCCAGCAGGGACAGGTAGTTGAGCAGCCCCTCGGGCAGGAAGCCGCGCTCCCGGTAGAGGTTCAGCGACGACTGCGGGTCGCGCTTGGAGAGCTTCTTGTTGCCCTCGCCCATGACGTACGGGAGGTGACCGAAGGAGGGCACCAGACCGCCGCCCACCCCGATCTCGGCCAGCGCGCGGTACAGCGCGATCTGGCGCGGGGTGGAGGACAGCAGGTCCTCGCCGCGCAGTACGTGGGTGATCTCCATCAGCGCGTCGTCCACGGGGTTGACGAGCGTGTAGAGCGGGGCGCCGTTGGCCCGGACGATGCCGTAGTCCGTCACGTTCTCCGGCGTGAAGGTCAGCTCGCCGCGGACCAGGTCGGTGAAGGTGATCGGCTCATCGGGCATCCGGAAGCGGACGATCGAGGAACGCCCCTCCGCCTCGTACGCCGCGATCTGCTCCGCGGTCAGGGTGCGGCAGGCGCCGTCGTAACCGGAGGGACGCCCTTCCTTGCGGGCCGTCTCGCGGCGCTCCTCCAGCTCCTCGGCGGTGCAGTAGCAGCGGTAGGCGTGCCCCGCCTCCAGCAGCTTCTCCGCGACGTCGCGGTAGAGGTCCATCCGCTGCGACTGGCGGTAGGGCGCATGCGGACCGCCGACCTCGGGGCCCTCGTCCCAGTCGAAGCCCAGCCAGCGCATCGCCCCCAGGAGCTGCTCGTACGACTCCTCGGAGTCGCGGGCCGCGTCGGTGTCCTCGATGCGGAAGACCAGCGTGCCGCCGTGGTGGCGGGCGAAGGCCCAGTTGAACAGGGCGGTGCGGACCAGTCCCACATGGGGGTTGCCGGTCGGCGAGGGACAGAAACGAACCCGCACGGGGGCGGAGGAGCTTGCGCTAGCCACGCTTGATCACCTTGTTGGTGAGAGTGCCGATGCCTTCGATGGTGACGGCGACCTCGTCGCCGACGGAGAGCGGGCCCACGCCCGCCGGGGTGCCGGTGAGCACCACGTCGCCCGGGAGCAGCGTCATGGCCTCGGTGATGTGCACGATCAGGTCCTCGATCGGGCGCACCATCTCGCTCGTACGGCCCAGCTGGCGCTGCTCCCCGTTGACCGTGCACATGATGCCGAGATCCGCGGCACGCGTCAGGTCGATATCGGTCTCCACCCAGGGGCCCAGCGGGCAGGAGGTGTCGAAGCCCTTGGCCCGCGCCCACTGGTCCTCGCTGCGCTGCACATCCCGGGCGGTGATGTCGTTGGCGCAGGTGTAGCCGAGGATGACGTCCTTGACCCGCTCGCGCGGGACCTCACGGCACATCCGGCCGATGACCACGGCCAGCTCGGCCTCGTGGTGCACCTCGGAGGAGAAGGAGGGGTACACCACCGGGTCACCGGGGCCGGTCACCGAGGTGGACGGCTTGAAGAAGGTGACCGGGACGTCGGGGACCTCCTGGCCGAGCTCGGCGGCGTGCTCGCGGTAGTTGCGGCCGATCGCCACGACCTTGTTGGGCAGGACGGGCGGCAGCAACCGCACCTTGCTCAGCGGGATCTTCTGCCCCGAGCGCTCGAAGTCGGCGAAGGGGTGGCCCTTGATGATGTCGACGACCGGGCCGTCCTGGCCGGACGGCTCACCCTCGACCACTCCGAAGGCGACGTTGCCGTCGATGGAGAACCTGGCGATGCGCACGGGAAGCTGCTGCCCCTTAACTGGACTCGCTGGAGACTGACGCTCCAGGCTATCGCTCCGCGTCCCGCGCGCCGCCGCGTCATCGGCCGGGGGCGGTGGTGTCCGCCGGGACCGGCCGTCCGGACGGTCCGGGTGCGGTCCCTACAGGGCCGGGGCCTTGGTCAGCACGGTGCGCCGGGGGTTGGCGGTCTGGACCGGCAGGTCGACGGAGTGCTCCGGCTGCTCCTCGGTCGCGGTCAGCAGCTCCTCGGCGTCGTTCAGATGCGCCAGGGTGGTGCGCCGCGGGTTGGCTATGGTGCGGAACATCATCGTCGTCTTCACTGGGGTCATGCCTCGCTGTTGTCGTTTTGACGGTCCGTGTAAAGCGTCAGGCTAGAGGCGGCTTTGCCCACGGAATCGCGAAAAAAGTCGGCGCCAGCATGTGATTTTGCTCACGAATCATCGGGCAAATGCCACATTGGAGACAGTTGATTCAATCACCCTAAACGGACATTGCCCCACTGAACCTGACGTTCCGCTCTTGATCATCGCTAGCCGGACACGGGATCCGTGCGCTCGACTCGTTACTAAAAGTCCGTTATCGCCGACATGACTTTCTACGTCCGGTAATAAAGCCCATACGCAGCGTCACGCGCGTCACAGCCTCAACCCTTGCCCTTGTTGCAGCATCCGGCACTGTGCTGGAATTCCCGGGACCGCCGTGGGAATCATCCGGCGCGCACGGAGCGCAAAGAGGCGCCGAGCGGCGGGGGTTCCTCTTGTCGATACGAAAGGAAGCGCGCCGGTCACTCACGACCGACAGGGGGGATCGCGGTCCCCCACGACTCGACACCGCTTCATCGTGGCTCGGTGAAGCGCCTGGTCCAGAGGTTGCGACGCTAGTGCAGGGACGTTTCAAGAGGGATGGCAGCGCTTCGGCGGACCCGGAGCCGCGCGGTGGGACCGACCGCGGCTCCTCGCCCCAGCGCGCCCAGGGCACCGGCAGGCTGCCGGCCGACCAGGGCTCCGAGCCCGGCGCGCTGAGCGCGCAGCAGACCGGCAAACCCAGCGGTGGCGAAGCCGCGGAGCAGCCCAAACCCAAGAGCCCCAGCGGGCCCGGCAATCGCATGGCCCTGCGCAACTGGCGCATCAGCACCCGTCTGGTCTCCCTGCTCGCGCTCCCCGTGGTCGCCGCGACCACCCTGGGCGCCCTGCGGATCCAGGACTCGCTCGACAACATCGAGCAGCTGGACCAGATGAAGCTGCTCACCGAGATGACGCAGCAGGCCACCCAGCTCGCGAGCGCCCTCCAGGAGGAGCGCGACAAGTCGGCGGGGCCGCTGGCGGGCAGGGGCAACGCCAAGGACGACCGGGTCGTCTCCACCCGTGAGGACACCGACCGCGCCATCTCGGCGTTCCGCACCGCGACCGACGACATCGACCCCGGCGACCAGTCGATGGCCGGTGTGCAGTCCACGCTCGTCGACATCAGCCGTCAGCTCGGCAAGATCAACGAGATCCGTGACACGGCGTACGACAACAGCCAGTACTACTCGCTGACGGTCCAGAACTACAACGAGCTGATCAACTCGCTGCTGTCGCTCTCCCAGGACATGGCGCAGGCGACCAGCAATCGCGCGATGATCAACAACACCCGCGCGCTGGCCACCTTCTCCTCCGCGAAGGAGTACGCGTCCATCCAGCGCGCGCTGATCAGCGCCGCGCTCGCCGACCCGGACGGCGCCGAGTTCTCGGCCAACGACCGCCGCTTCGCCAAGACCGCGGTGGACAAGGAGAACGAGGCCCTCGGCCGCTTCAAGCAGATCCGCCAGGGCAACTCCGAGGACCTCCTCGAACCGCTGGACAGCCGCCCGGACATCAAGGCGGCGACCATGTACGCGGACCGCGCGGTCCGCGACCCCGACGGCCTGAAGGCCGAGAAGCGCACCGATCTTGACTGGTACGACCAGGACAGCATCAAGATCGAAGAGATGGACAAGATCGAGGAGACGCTGCTCAGCGAGATGCAGCAGAAGGCTCGTGAGCTCCGTCAGGACGCCCAGCAGGACGCGATCATCAACGGTGCGCTGATCCTGCTCGTCCTCGGTGTCTCCCTCGTCGGCGCCTTCGTCGTCGCCCGCTCCATGGTCCGTTCGCTGCGCCGCCTCCAGGACACCGCGCAGGAAGTCGCCCAGAAGCGGCTGCCCGAACTGGTCAAGCAGCTCTCGGAGTCCGACCCGCAGGACGTGGACACCTCCGTGGAGTCCGTCGGCGTGCACAGCCGGGACGAGATCGGCAAGGTGGCCACGGCCTTCGACGACGTGCACCGCGAGGCGGTCCGCCTCGCCGCCGAGCAGGCGCTGCTGCGGGGCAACGTCAACGCGATGTTCACCAACCTCTCGCGCCGCAGCCAGGGCCTCATCCAGCGCCAGCTCTCGCTCATCTCCGAGCTGGAGAGCCGCGAGGCCGACCCGGACCAGCTGTCCTCGCTGTTCAAGCTGGACCACCTGGCCACCCGAATGCGGCGTAACGGTGAGAACCTGCTGGTCCTCGCCGGTGAGGAGCCGGGCCGCCGGTGGACCCGGCCGGTCCCGCTGGTGGACGTGCTCCGCGCCGCCGCCTCCGAGGTGGAGCAGTACGAGCGCATCGAACTCAGCTCGGTCCCGGCGACCGAGGTCGCCGGCCGGGTCGTCAACGACCTCGTCCACCTGCTGGCCGAGCTGCTGGAGAACGCCACCTCGTTCTCCTCGCCGCAGACCAAGGTCAAGGTGACCGGTCACGCCCTGCCCGACGGGCGGGTGCTGGTCGAGATCCACGACACCGGTATCGGCCTCTCCCCCGAGGACCTGGCCGCGATCAACGAGCGGCTGGCCAGCCCGCCCACGGTCGATGTGTCGGTCTCCCGCCGCATGGGCCTGTTCGTGGTCGGCCGGCTGTCCCTGCGGCACGGCATCCGCATCCAGCTCCGGCCGTCCGACTCGGGCGGTACGACGGCACTGGTCATGCTGCCGGTCGACGTCGCCCAGGGCGGCCGCAAGCCGGGCGCCCAGACGCCCGGCGGCGGCAAGGCCGGTGCGGGCGCTCCGGGTTCCGGCGGACCGGGCAACGGCGGGCCGGGGAACGGCTCGGCCGGACTGCTGGGCTCCGCCCCCTCACGGCGCCAGGTGCCCGGCACGGGCTCGCGTGCCGCGCTCCCCGGCACCGGTGGTGCGGGCGCTCCCGGCGGCGGTGGCACCACCAGCAGCGGACTGCCGACCCGGCCGGTCGGTGCCGGGGCGGGCCCGCAGGGCGGCGCCCCGTCCGGCGGCAGCCTCTTCGACAGCGGACGGCCTCCCGGCCCCCGCAGCAACGCCCCCGCGGGCTCCCGCGGTCAGGGCGGACCCGGCGGAGCCGGTGCTCCGGGCGCCGCGTCCGGCCGTCCGCCACTGCCGCAGCGCGGGGACGGCCCGACCGTCGCCCCGCCGACCGGTGCCCCGGCCCGCGCCGACTCCGGCGACCAGGGCGCCCGTCCGCAGCTCCCCCCGCGCGACCGCGCGCCCGAGCTGCCCGCCCCCACCCAGCCGGGCACCAGCTGGGGCGCCCGCCGCGCCGCGGGGGGCGATGACTGGCCCGCCGCGCCGCGGGACGCGGGCGACACCCCGCGCGGCCATGAAGAGGCCGACTCCACCGGCCCGCTCTCCCGGCCCGACCTGGGCGGCGCGCCGTCCCAGCGGCGTGACCCGTTCGGCACCCGCGGACCCGGTGACACCGGGGAGTTCGCGCGCCCCGACCAGGGCGACGGCCCCGACATGTTCGAGCCGCGCCGCGGTCCGGGCGACACCGGCGAGTTCGCGATGCCGGGCCGTCCCGACACGCCGGGTGCCCGCGGACCGCAGGACGCGGGCCGGGGGCCGGGCGACACCGCCCAGTTCGAGCGCCCCGACTTCAGCCAGGGCGGCCCGGGCGACACCGGCCGGTTCGCCCGCCCGGAGCTCGGCCAGGGCCCCGGCAGCACGGGCGAGTACGCCCGCCCCGAACTGGGCCAGGGCCCCGGCAGCACGGGCGAGTACGCCCGCCCCGAACTGGGCCAGGGTCCGGGCAGCACGGGCGAGTACGCCCGCCCGGAGCTTGGCCAGGGTCCGGGCAGCACCGGTGAGTACGCTCGCCCCGAACTCGGACAGGGCCCCGGCGACACCGGGGAGTTCGCCCGTCCGGACGTCAACACCGCGGGACCCGGCGACACCGGAGAGTTCCCGCTCCCCCAGGACGGACGGAGCACCTCCGCACAGGAGGAGGCGCTGCCGCCCGCCGGTCCCGGCGACGGCCGTACGCCGATCTTCGACACCATCGAGTCGAACTGGTTCCGCGAGCAGGCCGAGCCCACCGGCACCTCCGGTGCGGACTCCCGGTACCCCGCGGCGCCGTCGCAGCCCGCTCAGCCGAGCCGCCCGGTGCGGCCCGCCGAGCCCGTCGCGCCGGAGCCGCCCGCTCCGGCCACGCCTCCCGCCCCGCGCCGCGAGCCGCAGCCGGCGTCCCGGGGCACCGGTGAGTTCACCGGACTGCAGGGTGCCAACGGCGCGAACGCCGCCGGCCCCGGTGGTCTGAACGGCACCGGTTCCTGGCGTACGTCGGCCAACGACGAGCGCTGGCGCCGCGCCGAGCAGATCCGTGAACCCGCTGCGGGCGGGGTCACCTCGTCCGGGTTGCCGCGCCGGGTGCCCCGCGCGAACCTCGTGGAGGGCGCCGCCCAGCCGGCCCAGCCCGACGAGAGTGGACCGCAGGTGTCTCGCGCGCCCGATGATGTACGCGGGAGGCTGACCAACCTCCGCCGGGGGATCCAGCAGGGCCGTCGGGCCGGAACCGGTCTCGACGGCAATCACGATCGCGGCGTAGGCCCGACTTACCAGCAGGAGCGTTAGTTGAGCCCGATGAGCCAGGCGGCGCAGAATCTGAACTGGTTGATCACCAACTTCGTGGACAACACCCCCGGGGTGTCCCACACGGTGGTGGTCTCCGCCGACGGACTCCTTCTGGCGATGTCCGA
>NZ_JANCLX010000014.1 GCF_024295805.1 Streptomyces cucumeris
CAGGGCGGTCATATCTCAGAAGCCTCCTTTCAGGATCCGGTGGCGGCCTTGTCGGGGACCGCGTTCGTGTCGCCTGGCACAGGCTGGACGATGTTGACGATGGGCACCCCGTCGTGGGTCTGACCGAGAATGACACCGAAGGGGTCGGAGTTGGACGAGGTGGTGAGCGTCGCGCGGTTGGACCCGTTCGCCGCCACGAGGAAAACCGGCGTACCGGATCCCTTGGTCTCCGCATCCCAGCCGGTAACCGGGAAGGCGAATGCCCCGGCAAGGGCAACCGAGGCCCAGCCTGGCTTCAGCGAGTTCGCCGGGTTGCCGGTCTGGGTGACCGTGGTGCTTCCAACGGAGTAGGAGATCGGCTTGCCTCCCACCTCCTGGACGAAGCCCACGATCGAACCGACCTTCACCGGATCTCCGGGGAGAGTCGGATCGGCGTTGACGTCCGGGTTGTTGCCCCGCAGCGGCAGGGGGAGGGAGACCCACTGTCCGTACTTGAAGACTTCGTTCTTGGCCATATCAGAGAGCCCCTCCCGCCAGGAGGTCCCGGATCTCCGCGAGATCACTGTCGGACGTGGACGAGAAGGAGGTCGACTCGGTCAGCCCCAGGTGAGAGGACTCCCGATGCTCCGCCGACAGGGCGCCCCTCTCGGAGTCGCGCATGACCTTCTTCAGGTACTCGCGCTCGTGATTGATCTGCTCGTGCAGATCCTGGCCCGGCTGCCACCCCTTCGCGAGGCGGATCATGGAAGGCACCGGCAGACCGGCCTCGAGGAGCTCGGTCAGGACATCGCCCAGGTGCTTGGACTCGGCCATCTTCTGGTCGGTCTTCTCGGCCCGGTCGCGGAGGAAAGTGACCGTCTCGTTGAGGTTCTGATTCTGACGGGCCTGCTTCTCCGTCTCGCGGTGCGCTTCCTTGAGCTGCTGCGACATGCGTGCAACATCAACCGAAAGCTGCTCGATGCGGTCGCCCAGGGTGTCCTTCATGGAGGCGACTTCGGAGAGGAGGGCGCCCGTTCCGATAGTGGATGGGATGGTGGCGGCGCTGCCCTGGGAGGCAGCCCCGTCCTTCTCTGCCGGAGGGGACTCCGACGTGGCCGACTCAGTCATGGAGACGAGCCTTCCTCCCGCTCCAGCGCGGGTGACGAGGTCAACGGAAAGTCCCTCGGAAATATGGCGAACCACTCGCCCCGAGGGGGTTTCTTCAATCTGGCCAGCCGCTCGAATCGACAGTCCTACGATCCGGGCAAGTTCGCTGACCAGAGGCTTGGCACTCTCGGTGAATTGGATCCGGGAAAAGAGCCCCCGGCCTTCCAGTCCCTCCTCGAATGCCGCATCGTCGAGCAGGTAACCGGCGATGTCCCGGACGCTGCGCTCAGGGCGTTCGACTTCTTCGGAGCCCGTTGGGTGATCGAAGTAGACGTGCGTCCCGGCGGGGAAAGCCCTCGAGCCGTCCCGCTGAAGCACCTCTGCTGGGTAATACCCGCTGGACCCCTGGATGTCGGCAGCAATGAGGAAGGCGCGCCAGATTCCCTTGTCGGCGGACTGGGGGTCCACTGACAGGATGGCGGACTCCCTCAGTGTTTCCGGATTCATGCGCTCCCTCACCCATCAACGATGAGCACAGCGTAATAGCATCCGACCCTAAAAGTCCCAACCAGATTCTATTCTGTTCCTTCATCTCGCAGTTCATGGTCTCCGCGAGACATTGGATCCGGTTGTTTCGGCGCAGCAGTTGATCGAGAGTTTCCCGCCTTCAGGGGGCCCGGTGCTCCAGGGCCACCCGTGCCTCCAGGGTGGGTTTCTCCCGAATTATTGCCGGGTTTTCCCGGATTAATCGAGGGATTGGGTTTCGGGGTACCCTGGGCTGTGCCTCCCACGATATGCGGAAGATTTTCGAGCTTCGGAACCTTCCGGTCGAAGTCTTCCCACTTGTCGCGCCAGGCATCAACCACCATGGCGCGGGCTTCTTCGGCAGAGAACAGTCCCAAGCGGATCGCCATATCGAGCGCCTGCAAGCGTCGATGGATAGGCTCCTCGGAAATCTCGGGCCAGCGCAGGCGGACCTTCAGGCCAAGCGCCCGAAAGATGGTGCGGAACGTTTCATTCATGATTTTCTGGCGTGCCTGCATTACCAGAATTGTCGACGTATCCAGAGAGGTGGCTGCGGAATTGGCTGCGATCGAGGGATCTTCGAGCAGAGCCGGAAGGGGCACGTCGAGGGCAGCCGCAATCATCGCAGCAAGGGGGCGACCGGAGTCGAAGTCCACCTTTGTATTGCCGCCGACCGCCGCGAGATCCTGACCGGCCCCAAGGACGGCGGAGGCGCCGACGTTCAGCGGGGCCCCCGTTGCGGGGTCCGAGCGCGGAGCCTGCGACATTGCGGAGGCAGTGCGCCGAACGGAGCGTGAACGGTCAGCGGTCACCTTCCAGGCAAAGCGCGCATAAGCCTTGCTCAGCGTCGCGCAGTTTTCCAGGTACTCCTTGTATGCCTTCGTCCACCACACGGCGGGAAGCACGTCCGGGACACCCCAGCGCCAGCCGACCAGCCTGTTCAGGGGGACATGCACCAGCACCTTCGTGTTGTCGACGGGGTCGCCAGCAATTTTCGAAGCAGCCCGATTGCGCCCCGCCGCCCGCAGACCGGCGGGTGTCGGGTACCAGACGTCCTTGAATGCGAAATTCGCCGAGCCCTGCGAGTCGCCTTCCCGGTCGGCCCGTATCCAGCTTCGCCCCCGCGCTGCGGCCTTTGGCGCCGTGATCGGCGTCAGATCTGCGCTCGCCCCGAAGTCCAGCTCGAGGTCCCAGTCATTCCATGTGCGGCGGATATACAGCAGGCGCTCACGGTTCCCCTTCTGGCTGACACCTTCGGTGACTTCTTCGAAGGGCACGCGCAGAACCTCTTTGGTTCGCCGGTCCACCAGAAAGAAGAGGTTGCCGTCCGTCGCGGCTGAGGATTCTAGTTCAAGCTGGGCCAGGGTTCCGGTCAGGACTTCATCGATGCCTTCCGGGAGCTCCGGCTCCAGATTCACCGTCCTTGGCCGCCCCGGTCCTTGGATGAATTCCTTCGGGACGACCGATACGCCTGACCCCCATATGTACGCCGTGCGGACTTTGAGCGCCCGTTCCACGAGAGGGTTCACGGTCGCCACGGCGCGGCACAGTTCGCTTGCGTGATGGAGGGCGTCCAGAGTGAAGGAGTTTGCCCCCTCGGACGTTCCCATCAAGGGACGCCAGCCGATGTCCTCCAGGGCGAGCTGGGCTCGACCGAACTCTCCGGCTTCGCGCATCTCATCCGTGATCATCCCCGTCAGTTCGTCATTGCGGGTCTCGAGATTGTTCACGAAGGTCTGGATTTCCGTGAGTGACATCTCTTTGAGGGGCTTGGACATCTGCATGGGCTCACCTTAGCTGCCTGTTTGGCGCCGTACAGATGGGTGAGACAGCTTTCGCTGGAGTGATTTTGCTTCTTTTTCCAGCATTGGCACTGCGTCGTCACATGAGTCGGCGAGATGCTTGAGGGTCCGATCCCGGGCCGGGCAAGAGGGCGCGGATTTCATCAACTCTCTTGCCAGGGTGAGATACATTTTCTCAACCTTGCCTCCGCCCCGGACTCTGGCGGCAATGCGGCGCAAGGCTGCTTCCGACCTGTCGTACATATAGGCCCTCACGGGAGAGTGGTCAATGCGCGAAGAAACACGAGTTCAAGGATCTCAAGACAGGGGGAGTCGCAGGCCACCCCTGAGGGTCAGTACGGGGAGATCGTGGTCTCGCTGATCATCTCCCAGTCGGCTTCGTCCAGGGACCCAGCTATGTTTTCCGCTGTTTCTGCGACGACATCCCCAACCTGAAGACCGTCGGCTACCGGGGCGGTTGCGTACGCCACGGCGTCGGCGAGGTCGGGGGAGCGGCCGTACTCTGAGCGCATCGCCTCCTTTGAGGCGATCAGCAGGCGACCGTTCTTGATCTGATAGAAGACCATTTTCAGATCGTCTGCGATCTTCTCCTCCGGGTCGATCAGCGTTACCGACCCGTTGCGCATCTTCTGGCGAAGCTGGTCGAACCAGTAGGCGCGGGCGTTGTAGAACCCGTAGACGGAGCCCCCCACGTCCACCGGGGGAGATGCGGAAGCCTGCATCTCGTACACCGTGAACCACGACTCCGGGAGCAGGGCGGCACGCGCATTGAGGGTGTCGATGACACCAGCGCCCAGACCTACGCCATCCACACGGATCTCCACCCACGGCGCATTGCGTTCCTCCTTGAGCCGCTCGGCGATCTCCAGCACCTTGTATGCGGAGGAGACCGTGTCGGCGCCCGACCAGGAGTCTTCGATCTGGGCCGTCACGCCCGAGTAGGAGGCGACTACGGTCTTGTCGGAGCCGAACCGGGCTACGTCGACGCCGAGTCGCAGGATCGAGTACTTCGAGGGTGCAGGGGGTTCGTCAATCGCGTCCGCGATCACTGAGGGAGAGAACAGAGATGACTGGCTCTGTTCCGGAAACTTCGCTTCGACCTTTGAGATGTAACGGGGATCCTTCTCCCCCCAGTCGGCGCGACGCTCCGCCTCCCAGTCGCGCGACACAAGAACCTCATTGAGTAGGCGCGGCACCGTCTCGCCCGTGAAGTTCGGGGTGGTCGACGCCGGGATCGAGATGCGGTTCCAGAGGTGCGCGGTCTTCCCCTCCAGGAAGTTCTTCCCGAAATCCGTGTTCCTGTCGTCAGGGTTTCCGATCGCCAGGATCCGGCAGCCCACGTTCGTGGTGATGGCCTCGACGCCGGTCCAGATCTCTTCCGGCACCCCGCATGCTTCGTCAAGGAGTGCGAGAACGAACCGACGGTGGATACCATGGAAGCTGTGCCGGTCACCCTTGGCGGGCTTGCGGCCGAAACCGACGATCTGGCCATCTGTCAGTTTCCACTCGTCCGCCTGGGTGACTCGGCCAGGCATCGGATACTCCCCGATGCCAGCGTTCGAGTGATGCTTGCGGATCTCTTCCCACAGAATCTTGTTGACCTGCGCATATGTGGGTGCGGTCGACACAACGATCGCCTGCCCCGGGGGCTTCGTGGACACCCACCAGCACGCCAACACTGAAGCGATCATGGAGTTGTGCGTGGGTATACCCCGCTCACCGCACAGGTACAGGTGATCCGGGGCGTCGACCTGGATGCACTGCACGCGCCGCTCGCCCACCGGCTTGACCGAGATCACCCGCCACCCGTCGTCGCCCCAGCTTCCCTGCATCCTCAGCAGGTGCGACAGCGCCACGGCGCGTACGTTGGGGTCCGGCAGCAGGCTCGGGGCGTGTGACCCCATCAGGGCCAGGTGCCGCATTACTGCCCCGTACTGCCGCTCTCGCCGGTAGATCGTGTGCACTCCGATTGATCGCATCCGGTGCCTGATGGCAGATATCTCGTCCGGCTCGTCCAGTCTCGTCTTCCACAGCAGAGACGTCCGGCCGTCAGGGTCAAGCGTGGCCCGATCCCTGAGGAGCCCCTCGATCTCCGTATCGGGCTCCCAGGCCACACCTCGTGCATGTATCTGCGGCACCCGCCCGGGGATGACCGCTACCCCCCTCAGTCGCGCAAGCTCACGTGTCGATAGGATCTGAGCCCGGTGATGCCACAACCCGGTCTCAACGGGTACACCTGCTCGATCGGATTTGATTTGTATTTCAGCCAAGATCTGAAGAGGCAGTACCGGCCACAGGTGATCCCCGGAAGCGATGATCTCTTCGATTGCTCCGCAACGTTCCAGCCGAATCTGATAGGTATCGGCCGTGTGTACGCCCGTCGTCGCCGCGACAGTGACCGGCGTGCCACCGGAGCCGAGCACCTCCATGCCCTGCCGTATGTCGCCCATCGCAACCGGCCCATTGGGCGTGTGAACCGGTTCGTCGAGCGCCAGCGCCTTACCCGTGCCATGACAAGAGGCAACAATTGTCCTTTTGTTCCGTATGAGCGATTCGCAGATATCCTGCTGCTTGCTCCACAGATGCACCCCTAGGACATCTTTCGCCCAACCTGCGGGATCGTTTACCCATGCCGCCTGTCGCGCCTGATTGCGGAAGTATGCTTCGGCACCTGCGGCGATCTGCTCTTCCTGCGAGGGCATGCCGCCCCTTTCATGTACGACGCGTACAGCATTCCTCACAGAGGAACATTTTAGGTAACCTTCTAGTGCCCCATCCGGTCGGCACAGTGCAGACTGGATCTCCACTTCCACGGGGCTGAGGACTCGTCACCAGGGCCTGCGCGTACACTTCGCCAGGCCCTTCCTCATGTCTCTACGTCATCCGAGTTGGCTGATGTACACCGATCGAGTCAACTGGACTACTTTCTGTGCTCGTTCTGGACCATCACGGGGTAGGAGGACATCGGCCCAGTCCAGGCACGGAATGAGTGCTGTTGCTGGCAGGGCGTCATCATTGCGTCAGGAGTCACACAGTTCGTGAACTTCGTGGCCACAATCCAACTTTCCTTTCCGGACACTCTGTGCCACTCTTAAAAACATGAGGAACATCGACCCGGAAGCGTGCAGCGTCTGCCAGGGGATCGTTCCAGCCGGTGAGGGGATCGTGGCAGGTTCCGGCTGGGGGATCATCCACCCTGACGCCTGCCCGCGCGCGCAGGCCGGATCCATCCGGCACAAGTCCGCGAAGGCGCACATGAGTCAGGTCCTGAATCTGCTCCGCTACGCTGACGCCAGCCTCGAGGAGATCGAGCGCGCGGTTGCCGGGCTTGCCGCCCTCGTGCGCACCCGCTGGGCCAAGATCGAAGCCTGCGAGCGGATTCTTCTGTGCTCGGTTGCGGTCGCCAACCTGGATCGCCTCGCGGTTCAGGAGTTCCTGATTCAGCTTGAGCCGGAAGAGTCACACGCCTGACGGCAGCCCCAGCATTTCGAGAAGATCAAGGAGGACCCCCTTCGGGTCCTCCTTTTTCGCTGCGTACGACGCAACGTTCAACATCGCTGTTCGGCGACACGATTCGCACTGCCCGCATGAGACTTGCCCGCACTCACGGGGGAGTGCCGTCGATACAGGTGGAGCTATGTCCATGGGATCTTCCTTTCCCGCAGGGTTGCAGATGGCCTAGGTCATGTGGTTCTCTGTAAGGGGGACACACCCCCTTCGGAAAGGACTAAAGGATGAATAAGAGCACTGCGCTCAAGGCTGCCGCTGCGTCTGCCGTTCTCGCGGGAAGCCTTGCCATTGGCGCTCCTGCCGCTTCAGCCGCGGGCTGTCCCGAGGGTCAGGTCAAGACCAGCATGGGCTGCGGAAAGACCTCCAAGGGCACCAACTCGATCTCTTCCGTCACTCCGGCTGTCGGCGTCGACTTCCGTGATGCGAGCGGCAACCGCACCTCCTCGGGGCTCAGCAACAGCGACCAGTTCGAGTGGCTGGGCGGCAAGATGACCGGCAAGGGTGACGACGGCATGCTCATCGAGGTTCGTCAGGTTACGCATGACATGGGCGGATGGGGTCCGCTCTACCAGGGCTGGATTCCCGTCAAGTACACCCAGCTTCCCGGAATGTGGAGCTGACGTGCCCCGGGTCACGGACCCTTCGCGGTGCGGCCCTCCGGGGGCGTCGGACTTCCAAGAGGTCTGTCCCGACTCCAGGCGGTTTGCTGGTTGGACGTATGAGCTGAATGGATCCTTCGCCATCATGGCCCCGAGTGGCTGGTGGGATCGGTCGGGTTCGGTTCCGTTTCCAACTCGCGACAGGGCTGAGCAGTTCCTTCTTCGAGTGGCCAAGGATCCGGCGCGTCTGGGCTTCGGCCCGGTCGTTCCATGGAGCTGATCAATCGCCCCATCCAAGCCTGGCCCTGCCCTCAAGGCGGGGCCAGGCTTGCTTTCCCGCGCCATCGGAGCGTTCAGGAGTCCTCGCGCTCCGGCCAGTGCCAGGTCCCGCCAGCGCGAGCGGGTTGAGGTGCTTCATCGAGCCTGCACCCGCCAGTCTCCAGTGAATGAAAAAACATTCCGCTCGGATTCAGAACGGCCAGGCCAACCGTCATCTCCTCGTCGGAGTCTCGGGGGTCGACAGGGACTTCGGTTACGATCGCGGCTCGACAGACCGAGGGGAACGCTTGGGTTCCGTCTTCGCGTATGGGCGTGCCATGGCTGACGTAGTGAACAATTCGTCCTACGGTGGGCTTCATCGAATCTCCTGGATGAGGATGTCCCGGGTGTCCCACGGGGTGTGCCGTTCCCTCAGGCGGAACATGACGCCTTCTTCGCACAGGTAGGGAATCAGTACCCGTCCTTTGCGTATTTCCTGGTGATCGGTGTTCATGTCGTCACCCATGATCAGTCCGGGCTTCCGGAGTAGGTCCAGGGCCAGCAGGTACTCGCGCATCGTTGCTGACCCCGAATTGTCGCAGTCCAGATAGATGACGTCGAACGTTTCCTTCTCGGCAACCATCCTTGCCATCACCTTCAGGGAGTCCCCGGCGTGGAACGTGCACAAGTTGCCCAGCCCCTCCCGGTCCACCGCCTCCCGGGCCTCTCCAGGGTTCAGGTCGACTCCCACCAGTTCGCTCCCGTGGTGCGCCTTCAGGAGCCGAGCGAACGCCAGGGTTGAATGCCCATCCCCGTCCCGATGTTCTTCGTCAAGGTTTCGCAATACGCCGACCTCCAGCACGCGCAGCGATTCCTTCTTCGTGCTCTCCATGAAAGCAGGCAGTTCTTCGCGGATGATGTCGCCGATGGTCGTCACCCAAAGAGCGTATCTGAGTTGCCTTAAATGAGAGACCGTGCAGTCGGGGTTATCAAAAATAGTGTGTCAGGCACCCCGTGCTCCTCGACCCTCGTCAGGGTTGCCCTGCCTTGTCGACTTACTCCGCGCTCGACTGCACCTCAGAGCCTGCAGCGGTGTGCCGGTCTTCGCTCCTTCGATATCCTGCGGGCGCGCACTCGCTGTCAACCGCCGAGGATCCGCCATGAGGTTCACCCATGAACAGGTCGCACGCGTCATCCATGAAGCGAACAGGGCCGTACAGCAGATCGTGGGAGATCCTGCCCCTTCATCGGAGTGGGCTACCTCCTCTTGGCGTGAGCGTCAGGCCACTACACAGGGCGTCTATCGCGCCCTCGAGGGTCGAACCCCCCAGCAGCTTCACCAGGACTGGTGCGACCACAAAGTCGCTCACGGCTGGCGCTTCGGCCCCGTTAAGAGCGAGCAGGCCAGGACCCATCCCTGCCTTGTTCCCTACGAGGATCTACCGATGGAACAGCGCATCAAAGATGAGATCTTTCTTGCCATCGCCGACATCTTGGCCCCACACGTACAGGTTCCCCGGCGAGCAAACGCCGCAGGGGGGTCAGTCGGTCTCCTCCATGAGCGGCTCTAGCTCGACGGGTCCGGCGCCAGCCCCCATCTTCACTGTGGCTGCCGCGTTTCGCGCGATGGCGTCAGCCGCCATGGCGGGGAACGAGCTGTTCCACATCATCTCGACGGCATCTCTCGACTCCTCCGGCAAGACTTCGACCAGCCTCTCCAGCATCCCCACCCGCAGGGCTTCGATCGATGCGGTTACGAGTTGCGTCTGGGCTTGTGTCAATCGGACCTGCTCATCCCTCAGCCGGTCCTTCTTCAGGTCCATCAGCTCGGTGATCTCTCGGATCGTGTCGATCATGTTCTTCACATTCCGGCCCTGCGTCAGCAGGTCACCGTCCATCACCTGTTGCCACAGGGCCCCGATGACCCGCTCGAGCCGGTTGAGCTGGAGCATCCGCATCTGCACAACGGACATCGACGTCGCCTGATTCTCCAGGTACGACGTCATCCGTTCGTGTACGACCTCGACATCCATCCCCACCCGGGCGGAGATCTGCGCGAGCGTCATGCCCTGGGCTGCATAGTCGACCATCACCTGGGCAAGTGAGTCGTGCGCCATCAGCTCGTCTCCCCTTGAGCGGACCTCACTTCGCTCCCTCACTCTTCCTTGAGTGGCACTCTCTTCACGACCCGAATCCCGTTCTGGTAGATCGGGTGACGACTGCTCTCCAGCAGTCGTTCCAGCCACTCGAGGACCATGCCGTTGTCCATGTCGAGCCTCAGTGTCACTTCCTGGGTGTTCTCCATGCCCCTATGACAGCATGCTCAAATCGAAATACCTACTTCAGACCATGCTTCACGCACGGCCGAACTCAGTCCGCCCGAATGCGTGCATGTTGCCGTCGCCAGGTTCCGGAAGCCAGACCGTGGACCAAGGTCCTGCATGGCCCGTCGCCACATTGCCAGCGGCCTGCCCCAGCTCGGCTCGCCAGTCTTCTCGCAGAGTAGTGCGAAAGCCCGGTTCGGGATCCCGGAGTTAATGTGCACACCTCCGTTGTCCCCCCGAATTTTCTGGTACTGGTCCATGTGGCCTGGCTGTGGATCCCTCCCAAGTATCGGTGAGTCATAGGCCGAGCCGGGGTTCCTCATGTCCCGTACAGCAGAGACGCCATCGAGCATGATCTCCTCTCCGATCCGCCAGTCGGTCTGATCCTGGGCTGTCCACTGCTGCACGCACACACCAAAGACGTCGGCCAGGTGCTCGTTCAGGGCTCCCGATTCACCGGAGTAGAGCAGGCCCGGCCCGAGCGCGACCAGGGCGTGCCCGAATTCGTGGGCCATGATGTCCAGTGACGCCGTGAAGTCCCCGAAGACCTGGCCGTCCCCTTCGCCAAAGATCAGATAGCTCCCATTGAAAAAAGCGTTAGCGTACCCCACTCCGTAGCGCACAACTCCGTCGGGGAACTCGCTGACATCTAGCGCCTGAGAGATGGCGTATGCGTGGCTTGATACCCGGTCCGCCATGTCGTCATTGTCGGTGACGAGCTTTCCGGGGATTGCCGTTCGATTGGAGGCTGAGTAGACCCTGATGGGGCCCCTCACCTTCACCCCGTCTGCCCGCTCGCTTCGCAGAGATGCATCCACCCGGATCCCCGAAGCGAAAGAAGCGTCAGCTTCTGCGACCCTCTTCGCTATATGCGGGGGAATGAAAAAACAGACCATACGGGAAGTCTACGCAGTTTGGGTAGCCATGAAAGATGTGGCGCGTCTGTTCACGCATGACTGGCATCTTTGGCAAGGACCCTGCGCGTAGCCAACTTCGACGATAGGGTGAAAACATGGAACAGGGATGGCAGGTCACCGTGGTTGCCACCGGCCCCTCTTCGCTACCGACGGATGATCAATTTGAAGCACTTCACAAACGCCTCAAAGGGGTCATCAGGCATGATGCCGACACCGGCCGCCTGACGATGGTGTGGCGAGTCATGGCGCCCACGGCCTGGCAGGCCGCGGAGGTGGCCTCACTGAGGGCGGACAACGCCTTGCGGCTCGACCTGGACGGCGAGCCAGAAGTCAAGCAAGTTCACGTCGTTGTCGCTGAGGAAGTCGAAGTTCCTGATGAGTTGAAGCGATTCCTGGGGACCACCGCTACCCTCTGGGTTGGAGCCCCCTGTGCCGGACGGCGGTCACAGTGGGCTCCTTACATTCTGTCGCAACTTGACCCACGGAGGGTGTAAGATTCTCTGTGAGTACAGAGACGTACCCACTCCGCGACTGTGGATCAGGCCAAGAACGGTAGCCACGGCCCCACCCACCCAAACCGTGCGAGCGGCTAGGGCTGAAGTCGATGCTACGAGGGTTGGCGCAAACAAAACCGTCTCCTGCGGGCGGCCACTTTCCTATGGGTGGCCGCCCGCAGCGCGTTCAATCCCCCTGAGCAGCTTCCTCACCTTGGTCGCCGACTTCAGTGAAACGACTCACCAAGTGCCCATACACGCTCGCCGCATCTCTGGCGTGTTGCGCCCGCCGCTTACTCTTCTCCCTCAGCCGGATGTACCGACGCGTCGTCTCGATTGACGAGTGATCTGCGTACTCCTGGATCTCCTCCATGGGTACCCCGTCGTCATGCATGTGCGTCAGTCGGGAAGCTCGTAGCACGTGAGGCGTAAGATCACGACCTGACAGCACCCCGGCCAGTTTGCCCAGTCTGGTGAGGAGGCGGTCGACCGCGTGACGGTCCATGGGGTTGCCGTCATCGTCAACTAGTAGCGGCCCTGAACTTCTTCCAGCTGTGGCGAGTTGAGCCAGTCTCCACAGATCCGACGGAACCTCCCAGGAGCGCCGCTTGTCGCCCTTCCTTCTGAGGTTCAGCTTCTTCTTCTCGCCCTGTTGTCTAAGGTGCGAGAGCTGTGCCTCGCAGCATTCCGTGACTCGGCCCGCCAGTGTGTAGATAAGCACCACAACGAGTGCCTGCCGAACAGTCTCAGCCGCCGCCACAACCGCTTGGAATTCGTGCTTTTCCAGGACCGGGGTGGCGGTGGTTTCGTCATTGGGGTCGATATAGGCGCGGTCATGCTTAGTGACTGGAGAGGCGATTCGTTCTTTCTTCTTCCAGGCCACAAATTTAGTGAAAGACGTCAGGCATGAGAGTCTTCGATTTATGGTTCGCGGGCTGGCACCCTTCGCTTTCTGGATCTTAGTCCAGGTCTCAACCATCCCGGGCGAGATGGCGCCCACATGAAAATGGGAATGCCCACCCAGCTCCCTTGCTACGCCAGCCCATAGGCGAATGTCGTCGGCGTAGTCGCGCTTGGACTGCGTCGCCCGAACTGCCTCGGAGCCTAGCCAGGAGGAAACCAGAACGAAGGTTTCCCGGTCACAAAGTTCGGCCAGCAGGTCCAGGCGGTGACGCCGTTCACCAAGTCGCCGGGTGCGCGGGTCTCGAGGCGCAACCGTTCCGAGCGTGTTTCGCAGCCAGAAAACAGCTTTCTCCGCGCCTTCGCCTTGTGTCACTTCAGCGCGGGGTGGCGGCGTCATCTCATGTGGGGATCTCACGACTAAATAATGGCAATTTCTCGCTAGTTTTCAGGCTATTTTCGCGGGCGATTCGCGCCAAGATCCCCCATTCGACCGGACTACATGAAGCGGGTCCGGCCGAATGGGCAAAGAGGCAGGCGCTTGTCACTCGAGCCGGGCCGTCTTGAGGCGCCCTTCCTCCAGCGCGGCCAACTGGCGCTCGGACGAGAGCTCATTGAGAAACTGAGCCTCTCCCCATACTTCCCGCCGGTAGCGGCTGGCCTCCTCCTCCGTGTTGCCCTTCAGGTGCACCCAGGCCGCATCACACCAGGGATCCCGCCTCAAGAACCGGTGCATCCGGCCATGGTCGAAGCACCACGCGTAGCCGATGGATGGCTCCAGCACGTTCTCCTCCGACCCGGTCAGCCAGGTAAAGCCGAGCCCGGAGCCATCGACCATATCCACGGCGGAAACCCGGAATGACCTACCCCTGACGTCCTCCAGGATCCCGGAGACCCACTTCTTTGCCACTTCCTCGAGCCACAACTCCCAGGCGCCGCCATGAGGCTTCAGCTCTTCCGTGCCGACCTCGACGCGGCGTCCAACGACAGGGCACCCATCCTGCGTCACCCAAACTGAAACGTATCGAGTGTCAGTCACTTCTTCCCCCTTGTTGCGGTGGTCCCGAGCTTGCGATCAGCGCCTACTGCAAGCTCGGCGCAGTACCACGCGAACTTTTTGGTGTAGTCCACATGTCCGACCGCTAGCCGTTCGACGTCTGCGACATTCATTAGCAGGAGTGGCCGCATGCCAGCGTCTTGTCGAATCCGGCAGACCTCCGCAAACATCACGCCCCGCTCAAAGCGAGCCCACTCGCATTCCAGTCCACCGTCAGGGGCGCTAACCAAGCGCTCACGCTTGGGTCGTTCCTCCTGCGCCTTCATGAGTTCGGAGTGAAGGCGGCGGAAGATCTCTTGGAGGGAATGCTTAGGCTGCTGGTTTTCTTCTGGTGTTTGGGGCATCTTTCGTCTTCCCTTTCCGTGTCTTTTCGGTGCTATAGTGGCTCATATTTTGTCAGCCACTGACGGCGTTCGAGGCGTCTTTTACCTTGCGTTTTATCCATTTCTGTTACATGTTTTCCACTAAGAACGGAACCAGGGGATCTCCGTGGTCTTGTCGGGCTCGTTCGGGCCAAATGCGGAGGGCGACGTCTTCATCTGGAGGCTTCGGTCCGCCGAACTCAGCAATGGCGGGCTGCCTGTCGGGACGCTTCGCTCCGTCGCGGAGGATGGCTCGCGCGGAGTCAATCAAGTGTTGATCTGCCTCAGTGGGTCCATTGCCTACGAGGCGACGCGCCGCTGAGAGAAAGGCTTCGCTCATCCAGCGGAGCAGGCTCCGGTCCAGGGTGGTCAGCGTCGACACGTCCACCCTTCGAGGGGGAATCACTTTTTCGGGATCTCGATCGGAGTGTTCCCAGTCGGGATCTCCGCCAACATCCAGTGTTGGGTGGGTAGTTCCTGCGGGGAAGGTCGTGCTGGACAGCGCTCGGCACATGCTTGCGGCTGCCATTACGTCCAGGACTGGGTTCGCCTTCATTGGCGGTCGCTCCAGTACGAACGTCCCTCGACCAGCCTCCCCTCGGGTGAGTCCGGCGCGACGCAGCTTGGCTAGGGCCGAGGCCGCGGTTCCAGTAGCCACACCGTACGAGGACATGATCTTCGATTGAGATGGAAGGGCTTCCCCTGCCCTGATCATTCGTAGATGGATGGCCAGGGCGAGGTCGCCCGCGATCCGCTCGGCAGGTGTCTCTTCTGACATGCCGTCAACCTATCACGCAGACTAGACGGTTCGATAGATTTTCGTGAGCGCTTAATACAGGTTATGCGCTCGACCCCTGGATGATCTTGCATTGATGCTCAACTTGTCGAGGGGGATCTGCCTTCCAGCTGACGATCAGTCAATCGTCAGACCCCCGCCCTCTGGAGTCGCTTCGGGATTGATTCATCCCCCTCGGCCCGTTGTGTCGACCGAGGGCGACCTCCGCTCCAGGTGGTGTGCCCTCAGTCCGCGCCTACGTTATGCGCTTCCGAGAGAGCGATCCTAAGCGCAGCCGCTCGCAGCGCGACCTTCAGTCGCGGGGCTCTGGGGGTTCTTCTGGGTGGAGATCTGCGGGTAGCTGTGCATCGCAATCCGGGCAAAGGTGGGCAACCAGTTCACCCGTTGGTTGAGCATGAACCGCTATCGGCGTGAGGTGGTTACACGCACCCCGGACCCACCTCACTCGCTCAGCGAAACTCAAGACCTCGATCCACTCCCAGCGCTCATCCATGTCGCCGACCGTAGCGCACCGCCAGCGTTTGCGACTCACCCCTGTGGCGACTGTCTGTCATGGCATGCCGAGGTCGTGCGAGTGCAAGGCGAAATCTTGGTGCGAGAGTGGCACGCCGTGGACTGCCCTCAGTTCCAGCAACTCCTCGCCGATGACTGAGGGTTGACGTTCGGACACTAAGTGGCCTAGGCTACTTCTAGGGCTACCAAGGGACCCCTAGAGAACTGAGGTGACATGGGAAGCTCTTCTACTTGTTGCTGCGGATGCGGTAAACCGGTTTCCTACGCCCGGGATTTTGCCCCTGGCGGGCACGACAAGGCTGCCGAGTCTGCGCTCATTACTCTCGTGTACGGAAATGTGGCCAACTTCCTGAGGGAGCATGGCTATGGGCCGGATAATTCCGTCATCGAAGCTGCCGTTGGGTCTGGAGCCTGGCAGGAGTGCCCCAAGTGTAGCTATAGGGGTGCACCAAAAGGCATTCGCGATCACATGAACAAGAATCACAGAGATGCGGATGGCTAGAAGTGGAACACAGCGAGAGTTGGAACGTCCAGCGTCCATCTCTGGTAAATGCCTAGCCGAATACCAAGGTGAGACCGGCCGCGACACCAATTCGGGCGAATGTGTACATGGTGGCCAACCGGCCAAATGCGCACAGTCCAACATCGTTTCCGTAGCTCCGGTCCTCGCGCCCTGCCCCGGATATGAGACGATCCCAAATTGTTGCCCTTGCTCTTGCGAGGGCTGTAAACATCACTGCTCGGCTCACGTTGAAAAAGGAAATGGGATCTTGGGGGAGTAGTGGCCAACCTGGAACGTTATGAAGTGGCAGGCTCGCTGCTACTGTGCCGCACCTGCGGCGTTGGCGATACCCGGCATATCGTGAAGAATTTTGCTCCGCAGACAATCGGCGTTGCTGAAATGCACGTAGAAATTGCCATTCACGAGAACGACTTCCACGAAGCCGTCTTCGCGAATGACGCCACCGAGAATGCCATGGCGGCAAAGCGCGCATCCCGGGCTCTGGCCTTACGGGCAGAAGCAGCAGCGCAAGAGGTGCGCGATAACGCGTATTACGCCTGCTACCCGGTCCAGACTGCTTACCGTGACGGCGTCGTGAACGGCTTGGGCGGCTCGGCGGGTGATCTGGCCGGGGTTCTTGCGCCGGAAGTGGCTCACGCCCTTGCTCGAGCCCTCGACGAGGTCCATGTCATGGGCAGGAGCTACGACGAATTGATCCGCGATCACGACCGTAAGACGTGCGACGACTTCACCTGCTCAATCTTCGGATACCTGGTGGATGTCGCTCGAGCCGTAGATGCTCAGCTCAACTGACGAGCCGGACCAGGAGGCATGGAGATGCTGGAACCCGCCGACCAGGTGTGCACGCGCCTCCGTCGGAACATCGAGACCACGTACCCGGACCTGGTCACCCGTAACCAGCATCTCCAGGTCGAGGTCTACACGGTCGCCGACTCGTGCGGCTGCGACCCGGACGCCGAGGATTACGAGGACGACCACTGCGAGAGCGGCGAGGACGGCGAAGCACTCTGCTCGAAGCAGTTCCTCGGCTATGTGTGCGACTTCTGTGAGGCCGAGGACGGTGACGGCCCAGAGTGGAAGCCCTACGGGGTCGAGTGGCCGTGCCCGCCGGTTGCCTCACTCGATTTCGCATCAGCTCCACGGGGGTCGGACAAGTGACCGCACCCGACCGTCGGCCCCTTAGTGTCGGTGACATCGTCCACGGCTTCGCGTATGGAGCTTTTGGTCGAGACCACTATAACTGCGTTCGCATTGAAGCAGTCGGTCCGGACTGGATCGTCGCTCGCGACCTGAACACCGATCAAGAGCGTCTCTCGTTCGCCGTCGGGCGCAAGGCTCTAACCCTCCTTCAACAGGCACGTGATGAGTCATGTCCCGAATGTGAAGAGTGCTCTTTCGCAACCCCCGAGCCACCCCTGACCACATACCAGCAGCCCACCTGGCCTCACGGCCAGCCGTCTGGAGGTTCTTGATGTCCGAGGTTCACCTCGCCTGCCTTACCGCAGAGCACGCCGCCATCGTCGTCAAGGAGGCCACCCGGCCCGGCGACGACGTTCACACCGTTCGACGAGACGGCAACCAGGTTGTCATCGGGTATTTCGACAAGCGGTGGCCGCTGGATATTGCGGAATGGGCGAGTGAAAACTGCCACGCTTCCGACAGTGCCGCCGCCCGCACGATCGCCCAGCTCTAGCCCGCTTCGCTCGCGCCAATGGAGGAATGCTCAATGACCAGCCTGCCGAAGCGCGGACCTCGCACATGCTCGTGCGACCTCAATACGGGGGATAGCACTGGGGGGCTAAGGCATCCGGTGGACTGCACGTTCGGCTCGGCCCCTCTCGCGCCACTGTCGCCCGACGCCATCTGGTCGCTGCTGGAACACCTGGACCGCGCCCACGCCGGGGCGCCGGGGGAGTGGGCCACCGTTACCGAGTACGGCATTCGCGCCCCGGGTACGAACTGGCCAGAGGACGAGGTGCTGCTGGATGGTGACACTTTCTCCCATGAGGATCAAGTAGAGCGACTCGAACGCGTCCGGGACTGCTGGCCGGATGCCGTGCTGGTGCAGCGCACGGTGCGTCGTGGTGGGTGGAAGGAGGCCGAGCGATGAATGCGACAGCTCCTGAATTGCCGTCACCGGAACGCGAAGATGGCGGCGATGGGCGACATGGGGTAGATGCCAGGTTGACCAGGCTGACCGAATTCGTCGATGCGATCGATGCACTTGCCGACTCCTGGTCTCGCCCTGGCATGAGTGGACCGAACCGAAGGGCGGGGGAGCATCTGCGCGCAATTCTCGATTCACACTCGCTACCGGACTAGGCGACTGGCGCAACCCACATGAACAGGCCGCTTACCTCATCGAGGAGCACGATGACCGACGCCACCAACCCCGCCCCACTACCTCCGAAGCGTGAGGGCCAGCTACGCGCCCTGCTGACAGCCGGTGAGGCACTGTCCTCGAACGCGGGATGGGCCCTGCTGGACGAGCTGGACCGAGTCCGGGCCGAGCGGGGCGTGCTCGCCGATCGGATCGACACCTTCACCGCCGTTGCCAAGGGCAATAAGCGGCACGTGCGCGAGCTGGCCAATAGCCTCCATGATGCTCGCCGTCAGGAAGGTCTGGCATCCGCTGCGCTGGCCGAGGTGCTGCGGATCGTGTCTACCTGGTGTGTCGAGGCCAATGAAGTGGGCGGCGTAGACGCAGGCGACCTGGCACGGCGACTGGGACGGGCCGGGCACCCGCTACCGGACGAGGACCGGCTGCCGTCCGACTGGACGGCAGCCCAGACCTCGACCACCTGGAGCGATTGATGGCCGATGCCAGTCCCGCTGCCCTGCTCCACCAAGCGGCCGACCATGCCCGATTCAGCCCGGCCCACATCCGCCTCGCCGCCGACGGCTTGCATCTTGCGCTCGCCCAGTTGCTTGACGCCATCGCAACCACGGCCTCTGACGAGAATGCAATCTTCGTAGATGAAGCGCTCAGTATTGCCCGCCATATCGTCGGAGACGATCATGCCTGACCCGGTCACTGTCGAGATCCCTGAAGGCGCATACCGGTCCCTTGTGAAGGTCGCTGCGCATGTTTCGCGTGGCAGGTCCGCTGCGTTTGCCGATCCCTATCCGGACGCCACTGCTCGTCAGGCTCTCGGTGAGCTCGCCGATGCGGGCATCTTGCCAGCTCCGGCAGGATCCGGGGAGATCGCCCATGAATGGAGTAACTCCGATGGATGGCAAGATCTACGCTCCGTGGAGCACTGAAGAGGTCGGCACGCTCAACCGGTTTCAACGCGAAGGAGGTATGCACCCTTTTACCTGCGGAGCACTCCATGGTGGCGACCAGAGCCCTGCGTTGCTCGCGACACCCCTCGGATGGGTGTGCCCGGTCCTCGCCTGCGAGTACACGCAGGACTGGGTGCATGCCTTTATGGTCAATCCTGAAAAGTGGCCAGGAGGCGTGCTCGCGCTGCAGCTCGGCCCGGGTAAGCCGGACCCGATCCGCCGCAGCGACTTGCTCCCCACTCCGGAACCAGAGTGGGAATACGCAACCCACTTCTCTCGGCCTGACGGAGGAGGTGACTGGGCCCCCGGGCGACTTCGAAGAGGAGCCCAGGTTCGTCGGCTCGTAGTGCGGGGCGAGTGGGAGCCCGTGCGCCCGGACTGCTGGGCGGAGGAGCCTGCGTTCGAAGCGGGGGTGACCAGCCATGCATATGAGGGCGACGGCGGCCCCTGTAGCGCCGAAGCATACGGACAGACATGCGGCGCGCCTCGCGATACTCACGAGCTCGATGAAGCCCGCGAGGTGTCGTCCGTGGAGCGCAAGATGCGATGCGCTCGATACGAGGACGCATTCGGGGAGGCCATGCGCCTTGGCCTCCAGGGCGCCGAACTCTACGACGAGCCGGGCGCGCAGCGGATCAACGAATGGATCAAGTGGATCACTGACGCCGTAATGGAGGTAGCCGACTCCGAGCAAGCGGAACTACGTACCCAGCTCGCCGCCGCACAACAGGTCACCCCTGCCACCTACCAGACCTGCCGCGCCTGCGGGGCCGGGTACAGGTACGGCCAGCCGTGTCAGACGTGTGAGTTTCAAGCGCAGATGAAGGCCGCCGCCCCGGCCGAGGAGAGGGACTGCTGATGACCGAGCCCTTCGGTCCGATCCACAACCTGACCTTGGGCGCTATCCGCCGAGAACTCGCCGAACTGATCGCGCTGGCAGACACGGCGGAGCGTCCGAAGCCGACCGCAATCAATCCGACCGATCACCCGATGCCTGGCCATGAATGGACTGTCGTCGAACAAGGTCACCCGCACACGAGCCGCTCCTATCCCTGGGTGGTCCGTGCAGTCGATGATCCCGCCCATGCGGACGCCGTCTACGTGTCGTCACCGGACTGCGCCAACCCGGGGGAGGATTTCACCCCCATGAACCCCACTGACGCCCGCCGGATCGGCCTCGCCTTCCTTGCGGCGGCCGACCGGGCCGACCATCTCGCCCGGTGCGTGCCGCGCCTGGAAGACCACTGGAGGGTCGCGGGTCACGCCGCTACCACAGACACCGCATCGCCACCCCGTTCGACGCCACTACAACCCAAGGAGACTCGCTGATGGCCAGCAGTGCTACCGCCCAGTACGGCGACCCCACCGAGTGGGATGAAATTCCCGACAGGTGGACCGAAGCCTTCACTGCGGCGATCAAGGCTCATGGGCACGCCGTCACCGAGGCCCATGAGTCCGCCATCACTATCGACGTCCCCGGTCTGGATGAGGGTCATGAGTGGTACATCGCATGCCCGAACCACCACGGCATGTGGGGCTACTGCATCGCCAACGAGCGCGGCATCGCACCTCATGTGACGTGGATCAACGCTGACGCCACCGACCCGCAGGACATCGCCAACCACGTGCACGCCATCCTCACTGACGCCCCGATGGAACGTGGCTGGATGTCCGGCTCTATCGCCGTGTGGCTACCTGCAGCGAAACCGACCACCTGACCCTCGCCATCTACCGGGAGAAGTCGATGACCATCACCTACACGCTCGGCACCTCAGGTGGATCCGTCACCGTGGCCGCTGCCGAGCCCGCCCCCGGCCTCCGCGTCGCCCAGATCCCCAACGGCATCAGCCCTCTGTCGGGCCACCGATGGCTCCTCGCCCACCACGACGGCCCCGCCCTCGCGGCGTTCACCACCGAGGCCGCGGCGACTACGGCCGCTGATGTCATTGCCCCGCTCGCTGATTGGACCCGCTCCGCAATGACCACAGCCAAGGCCATCAGCCTCGGCGGCCTGACCGAGAAGTTGGCTGACGCGCTCACGGCTGCCGGTGGTGCGCACCCCAACGCCTGACCCGCCCGGCCGGGCTGCCACCCGTGCGGCCCGGCCCCAATCACCGGAGATCTCGCCCATGACCGATACCGACTGCCCGTTCTGCGAGATTGTCGCCGGGCGGGCACCCGCAACCTACGTCTACGAGTGGTCCGACGTGATCGCGATCGTGCCCCGCAACCCTGTGGTCGATGGACACACCCTCGTCGTCCCGAAGCGGCACGTCGCTGACTTCGCCAGCGACCCGGCCGTGTCGGCAGACGCCATGCTCCACGCCGCGCAGCTCATGCGCTGGACCGACCGTCCCATGAACTTGATCACCAGCCGGGGTCGGGAGGCTACGCAGTCCGTGTTCCATCTGCACTTGCACCTTGTGCCTCGTGCCGAAGGGGACGGGCTGGCGCTGCCCTGGCATGACGACAAGAACCAGAAGGTGTAGTGATGACCGACACGAACCCCGTTCCCTGGCCATTCCACATTGATGACCCCGTACGTGCCGTTCACTACGCGCTTGAGCGCGAATGCCCTTGGGGTCGCCCTGAAAGCTGCCCACGTGAGCACGAGGCACTGCACGCCGTTAATGCTTATCGAACCTGGCTGGCCGTACATTCTCCGGCAGAACAGGGCGATGCGCTGCGCGAGCAGTACGCGGCGGCGCTCGACCGCGTCCGCATTTGGCACGGTGACGACGGCGCATGGGGCTTCGCCGAAACCCCCGCCCTCACCGAAGCCGTACTCGCCGTTCGTGACCGGCGCATGGAGCAGCTGGTCGCTGGACGTGAGACATGGAGGGCCAAGGCTGAAGAGATAGAACGTGACCGGGACCGACTACTGACGCAGCTCAACGGGATCACGGCGGAGCGGGACTCGTTGGGCCGAGAGGCTGACCGCCTGCGTCGCGACTGGGTGGAGCAGCGCGATCGTGCTGAACGAGCTGAGGTCGAGGAGGCTGAACAGGAGTCCTCGCCGCTTCGATCGGAGTGATGACCGGTTCGATGCCGGTAAGAGCGGCACCGGGGATGTCCATCGAGGCCGGTAACTCGATGGGGATGCAGTCGGGACTTTCTATGAGATTTCACGCCTATCACCAGGAGGAGCTATGAGTTCAAGATCGGAACTGATCGAAAAGCTGCGGAAATTCCGCTCCATCTCGCCATCCACAGGAGGGAACCCGTGAACGGCCTGGATCCCGATCTTGCTGCTGCGCGGCGGAAGATGCATGAATCTCTGATTATTCTCTCCGCACCCGAGGCAGACAGGGTCCGGACCCTGATCGACAAAGCCATCTCCAATTCCGACGGGCGGGCCATCCGCACCGAGGGGCGTCACTGGAGCGGGCAGATCGGACTGGAGATGTTCCATCTGGCAGATATGGTCGACGTGGTCTGATTTCACTCGTTCGTGGCGACACGCTTGGCGATGCGCCGCCTGTCAGGCAACATGCGCTACAACAGGGGGCACAGCAACGAGCTGTGACGCAGGTGGAACCCTTCCTCCCCGTGGGGAGTCTGCCTGAACCTCTTGCGGCTGGCTGCTCTCGTGGGCGGCGGCTAAGGCAACGAGGTGCGCGCAGGCGGGACTCTCAGCCTCTGGAGGGTCCCGCCGTCGCGTTTCCTGGGGGATCATCTGTGCATGGAGTTCTATTCGGGCCCGGCTGTTGTTCTGGTGGATGGCGAGGAGTTCGAGGTATACGCCTTCATCGACTCCATGCGGGGCATGTGCATGGAGACCTGGGGCGGGTATCTGGAGACCGGCGAACACGGAGAAGCGATCCGCTTGCTGGCCCTCCGGGCCGAAGAAGCGTATGTACGGCTGCCGGGCTCGTCGGCTCGAGACATAGGAGCCCTCCGCGTGGATGAGTGCGGCGTATCTTTCATCGGACTGAGCCCCTCACCTCTGCCGGTGCCCATAAAACGGCCGGATGGGGTCTAGTCAGAAGATAGTGGGGGACTCCTCGTCAGGGTCCAGACCGGAGTCGCTGTCGAATATGAGTTCTTGCAAGTAGGGGGTATCGGTCATCCTGACGTGCTGCATAGAGCCAGGGCACAGCGTCAGCGACCGGGGCTGCGGCTTGTGGTCCATCACGCTGACCACGCCGATTCGCTTCGTGGGGATCCCGGCCACAGGCCGATCGCACGAAGGGCAGGGGACTCGAGGAAACTTCGCCACGATCACAGTCTGAGCTCCCCAGGTGGCACGGAACAGTCCATGAGTGGCCATCTTAGGGCGAAGTTCTGCATCAAGGGTGCACTGGGCCCCAGGGGTTCAAGGCTGCGCCCTACCTTTCGGGGGCCCAGGGCCTTCTACATGAGGCGCAGTGCAGGTGTCCGGCGTAGCCGGTGATGGAGCCCTCCTCGTTTACCGTCACAGCGGCCTGGTCTCCACTCAACGTGAACCACGTCCCACCACAGGAGCACTCCGCATTACCGGGGTCATCATTCCGGCGTCGCCGGTCGGCAAGGTTGATCACGGTCATGAACTCAGGATCGTTCACGCCAGGGCGTGCCTTCAAGGGATCGTTCGCGGTTCAATCGAAGAATTCTCTTGCTCGAGGATTTACACTTTTCCGTGTTTTCCTGTCATTTTCGGGAGGATTGAATGCGGAAACTTGCGACAACATCCCTTCTACTGGCGACGCTAGTGTCCTGTGTGCCGGATTCCGGCGACCCTCCATCCGGCCCCATCCCGGTTGAGAGCGCAAACCTCGACTTCATGGAGCGCCACTGGGGGACCCTCGGTCAGCGCGAGCGTCACGGGATCTGCACACAGGCCACTGAGCCGCACGGACCCGACTACAAGGGCATGACAACGAAGATGGTGAGAGCGGGCATATCCCGGCCCGATGCCATTGCAATGCTTCTGTACGCCGCGAACCGGTGCATGCCTGATGGGACCTGACTTCTCTGGACAGGAAGACCGGGGTCGGACCTTGGCCGGGGAGGCCGACATACCCGACCTGGGGCGGATTGCAGAGCGGCACGCGAAGGGGGAATCCCTGGCAGCCCTGGCGAACGAGCTCGGTGTCAGCTCCCGCTTCTTGCGGTCCCGCCTTCGCGAGATCCGGTATGGGGAGATCGCAAAACGGTATCAAATCATCGAACGATACACGCAGGAGCAGGAGCCTGCGACGAGTATTGCCAAAGATCTCCGTGCGCGTGGCGTATCCATTGACCTCTGGCAGGTCTACGACATCCTGAAGAAGGCGGGAGTGCCTCGCAGGAAAGGGGGCGGCGCCAAGTGCCGGATCCCCGACCTGAGTGACCTCGCACGCAGGCACGCTCGAGGAAGGGGGGAGTCGCTGGTGGCTTTGGCTGATGAGGTCGGAGTTCACCCGGATACCTTGCGGATCCACTTGAGGGAAGCGCGCAAGAGGAAGAAGTCGGAGAGCTCCGGCGGCAGTTGAACACCGTACAGCCAGGGGAACTGATGGAGACACTGCTCGTGTGTAAGCGCATTCGAAGTCGAGGCACGGTGGTCCGAGTGAGCGTCCACAAGCCGGGGTGCCGGATCGCCCCCACCCACACGCACAGATGCGCGGACGGTTCGGTGTGGGAGGTGAGCAGACTCTCTCGAGGAGAGGTCTTCAGGGAGCTGGCCGTCCGTCAGACTCGAAGCACGCAGATCTCGCGGATCTGCGTGCAGTGCGGTGGCTTGGCCGAGCCCATTCCGAGGGATGAGGTTGTACGGCGCTACAGAGACAAGGGGGAGCTCGTCGAGACCATCGTGCGTGATCTCCGCTCCCGGGGTATCACAACCTCCCAGGCGACGCTCTACACGATTCTCCGCGAGGAGGGTGTGCCCCGGGTTCGGTCCAAGGGTGCACGCCCCACGAAGGTTCCGGACCTGAAGCAGTTGGCGAAACGTTACGCCAGGGGGCGGGGTGAGTCCCTGTGCAGTCTGGCCAAAGAGGCGGGTGTAAGCGCCTGCGTCCTCGCTGCTCGACTCGAGGAAGCGGGGCACAAGAAAAGCCCACCCTCCAGGCGGCGGCCGGAGTAGTACACATCAAAGTGCCCCCGGCGAGAGGTCGCCGGGGGCGTATTCAGTTGTTGGCTTACGCCAGGACGGCCTTCCTGATCACGTAAGCCGGAAATGTCCAACTCGGACCTGGTGAAACCGGTCTCACGGCAAAAGAGACGGCCGAAGACTGGGGGGCCCTTCGGCGAGTCCGCAGCGCATTCCCGCCAAGGACCTTATCAGAGTCATCCGATCGTCAGGACCGTCTTTGTACTCCAGGATGAATTAGTTCGTTTGGTAATTCGGAAGGTGTGGACCCAGGTACCCAATGTAGATCTTTCCAGTCGACCCATTGGTGTCGTCGTAAAAATGCATCCTGGGTGCCGGAGGCTTCCCCGAGCCAATGCGAATATGTGATTCCATCAACACCCAGCCATCCCTGCTGACACTCTTTTCTACGGGGAGTACGCGGGCGTTCCTGAAGCGGGGGTTCGACATGACACCCTGGGATTCGCTACCGCTGTACCGCATTTTCGGAATAGCACGTCTTGCCAGCGGATCCTGGAGGTAGAGATCAAAGTGGGGTACTGCGTCTGCACCGCGTTCCTTCTTCATGCGGGCGTATTCGTCGAGTGCCTGGATGGCCCTCCAGGACCATCGAATCCAGGTCTTCTCCTGATCCTGCCCACGCAACTTGTCCACCCCGGACTCTAGCCTTCCGAGTACCACATACTCCAGGGAAGAACTCTCATCAAAGATGTCATCCCAACTCGTGATGTCTACTTCATTGATTTCCGCTGGGGCAGCCTCGAGCGCCCCTTCGAAGCGGGCCAGTTCGCGCCGCAGTTGGTCATTTTCTCGGCGCAGGGAGCTTAGCTCTTGATTTTGTTCGTCCATCAACTCCTCGGCGGCCTGCACCTCTTGCTCGGCGGCTTCGCGGGCCCGCATTGCCTCACCTAGGTCGCTATTCTCGACCATCTGAAGAAGCTGGGAAAGGTCCCTCTCTGCCTCCTTTGCATTTTCAAGCGCCTTCTCCTCTCTCGCTTCGGCGGCCTTGGCCACCTCCACCAGCTTCTTGCAATGCTCCTTGAACTTTTCAGCGAAGCCCTGAGTAGCGGTGAGTGCTTTGACTAGTTCGGATTTTTCATTTTCCAGTCGCTCAATTGTGTCCGCAGCCTTGCTCAGCATTTCGGATTCCGACAGCAAGCTCCATTCGTTGCGAAGTTCCTCCATGGCGTCTGAATTGACTTCCATAACCCCGCTTGAGAGCATCTTGGTCAATGCAGTAGAAATCGACTCAAGGTCACCACCCTGGGCAAGTGGTGGACGCATGGGAAAAGTCAGTTCTGACACCTGGAAGCCGCGTCGCCGCTTGGCCGGAAGTACGATCGCCGCACCACCGCGAGGAAGGTGTGCCTTGTGGCGACTGAGTATGCGATTAATGGCCTCTCGGCATGGTTCATCCATGACGCGGATCTCAAGAATCCTCCCATAGAGGCTAGCTGGCAGACGAGGGATGAGGGGCGTGACCCGAGAGGTTTCTTCCCTCCTCCAGGGTTCCTGGTCCTCGCTGGTGAAAACCGGAACAAGCCAGGGCAGTTTGGATACAGAGTTGATGAGTGAAGGAATGCTCTCCATTCGGGTGTTATGAATATGCAGGCTAGTGCATCCCGCATACTCAAGGGCCGCGTAATTCACCTTCATCCTCTTGCTTAGAAAAACCTGAAGCGGTGAAGGCCAGGATGCGCTCCAAGAGCTACCGTCCGCATTGGCGTACACATACCACTGCCCATAAAGGGGTGAAGTTTCGGGGTCGTATTCCCGAGGATCAGGGATCACTGGATTCTTGCTGTTCGCGCCAGGCTGGACGTGAATGCTCAGGCGACCCCGCACTTGAGCTCCGTCAACCTTCCATGCGGCGTCGTACGACCACCAGCTCCCATCGAAGCTCGGGGCCAAGCCGTGCCTCTCGATGATCGGATTTGCGTTGAGGTGCTCAACCACTTGATCAATACTGGGGAGCACGTCGAGCATCCCCGAGCTGTACCAACCTGCCTCACGGAGCGGAGACTTCTCTGTCATCTTTGGAGTCCTTCCGGTAGGGAACCCATCTTGCCTCATCGGAGCCGTCTGGAGGCAAGGATGCGGACAGGCCCGGCTCCCAGGCGTCACCATTTGGCCTAGGTCGGTCCGCTCGGCTTGGTAAAATAGTCATGAAAGGAAGCACGCGGGGAGGGGAACTAGCGAATGGGGCACAAGTGGATTCCGGATCTGGAAGACCTGGCCAAGCGGTATAACGCGGGGGAAGGGGAGAGCTTGGGGCTGCTGGCCCGTGAGGCTGGAGTCAGGCCGACTCTGCTGCGGACCCGCCTCATAGAGGCCGGGTACATCACAAGCAGCAAGGGGGCGCAGCAGGAACGCAGGGACCGGGGTGTCTGCTGGGTGCCCGTCGAAAGGATCGCCAAGGAAATCCTCGACAAGCAGGTACCTGTCGAAGTCGCCATCTCGTACTTCCAGGTCGAAGGCATCACGCTCGACGAAGACGTGATCGCTGACGTAATCCGGCGGGCGAAACGGCTCCGCTCCCTGGCTCAGCGCGAGGAGAGGAGCCAGATGAGGAGGCCCTCCGGAAAGCAGACTCTCCTCACCCCGGAAAAGCTGTCGGAACTTGCCATCCGGCACGCCGAAGGCAAGGGTCCATCCGTGGAGGCGCTGGCCGAGGTGACGGGGGTATCGGCCAGCGCCCTCAAGGCGAAGCTCCGGAGCGCCGGGTACGTAACCGCCACTAGAGCCACCTGGATCAATCGTCAGGTTCGGCTCCTGACAGGGCAGATGGTCCGCATGTACCAGGATGAAGCGCAAGACATTCCCGCCATCATGCGCTACCTCGCACGGCATGACGTCCACATCACCCCGGACCGGGTGCGCCGGACCCTGAAGGAGCAAGGTGTCACCATGCGGCCAGAGCTCCCCCCGCACCCAATCAGGATGAAGCGTCATTCGCCTGCCAAAGTTCAGGTGGTGAAACGTGGCAGACCGAAGAGCCGCCACCAGCAGCTGGCCGAAGACCGCGGCTCGGAACTGGCCCGCCGCATTCTCGAGGGAGGCGAGACCATCCGGGACATCGCGAAGGAGCTGAAGGTGGATCACATCCAGCTCTCGGCGGCACTAAAGCGCAGCGGCCATCTGCCCAACATGAACCTCCAGCGGTACCGCGCCCGGATGCGGACGCAGCGGGCATCGACGGAGGGGTGAGCGCAAGATTTCGCCCCCGCCTAGGCCACTAGGCGGGGGTAATTCTGCTTGTCCGACCACCCCTAGGAAGCCGAAGTGGTTGGCTACTTTCAGCCTATCAGGACCAATCTGGGTCATGTGGCGCCCACTGTGAATGTGGCCGATGCCCCTCGATGCTGGCCAGATCATGCATCGAAGTCGTACTCCAGGACGTACGAGGCGGCATCGAGCGTCATTTCGTTGACCTCCACCGGGCGACCCTCACCTGTGAACGCGGTCCGACGAATAAGGATGACCGGCGTACCTGTAGGGATGTGCAGCACTGTCGTCTCGGCTTTCACGGGCATGCGTGAGCAGACTTCCTCTCGGAAGCGTGCGGGCCCATGTCCAAGCTCGGCGAGCCTGGCGTAGATGCCGCCCGGCCCGGTGTCCTTCCGGAGGATTACGGACCCCGCGACCACCGACATAGGGAGATAGCTCGCTGCAAGCAGGACTGGCTTGCCGTCAAGAACGAAGCGTCGACGCCGGACGCATACCGCCTCGCCCCCAAGATTCAAGATTGCACCGATTCGCTCCGGGGCCACCTCCTCTGACACCGTGACTTGATCGACGTCGAGCGCACGGTCTTCAATATCCGCCGCCGCTACGGAGCGCCCGCTACCCCACTGTTCCCGCGACAGGCGGCGGGGGGTCTGGCGCCTGAGTGGGCGGCGAGGGAAGGTCCGGACGAACACGCCAGCACCTTTACGCGCGTCGGCAATGCCTTCACTTCGAAGCTCGCCCAGCGCGCGGCGGGCGGTCATACGGGCCACACCGTGCGTGACCATCACTTCGCTCTCGCTTGGAAGCCGGTCACCAGGTTCGTACATGCCTGACTGGATCGCCTCGCGCAAGGCATCTGCGATCTGCTCATACTTCGGCCGACGATTGCTGGTCACCAGGGCGCTCCGGGCTCGGGCAGGTTCTCGGGCAGCCTCTCGAGCATCTCATCGGTCAGCGTGGCCCTGCCAAGGTTGAGGAAGATGTCGGCCAGCCTCATCTCGACCCAGGTCTGCACCGGATCGAAACCCCTGGACTTCATGATGCGCTGATACTTCGCCGGGATGTCCATGAGAAGTCCGGCGACGTCGTCCAGTCTCGTCTTCTCTCGCATGTCGGTTGCCTGCCTGGTCAGCTCAACCCCCAGCTCGCACCGATCTCCCTTTGCCCGCCGAGCACGCAGGCGCCCCTGCGGAACGGTAAGGCTGACTGTCTCCTGGTCCAGGGGGATATCCAACCCCGTGTCGGCGCCATGCCACACGCAGGGGGCGTCGATCATCGCCAGGCACCACTCGATGAACGCCTGCGGGGGAGTGTGCTGCGGGTCCCAACCCCATTCGATTACACACTCGCAGGACTGCTGAACCGGAGTCCACTGGAGAGGCCCTTGCCGCTCGTCCCGGCGGCCTCGGTTCTTCTTGATGCGTCCCATGGGGAGAGTATGCATGCCCGCTCAGCACCGAGGGGCAGCTTCTGGCGTCATGGGGGGGCTACCGGACACACCCGGGGACCGTCACTGTGCCCGCCGCATGCCCCGGTCATGGAAGCGGCGCAACACCTCCGACAGCTCCTCTGCGATCCGCTCGTGCTCCTCGGGCAGGAAGCCCTCCGCCCGCCAGTGGAGGAACGACCCTCCCGGTGCCAAGCGGTGGACCATGACGCGCAGCTCGTCGATGTGGATCGACAGCTCGACGCGATTGAGTTCTGGGGCATGCCTGATGTCAGCCATCCCGGGAGACTAGCCGGGTCATCCTCAATCTGCCGAGGTGGCCTCGCAGGGCTCCCCGTCGCCGATACGCTGCGCCTCATGTCTCATGAATGGGAGGCGGGTGGCGAGCCGTGGCTGCGGCGCCATCAGCCCAGCACCACCTTTGACTCTGAGCCTCAGGCGGTGCAGTGCATGTTCTGTGGGGATCGGACGCTCAAGCGGTCGGTCTCGGATCGTCCTCGGGACCCCGGCCGCCTGGAGCTGTACTGCGACAACCAGTCCTGTGACGCCCGTGAGATGGTCCTCCTCGTTGTCCGTGATGGCGCTGAGGCCGTCGATCGTTCCGACGTGCGGGCCCTCCGCATCATCGATCTGATGGACGGCCGGGAGGGTGAAGTGGAGGACCGACGGATGCGGAAACCCCCTCCGTCCTGGGAGTGACCGGAGGGGCCCACGTGTAGAGCCGACAGCGAATTTTTCTGCCAACCTGATTTCGCCGATCAAGTCGTCTGTCCAGTTTCCTGCCCCCAGGAAGGGCTGATACCCCCTGGGGGCGATCCTCGATTGCCGCGCGGCGTCAGGCGTTCCGGCTGCCATCGTCGCCGTCGCTGTCCCCGTGATCTTCAGGATCGTTGTTCAGCTCCGGAAACAACTCGGCTCGGAGGATTCCGATCCGCTCCCCGTCGCGCGAGATGAGCGCGTGCAGGCTGGTCCGGCCATCCGTACGAGGCGTCTCGGCGATCGTGGCTCCGAGATGGGCGGCCCATGCGGTGAGGGTGGCCCGCTGCTCCTTGATTGTCGTTCCGAGTCCGTGCACCTCGCCGGTAAGGGCGCCCGTGGTGGCGAGCGTCCAGGTGAGGGGCGGGAGGCCGTTGTCTCGGCCTTCAGTGATCAGCTCACCGAGGATGCGGTGCGCAGCGGCCTGCCAGCGGTAGGCGTGATCGGCGTTGAGGGGCATGGGGTCCTCCATCAGGCAGCTTGTCCAGCCTTCTGTACTCGGTGGGGGTCGATGACCGGACAGACGCCCGGAGGGCAGCTCCACAAACCTACCGGCTGGTTGTGGTTCTGAAATTGTGGAGCTGGAGATCTGGATCTCGGGTCAGTCTTGTGGCGAACCCACGCGGCCCACGTGTAGACGGATGCACGTCTGTAACGTGGGACCCAAATTCATTTTCATTTCTGGAATTGGTTTTCTGGTGGACGAGAATTCTGGCGGCTAGCGGCGCCGAACTCGCTGGGTTTACTCCGTGTCAGGCTGCGCCGCTTCGCTGCCTCGCTTGCTCGCATGTCTTCTGCTTTGAATGTGTGCATGTCTCTGTGTGTTCACGTGAGATATAGAGTGTGTGTACATATCATGCGTGTCTCTTCTTTCTTTCCTCTGTCTTGCTTGCCTCCCTTTCTTCTGCTGCTCATTGCTGCTGCCTTCCTTCTCCTTTGTTCTGTGTGTCTTTCCTGTGTGTCATTGGTGGTGTAGATGACGATGGGTTGGTCCGACCTTTTCCCTGTTTAGTCTCGAGGGCTTTCCTGTCTGCCTGCCTTTCCTCGCGCATTGCTGCGCCCCTCGTTTCCCTGCATTCCTCTGTGTGTGCATGAAGAGAGAAGCGGAGTACTCGAGAGAGGGCACGCATGCAATCCACTGCCTTCCTTCTTTGCCTGCCTCGCTGCGCCCCTCCTCCTCCCGCTCTCTCCCCTCTGCCTTGCCTGCCTCCCTGTCGTGCACCACATGGCATGCCTCCACTCTCGAGCTTGACATGTGCCTGTCATTCACCAGGCAGGCAGAGATACCGGCAACCACGAACCACCACCCCTTAGCAGCCAGCGCCGCGCCCGCACCCCCAACCACCGACCCTCCAGCACCGGGCACCCCCGCCCCTCACCTCTCACCACATGGACCTACGTGTCACACCATGCGCTGCGCCCCCTTCTCTCACGTGCCTCCCTCTGCACACCCCCTCAACCTCCGGCCAGCCTCCCTCCCCCTCACCTCCCACCCTCCCCTCCCTACTCATTACCTATCAATACAGACATAGCTACACATCATGAACTATGGGAGCAGCCCCGAATGCTACGCCCCATATCCCCTGGTCAAAGGCCATGCAGACAGAGATTCCGGCATATAGGACAGCGTTCTGACCTGCTGCTTCCCTCCAGCCGGTACGAGTTTCGGGAGAGAGAAATACAGGCTCAATCAATCCCATGCGTAATGAACAGGGTGTAATCCACTCTTCGAAACAAACACATACATACACACCTGCATACACAAGAACTGGACATACGGGACAAGAGTAGATGTACACGTATGTATGAGTGGACATATTGGACATGAGCTCCTGCCCGGCACCTCCTTTCTCTCCCCCGGAACCCTCCCTGACTCTGTCCGTTCTATCCGTTTCATGGAGGTATGACGTGTGACCTGGGCCACATTTTGCAGGAATAGATCACTCCACTTCCATTTGCTCCAGTCGTTCCTTCAGCAAACTTGGATCCCCTTCTGTCTCGTATGTCCGTTTCATCAAGCAGGCTGGGAGGTTCGGCACCCTATCTGACCTGCACAAATAGATTGGCCTCTCGCATCACTGCAGATCAGACCATATGGCCTAGGCCGTTATCTACCTGTTACCACATTCACAGTTCTTACAGGTCAGCGCACATGCGGCTAGGAAGTTGGGGATCACGACCCTCAAGCCTAGAAACCCTGTGACCTGCTGCTTTGTCGTTCTGAGCCCATTCACCTTTGCCGTTGCTTACGTAATGGCAGACATCTTCTGGCAATGTTCTCGGTGTCGCCACGACGCACCGGACACACCGGGGCGGAGGGGCGGACAGCCCGGAAGGGGCGCGACACACACCAGCCGCACCAGCGGAAGTGACGATGTTGCGGACCGGATGGGGCGGACGGGAACGCGGTCAGTCATATGGACCGCAACTCGGATGCGGATCCTTAACAACTGAGCCGAACAACGCACGGCAAGCCCCCAAGGGGGGAACTACCGAGCTTGCGAAAATCGGCGCAAGCGGTGGCCACTACCGGAAAACGTGGCGCTCAGACCGGACAAACGGGAGTAGCGACGGGCCAAGAGGCCCGGTAAACCTCCCCGCTTTCCGTTCAGAGCCACCGCAGTGATTACCCGTCACTCGCCGGAATGGGTGGACAGTCGCAACCAATGCGACGGGCCGAATCCGGAGATACGGAGGAAAGTGCGGGAGTGCTCCGGACAAGCGGTAGACGCCATGACGACCCGGTCTTTGCTGGCAAGGGAGTAACCCGGTGCGCTGTGAAGCGCGAACGGACTCCCAGCCTCCCCCGTGCAGAGCACCAGGGGTAGGCACGGCAGAGATGAAACGGTCTGAGTCCGAATACGCCTCCATGCGGGTACGGCATGGAATAAGGCGCACTCTCGCCGGACGGGAAACCGGCGGGTGATGTGCGCACGGTACGCATTGAATGCAGGGTTTCGGACCCCTGCACAATGGACCCGGGATAAAGCGCGTAGCGCTTCCCGGTCAGTGCTTATGCGCTGGGCATGCGGGACGGACGCCGACAGCGACACACCCTGACAATCCTTCGGGAGTGAGGGACGATGTTGCGCGGTCCGCCCCAATTGCCGAACGCATACCAGCACCTTCGGAAAGGGAATGCGGGATGACAGTTCATCTTGCGAACGGCGGAACGGTTACGGTCCGGAAATCCGGGGTCGTTGAGTTCCGGGGTGAGGGGCGGACGATTCGGGACCGGGGGCGCGGTAGTTACGCGGCGTCGGTGGCATGGGTCAAGTCGCTCGCATTCGGCCAGGACGTTCGGTACGTCCGGCACTGAAAACAAAAGTCGGCAGACGTTCCGGAAAACGGGACGCGGACAGCGGAAAGGGTGAAGAGATATGACCGGTGAGTTCATCGCTCTGAATGGCGACGGAGAGCCGCGTTTCTACGGATTGGGAGACAAGGGGGTCGGGCACATCGTGCTGATCCGCCGGGGTTTCCAGAACGACCCGCTTGCCTCGGGCGCCACGTTCGACAAGCCGTGCGGCGGAAAGGCACTGGAGGGCGGAAGGCTGGGAGAGCGCTTCAAGGGTGAGGGTGACGCACTGTGTAAGCGGTGCGTGGCATGGCTGGCCAGCCTGGGCGGGCAGAACGATCTTGAGGCGGCGCGCATGGACAAGTGGCGCACTGAAGACGCGGGGGAATCCGTGGCTTCTCTGATCGGGGATCACGTCGTCATCGACCTTGACGGGGTGCGGGAGGTCAAGGCTGACGGAGGGGACGCGAGGGAGAAGACTGCCCCTGTGACGCGGGAGATCATCACACCGGAGGTAGCACGTGAGGTGGTGCGGGATGCCACCCGCAAGCAAAAGCGCGCGGCCCGCTCTGACGCGGTTGCAGCCTGGCAGGTGCGGCGGACGGAACAGCGGACTCAGCGGGTACAGCAAAGGCAGCGGGAAGCGGTAGCGGCGTACTACGCGGCCGGTCACCCGGTCCCGGCGGAGGTGGCCGGGCTCCCTGACCCTCACGTGACGTCGGCAACGTGGACCGGACACACGGGAGCGCTGGGTGAGTCGGTTCCGTGGTGTGGGTTCAAAGGTGAGCCGATGGAAGGGAGCGACGCCGACGGGGTCACGGGCAAGTGCCCGGAGTGCCGGGGCGTGATCGGCCTCTCGGATAAGGGGCTGATCGGCAAGCACCGCATGTACGGCGTGAAGATGTCCTCTCGTACGGGACTCAAGTCCAAGTCGGTGGATGCGGTGGATCACGGGAGCGTGCCGGGGTCCCCCCGCGACGCCGACAAGCGGCGCGGTAAGGAGATCGGCAAGGGCAAGGCCAACTCGGCGTCCACTCCTCGGTTCAAAGGCGGCGCCGATGCGGGCAAGGGGTCGCGGGAGCACGGGAGCGTGAATGGGTCCGCGAACACGGGGCGCGCGAACCTGCCCCCGATCCAGCCTCAGAAGGGGTGGCTGGCCGTGGCCGGTACTACCGCGCTGTCCATGACCGTGCGGCCGGGTGTCGACGCGGGGGTGTCTGGGGCGTTCTGCCCGGTCTGTAAGGACCTGGTGGAGCGGGCCCATCGGGGCAAGTCCCGGGCGTGGCGGAGGAACCATTCGCGCCGTGTCGCTGCGTGGCACACGGCCGAGAATGCGCGGCGTGAGGTGAAGCGGGAGCGGGAGATCAAGCAGGGTGAGCGACTGCCCGGCAAGACTCGGAGTGCGGCCCGGAAGGCAGCGAGCATCGGGAGCGCGGCGGACGGGACGCAAGCAGCTACGGGCCTGGTGGTACACGCGGCATGCGCCCGGCCGGAGAAGACCCCCGCCGTGAAGCCGCGCGGGATGACCCGATGAACGGGACCCGGTCGGACAGGTCTCGGATCGGCAGGGTTGAGCGGGTGGTGTATCTGCTCACGGCCGCCATGTGTGGAGTTGCGCTGGCCTGGGTTGCGGTACTCGGGATGTTCGGGGCCGACATACTGAATGGTTGGCCGAGTGACCCCGGGCGGGGGGCGGTCACGGTGGACGTGGGGGAACTCCCCTCTCCGGGCTGCTGGTACGAGGTAGGGGCGCCGGTCACCGGACAGGGGCCGGATGTGGTCAACGTCGAACCTCTCTGCCCGTAAGGCCGTGCGGTCCGCCCCGGACCCAAGGGGGCGCCCCCTTGGGTCCGGGGCGAATCGTCCGGAAGACCGGGCGAGGCGGAAGGGAGAAAAAGGATGACGGACATGCTCAAGTTGGCTGACGCGCTCAAGTCGCTCGTTCTCGCCGAGAACGAGGGGAGTGCGCGGGTCTGGATGATCGGCGGGGTGCCTGCGCGGCGAGTGAACGGGGCGATCATCAGGCTGGCCGGAACTGTCAGGTGCGTCACGATCGAGCCGATTCGGTCGGGGGGGAGCGTGAGCACGTTGTACAGCCCGACGGGAGAGATTCTCAGGAAGCGGCACATCGGGTCGTCCGTCAGCGCGGCGCGCACGGCATGGATCCGGAGTGCGGTGAGGAACGGCACCTTCGCGGGCATCGCCCGGATGCGCTAACATCCGTGGCCTAGGTCAAATCGGAAGGGGAGACGGGAGCATGACGGAACTGTTCTGGGACCGGGATGCGAACGACGGCCGGGGCGCGGAGGTGGAGGGGCGGGTCGCTGATTCGGTTCAGTTCCTTCTGGCCCGGTCCGTCCAGTGCATCTCGCGGGGTGTGATGGCCATGGACGACGGACGGGTCTACATCTTCACGGTGCGGCGGGAAGGGCACGGTGACGTGGGGTCCGGCGGGCGGCGACGTCTGGCCACCCGGATGGACGGGACGCTTAAGGACGTAGCGGCCGGTCTGTTCGCGATGGAGCGGGATTGGATCGATCCGGACCTGTTGGACCACTACACCGAAAAGATCAACGCGCTCTGACGCGCGGGAGGAATCGGGGGACATACCGGGGTCGCCGGGCCGGACAGGCCCGGGGGTCCTGGGGTGCCGCTCGGTGCCAACGGAAAGAAGGAGAAACGATCATGGGTGAGAACATTCGCAAGGCGTTCGCGGGCATCCTGGCCGGTCTGGCCCTGCTCTTCGCTCCAGTGATGGCTACCGAGGCGGACGCGGCAACCAAGGGGAAGTCGGTCTGTGACACCGGCAGTCGGGGTCAGCGGGAGTACGACCGCCTGTGCCTGAAGACCGGGACGTTCAAGGACGGGGCCATGCTGTGGCTGTCGGTCCCGGCCGGTAAGAAGGGTCACGAGAAGCGGGACGCGTACAACCGCCGGTCGCAGTGCAAGTTCGCGAAGGAGTTCGGCGGCATCACGGCCGTGGCGCGCGACCTGTCGTTCGACGTTGCATACGACAACTTCCGCAACCACGCCACGGTGCTGAACTGGTCGGCGGCGGTCGCCAAGATGGATTGCCGCGCCATGGGCTACCGCGTCTGACCTGACGTCCGGAGGTTGACGGACGGGGACGCCCCGGGTTCATGTTCGGGGCGTCCCAGCCTGCCAATCACGACACGAAGCGATGAACGGAATGGGGAAGCGGGATGGACTTGATGAGCGTGGCCGGGAATCTGTCGCTCGAGTTCGGGGCGGTGGTTGAAGGACCGTTCGGGACGGAGGGTCACCAGGTCGTCAAGGTGTGGCTTCCGAATCGGCGGGGTCTGTCCCTGTCACAGATGGCCGGACGGGACGAACCGGGAACGGCGGAACTGGCCGTGATCCGGGAATCGGTTCCGATCCGGGGGGAGGAGTCGTACGGGACTCCTCGGCGGTTCGACTACTCGACCCCGGTTACGGACGACGTGGTCCCGGGGGCGGATCTCGACAGGATGCGCCGGGCGCTGCGCACGCTGGGAGACATGCCGGATGCCGACCCCCGGGACCAGCGTTCAACGCGCCCCGGTGCGTCGATGGACTATCCCACGGGGAGCAGGAACGGGATGTCGTTCATCGCCAATCGCTGGGTGTACACGGGCCCCCGGGGATACCGGGTGGTTCCGAACGGTGATTCGTTCGACGTGGTGTCGTACAACGCGGCCGAGACGCGCCCGGTGTACGGGGGTCAGGGACTGTCGGAGAAGGATGCGCACGCCATGGCGCAGCAGCTCGCCGCCCCGCGCGGAGTGGCGGGCGCAGGGCAGTGAAAACCCGTAAGGGCTGGTATGTGACATGGCCGGACGGAACGGAGTGGCGGGGGGATTGCCCGAAATGGGCAAATCAGCCGGTCACGCCGGGAGCAACGGTAAAGGCTGTCCGGATTCTCGGTGCGGGGCGCTGGCCCTGCCCTGGCTGTATACACGGGCGGCACTGACAAAGGGGATGGCGATGGTAGGTATTGCGACGCCGATGAACTTCGACCGGGATTACGTGGTCAGCATCCTTCGCGAGAACGGCATGGGTGCACTGGTCGGCATCCGGGCGCTGGTCACGGAAGGCGTGGACTCGGAGGGGTCCGATATCCGGGAGTTCACGGGCTGGTTTGTGGCTGGGGTGGATGGCTATCTCGAGCTGGACACCGACGGGGGTGTGGTTCTCGCCGGGGTGTGGCGGCCGGAGGAGTTGTACAGCGTCAAGCCCTGACCGGCGGACGGGAGTGCCCGGGGGAATCCGGACACTCCAGCCTGCTTGTCAGGGCTTGACGGACGGAAGGAGACGCGGGATGCCGACGTATGGATACAGGCTGCACTTGACTGCCCCTGGCATGACGGAGGGGACATACGGGGTCCGGAACATGGAGGTCAGCGCACCGGACCGGCGCACGGCCGACGCCATGATCGATGGGTGGGCGGCCGTGGAGGGGGAGGCGATTGTTGATCGTGAACTGATCGCCGACGGGATTACATTCCGGGAGCACATGATGTGTGAACTCGTGAGCCTGGGGGCGCGCATGTCTCTGAGGTACGGCGTGAGCACGGACGGCCCGATCACATGGAAGGACGGGAACGGCGAGACGCGTGCGGCCATGAGGCTGTGGTGCCCGAACGGGCGCGGCGTGTCGCTCTCGTCGAAGCTGGACGAATCCGGGTTCATTCACTCGGAGTTCGCGGCGATCCGGGAAGACGCGACGGACCGGCACGGTTGGGTGTTCGACGGGGCGGGGGTGCAGGAGTACCCGGAACGTACGGCGGTTGGGAACGGGCAGGATGAAGAAATTTCCGCCCTTCTTGCGCGACTCGCCGCATTGCCTCGAAAGTAACGAGCAGGTCACGAAGCAAGGGAACGGGTGCAATCGGACCATCCGGTTGCACCACCTTCGCTACTATCGGCGATAGAAAAACGAAAAGACGGAATGGGAGAACGAAAGATGGCGATCACGCGGCTGGGTGTGCACGGCAAGAACTCGTCCGTCGAGAGCTACGCACGAGTCCTCGACGCGGGCGACGCATTCAAGACGGAAGGATCCCTTGGGGGCGGCCCGGTGACCCACGGGGTTTCCGGGGGAAGCGCCGGTCGCCTGGACGCCAAGTGGCATCTGTCGGTCGGTATGGCCGACTATGTGGTCTGGTCGTACGGGACCCCCATCGCGTGGCGGATCCCGGGTGAGGGGTGGGTTATCCCGGAGGACTCGTACTCGGTCATCACGTCCCGTCAGCAGCACAAGATCCGCGCGGCGGTCCACATGTTCTTCCCGGACTATCAGGCAACTGTCTGACCCCGTGGCGTTCGGGATCACTCCAGGGGTGAAACGCTGGAGTGATCCAGTGCATTACGGGAGAGGATTGGAGAGACGGAAAGATGATCGACTCATGGACGGTGGACGGGACGAGGTTCGGGCATGCGGGATGGTCACTGCATGTGTCCCTGACCTACGACACTGGGGTGCTCCCTGAGACTGATAGCGCCTGGGCTGGCGCCTGGGCATCAGTCGACGATATCGCGGCATGGGAGCGCGATGACTGGGTGTATGTCGTGGTAAAGGTCGTCCCGATCGACGACCGGGGCCGCGCATGGGAGCGTGACGCATCCGTCCTTAGTGCTGTGGTCTGGGGGACGCTCGGCGATGGCACGAGCATTGGGCGTACGGAGCTCGAAGAGCATCCGCTTCCCGGCATGATCGAGGAAGCGATGGACTCCGTCCGAACGACTGGACCGCTGGTGGTCGACCCGTGATGGATGTGTCCGGCGAGTACGAACGGCGCTGCAAGATCCTCGCCGCGTACGTCGGGACGACAAGCTGTCTGCGCTGCGGGCCTGACGGCGGGAACGGAGCGACGAACTTCGGGGCGGACGGACCGGCGGGAAGGATGAGAAGAAATGGCCTATGTGCTGGAGATTCGGCAGCGCGTGATCTCCGGATACGCGAAAGAGTGTCGGTTCGCGGATGAGGACGGACACACCACGGACGGGACCGGCCCGGAGTGCAACGGTGAATGTCGCTGGCTGGACGGGGGCGTACGGGAGATCGAGGATCGCGGCACGTCCGAGATCGCCATGGATGACGATGATCTCGAGGAGCACGGGAGCCCGGTCGCCTGGGCGGCGTGGTACCTCACCAAGAACCACCCGGAGATCACGGAGTCGTCGGCCGGGATGACGGAGACCTTCGACGCACAGTGGCGGAACCACGTTCCGGATCATGCCTGGCTGTCAGGATCTTCCGAGGAGCCGTACAACTCCGAGATCGAGACGGAGACCACGGTCCGAGTGACGGGGGAATTCGACACCAATCAACGATCTAAGGTATTCGCTCTGGCTGTGCTGCCGTACGACCGGATGACGCGGGAGCTGCGGGAGCGCAACGAGGGGGACTGACGCATGCATGCACAGATCGACGGATTCTGTGACGGGCCAGCGGAAAGGGGACGAAAGTGAAGCACACCTACCTCTACCCCCTGAAAGAGGGGGAGCGATGGCTCTGGCGCGCGGGGCGGATGGACGGTGCCGACCTGTTCAGTAGCCCTGACACGGACGCGCCAGACGTTGAGTGGTCACTGAGTGTCGGCATTGCGGACGCGGTGGGCGCTGCACGGAACCAGTTGCACGAGCGGCTGCACGAGCGGGAGCGCATCTGTGTTGGGCGCCACTACGTGATTCCGGGGTCGCTCTGCGAGGTGGCGCAGGAGCGTGCACGGGAGGCCGATCAGGCGGTTCACCGGATCACTGAGGCGTTCTGGGATGCGCAGCATCTCGACGGCATCCCCTACGCCAACGCGTACTCCTGGCTGAAGAAGGTGGCCGGACAGGGTGGCCGAGACGACTGGAAGGCGATCAGGAACTTCCTGGTCGCCTATCGGAGGTGGCGCGTGATCCCGGTGTGGATGTAAGCAAACCGGGGTGGCCCGACGGAACGGAAAAGGAGAGGAAGAGGTCGTGGCACTTTTCACGGATCATGGTGGCCGACAGCGGGAGCCTTTGGGTGGCGCGGATCAGGGCTTCGACATATGGCTTCAGGCCATGGGGGCAGAGCGCCACTACGGCACACTCTTGCGGCACTGGGAGGATGTCAAGCGCGGCAAGAGCCCGCATGTTCGGGACGACCTTGCCCAGGATCATTTCGAGGTGACCCTGATCGCCGAGGTTATGAGCACGTACGGCGCGGTTCGGCACGCCATGGAGAGCGGGTACCGGCCCGGGGACACCATTGTGGGCGGGCGCCAGGTGGCGGACATCTCGGCCGAGTACCTGCGGGCTTGCCTGATCCTTGCCTGTTACGTCGGGGTGGGGGACGCGACGGTGGCAGCCTGCAGGGACGACCAGGATGCACTGATGTCACTCGGGAAGACGCGAGGCTGACGGAGCGGCGGGTTTCGGGATGCCATGGGGCCGACTCCGTGGCATCCAGTGATTGGGCACCTGGACCAGTGACCACGGCTACGCCCGGGACGCCTGGATCAACGACATGATCGATGAAGCCAAGAGTCGGGCGGACGAACCGCTGAAGGGGGTCAAGGGTTCGGCCTGACGCACTGACCGGCGCGTGTCGGTTCGGGGGGTGCGGCTCGGTCGCATCTTCCCGTGCCCATGCGAGGCGGGCGGAAAGAGAGAAGGAATGCTCATGCGTAAGTACCCGATGGGTCGCTGGTCCCCCAGTGACACGTCGATCGGTGCGATGGTGTGGACGCGTCACGTTCCCGAAGGGGAGGGCGGGGGGTACTACCTGTACTCATGGCAGCGCGGTGCCCTCCAGGCCACGGTGGAAGAGCTGATCGAAGGAACCACCAAACGGGAGCGGGAGCAGCAGGGCAAGCGGAGTCGCTACGTGCAGGTGGATTCGGTCTCCATTCCCGCCGAGGTGGCGGCGCTGGACAAGGCGGGTCAGGAACTCGGGGTGGCCCGGATGTTGTATGCCGACATGCGGGAACGCTTCGGCGGGATCGCCGAGTGGGTCACGTACGACACGGCCGGTCGGCCGGTGTGGTTCCACGACCGGGTGATCAACGAGGGCTAATCGAAGCGGGCGGAGAAGGAGAGAATCATGAGTGAGGCCCTGGACGAGCTGTTGCATGGACCGAGCGCCCTGCCGGTTCTGGTCAAGCCTGACGGAACGTACGAGACGACCGTGTACCCGCCCGCCACACTGGCCGAGTACGCGCCGGAGTCGATCGACATCGACTATGAGGGGTCGTTCGAGGATGGGCAGATTCTCGACCACCACGAGCGGGACGCCATCGGCTCCGTCGAGAACGGATGGACCGTGCTCACCGGCTGGTCGGCCGACCCGTCGCTGTTCATCATGCGGAATGACCAGTACATCGGCGGTGACCTGGCGGAGCACATCGCCGGAACGCCGGGACTGTGGGCGGTCGTCTCGGTCGAGATGCACCCGCACCCGTGCGGCGCCGGGAAGGACGGGATGCCGTGCCCGGAGTGGACCGAGCACGAGACGTGCGAGCACGCCGAGGGTGGCGAGTCGGACGGCGTCGGGTGGGCGCTGGTCCACCGTGAGGTGGGCGATTCCTGATGTCGGAGTCTTTGGGGCGGATGCTCGGGAGTCGGGCGGTTATTCAGGTGCTTCCGGATTTGACCGCACGTCGATTTCCGGGTGTTGCGAATTCTCCAGACATCAGCGAGGAGGCGTTTCGCGGTCCGCGAAGTCGGGGTGAGTACGAACTGGCTCTGGGTGAGCTGATTTGCAAACAAGGGTGGCGCCCGGAAGTCGGCTGGTCGAACATGAATTCCGGCCGTCTGATCATGCATCCCTCCGAGCATATTGGAGAACGCCTGGAGATTCATATCCGGCAGACATTTGGCCTCTGGTGTCTGCTTTCCCTGGACTCAGGGTGGATCATGGCTCACCGTAAACGCCCGACACCGAAGCGCGTGACCCTTCCGGAGTGCAATTCGAAAACCGGGCTTCGCGGCACGGGAGAGGTGACAGGACCCTCTCTGATTCCTGGCGAATTCATGGTCACGTGGGAGGACGGGGCCGACACCAGTGAAGGCATTGAGTGTGAGGGCCGAGACTGGGTGGAGGTTTTCACGTGAGGTTCACGCGCCACACCAGTGGGGTCCGACAGCACTACAAGGCCCGCCCGGACGACGGGGATCCGGTCGCAAGGGCGGCAGGGAAGGCGGCCGGACACGCGGGATCCATCGGGGAGGTGTTCCCCTGCCCTGATGTGGTCCGGCCTGCATGCGAAAAGGGCGGGAAGCGCTGTGAAGGGTGGCATGGCTACACCAAGACCACACAGCATCCTTCGCGCCCGGATTACAGCACGTGGGGGCACGGTAGTCGCAACGCGGCGGCCCATGCCCTGCTGATCCAGCGTCGCCAGTGGGCGCGGGAGATCGAAAAGATGAGATTGAGCAAGTGATCAACGGAAACGAGGACGCATGATCGTCACGACGCGCAAGCTGGACGCCACGGACACCACGAGCGACCGAATCAGGGTGGTGGCGGAGGACGGAGCCACGGCGACATATCCGTACCCCTACAAGGAAGGGCTCCACGGCCGGGATGCACATGCATGGGCCGTCCGCCGCTTGTTCCCCGGGCCCGAGTTCGATGCCCCGGTGTGGATGGAGGAGACATCCCGGGGCGAGAAGTTCATCGTGACGGACGGGGAGAAACTGCGACAGATGGACAAGGAGACCATGAAGGACTCGAGGGTGTCGCTGGAGGAGCGGCAGGCGGCGTTCCAGCGACACAACCGGCGGACTGCCGGTGACGAGATCAGCAGGGGCAACGCGTGATCATCAATACGCGGACCGTCTGTGACGACGACACCGCTGAACCTCTGCTGGTTCTTGCCGTCATCAAGGCGGGTGGTGCGGGATGCCGGGAGGTGCCGATCGGGCCTGCCGACGACATTCCCACCCTGCATGCAGACATCGCTCGAGAACTGGCCGACCGACCGTTGCGACGGATTGAGAAAACCTTGAGCGGTTTCCGCTTCGAGGTGTAACGAAGAGCAGGTCAAATTCAATCGGTGATGTTCGGGAAGATTCGGAGTCACGTATTCCGGATTCCGAGTCTTCCAGTGCGTTTCTGATTGGCGAATCACCATGAATCAGGACGGAAAGGACAAGGATATGACAAAGGCACCCCTGTGCCCCCTCTGTGAGGTCCGGGAGCGAAGCCGCGCCGATGGGCCAGGTCAGCCGGTCAGCTACTTCAGCCACTGCACTACGTGCACGTTGCTCTCTGGCCACCGGGAGCACTCACACACCCACTATCCGAGCCCGACACAGGTGGCTGCCGGAACATTCAAGGCCGGTCACTCGTGGCGCACGTCGGTCTCGCTGCGCCCCTTGTGGAAGGGGGGTGTGCACATCGGATTCCGCTGCACGGAATTCGATGCGTGCGGATGGGAGCGCCGATTCACCGCGGAGGAACTCCGACCGTGCAGTGCGCACGCGAGGCAGCTCGGACTCGCGGACGGAATGATCCAAGGGGTGTGCTTCAGCTATCAAGAGCACCGACTGGAGCGCGGGGAGTGTGACGCACAGGGGTACATCACGGAGTATGGGCGGGAGCAGGAGCGACTGCGTTCCGACGCCGCCAACTGGGATCCCGGGCGGTACATCGAGCGATGACCCCGGCCGCATCCGCACACCTCCCGCGTGCAATACATGGGCGAGAGCTGAGCACTTCCTCGATTGCTCAGAAAATCGGGAACGGAAAGAGGGGAAAGATGAGCGACGCCGTTACATCGGAAAGAGTCGTCGGAAAGCATAATGTGGACGGAAGGGATGTCTACATTATGCGCCTCACCTGGCGCGACTCCTTCGGTCTGAGCTTCGACGTCTACGACGCGAAAACCGATGAGTGCTTCACGGAGGAATCATCCTTCGACGAATACCCCACGGACGAACAGATTCGTTCTGTGCTGCACCCCTGCGATTTGCGGGTGGAGTGCAAGTTTTGCCGTAATTCTGTTCCGGCTCAAACTGCGCACCGCCATGACGGTAATTGGGTCGGCGATGAGTGCTGCTGGGATGACCGACTGAGGATGACCGAGTAAGAAGCCCGACAAGGTGCGATCCGGGAAATAAATAACCAAGCAGGACTATAGAAACGGAGAGCGCGGTATGACCAAGAACGGACGTAAGACACATGACCTCCTGGTCGAGTGGCTGCGCAACGATCACCCGGTGAACTACGCCGCTCGCGTGACGGTCACGGTCAACCGGAACTACTCCACCGACTACGGGGAGGGACTGCGGGACGTCGTGACCGACGCGCTGTACCTGCCGGAGGGATACCTCCGGCTGTGTCAGAGCCTGGCCAGTGACAAGCCCCAGTCATACCCGAACGGCTACCCCTGTGAGCCTGGCGCCATGGAATGGACGCGGGACCAGATCACCCGGGATGAGTGGGACGCGCTGGACTGGAGTGCACTCGCCCGGGACACGTTCCCCGGTGTATTCGACGGCACCGACAACGAAGACTGAGTGGACCGGAACGGGGCCGGTCTTCAGTATCAACGGACAAGGAGTAGAGATATGGCCGAGATCGTGACTGACATGAACAAGGTGACGAAAGAGGACTTCGGCTCGGTCGAGTGGGCGGACGTCGTCACCGGGAAGATCCCGGAAGGCAAGGCGCTCGCCGAGCTCGACTCGATGGACCGAGTCGAACGGGAGTCACTGAAGCCGAAATACGACAGCGTCGCCGCGTTCAAGCTGCACCGGTTCTCCACGGACTTCGGATCGGACGAGGACCACGGAGACGCGGTCGACTGGCACCGCTGGTCGGCCCTGTTCCGCAACGTCACCGGCTCAGGCTCGAAGCACAAGTCGGAGCAGCCCGCTGCGATGCTGCACGTCGACTCCCAGGGATTCGTCACGGCGGAGTGGTACGGCGACGGAAATGCGGCCGAGGAGGTTTGGGCGTCCCTGGTCAAGGAGTGGGACGAGTACAACTCGCCGGAGTGTGAGGGTCACTACGACACCGACGACGCGCTGACTTCCGGCGTGGGTATCGGCGAGGCGATCTACTGCGACGGCTCCTGTCAGGGGTGATTGGCTGCAGTCTTCGGGCACACAAGGACTGATACCCTGGCCTAGGCCGATGCGACTCGCCAGCGCCCGGCACCTGAGACCGGGCGCTGGCGATACGGCTATGGATGACGGGCGGAACAGGAGAGCGAAATGGACAACCTGCGGTACAGCCGGGACGAGTGGGACAGTGCGCTGGAGGCGGCAGAGAGTCTCGACTGGGACCCGGTCGACGCCGAGGAGCAACATAGCCCTCTCGCACAGTGGCTCTGTGACCAGGTCATCGACCACGACAAGGTGGAACGGGATGTCGCAAGGATCGAGGCGGCACTCAACGTGCTCACGGAGCGAGGGGAGGGCGAGGTCAGTCCTGAGCGCCTGATCGACGTCCTCAACTCCTACCAGGGTGAGACGGTGGATGACTGGCGCACACTGGCCGAGGAGTACGCCGATGAGAACGGCATCGAGCTGGTGTTCCTGAATGGGACGCCGACGGAGGACGACTACCACAAGTGGTACGTCGGGCGCGGCGTCTGGGCCGGGGAGGTCTGCGCCGGGACCTCGGTCGGCGGCTCCCTGTACTGGTTCGACTCGAGCAAGTGGTGACCAGGGAAGGTGGCTGAAATGCGGTACGAATACGAAGAGATGATGGACTGGAAGCACCGAGAAGAGTGCGGCGGCCGGGAACGGGAGATTGGTCTGACGTCTAGTGACCTGGCTGACTGTGAGCCCGAGCTGGCCGTAGCGGTGGCGGAAATCTACGCCCACGACAACGGCAAGCGCCGGGAGAGCAACCTCCGGAGGGAGAATGCCGAACTGCGGGCGCTGCTGAAGGAGAACGGCATCGGGGCCCCCGACTGGGACTGACGGAGTCGTCGCGGCAGAGAGGTGACTTACCGCGTGATTCGGGAGCGTCCGGAAGGGGGCCGGGCGCTGACGTGTCTCACGGTGGGACGGAAAGGAGAGCGAAATGATCAAGATGCTGACGCGTGCGCTGGGTACAGTCCACCCGAAGTTCGGAGTGATCGGCAGGGTGGACCGATCGGGCACGGGCAAGTCGATCATCGAGATCGGCAAGTCCAACGAGGATGGGTCCTGGACGAAGGTCCCGGATGGCGGTCACGTCGCCCTGGGACCCGAGGAGCGGGCCGAGCTCATCAGGGTGCTGGAGTCACACGAAAATCACCAGACTCTCAAGGTCGGTGACATCGTCGGCGGGCCCCTGGGGGCCACGGTGCTGGCCGTGGCGTACCACGAGACCGGCATGGCCGATCCGGGCAGGAAGAACGGCGTCGTTCTCGCATACTCCGATCACAAGCGCGAGTACTGGGTGTGGCGAGTGAACGCAGCCGGGGAACTGGAGCACGGCTACTGGAGTCACGACGCCGAGAAGTGCCTGAACCGATACGCCGCCCGTCTGATCGAGCGGCTTTATGCCCACGGCAATCGCTCCGCCCCCAAGCTGACGTTCGATCGAGTCCCGAATGGATCGGCCCTGGAAAGCTGAATATGGCGGATCGTTTCTGGATCGATCCCCCGGAAGAATGGGAGGAGTCGTACATCGACCCCGGATGTCACTGCCTCCCGAATGTCTGCTGGATTCTGGCCGAGGATCTGGGGCACGCCCGGGAAACGTACGTCACTTTCCGAGATGGTGACGATGAGCTAGCCATCGCGTTCATTCGGTCAGGGGTGGTGGCCGGGAATCTCGAGGACGCCCGGGAGGGCGTGGTCTTGGCAGGACTGGAAGGTAGGACGCCGAAGATTTTCCGGATCGTCGGCCCATCGATGGACCAAAGGGAAGAAGGGGAAACATGACCACCGGAAGTGGGCGCTCGCTGACGGGCCTGCGGGTTATGGTGCAGCGGGAGGGCGGTCTGATTTACGGGGTCGCCCGGGTTCGGTACAACGAGGGCCATACGTACGCCGGGAATTACGAGATCGAGACGGCCGACGGGGCATCGCTCCTTGCTCCTTTCGGCGACTGCATGCCAGGCAAGAACTGGGATGTGACGCCGAGGGAGGAAAGGTTCACGGGGGCGGAGATCTTCTATCCCTGCTTCCTGGACGGCAGTGGTCGGGATTTCCTGGCCCGCAGCCCGGGGGTCGTCGTGCCTGGGGATATGACACAGATGCGGAAGCTGTTCGACCCAGTTCGCAAGGGCTGGACGGTCGGCTGGTACAGCCACGGTGCCAACGAATTCCGCGGCACATTGACGGTTGTCGAACGCCGGGAAACGGCATTCGTCGTGACCGACGGGAAGAACACCCGCACCTACGAGTGGCCGACCGCTCGGGAGGAGTTCGAGGTGTGCGGCAGCACCCTGCATGAGGTGCGGGTGCCACCGAGGCGGACGGGTAAGCATCCGTCCCGGTCTCTGTCGATCACGGTCCACCGACCTCGGAAGGGCTACTGAAGAGCTGGGCGCAACCGGCTCAAGGGAGAGGGAACAGTGAAAATTGATCACTACACCGTGCACCACACGGTAGTGGACCCGCTTCCGGAGTCCACCTACGGGACGACTCCTCCGCACTTCACCTGGCAGCAGGCACTGGCGGAGGCCCTGAATGACCTGCGGAACGGACGTCGAGCGTTTGTCACGGCCCGGGACAAGGCCGGTTCAATCCTCTGCGTGCTCCCGATCGCGGAGTATCCGGTGGCCGGTGCGACCCACATCGACGACGAGACGGCGGACGCCGTGAATACCTTCACGGCCAAGATGGATTGGACGATCTGACCATGGCTATGACGGACGACATCAAGATCAAGCTCGCGGGGCATGGCCTGTTCCAGACCAACGGCCATCACTTCGATCAGCTCATGGCGAAGTACCTGCCCGCCTCGGTTGCCGAGCTGAGAGATGGGATCGGCGAACGGATCGACATCGATTATTCGGATCTGGAGACCGTAACCGAGTGCTTGATGGTACTGGCCGAGCTGGATGGTCTCGCAACCAACTGACAACGGCTGCAATGGCACGGTAGTCTGGCCTAGGCCGACTTGTTCGGGAGCGGCCGGTCCCTTGGGATCGGCCGCTGACGTGCATATCGGACGCGGAGAAGGAGAAGGGCGATGGAACGGAAGCAGGACATGTGGCGGGTAATCATCAACGCCACTAATGACCACGGAAGGAGGGTGCCCCCACTGCGGATCGAGGGAGTTATCGACCTGCCCCGGCCAATGATCGCACTGGACGCCGCCGACCATGCGCTGCGCTGCGCGGTAAAGGAACTACTCTTTCGCCCACATAAGATCACGGTCGATGTATGGGGGCGAGCGGACATCGGCTCAGATCTCATGCGGCTATGCAGTGCGGTGGCCGCGTTCGATACCGCCCGAGACGTCTACCTTCGATACGCCCCATGGGTCGGAGCCCCCGGCGATGACTACCACGAGATCGGGGATCCCGGGGTAAGCGAGATCCTCTCCCTAGAGTATCGAGAGATTGGGCGAGCATGATCTGCTGGAACGGTGGAGTCATGGAACCGAAAACAGCCCGGACGGCATGGCTGCGTGGCAACGAGGAGGCCGTCCGGTACGCCGCACACAACGATCCGGCATCCTGGCGGGTACTGACTGGCTCGGATCCCACGGACGACGGCTACGCCGAGCGGATCTTCGGCGCCCTTGCGCAGGAGTGGAAGGCGGGCTGGGATCACGGGGCGGCCCTGTGTGCCAATGGCGGTACGGCATGCCACTGTCAGCATGAGAGTCACATGGAGGGCGGCACCGGTCACACCTACCTGGGCGTGCGGGCCGGAGGGCAAAAGGTGCGGGGCGAGAGTGGCGAGGATCCCTTCCCTGCCTGCGATAACTGCGTTCACGCTTGCGCAACCCAACGATGAACCAAGGAGGAATCATGACGAACCGACCCATTGAGTACGAAATCAACGACCTCACCATCCGACTGATGGATGGAGGGCTGCCCGAATCTTCCGCCAAGCGGGAGGCCAACAGAATTGCCGAAAGCATCGGAGCCCACCACTACAGGAATGGTTTTATTGATGGACAGCGGTCCGTCCTCAATCCGAAGGTCTGATGACGCGGTGAAGCAATGCGAAATATGCGGAAAGGAGATTTCGAAGGAAAGCGACAAGAAGAAAGTCTCGGAATTCTTTTGCTCAACCCTGTGTGCCGATGCATACCTGGCGAGCTGGGAATAACTGATACATAAATCGGGCACCAAAAAGGAGAACGACGTGAGCCTCGAAGAGATCCTGATGACGCACGACGGGTACACCGATACTGCCTACGCCTCATGTGGCGACAAGTGGTGCACCGAAACGATTCTGAAGTGTGTCGGTGTCACGGAGGGGCTGCTGGCAGAGGTCCCCGATCTCCAGGACATCAATGACCTGGAGATCGGGGACAAGACACAAATCACGGTTGCCATGCTCGGAGAATCCGACTCATGTGAGTGGTGCGCCTGTTGCGGCACCTTCCTCCGTCACGGCCTCCACTACGAGGGTGAAGAGATCGGCTGCAATCACGGATCCGAGGCTGACGATGCACCGAACCTGCCGGGCCCCCATGTGAATCTCGTGGATGCTCCGGCCATGCGGGAGTGGTGGGGTCTGGCGTCAGGGAAGGGGTAACCAGTGCGATTCGAGTTCCAAAGGTCAAAAATCTGGGATGGCGCGGGCGGTGTGGACGAGAATCTCCCTCCGGTCGTCGTAAAGGTCCCCGGCGAAGGAGATAAGGCGCTCAAGCGGGCGAAGTCAAAGCTCCCTTCGCCGGGAGCCGGGAGAACCTGGCTTCTGGTTCACAGCTATCGAACCTGACGCATCGGAGTGACGTCACGAGATGGATAAATTACGCGACAGAATCCGGTGCCAAGCCCATCCTCACCCAGAGGAGAAGATATGTCCTTCGTTCTCTCTGTCATTCAGCCACCCGAAGGGGAAGCCCGGTACGGCAAGGCCACCGTGTCCACGCCGGTTCCCGAGCGGAAGAACCTGCACACAATCGCCTACTGGGCGATGCGAAAGCATAGCCCCCACATGCACCCGGACGAAATCAGTCGATACGCCGGGCAAATCGCAAACAAGAAGACCGGCGAGGTAGCGGTCGAGGCGAGCACGGGGCTCGCCTTTCGTGTTGACGAGGAGGAGGATGCACCGCATGCCTGCCCGTGCTGTGAACGCCTGGTCCTGCCCGAGGATCACGCACACGCCTCCGCCGAGGATGCGTATTGCCTGGGATGCTTCACCTGGGATCGCAACACAGAGCAGTGCCTGCCTGGAAACTCGGCCCACGCAAGCCATTCAAGCTGAGCGCGCCGATAAGCGGCGCCCACTAAAAGGGAATGGAGGAGATGTGCTCGACGATGCAATCTGGAGGGACCCGAACGGCAGTCCGCTCAAATTCCAGAACGGCGATTACGTCAGAATCGACACGTCGGACCGGCCGGAAAGGCAGTACACACTCCCATTCCTGAACGGCTACGTCAGGGGCTACGACTTGTCGGGCGTCGATGGGGCTTACGAATGCGCTTATGAGTTGTTCAAGATGGGTGCAGTCCTGCCCGGGGTGCGGGAGAAGTTCCTGATCAAGGTTTCGGAGCTACTGCCTCACGTTTGCCCTGATGGTCGTCGATGCGGGATCTGTGGTAGCGGTGGAACGGTCCAGGATCTATCGATTTTTGCCGGGCCGTAAATCGACTCGGAGCGGAAAAGTGACATGGCGGCAGACCGGAAAGGAAAAGAAATAATGGACGTAAAGTACCCCGATTGCACCGTAGAACTCATGGGGGTCGACGGAAATTCCGTGGCAATCTTCATGAAGGTCGCACGAGAGCTCAAGAAGTACTTGACCAACGAAAAGGGGTGGTCCCCTCAGGATGCCGAGCGTGAGGCGGAGGAATTCAAGTGCGAGGCGACCTCCGGCGACTATGACAACGTGCTCATCACGTGCCACCGCTGGGTGAATGTCACTTGAGTATCGGAGAGGGGACGGAATCGAGGAAGGGGGAAGGATGAAGACTTGGCCATTTGGGGATGACGCAGACCGGGACGACCCCCTGACGGAACTGCGAATCGCGGTGACCGGCTCACATCCGATGTGGTCTTACCTGGTCGCCTTTGACAAGGAGAGCGCTGAACGTCCCACCGAGGCGGAGGCCGCAATGCTGGTCTCATTCCTCGAGGAGTACAAGACGCACTGGTACGGCGAGGGGGGATACCGGCATAAGCTGGCCGAACGTCCCCTGGATGTGGACGGTGGCGCCAATGGCACCGTCTTCCGCAAGTGGGGCAGGGATGACTGGGGGCACCGTAAGCAATCCTGGACCAGGGGGCCGATGTACGTCCCCCTGTCACCTGGAAATCGAAAGAACTACCCGAGCGAAGCACTCGGTCCCTTGAGTCTGCTCCAGTTGATGAACAGGATTCATTCGCACGGAGACGACGAGCCGTCAACGCGATGGGAAAAGTGGAAGTCCCGTCATCCGGAAGATTTCGGCATCACGTAACGGAAGGTGCCCTAGGGTGACCGACTCTAGTCGGTCACCCGGGAGTGCCGTTCGTCATTGGAGCACCTAAAGGAGAAGTATATTGTCTAACGCGGAGATGGAAAACGAGGTGTTCGAGCGGATGGAACGCCGTGGCCATGTGCTGGTCGACAATAACGGCCCGAACACTCCTGCGTCCATTAATCGGTTCATGTGTGAGAATTGCGGTAAATGCATGCGCGTGGGGCCCCGCTGGGTCGACGAAGTCCTCGCCGAGGCGAATTGCAGTCCGACTCGCAACACAGAATGAGGAAGGGAGTGGAGGTGTCAAGGTTGCTCGGTGGTGGGATCGGAAGGGAAAGCAACATGGGATGGGTTCAGTACGGTGACATTCAGACCGACGACGGGGACTATGGCGGGGATATTCAGATCGGGAAAGCCACGCACGTCCGCTTTATCCACACGGGCATGCCGGGTCGATTGGTTACGGTCACGGCTTATCCGGTGGCGCCGGAACGCAGCATTGAGACCCAGGAAGGTTCCGTGGTGCACTTCCATGGCTTCGAGAGCGACATGAACGCTGTCGGGATCCAGTCGCAGATCGAGCTCATGATCTGCGGTGACATAGACGACCCCGGAAGTACCGAGGAGTGGTCGGACTATCTGTACGAAAACCTGGACACGCGACCGTACAGCCGGGGTGACGACGAGACGAAAGTCAAGGCAGCTGAAGTCGACGCGCTCCGTTGGGTGGAGCGATTCGATGCCAATCGGGACATCCATTGGGACGGCGAGCGCTTCTAGGCCGACGCATTCGGGACGGTAGGGCTTGCGCCTGTCGTCCAGCGCGCATCGGCCGCCGCCTGGTCGGGCCCAGGTCGGCTCAGCACCCCGGAGGGGGCACGCACTGTCTGTGCTGAGTGATAGACAGTCAGGGCCCACTGAGGGATTGCCTCGGGTCCGAGAGCCTGCGGACCCAAGGCACGGCGATACATGAACATACCTCAAGAGCAAAAAGGAGAAGAAAATGAAGTTCAGTAAGGATCTGTCCTCGAAGATTCTGACCGGCCTCACGTACGGTTCGTTCGAGCAGTACGCCGACGAGCCCGCCGAAGGGGACGAAGACCTCCAAGAGATGGTCGATGCCGTTGCCGATCTGGTGGGTGAGCACAGCGAGGACATGGTCGCGGCGCTCGCGCAGTACGCCGAGGACAGCTCGGAGGACGTCCGCAGTCACGAGCTGGAAGACTTCGCCAATGAGCACTACAGGGGAAGCGGGAACAGTATCGGGGGCGTACTCCAGGAGTACGCGCAGAACGATGAGACCGGGGAGCTGGGCAAGTTGTTCCAGGCCCTGAAGAGGGCGGGCGCTGTCGACTGGTTCGACTGGGAGGAATACGCCGACTCGAACCAAGAGCCGCTGGGGGACTTGAACTTCATCAAGGTTCCGACAACCGGGGTTGGGGCCAACGCTGTCTTCCTGTTCGAGGATCACTGACCATCCACGGCTGGAAATAAGGGGAGATAGATGACGAAAGGGTTTGCCCGGTCCAACGGCTCAGAGCACGGCGGACACATGATCAAGCGTGCTTCAGATCCGGATGTCCGGGTCAAGAACCACTTCGAATGTCAGGACTGCCACATTGTCGGCAATGTCGACGTGTTCCATGTCGGCACCCGGGGTTGCCCGAAACGGCCCGAGAGCTTGGACTACTTGGCCATCGACGGATTCGACGGCGTCAAGAGCATGACGACGCAGGATCGGGCGGTCGCTTCCCGCGACCACTGGAAGAGCTTTGCTGACAGGCTCGGCATGAAGCTCCAGTCCTGGATTCTTGTGGACAATGACCCGGAAGTCTGTGCGCGGTTCACGTTCTGGCCGCACGAGGGAGGCCATGAGGACAACGAGAGCCACGGCAACTACGAACTTCGCTTCGGTCAGAAGGGGCGCTACGCGCACGAGGTTCACGCGGTACGCGCCTGACTGGCTCCCCCCGAAATCCGTCAAGGCGGATACAGCCCGTTTCAAATGCGGCACGGGGACCATGCGGAGGCAACAATCCGCAGCAGAGAATAAGGGGAGAGAATGAAGATCGGTATGCCTGACTGGCCGAAGCTGGATGAGCCCGTTGTTGTCGAGGTTGACGGCTTCTGGGCCACATGGCACGGCGGCGAGTACATCGACGTCTTCAGGAGCGAGGTCGGCGCCAAGCGGGCAGCTCGTAACGAGCACCCGGGGGACGGTCACTACGCCGTCTCCGAGGTCAACACCACGGGCGACGAATTCGATCCCGAGAACCCGGAAGATTACGTGCGCACTGAACTGCGGGCCTGGATCCGCAGCGAGGGCCAGTACTACTGAGGGGGATACACATGAGTACGATGGAAGAGTTCATTTCCGAGCAGGCCGACAATCCGGTTGGTGCGATTCTCGCTATCGCGGAACGCCATGGAATCGGCATCGCCTACGTGGATCGCGACACAGTGGAAGTCAAACTTGCCTCCGCAGGGCATCCACGCCTGAGTGACCAGGAGTGGGCACAGGTGAAGCCACACTTGGCGGGGGTTCGGTATGACGAATATCTTGGCGTGAACGACACGGAAACCGACTTCCTTCGTCATGCGCTTCGAAGGGCCCAAATCAAGCGAGACCTGTAAGGGTCAGCCCCGATAGGTGCGGAGAGCCGGTGCAAATCCGACTCGGGGCGCTCATTCCCCCGAATTCCGGGATGAGCTGGAAAGAGGATATGAAATGACAGCACTCGAAGGATTCCCGCTTCCTCCAACAGCGAGGCACGACGAGGACGGGAATCACGTCCCGCCGCACATCCCAGAGTGGCGCAGGGCTACCGGTACCGACCGTGTAGCACGTGGCTCCGAAGTCGAGCGTGATCAGCAGCAGAAGGCGCAGTTCGCGGCACACCTGGAGGAACATCGCCGTCGCGGTGAGCCTGCCGTCACAGTCGAGAGCACTGCCCGTAACAGCGCTGCACAACCTCGCACCGAAGACCGTCAAAGTTGATCCAGCCCTCTGGCGGCCGGGCCCACAAGGTCCGGCCGTTGGGGAGTCGGTGTCACACCGGCCGGAGAGGATGAAGAAATGGAAATGGAAATGGTTGACTGGTGGACCGCCCCGGGGCGCACCTGGGGCGTGAAGAACCTGGATTTCAAGGTCGAGCTGACCCCTGATCGGCTTCCCCGGATGGCCGACTTCGACTGCTACACCGATGCCGACATCGATGCCTGGTACGACGGACACTGGCGGTTCATTACGGCACGGGTTGTCCCGGTCGACGGCAATCTCGTCGATCACGTAGAGGCTCAGGCCAGCCTGGGCTGCATCGAGTGGGGCCAGATGCCCGAGGCGACCCTCGATCGAGACGACCTGATGGAGGATCCGATCAAGGGTTTGGCTAAAGAGGCTGTTCGCACGATGATCGAAACAGGCTTCAGTCTGGACACTGAGACGTGGAGCGACTTTGCCCCTGAGAGGCTGAAGGCCCCTTTCTGATGGGGGATCCGCTATGGCGGGGACCTTCCCGGCTCTCTTGGATGGCACGCCATCATGACGCCTGAAGGTAAAGCACTTGATCAAGAATTGGAAAGGTGGGGACATGAGCGGAATCCGCTTGATGGCCGGAGGTAGCCGCAACGTGCTGGTGCCGGTGGTATGGGTCGACTCGAGCGAGGTGCCAGTGATTTTCTTGGTGGTGAGGGGCGACTTCACCGGCCTCGCCCATCCGGATCACATCGAGGAGGTGCTGCACTCGGTGAGCCAGGGAGAACTGACCCTGGGGGACGCCTGGGACAAGCTACTGATCAAGACCCCCGAGATGGCGCACCCCAAGCCGTGTGAAATCGCCGAGGTGCTGGGCGCCGTCACCGTCCTGGTCGACGGCGACCCTGTCTACAGCTTCAATCGCTGAGGGGGGGGCGCTCGCCGAGCCGACATGGCTCAGCATGAACTGAGGGAAGGTCGGGCGAGACTGATCCGGCCTGTAGTTAAGGGGCGTGGATGCAAGGTGCGCCGCTCCTTGGCTGCCGCGACTGCCATCAAAGGGAGCCCGCTGCGTAGCGGGCTCCCTTTCTGTATGATGGCCTAGGTCATCACGAGGGAGAGGGATGAAGGCAGACGAATTTCCGACGCTGCTGAGGGAGTTGACCGTGTCGGGGGTATCCGTGCGTCCGGCGGACGGGGAGCCGGGCTCAGGCTTGCAGTACGGCATCCTTATGGAGGACCGGGAGGGTGCACGGATTGCCTGGCAGGTGGCGCTGTACACGGACGACAAGGCGGAGTCGAAGACCGGGCCACCTACGGCCTTCCCGGCCGTTGTTCCGGCGCGGTCTGCCCCTCCGGATCCGGCCGCCGCTGAAGCGTCGATCGCCGCCTGGCTCGGCCTGTCGGTGGCGGCTGATTCAATCCAGGACATCCAGTACTACAGCGCCGACCCCGGGAGGGCTATCCAGTTCGGCTTGAAAATCACATTGCACAACGGTGAGCGAGTCTTCATCCAAAAGCTGTGGTCGAGGCGCTCAGGGCGCCCTGAAGCCAAAGGGTAGGAGAAGAAGAATATGGCACGGGACATCTCAGTTCACATTGGGACATCAGAGGATGGGCTCGGCCGGAAGCGTGCGTGCGCCTGGGTGGTCACATCAATCCGCCTGGAGGCGGAGGGGCACGACCTGGCCAATGCCCTCGGGAGCAGGTACTTCCGGAACGGAGTCACTGATGATGAATGCCCGGAGGGCAGCCTGCCCGAGGGGCTCCCTTGTGAACTGACGCAGCGACAGATCCTCGCCATCTACCGGGAAGAGTTCGCGCACTGGGGCGAGAACCTGTCCACCTGGTCGGATGAACTTTCCGATCAGGGCCTCGAGTGCGCCCACAAGTGGATGAAGGAGCTAATCGGGGAGGCTTTCCCGGAGATGAAGAAGTATATGAACTGAGTGCCCGATCAGGGCATGGCCAAGATGCAGATCACCAAGGCCCGAAGAAGCCGATTTCATCCTACCGGGAGACAGGGCGTAGCCGAAGGGGGACGATTCATGGATGGTCGTAGTCAATTCAGGTGACCCGTTCCGCCGCCACACGCATGCTATCGCCGAAGAGTTTGACGCCCTGTGGGAGTCATCCCGTAGGCGCGCCAAGTCCCGGGCTCGGCTCGGACTGGAGGAGCTCAAAGTCCTTTCATCCCGGTTCCGGTCGGAGCTAGAGAGGGGTGAAGTGCGTGATGCGGAGGCGTGGCCCGACCGGGCGACGTCATCCTGGATTGTGGTGGCAGGGGCACAAGAACCCTGTCATGATAGGAACTTCACGGATAAGGGGAAGAATGGATCTTCACGAGATTCCGGTCTCGATCCACGTCGATCACACACTCCAGCGGATCGGATACGTCACGCCGTGGCCCACTGACCCCGCGACGTTTGACGGGTGGATCGAGGAGTCGGAGAAGCCTACTGATGAGCTAGTCGTCAACGGGGCCTCCGAGGCATGGGCGCGGTACCGAGTGCTGGCGGAGTACTGCACGCGGCGCCTGAGTGACATCAACACAACCGAGGGGCGGGGCGATGCTACCTCTGCCTCCATTGTCGACCGGGCATCTACACTCCTGGCCGCCGCCGCCGAGGAGATCGAGGTCACCCTATTCAGTCATATTCACGAAGATCACTGAAGGCGGTCGAGACAGAAAAGGAGAGGAAGGATAGAAAAGGAGTTCTTTCGCACGCATGAAGGACGTTTCCGCATCCTCGTGGAGCAGGTTATCGACGGAAAGGTGGTTGACTGGCACCTCATCGAACGCCGGAATGCCGTAGCGATGCAGTCCGAATTCACCGAAGCCGAAATGCGCAGCCTGATTACCGGGGTCGAAGCGCCCGAAGGCGTGGTCCTCGAACATGCATCAGCCGTGAGGGATTTCGTTGGGCGAGCAATCCGCCGGATTGGTGGGCGCACCGGCACTGGATTTGAATTCACCGTGACCCCTCGTTAAATTCCCCCGGTTCGGCAATTTGACGCGCAGTCCACTCCGCAAATTCGCCGGGCATGAATCGGATCCGAAAGTGGATGACATGCTCTCGAAAATCGGGAGCAACAGCGAGAAGATGAGGGGAAACATGGATGACGTCCGGATCGCAGATCTCGACAACGGAAAGGTAGCTCTCTTTGCCCCGTTCAACGATGAGCTTCCTTCCGAGGCGCGCGCCATCGGTGGCAAGCCTGCACGCAAGGACGGCAAGTTCAAGTACTGGGTATTCGATGCTCGGGACAAGGAACGCGTCAAGGAATTGGCACTCAGGTTCTACGGAACAACTGGTTCCCTCGAGGAATCAGCTGACCGCGTAACTGTGCGCGTTCACTTGAGGCCCTTCGAGAGGCACCAGACTCCGAGCGCGATGTTCGCCGGGCGGAAAATCGCCTGGCGTCCAGCGCGTGACGCGGACGTGCGGCTAGCTGATGGCGTGGTGCTCGTGGAAGGGGAGCTTGGCGGTAGTGGCGGCTCCATGCGCTTTCCACAGATTGACGCCGACGACGATGTGATCGTGGAGATCCGGGATCTCCCTCGAGGGGCTCTCGGGGTCGAGAATCCCGAGCACTTCACGATCGTGGACCAGCAGGTGGACATTCCGACACTGAGGGATCGTCGGGAATCGCTGCTCGCCGAGCTCAAAGAGATCGACGCCGCACTTGCCTCAGCAGGCAAGGAGATTCCCTGAACCGCGAAACGGTTTCGGTTCGGTCGCGCACGGATGAACCCGTGCGCGCGCCGAATTGCCACCGTGGCAAGGCGGTAGGGCAAATCAGGAAGAGGGAAACATGGGACACCTTGTCGGAGCTATCGCCACTTTGCTCTCGATAGCCATCACTCGGCGAGAACAAGCAAAGAAGTCCCGACACAAAAGCGGAGGAAGAATCGGATGAAGTACATGCTGCCCGAATGGGTGAAGACCGGACTGGCTCAACTTCCAGTTCGCCGTGAATTGCCGAAGTGGCCAACACTGCAGGTGGTCGGAAAGAGTGTCACCCCGGCACTGGGGCGGGAAATCTGCCTGCGCACCACACCCCTTCACGGGGTCTTCTCCAGTGTAGGCAGCTGGAGCAATTCCCTGGCCGATGCATACGGCGTAGCTCTGGAGGAAGATGGATGGCCGTCTTTCGAAGAGGTGGATCGCGCGCAGGGAGACCTGGGAATCCTGGATCTAGATTACCTGGGCAATGATCGCGTAACGGCCAGTCGACTCAATATTCCTTCAGGGTGGTGCGACTGGGACGGGAAGATCGGCACTGCTGGAACCGACCTGAGTTCGAAATGGCCCACCCTTGAGGAACTGCATCAGGAATGGGGGTTGATCGCTCAGGCTTGGCCCCAACTGCGAATGACCGCCCAGCTCTCCACCTACAAGGACTCAAGCCGACCTGAGGAGCGATTCCCTTTTCTCGCGTGGGACATCGTCAATGGTTACGTACACCTGCGATCAGAGCCCGGTGGACTACTGCTCCCGGTTCGGCCACCGATCGAACCAGAGAACGTAACCGATGACGAACGTGGAGTAGAAATCGAAACTCTGCGCCTGGCAATTCATGAAGCAAGGGAGCGGGGCTAGGGACCGACACGCAAAACGAGAACTCATCGGTCCGCCCACTTGTCATGACCGCTGCGTGCCGGAGCCTTTCGCCTGGTCCGACAATTCCCCAGGAGCGCCCACCATGGCCCGCAACGACGACTCCCGCCCCCTCGACGGCGACGACGTGATTGCCCTCACCATCGACGACGTGATCACCCGGTACAAGAACGAGAACATCGGCATCGTGCACGGCGAGCGCTTCACGTTCGTCCACGGCTACTCGTCGACCAGTGGCGGGTGGGTACTGGCCGACTGCTACGGCGACGAGATCCCCGGCGGCTACGGCCCCCGCACCGCCACCGTCAGCGCCATCATCCGCTGACCCCCGGAGCGCCTGGGGCCGACCACCCGAACGCCCGTCACACGCCAGGAGCGCCCTTCATGACCACGCCCACTACCCCCGCCGCCGACACCGCTCGCGCCGAATCCCTGGAGCGCCTGCGCGCCGTGGTCGTCGAGACCCTGCTGGACGTCCACGACCAGACCACCGACCCCTACACCGCCGGAGAGACGATCGTGGTCGCCGCGCAGCAGTGGGGGACCGGGGGCGGCGTCATCAATGCCGCGCCCGCCGCGCCCTGCCCGGGGAGCGGCGGCACCGTCAGCCGCTGGTACGCCCCGTACGGCTGGGCGTACACCCCCGCCACCGACATCTCCGACCCCGGCCCCTACACCGTCGGCGAGCACGTCACCTGCCGAAGCTGCCGCGCCGATGTGCCCACCGCCCGCGCCAAGACCACCGAGCGCGAGACCGGTAGGCAGTACGTCGCATGGATCGCCCAGCACTAACCCCGGCCGCGCATGGCCAACCCGAGAGGGAGAAGAGAACGCATGACCGACACCACCGAGCCCTACGCCGAGCCCTACGCCGACCGCTTCCCGCACCACGAGGTCTACGGAGGCGATCCGATGCATCTGCATCAGTGGACGTGGACGGAGGACGACGGCAACGGACACATGGGCTACACCTGCCCCTGCAGCGCATTCCGTCTCTGACGCCCCAGGAGCACCCCTGGTGGCCATCACTCAGGTGGCTCGCCAGCGCGCCGCCGAGCCACCTCGCCCAGCGCGCCACCGACGTGCTCAGCGCCGCCGGATACCCCGCCGCGCCCGCCAGTGACCGGGGCGGCTGCACGCGCCTGGCACTGACCCTGGCCGCGCACGGCCAACCCAAGAGAGAAGAGAGAGCACATGACCGCCACGGCCCCCGTCTTCACCCCGATCGCCACCGTCCCGGACGGCTTCCATCTAGTCGCCCTGGTCGACGTCACCGACGGAGAGATGACCACCGACCTGGACGAGAGCAAGGTGTCCAGCAGCATCACGGCCGCCGTCGACCGCATCCCAGCCGGACTGCGTGCTGGTGAGGTCTTCGCCGTCTGGGACTTCGAGAAGCGCCCCACTCCGGCCGACGCTGCCGCCGCCGCCCGGGAGCGTCGGCCCGCCCGCGTCCTTACCCATGTCGGCGGCGGGATCCTGATTCAGCTCGCCGATGCCTACCGGCTGGACTTGGAGATCACCGGCTGACCCTCTAGCGACCCTCAGTGACACCCCGAACCGGGGGGGTGTCCGGGCGGGTTGACGCAAGTGCAAGAACCGCCAGCGACGCCCCAGTGGTACGGCTGCACGCGGCCCGGCCGGGACAAGCCCGATTCCGCCAAGTACCGACATGCGCCACACCTCAGTCATCGACAGGAGCATCATGACCACCACGACCACGTACGGCACCTGGTGCAACCGAGTCAACGAGTATTCGGTCAGCCCTGACGTCGACGTCATCGATTACATCAACGGCGGAGACAGTGACTGGCAGGAGCTTCTCGAGAAGTCGGGCGCCCTCGCGCAGATCCAGAGTGAGTATCGGCAGGCCATCCAAGATGCGCTGCCGCCCAGCATCTCTCTGTGCGGAGACGAGTTCATTGGCCCGGCTTACCCGAAGGACGGTGAGTTCGACGATTATCCGGTTGACGAAGAGGGTGGCCTGAATCTGAAGGCCCTCATCGAGGGGATCGACCTGGAGGAAATCCTCAACCGGAACGATCCGGCGACCTGAGGCTGGGCGCCCGCCAAGGGCTGAGGTGGCTTGAAGTTATTGCCGACTTCGTCCTGTAGGTGCGATCTTGTCCATCTTGGGTCCATGATGGCCTAGGCCAGATGGTCCCCGGAAGGAGAAGCGACATGACGGAGCTCGGCGATCTCGTTCGTCCGATCGACTGCTACACCACCACGGTCACCACGACGGACGGGAAGGAGATCGTGGTCGACCGGCTCTGCGGTAACCCCAACTGCAAGGCGGGTAAGTGACGAAGCGGGGGTCCGGGTTGCGCCTGGGCCCCCGCTTCTCGTATCGTGACCTAGGCCATTCTGAGACCCGACTCCAGCGAGGATCAATCATGAGCGGCAACCCGGACGAGATGCATGTGTACCACCTCTCCAGCGAGCATTCCGACTGGGCGGACATGGACGACTACATGCCCCGTCAAATCGCAGTCCCGACTGATCTGCAGCCCCTCTTCCTCACAGGCAAGATCGTTCCCGACGTGAATCAGCTCCACGTCTGGGCGGGCAGCTCGGGTCCAGAGTTCGACCATGGTGACGCATCCATGGAGGCGACGCCGCCGGAGGCTGCCGAATGGCTCGACGCTTACGCCGAGGTCGCCCTGGCGCAGCGGACATTCCGGGAGAAGGTGGAGGACGCACAGAGGGGGTATGAGGCGGCACAACGGAAGGCGCTGGCGGGCCTCGCCCAGGCCATGGAGAAGTGGCGGCCCGTCGAGGGCGAGATGAAGAGGCGGAGTGCCGCCCTGGCCGCCAAACTTCACGCACTCCGGACCGCAGCGGAGCAGAGGAAGCAGGAGCAGGAGGAACAAGCACAGAAGGAACAAGCACAGAAGGAACAAGCACAGAAGGAACAAGATGCTACCGATGGCCCGCGCGGAATCGCGCTGTACAAGCCGAAGCGACTGGACAGCAGGAACCGGGCAGACCATGTCGCCCGAGTGCATCTGATGGATTGTCGGCGCCGAGCGAAGACCTCGGGGGCATGGACGTCTTATGATCCCATGAGCAACGACCTCGGGCTGCGGCCGGGTGACGCCTGGTACCGGCTGACCCACCCCGAGGAGTGGATCCGCTCCGCATCGGTCCATTCCCGGGGGAATCTGCGAGTCAAGTTCTGTTCGTCCTGTAAGCCGTGGGTCGTGTTCCAGGAGTGGATTTACGCTTTCCCTCAGCCTCGCCGTGATGCGCATGGATTCATGCTGGCTGGCGTTCAATTGGTCGACGCTCCGCAGGAGTGGGCCACGCACCAGGGGGACTGACCACGCCGCGCTGTGTGAGGGCTGAGCCCGACTCGAGAGGCGGGAAGAGATGAACACGCACGAAGAACTGGTCCAGCGGATCAAGATGGCCCACCCAGAGGACGCGGCCATGGCGATGATCGCCCTGCTGGACCGGGTGGTAAATGACGTTCGCCGGGAGTCACTGGAGGGGGAAGGATGAGCCTGCTAGGTAGTCGCGAGGCGCGACTCGACGCGGACACGCTCAGCATGGATGTGGTCGCCAAGGACGGGACTTTGCTGCGGCTAGCCGTGGCGCGCACGGCCGCCGGTCACGTCGAGCTGGACAACTTGCTGGAGATCCACGAGCACAAGTACGGCAGGGTGGAGCCGCTGGTCACCTACACCGTGAGGGGCTTCCTTTCGGCGGCGGATGATCGCGGACAGCTGACTCTACACATGGGCACCCCGGGGCTGACCATCGAGCAGCACTGGATGACCGTCGCGGGTGACTGGCTCCAGATGCTCGCCGAGGCGCCAACGAGGGATGCGCCCGACGAGGCTGTCACCCACTAGCAAGGGGAGGGAGGAGAGCATGACACCGGATGACCTGCTGGGCCCGCGGGTTCACAAAGTGATTCGCCTGGAGAATAGCGAGGAAGTTGAGGTATCGGCACGCCCTCGCAAGGATGGTGGCTTCATCGGTCGGACGATGATCACCGTCAAGCGACCCGGAGAACGGATTGGCGCCGGAGTCCAGGTCCGGGTGCTGGAGTACCTCGCGGATGCCTCTGGCTCGGCCCTGGAGGGTATTCGCTCGGCGCTGGCAGAGCGGGGCGTCACAATGTCCCGCCTCGGCGCTGACCACTGGGCCGCCTGCCCGAGACACAGCGATCGGGCGCCATCGCTGACCGTCCGGGAACACGAGCGGGGTGTCTTCCTGGAATGTCACGCCGGATGTTCCACGGGGGCGGTGCTGGACAGTCTCGGGTTGAGCTGGTCCGCCGTGTTCAACAAGCGGCGACCCGAGGGTGCGGACATCCTGGTGGGTGCAGAATCTCCGCTCACCAAGGCGGACGCACAAGCCATCCTGCACTGGTTGAGTGAGGCGGGACAGTCGACCCGGGGGAGCGATTGACGTGCCGATACGGTGCCCCTGCAGGGGTGGCCAGCAAGCCGAGCTCTGCTTGTGGAGGGGTACCGAGTCCCAGGCTGGTCCGCCGTGGTGGATTAAGCCGGACGGCGCCCGCTTCTGGGTCCTGGAAGAAGACGGCCATGAAGATCACGGGCAATCACTGATCTGCGAGGCAGCCAAGAAGGTGATTCTTCGGGGTTCCTCCGAGACGATCGCCCTGTCGCTGATGCTGTTTCGACAGTGGGCCGGACACAACTGAGGAACCCCAAGCAACTCCCATCTGACGCGCTTCAGCAAGGGCTCCGCCACGTCGGGCCCTTGCTGGGGAATTTCACGAAAAGAGATAAGTCCATGCCACTGCACTTCACGTCAGGGGACCTGTTGGACTCGACCTGCATGGCCTTGGTGAGCCCGGTGAATTGTGTCGGGGTTGCCGGAGCGGGGCTTGCGAAGCAATTCAAAGATCGTTGGCCACGGCAGGTCGCCGAGTATGCCGCATTCTGCCGCGCAGGAAAGATGGCTCCAGGGGTTCTCCATGAGGCGCTACTCCCGGACGGCCGAAGCATCGTCAGCGTGCCGACAAAACGGCATTGGCGGGATGAGTCCCGACTGAGTGACGTCTACTCGGGGATCAACACCCTTGCGGAGTACTGCCGAGACGCAGGCATCCCCTCCATGGCGATTCCTGCGCTCGGTTGTGGACTGGGCGGGCTGCCGAAGCACCTGGTCCTGAACGCAATCAAGCTCAAGATGCACGACCTTCAGACCGAAGTCTGGCTGTACGGATTCGAGGGAAGCGCTTCGCCCCGGCGATGACGGATCCCGGACAGCATCATTTCGCCATCGTTTCGAGGAAAAGGAACCCCATGAGCACCTTTGATTACCTGACCCCCGCCGAGGCGGTCGCCGCCGCCTGCGACGACGCCCCGGAGTACCAGCGCATCACCGGCCTGCGGGGCATGGACGCGGACCGCGTGCCGGACCTGATCACCCGCACGGCAACCGGCGTCGCCCGTCAGCCCCAGCGGCCCTGGCGCGCCCACGGCCACCTGGACAAGTTCAAGAAGATCGCGCGGGTTGAGTGGGCCAAGGACGCCGACCCGGATACGGCCGAGGTGTTCTACGCCGACGGCTCCGCGGACCTGATCAAGCGGGGAGACCTGCTGTGCGTCGAGCGGCCGATTTTCACCGCCGAGACTGACATCAAGGCGGACGACGACCGCGAATTCATGACCCTGTCCGCTCTCGTGGCGGCCGACGGCGTCACCCTGACCTCTGAGCACATCGCCACCGGCACCGACGCCACAGGGTGGGAGCACGACGAGTACCGCATCACGATCGCCTACGGCGGCCGGTCCTACACCCAGACAGTCCTTCACGGCATCGACGTCAGGGAGGAACCGGAGCTGGTGGAAACGGTCGGGATGCTCGTCTCCCAGTCCATGACCGCTTTCTCCGCCGAGAGCTACGAGGACTGGGCCAGCGATTTCAGCAGTGACCCCGCCGAGTGGATGCCCAGGAAGACCTACGACGAGAACGTCAAGATGGCCCAGGATCTGCGCGCACTGTTCGGCGAGGAGCGCTATGAGCGCTACGCCACGGCCGAGCGCGACGCATAATGCCGCACCCGGCCATCCCATCACCCAGGAGACCGATGATGATCCCCTTTATTCCGTCCACCAACAGCCCGGTTGTCGCCTCCGGCCCCACCCGGCCGGTCGAGCCGGACCCGGAGGGCTATCCGAAGCGCAGCTGCTGTGAGTACTGCGAGGAAGTCATCAAGCAGGTCGCCGACGGTGCGCCCTGGACTGTGGGCAACCTGCTCGGCGGCGACAATCCCGAGTGTCCCAAGGCCCCCAATCCCGACGACGGCCCAATGCCCCACCACGCGCCCGGCATCATCCTCCATCCGCCCAAGCTCTAAGCACCACAGCCCCGGTCCGGTTCGACTCCGGCCCGGGGCGCTCACCATCACCCGCCACCACCACGAGGGGGACACTTGAACACCACCGACACCAAGGTATTCACGGACGCTGACACCCTGGAGGATTCCGCCCTTCTGGCCGCGCTTGAGGTCGCCAGCGGCATCGTCCACGCCCCCGACGGCGCGCGGCTGGTCGCTCAGGGACTGGCCACGGTCGACGAGGAGCGCGGGCACTACTTCCTGACCGCCGACGGTCGCGCCGCCGCTGAAGCGCTCCGCGAGCGCGAGCGGCTGATCCTCCCTGACGACTACTTGGAGATCATCCTCAGCCTGTCCGGCCGCGCCAAGCACAAGGTAACCGGCTGGATCACGGGCATTACCACCATGGGCCGCCCGTACATCGAGCGCGTACGCCTCCCACACACATCGCCCGAGGCGTTCCACGAGAGCATCTACACGGGTTCGACCTGGGTCGGCATCCCATTCTAGATCTTCAGCAAGCTGGGCGGATACGCCGAGCAGGACGGCGCCCGTACCTACCTCGCGCCTTCGTTCCGTCCCTCCTGGGCGCCCGAGCCGGAGCACACCATCCCGGGCACACCGTTCCCCCTCGACCGCGACGCGGTGAACGCACTGGGGCACGCTGACGCCGTGTGGTCCGACCTGTGCAGTCAGGAGCCCGGGGCCCCGTTCCGACTGGCCACGATCGACGCCGACGGCCCCCGGGGCGTGTACATGCCTCCGGCCGCGTGGATCTTCCACCACCTCAGCCGCGACGTCCGCCTCGACCTCGACGAGCAGGGCCGCTACCGCGTCACCGTCACGGACGCTCCAGGCGCCGGATGGGACACCCCCAACCCTCCCGCCGTCTGGACAGGGCATCGCGCCGACGTTGCCGTCAAGGCCATGGCGCGCGCCCTGTACGGCACGAAGTGCGCCCACGGATACGGCACCGGCCGCGACTCCTGTCCCGGCTGCGACTACACGGCCGAGCTGTTCGAGGAGCGCTACCCTCTGCGCGGCTACGGAATGCGCAGCCTGGTTCTCCACTGACCAACTACCCCGGCTCATCGGAAGTGATCAACAAGTGAGCATCCATGCCCGTTGCTTTCACGTAACACAGACTCCTGACGGCCGCGATGTGGCCTGTCAGAGGTCCAAGGGGCACGACACCAGCAAGCCCAAGAGAGAGCGCCGACACCATACCCCCGACGATGGGGGATGGACCTGGATCGGTGACGGAATCGCCATGCATGAAGAAGGGGCCAGCGAGTGAGTACACGACAGACCAGACCTGAACCCTTTCAGGTGAGTCGCACGCTCTTTGTGCGCCTCCCGGAGGTCGGCTTGTGCCGCCTCGGCGCCTGGGGCTGGCAGCCCTGCAGTGAGGCACTTCTGATTGCCCATCAGCGTGCAGCAAAAGAAGGAGAAATGTGATGCACGGGTCTCTCACTAACCGCCTGCTGGAGAACTCCGTGGGCGAGACTCCTGTCATCGGCATGGGGGCGACCATTACCCACTGGTCGGATCGAACTCCGGCCACCGTCGTCGAGGTGAAGGTGTTCAAGTCCGGCGCCCGCAAGGGAATGCCCAGGGAGATCGTCGTTCAGTACGACCACTGGAAGGTCGTCTCCGGCAGCACGGACGACGGATCTGCGAAGTATGAATACGAGAGGGATGCGAACGGGCATACGGAAATCTATGTTGTCAACAACAGTGGCCGCTGGGTAAAGAAGGGCCTCGCCGGTAAGGGGAATGGGCTGGTCGTGGGGGAGCGCGACCGCTACTGGGACCCGCACTCCTGATCATGAATCAGATGAGATAGACTGGCCTAGGCCAGCAAAAGGGAAGGGGAAGAAGATGACCGACAAGGCGCCACTGCCGAAGCGAGACCCGGGGGCCACGAACCCGCCCCCGGCGCCACCGAACCCGTACAAGCGGAGTTCATGACCGGTGACACCGGGCCGAGGGGGTGCCAGAATGGCGCCCCCTCTTCGTTTCCGAAAGGACCGGATGTGACGCCACGGGAGCTCTTCGCCGCACCTCAGTCGATACATCCTCAGTGGATACACGGCAGCGATATAGGGGTCGATGAAGGCGGGGGCTTGTGGGTGAGGGCTGACGCCGAGCTGCGTTCCGACCTCAGCGTGAGTGCATCAATCCTGGGGGCAAGGGTTTTCCCGCTGAACTTCCGGGAGTACTCCATACTCACACCGGGCAAGATGACCGGACTGGACCCCAGGAGCAGGGTCGAGCCAGTCTGGCACCGCATCAACAGACTCAAAGCCGACGCCATGGGGTCGGTGGGGTCAGCATGGATCGCTGTCAGCTGACAGCAAAAGGAGAAGAAGCATGAGTGAGATGAGCCAGTTCGTAGACCGGTTCACAGAAGTAGCCGCCGATAGCGATTACTCAAGTTACGCACGGCTGACGGGGATTGACCGGTGGGACATCCGCGCGACGGCCGAGGCCCTGTGGACTCACTGGCTGCGCTTCGGTGGCGACCGGGAGGAGATGGCCCGCAGCCTGACCGGAGAAGTCGTCATTGACGCCCTGCTGGCGCAGGAGGCGCGCTACGACGATGAGGGGGACCTGGTCGAGGCCCAGTTCACCGCATTCTGGGATGCGGTCGACGACATGAAGCTGACCTTCGGCCTGCGAGGGAAGATCCGGAGCGAGCTCGCCTCCAAGTACCTCGGAGACCAGCGAGAGCAAGGGCACTCCGTGGTCAGCGACGGTCAGGGAATCTGGCTGTTCAAGTTTGACGACTCCATGGACCGGATCCACAGTCTCACATGACACGACACGGGAAGGGGTGGCCCGTTCGGGCCACCCCTTCCCGTGTTTTCGGAGTGACCTAGGCCGAAGACTGATAGACTCCATTCGGCAGAAGGAGATGGAATGTCCAACGACTTGACAGTGCAGCCTCGGATCGGATCGCACGCCGAGCCCTACTTCAGCGTGGCCGCAAAGGACGCCTTCGTGGACGTTCTGACCGCCGCCAATCGCCTCCTCATCCCAAGGTTGCGGCATCACTACATCAACCCCGTCACCGACCTGGATCAGGCAACCCAGAAGGCCCGGGGTCACTGCAACGCCCACCTGGGTCGGCTCGCGCTGACCTATCAGCGCGCCGCTCTTGCCTGCTTTCGCGGCGAAATGGACCGGGCAGACAGCGACGAAGCACGGGAGGAGTTCATTCGGGGCTGCCGCGTGGCACTCGGAACGGATTAGCAGGGGGAGATGTGGAACTGACATATGACCACCTCGAGGGCCCGGCGCTGATCAGCGTGGATGCCCCTGGCCTGCCGATTGACGTATGGGTGACTGACAGGCGGCAGGGGGTCATCAGTACCCGGGTGGTGGCACCCGGTGCACGCCATGCATACGTGGGACCCAACCCTTCCGGGCGCGGCGGAGTCGGAATCAGAATCGAAATGACCCCAGGGGTCGGTGGCGCCACGCAGACCGTGACCGCCATTGGGGGGTCAAGCTCAATCGTGTGTGGTGGGGGTATCACCATCGGCAACTCCGGACACCGACCTGCTCCCGGCATCCTCTTACTGATCCCCATGGGCTGCACCCTCGACTTCCAGGGTCACGGAAGGGTCACGGTTCACCACGGCGGCAACGACATGGAGCTGAAGGCGGCTGCTGAGGCGGGACTCCTGAGGATGACTCAGTGAACCCTGACCTTAACGCCATGTCTCTCTATCTATGTTCGTGGCTGCACGATCCCGTGAACCCGATGCCATACCTGGAGACCGTGCAAGAGTGCCTCACCAGCGCTCGCCAGACGTTTGCCAAGCGTGACATGTCCGATGAGGAGAGTCTGCGCTGGTCATACCTCGATCGCGTGGCGAAAGATGGCCCCGATGAGGAGCTGCTCACGTGGGCCGTTCGTGTCGCGGATGCGCTGAATCACGGCATGTTACAACACGATCCCTGGCATCCAAGCAACCAAAGCGCGTACTCGTATCGCGGATTTCCGCTCACGTTTGGCGACCTTGAGGAGCTGTTCTGGGCCGACATCCCTGACGGGGGCTAATCGGCCTGAGGATGCCGGAGCGAAAAGTCGCATCACGACAGGCAACCAAAAGAAGGGGAGCGGTAGGGATGACTGAGCTATCGCACAAGATCGATTTCTACAACCTGACGCCCGAACAGAAGCTCGGGATTCTCAAAGAGATGGGCTTCCGCGAGGAGGGACCACCCGAGCACAGCGCCAGTTGCACCTCCCGGCAGGGCACAGGTCTTGTCTGCACGTGCCTGCCCGGTACCACCTCCTTCAAGGCGCCTGCCGATGTACGGCGGTACATGGGGGAGACGCCGAAGGCCCGGGAGGAATTCGCTGAGAAGCGCTGGACGTACGAGAATGACGGCATCGGGAAGCCCCCCGGCCTCTGGGTCGAACATCTCGAGAAGACAGCGCCGCGGTGGAACACGTGACGAGCGAGCCGGGCGAAACGAGACTCGAGTCGGTCCTGAGGTGACGTTGTGGCACAGATTGACGTGAGCGAGGTCAGAGGGCTGGTACGAGTCGGGGAGGCCAGTGACGAGAAGGGGAACCCTGTTGGGGTCCTGGAAGTACTGGGCATCCCCGTTCTGTATGCCAACAAGGGAGACCTCGACCGGTACGGCCACGCCGACTGGCGGGGCATGTTCGAGCAGCGCCTGGCGAGACTCCTGTCTCGTGGGCTAGTCGGCGAGGATGATCCCAGGTGGTGGGCGCCCGACTCACCCACCGGCCGGGAGGTCGGGCCGATTCAGTTTTCCGATGAAGAGTAGGCAAGTCTCAGGCATGACTGCTGCGGGCGAACCAGACCAGGGGAGGGTCATCATGGGCGACGCATACAAGGAAGCTCCGAAGTATGTACCGAGGATCAGGGCGGTGGGCAAGCTGATCTTCAGGCAGAGGGTCATCAACGCCCTCGAGGAGGGCGGCGTACCGGAAGCCGAGCGCGGAGAGAAGGGTCCCGTCTGCCTTCGGGCCGGGTACTACCTGCTCCCACGCGAAGCCGACCGGGGCAAAGTGGTCAACATCGTCATCCTGGGTCGCTCCAGCGTTCCCGTCGGGATCCGCCAGGGGGAGCGTGACGCCGTCACTCAGCAGGCTCGGGCCGCCCTGGTTGAAGCCGGGATTGAAGTGCGGATCGATCAGCACGGGCACCTTGAGGCCGTGGACCGGTAGTGGCTCGAAGGAAGGTCTCGGAACGCCTCCTGGAGAGGATCCGAGGGGCGTTCCCCGAGCTGGACATCCCCAAGGGTGCCCGCCTCGAGCGTGGAGTCGGTTCCGCCCGGGGCGCGAACCGCACCGAAGGCGCCTGGGTGTGGGTCGTCTGTCAGGCTGATGGTGTGCCAGTGCATCAAGATTTCAATGGCCGCCCTCTGGCGATCGGCTCGCAGTGGACGATGACCGAGCTGGTGAAGACGCCTCTCGTAGCTCACCCTGACCTGTACGGCGACATCCATATCGAACCGACCGACGAAGTGCAAAAGGAACTTGCGGCGAACAGTCAGCGGCGCCCAAGAAGGAAGTGACCGAGGTCGAAACCGGGCAGCCAGCCCGATCGTGCAGTGAGGCTGCACCTGATGATGACCGCATCACAGAGAAGCGAAAAGGGAGAAGAAGCCATGCAGCAGACAACGGTTCGATTCTACGAAGGCGCCTCCGAGCATCACGTGAACATCTTCGGCACGCAGGTGAAGGCGTACAGTGAGTCACTGCGCATCGCCGGATATCGCTGGGTCAACGAAACCGTCAACCAGTACGACACCTGGGAGCTTCCGGGGGGGATCGACGGAGATGCGGTTCACTTCCTCTTCCAGGAAAATTCCGACGGGGTACCGAGCGTCCTGATCGCCGCCTCGGCATTCGACGAATCACTCAAGCTCCTCGAAGAAGCCCTTCGGTTCGCCCAGCCCGGCCCTGAGTACACCATCCAGCCTCGCCAGCGCCCCGGCTCGTAAGCCACGAGACGGTAATCGAAATCGCCCGAGGGGACGGATGATGTTCACGATCGAACAAATCTTGCGCCTGATGACTCACGGACTGCCACTCCCGCAGAGCGAACACCCCGCACCATCCGATGAGCAGATCGACGAGCTCCAGACAGCAAGCGAAGCCCTGCTTGCCAAAGCCCTCCACCAGGAGGCGCCAGAAGTCGTGGAGCGGCAGATTGACGAGTTGTGCGATCGTTACGGATGGTTCATCACGGCTGGCGTGCTGGGTATGACCTTCGCTCAGTGCTACAACGAGGATCAGGTTTTCACCCTGGCTCCACTCAGCGATGACGTGGAGACGCTGCTGGTCTCCTTCGCTGTCGCCGCTGCCGCGGAATCCACGGATGAGGGAGCTTGGACCATCCCGGTGGCCATGCTCGCGTCGGCCGAAGAGGGCCTTGCGAGGAACTTCGTAGCAGCTGGCGTCCTGGTTGCGTGCTGCGCCCTGGTCGAGCAGCAGTGAAGGGCTCCAACACCTATTGCTGCCCGGCCTGCGGGAAGGTCTTTGACGTGAGCGACGATGCGGCCCCCTTCGCCATCGCCTCTCACGAAAAGAGTCACGGTCAGGGAATCCCGGCTGCGCGACGCCCCCGCAAGGAGGGAAATCGAACTGGTGTCACCGGCAGTCGCTTCGCGGATGTCGTTGACGACGTCATTGATGGTGCATCCGACGCCATAGGTAGTGTGATCGGAAAACTACTCGGAGATTGACTGGCCAACGACTGGCAAGTCCGGTGATACGCAGGTGTTGACGGACTTGCCAGTCATGCGGTGTGATGTATTCACGTTCCTGGAAAGGAGATTCGCGTGGCAGACAAGGATGCCAAGAGCGCGATTGAGAAGCTGTTGGGGTTCGAGTTCGTCTCTGATCCCCGCAAAGCACGTTTCCCAATCCCCGAGGTGCCGAAGGGGCACCCGAAGGACCGGCCATACCCATTCCCGGCAATGCAGATAACGCCGGAAATGGCCAAGGATGTACTGAAGTTCAGGGTCATCCGCATGGAGGTCATGCCCCGGACTCTGAGGCACCCTCAGATGACCGGCAACCGGCGCTTCCTGATGGCGGCCCTGAAGGGCTCGCGCCACGACAAGGGGTGGATCCGTCGATTCAAGGACAAGGAGATGCACCCCGGCACCACGGACACGGTGTCCTTCACTCCCGACGGGTTCCTGCTGGACGGCCAGCACCGCTTCGCCGCCTGCTACCTGTCCCGTGTCCCCTTCGAGGTGCCCCCCATGGTGAACACCCCATGGGACACATTCTCCGTCAAGGACACTGGTCGCGGGCGAACACCTGGTCAGCTGCTGGGTGAGGTGCCGTACGCCGACTCCTGCGCCGCAGCGGCGAAGCTGATCCTGCCAGTGCTGTACGGAAGTGAGCGCAAGGACTGGATCAGTACGACTGCCTCCAACCAGGAGATCTACGATCTCGTTCACGGCTGGCCTTTCTTTCACGAGTCCTGGAATGAGGGCGGCTCGTGGATGCGTGAGGTTCTGGCTGCGTCCGCCCGGCGAATCCCGCCCACGGCCCTTGCTGCGTCGATCATGATGGCGCTGGCGGCGGGAGCTGACCCGTTCCACGTACAGAGCTTCCTCGAAGCCCTCAAGCCTTCATACAGGGAGGGCTTCCCGAAGATCGGGGAGAGGGGCGAGGATCCCCGTTACCTGCTCCGCCGGACCTACATGAACCGGGTCCCGAAGGGCAAGGCGACGACCGACCGGGAACGGCGCCAGCAGGTGGGGCACGTCCGCAAGGCGCTGTCGATCTGGCTTGACTACCAGGGCGGCCACAAGATGACGGAGCTGACCCGTCTGCCCACCACGCCGGATCACGCAGACCTGCCCGAAGTCTGGTTTGCCGACGCCGTCCGCAAGTTTCACCGAGAGAAGGTTTCCTGATGGAGTGGCTGCGGCCTGAGTTCAAGGACCGTGAGGACCTGCTGGAAACCCGTGCCGAGTTCGAGAAGCGCACGGGTGTGACCAAGCAGAGCCTGTCGAGCCACTTCACCAGGTACGCCGACCTGGTTCCGGATGTCGTCAAGAAGTTCGGCAAGCAGAAGTGGTTTCTCGCCAGCGAGCTGGACGACTTCATCGCGTGGATCTCCGCGAACACCGGCACGAGGTCCGAAGCCGACATCAAGCGCGCCGAGATCGCCCGCCTCACCAAGGCAATCGAGGAAGCGGAGGAGCGAGAAAATCGGCACAAGGCGCACCTGGAGAAGGCCCAGGCGGACAAGACTCGCCACATGCGGCAGCGTAAGCATGCCGAGTCCGACCTGAGCTTCCTGGAGCAGGGCAGCTAGACGCTACCAGCTTTTACCTCACCCTGTACCACGAAAAAGGGCCCCCGGAGGGGCCCTTTTTCGTGGTACCTTTAAACAGGAAAAGGAGAAGTTGTGGAGTTCACGGTGGAGTTCTTTGACTACGGGCGCCACGGCGTGACCGTAAAAGAGCCCCGGACGGGGCTTCTGGGTGAAGGAAGAGACAAAGAGGAGGCCAGAGATGACCTGGTCCGGAAGCTCTGGCAATGCATTGAATGGGATGACATACCTCCCAGCGAAGGGCCAGCGCGCACCATCGAAACCATCACCGTCTGATCACGTTCTTGGCGGAGGCACAGTGTCTTTTACGCTGGTTCGTCACAGCATGTGGACAATTGACCATTTTCCCCGCTTCCGGCGGGCGATCGAACCCGTACCCATCGGCCCTCTCGCCGCTCAGGGGGTCACCAGCTTCGGTGGACTGATCTTCTCCACGGCAGATGAAGCGTGGGACAGGGCGGAGAGGCTGATGTACCCGCTCGGTGACACAACGCGCCCTGCCGATCCGATCGGCGACTTCGTACAGCTTCCACTCTTGAAGCTGCCGCTGTTCGTGCCTAAATTCTCTCGGCATCTCCTCGCGGTTTAGGGTAGATGCGGGACCCGCTTCACGCGGACAACCCAACCGCATCGTTTCCGCCTCAGAGGGAGTTGGCCCATGGCACGTGTTCGCGGCGTATACCTGAGGAAGCCTCCCCCTGGGCCCTCGACCTACAGCTCCAAGGAGGCAGCGCTGGCCGCCTCTCCAACGCTGACAGTTGCGGACGCGGCGTTCCCGAAAAGCAAGCTGGAGTCGGTAAAAAACGCAGCGTTCAGAGTCAACTCCGGCGGGCGCGGCGACTGGTCCCAGGGGGAGTTCTTTGCCATCTGGGACTACGCCAAAGACCTGGTCCTGCGAACCAAGGGGGGTGACGGGGAGGATTCCGTCGAAGTGGTTGGGTTCGTCAGGGGCGCCGAGGTGATCGGTGAGGACGGTGAGTCCATCGGATCACTCGAATCCATGCTCAAGGAGCAAGGGGTGGAGACAGGGGGCTGGGTCCTCTTGATCGGAGTGCAGCCGCACGTACCCGAAGGGTGGCACGAGGTGGTGAACGCCCCTGGCAGCAGGCGGCGGAAGGGTCGCAGCAAGTCCGCAGACTGAAGCAGGGGCCGTCTCGGTGGCGGCCCCTCTTCTGTGCGCTACAATGGCCTAGGCCGTTAGGGCTGTTGCTCTATCCGTACACCGGGGAGCCAGAAACGAGTGTCAGCACATTCATCCATCTGTAGTTGAACCGTCTCGGCAAGAGCGACCGCCCGACTGGCGGCTTCCCCCCGCAACCGCAGAACGAGATTCACCAGGAAGGCGCTGTACTGCTGAATTGTCCCTTCCAGGCGCAGACAGTCATGGCCGCTATCGGGGTGATGGCCTACCCCCAGATGAGCTCGATCCAACCCCGCTTGCGCCAGGGACTCGGCGATGACGCCTTCAGGAAAGACATTCTGGCTATCGCCCATTTCCACCCCTTCGGACAACCGCTTTTCGTGGCTCACCCTACTGCTATTTTACGACAACGCGAGAGGACTACGTGTGCGCAGCGCATACCTGGACATTGACGGAACCCTGGTCGAGGACGGACTGTGGCTCCGCCTCATCGAGCAGCTCATCAACGATGACCTCGGGGACAAGGAGCCACTGCTCCGCTGCATGGCGGACCTGAAGTCGCCCCACGCCAATGGCATGGAAGCCGTGCGCAGGGAAATCCCGGTCGCGCTGAAGCACGTCGGTTCGGCCGACATGGAGGCGGTGCTGGAGCGCGCCTGGGACAGGGTGGAACCCTTCCCCTTCGCTCGCCCCCTGGCTCGGCTCCTGATGCGCAAGGGAGTGGGTGTCATCCTCGTCTCCGGTGCGCCGCAGGCGCTGGCCGAGAAGGTGGGGGCGCTTTTCGGCGCCGAGGCCGTCTATGGCTGCGTCCTCCGGCCGGGCGAGGAGACGTTCGACCGGTTCATCGGCTCGTCCGAGGCCAAAGGGTCCCTCACCCGGTACGTCGCCCAGGAACGCGACGACGACCTCGGCCGCGTCATGGCAATGGGCAATGGACGCAATGACGTAGGAATGCTTGAGCAGGTCGGCTTTCCGTTCGCCTTCGAGCCTTCAGGGGAGCTCCGACGTGAGGCCGAAATCCACGGCTGGCGGATCACGGATCGAGCTCACGTGATGGATGATATCGAGGCTCTGTCGGAAGTGAAATGATGGAGCCCGCTCCTCAAGTCACCTTTTCCTGGCGGGAATCCCCCATGCCCATACCGCGGATCATCCGCACTGTTCTCCACTCGCTTCTCGCTGCCCTCCTGGGTGTCGCCCTCTATGTCGGCATACAGGGTGCCCTGATGCTGCATGACATCTATCAGATACTCACTTGGCTCGGAGGGGCGGGGGAGTGACCCCAGGCCGTCCGTTAGTGCCGCGCCAGCAGCCTCAAGGCATCTCAGTTCGCAGAAGTCCCGCCCTGGCCCCATAGGGGTTCTTGACTTACGATTTCCCTGGGGTTCCTGACCCGCATTCCATGGGGTGGCCGACTCCATGCGGCCATAGGGGTGCGGGTCTCTCCCCGTTTGCGAATCAATCAACCTTCATGTCGGGGTACTTGCGCGCCACCGCAGCCTTCACCTTCTTCTGCTCCTCTGGGGAGCCGAACTGCTTCACGCGGGCGAGTGCGGAGCGAGCGCGCTCGGGAGTGTCGATCGGATACTTCCTCCCCGGCAGGGCGAAGTCCTTGGCATCAAGATCGCCCCGCTGCTTGGCGTCGAGGGGGGCTTCCTTCATATCGGGCCGCTCCGACTCCCGCTCCTCGTCCTCGTCGCCCTCTTTGTCTGCGAGCCAGGGAGGCAGCGCCTCGCGGGGCCTGATCTGCGGCGCTGTGGCCTCCTGGGCCGTCTCCCAGGGCAGCTTGGACTCATCGACCCGACCCCGCCTGCGGGCCGCTGTACCGCCCAGGTAGCCATCGGGGTACATGATCGGGGGAGGAGTCTCTCCGATCAGCTCCGGGTCAAGCGCGGTCGCTTCGCGGGCCTGACTGCGGAAGCCGATCCCGCTGCGCGTGTACCGCTTGTCCCGCACGGCCATCATGGGCATACCGTCGGAGCTGGATGCCTCATCGAGACCGGTCGCTGCGAGGCTATGAGTGTCGTATCCGTTGGCCATTGGCCCTCCCGTATTGAGATCGCCTTCAAGGTGACAGCGTAATTGCGGACACGGCAAGGAGCCCGCCCCGTGGCGGGGCGGGCTCCTTGGGGATGCTCTATCGATTTGCCGCCGACCGATCGATCGTCCAGTCGGCCTGCATCACGCGAAGGATTGCGTCTTCCGTTGCATCATCCTGGACCAGATCCCGCAGAATCAGTCGCCAGACGGGATTGCATTCCCGCAGAAATTCGGCGGCCAGGGGTGGTACTTCGGCCAATGCCTGAATCGCCTTGACTCTGCGTCCCTCCGGGGAGAGTAGCTGCACCTTTTCCGGCATGGCTCTTCCTTCAGCTCGTCAGTTCGCGGCGGCGGCCTTACGGATCAGGTCCATCTGGTCTCCGTGCCGGACGTTGACCCGAACCTTCCGCTTCTCCAGCTTCCACCTGACGGTCGGCCGTCCTGCCTCGTCGTTGATGCGGTTGAGCACCGCGACGATGACGCAGTTCTCGGTGCCGACCAGGGAGGGGCGGACACAGAACGCGGGGTCGGCCGACGCACCCGTGCCGTCGTAGATGGTGAAGAGGACGTTGTTCGCGCCCTGGAACCCCTTGTCACCCATGGCCTTGTTGCCCGCCTTGAAGGCGGAGACCATCACGACGATCTTGTGGAACTCTCCCGGAATCGTGGCGAGGTGGATGCTGATCACCTCGTCGTCACCGTCACCCTCGCCGGTCCGGTTGTCCCCGGAGTGAGTGATGGCGCCGTCTCCCGGACGGTGATGCAGCGGGTTCATCAGGTTGCCGTCGAAGCCCGCGCACAGCGTCACCGGCTCTTCGTCCTGAAATAGCACGGCAACTGCGTCAAGGTCAGACCCGGCCTTGCGTGAGAGCTTTCCGAAGACTCCACCCCGCCCCCGGCTCGAGGCGTCCCAGGAGGCGCCAATGCTGATCACGCCCTCCACGTCCAGGGACTGGTCGTCACCAAGGAATGGCAGACCGGCTGGAGCCAGATCTGAATCCGGAATCGGAGCCGTAGGGGCACCGGGGTTCTTGAACATGTCAGTCGTCAAATCGCACCTCGTCCTGCACGCCAGTCCTTGATGTTCTTGCCCGCATTGCCGGAGCCCTGGCCCCGATTCCCGGCTGGAATGCCAACCTCGCCATCGTCACCGGAGCCACTGTTTCCAGTGTTGCCCCAGATCCCGGATTCGAGAAGCACGTTTCCCTCTTTCCGTAGCTTTCTTGGCCAGCCTTTCCGTCCGGCCTAGGCCAGTCTATCCGGTTCAACTGGCTTTGACCAACCGGAACTTGAGGGAACCAACGCCGGGTTTTCCGCCGCCCCCAAATCGCGCCGCACAGGTGAACCGAGAGTGACGAACGAGGGTTGGCGGCGCTATCATGGCTGCCTCCCCGCACTCCGGGGACGAGGAAAGGGGAAGAGTTTGAACGGGAAGCCGTCATGGGCTGGCATTGCTCCGTCACCGACCGTGATCGACCAGCTTGACCAGGAAGACGTAACCGTCCTGGCGCTCCTGGCGTGGGCCACGGCGACCAATCGGCCAATCACCTCAACACATGTGGCCGCACTGTCGGACCGCAACGGGGTCCCCATCGGGATCACCGAGGCCAGGGCCATTACCGAGTCGCTCAAACGGCTGGGAATCGCATCTGTGCTCGGCATGGGAAATGAGAACCCGTTGTCGATTTTCCTGGGGGGCTTCCAGCCTGCTTACGCCAGGCGACAGGACTCTGCATTCAGGTCGAACCGCAGCACGGCATCACGAGGTGCCGTGACGGCGCCACGCACCGGCCCGCAAGGCCAGGGTCATGAGCGCCCCAGCTCTGAACCGAAGGCCACCCCGGGCCTCCCCATGGAGCACAGCACGGGCAAGCTCGCCGCCCTGAAGACCACCGCCGCCACGCCCGCCTTCGTCCCCAAGGAATCGAAGAGGCTGCGCACCGAGCTGAACTGGGTGACCAAGAACCTGAAGGACCCGGTCAAGGAGGCGGCTGAGCGCAAGCGGATCCTGAGTGAGCGGATCCGTCTCTACGAGCGGTGGCTGGACGCCGAACCCGGACACCCGGAACTGCGCAGCTGGCTGGACCGCAAATACAAGGCGCTGCCTGAGCTGGAGCAACAGCTTGAGCAGGTCCGCGCAAAGTAGAAGAGAATACCCCCGCTGGCAAGAATCAGCGGGGGTGTGGATATTTGCGAGGGGCGTCTACACGCCAGGGCCGTCCTGGCCCGACTGGCGCTCCTGCGTGCGAGCCTTCTGCTCGAGCCCGGCCAGCATTCGGGTTGCCTCCACGCGGGCCTCCGGAGCGGAGAGTCCCCTCTGGATCAGGCCCGGGGTCATGAGCTCCTCAATCAACTCACGCATCGCTTCGATCGTGCCCGGCAGGGCTGGGCGCGGCTGCCTGCGGAGCGCTTCGATCAGGGCTTGATCGTCGTCGGCGTACTCGGAGCCCACTCTGCATCACTCCATACTCTGCTCGATCCCGGTCTGGACGGCATATCGACGTCACGCCGTCTACTCGTTCAGGAGGCGGCGCCACGTGCCATCGGCGAGCGCCTTCTTCAGGGCGGGGACGAGGTGATGCGGGACCAAGCCTCCCTGCTTCAGCAGCTCTCGGGGAATATCCGTCGACCCCGGCACACAGAAGGGTTCGAACGCTTTCATGAGGGCGCGGAACTGCTCAGGATGCCGACGGACCAGTCCCGCACGGGAAGCCCCCCTCGCCTCTCGCCAGGGCCGCTCAATCTCCTCACGACGAACAGCAACGGCTCGGACCACCTCTCGGGCATGCATCAGTTGCTCCCTGTGTCGCTGAGCCACAGCCCGGACGAAACGCCGCCGGTTGATCAACTGGCGGGCCTCTTGATGAGCCATACGGTCGAGATCCCGCATGTTCAGCTTCGGGAGCCCCACGCTGAAGACCGGCTCGAGTCCGGCGAGCTCACAGTGTCGGTCACGCAGGTGCTCCAGGGCCTGCAGCCAGTGACGCAGCAGCAGCGGGTGTCTCAGTTCGACGCAGCGATCCCCCTGACTCGTGACGTCCTTGGCGACGATTGCGGTGAGCGCATGCGGAGGCTTGCCCAGGAGAGCCTCCACCTCGGGGGTGACAGGTGTCTGGAGTAACCCTCTCCGGACGGCGTCCTCCATCGCATCGAACCGGTCCGCGTAGTGGAAGCCATAGAAGGGATGCTGGGGCTCGAGACCATTGCGAGCGACCTCTTCAGCTGCGAGTGTCTGTGCCTCCTCGTGGTGATGCCGTGCCAGCATCGCCAGGCAAACCGAGCGAGCGTTCTTGTGGTGGGCGGGGAGCATCTTCCAGCCCTGCTCGCGCACGTGGGTTTCCACCATGCCGTTGACGCGGCCCATGCGTTGAACCACTTGGCCAGATTTCTTCTGGGTGTTTTTGAGCCGCCTGTCCCGCAGGAATGCCATCCGCTCCACGCTCGAAGCCAGCTCACCGGAGGCGGCGTAGAGGGCGTCCGCCCACTGCTCCAGCCAGTCCTCACTCTGCAGAGCCTCAACCACCGTCGGATGTACCCGACCGGTGGCCTCCGCAACGGCGGTCGCGGCGAGGACATCGAAATCGACCTCCCACCACCGCTCAAGGTCGGAGTAGGGCATGGAACGGATGTCTTCAAGGGGTAGGTACGAAGGCATTTTGACGCCTTTCACTCGACTCAACATGAATGCTCCAAGAAGGATTTGAATCCTTACGGAGCGTGACAAGTTGTGCACAATCTATGTGAATGTAAGCCTCGGTTGGACTCTGTTCTTGACCGCGTCAGATGGTGTCGACCCTGGTGATCTCAGGATTGTGCATCTCGATGCACAGGCTCCAGCCCATCTGTTCCTTGCCCATGAAGTACCGCTCGTGGCCATCGCGGACGCCGCTCGCGATCAGGCGGCGCTCGACCTCCCGCCACTCCGTCTGGGCCTTGCCGCGCTGGGGCTTCGGGCCGACCGGGACCAGGTCGTGGCGAATCTCGTAGACGTCCCAACGGACGTCGCGCACCGGGCCGGAACGCATGTTCCAGACCTCGACGACGCCGCCCCCGAACTCCGATCGCAGCGCCTTGCGTAGCCTCTCGATCGCCTCGGGCTCGTCGAGGTCGGGGATGAACAGCGCTGTGGAGATGCGCGTTCCAGAGTCCTTGAGCAGCCACTTCTCCTCGCCGCCCTCGGACGGCACATAGACGGTGCTCACCGAGTACTCGGAGCCGTAGACGGAGAGGACACGGACCTTATCCCTCCCGCCGCGCTCCTTGGCGATCCGGGCTCGCTCCAGGAGGCCGGTGTGGGGCTGGAAATCCGACGAGGGGACGAGCACCTCGTCGTCGGCCGTCAGGGCCTCGGTCTCGTCCTCACTCAGAAGGCGGACGTTGACGGGCCGGGCGCAGCTCTCGATGAATCCCACAGGGATCACCCTTCTGTTTCGGGGCCGGGGCTTCCGGCCTCGCGTTGTGTTCGCTGCCCGGGGCTTCCGGGCGGCTGCGGAAGAACGTAGCAGGGAGCCGACACCTCCGATAACCTCCGCTATCGTGACATTCAAAATCTGAGGGGGGCTCACCAATGAGCGACACCACCGACACCACCACTCCACCCCTACCGCCCACGCGCATCCTCTCCCCGTACGGCTACAACGAGGCGTGCGACGTGGAGGACGAGACGTACCTGTGCGAGATTGAGGACGCGATCTGCAACGGCCGGATCCTCTCGTCCCTCACCGGCGGCGAGCGCAACCGAGGCGGCGGCCGTCAGCAGGAGGTGTCCGTAACCCGCTTCCGGGACCCCCGCACGAGCGAGGTCCGCTGCGCGGTGGAGGTCTGGAACGACGGCCGCAACGGCAGGTACGACTACGCTGACCGCACGGTGGCCAGCGAACAGGCGGGCGAGTGGTCCCGTTTGATCAACCTCCGGCCCACGGGTCGATAGAGAACAGGCGTGACCGCCATCACGACAAGACCCGGCGGGCGACAGGGGTGGAGGCATGAGCAGCCATTACAAGTTCGAGGTGCACCCGACCACCCCCGGCGAGACTGACGACGAGGACCAGGCCGTCGAGCAGCTCGCCGCGCGCGTGCGCGAGCCGGTACGGGACTGGCAGGAGGAGACCGGCATCGAGGTTTTCGTGAGCGAGGTGTCGCGCACGTGACCCCCAGCGCCACGCCGACATCAGCGGATCGCACCCTCTCTGCGAGAGGCGCTCGCGTAGATGCTGCACTTCACCGAATCCGACACATGCCTCTCCATCTCTCTTTGCGGCCCACGATCGCACGCTTCTCGCTCAACCCTGAACGTCCATCGTCTTCTTGATCTCTTTCGCCAGGTCGGCGGCAGTCTGGGCTACTCGCTCCAGAGACTGCATGGCGATCTCTGCTTTGCGGTGCACCTTATCCATGGCGGCCTGCCCCTGCATGAAGGTCCGCAGGCCCTCGGCGGCCACCTGAGGGGTAATCTGATCGCGCCAAGGGATGGCATCCAGCTCCATCCCGAGCGCCTGCTCCAGCTCATCGAGACGCTCCAGCCGACGGCGCTCCCCTGGGGAGAGGGAGCCTAGGCTCTTGCGCTCACGCTTCGCCTGCTCCCGGAACTGTTCGTTCAGAACGTTCCGCTGCTGCCGCAGCGCGTTAGTCCGAGTCGTCTCCGTGTTCTTGAGCAGAGTGAGCAGCAATCCGATGGTCAGCTTGGGCTCGCGCTCCTCCGGCTTGACGAGGGTCTTGAAGCGCCTGCCGCGAGAGCCGGGCACCATCAGGCCCCAGCCGGGCGGAAGCTCCTCGGGCGGCGCCACGTCGGCCGTGGGGGCGACGATGGAGAAGGTCGTGGAGTACGGCCACCATGCCTCCGCCTTCGCCGGGTTGTCCAACTCCCGCCGGAAGTCGGCCCGCGAGGTCTTGAGCTCGCACACATCTATCCGCCCGGCGCCCCGCGAGTGCCACAGACCAATGTGCACGGCGTCAGCCCGGCGAGTGGAGCCTGGGGCTGTGACCTCGGTGAGGTATACGGCCCCGGCGCCCGCCAGATCAACGCGATCGGCGGGCCGAATGTAATGTGCGTGCAGCAGGTCGTTGAGCTCCTGCGTGGTCATCTTTTCCGTCTGAACGGTCACCCGTCCCCCCTGCCTTTCCGTCGATATGCGGGGAGAGGCGATAGGGCCACTTCAGCCATAAAACCTCTCACCCTCCCTGATTCGGCACCCTCGGGGTCGTGCTTTGGGATCGCGAATTTCATCGTCATCCCAGGCGGCTGGAGGTGCCCAGCTCTGTCTTTCTGCGTGCTCCCTGGCATCTCGTGCACTCCTCGCGGAAATGCTCAAGTCTCCAGGATCGGCGTCCCACAGGCGGTTATATGCGCGGGTGATCGCGCGGTCTATCGCAACGCTCACGTTCCTGCGTAGGCCAGATCGCAGGTCCGCGAGAGTCTCCTTACTGGTGCCGATCTCGGGCGCCAGCGGACGAAGCGGAAAGCCGCGAGTAGCGAGGGCCTGCAATCGTCGCCGGGCCCCCGTTGCATCTATTCGCACCCGGAGCTCTGACTCGTAGTCATCGGACGGCACGGGTAGCCCAAGGATCGCTTCCAATGTATCCAGGTGGAACGTTCTGTCTGGCCCAGAGATGACCAGCGAGACAGTGTCTCGATGGAGTCCGGCCTTTCGTGCAATATCCAATACTCCCATACCGGCAGCAATCAATTTCTTGCCATGCTCGGAAGCAAGCTCCGCGGACTGTCCTATGCGCGTAATACCCCTCTCTCTATCGGCGCGGTTTGCTGCACGGGCGCGCGCAGCGGCGTCTCGGCACTCATCCCTGGTGCACCCATAGAAACCGCATGAAGCCATGCCGTGACGGACCTTCGAGTTAGCGGGACGTTTCATTTCAATTACCTTTCCGTTTTTGAACTCCCCCTGCCCGGCCATCCCCGCCGCTCCAGCGCTTTCACTAGGGGTTTTTCGTGAATCCACCCAAGGGATCCGCGACTCAACTCCTTGACCTCATTGCGGGCAAGAACCCGAATTTCTTCAGGTTCCGGAGTGAGCGTGGGCGGGTATTGCACTTGAAGGATTTCCACCCGGATCAACGTGACGAGTCGCTCACGATTGCGATGCAATAGCCTCACCACTCGGCGACAATACTTTGGATCCATCTCCTCGATCCGATGCTCCACGCCTTCAGAGTCTCGCCAGATTCGATCCTGATTGAGGAGTTTCAAGTACTTCAATCTCGAGTCTCCAGTCACTGACCCTCCTCGGCAATCCGCTGCCGGATGCACCTTTCAATCGCAGGCCAGTAGTGGGCCAGCACTTCAGCAACCTGATTCTGGGACATGACGGGACCAGGTGCGGTGTACGTCAGGTTGGTGATCTCGATGGGGATGTCGTCAGGATCGGCGGGCACCGTTTTGCGTGCTGGACGGTCCACACTGCAGTCACAGGCCCAGGTGCACATCGTCATGCCGAGATCTCCACTTCTTCCACCGGAATGCCGCTGGCGAGCTGTCTGCGAAGCAGGACCAGGCGAGCAGAGACCAGATTGTCGCGCTTCACGAGGGCCCGACGGACCCACGGCTTGAGCAGCCACCAGCAATCCGCGCACAGGTACATCCGAGCGCTGCGTTCCTTGTGACACCCCGGACATATCAGCTTCACGAGCCCCCCTCTTCCTGCGGAGGCGCAACCTCGACGACCGTGCGGCCTCCCGTGAACTCAGCGAACATTCCCTCGGGCATCCACCAGCACTGACACCCCCAGACCGTGGACCCATTGTCCAGATCCAGCCGAGGGTTGAGGTCCATCTGGGCAAGCAGTTCGCGGGCGCGCTGCTCCAGAGGCTTGGCGTGTTCGCGAGCCAGACTGGCCAAGCCTTCCATGACACGGATGTCAGCCTCTTCGCGCGTTGCCTTACCCTCGGACACCCGCTTGTCCCAGTGGGCCGACAGCCAGGAGTCATCCATGCGGGACTCGTTGGCGAGGATTGCGTTCTGGGCCCGTTCATAGTCAGCCGGAGTCCAGTTACCGGAGCCGGGGCGGGGGAAGTGTCCAGCGTAGACGCCTCGTCCATAGACATAAACCGTGGCGTCATCCGAGTTGCGAACCGCAACGATGCGGGATCCTGGAGGCGCGCTCATGACCGATCTCCGTCGGGTGGGGTCTGGTTGATGGTCGGCGGCGCGAGGTAGAGCCGGGAGTCGGGCTCCCCTGAGCACCGGGATCGGCAGCGAATCTCGCCGTCGGCTTCGAGCTTCCGGCGGTTCACGTACCCGATCTCTTCGTGGGGTCCACATGCAAGGCGAAGGTAGTAGATCCGCTTCGGCGTCTTCTTGGTGATCCGAAATGACACGACCTGGGCTGACTGCCAGACGTCATGACTGTCGAAATATCCGGATTCAATGCCGTAGAGATACTCGGCAGAGCCGGAGGGGCCGTCGCTGCACATGATTCCTCTTCTCCCGAAGGACGCTCACCCTGGCACCAGGCCCTCTAGTCTCGCCATCATGACGACAGGCAGGGAACAGCGCTGGGGTGTGACCCGCTCGGGATACCGGTACGAGCGGGTCAGCGCAGGCGAGCTGCTGGCCGCGAACGGAGAGCCTTCCTCCTGGAGCTGCGGCGAGGTGAACTGCGGAGCTCACATCCAGGGCGGCCGGGCCGCCCTGGATGAGCACTATCGAGTCATTCATCCCGGTGCAGACCGACCGCATGGATAGTGCGATCTACGGAGCGGTCCACTGCGCCCCATTCAATCCGACGAGCCGACGACCCGACTTCGCCTCCCTGGCGATGTAGTCGTCAGTGCAGAGGAAGTGCCCGTTTTTCCGGTTGTAGGTTCCCTCGTCGGCTGCAACGAACTCTTCAGGAGAGACGCCCTCGATCCGGGCACCTTCGATATATTCCGGAATTTCGTTGGGCGACTTGTTGCAGTCAATGCAGTGCATTCCACAATCTCCTTAATCACGGAGGATTCGGAACCAGCTCCGGAATTCTTTTTTGCTGGACGAGTAGAAGTCAGCATCCTCGCCCCGGAGGGTGCTGACCTGATACCAAGTCACCATCGGGGCATCTGTCACCGGATGGAGAAACTCGGCCACGATCAGCGCGGTCCGCTCGGGAACCCTGCGGTGAACGTATTCCGTCATTTATGGGCCCCCTCGCCGATCTGCCTCATCGGGCTCGATTCATTTCTTCGCCCCCCTGAAGCCGCCCCGGCTGCACGGTGGTTGATACTCCACCCTAACACGGCCTAGGCCATCCCGAAAGAGGAACCTTCATTCGACGACGAGGAGCCCGACCCGAGGTCGGCCCGGCTGCACAAGCACCGATGGACCATCGTGAAGATCTTTTCGGTCTCCGGGTACTCCGTGGACTGTAGTGCCCGTACGCCAGCAGCACGTTGTTGATCGAATCCCAGAGCGGTGCAGCATCGCGGATCGTCAGCCTAGCGGCCTCCCCCTGGAGGACTTCAGCACGCGGAGCCCAACCGGCCCCGCGAAGCGCCGTCACATACCGTCGATAGCAGCGTTCACACTCGGAACAGGAGCGATCTCCAGGCTCGTCGCCGCACGTACCGCACTGAGCCCCTGCTTCACTGAGAGCCTGCATGGCGCGATGGTCATGGTCGGAGAAAGTCATAACGGCATCCTTGCTTCCTAATAATAGGAACCGGGGTCGAACGTATCGCGTGCCACTGCTTGATAAATTTCCCAGTTGGTACTGACGTGACCGGTACTAACCTTCGCGCCGCTGGCAGTCCAGAAGGGACGGAGAACCAGCGGCTCTGGGGCTCGACTTTGATACCGACATCCTTCGGCATGCACATCCGGATAGGCGGTGTGATTGAAGGCTCCAGGGCCCAATAGATGGCCGCAACAATGCGCGCGCCAGTCGACGACCCGGTGGCTGGCGGGAACCCGGTGGCCGTCCATGTAGGAGCGGTAGTAATCGCCAATGACATGATTGCCGTGCTCCTTGGCGGCAAGGAGATTGAGGTAGACGCCCAGCGTCTGGTCCCACCTCTGCACGTTCCAGATGCATGAATCAGCCATTTCGGTCCTCCTCGGAAATCAGTGCTTGCGGTTAAGCAGGGTGGGGCCGACGCCGAGCCAGCGGGGTACGCCGGGGCGCGGAGTCTGGCCGGTCTTGGCGGCTGCGCAGGCGATGACGCGCCGCAGTCCGTCGCGGCGGTCTTCGGGTCCGCGTACACCGTTCTGGACGTCGGCGAGGATCGGGCGGAGCGCGTATGCCTGGATGGCGATACGGCCCCGGGTGGAGTGCTCGCAGTAGCGGTCGCCGATGTGCAGCCAGTCGGCAAAGTCCAGCCCGGTGGCAAGCGCGAGACCGTCGATCCGGTCACCGAGTACGGTGCCACCGTCGGTCCACGCATACCAGACGCGCACCCCGCCGTCGGGCCGATGAAAGTTGATCCACAGGAACGTCTCGGGCTCGAAACCGTCCACGATGCCGTCAACAGCGGCCTTCTCGACGGGCCTTGCATCCCCATCCGGAGTGAGCAGTGCGGATGGCGCAGGAAAAGCGGCAACCACGGTCATCTTCAATCCCCCTTTGCGAGACGGCGAAGCCTTCTATACGCCTGCCGGAGGGCAGGATCAGCATCAGCAGGCTGAGGCCCGAGGGCAGCGAGCACCGCCCTGGCGTCCTCCCCGCTGAGTAGCTCGGCAGGGTTGGGTCGCCGCTCGACAGGCGGCCGAGGCGGCTTCATATTCCGAGGGTGGAAGCACCGGCCGCGCCGAGCAGTGCCGTCACCCCCCAGTTGCTGGCGGTCCTGGTCGTTGGTACGCAGGCTGGTCAGCGTAACTGTGACCTCCCGCCCGCAAAGGCGGCAGATGGCAAGGAAGCGCTCGCCGTAATGCTCGGGGACGCCTCCGGGGGCGTGGTATTCAGAGCGGTCGACCAGCGCCTCCCGTTGCTGTTGAGTCATCGCAGCGACTCCGCGCGGACGAACACGGTCCCATTCATTTAAGGACATACAATCCCTCACGCTTGATCCAGGCATTTTCACCGCTCGAGCGACCACCCGTGCTGCGGGCTCTACTCGGCGCGCCAGTCGCCTCCGTCACGGACCCAGCGGGGCGGGGGTCCAGCCGCAGGGGCCGTGCCGGGATGGACTGACGGCCTCGTGGGGTGCACGGTTCTGCCGTGCACCCGGGCGGCCTTCAGGCCGGTCAGGTCAGGGCGGCGCGGACGGCGCGGAGGTCGCCCAGCGTGAGGCCGGTGCGGACACCGTCGCCGTAGATGCCATTGGTGGCCTCCAGGACCATGCGGCTGTCGGGCTCGTCGACATAGACGCGCAGCACGTGGTCCAGCGCCTCGGTCGGGGTGGCGGGGGCGTCTCCGTACTGCTCCATTGCCTCGCGGCGGATGCGGCCCAGGGCTCGACTCATTGCGATCTCCTCTGCGTGTTGGTGGTGCGGCGGACCATGCGCGGTGAGCGGGGGAGGGCGTCAGCTCGACTTCGCCTGCATGACAGCGAGCAGCGCCTTGAGGGTCTCAGTGGTCATGCCCGAGCGCGCTTCATGCCGGACGTCGATCCCCGCGTCTCGTAGGTTCGCCAGGAGCGCCGACCGCTGGTCCATCTCCTCATACTGCTCCGGCGTGCACAGCCGTTCCCGGACGCCGGTATTGCTGTTCTCGATGCCCGTTTTACGGTCGAACCGCTCCCGCTTCTCCCGCCCGTTGGCTGCGACGTAGAGGTACTGGCGGCCGACGCGCGACACGGTCACGGGCTCGTCGCCGCGATACCGGTTCCCGGACACCAAGATCAAAGGGTCACCGACTTTGACGCCGACAAGCCAGTCAGTGCGCATAATCAACTCTCCTTCTCGTGTTTGTAGTCGGCACCGAAGGCCGGGTCGGGGTAGTGGTCGTTATCGACGGCGACGCGAACGGTGTCACCGTCGAGGAGGAGCGTCCACTGCCGGTCGTGCACCAGCACCTGCGCAACCTGATTGTCTTTCGGCTTGAAGGAATCAATAGACAGGGGTTCAAGGCCCTTCTTTCGGGCCACGTCAATCCACGACCCCTCAGCGACAGTTCTCCAGTCCTGGACCGATCCATCCAGTGACACGCAGACCGTAGCGGTGACGCTGCCCGGATCCACGGCACAGAGATTCATCAACCGCACCCACTCGCGGGTGCGGCCCGCCTGGTCGGCGATGAGCTTCTGGGAGACGGCGTTCTGGGTGGCCGTGATGACGCGGTCGACGAGGACGCGCCTCTCGCGATCACGGTCCCTTCTTGCCCGCTCTTTCGCCTCTCGGGCGGCTGAATCGACGGCCCTCTTCTCGCTCTCAGCCTTCCTCACGCGCGCGCTCGCGGCGGCGATGGAGGCGAGGATGGTCGGTTCGTCATCGCGTTGCATGCCAACATTCTATTAATGCTTGGCCAAGTTCCGCAAGGTGATTGGCGTTTGTGCCGTGACATCCACGGCGGAGTGCTCTCACGGGGGCGTCAGCTGCTCCCACAGCCACGGAGTGTGCGTGGTGTGACGGCGGTGCCTGCCACAGGTTTTGCAGTGGTTCGGCCTGATCTGCATCGGGGTGACCGCGTGCAACGGCAGCCGCCAGTCTCCTTCGGCTTGAAGGTGGTCACCCCGATGCTGGCCGCAGCGGTCACAGATCCAGTAGCCGTCCGACCTGGTGGCGCCTTCGTGAAACCAGTGGTCAGTGATCATTCATGCCGTGCCTTCCGGTGGAGGACAACTCGACCAGAGCGCTCTGACACACTATTTCTGGTCGTTGCGATTACGGCTTGCGCCATTCTCCGCCGGGCCACACAACTCGTGCGACGCCCGTATTGCCGATGATCTTTTGACAGCCGAGACATGGGTCCGTCGTGATGTACAGGGTCGAGCCCTCGAGGCGTCGGCGATCCGAGACATCGAGCAATGCGTTGACCTCGGCGTGAATCGCGATGCATTGACCACCCGGCGATGTGTCGTAAGACGAGCCCGGGGGAGCGGCCTGCATGCAAGGCCAGACCCCTCCGCAAGCGCAGCTGTCCCCACTGAGGTGATGGAGACCTCTGGGGCACGCGCCTTCAAGACAGCTGGCGCCGCCGCTCGGACCGCCGTTGTAGCCGCAACCGATAACTCGGTGATTCTCGTCGAGCAGGACGGCTCCGACCTGGCGCCTGGTGCAGTCGCCCCGCTTGGAAACGGCCTCGGCGATGCCTATAGCCCAGGTGTCCCAATCGGGGCGCCGCTTATGCCTCGACTCCTCCGTCACCGCGAGCAGTTGCCTCCGTGGCCGAAGTTGCGCAGCGTGTGGCCGTCGCTATTTGTGTAAGGATCCGGCGTGACGGCTCGCTTCATTGTCCCCGTGTTCTCGTCACGTTCCATCGGTGCCGGATTCTGGCATGGTTCACCGTTCTTGCCGCTGGTTGGCCGACTCCAGCCGGAGCTATCCACAGGCGACTGCCCGCCGTCGTACTGTCCCACGTTCTTTCCTTTCGTTGGTTACAGCAGGGCCCCGATCGTTAAATCGGGGCCCTCTGAATCTATCTGCGCCTTGTCGGGGTGGGGGTGAATGGACTACAAGAGAGTGAAGAGATCCAGCTTTGGCGCGTCATCACCGGCTTCGACCAGTGCCGTGACGATGTCCTCCATGTAGACCGGCGGATGCTCGGATCGAAACAGATCATCAGCTGTGATCTTATCGAAAGAAGCCACAACCCGGTACACGGGGGTGATCAATCCATGCTCGCGTACATACGCGAAACAGCCATCACGATCCCAGGCCATGACCAGATCACGAAATTCGATCGAACCCTGAACTGTCGTCAGTCCATGCTCGGCGCGATTCTGCTGGCCGCCATTCTGCATCTTGAACTCCTACGTGGGGATACTGGAAAAGGAACCGAGGCCGTTAGAGAAAACATCAACGACTCGGCCCCAAGGAATGAGGTACTCGCTATCGTTGACGGAGTCGCCGTCGTCGTCCACCTCGATAACAACACCCAGTGAATTAACCCTGCAGGCATTGCTCTCTTCGAGGGTGTTTCCAGCGCTCAGATATCTAACGATCATCGGCGATCCCCTGTTCGCCACTTAACATTATCTCAGCGTAGAAATTCGATAACCAATTAGATCCAACGGCCGTCCTGAATTACGATCGTTCCATCCTTGAGCTCTAGGTCAGTGATGAAGTGCGACCCCACAGCACCGTCGATCTCCGCCCTGTCGTAGGTAGCCCACCAATCATCACCTCGCCTGGCTTTTTCGACATTCACCGTGTAGCCAGGACGCAGGGCTCGTGCAGCCTCCTGAGCCCTTTCCTCCGTAGGCAAGATGAGAGTTCCGCAATTATCGTTCATCCCGATAAGGAAGAGATCGCGTAACTCGAAGCCACGAAAATCGAGCACACTCAGGATCGGCTCGGTTGATCCGTGAGTGATGACGTTATCAGGATGGCGATGTGTCCATCTGCTGCTTGCGTAGCCATCTCCCCATGAGGGCATGCCTTTCCTCAACTTTCAACATTGACAATTCGAGCGATGGCCGTGGCAGCGATACCGTGTGGCGCAACGCGCACCCACTCGCGAACACGACCGACAACAGCCTCGGCTTCATTCCGCTGACGCCTAAGGACCCGCATGACACGCTCGTTCTCCTTGAGCTCGGCACGCAGACGAGCGTTCTCGGCGCGCCACGCCGCGTACTGACCCAGCGGACAGTACCCAAGAATCAACGGATTGCCATGACTTGGGCAATCCTGATCGGGGCCGTCGTAATCCATCGGATTCTTCGACGAGCAGGAACACTCGCCCACGTCTTCGAGATTCACGTGCGCCCGGCAGGACTCGAACCTACGACCAGCCGATTAAAAGTCGGCAGCTCTACCAACTGAGCTACGGGCGCGCTTCAGCCGGAACCCCCGAAAGCGAAAGGTCATTCGCTTTCGGGGGTCTGAGGCGCTCAATGCCGGGGTGACCTCCCGATGGCATCTCGCTCCCCATGTGCAGGCCGTGGATTTTTAGTCCAGGCTGCGCACCGTCGTACCCCTGACAGGATTCGAACCTGTGCGTCCGCCTTAGGAGGGCAGTGCTCTATCCTCTGAGCTACAAGGGCTTTGATTCTCTTCTGACGGGATTTGAACCCGCGTTAACGCGTCGGGGCCACTCCGTCGAAGCGGTTCGGAGCCTTCACTCCCGGGGTCTCGATCCCCTCGATCGCGTCGTCTTGGGCCACTGGACTACAGAAGAGCTATTGAATTGTTCCTCAATCAGGCTTGCGCGAGCCAGTCGGAATGACAGGATTCGAACCTGCGACCCCTCGCTCCCAAAGCGAGTGCGCTACCAAGCTGCGCCACATTCCGGAGATCTCCAGGATGACGGGGGAAGCACCCTGGAGATCAGCAGGGGAGGCAGGATTCGAACCTGCGGCATCCGGTTTTGGAGACCGGCGCTCTGACCGTCTGAGCTACACCCCTAGGCCGATCGACGGAAGGTATTGATCCGTCGATCGATGCTCCCACTCTACAACAGAACTCTGGTATTTCATAGCGGATTTACGTCCTGAGATTGCATCGAACCGTTTCGCTCAGTCCTCGTTCTCTGGATTCTCCGGAGTGTCCGGCGGGGGATCGTCCGGCCCTCTCGACTGCTGGCTGCACCAATCGCACATATGATCACCTCTCGTCTACTGCGACACCGTCCACCGCTCTTCCCGCCTGCGGATCTCGATCTCACAGAGAAGGTCCTGAAGGGCTGTCCGCGCGAAATCCAGAGCCCCCTCCTGTGCCCCCTCCGGAAGGCGCGCGATGTCGGCGAGCACCTTGTCCCTGAGTAGATAGACCTTCCCTTTGAGACTGGGGGCCGACTCGATTCGGTCCTCCCACCAGGAATCCCGGACGGAGTCACATTCAGGCTTCGCCACGCGACTACCTCCTCCTTCGAGATCCGCGCGAAGTGCGGATCCATTTGATTCGAGGATAGCAGATGGCCTAGGCCATGTCAGCCCCTGAAGATGCCGACACAGAAACGCGGGGGAGAGTTGATCTCTCCCCCGCGTCGACCCAGGGCCCGTGAGCATTACCCGCCCTGCGCCACCGACTGCCGCCCGGAGGTGCTCGCCGGACGCAGGGTCCTCACGTTCGCGCCCATGCCCTCCTCGCGCACCACCTCTTCCGCCACGTCGCCCGTGAAGACCTCGCTCTTCGGCTCGCTGTACTCGCGCCCGAGGTCGGCGTATTCATCGACATGACGCTCGGCGAGGCGGCCCATATGCGCGAGAACATCGCCAACGGGCCAGCGCTCATCCTGTGCAGCCTCTTCGACCGTCCGACAGGAGAGGGCGATCCCCTTGCGTATACTCCGCTCACGAAGGATATGGGCAGCCTTGACCGGCTTGCTCGTATCATCAAAGGCGACGCGCTCGATCTCGCAGAGGTAGGCAAGGATCTGACTGTAAGATCCCTGACCTTCCGCTTCGATCTCCGCCGCCACCGTCTCGGGGGTGACGACACCGCCCCGGGCATCCATCCGGCTTACGGCGCCCACCGCGATCCTCAGCTGCGGGCTGGAGCTGACGTCGACTTCACACAGACCGAAGGCCATGCCGCACCGCAGCATTGACCCGAGGATGGACCTCTCCAGGCTCTCCTGGCTGAAGCCCTTGAAGGGGATGGGCTTCTCCTTGTGGTGCTCCTGGACCTCGATCACCATCCGGGGCCGTGCCGTGGCCCGCTCGAAGGGCACGATCTCAAACTCGTCCAGCCCGTACCCATAGTTGCGGTGATCCGAAAAGTCCGCCCCGTCCTCCATCAGCGGGGTACACACCACTCGGACCCGGTTAACCACCTTGCTGACGTGATTGTGGACTTCTTCCGCATACTGAAGACCGGCCTTGTCGCAGTCAGCGACAATGATGACCTCGGAAGCACCCGCGAAAAAACGGGTGTACTCGAGACGCCACTTGCTCTTGCCCGCTCCCGAGAGTGCGGTGGTCGCCACCTCGTCCGGAAAGTCCAGCGCCATCCGGTCGGCGTCCTTCTCGCCCTCCATCAGCCAGATGCGGCGACCGTCAGCGGCGGCCCGCAGAACCTTCGGCAAGTCATACAGGACTCGGCGGATACCGCTCGGCAGACCCCAGCTCTTTCCGTACCGTTTTGACGGGTCCGGATACCACTGCGCGAACGGGGCCTGGCAGCCCTCACCCTTCCGTGAACAGCGCGCCACCACGTACAGCAGCTTGCCGTCCTCATCGACATACCTGTACTCCATCGCCTTGTGGCCACCGCATCCGTGGATCTTCTGACACGGCATCCACAGATCGGCGGCTGGCCGCCCACTAGTCCCGGACTGTGTCTCGTTGTCGAAGACGTCAGCCCACTTGAGCCCCAGCTCGGCAATGATGTCCTCAGTTGCGCACCCTGCATGACACTTCAGGCGCGCCCCCTTCTCTCCCTGACTGAAGGACAGCGACGCGGTCCGGTCGTCGTGCGCAGGGCAGAGAGTCGTGCAGTAGCCCCCATGCGACCGTACGTTGGACCCTCGTCGCGAAAATGCCGCAAGCACGTTCGCCATCCCTGACCCGTGGGCCATCCGTATCCCTCACTCCCCGCCGGGCATCAGCACCCCGCATGGCGGGGCGTCGCGTTATCCATCATGCCGGGCGGTAGATGGGGCCGCTCGGGTCGTACACGACCGAAACTTTCACGCCCTCCGAATCGAGCAGGACGGCGTCGTCACTCACGCGCAGTATCTCGATCGAACAATTCACCGATTGCCTGTCAATCCCTTTGTTGGTGACGAGAATTGGGGCGTTCGTCTGATCCCTCAACCGGCGCAGTTCACGAATCTGAACGCCGGGGGTGTAAATCAGCTCAGCCCCTCGGACTCTGTCCCAGCCGGTCCCCGAGGTGTGGAGCGAGATGGGCAGGTGGCCCAGGGCTCGCGCTGCCGACCTAGGGTCTCCGTCGGCCAGCAGCGTGATCATCCTCCGCCACACCTCGTCGTCATCCCGCGCCTGCGGCAACAGCATCAGGACTCGGGCTCCCGAGACCGCCGCGCCGCAGATCACCTGCGCCGCCAACACGTCGGGGTGACCACCCGAACCATCGGCAACGAGTGCTGTCACACTACCCTCTGGCAGCCCCCACCCTGGTCTGGCCAGGGAGATCGGGCCAGTAATGATCTTCATTCTTCACCCTTTCCGAAGCAGCGCGGCCACCAACTCGCGCTCCAGTCAGGGTACTACATGGCCTGGGCCATTCGCATGACTCTCCCGGCAGGGCGTGACTCGCGTGCCGGAATAGGACATATCAAACCCCCATCCTGAGTAACCTCAGTACCCGGCGCCCCGCCAGGGACGCGTGCAGGGTCAACCCCCGCCTGCCGTAGCAGACACAGGTCGACCCTGCATCGCCTGGGCTCACTTCGCCCGAAAGACGACCCCCCTGACTATCTCATCATCGGACGCAGTAATCACCCGTTGAACAACGTCTAGTACTGGTGTCTGATTGCGCCACTCGAAGTCCCGTGGAGGCTGGATCGCCTGCTGACGATCCATCGATAGCTGACCTGCCACGGCGCGAAGATAACGGTCGCAAAGCTCGAGCTTCACGGCCTCGACGGTCCAGTCCTCGAACCGCTCGCGAATCGTTTGCCGCTTGCTGCCCAGGTGGGCGGTTTCCAGCCGATTGCGTGCGGCTTCCGCCTTCCTGTCGGCTTCCGTGTAGCGGGCATTGACCCACTCGCGCTCCGAGCGGACCACCCCCTCATCGTGAGGCTCCAGGATCAACAGCTCCGCTGGCTCCACGAGTCGCCCCAGTGGGCCCAGGTTGTCGGCACTCAGATACTCACCCTGTATCACGTCCGCCCCCCGGGTCTACGTTCGGGACATCCCCGAACAGTAGCGCAGGAAGTACTCATCTTTCTGCTTCACCCTTCCTTCCCTTTCCGTTTCGATTTCTTCACTCACCAGGACGGGCCACCCGTCATCCGGGCGCTCGCCGGGAGGTATCGCATCCTCTCCCCGTCGAAGATCAAAGCGTTTTCCCCCAGGGTTCCGTTCCGGTTTTTCACCGTATGAACGGATGCCTCGGAACCCGGCTTCCCCTCGAAGAGATGCCGCTGTAGCAACAGGATTGTCGAGGCGACATTCTCAATCTTCGTTCCGTAGAGCAGGTCGTTCACACCAGGAGCCCTATCTTCCTGGCCCTGGATCGGCTTCTTGAGCTGACTCAGGAGAATGACGTGAGCCCCCAACTTGAGCGGAATATCGCTGATCCTGGACACCGTCTCCGACATCCGCTCGTTCATGTTCTCGATAGGGCGATCCGTCTGAACGCACTGGGCGTAGTCGATGACGAAGAGCTTGGCCCCCATGTCCCGAACCGCCTTTCGCGCCAACAGGTAGATTTCCCCTGCCGTCGCACCCGGAACGTACTCAATACGATAGTTCCGGTTCTCAGACTCCTCCTCGGCAAACTTGGCGATCCTCTCTCGCTGCCCGATCGAGAGATTGTTGCTGCGAATTTCGTCATGAGGGATGGCGAGTTCGGCTGAGGCGCACCTCTGGAGCAGCTTGCCTGGGGCCATCTCAAGCGAGAAGAAGACCGTCGGGGTGTCCTGCTTCTTTCCTGCGTAGCGGGCAATGTTCTGCCCAATAATGGTCTTGCCGTCACCCGAACGGGCGCCAATGGCCGTCAGGTCACCAGAGTGCATTCCGGTGGTGCGTTCGTCGATGTCGGGCAGCCCAAACAACAGGCCCGGCTCCCGCTGCCTCAGACCAAGGATGACGCCGAGGCCCTCCTCTACCAGACGGTCCCTCTCGTATCGGGAGTTCGGCGCCTCACCCGCCTCCACTGCCGCGGCGACGCGGCCGAAGGCATCCGCAATGGCAACGTCGCACTCCTCTTTGCCGGAGCGGACCAAGCTGGCTCCGTCATCCATCGCCTGCGAAATCGTCCGCCTGCGATGCAGGTCGCGAAGCACGCGGGCCCCATTGACCGCCTCCACGGCTCCGCTCGACTGGGACGCCAGCTCCCCAATCCGATCCGCCAGGATGTGGGTGAGTCCACCGGTCTTCCGTAGGGCCGCAGTAACCCCTGGCGGAGATGTCGAAGTCCCGGCCACCAAGCAGGCAATGACTGCTTCGTAGATAACCTGGTTGGCCCCAATCGTGAAAACCTTGGGCCCGGAGGAGCCGATAACTTCGACGATTTCCTCACGGCAGTCCAGAGGGTGGCCTTCACCATTCAGGAGCGCGCTGAGAACTACACCTTCGGTCGCCTCGTCCACCAGTGCCATGTAGCCACCGGGGAAGTCCGTCACGTTGCTCATTTTTCTTCACCTTTCCGAAGGAGTTCAGAGACTCCGGCGAACCTTTCGGCCCAGTTGCTTGAGGCGGTCCCGCTTTGCCTCGTCATCGCTAGAGGCAGGGCCGAAATCGATCTCAGGCTTTTTCTGTGAGGACTCACCGGGACCCCAGAGTTGATACGAGCTCAGGTCAACAGGCTGACCATTGATCTCCACGACCCCATCGCTGCGTGGACCCGACGGGGGGGTACCGAAGTCGGAGGCTTTCGTCTTGAGAAATGCCTCCGTACTGTGAATTTTGCTCGACACCAGAGAAGCCAGCTTGCTTGCAATCTGCTCGGGACTCCAGCCCTGGTCCAATCTTCCGGCGTAGGAGACGGCAACGCGCCGGGCTTCTCCCTCGAGAAGCCCTCGTCCGTTCACCCCCTTTCCGTGACACTTCTGGACCAGCAGACGGGCCAGCTCCTCCTGCCGGACGTTGAACTCGGGCTCCCCGGTCTTGACTGGGGAGCCCTCGGGTCCTTCGGCACCCCCCTTCAGGTCGGCCTCGGGCTCACCGAAAGGCTCGAACTCTTCCCGGCCCGGCTCCTCCCAGACGGGTGGCTCCGGATTCGTCTTTGGCGGGTTCGCCGGGCCGCGCTGCGCTCCGACCCTCACGCCCGTAATGGCGGGGGTGCTGGGGCGTTCGTCCCGGCGCTCGTACAGCGCCTTGGTCCCACACCTCTTAGATACGCGCTTCGCGTGCTCGAAGCCATTGACCGGACCCTTGTACTGCGGCCCAGGGTCGGTCACGAAGGCGACCACAAACCCGGACCCGTCCTGCGGCTCGTTGAGCCGGACCAGGACGCCCTTGTCGATCAACTCATTGAGGCCCCGGCGAGCCGTCGGCGGAGTCACCGGCTTCTCCCAATGGGCTGTCATCTCGCTGAACCAGAGGCTGGTCACATGCACTGCATGGGTCGGCACGCCGTTGCGGCCGAACTCGGTGTTGCACCTCAGGATTGCGTAAACGGTACGCGCGGCAGGTTTCAGCTCCATCATCGCTACGTAGTCGTCCGCAATACTAAAAGTTGGCCTGTCGCCCATGGCTCTGTATCATCCTCTGTGTTGGCTTGTCTGAGGGGTCCCGCTGCCACGGGGCCCCTTTTCTTTTGCCTGGGCGTTAGCCGAACGTGACGACCGGCAGGCCGTGGGCGCGACGATAGTCGCCCATCAGGGCGCGAACCTCGGGCGGGTAGATCTCGATCTCAAACCGGACCTTGCCCGTCTTGTATGCGGCAACCTTCGAAACGGCGCCCACCTTCAGCAGCTCCTTGAGCGCGGCTTCACCGTCCCCACCTGCGAGCTCATCGGCTTGCTGCTTCGTCAGCGTGACCCGGACGCCCTTGTCGTCCTCGAGTGAAGCCAGTCGACCCATCCGCATGTAGAGGACATGTGCCTGTGGAGTCAGGTTGAGCACGATCACCCAGTCCGCAACCTGCGTGGCCTTGCCGCTGCGAGCAAACCCGTCCATCTGTTCGACATTGATCGTGTTTCCCAGATACCCACCCATAACGTCCCCTTTCCGTAAAGCAACGGTAACACAACGTACCTATTGCACAAGGCTATTGGGATGTGGCGCTCATCAATGCGCAAGGGGCTTCCTGTTCGTGCTCAACCACGGGTACCCCGGGTCAACTTCTCCACGCATGGCTCTGACCGGCCGTCAAGCCGCCCTGGCCCGCCCGCTCTCCCGGCGAGCACCGAGCTGCCCCCTCTACCCCCGCTTACCTTACACATAGAAGTACAGGGGTCGCTTGTGCATGTGCAACCCCCCTACGCCCTACATCAAACCCCTTTGCACATCTGTGAACGCACGGCAAACCCCTGACCTGCGTGGATTAAGTATCCCCCGACGCAAGAAGTTAAGAATCCTCTCTATCTTACGGTCGGCACCTCCGGGCCCCGTAAGCTGACCGTCAGCTGTCAGCCCACCGGCCGGAGCCAGGTCCACTACGGTGCCGACCTCCCGTAGACGGGCAGCAGCAACCTCTCCTCCCTTCCGCCATCGCTCCGCGATGGCTTCTGTTCTTGGCGCCGGTCCGCAGTTGCGGACTAGCGCCGGATGAGGATCTTCGTTTTCAGTTTCCTGGCCCAAGCTCCTGACTGGCCGGGCACTGCGGCAAGGCATTCGCAGGAGGTGGGGGTTCAGGTGCACTCCGAGCGCGCCACCGGCACTGCGTCAGGCGCGTGGAGAAGACGTGAGTGAGCGGGGTTGGGTCCGCGCTTCAGTCGGTCAGGTCCATGACAAGAACGGTTCGACGCCCGTGGCGTCGCCCCACGCGCCCTCCGGATGACACCACGAAGTTCTGCGGGTGCCCCTGGCCGTTCTCGGGGAGGCAGTCCTGGCCGCAACTTTGCGTCCCGGCGTCCAGCCTGGCTCTCACGTAGTCCTTCGTTGCCAGGTAGCCGACCGGCTGCCTGTGTTCATTGGGGGCCGCCCTGAACGTGGCTCCCTTGGGGTCGGTTGGGCGACTTGGCTTCTTAGTCGGATCTTGGTGGTTTTTCTCTGATTGCTGCTCTATCGAGTCATCTAGGTGGTATTCGCACTATCCGTCAACTTCGTTGTGGTAGGGTGGTATTCACGGAAAGGTGATAGAGCGCTGAACGCATGTTCCAATTGAGTGGACACCTAAATGCTCAAGCGCCACAAAGAAACGGACATCCAATGAAGGAACCGGTTGGTTACCGGGTACTCAATTCTGGCCGGGCTGTTCTGTGCCCGCCATGCATGCAGCCGAGCAGGAAGATTGCATGCACGCTGTACGCAGACCGGATGCCCGAGGGTGAGGAGATCGCCTGCGGGTCTTGTGAGACCATCATCTGGCCAGAGCCCTGTACGTTCTGTGAAATTGTGGCTGGTCAGCGTGCGGCGGAGTGGGTGCTCATGCCGAACTATTGGCCAGACGCTGTAGCGTTTTTGTCGAAGAACCCTCTGACGGAAAATCACACGCTTGTAGTGCCGAAGGTTCACGTGCGTGACTTTGCCGCCAATCCGGACGTTTCGGCTACCGTGATGAAACGAGCGTCGGAGCTGATGCAATTCAGCCCGCGGCCCATGGTGCTGTTCTCCTTGCGCGGCAAGGAGGCTGGTCAGCGCGTGGCCCACCTGCATCTGAACCTTGTCCCATGGTCTGCGCGCAGCGACCGGGCAGGTCAGATGGTGCGCGCCTTCTCGTAACTCTCTCCCGAAGGGATCGTTGGAATGCAGATGAGGTTGCAGCCCGGAGACAACGCCAAACTCGCAACTGCTCGTTACGTCTGCAGTGAGGGGCAAGAGGTTATCGCTCTCCTGCTCCGCTGGGGCGATGAAAACGTGCGTAAGGCACTGAGCAGTATCTTCTTGCAGCATGAAGCCCCCCTCCTGGACATAGGGTCCGGAGTTCCTGCGCCTTCCGCCCCGGTGGGGGAGTACGTAATCCATGATCGTGGGGTTCTTGTAACGGTCGATGGTGCAGGGCCTTCCCTTATGGGGTTCAGCATGGACGTCAGCTGGGAGGCCACCTCTGGAGAATGGAAGCGGGCGGCAGAGCGCGCTGGGCATGCGTGGCTTGGCCTTGTTTCCGAACCGAGCTATCAGAGCCTGACTCAGGGTCAGGCGATTGCACCCGCCCCGGTGCTCAAACTCAAGCTGGTGGCCACGTGAACCGCCCGTTAGCCAAGGTGACTCTCGGGTGTGGATGCCGATTGTCCGTACACCGGAAGCCCCTGAACCGCACGAGTCTGTATGTCTGCCCGTCCAATCTGGGGCACAGGTACCAGCAGCCCTGGACTGCCTACACCGAGAACGGCCGGACCTTCACGAACGAGGCCGTGCTCAGCCGGAGTGACGGGCGCCACCCGAAGGCTGCCCAGTAGTGGGCGGCCCTCTTCGCGGACTTCTGCGAGATTCGTTGCAGTTCCTGCGAATCCATCGCAGAATGAAGAGAGGGAAAGCATGAACGAGACTTGGATCACCGTCACCGGATTTCTCAACAGGGACACCGTCGAGGACTCCCTCGGCCGCCTGGGCATGGCTGCGCTTGACAGTGGAATCAGTGACGCCGCACTGCGTGCCCTGGTGCGTCTCACCTGTCAGGCGCACGACGTGCAGGTTCACGGTCTTGGTGTGCACCGGTTCGAGGAGCGGCACCTTGAGGAGATGCGCGGCATCAGCCTCATCTACCGGCCCAACCCGGGCGAAGTGAAGATGGTGTGACGACTCGCCGAGTGCGCATGTGACATAGGGCACTGCCGTACCGTCCAGTCCTGGACTCTGGCCCTCGCCAGGCAGTGCGAGGCTCGATCTGGCCGCGAACAGGTTGCGGCATTCGGAGGGAGAAGAAGCAAATGAACCGTGTTGTTGCCGTTCAGGTGGTCAAGGACCGAACCAGCCCCGAAGCGTCGATCCGTCGACTGGTGTGGGCCACCCACCATGGGGATCCCGGTCTTTCCCGAAGCGCGCTCCAGACCCTGATTCAGCTCACGGCCATGGCCCACCCTGTGGGTGCCGAAGGTGACACCGTCGCTGCCACGTTTCCCGCGGCGGATCTTGACCGTCTGGAAGTCCTGGGGCACATCAAGCTCGCTCCGAGCGGCGTCGTAGAACTGATCTGAGGAGGAGGCCGTGCGCGTTCCTCGCGGCGCCGCGTTCCCTGCAATCTATGCCCTGTTCCGAATTGCGGCAGACGTTGCTGATCATTGGGTGCAGACAGATCATCAAGCTAAGCGCAAGACGGACCGAGGGGCGACAGGGCATGCCGCTCTCGCCGGGCATGTCGCCTCGTACACCGCCACACAGGCCACTGTGCTCCTCCTTGGGGACCGTGCCCTCGGCCTTGGCCTGCGCCCCCGGAGCATGGCTGCCGCGCTTGCGCTGTCGGGTGCGACGCACTATCTGATCGACCGTCGGTGGCCGGTCCGCAGGGCTGCCGAGGTGCTCCGCAAGGGGCCGTTCTACGAGATGGGTGGACCCCTTGGTGGGGCCTACCTGCTGGATCAGTCGGCGCATCACTTCATGGAGGGGCTGGCTGCATACGTGGCCACTCGATAGTCCTACGGAGTATCAGGAGAGCCGCCCAATAGGGCGGCTCTCCTGCGTGAAAGGAGAAGTCTATGGGGATTCGGATCCACAAGAAAATCGGCTGGGGCATCACTGGCCTCGAACACGACGAGCGCGGAATCCTGACGGACTCCAGGGTCAACGCTGACGCGCTACTTCAGTCTGTGGATGAGGTCGGCACCGAGTATCTCAAGTACCTGGAGAGTCGGCGCGATGAGGAAGAGGATCCTGATGAGCGATTTGAGCTGATGTCAATCATTGGGATGGTCGACGCGGCGCAGGCCCAGGGCGAAAGCCTGTGGTGGCCTGTTACCCGCGAAGACGAGGCGGGCCGCCAGGACGTCCTCCTGGTCCAGCCCGTCGGCATGCCTGGATGGTCGCGGTATGACGATCCAATCGACTTCGCTGAGGAGGGCGCGCTGCATGGGCCGATCGAACCGCGTGTAGTGCCCTTGGAGCGCGGCATCTACCCCCTCGAAGGGGCCTACATGGACAGCCGCGACGGACGTCGCCTGGATCCGGCGGCCAAGCGCTTCCTTGATCGCCTGATGGGCCTACAAGGAGAGGACGAAGGTCGCCAGAGGTATGGCAGAACCGCCGACCGCTTGGCGGAGAGCATGGGATTCAATGACGCTCACCATGCACGGCAGCACATCGCACCCGCTGTTCCGGCGGACATCAGACACGTCTGTTCCTGGTTGAACCTATTCACCGACCCTGACATGTGGCTTCAGCTCCGGCCGATGCTCTACGTCTACTGGGGTTGATCAAAGCGCCACTACGCGTCTGACGGCGCCAGGCGTCCGGTCGAGATCGACTGGCCGGAACCTGGCGCCTGGCAGAGTGCAGCGCGCCTTCAATTCTTCGCCGGACATTTCAAGGATGGCGTCAGCCTGCTCCTCGGGGGAGCCGGAGAGTGCCATGTCCCCGTAGCTCAGCCCTTCGAAGCCTGCGTGGTACGCCCGGGGGGTGAACGGAAAGGCGACGTGCAGACCCTGCTGGGCCATGTCGTTGGCCATCACGCCGTCGTACAGCGGGCCCGTGCGCAGCATGTTGGCTTCGCCAAACTCGGCGGTCATCGCCCTGCCCATGTCCTCAAAGTAGCCGGGCCGCAGCCTGCTGAGGATTTTTTCGACACGTCCGGGTCGGTAGCTGGAGCCCCAGACCTGAAAGGCGCCTGAAAGGTATACGGCGTCAGGCAGGTCTGGCATTTTCCAGTCGTCAGGCAGGAAGAGGTTCTCACACCCGCTCACCGAGTACGCGCTCGGCACCAAGGCGTGGGCGCGGCGATGGTACGCAAAGTACCCCTGCCCGATCAGGATGTCCTCTTCCAGGACGTGGACCAAGTCCTCCGTCCCCACCCAGTCCAGCGCCTCGCGCATCGCGGTGAAGACGTTATAGCTCCCCGTGGGGTAGTCGACGTTCCGCACTGCAAGCTGAGCGCGACCGGGATGTCCGTGAACGAATCTCTTGGCGACGGCGAGGGTTTCCTCGTCGTGACCGCAGTCCACGGACAGTATGACGCGGACGCCGCCGTCCATGGCCCGCCTCAGTTGCCGCAGACACGCCTCGGCGAACCCGGCCCGACGCCACAGCGGGACGATGACAAGGTCCACTACCCCTCCCAGTGGGGGAGCCAGGTACTTGCAAACCAGTCGACGGTCTGACCGATGCCCTGCTCGAGGGCCACGAACTGCTCGGGGTCGATACCCAGTGGCTCGAGTGTCGTCGTATCCGCGCGCACTACCGCCCCGGGCACTTCCCCTGGCCTCATGGGCAGATGACTCACCTCGACCGGTTCGCGGCCGGTTGCAGTTGCTGCCGCCTGGGCAACCAGGCGGGCAATGGCGTTGACGGTGCAGGAGTCGACGGGGCCGACCTCTGCTGGATTCTCCAGGCCCCGACCGTTGCTGGCCGTCCACTCCAGCGCCGCGACGAACGTGCGGGCGACGTCCTCGACGTAGATGCAGTCGCTGACCTGCGAGCCGTCGCCGTACACCTCTATCGCGGTTCCGGTCAGCGCACGGCAGGCGAAGGCGGGGAGGATCTTCCTGACCTTGCTCGGACCGTATGGCGCAGCTGCGCTCTGACCGGGGCCGTACGCGTTGACGGGCCTCACCACGGAGATCTTGCCGCCGCGGTAGGCGTTGTACATGCGCGCATAGTCTTCGACGCAGGTCTTTGAGATCGTGTAACTGCCGGTCGCATGGTCGCGCATCCAGGCGTTGCCGACTCCTGCGTAGACCGCAGGCAGGCCGTATTGAACAGCCGCCTCGAGAACGTTGAGCCCTCCGAGAATGTTCGTTGCGGCGGATGGCCGGGGATTCTGGATGGTTTCTTGAGTGCCAAGCACGGCGGCAAGGTGAATGATCCCGTCCACATGTGCCGCCAGCTCGGTCACGGCTGTCGGGTCCTGAATGTCCCCCAGGAAGAAATCTTCACCCTTGGTCATCTTGGTACGCGGGTACCGGTCAAAGACCACAACATCGTGTCCTTGCTTAAGCAGTTCACGGCGAACCCAGGAACCTATGAACCCTTGCCCGCCAGTCAAGCCGACCTTCATCTGTTTCCTCCCTGAGTGGCGTTTCGCCACTAGATGTGCAGTCTGCCACAAAGCGATCTCCGGGTCGCCCGAAGGCCCTGGTCGTGACGCGTTGTCAGTGCCCCCCGGTAGTCTGGAGATATCACTGGAGAAGTGACGGAAAAGGAGTGGAAGCATGCCCGCGAAAAAGATCGATCACAAGGTCAATCACGTCGCCCTCGTCGTCGACTGTTCTGGCTCAATGCACCGCCACGAGAGTCAGGTGGTCCGCGTGGTGGATGAATTCGTAAAGGGGCTCCAGGAGGAGTCGGATCGTCTCGGCCACGAGACTCGCATTTCCCTCTACCAGTTCGACCACCGGGTTGAGTGCCTCGTCTGGGACATGGATGTCAAGCGCCTGCCGTCCATGCGGGGCCGATATCGCGTCGAGGGTGGAGCGACAGCCCTGATTGAAGCCACCGTCACTTCACTCCAGGACCTGAAGAGCGAGGTCTCCGAGAAATACGGCGAGCACTCATTCCTTCAGGTCGTGTGGACCGACGGCGAGGAGAACGCCTCCGGCTGCTCCCTGACTGGACGGATGCACACCAGCCCGCACGGTGGCGTTCACGACCGGGGCCAGCTCACCCAGTGGGCCGACCGCATCCAGACCGCGATGGGCGCACTGCCGGATCACTGGACGTCGGCGATCCTGGTCCCGAATGTCCTGGCCAAGCGGACGGCCCAGGGCTACGGCTTCCCGGCGGGCAACATCGCGGTCTGGGATGCGGACACATCGAAGGGCGTCGAAGAAGCCATCGGCACCGTGAAAACGGCCGCCACGAGCTTCCTTCGAGGGCGTGAAGCGGGTGTACGCGGAACCAGGAACCTGTTCGCAGTCGGCCAGGATCTTTCGCTCGACGACGTGAAAAAGAATCTGGTGCCGCTCAATCCGAAGAGCTACAAACTTCTCAACGTGAAGTCCGAGGCGGAGATTCGTCCGTTCGTACAGAATCACGGACTGCCCTATAAGCAGGGTTGCGCGTACTACCAGCTTGGACCCCGTGTCACCGTCCAGGCATCCAAGGAAGTGGCGGTGCTGGAGAAGTCAACCGATCGAATCTTCTCGGGTGCTGCCGCCCGCGAGATGCTCTTCGGTGAGGCCGGTCTGGGTGGCGGCAGTATTTCGGTCAAGGCTGGCGTGAATCCGGATCTTGAAGTCTACGTCCAGTCCAAGAGTGTGAACCGGAAGCTCAAGCCGCAGACACGGCTTCTCGTGATGCTCTGAGTCGCAACACCCCAAAGAATGGCCACTCCGTGAGGGGTGGCCATTCTGCTTCCCGGATCCGTTTTGGGGGATCTGCGCTTAGGCTGCTCTCAGCGAGATTGGGGACTGGGATGCCGTTGCCGACAGAGCGCACGATAACGGGTAAATACACCAACCCCGTTACGGGTAAGCCGTACGACGGAACGAACGGACGCAATCAATACGTCGTACTTACGCCATATCCACCTCGCTGGGTAGATCGAAATGGCGACCAGATTCTTGCCGGAGGTGGCCGGGTCAACCTCGACGCGGACGGCAGCTTCGAGAAGAGTGTCGTCTGTACCAACGCAAGCGGAGTTCTCCCTGAGGGTCGAGTTTGGCAGCTTGACCAATTCATTGGCGACACCCACACTCCGACGCAATATCTGTCCGTCCCTCAGGGTGAGGGGTCGCTGGACATCACCGATTTGCTGTCGGTCGACATCGGTGGCATCCAGTACGTACCCGTGCCTGGACCGGCCGGTCCCACCGGCCCCGCTGGCCCCGCTGGGGCAGCAGGAGCGACAGGGCCAGCAGGGGCGACCGGAGCAACGGGACCAGCGGGCGGGGTAGGGCCCGCCGGACCGGCGGGGCCGCAGCCGCCTCTCGGTTCGGCTGGGGCGGGGTCAGAGATCGCCTTGCGCTCGACGGACCCGACAACCACGGATCCACGCACCCCGCTCCAGCACGCCTCCCACCATGCCGTCGGCGGATCCGATCCGCTCACTCCTGCCGCAATCGGGGCGCTCCCGACCACGGGCGGCATCATCGGCGGCAACTTGAACGTCACGGGCAACGCCTTGGGTGAGGACAAACCCGCCGCTCACGGGATTGCTGCCTGGTGCTATGACCCCGCGCTAGCGGTCAACTCAACCTCGTTGACCAGCGGCACGCTGTATCTCATTCGCGTCAACATTGCTGCCGACGTGAACGCCACGAAAATCTACTGGTGGGCTGGAAACTCAGGATCTTCGCCCGTCTCCGGTCAAAACGAGGTCGGCCTGTACGGCGCAAATGGCGCGCTGCTGACGGCGACGAACGTCGATGCAGCGATCTCCACCGCCGGACTGAAGGCCACCACCATCTCACCGCGGGCTCTGGCGGCCGGGGTGTTCTGTTGGATCGGAATGGTGTTCAACGCTTCGGTCCCGCCGACGCTGACCCGAGCTTCGGGGTGGACCGGTGTCGGTGTGGCTGCGAATTTGGGCTTGGCGGCGACAGGGCTTCGGTTCGCGACGAACGGCACCGGCCGGACGGCTCTGCCCTCGCAGATCGCTCCGGAATCTAATATCGGCACAGACTTCGCCGGACCATGGGCAGCGGTTGGCGCGGAGAACTAATCCCAGACGGGAGAAAGGGGGCCACCGAATGCCTTTCCCGACAGAGCGGACCGTCACCGGTAAGTATGTAAATCCGGTCACGCGTGAGCCGTATGACGGCAGCAGCGGGGACCATTACGTCATTCTCGAGCCGGTCCCTGAACGCTGGATGGATCAGACTGGGGATCAGATTTTCCTGGGAGGTGGACGAGTAGACCTCGGCGCTGACGGGCGCTTCGCAGAAGACGTGGTCTGCACGGATGCCGCTGGGGTGCTGCCCGCCGAGGGTCGCCTGTGGCGCTTGCGCCAGTACGTGGGCGGTTCGTGGTCTATGCAGCTCCTCGCCGTCCCCATTGGTGACGGTGCCCCACTCGATATCGCGGATTTCCCGTCCGTCGACGTGGAGGGAGTTGACTACGTACCAGTTCCTGGCCCTCCAGGTCCGCCGGGGGCAACGGGGATGGCAGGGGAGGCCGGTGCGCCGGGAAGTTCAGGCCAAGACGGGACGGACGGCGCCCCGGGGGAAGACGGGGCATCCGCGTACGAAATCGCCGTTGCCCACGGGTACATCGGCACCGAGGAAGAGTGGCTCGCCTCACTTGCGGGGTCAGGCGGTCTCGTCCAATCCGTCAACGACAAGCAGGGTGTGGTCGTTCTCGGCGCGGCGGATGTCGAGGCGGACCCGGCGGGGTCGGCCACTGCGGCGCAGACGGCTGCCATCAGTGCGGCTGCTGCGGATGCCACCGGCAAGGTGAGCGCACACGCGGCCGATACCACCAATGTCCACGGCATCCCCGATACGTCCAACCTGGAGACTACCGCTGGCGCACAGGCCAAGGCCGATACTGCAGAGGACTCGGCTTCTGCTGCTGCCCAGGCGGCGCTCGAGCTCCACGCGCAAGACGGCACCAACGTTCACGGCATCGCAAATACCACCCTGCTGGAAACCGCTGCGGGTGCACAGGCGAAAGCGGATGCAGCCTGGTCCGCTGCCGTGAGCGCGAGCGCCGGGCAGGTCGCCGACCATGCCGCTGCGACCGCGAACGTGCACGGCATATCCGACACATCCACCCTCGTTACTGAGGATGTTCTGGATGGATACGCCACGGGCCCAGACCTGGCTGCACACGCATCCGACACGACGGGCATCCACGGCATATCCGATACGGCTCTCCTGGAGACCAAGACCGGAGCGCAAACCAAGGCGGATGCGGCCCAAGCTGCGGCCAGCGCCGAGGTGGCCGGGCAGAGGGGCGCAGCGAACGGGCTGGCGGGGCTGGACGGATCCGTGAAGGTTCCACTGGCCCAGGTGCCGAGTCTCCCGGCCTCTCAGGTCACATCGGGAACGCTGGACGCTGCCCGAATCCCCGACCTGACCGCTGCCTACCTCGCGGTGGCGCAGCGCGGCGCAGCGAACGGGGTGGCTGGTCTTGACTCTGGCACCAAGATTCCCATTGCGCAGGTGCCGAACCTTCCGGCTTCTCAGGTCACCTCCGGAACCTTCGGCGCTGCGCAGATTCCCGACCTGAGTGCCATCTATCTGCCGATGGTCACGTACGGCAACATGTGGACCGCCAGCGACAGCGGGCTGATTGCGTGGACTTTCGATCCGGCCAACTCGTCCACAACCGGAACCACTCTGACCGCCGGGTACATCTACCTGCTGAAGGTCATGGTCCGGCAGCCTGCGACCCTGACAAAGATCAACATGGTGGTCGGCACGGCAGGATCCACCTTGACGTCCGGGCAGAACCTCGCCGGTCTGTACGACACCTCCGGAACGCGCCGGGCGATCACTGCTGACCTGTCCACAACATGGACCAGCGCGGGCAACAAGACGATCAACTTCACCTCGTCCTACAGTGCTGCCGCCGGGGCGTACTACCTTGCGCTGGTATTCAACGGAACTTCTTCACCCGTCTTTGCCTGCGGCTCCACTCTCGGGGCGGCCTTTACCCCAGGCAACGCCAACCTGTCTTCGGGGAGCTACCGGTTCTGCCGGAGTCCCGCAAACGGCAACACCTCATTGCCGGTGAACATCACGCTGTCGGGGTACACGCCAGACGCCAACAATCTCTATGGTGCCGTGGGGTAGGGAGCTTCGATGCGCGACAGCAATGTGGTCACAATTCTCCTTTTGGTGCTGATTGTCGTACTGATCTTCGCTGTTGCTGGAGTGCTGTAATCGAGGATGACCCGTTCGGTCGCACTGCCATGTGCGGACAAACCCATCTCCTTCGGCGTATTCTGAGAGTGGGTCTCTCTGGAGTCGGAGACTGGAGCCACCCTCTTCCCCCGTAGAGGGTGGCTCCGCCGTACTACAATTTGCGCCACAATCGGTGGTAGCGGGCTAGCTTGCGCCGCGCTCCGGTCCAGCCCATCGCCTTCTGGGGCCCATCTACGGCCAGGTAGCTCCTGGCCCCTGCCGGACTGGTGCCAGGAGCGCTCGTGTCCATGAGCAGCCCTTCCCTCAGCAGGGAGTCCAGGGCTTCGCGCCCCCGCGCCTTCGAGGTGGGCTTACCGTTCACGCCCGGCAGTAGCCAGCAGACTTGATCCAGCGTCATGGGGGGAATGCCGGGCCCCTGCTCGAACTGCATGCTCCGCAAGATGCACCACAGCCGGAAAGCTGTCGGATTGATCCGCTCGCAGAGCATGACCCAGTCAGGCACCTTCGTGAACGACTGTCGACGCCGGGCCCGACCCCTGAGCCTCACTTGAGGCCCCTTCGATGTGGCGTTCGGAGGGGCCTCGGGGCTCGTGCTGGTCATGCGCCTCCCCTTCTCTTCGGTTCCGCATTGCTGGCCTACGGTCACGCCTCCTCTTGGGGGTGCGGCCTGCCGGTCGGTTGCCGTGCTTGATCAATCCTCGTAGCGCTCACAGCGAGCGTAGTCACTGGCTCGACACGCAGGGCGGGGCTTGCGGGCGGGCGATGAGGGGCGCCTTGAGGGGTCGAGCCCCCAGGTCGTCGAGCACGGCGGCCTTTGCGGCGGCCCTGCTCAGCGGGTCATCTGCCTTCGCTTTCCCGGATGGAGTGGGCTCCACTGCCAGCCCTTCAAGTCTAGCCCAGAAAGCACGACTTGACGGCCTAGGCCACTTATGGAAGAGTGCTTCGTGTCGCCAGAAAAGGCGGCCTCGGAAAGGAGATCAAAAGGTGAGCAACGGCCGACACGGCAAGATCAAGCCCCTCGGGTTCGACACGGCGGCGCAGGTTCTGACCATTGGTCTCTCGGATGAGGCCGCCGCAAACCTCACGCGGATGGTGAGGGATGCAGCGGGAAAGAACAGCCTCGACGACTCTGCCGCACTCAAGGAATTGCGCAGCCGCCTCAAGACGGCGGCAAAGCGACGTAAGACGCGAGAGTGGGCGCAGGAGGTGCTGACGCTTCTGGCGAAGCACAAGAGGAAGACCCTGGGAGGGGCGCTCGCCTGATATTCCCCAACCCCCGCCCGGCACAGAAGTGCTCATGACTCCGGCCGTGAGCGGAGGGTTGTCGCGGGCCTGGACTGCGCATGAGTCCAGGCCCGCATTGTCTTGAGGGGGCCCGGCCGCCGGTACACCCCCGTCACCAAGTGCGATTTCGACGGATATCCAAAGAGGAGGGAGAGGGCATGCGGAAGCTCAAGGTATGGGCGTGCCTGACGGCTGCGGGCGCCTTGGTACTGCTGGCGGGAGGGCGACGTCTGACCGAGGCGGTCGCACTCGACCCCGACAACATGGCAACTCGGTGATCGAGATCGACATGACCGCCGTGCTGTCGGACGACGAATCCGGCCTCGCGGTCTTTCTGTACTGCCGGACCGAGGAAGACAGGGCTCGGATCCGACTGCTCCTCGAGGCGCAGGGTGCCGAGTACGTCATGCACCCCGGCGACGTCCACCCTGCCCGGATCGATGGGTCCGTGGTCGTTGCACGCACTGCAATCACGGTCTTCACCGGGCCTCTGTATGTGATGGGCGAGCACGAACTGCAGGGGGATCTGGGGGCCGTCAAGCAGGCGACTCTGCTCGTCCTGGATGAACCGTTCAACGCGAACGACGAGAGCGAAAAGGCTGTGCTGGCGGCCACGTTGCCGCTGGAAATTCTGGAGAGGGGAAGCAGTGGGTAGTCGAGACCAGGAGCTGGCGAAGAAGTACGCCGCCAAGGGTATGAAGTCGGCATCCCAGCGGGCACGCGAGAAGGAGGAGAAGGGGGCGCGTCGCAGCACGGGGAGCTCCTCGGTCGAGGACCAGCTCAAGGAGTTCGACTGGCGCAATCCGCAACCCATTTCGCGTGACGCAACATCGCGGTCGCGGGCGCGCAGTCATCAGCGGAATGCCTCGGATGCTACGCCCGCTCGGTCGGGCGGTTGGTTCCGACGGAGTAAGTAGTACCTAAGCCGAAGGGGACCCGGTCTGTACCGGGTCCCCTTCGGCATGTCTAGATTTTTATCAGGGTTGGTATAACAATGAACTAGACGGCGGCGTACTCTTGTTCTTCCCGAACCTACCGTTACTAGCACAACTCAGCGCACTTACGGAACTTGGTGCTCAAATAGTGCTAAGATAGGTGCAGTTGAGGAAAGGAGCCATACGTGAGCACAACGGAAACCCTCCCAGAGAGCCTCAATCGCGGGTCACTGGCCGAAGTTCTCGCCAGTCGTACCGGCATGGCCCGTTCCATCGCGTACGAGGCGGTGGAAACCCTGTTTGACGTCATTGCCTCACGGGTCGCCCAGGGCGGGTCTGTCATCGTCACGAACTTCGGCAGCTTCTCGCTGATCGATCGGCAGTCCCGCCGGGCGCGAAACCCGCAGACGGGCGCACCCATACACATGCCCTGCCGAAAGGCCGTCAAGTTTACGGTTTCTCCCCGGCTGCTGGAGTACGCGAACTCGAACCCGGCAGATACAACCATCCGGAAGAACCCCAAGGGATCCGTCAGGAAGTAGTGGCCCAGGCCATCTCGTGCTATGCTGTTCACGAAGAACAGCGAGCGGTCTGAAAGCTGTTGACGGAAAGGAAGAAAACGTGTCTCTCGGTACTACGGTTCGTTCCCTCGCCCGGAACGCCAAGCGACAGTTCCCCGGAGCGGACGACTCCAGCATTCGCGAGTACGTCCTGCTCCAGGTGAGCGTGGCGCTCAACAACCCGGCCAGCAACATCAAGGACGAGCGCCTGCTCAGCCTCGCCGAGGATGCATTCTCGGCGGCGGCGAGCGAGGGGACCCCCTGGGCGGTCGCCCTGAAGAACACGGTGCGCGACAACACCGTGAAGCCCCTGGTCGAGAAGGCCAAGGGTCTGGGTGTCGACCCTGTGCCGGTGGTGGTGGTGGAGACCGGCCTCCCCGAGAGCGACGTCCGCGAGATGATCCAGGCACTGGAGGCTGAAGCCGGTACAGCCCCCGAGGTGGACGACGCTCCTGAGGTGGACGACGTCCCCGAGATGGGTGACGAGGATGAGGCGGAGTTCCCCGCTTCCGTTACCGTCACCCACTGATACCCCCCACGCGCAGGCCGGTCCCGGTGCCCCACACCCGGGTCCGGCTTTTTGTGTGCCATGAACAGAATCGAGGAGAGTCGAGATGCTGGTTCCAACCGAAGAGGAGACGCGGATCCTGGAGGTTTTGCGTTCTGGCTGGGCTTCAAAAAGCGTACCCGCCCCATGGTTGAGGGAGATCTCCGTACTGAGGGCGGACGTGGCGCGCTCTGGAGTGGTGGCCGACCTCATGCTCTCTGGGGTGACGATGGAGAAAGTCTCGGACGGCGTTGATCAGCTGCGTCTGTTTTTCGATGTAGAGGACGATCACCAGCTTGTCGTGCTGCCCGGCGGACGGGCTACCCGCGTGCGCCTGGAGATCCGCACGAGGCGAGTCACCGAAGAGATGGACATGCTCTGGCATCCCGGACGCAAGGGGATCGGGGTCGACTCCGTCACGGGCCAGGTTGTAGAGATTCCCTTCTTGTCTCAGATCCAGTTCTCTGGAGCAAAGGGCTCCGGCAAGTCGTGGGCCATGCGCCCTTCGATGGCCTCCCTTGCGCTCAACCCGGACTTTGAAGTGCTTTACCTGGACCCGAAAATGGTCGAAGGGAAGCGCTGGCAAGGGCTTGTGCATACATACTTTCCCGGGGACTTTCCGGACATCCTCGAGGAATGCGCGGAGGACCTGTCCCGTCGCGCCGACCTGATGAGCAAGGCTGGTGCGACAGTGTGGCGCCCTGAGTTCGGCCCTTATCGCATTGTCGTGATTGATGAAGGTCGCGAGCTCCTGGCCGAGTGCCGTCGCGCCGACCGCCTGCGTGCTCAGCTCTTGCGGAAGGCGGGGTTCGCTTCGGACGGCGACCTTGCCCCGGTCGACAAGGGGGGGGCCCTGGACAACCTGATCAAGATCTCGTCTATGGGCCGAGCCTGGGGCGTCTTTCTGTGGTGGGCCACGCAGTACCCGATCGTCTCAGGTAACAACCCGGGCGTGGACACGAACATCGACGCGAACACTGACTACCGTTTCTCCCTTCGCGTCAGCAAGCGCAAGCACTCCGAGGTCGCCCTGGGTGATGACGCCGACTATGGACCCCATCGGCTGACGGCCGATGATCGCAATCGTGGCCTCGGCTACATCGGTGGTCACGGTCCGTCCTTGATTCAGACGTGGACGATGACCGACGAGATGCTCGGCCTCCTTGCCCATCCTGATCAGGGTCGCGGCAAGTTCCCCAGGGATGTCGCACTGAGGACGCTCGGATCTCAGCCGGATTCGGTGTGGACGCCAGAGCTGCTTGCGTCGCATACGGGGTGTGGGACCAATCAGGCGATGCGCTTCCTGCGGTCGTTTTCCAGTGAGGGGCTGGTCATCGCCGATGGGGACACCTTCAGGCTCGCGGCTTAGATCCGCCCTCTTGCTGTCATCGACTAACAACTAATTGAGAAGAGGTTCAATGCCTGTTGTCTATCACTACTCGTGCTGCCGCATGGGTTGGCTGCCGAGTGAAACCCCCAACGCCTTGGCGCTCCGCCGGGTTGTCCGGGCGCACCGCAAGGAAGCCCATGGAGGCAAGGCTGATGCCACCGAGGGCCTTTTCACGGCTCCAGCGTCGGATCCACTCAAGACCAAGCTCATGGGTCGCTTGATGCGCTCCAGTCTCGGCTTGTGAGTCCCGAGGGTCGGGCATCCGGGATTTGGTCGCAGGTACTTGACCTAGGCCAGCAGGTAGCTGTAGAGTTTTAACTAGTTCAAGCGATGTAATCGCGAGAACGGTAGCTCCAAGGGTGATATGACCACCCTTGGGACACAGACCCGCCTGAGGTGAGTCCGACACCTCAGGCGGGGTGATGGCGAATAGCTCAGCTGGTGAGAGCGCGGAACTGATAATTCCGAGGTCGGGGGTTCGAGTCCCTCTTCGCCAACCGGGACCGGGGGCGCGAGCTACAGGCACAGCACGGCCCCCGGTCCTCTCGAGCCATCAAGAAGTCCGTGCTTGTCGGCGGCAAGGGCAGCACAGCCTTGTCGTCAGCGGACTTCGAACCCCGGCTTTCGCCGGGGGGTCCATGTTGTGTAACGGTGGCACGCCGCTTGTGTCGGGCGAGCGGAGGTGCGGGTTCGACTCCTGCCATGGACCCCAATGTGACCCCCTCCATTGCGGGTCACTCGTCAAGCCGCCACGAGTGCGGGAATCTCGCCCCCGCGATTCCCGCACTCGTGGCTTTTGTGTTTCAGCCACGTACGCATCCTTGAGTGGCTGAACGGCGCCATCGTCGGCATTGCGTTGACAAGCGATGGCTAGAGCGGGTGAAGGGCGCCCCCGGGGCGCATGCCCGAGAAAAGGAAAGGAGAAGGATATGGAGTTCCTGGCGTTCGAGGACGGCCACGTCTTCCTCTCGCGGGAGGAGCTGGACGAATACCGCACCCGGAAGGCGGAGGGCTGGTACCCGGAGGTTCGTGATGACGACTGACGCCGAAGCCCTGGACGGCGCCTCGCAGCGGGTGGAGCTGGGCCCTCCGGTGTCGCAGCACTCCACCTCGAACCCCCCGCAGAGGGTAGAAAACCCACAGCCGGGCACGCCAATCGGAGAGTACGACACAACCAGGCGCCGGTAGCAGAAGGCGTGTGCAACGATTGATTCACATAACAAGCGAGGCCCCTCCTGACGGAGGGGCCTTTTTGCTTCCAGGTGGATGTAGCAGGCTTGGGGATCGATCAGGTGCAGTCGATGCCCAGGGACTTGTCCCGTGATAGACTGGCCTAGGCCGAAATGAAGGGGACGTCATGTTTGTCCAGGAGTTTTGCGACGCTGGTCGCGTGGCCCATCACCTCGGAGTCAAGCGCCGGGACGTGCTTCGCTGGGCTGATCACCCTACGGCGCGCTTCCCTATCCCCATCGCATCTTTTGAGTCTGATACGCGAACAGGGATTCCCTTGTGGCACAAGACCCAGCTCTCGGAGCTCCGCGCATGGCTCGCGAAGCGCCTGAACCTCAGTAACCCCTCTGCCCACTGGGATGCAGTGGACAGAGGGGAGGAGCAGCCCGGCGGCCATCAGGATCAAATGATTATGTTTCACGTTGTTTCACGTGAAACGGAAGAAGAAGAGTCTGACGGACTCTTCCCCATCCCTTTGCTGGGTGGGACCGGAGGGGAGAAGGTATGAAAGATCCTCGCCTCGAGAAGCATCTCGTGGTGCATGACACCCTCACGATGGCTCTCGCGGGCATCAGTGGGGCACTCGGCACTCTGGTCACGGGCTCCCTCGACGTCGGCGCGTTGATGATGGCGGCGGTGTTCGCCCTCGGTGTCGCGGCCATGCGAGTCGCGCCGTTCCGGCGAGGCGTGAACCGGCTGGCGCTCGCCGCACTCAGGGCGGCGAAGTGATAACGGACCACTTCTTCCGGGGGGAAACGCTCTGTCTCTACCCCAGATGCGGGGAGCCTGAGGATCTTCATCGAGAAAGTGCAGACAGCCTCAGTGCTCCGGGTCCACACTGGTTCCTCGGCCTCGGATCCTGCGTGGGGTGCAGCCAGCGCTTCGACCACCCAGCGCACTACCTTTCCCCGAGCCGATGGAGGCTCGTCGGGTTCCACTGAGGACCCACGAAGAAGGAGGGCTCATGTCTCAGGTACGCGGAATCGATCCGGCCGTACGACGGGAGCTCATTCGAGAGCTCATATTTGACGCAACGTCCGCGACGCCGCGATCCGTGGACGAAGGGATCGAGCTCCAAGGGGTCGTTCGGTTCCTCGAGCAAAAGCTGGACGAAGCTAACAGTGAAGTGCTGACGGGTGACTGACGTTCCGCTCGGCCAATGATCGTGGATCCCTCATGAAAGACATCGGAAAAGGAGACGAAACGCCATGATTCCTCACGAAGAACTCGTCCTGGCTAAGCACCCGAAGGCAAAGGAGTTCCGGCCCGTGAAGCGACCTTTCAGTGGCAATCTGATCGGATGGATCTTTCAGATCCCACGGGAAGGGTTCATCTCCTGCGACTACGGCTGGGTCACCGTTAGCGGGGACGTCTCATCCGACACTCTCGCGCGCTCGAACGATGCGGCATCGAACCTAAGGGCGTACGTGAAGAGCGCCACCACATCCGCCCCCAAGTCGAAACTCGACAATCAGGAGACTGGCGAGTGAAAACGCTCCGTCCCTACCAAGCGGAGGCTGTGAGCATCTTGGCGGAGGGCGGGCTGAATGCATCCGACCTCGGGGCCGGGAAAACGCTCACTAGCGTGGAGGCGTGCAGACTGCTCCAACTCGGACGCCCTCCGCGCATTCTGGTCGTTGCCCCGCCCACCATCCTGGATCACTGGCGCTCTACCTTTGTCGAGCAGTTCCCGTCGCTCGGCGAACGCAACAGGGTGCACATAGTCGGTACACACCGGAAAGACACTGAAAATTGGTCTCTGATGACGCGCAAGCGTCCCGGTGTCTACATCATCGGGTGGAATGCCATGCATGGAGGGGTTCCGGAGGCCACGAGGCGCGAAGCCTCCCGAGGGAGGAACGCCAACGCGGCGCACCCAAAGGTAACGGCAGCCGCAACGCGAAAAGCCATCAGTAAGGGGCAGGTGCCACCCTGGACGAGGACGGGTGTCTGGGATCTGGTAATCATGGACGAAGTGCATCGCGCCTGTAATCGGCATGGCGTTCCGTACCATGTGCTGAAGCTGATCAAGGGCAGAAAGCTCGGCCTGTCAGCCACTCCGGGCGGAAATGAGCCGCAGAGGCTTTGGGCGATTCTGAACATCCTCTGGCCCGATAAGTACACATCCTTCTGGGACTGGGCGAACGAAAAATTCCACGTTTCCGAGGAGGGGGTCCGAGGAGCGCCGACGCCGGTTCGCGTCATCGGGGAAGAAATACGTCCTGGGTCCACTTGGGAAGACATTCCAGCTGTTGTGCGCGTGCGGACCGAGGAGGTCTACGACCAACTGCCTCCGGTAATTGAGCGTGAAGTTCGCGTCTCCATGACGCCGGAACAGGAGGAGCAGTACCGGGACTTCGAGGATCAATGCTTGGCGTGGTTGGGTGAGGTACCGGTCGCCACGCCGTTGCCCATCGAGCAGCGCATTCGGCTGCGCCAGGCGGCTTTGGGGACACTGAAAGCGGAGGAGGCGGTTCATCGGATCGACTACAAGCTCAACCGTCCACAGCAGAAGGTCATGCAGGCGTGGCAGGCGTACCTCGACGACCATGCCGACGGAGCACAGGAAGACCCGGCCGCACTCTTCGATGAACAGCTCTCAGTAGCAAGACTGCTGTGCATCGCGCTGATCGTCGCCGACTTCCTCGGTACCCACTGTGCAGACATGACAGCCGAGAAGCGCCACCTGGAGGAAACCCGCTTCGATCAAGCCCTGGCAAAGCAGGCAAAGCTGGATCAAGGGGTCGAGTTTGAAGACGTCGAGCTCGGCCTCGACATTTCCTACGACGAAGAAGCCGCCCAGCCGAAGCTGGACGCGGTGAAGGAGATCCTGGCAGACCTTCCAGAGGGTGAGCCCCTGCTGGTGTGGACGCACTCTGCGAAGTGGGCCCGCATGGCGGAGAAGAAGCTCGGTAGCCAAGCCGTCTCCTGGACCATGAAGGCCACGGCAACCAAGAGAGAGAAGATCAAGGCCGGGTTCGGTACCGAGTGGCGGGTGCTCATCGCCCAGCTCCAGTCTCTATCGGAGGGGGTGGACTGGCTGAAGGACGTCTGTCGATGCGAAGTCATCGCGTCCCCCACGGAAGATGAAGTGAAGAACCAACAGGCGGAGGGGCGTTTGCGACGGCCTGGCCAGAAGTCTCCAGTGCAGCGATGGCGCCTGGTCAGCGAGGGCACGATCGACGAGGATGTGAACCTGGCCAACCTGCTCAAGCGTGGCAGGATGTCGTCGTTGTACAAGGATGATGCAATTCGGAAAGAAAGGGTGACGATGTGAGATCCTGGAGCTTCTCGATCGAACTATGGGGACACCGGAAGCCGAAGAGGCGGGATTGGTCCGCCATCCGGACGGCAACCTGCCGCACGGCGGTCGCCACGTGTTCCTCAAGGCGGCCCACGAGGTGGGGGTTTACAACCCCGGAGACTTCGTCATCCCTCACGATTTCAGGCTTGCGGCAGCCATGGTATTGGAGGTGCGGGGCAACTATGGAGAGATCGGAGCGGTGGCCGACGCCTACTGGGACCTCCTGAAGAGGGAGCCTGGGGAGTGGTCGTCCGCCACGGTGGTCACTCTGGCGACCCTGGCCCCCTTTCTGGGAATCCAGGATTCCCTCGCAAACGACTGACATCCGGACGAAGTGGACAAAGACATTCAGGGGTGGGTTCATCAGCGCTTCCAGTGCAGCCGCACGGCGACGACGAAGTACACGCGGGCGGGCGTACATCGGGACGTCCTGCCGGGGTGGGCCGATCGAGAGGAAGGGGGCGACGTGAAGAGTGAAGGCGGGCAGCGCTTCATCGGAAAGTTCCACCGAGCCCGAGACGTGCCGGTGGGGACCAGGTTGAAGGTCGCCTGGAGGCTGTGGCGTAACCGGCGCACTCGCCGGGAGGCGTGGCCGTACCTTCGGGACCGTCACGTGCTGGCCACCTGGGAAGTTGAGCTACTGCTCAGCCTGAAGTCGAAGGCGGGGGCCCGATGAACCCTGCGCTGGACTGACTTTCGGGGCACCGTGGAACGGAGTGTCAACGGAAAGGGAGGAAGATGAACTGGGACGGCTTGAGGGTGCAAGGAGTATGAGTAAAAAACCGTCTTCGCGTATGCGCCGAGCTGGCGAGGCAAACGAGTCCGTTGAGCGGATCCTGGACCTGACAAACCAGATCGGCGCCGACCTGAACAAGGTCCCGGGGGGGATGGAGAACGCCGTCCGCATGCGACGGGGCATCACTCCGGTCTGGCCGATGGCCCTGGAGCGCCGGGTCGGATTTGATGCGGCAGCCACCCTCCTTGATCGGGCGGCCTCGTACGCGGTCGTTGATCTATGGCGACGAGAAGGGCGCGTGGCGTACGACGTTCACCCGGAGATGGCCAATAGCCTCTACCGTTCGAACCTGAAGGGGAAGCTGCCCGGCAGGATTTTCTCCCGCCTCGGTCACATCAGCCCTCTGATTCCACTGCCACATCCGTGGCCCGTGAATTTCGGTTCTGGCGTCACAGGTCTGATCCGGGCTTACTTCCTGACTGGCCGGGTGGGCCGGGCGTTCTGCCCGACTACCGATGATCGATCAGAAGGGCTCTGTATCGTCCCCTGGATCGACAGCAATCCTGAAACTCCTACATATCATGATATTCTCACGCCGGTCTTCCCTCTGCCTGCGCTTGATGAGTCATTCACGCTCGCCGACATGGTGAACAAGAGCTTTGAGTGGCATGGCGTAGGCGAGCGAGGTGAGGGAATCGAGAAGATCACCAAGCAGATCCTCCCTGGCGCGCTCACGCTTCTGACGTACCTGTGCTGCAAGAACGCAGACATTGAAGAGCCTTCATCGCCGACCAGGGGGAGGAGGCGCCAGGCTCCCTCTCGGGACCCCTATTACGTCCGGGTTGGCTGGTATGTCGGACCCAAGCTGCATGCGGCTCGCAGTCGGGCAAGTGGGCGGATCCGCGAAGGTCTCTCGGTGCCCTCCGGGGTTGAGTACGGACCACAGCATCGCGTCGGCCACGTGAAGACCGTGTGGGTTGGGCCTGGGCGCAAGCGCGATGAATCCGTTTGGGTTGATCCGTACTGGACCAAGCTGGAGTCCCTTGACGAGGGTCAGGACCCTGTAACGCAGGTTGTCCCCGTTGACCCGCAGGAGAAGGATCCGGCTGGGCACCGCGACGTCAAGCTCGCGAACCTCGGCAGGCAGAGAGCCAAGGAGGTTCAGGAGAGGGAGGCGCAGCGGCGGAGGGAGGAAGGCTGGGACTGGTAGCCCCTCGATTCGGGAGGGCGGTTCTAGCGTGAAAGAGCCCGGTCAAGTACGACGATCGGAGGCAGGCCGGGGGAGGTGCTGCCTTGAGGGGATGGCTCCTCGCCTTCGGCTGTCGGGCTGGGCTGGTCCGATGGTTCCGGATCTGGATCTTCAGTACGCGTGCAACGGTATCGCGGGCGATCGGGATCGAAGTCATCGGCGGGTACGCAGTCGTACGTGTTGCCCTCTTGGTCGGTGTAAGTCCACCCGGATGGTGGGGATCCGTCTCGGCCATCTGTTCCGTTCGTTCCGTCCTTTCCGTCGGCACCATCTGCACCCGTGGCGTCTTGCCCTGGTGACCCTGGGGGTCCTGACGGTCCCGGCACGACAGAGTCGACGCCATCCTTCCCGGGCTCCCCAGGAGGGCCGGAGGGGCCGGGACTGGGCAATGGGGCGTCCTTCCCTGGCCTCCCCGGGTTACCTGAAGGACCCGGTGGACCTGATGGGCCGACCAATCCACTGGCACCTGTGGCGCCACGGGACCCCGGGGGGCCAGCCACCGGAGTCCCGCCCAGGTCTTCGACCTGTTCGGCAAGGAGGTCGCGCGCATGGTTGGCGCGGTTGAGGCTCTGGGTTGCCTGCTCGAGGTTTTGAGACAGGGTCAGGAATGCCACGACTACGGCAGCCAGGGTGGCGGCACCCATGGCGATTGCCACGGCCGCTATCGCGTTCCCTTGGCGGCGCTGTTTGCGCACTTCGACCCGACTGCCCACCTTTGGGGAGGTCACGTCTTCCCTCCTGACACGAGGAAAAGAATTACCGGTATGACAAAGCCTAGGAGTGGAACAATCACGCTCGCTACCAACCAGCGACGGGTTTGGGTTATGCGGTTAACGTCTTGAGCCCGCTGCTCATGCATGGCCGCTATGTCCCGCTCCTCTTTGGCCGCCAGTTGTTCGACGGCCTTCATGAGGTCGGCAATGTCCTTCGTGAGTGCCGCCTTCTCCACGGTGTAGACGTCCATACTGACGAGACGGTCCAGGCGCTGATTGATCATCGCCATATCGTCACGGACATCCCCTCGCAGGGCCTGAATGAGCCGCCCCAGTTCCCCCAGAGACGGCTCGTCATTCACGGTCTACTCCGGTGGCTGTAAGGACATGACGGAGAGGCTTGCAGCGACCCGGGCGACCCTGGGTCATACCGGGTCGCTGCATGGCGTCAGGCCGCAACTGCCAGCGGCTGAGGACCCTTCTGCTCCAGTGGGAGAATGGAAATTGGCGGCACCACCTGGGGGCGCTCTAGGATTGCCAGCGCGGCGGCCACCAAGGCCATCCATCCGGCCTGTTCCTCGGCGGACAGGTCCAGGCCGAAGCCAACAAAGAGCGCCAGGGCGGCTGAGGCGAACTGCATGATGGCCGCGCCAATCGCACCATTGCGGAGAATCCACGCAGATGCAACGGCCACCAGACAGGACAGAACCGTGTTGATGAGCGTCTGCTGAGTGTTGCTCACGTCAAGGCCGTAGGCCGCACTCAGCTTCAGTGCTACCGCGATGAAGCCCAGAATGAGAACAGGCTCTCTTCCAAGGATTTTCACTGCCACCCTCCTAGTCAGGCAACGACTGTGAATCCGTGCTTGTTGCCGAGCTTAGTGAGCGAAGTCATCCCGGGGATACCGTCGGCAGGCTGGCCGGGCTCCCGGCCGTGAAAACCGCATTCTTCCTGCCATGAGCTCATGGCGGAAATGGTGGTGGTTCCGTAGTGTCCATCCCGGTATTTCTTCTCGAGAAGCCCTTCATCCACAAGGGCGGTCTCCACGATCAGCACGCCTGAGTATGTGACTGGCCGACCAGGCATCTTTGGGTTCGTCCGTGCGGCCTCGATGAGCTTTGAGAGGTCAACGACCGGCTTGGACGGAGTTGGGATCGGATCCTTCGGAGGGGCCTGCCCCAGCTTCTCGGCGACCCTGTTCAGGATCTCCGACCAGTTCATTCCGGGACCGCGGGGGTCCACCTTGCCTGGTTGCCAGTCGAGGTGACGGAGGACGGATCGGGCATGCCAGCCGTGGTGGCGGCATATGGCTGCCGATACTCGCTCAATGGCCTCCAGCTGAGCCTCGGGCCATGGATCCTGGCCGTCCCCGAGGTTCTCGCATTCAAAGCCATAGAAGTGGCGGTTGCCATCCACGGTGGCTTCGTTGTCGACCGGAGGGGCCTTTTCGTTGATGACCGCCTGAAGCACATCGGGATCGCCGAGCCCGGCGTGGTTGGCCCGGCCGTAGCCGATCAGGTGCACTGTCCCGTCCTTGGCGATCATGCCGTGACACAGCGGACCCGGGAGGCTGGCATAGCCGTTTCGAACAATGTCGACGGTGGCTTTGGTTCCTTTCGTTACGGTGTGATGAATCATTACACCGTGCACGGGGCCCCAGGGACCCTTATGGTTCCTGTTGTGCGTCTCCCAGTTGCCGACTTCGACAACTTTGACGCCCTCTTTCTTCAGTGCGTCAAGGAAACTTGCGGCACTCATGGGAGCAGACAAGGCGTCCTCCTTCTGTCGATGGGGATAGCTTCGCATGAATATGTGAAGATTCTTCGCGACAGAATCCGGTTTTTCTGCAACACTGTTATTGGGAAAGGAGATTGAACGTGAAGAATAAGATCGCTCTTCTGTCGACGAGCATCGTCGTCGCACTCCTCGGCACTTCGGGGTGCTCCAGTGAGGCGTACGAGTACGAGGTTTCCGGGGTGGTGGAAGACGGGCGGCTTGACTATGACTGTCCGAACAGCCTGTCCATGGAATCAGCCTCGTTCGTGATCAGAGCCAAAGGACGTTCTTCGACGTCAGCCAAGGCTGGAGGCCGCAGCAGGGGAGGATCCTCTTCGTCCAGGTCAAAGACTTCCAGCGGGTCGAAACTCCCCAATAAGCCGACCGAGCCGGAGCGAGTTCCGAAGATCCCCTCCCGGGGTCACGGCAAGAAATCCAAGGGCTGCAAGGTTGAATACGAGCTGTACATCAAGAACAGTGATGGACTGTTTGAGCAGGACGTCCGCCAGGTGGACTACGACAAGTGTCTAGACCGGAAGCGGGAACGCTTCCCGGCCTGCACGGACAGCTGATGGCGTTGCGTGTGGGCTGTCACTCCGGGGACAGCCCACACGCTTCCGTCCACAGGGAAGGGGAAAGGCGTGAGCATTCGGATGGCCGTTCGTGGGGAGTTCAGGATCGATCCCCCGCTCAAATGGCCCGCCATCAAAGACAGTGCCTACCTGGCGAACGGCGACGGGGCGGCAATGACGGACATCATCCTCCGGGTGGACGCCGAGGAGTCCGACACCGAGGACGGCATCCATACGGTCATCACGTCATCTCGCGTGGTCCCATGGACCAGCGCTCCGTATGACCCGAGAAACCTCCTGAGCAACATCAAGGATCTTCAGGCCGAGTGCACAGGGCATGTCATACAGGGTCAGATGGTTCTGTATGACGTAGAGATGCCGGGCTACATCACCCGGGTCATCCTCGATGAAGCGGGGCCTCGCGAGGAGCGCGCCCGCCTTGTGTGGCCAGACGGCTCAGAAGCTGAACCGCTGGACTAGGAGAAGCAGGGGCAAGGCCGTCGGCCTTGCCCCTGCTTCCGTTGGGAGATGAATGGTCGCGAGGAACGATGCCAGGACTGCCTGGTGTGCGAGGTTGACAAGTGCGGTCCTGGCGCTCGAGGGGGAGCGGCGGCGGGACGTGATCAACATGCTCAAGGACTGCCAGTTCCAGCCTCGCGATGTTCCGGCCTTCGCGGAGCTTTGGCGAGAGGGCCCCACGGTGCATGTTCAGCGATTCGTGCGGGACGCGGAAACCGACAGGATCCGTCTGAGCGAAGATGGAGCGGGGCCGATGATCGAGGATTTCGCGATCAAACCGGAGTGGATTCCGGAGTGGATCCCAGTCCGCTGAGTAGTCCTGGTTCGAGAGAGGGGCTTCCTCGACCCAATGCACTACTCCTCGGTAACAAGTCTTCGGTTCACGAACACCCAAGAAGTTACTTGTTGGTAAGCAGTAGGGGGCTGGAAGGCTTCCGAATTCTGGAAGAAAAGTTACCGAAGGGTAGGACATTCAAGCTAGCCCGAATGAGGATGTTCTAGGCGAAATGGACTTGCCACCTGACCTGCAAGGACGATCAGAATTACCCGGTTCGGGTCGATTCGATGTGTCCGCTTCGCCCAGGTTGGCGGCCCTTCGGGAAGCTGTTTCTAAAATTTCGTCAACGTATTCGTTGACAATGCCGATCGTCAACGAATACGTTGACGATGTGAGTGCTGAAGACGAACGGCTCGATCGGCTCCTGAAAATCGGCACCGATCCGTTGGCCAACAAATTCGAGGCGGCTCGCCTCTACGCAGCCCAGGCTGAGGACGAAGGCGACGTCCGCCCCGGAGCGGCCGTCCTCGTGATGCGGATGCTCGGGCAAGTGCGCGAGGAGTGCGACCACATCGAGGTCCGCATGGTCGAGGCCCTGATGGACGCGGGTCTGTCGTGGGACGAGGTCGCGCGGGTCACCGGTCGTTCGAGCAAGCAGGCAGCACAGCAGCGTTACCGCCGACTGGGGGGCGCGAGGACGTGGCCCACCCGGCGGCCGTCCAACTGACCAACCATCACTTCCAAACCCATCGAGAGAGGGAAATCCCATGACGAAGAACCGGAAGAACGACAACGACGAAGACGACACGGTCGTGAACGTGGCCAGCCCCGGCAGCGTGGTCGGGATCCAGTGCGGCGGCAGCATCGTCGGCTCCACCGTCAACGTGAACGGCTCCACCGTCACCCGCTCCGCCCTCGACGCCCAGTACCCCGGCGGCCGGTGGATCGACGTAGAGGACATGGACCGAAGCCTCAACTCCAACCCCGACGACTGACCCCTACCTCCTCGGGGGCGCCGCGAGGGGGTAGGGGTCGTCCAGCCGATTGACTCCTGCCTCAAGCGCAACAATCGCCTCAGATCTCCCGTTCGCGCACCGGTTGCTGAAGCCGCTCGGCGAACGGGAGCCCAACTCTCCAGTCACGCCAGAGCCAACCCTCAGAACTGCCCCTGACCTGGGAGTTTCGGTGAGTTGAGAATCCGAGAGGCGGGCGCCCCAAGCTGCCCCCTCTGCTCCTTTCGTGGCGATTCTGTCGAGCGAGTGAAGTCGGCGAAACTAGAGTGGCCTGCCCGACACCTAGGCCACCGTGTATGCTCGGCCTAGGCCAACAGGAAGGCAGGTTCATGAAGTTGAGCCAGGGGCCGATCGCCGACAGGGGAGCCGAGGAACTGGAGGCCCTGCTGGCCTCGACGTTCACCCTCATCGTGACCGGATCACGCGATTGGCGTGACCGCAGGTCGATCTGGATGCCGCTCGACAAACTCCTTCAGGGGCACGGCCGGATCGCCGTGCGCAACGGCAAGGCCCGGAAGGGGCTCGACCGCCTCGTCTCCGAGTGGGCCGTGGCGCGCATGCACGATGGTGCCATCGAGATTCCCCATCGCGCCGACTGGGATGCACACGGCTGGCGGGCAGGCTTCCTTCGTAACGGAGAGATGGTCGACGCGGGCGCGAATTCCCTTCTGGCCTGGGCAAATCCCTGCCGCAAGGAAGACCGGCGCTGGTGCCCGCCCGGCGAACACCCTTCCCATGGAACCGCTGACTGTGCGCGGCGGGCCCGAGCCGCCGGAATCCCCGTCTTCTCATGTCCCCTGGGGATGCAGGTCTAGTTCGTCTTCAATTCCATGGCGAACTACTCAACGAAGTTTCCAATCAACGGCCCTGATGCAACGCCAGGGCTCCTCCATGCCCAAATCAAGGAGAACGTAGTGACGAAGATTGCCCAGCTCAGCGTCTCCGCCGCCCTCACTGCGGGCCTCATCATGGCGTTCACGCCGACCAGTGCCCATGCAGCCCCCACGATACGAAGTAAGGCGCTCAGTACTGCCGCCGCGCAGAAGAACGACCCCTATCGCGGCGGCGCGGCGGGCCCCAATGCCTATGACTGCTCCGGCCTCACGTACTACTCCTACAAGCGACACGGTAAGAGGCTGCCGCGCACCGCCCAGGGGCAGTACAACGCGTCCATCAAGGTCACTCCGACTGGGCGACGGAAGGGTGACCTGGTCTTCATCGGCACATCCTCCGGCTCGGTCTATCACGTCGGCATCTATGCGGGCTTCTGGTCCGGCAAGGGGTGGATGTGGAATGCCAACTCCGAGGCATACCGGGGCAAGAAGGTGGTCCTGGCTCCAATCAGGGAGTACACCTCGGGCTCGCCGAAGGCGTACTACGGCAGGTTCTGACGAGCGTTCGCCTTGAGTTCCAATCCGAATCCCCAAAGGTATCCACGGAAAGAGAGGGGACGGCAACATGCGGGGCCTGCTTGGAGCCTTCAAGGAGGGGCTTGCGGGCCCCTCCGGTCTACCGGGGCCTGCAAGCGGGGCGGAAGGGTCACTTGATTCGACAGACGATCGTCAGGTGCGACGAGCCCATGGAGGATTGACCTTGGCGTCGGCACGACGCCGGAGAGATACGGAGGGGCGATGAGCCTGCGTAACAAGATGCGGTGCCAGCGGTGCACGCACCCGAGGCACTGTCACAACGGCACTCACCACGAGGGTTCCAAGACCGCCTGCACCAGGGATCTTGGCAACGAGGCCAGTGGGCGTCGAATCAAGTGCTCATGCCGCTGGTTCAAGTAAGTTGAGTCGGATTCGCCCGACTTCGGGCTACCGGTGTAGGTAGTAGCTACCCAAGGATCAGTCACCACGCTGGGCCATCGGGCAGGCGCCGTGAAGACAGTCGACCCGATGGAGCTCACTGCAGAGCAGAGGGTCGCGCAGGGCAGGACCTGAAGTGGCCTGCCGAAGCAGGATGCGTGGCCTATCGAGGAGGGTCTTGGTAGGCCACTTCGGAAAGGAGGAAAGGTGAAACTCAAAGACGGGCACCCCATCTCACGCATGGCAGAAGTCCGCCAGTCGGTGGAGGTGCGGCACGCGCGCCGGGGTCTTGGCGTGATGCTGCGGCGAGGTCTCCATGGGGCTAAGAACTGGGCCCTGGAGCTGGAGGGTGACGGCACGCACAGATCGGTCTGGAGCAAGGCGTTCCGAGCTTTCGTCGTCCTGCTGCCTGTCTGGATCCTCCTCACTCCCGCAACCGGCGGTTCGGGGCGAGGAGGGGGGTCCATGGGTGTCCCCGAGGCGCTCTTCATGGCGGTGCTCTGTGCGCTGTGTGGGCTCGCGGCCCTGTCGGCTCGTGAGCGGCGCTTGGGTCGAGAAGAGCCCTGGCTTGAGATGGCAGATTCCACTACACGGAGCGACGGACCCGTAATCACGGAAGCCGAAGAGGGCTCCTCGTTCAAGGGTGGAGTCAGTTTGGTGAAATCGCAGGTCAGCGGAAGGTGCGAAGAGGGGGAGCGGTCGGTTGCAGGGGATGTTTCGGACAATACAGATGATTCTTCGCATATCGATGCAACTGCGTTGCCGGACGTGATGCAGCAGGCCACTTCGGACGAGGGCTTGACCCTTACCCCGGAAGACCTGGCGCCCCCTTTCGGGTCGTTGCGGAAGCCGGTGCAGCAGGCCATTACTGAGGGTGCTGCCGAGGCAGGGCTGGATCGGACATTCGAGGCGGGTGCTGACGTACCCCCGGAGGCACTCGCAGAGGTGTTGCACGCGACCCCGATTGATCCCACGTTTTCGCAGGTGGAACCAGATGTGGAGCCGTTGCGGAGGGGTGTTGCGGAGGATGACTCGAGCGAGGGTGAACCGGAAGTTTCGGGCATCACCAAGAGTGATGATCCCGTCGAGCAGAACGGTGAGCCTCTCTCGTTGCAGGAGCGGTTGCGAGTCGAGTTGCGCGAGGAGGATTCAATTCCGGCGTCTGCGCAGGTCAAGCCGGAAGAGGAGTCGTTGCGCGAACCGTTGCAGGGTGCGTTGCAGGTCCAGTACGCAGCCCCTGGGCCCTATCCGCCCCAGAGTGATCCGATCGCCCTTGACTGGTGGGCCACGAGGCCGGATCCGCCAGAAGTGGACCCCTCTGTGGCGCCAGGCCAGGTGAATGAGCCGGAGGCGGGGACCAAGAAGGACACGGTCGAGGACACGGTCGAGGACGCGGTCGAGGACGAACGCCTCCCGGAACCGGTTCTGTTGTTCCTCGCCAGCCAGTCCAATGCGTCAAGCTTTTCCGACAAGGCGCGGGAGTCCGCACGTATCGGCGCGATTGCCTGGGCCCGCAGAGAGGTTGAAGGGCGGAAGCGGAGTCAGGCGGAGGTAGCCAAGATGCTCGGCACTCACAAGTCGACGGTCAGCCGCTGGCTTACGGGAGATCCGTTCGATGAAGACTAGGCCATCGAAGTGGTCTACCCAGGGGCGCCAGACGATGTCTGGCGCCCCTTTGTCTTGGGTTGTGAAGGTGCCCCTTGCGGGGGCGTCGTGGACGGCTCGTATACGCGGGCCCTGGAAGCCCCCGATGCATGTGGCGAAGTGACGTCGCTTCACCTCGGCACGCGGAGTTGGCGGTATTGAGGGTTGGCGGCCGTTGTGGCTCACATGGGCTACGTCAGGGTATGGGATGATGCGGGCCTGGCCTGGGCTCAAGACGGAAGGCGAGCCACCCGGCCTCGACCTGGGTGGCGGTTTCGGTTCGGGGCGCCGCGAGGATGAAGAGCGTCAAATGCGGCAGAACCCCGTAGGGGGTGCCGCTACCTGCGGGTTCAGCGATTCGAAGGACTTCCGAACCTGAAGGTGCGATGCGAAGGTGGTCTTGATCCAGGACGTTCCGACGACCGGCGGGATTCGGATGGTTGAACATGTCTGCCTCGAGTCGAACTTCTTCGCTCGACACCACACCTTCTTGGCGTGAATCGGGCGAATCGGTGCAAAGCGGGGTGGCATCTACTGATGTTCTGCTTGAATGGCGCTGAATCGGACAGAACTCACATAGCGACATTCCGAATCTCGATCACTTGACACGGCCTAGGCCAGGATGGAAGAGTCGTGCGCAACGCCCCCGCAGGGGGTCTTCGGAAACGAGAGAAGCGGAAAAATGGCTACGACGGAGAACGAGGCGCAGCCGGAATCCAGGGAAGCGGGCACGGCGCAGAAGTTCAAGAACGACAAGACCCAGCCTACGGAGATCTCGAAAGACGAGCGACGGTTCACGTTCCTGGTCTTCCTGGCCTGCTTGCTGTCGGTGGGATCGCTGGCCTACTCGACTTACTCCTTCCTGGACCTCAACAAGATCGACGCCATGAGGATCGAGAAGCTCGGAGGCGTGAGCTTCATCGGCCTCTCGGCCGCGGTCACGATGGACATCATCTGGAGCGCCACGATGGTGGCCGACTACCGAGGCCGAAAGGTCTGGTACCGGAGGAAGAACAAGGACCCCAGGAACATCCTCCCCGCCATCGGATGGCTTGAGGTTCTGGCGATTGCGGCCATGCTCGGATACCACGGACAGCAGCTCGGCGGCTGGACCGCCGCCTTCACCGCAGTCCTCCCGATCGCGGCAAAGTTCACATGGATCCTGGCGCTTGATGACATCCGCGATCCCTATGGGCTCACCGACGAACAGAAGATGGAAATCGCGAAGGATCGCCGCAATGCGCGACTGGCTAAGGCGAAGGCTGACGCCACGGCCGAGTTGCATGAAGCGCAGATGGAGCAACGGCGACGGAGCAACGAGGCCAAGCTGGAAGACCAGCGCGCCGCCGCCGACCAGCAGAGGATGCAGCAGCGACTCACCTTTGACCTGAAGCAGAATGAGCTGGTTGCCGCCAACGACCTGAAGATGCTTGAGAATCAGCTCCGGGCCCGGCTTCAGATCAGCACGCTGGATAATCGCGCAGAGGTTGAGACCATGCGGGCTGAGCATGAGTGGGAGCTCAGTCTGCGACGTCCGCCCCGGACGGTGATTGGTGACGTCGTACGTCCAGGACTGCCCAAGGCGGACCTTCCCGAGCTCCCCTCCGGCGAGGCGCCGGATTTTACCGACCTGGCGTCCTTCGGCCTGACGACGAGCCAGCAGAAGAGGGCCGCACTGGCCAGGGACTTCTATGAGGTCGACGATCGGCAGCGTGGTGGGGTCACCAAGAAGGCTTTCTGTGAGGCCAATAGGATCGCAGCACCTCGCTTGAGTGAGGCCACTAGCGATTTTCCGCTCGAGTGGTTTATCGACCGGGGTCTGGCGACCTGGCGGGCCGACCGAGGCTGAGTGATTTAACGCACCAAAGCCCCCTCTCCGGAGGGGGCTTTGCGCTTTCCAACTCCGCTGTACGCTGGGCATATTGAGGCAAGGAAGGGAGAAGGTTGTGAGTTGGCGTCTGGAGGCTTCCGGGGGGAAGGGTTCCGCAAACTTGATCGTGATCGTGCCCGTCGAGGACGACGATCCTCATCAGGAGATCAGGCGGGTGCGCATCCGGGTCAGCCCAAAAGGGGGGAGAGATCACCCCAGCCTGCCCCTTCTTCAGAAGGGGATGCTCTACCGCGACCGTACCGGGGTCAAGTACACGATCCTCGCGGCCATGGTGTGTGAATCAGGCATTGATGACGGCGAGCCATCGATCTGGACCTATGACTATCTCGCCGCAATCGGAGTCCATGCCCTGACGGGGGTTGAGTTGTGACCAAGGGCGTGACGACGGAATGGTGGGCTCAGCCACCCGGACGACAGGAGGCGGAGACTCCTTTGCCGGAGGCCCACCCTCCTCCACCGCCCCCGGCACCGCCGTCCTCCCCTCCGGAACCTCAACCGGACCCCGGGAGCCCGGCGCCTCCTCGACGCAGGGCGGCAAAGGTCATTGGTGGCGCGGCGGGCGCCGCCGTGGCGATAGCGCTTCTGGTAAACGGGATCTCCGGCGGGGAAGGCGAGGGGGCTGGCTCACCTCCGATCACTTCACCGACAACGCGAGATCTCCCCGCGGCAGGCAGCGGGCCAGGGGGAGATCTCGCAACCGAAAGCCCTGGGAGCGGGGGTGCCGAGAAGGGAAATGGCTCGACATCCGCCCCGAAGGAAGCCACCACGTTGTTTACCACCCCATCCGGCAAGGGTCGAGCGGGCGTGGTGATGAAGGTAAAGATCCACAACGGATCGGATGAAGCACTGACCGTGCTCGCCACCCTGATCAAGGGTGACGGGCGCTCGGCAATTGCGGGCGAGGGGACGCTGGCACCCGGTGCGCGCGGCGTTGAGCCCGGTGAGACGGTCGAGGGGACTGTCGAGTTCTCAAGCGGCGTTGCGCCCCGTCAGATCGTCTTGCTCGATCTCTCGGGTGACGTGGTGGCGACAGGGGGAGGCGGCTGAGCCGGAAAGCGGCGATCAGGGTGAAATTTGGAAGGTATGGGAATCTCGCCACGAAGGCCCTCATCGATTCGACGATGAGGGCCTTCAGTGCTTGCGGGGTTTCTGGCTAGCCTGGTCTCGACTGTGAACCATGGTTCACAGTCTCTGGGAGAGTAGTGTGAACCATGGTTCACACTCCCGGCGTCAGCTCTCTACTTCGTCCAGGATCTCCCGGAGCTCTTTAAAGAGCTTCTTGGCGGCTTCGGGATCATCCTCCACGGCCTGGCGAAGAAGATCCGAGTTGAATGCCTTTCGTGCGCGGGTGAGCTTCGTGATGGCGGGGAGGGGGTTCTTCTTGGGCTCCTCTTCGACGCCTGTTGCCCCAAGGCTCAGGAAGTCGCGAACGGCACGCAGGCTCGGAGCTGAAGTCTTGCCCGTTCGGTTTGCCTCGAGCCACTGATCTCGCATCGCGTCAACTCCACCCTTCTTGAGGGTTGACCCAAGCTCGAGGACTTGCCGCTTATTGAGCGGTACGTTCAGGAGATCCTCCAGTCCCGCATAAACGTCGACCGCGTCCATCCAGTTGCGTGCCGTGCGCCCCGAAACCTTCCAGCGTGCCGGAACGTACTTGTTCCAGTCGCTGTAGCCGGACTTCCGCCAGGCCCCAGAATCATGCAACTCCTTGAGGGAGCGCCCGGCGACCAGGATCCAAGTCTTGTTGCCCATGGAGAGGACTCCCTGGACGTAAGTGTGGGCGCGGGCAATGTTCCGCTCGTAATGGGCCAGGATCTCGTCGTCGGTGGCACCTTCCGGGGGAGGCTCGTACTGAATCCGCTCCCGCTCGGCTGTGGTCTCCACGGCGTCAAGGGATGGGCTGATGAGCTTGGCCTGTTGTGGCACATTCGGAGTGACTGGCGGAGAGGTGTTCGGCGTGTCGTGGCCGGGCGCAATCGGCTCGCTGGGTGCGTCGGCACCCAGCATCGGACCCGGGTCTGGAGACTCGTCGTCCTCCTCCCCCCGGCGAGCACTCCCTGGATCGCTGGCTGCCGCCGCAGCCGCCTCCCGAGCCTCCCTGGCGCGCTTCTCTTTCGCGCTCTCCCGGCCCGGCCGAGGCTTGATGTCCACCCGGCCCATCAGGAGGCCACCTCTTTCATCGCGTATCGGAAGAGCATCCCGAACTCGTCGAGCTGTGAGCGCTTGGGGGTGTGCTCCCAGGCGCGCGGGTAGTAGGTGGAACTGCTGATCTGGAAGTTCTCGTTGACGAGAAATACGTCAACCTTGGACCTGTCGAGCGGGGCCAGCGCTACTTCGATGGCACCCCGCTGGTCATCAGCCAGCGTGTTGTTGCCGGAGCACTTGATGAGAGCCACGAAGATCTTGAGCCGGTTGGGGTTGGCTTTCCCTCCCCGGCTCGCCACCTTGATCGTGGGTGCGATGCGGTGAGTCTCGAAGCCCGACGGCGCCACTGGGAGCAGAAGGAAGTGAGCCATCTTGCACAGCTCCCAATACGCCTCCTTACCGGCTCCACCCACATCCACGAGAACGACGTCGTACTGCTTGCTCAACTCATCGAGTACATCGTCAAGGTCCGGGCCCTCTTCGTCCTTGGGGTCATAAGTGACCAGGTCGAACGGCACTTCCTCCTCGCGACTCTCGCGGAGCTTGTACCAGTTGTCGACGCTCTGCGAGTTGTCGTCCGTGTCGACGACGCAGACCTTCAGTCCGAGGCAGATAGCCAGGTACAGGGCCAGGAAGATCGAGGACGTCGTCTTCCCGGTTCCGCCTTTCAGCATCCCCACGCCGACGATGAGGCAGCCCGCGACATCGTCGAGCCACTTCTTGATCAGATTGATGGACAGAGTGAACTCCGCGAGCAGGTCTTTGTACTGCTGTCGCGGAAGTGTTGCGATCTTCACTCTGGGGTCCTCCCTCAGTTGGCTTGTTGGCAGACATCTTGCCGTATCCATCGGGAGGTTGAGGGAGGAGGGGTCTGCTGTCACGCGGTCGTACCATCAGGTCCGCACATTCGGGCGTTGCGGCAACTCGAACGTGACTCAGGCGCCTCGGGGTGCGCAACGCGGAAACCCCCCGCCTCGCCATCGAGACAGGGGGTCTATGGATCGCACATGGCTCCTCACATGGGGATCACAGTGGAGTATGGAACGCGACAGGCCGGTCTCCTGAGTGAACTTTCACCGCAACCTCAACGAGTTTCCCGTTAGCCAGGAGAACTCGTCGGATCGTTTGTGAGACCACGTTGTACGAACCACCCAGCTTGAGCAGCTCTCGTTCCTCATCCGTTGCCAGGCGAGAAGTGAACTCCCCGAAGAGATCCGCCTGCTTGGATCCCATGCGCTCTGCCGCCAGCTCTCGAGAGCCCGAGGGGATCGAGTCTGGCTCACGCAGCTCGGGCGTCTTGAGTGTGACCTCCGGCGGGTAGTATGAACGACCGGTTGCCACTGGTGCACCATTGAAGAGGTTCAGTCGCACGCGGCACAGCACATCCTGGCCGGGCTCGACCCCCAGCGGCTTCGCAACGTTCTCCGGGCAGGGAACCATTCCGACCGACAGGATCTCGGACGTCTCGTGCTTGGCGAGCGCACGCCCGTTTGCCGCTGCACTTGCGACGCGGCTGTTAGCCATCGCTACGCGATGCGAGATGTTTGCGACGACGGGCGGACGGTTGCCATCCGAAGGCTCAAGGATCCCTTCCGCAGTGAGAAGGTCGATTACCTTGTCGATGGTTGCGCGGGATGTGTTGTGGATGTCCCGCAGCTTCCTGCGCGACTCAAGGACGGTTCCGGGCTCTAGCTCGCCGGACTCTACACGCGTCCGGTAATTCTGTGCGATCACCCGGTACTTGGGGATCTGCTTGCTCACGTTTCACTCCTCGGTCGCTTGTGGCCTAGGCCGTATTGTGTCATGCTGGAGACCGCAACGCCAGTCAAGACAGGCGGCGTCGCGGCAAATGAAGAGAGGGATGCCAGAGGCCGCAAGGTTCCGGATGGAAACCAAGAGGTTCCTGAAGCGAGCCTGGACTCTCTTCCTCAGTATGACCCAGGCCATGATATCGCCCGGATCGTACGCACTGTCGAGGAAGGAATCGGACTAGCTTCCGACGGCAACCCCTGACCGGAAGGAGAGACGTGGCTGCGTCGGTGCACGTTCCGCCGAGGCCGACATATGACCCTGATGTGCACCTCAAGGGCCATGTGACGCGGAAGCCACCGCGAACCCTCAAGGGGGACATTAAGGCCCTCAAGAGGAAGGCAGTGTCGGCCCACGCCAAGTGGACTGACGGCCGAAAAGCGGCAGAGGGCAAGAAGAAAACAGTTCGCGAGGAGGCCAAAGAAGTACTTGCGCCAGTCAAGGTTGGCGTGGAGCGGGAGAAAGACCTTGCCCGTGAGGTGATGGAGCCCGTCTACACCGCCATCTCCGAAGCAAAAACCCGGAGCAAGAAGACCCGACCATACGTCACCTCGTTCATGATTTCCTCGGTGGTTTCATGGGTTGCGGGACCCCAGATTCTGATCGCTCTCTATGAGCGAATCTGGTACCGCACCAGCACCGCCGACTGGGGAATTCTGCATGGGCCTGGCCGCTGGTTTCGGGACACTCTCGCCATGGCCACTGAGACCAATCGTCTGCCGGAGCTGATTTCGGCAATCGTTGTTGGCCTACTCCCGATGGTGATTATGTGTGTGCGGGACATGGTTACTCGGCATATCGCTTCAGGGTCCTACCTCGGGCGACTGTCGATGGTCAGTGTTCGTTCGCTTACCCGGCTGGCATACGCGATCCCGGTGGTCTTCTTCCTTGGGGTCAGCTACAAGGATGGGCTTTATGGGCTCTTCGGAATCCACTGGCAAGTGGAGTGGTGGCAGATCTGGGTGATGGGGCTGTTCTGCTCCGCGTACTACTGCACGACATGGGCCCTTGAGCGTGCCGAGAAGGGCCTGGGGTTGGGGTACTTCCATGTACTCCTCATGACCCCGGCGGCGGCCATCATCACGGGCGCCGCACTCCATGCTCCAGGCGCTGCCTGGTAAGTGGAGAACCCCTGCCACGTGGTGGGATGCCAGTTCAAGCCTGGCCAGGGGTGCTAGGGCGGAGGGATCGCCCAGGGGGCATAGAGATGATTCGCAGGGGCTTGTGGCCCCGACCAAGAGAGCAGGGGGGCGTCATGCGACGTCTTTTCTGAGAAAGAGGGGAACAGGTGAACCTGGCGCTTGTGCAGCAGCAGCAGATCAACGTGCCGGAGACATCCTGGGTTGGTCACACGACCATGGCTGGTTTCGGGATCATCCTGATGGTCGTGTCGGTTCTGTGCATCAAAGGCAACAAGAGGAAGCAGCCAATGGGGCCCTGGGGTCCCATGTTCGGCAGTCTCATGGACAGGGCTGTAGCTCAGCCAACCAAGCGCATGGCTGCGAAGTGGGGGGGTGGCGACGAGGGGCTCGACTGGAAGTCCCTGATGACATTCTTTATCGGAATGTGGGCTATGACGTCGATCCTCAGCTCCTCCCCCGGCACCGTGGTTAATCTGGCTGACTTCTTCCAGAGCCTCATGATGAAGCTCTCGGGCTGGCCTATCCTGGAAGATGTCGGAGCAGGCGGAGTGTGCCTCCTGCTGTTTTTCTTCGCCATGAGGAACAAGGATGACGACAAGGCCGACTTGATGTACGGGTCGATTTGTGGCTTCGTCTTTCCTCTGGGTGGTGGGATCTACTCCGAGATCACACTTCAGATCGGACACTGGATTCCTCAGGTCATGAGCATGGGTTGATGCAGTAGAAGCGGTCGAACCTCGACGGAAGGTTCGACCGCTTCTGCGTGTATGGGGGAGTTGCCGTATGGCCTAGGCCGCTGTATGCTGGAATCTCCGGACGGCGGCACGTGGCTGATGTTCAATGAGCCCAGATCCTGCCGTGATAACCCGAGGGAGAAAGCGTGGATGTCACCGCCCAGTTTGGCCCCGACCTCCTGTGTAATCCCGCACCCGAGGCCATTGAGGGACGAATGATCCTCCCTCTGCACCTCTTCCGAGACGACGGCATCCATGCCATGGACTACAGCACCTGGGCAGCCGCCTAGCGCCACTACCTTGAGCGTGAACGCGAACATCTGGACAAGCTCACGGAGCAGGTTGAACGGTGGGGCATTCTTGGGCGGATCAAGATTTCTTGGCATGGCCCCGGCTATCTCCCGCACATGTATGACGGTCATCATCGAGTCGTCGTCCTGCGTCGCCTCGGCTGGACGCATGTTCCATATCGCTGGACCAACCCTCGCCGTCCTCGCGCCTGGGGCGAAGAAATGCACTGGGAGCGCGAGCCACTGCCATGGAGCCCTCATGACTGAAGCTACCGATTCGGCGCCCAGCATCCGGGGACGCCTTCCGCTCTGGGTGGCGCTCGCGGGACTGACCTACGGAATAGTGGGTCGCGCCCTGGCCTGGTCCGTTCTGGAATTGCCCGTTTCCATGTCAGCGACAGCCATTGCCGCCTTCACGGGCGGAGCCTGGGTGGTTGACACCGTCTTCCTCCTGGCCCTCCTCCGCGAATCCATGCTGGAGCGGATCGCTTGGACGTGCTCGTCGATTCTGATGCTATCCGTCTACGGCGGTTGGAATCTGATTGAACTGATGCTGTAGGGAATCCCAACTCCCCGCATAGGCAGGTCTCTTGACCGACAGAGACCTGCCTTTTTCACCTTGATTAATGGCCTAGGTCAATGTTACGTTGAGGCCAGCGGAAAGGAGAACCAAATGCGTAGGGCTGGAGGTGTGTTCGTCGGGGTGTTTCTATGCGTCGGAGGAATCCAGGCGATGACCGGATTCATTCCGACAGCACCCTCCGTTGCAGGGGCCGCTCAATCAGGGAAGTCGGGCGGATCTGAGGGCTTGAAATTCACGGGCACCAGTGCTCCGGTGCGGAGTGAATCCGTGCCTGTGAAGAGGTACGAGAGCCTCATCAATAAGTGGGGCAATAAGTGCGAAACGCTTACTCCGGCACTTCTCGCATCCCAGCTCTACCAGGAGAGTGGCTTCCGCGCCGACCGAAACACCGTGTCTTCCGCTAATGCCAAGGGGTTCGCGCAGTTCCTCCCCAGTACGTGGGCGGTTCACGGCGTCGATGGTAACGGCGACGGAAGGCGTGACATCTGGGATCCGGAAGATGCGATCCCGTCGGCTGCCGTTTATGACTGCAAGCTCGCTGCGTACACAAGGGATGTTCCGGGGGATCGTGTCTCCAACATGCTTGCGAGCTATAACGCAGGTTCGAACAAGGTGAAAAAGTATCAGGGAATCCCTCCCTACGACGAGACGCAGAACTATGTTCGGATCATCAAGCGTGTCGCGGGAGAAAGGTTTGAGAGATGAACCGGATGCAACGGGTCGCAGTAGCTGCTTCGTCCTTGACGATCAGCGCATCGATGATGGTTGGATGCGGCGCCCTGCATGACGCACCAATCTCAAACGCGAAGTCCAACAAAAATTCATCGGCAATCGAAGAAGCGAACTCGTACAAAAACAGTTCTGATGGAAGTGGAAAACCTGAGTCCAAGCGAAAACGCGGAGTTCCCCAGGGTGACATGAAGCCGGTCGCCAAGACTTCAAAGGCTCCCGCTTGGGCGGTCGCGCTGAACTGGGCAGAAACGAAGCTCGGCCGCAAATACGTGTGGGGTGGGGAGTCGGAAGCCGAGGGGGGATACGACTGCTCCGGCCTCACGCAGGCCGCCTACGCCCGCGCTGGCATCAAACTGCCACGGGTTGCCAACGACCAGTACGCCACCACCAACGTGCACCCCAAGTGGGCCGACCTGCGGCCGGGTGACCTGGTTTTCTTCGGTGAGACGGAGCGAGGAATTCACCACGTTGGCCTGTATGTCGGAAGTGGCATGATGCTGCACGCCCCGAACAGTCACTCGGTTATCCGGTTCAACAAAGTCCACTACATGTCCGACTACTACGGTGCAACGAGGGTGAGCTCATGAGCCTCTACGAAGTTGAGGTCTGGAAGAAGGAAGACAGGTCACTCATTAGGTGGCACCCAAAAATCAAATATTTCACTCGTGTCGTCGAAGCCCCTGACGCTGTTACTGCGGCCGAGAGTGTTTGCGCCAAAGAGGAGATTCCGAAGAACCCCAATGGGGAACCCGTCTTGGTTGTCACGCGAGCGAAAGAAGAGGACGGCGGAGTGTGTCAAGGCGGTTGGCTGGATCTTCTTTTGGAGCTACGGGAGGCTGGAGTAATCGAATAGTCTACCCAAAGTCGAGGGCAGGCTTGAGGCGAAGATGCTCGGGCTGGAAAATGTCCAACCCGAAATCAAACAAGGAGAAGAAGAAACGTGACCGACGTCAACTCTCTCGGAAGTGAAGCCGAACAGCTCATTCAGGACGCGATGAAGGAGTTCGGCGTCGATCGCGACACCGCGGCGGCGCTCGTTTCCCGAACGTTCGAGGCCATGCTGTTGTGCAAGAGTGAGGCGGCGGCGAAAGAGGTTTTCCTTCGGAGCCTCTATGGGGCAATTCAGGGCAAGGAGCTTTGGGCCGTACAGTACCTGAAGGCTACCTACCAAAAGAGCCTTCCTGTGTGGGCGCAGGTGTGTGAAGAGTCGGCAGGACAGGGTCAGGATCCGGCAACAGCCCTTTCCGTGAGATGCTCGATTCCAATGAGCGCCGCCAAGGATGCCGTAAAGATCGTCAGTCGCATCAAGGATGGCGAGACGGTCGATGCGATTGCCGAGGAGACTGCCAAAAGTAGCCAGAACATCTCATTCGAGTTGTTCAAGTCCCAGGCGGGCTGATGTGATACGAGCGATCGGGGGATCCACCCCCTGATCGCTCGTATCGCCCCCGGGAGGTTGGCATGACGAAGAGGGATGTCGAGATTACCCCAAGCGCAGGGCGTGCCCTGCGGAGGCTCTGGAGGTCAGACGTCACGGCGGCTCGGCGAATCCAGAGGATCGTCGATGACATTTGCGCAGGTGTCACGCCGCAGAAAAGTGTTCGGATGACGAGTTCCAGCAAGACCCGAACGACCCTCGGCGCGGTTCCCTACAAGGTTGCGGATGGCAAGATCAGGGTGGTCTTCGAGCCGGGCAAGAGGATCATTGCCATCGGATACAGAAAAGACGTGTACGTGACAATCTTTGGCTCTGGAGGCTGGGGAAGATGAAGAAGGCGGGACGGAAGGGGGGGGCGCGCTGGGTGACCTGCTGCACACCCCGGCAGGACTTAGCCCCACCAGACATGCGGATGACTCCATGAAAGGAAGTGTCCACGTAGCGATAGGGGCCTCCGCCCCTATCGGCCTGGTTGCCACCCAGGCCATCACGATCCCTCAGGGCGTTGTGATGGCCATCGTTGCGGCTGGCTACGCCGTGCTGCCGGACGTCGACACGCCGACGTCCTGCGCCTCGAGGGCCCTCGGTCCTCTCGCACACAAGGCGGTGCACGGGCTGTGCAGGTCGGTGGTGGATAGAACGGCACTTCGGCGGGACAAGAGTCGTGTGCGATGGATGGAGATCCGCCGTCGAGACCCATACCACCGGAGTCTGACCCACACGCTGGCGGCGACCTTGCTTCTGGGGTGCATCGCCCTCGGCTCATCCTGGGCCCACCCGGCATTCGCCGGGTTCCTGGCCGCGTTGGGTGCGTTCTTGCTGTGGCCCATCTGTGGACGTTTCGGGCTGATTGTTCCAGCCGCTGCCGTCGCTGCACTCGGTGCCGCCACAGTGCTATCCCCCTGGATGGTCACCCTGGCGGTGACGGGTGGATACATGAGCCACCTCCTAGCGGACGCGTGCACAACGGCCGGTGTGCCGCTCTTCTGGCCGCTCGAGATCCAAGGGAAGCGGTGGTGGTACATCCGGTTGCTTGGCGCATCAGTGACCTCCGGCTCTCCTGGGGAGAGGGGGCCCGCCGTCGGCGTCGCGCTGGCCTCGAATGTCTTACTTCTGTTCGCATACTTCTGAGAAAAGCCCGGCTTCGGCCGGGCTTTTTGGTGCTTTGCAGGAAGGGGGTTGATGCCTCACAATCAGAGCGGAAGTGGAGGGAAAGGTGATGCGACACCCGTGAGCCACAAAGATGAGATCTGGGGCACGACGGAGCGGCGCACGCTTGCGTTCACTAGGGCCCTTGTACGCCCCGAAGGCGACACCAGGGACGACCGCGGCGCCCGTACCTCCATGAATGCAGGCGCGGAAGGGCTCGGGGCGTTCGGCCCCGAGGCGTATGGGCGTGCGCAGGCCAACAGCTACGAGCTGATCACTCGCATTCAGCAGGAGTCTCCGTATGTTGCGGAAGAGGTGGTTGAGCATGTCGTGCATGACCGTCGCTTGTACGTCGGGATGTGGATCACTGGGGGAGTGGCCGCTGTCTCCGCGTTTCTCACGTTCTCCGTGCCGTGTCTGATCACCGCTGTTGTGGCCGTGGTGTTCGCCCTGTCTGCAACTCCGGGTCGACAGAGTCGGGACTGAACGAGGCTCTTGAATGGCTGCCATTCTTGCCGTAGACTCTTCTCATCGGAAGGGGAAGTTGATGGCAGGACGAAAGAGAGCGCCCGGAGCCGAGGTTCGGAAAGAGCGAACAACCATCCGTTGGACCGAGAGCGAAATGAAACGCATCAGGGATGTCCAGAAGATGTTGGGCGTCAGATACGAGGCGGATGTTGTTCGAGTCCTTTTCCTGGAACAGCTGGGACGAATCGAATCCACTCGAACAAAGTCGTGGCAGAGTAGTTGCCATGACGAACTCCAGCGATCCTCTGGTAAGCATCCCTGAAGCTGCCGCCCGGATGGGCGTGAAGCCCCGCCAGGTTCACAGGATCCTCGAGCGAAATCTGATTCGAGCCGTGCGTACCCATACCGGCTTGCAGTACCGACTGGATGATATAGAGGCGGTCCGCAAGACGCGTCGATAGCGATCGAGCATGCACCCTCGATCCACCTCTCCCGAGCCGCGACCCCTCGCGCGTGCGGCTCGATGCAGCCTTGGGGCGCCGCCTGTTCGGCGGCGCTCCCTTGTTACTCCGATGTTGCGAGCCCGGCGTTCCGTCGAGGTCGATGAGCTCGGCGGACTACCTGGTAACTCATGGTCGCCGCGTATTGCGACGGCGCATCACGACGCTCCCATCCCGGCAGAGGTGAAGATAAAGGAGAAGAGCCATGACCCCTGAAGAAGAGATCCGCGCCGTAGCAATACAGGCAGCCGCAGCCTTCTGTGCTCCCTCCGCATCACCCCCTGAGAGTGTGCTGCGTGTAGCCGAAACGTTCTACGTGTACGTCAAGCATGGCCAAGAAGAGGCGCTTCGAACTTATGCGGAGGCAGAGGCACAGCGGGAGGTCGCGACTGTCGCATCGATCCCCGGTGCAACCCGGGAAGTAGAGCTGCGCGAACCCGTAGCTGTAGGTGAGTCCCCTGGTCGGCCCCCGACCCCCGCCCTCGCTCCCGCCCCTACTGAGTGGCACCCTCCGGCCGAGGGCGAGGCCATGCCTTCGGAGGCACTCGGCAAGCCGAGCGTTCAGCAGGTAGGAGCCCGGCAGAGGGTCGATCAGGTGAAGCGGCAGCGGGCGAAGAAGATCCTGCAGGAGTTCAAGGTCGCGCGGGCGGTGGACCACAAGCAGAACCTCCTGGATTCGATGGAGGACTCGGGGCTCGCGGATTTCGTGATCGAGGATGGCGGCGCGAGGCTACCCCTCAAGGACCACATCGCCCGCATGCAGGGCCAGTTGGCGTAACTCTGTGATAGAATCGCAGAAGTTGGGAAATCTAAGGTATCTTCAAGTGGCCGTTTGTCCACAAGGAGAACCATGATTCAGACCGAACCGAACGATGAGCTTAACCCGACTTCCAAGGGTGAATCGACGAGCGCAGATCAGGCGACCGTCGGCTGGAAAAAGACCGGGCAGACCATCAGTGAGACCGTGCAAAATCTCCTAGCCATCATGGTTAGTGAAGATCGAGAGAGTCTCTCAAAGGGCACCGTTCGGCAAGTCTATAGCAAAAAGCTGAGGGAGCTGGCAAAGCACCTCGGGGTATCCGAGCCCTATATGCCACGAAAGATTCTGTCTGGCACATGGGATGCAGATGATCTCGACAAGCTCGCCGACTTCTTCGGAACCTGGCCCATTGAATTCGTGCCAGGGCCTCATGATGAAGAAAAGACGGAATAGGAGAAGGCCGTGAAGTTCACGGATGAGCAGCAGGCTGCCATCGACCTCTCTCTCAAGGGTGAATCCTTCAGCCTCGTGGCTCCCGCCGGATCAGGGAAGAGTGCCACCGCCATTGGCATGGCAGGTGCACTCAGGGGGAAGCGTGTGCTCTACCTGGTCTACAACACTCAGGCCCGCAAGGATGCCGAAATCAAGTTCAAGCAGGCAGGCATGGACTGGGTGGACGTCCGCACTACCAGTCAAATTGCCTGGCGCGAATACGCCAAGCATGGTAACTACAAGGACCGTATGGCGCCTGGCGCACACACTGTCCGCGCAAAGGATGTCGCCACGCGCCTCGGTCTTGAGCCTGTGGACTTCGGGGGCAATGTTCTTCTTGACGGGTACACCCAGGCGAAACTTGCGACAGACGCCATCGAGCGTTTCTGCAATTCAAATCGGACAAGGATCACCTACCGAGACGTCCCCCTGGTGATCCTCGGCGTCGAACAGAGCGTCCTCGACGCTGCTCGCACGTACGTCGCAAAGTTGGCGTCGAAGATGTGGCGACGGGCCATCGAGCCGAATTCGAATCTCCGCTTCACTATGAATTACGCCTTCAAGCTCATTGCCGAGGACGAAAACAAGAACTACCGCTATGACGTGATCCTGCTGGATGAAGCCCAGGACAGCAACGATGCGACCATGAAATTTCTGGAGAACCAGAAGGGTGCTCAGGTCGTCCTGATCGGCGACCCCGCTCAGGCGATGTACGGATGGCGGGGGGCTACGGACCAGATCATGCAGTTCCCTGGCGAGCGGCTCTATCTCACCCAGAGCTTCCGCTTCGGTCCAGCCATTGCCGAAGAGGCGATGAAGCACCTCCCTCACACGGGCACGGGCGTCACCATCCGAGGACTGGGCTCCATCGTGGACAAGGTGAGCGAGGGCGACATGCGAGATCCCGACGTGATCCTTGCACGCACCAACGCGGGGGTCATGGAGTGGGCCATGAGCTACCTCATGGCCAACAAGCGGGTGGCGCTGGTGAAGGACAGTCAGGCGATTCTCGATCTGGCGTATGCCGCCCTGTCCCTGATGAAGGGCGAGCGGCCCAGGAATATGGAGCTCAGCGGGTTCGAGTCCTGGGCCGAGCTGGTCGAGTATGCAGACGAGCCCGGTGGAGGTCACCTCAAGCCGCTGGTTCGACTCGTGCAGGCGCATGGAGTGCACAAGCTGATCGACACCTGCAAAAAGCTCGTCCCCTACGATTCGCAGTATCCCCGGCATGACGTTGCGGTCTCGACCTGCCACAGCATCAAGGGGCTGGAGTGGGGCAGGGTACAGCTGGCCGATGATTTCTTCCGGCCGGATCCCCTCGAGAACCCCTCCACGGGAGAATGGGAACCGGGCCCCATCGACAAGAACGAAGCGATGATCCACTATGTCGGGGTGACTCGAGCTCAGAAGCATCTTGATCGTGGCGGTCTGGCGTGGATCGATGAGCACGTGGCGCCAGTCAAGCCCGACTACGTGAAGCATGGCTAGGCAGGACCGCCTCATAGCGGCGCTGGCGGAGTATCTTACGGACCTCCGCCAGCGCCGTTGGTGCATCCAGGAGGGGCATCGAGAGCGCTCCGGCTTGGAGTTCCTGCACGCGAAGCGTGAAGGCGTGGATGGCGTGGACGAGGTGATCGTGTCGGCCAGGCTGGGTGATCACGGCTCAGTTATGGTCCGTCGATACGTCCTCATGGCTCAGGAGCCCGAGTGGCGGCGTTGCGACCATCGCGCCCTCGAGGGGTACTTGCGGGAAGGTGCGAGCGGCCTGGAGCTGGGTGCGGCCCGTGCGAGGCCGACGATCTGCTCGTGTCGGCGGAAGGTTCACCGGTCGTCGAACCGGGCTCGTGCCTACGCCGAAGATCTCGCCCTCCGGTACGGCAAGTCAGGCAGGCAGCGGCCCTATCGCTGCCCCGAGAACATTCGGGCCTTCCATCTCACGGCTCAAGAGCGCGGCAGTCGCAAGCTAATGCCCGACACCTACATCGATCCCTAAGGGGAAGCGTGCGGTTCGAAGCATTCTGGAGGTTTGCTAATGGAGTCACGATATAGAGTTTGGCGTCCGATCAGCGGTCGCATCGCCATCCGTATGCCTTATGCCCCAGGTAATCGAGCATGGCTCAAGGAAACATTAGGGGCTCGAATTCGACCCGAATGGGATAAGCCTAACAGGTGCTGGTGGGTGGCTCGAAATCACTTCGGCGCAGTCGTGGAAGCCCTTCGCGACAGGCTCGGCCGAATTGACGTTTATGTGGACTTCAGGAGCGTGGAGCGCTGCGACACCCGCTGCAAGAAGGCCCGTAGTCGAGAATGCACTTGCTGCTGCCTTGGTAAGCATCACGGCGGAGAAGGTATCACTTACGGATGGAAAATTGTAGGGGATACCACCGAGGTCAGATCCACGGAAATCTTGACGCGTCACTTCACTGTCATCCGAGCGAGTAGGGAAAGGTAAGGGGATGAACGGTGAACTGCCGACATCTATGAAGAATGCCATGGATGACATCGACGTAACCTGCGAATTTAACAACATCGCCAAACAAGCCTTGTGTGCGCAACGAGCCGTTGAGGAGATCACGATGGCCCACCAGGTGGCGACGCAGGATGTGGCTGCGGCGATCCAGGCTGCAACTGTGGCGCTGGAGGACCTCCTCGCGGCCCTGCGCAAAAACGGCAAGGAAGAGGGATGAATCGTGACTCAAAAGGTTGAAACCGAACTTACCGATGACCTCGACGGCGGTCGGGCGGACGAGACTGTGACGTTTGCCCTGGGTGGCGAGTGCTACGAAATTGTCCTCGCCACCGCAAATGCCGACAGGCTTCGAGATGCGCTGGAGCCGTATATTGCAGCGGGTCGTCGGGTGCGGAAGAACGGTAAACGTGCATTGAATAAGAGGCGGTCCACCCCAGGTAACCGCTAGGGCGAACGAGAGGGAGGAGAGACTTTGACTGCGACAAATCTAACCCCAGATCAAATAGAAGAGCTACGCAAACGTGCCCAGCGTGAGGCCGGTCCATTCGTCGACCCCCACCTGGTTCATCGCATCATTGTTCACAACTCGGAATGGGCATCCGAGATTCTCGGCCGCCCATTTCCAGGCGCCCGTCGCCTACCCTGGCGAGAGCTCTATTTGCTACATCTCGCCTCGCAGGCTGAGCCGAACCCGCCTCCTCCACCCCGGAAATCGGCGGCCGAGGCGCGAGCCCGGGAAGAGCTGCGACAGGCCGGGGAAAAGCGGGCGCAAGCTCATGAGCAGGAGATACTCAACTGGAAGGAACTGGCAGCAGCCCTGCCGGTTCCCGTGGAGGTCCGGCACAACTACACATCCCACCGGCACCTGGGGCACTACCAGCAGGGCGCTGACCACATCTATCTGCTGGAAGAACTGAAGGTCGGTCGCCTGCATCGGCCCGCCCGTGAGGTCTTGTGCTGGACGCCGTCCCGCGCGAAGGATTTAAGGGAGTTCCCCGAGAAGGCCACTGATGGCCGCACTCCAAGCTGTAGGGCATGCCTGAAAACCGCTCGACTGATCGCCGACCGAGTGCAACGACCCCGGAAAGGGTGAGGAGCGAGTGGCCGCCAAATGGAACGGAAAATCCCTGCATCAGCTCACCCAGAAGCAGAAGCGCATAGACGGACTCACGGTAGCCCTGCATGAACTATCAAATCTGCTGAACGAGGCCCAGAAGGATCACCTCAGTGAACTGGGTCGGATTCTCGACAGAGGCCCGGATGACATCGTGGTGGGTAATTGGGGGTGCGGCGACTCCCCGATCGGTCTGTGCGTATACAGCGCGGCTCTGGGCGGCGAAGACGAGTGCCTACTCTGTGGAGAGCCCAGCGAGCGCAAGTAGAGGAAAACCAAGGAGGAGAGATGAAGATATTTCACCCGAGTTTCACGTTTGTGTATATTGACGCCGAGTTCACTCCGGACGACCCTTCACCGAGTGGCCTCGTGTCCCTGGCCTTGCACTCGGAGCGCGGTACCTCCTACGTGGTGAATTCCGAAACCGACGGTGAATCGTTCTGTTCCGTCGAGTTTCGCAGGAATCACATATGGTCGAAACTCCCGCTGAGTGCCGACGGCACCTTGAATCTCGATCACCCTGACGTCATGCCCTATGCGGCAATTGAGCAGTCCGCCAATGCATACTTCTATGAATTGACCGAGGGGGAGGACTATCGGAAGCATGTCGGACTTATCGCCGACCATGGGACACAGGATGTCCAGCGCCTTCATGACCTTTTTGGGAATGACTGGCAGGGGGTCATGCCCAAGTGGATTCCTCGATTCCTCTTCCAGGACTTGGCCACCCTGAAAGACCTGGCCGGTGTCGAGGAGGGGGCATTGTCGCTTCCCGGTGGCGAGCTCCTTCCTGTAAACAGCCCGGAGAAGGCACATCACGCCCTGAGGGATGCCGAGTACGACCGCGTGCTCCACGAGTTCCTGATGGAGCACTCACGGGCTGTGCGCGTAGCCAGCGGAGTCGAGCGCTTGTCGAGCTGAAATCCACGAAGGACGTGAAGTCGAGCAAGTCGACGCAGCCGGAGGCGGGGATGGTGCGCCCCTGGCTGCGTCGGTGGCATTGAAGGGCAAATCGCGGAATAGGCCGAGGGTGGCCTGGGTGGGAAGAGGGGGCGCGCATGGCGCGCGAGAGCTGGACTATGCATGGCGAGGTCAACCCGGGAGGGGCGGCGACGCGACGGATCATCGTGGCCACCGATGCAGCCGTTGCGGATCGACACATGGCTATGGCGTATGTGGCGAGCGACGGCCGGTATGGACTGTCCTTCCATCCATATCAGGGGCACATCAGCGGAACGCATCGAACCGACGTGGCCGAGTTGCGGGCGATCATGTTCGCGCTGGAGCGCGTCTTTGACGGGAGGGAATCCCGGCCGGTGCGTGTGCTCACGGATAGTCGGAATGCCCTGGCGTACGTGACCGACTGGAAGGCGGGTGAAGATCGCATGCCTCCCGGTTACGACATTGGTCTTCGATCCCGTGGCCTCCAGCCAACCTTGATCGCCCTGTCGCGCAAGGTGCTCCGCCACCAGATGATCACTGTTCGGCTCGTACGAGGCCATGCAGGTCATCCACTCAACGAGACGGCCGACTCCCTGGCCAAGCTCGGCCTCCGTACTCTGCGCGGCTGGTGCGGCACGACTGAAGCCCGGAGCTTGGCGCACCAGTGGGTCACGCGTGGCCTCCTGGACTGCATGGAGAAGGGTCCGTAGCGCCCTCGGCGAGCCCATACCCCTCGTTGCTCAGGCGAAGTGACTCCCGCCTGACCTGCGTCATCTCTAAAATCTGCGATTGTTTCGCAGAAAATCGTCATGGCATGCTAGAGTTGTGTCAACGAACCTCGGGAACGGGGTTCGACGGAGAGGAGAAGAGTGCTGTGCCTGGCACCCTGTACGTCAATCTGCGAAGCAACTCCCTCGTCGAGACCTTCGACGAGGGCTCGGCGAGTTTCGTTATCGCCACGGTGACGGAAGAAGGCCACGGTCGGCGGCGCCGAGTTCGTGCGGCATCGTTTCACGGCAACTATCTGGCCAGGGATGGTCGACCCCATACTTCGGGGTACGTTCCCGTGAATACACTTCCGGGTGATCACCCCTATGCGATGAAGACGGAGATGGGTCGCATGGAAATCCTTGAGCATCTCGACGACATGAGTAACGCCGAGCTTGCCCGCCTGATTTTCGAACAGGAACGAGTGGCGGCAGAAGCGAAGGCCCTGGTGGATCGGGCAAAGGTCGTCGCAAAGAGTCGCCGCAAGGAGGTAGGCATCGAGGTTCACGGAAACGTGACCTTCGCCTTCACGGCAGGGAAGAAGTTTGATGCCAAGACGGCAGCGCGCCATCTGTCACCTCAGCAGCTCCTGGAAATCTCGGTCCCAAAGCCGGATGCTAACCAGGCCAAGAAGGTTCTGGGTGAGAACTCTGAACTGTATAAGAAGTGCCAGAAGGATAACGGCTACACCTTGACGGTGCGTGAGACTACGGACGATGACCGTCTGGCCGTTCTTGCGACAAGCACCCCTCGCATCAGCGACGAGGAGTTCGAGATCGTCGAATCACCGGCCTGACCTGGCGACGGCTCCTCACCAGCAAGCCCCGAGGCGTCACCCTCGGGGCTTGCTGGCCCCCGAAATGGCCTTCGTGTCGATCGACGGTTACACGCCGCTCGAGGCCCTGGGTCCAGTGAAAGGGGTGCATGAAAAACGGACCCGTGCGATCCCCTAAGCACGAGCCCGTTTTCATGTCAGGATACTCCTGTGAGCGAGATTGCCGTACTGATTCCCTATGGAAACGAAACGCCCTGGCGTCGGCGGGCTCTCGATTACACCCTGTCCTGGTATGCCGAAAACCTGGAAAACCCCCGAACGGTAATAGGGTTCGGCTCCAACCCCTGGTGCAAGGCCACTGCCGTGGCTGACGCCCTCGCCAGGTCCACTGAGTCAGTGATCATTGTTGCCGACGCAGACTGCGTCAGCCCCGGGGTCAAGCAAGCAGTGCGAATTGTCCAACAGGGCGCGAACTGGGCAATGCCACACCTCAAGGTGTACCGCATGAGCCCAAAGGCAACCGAGCGCATCCATGAAGGAGTAGAACCCGGCTCTCTCACGGGACAGAACATCTGGTTGGACCAGAGTCCATATAAGGGGTACGAGGGCGGTGGCATCACTGTCCTGCGGAGAGATGCCTACCTGGATTGCCCGCTCGACCCTGCATTCACGGGGTGGGGCCAAGAGGATGAAGCGTGGGCAACGGCCCTGAACGGCCTGCACGGTGCCCCCTGGCGCGGCGCAGCACCCTTGTATCACCTGTGGCACGAGAAGCCCGCCCGGATGACCAGGTATGCCGGATCCGCAGACTCGCTGGCCCGCCTCCAGCAATACAAGATGGCACGCACTCACGAGGACTGGTCCAACTTGCTGAAGGAGGCGCGAAGTTGCGCCCAAAGAGGTGGCAGTCGCTATAGGGTTGCGATATGACAGCAGAAACCCAGGAAAATATTCGCAACTTTGTCGAAGGGGTCGCAGTAGCGGCGATCACCGCCCCCTCCAAGCGCGACAAGCAAGAAGCCCCCGGGCCGTCCGACCTGGCATCAAAGTGCGACGTGTGCGTGGCCAACAGCATCGCCTCCTACCTCGGCCGAGGAGAGAAGCGCAGGAACGGCTTCAGCCTCAAGGCATGGGTGGGTACTGCGGTTCACGAGAAGCTCGAGCGTGACCTGCCGCTGGTGTACCCCCGTGCCGAACGGGAGATCGAGGTGAAGATCGGCGACATCCCTGGCATCGGTCCGGTGGTTGGCCACATCGACACCTTCTTTCCTGAGAAGCAAACCGTCAACGACTGGAAAACGGCAGACCTGAAGAACATCCAGAAGTACAAGACTCAGGCGGGCCCGGGTGCCTACACCCTGGGGCTCACGGTTCAGGAGCGAGCCGAACTGGAGAACCTGAAGGAGCGTGACCGACTTGGCACGCTTGCCGCCGACGACGTCAACATGTTCCGACTGATTTCCCTGATGGCCCGCACCGAAGAACACTCGGGCGGTGTCCCCATCGACTACATCGGTCAGACGATGCTGTATCTGCTCGGCCTCCGAAGGATGGGACGTGAGGCTAAGTACGCCACTCTCACGTTCATCCCGCGTGACAGCAACAACCTCGCAGACATCTGGGTCACGTCCTGCGAGTACCGCCCCGAGGTGGCTGAGGGGGTTCTCCGGAGGGCCACTCACCTGGCCCGCGTCGTTCAGGCCGGACGAGTAGCTGATCTTGAGCCGCACCCCGAGTGCTTCCCGTGTGTGATTCGGCCTAGGCTGTCTCGCTAAATAATGGTATGCTGGAGGCACAAGAACGAGTGAGGATAGAGCACTAAAAACGAGCAGCTCGAGCATGAGAGATGGAGAGTGCGCATGACGCAGCTTGTACGCCGTACGGTCGGCCAGATCGATCCAGGTGAGGCAGCGCGAATCTCCAGGTCAAAACTCGTTCCCGAGCACATTGCTGACGATGCAGCATCTGCTGAGTACATGATGCGCATCGGATCGGCTCTGGGAATCGACCCCACCAGCGCCTTCCAGCACATCTACGTTTTCCCCGACGGCAAGGGACGTCTCAAGGCCGGTATGTCGGCCCACCTAATGCACGCCCTCGCCGTCGGGGCGGGACACACCCTCCATGTCGAGGGTGACGCCGTGAGGGCAACCGCCGTCCTCGTCCGGAAGACCTCCAGCGAAGAACTGGGCCGATACCGGCTCATGCGAGAAGAGGAGCGCAGCCAAAAACTCTCCCTACTGGAGGACACGGACCGCCTCTACAAGATGCAGCGTCAGCAGATTCTCGACCGCATCGAAGACCTGCGGGCGCTCGTCGAGCTCGGCGGTGAGACGGCGGAGGAGGAGCTTAAGGCTCTAAGGCAGCAGCTCTCATCCCTGCACGGTCACTACAACTTCGAGCACTTGCGTGAACAAATCACGCAGACGAAGTTCGATCTATCCAAGCTCACCCGCTTCGAATCGGTCTGGACCATGAAACGGGCCAGCAATATCGAAGGGTTGACCGAAAAGGGAACCTGGCAAGGGTACGGGCCGGAAATGCTGAAGAGCCGAGCGAAGGCCAGCGTGGTCCGTGATGGAGCAATCGACGTAATCCTCGGAGTGCGCCACGTCATGGCGGACCTGGGTCTACAGTTCGATGAAAACTCTGTCGACGACCGCCTAGCGGCGTCCACTGTCATCTATACCCCTGAAGAGCTGGGGGCGGAGGTGGACGGAGAGGGTCGACCCCTCAAGGGTCGAGTCGTCGATGTCACGGCGACCGGAGTCAGCAAGACGCAGGACAAAATGGTGATCGCCGCCAAGAGGATGATTGACGGTAAGTCAATCGAAGAGATCCTGCGAATCGTTGATGGAACTGCACAGAGCGCTAAGGCCAACGAAGATAAGATCTCCCGCCTTGACGCCATTTCAAAGGCTGTTAACGAGGTGGGTCTCGGGTCCAGGGAGGTGCCTTACGGTGAGGAAGTGCGCACCCTCTCGGCCCATCTGGAAGGTGCAATCAGTTCTTTGCACTAGCGCGACCGAACAACGCATCGGCACAGATCCTGCATCAGAGCGAACAGTGAAAGCGAAGGGAACGCGAGATGAGCGACGAGACCGCATACGACCCGTGGGCTGACTCCGAGGTTGAGCCTCCTGTCGAGGACGGCGCCCCCGAGGATGTCGACGAGTTCGACAACATCCTCGCCGAACTGGATGGGCTGGAGGAGGAGGAGAGCGACGCGGCGGTCCGCATTCCGCAGAGCGGGCCGGTCTACGACAACCCGTACGATGTCGGCCTCAAGGACAAGATGTGGGTTCCTGTCCGCCTGTTGAGTGCCGCGGTGGATGAGAAGTACGCCAACCCCCGCCTCAGCACGAAGACCTGTATCGCCCGCAAGGACGGCAAGACCTATATCCTGCACGACCAGGTTGAGGCGGCCGTGCGCGCTGGGGCAGAGGAGATCATCAAAGAGGTCCCACTGCCACACTTTGTCTGCGAAGCGAACCACGTCGCCCCGCAGTACGGTCAGCGCAAGTACCCGTACGAGATCGCCGTACCGGTCTTCACCATCAAGACCGCCCTGTACAAGCCGCGTAACGGTCGCACCGGATATGCGAACGAGAACGGACGGAGCCTGCGCATGGCGACTGCCTCCACGTCGCCCGGGGAGAAGGTCACCCTGGGAAACATGCACGAAGTTGCAGGCCGGATGGGCGAAACTATCGTGATGGCCCAGGTCACGATCTCGCAGTCCAAGAAGGCGAAGTACCGCAACCGCGTCGACGAGAAGGGCGAGCAGATCAACGTCCTGGTCGACCCGGAGACCGGCTCCTACGCCAGTGTTCGTCGGCTGGAGGACGGCTCGGGGTATGTCGTCGAGGGGTCGGGTGAAATCTGGGAGGGCGAAGAGGGCCTGCTCGTGCTGGTGGAGGGGAATCAGTACGCCATTCGCGATAGCGGAGACTCATCGGCGCCACTGAAGGAGAGCTTTTACCCCATCAACGATTTCCTCAAGTCCACCTTCCTACCGGTTCCGGACCGGAAGGTGACGGTCGCCCGCCTGGACGGGACGGAGGCCGAAGGGGAGATCACATGGGACACCGTGGGCGCGATCGTGCCGACCAAGACGCCAGGCGTTCGCGTCGACATCATGCTCCGTACTGGCGATGTTGTCACCGTCGTATGGCTGGGCACGGAGTGGAGCGAGGTTCCCTCGGAAGAGCCGAAGGGGAGCAGCGAAGCACCGAAGCGGGAAGAGCGGGCCGAGGCGCCACAGAAGGAGAGCGCCGACGGCGTGGACAAGATCTCTGAAAGCGCTCTTGCCTCTCTGTGATCGAAGAAAATCCACTGGGAAGATAGGATCACTTTCTACCCAGTAGGTGAACGGGCGGGGCCTACGGGCCCCGCCCTGTTTCGTACCCGGAGCGCCCACAGAAAAGGAGGGGTACCGGTGAGCTTTGCGTACTTCGACGTCATCTTTCCGAAAACATCGGAGGATGGAAAACATCAGGGCTTCGTCGCCATCTCCTTGTACCCGCATGGAATGTTCAGCGAGTCTGAAGGCCCCACGCAGACTCACTTTTTTGCGTGGCCATCACAGCGTGAAGACCTCGTCGCTTTCTGCTTGCACAATAGCGACAAGGATGTGTACACCGTTCCGGCACTCTTCAAAGAACGAGGCAGCCGGAAGGGTCACAACATCGCGCATCAGTGGGTCGCCTATGCCGACGCTGACACTCTTCCCCTTGAGCGGCTGAAGGCGGAGCCGACGATGGTCGTTGAGACCTCTGAGGGGCGCCACCACGCTTACTGGGCCACCGAAACAGACGACCCGCAGCAGCTTGTCGACATATCCCGGGCCATCGCCCAGGAACACAAGGAGCAGGGTTGTGATCCCGGTGGATGGGATGCCGGTCAGCTTCTGAGGGTTCCCGGCACAACGAACAACAAGTACTCGCGGACCGGCCGCCCGAGCTGGGAGATACCCGGTCGCCCGAAGATGGGACCGACCTACACGCTCAAGGCGTTGGCCACCGCGTACCCGCCGTACAGCACACAGGACCGCCCCTCGGTTGCGTCCGACATGCCACCGAAGGTCGAGTGGTACTACACAGCACAGTCCATTCGTGAAGGCGCCGAGGTTTTCCGGGCCAGTCCCGATGTTCTCGACCTGTATGTCTCTGAGCTGAGGCCGGATCAGGATCGCTCAAAGACCTTGTGGAAGCTCCTCAGTAAACTGGCCCGCCTCAACGTTTCCCGACCCACGGCAATGCACATCGCCTGGGGTGCCAAGTGCAACAAGTTCGAGCTTCAGGGCCGTCCTGAAGATGACCTGTGGAAAGAACTGTGCAAGGCGTACGACCACCCCGACAACCAACCGGTGCGCAACAGTTTCGCCGACATGAGCTACCGAAAGGAGGCCGACCAGAGCGAAGAAAACCCGGAGAAGAAGCTGGCTCAGTTTGCCGAGCAGGTCGCCATGCTCCGCCCGGACGAGCGTGACCTGGTACCGACCAATACGTTCGTCGATCGGTACCAGAAGTGGGCTGCAACGTGCACGGACGCACCGGAGATCTATCACCGTGCAGGTGCGGCCACGATCCTCTCCGCTGTCTTTGGAGAATTCGGTAAGTGCCCGACGAAGTACGACACAAACCTGACACTCTGGTTCTTCATTCTCGGTCCGACCACGCGAGCCAGGAAGACGACGGCAATGATGATGTGCGTCGACTTCCTTGACGACTTGTCCGATGATGACTTCCCCTATGTCATCGGCTCAGATGTCACACCGGAAGCGCTGAACCTTCTACTCCCAGAGAAGAATGGGCGCACATCTGTCTACTATCGCGACGAGGCCCACGGCCTCCTCCTTGAACAGTCGAAGAAGCGCTACCTCGTAGGCTCCCAGGAGTACGAGACCGAGCTCTTCTCCGGCCGGGTCCGCAACGCCGTTCGCGTGGGAACCATGAAGGAGCAGGGGGAGCGAGAGCCGGGCATCATCCGGACCAACTTCATCCGACTCCTGTGCGGCACACTGGAGCAGGTCTCCAGCGCCCTGAGTATCGAGAGCTACCAGTCCGGCCACATGGCCCGGTTCCTGGTGGCGGAAGCCGATCCGCCGCCACTGACCGAAGAGGCCATGTATACGGAGCAGTTCGACGGGCAGCTCCTCGGTGAGGATGTGATGCGCCTGGGGTTGCTGAACGACATCACTGCTGCCAGGACCTTCTGGATGGGTGTTACGGAACCCGGAAACACCATCCGGGTGCCCTGGGAGGATGATGCCTGGAAGCGCCTCCAGAAGGCCAAGTACGTGCTGCATCGTGCGGCCGAGGGCCACGAGCTTGCCGAGGTTCTCCTGCCTACGATGACCCGCATGGGTGACAGCATGATGAAGACGGCCGTCTTGCTCGCGATGTCCGACCGGAAGCAGATTGTCAGCATGCCACACCTCCTCAAGGCCATGCGGCTCACCGAAGACTGGTACCGGTCAACCGCCCGCGTCGCGGGGAAGATCCTCCACTCACGATGGGCGGCCAGGCAGAACGAGATCCTGATCGCCATCCAGTCCCGCAGGGAAGGTGTCACCGAGCAGGACGTCTACTCACGGTTTCATCTCAAGATGCACGAGAAGGAGATCGAGTCGGCCCTGCATGTACTCGGTAAGGCAGGCCGGATCAACCGGGTGCTGGAGCGCGGAAGGGTGCGCTACATCCCCGTTGCCGGGAAGTAACCGGAGGACCGCGTGCCCCGACAGCCGACGGGGCGGCCCCCGGGGCGACCCCCGGGGGACCGTCACGGGGGACCACAGGAGAGGGTCAGCAGGGCGAAGACCTTGCTGCCCTCGCTGGGGCGCTTCCCTCACCTTCTCCGGGCGGTTGACCGCGCCATGGCGATGCCCAACCGGACAATCCTCCGCAGCCCCCACAACGTCAACCCGCAAGACGTGGACCTGCTCCACATCTACAGCCCCGTCGAGCGTGGTCAGATCCTGTCGTTTACCTGGTGGGCGTACGTGAACCGCAGGCGGTGGAGCAAGCGGCGACGCCTCGCTGCGGTCACTCTGCTCAGCCCCCTCATGCTCTTCTCGTCCGCCTTCTTCGAGGAGATGACCGACATCCCCTTCAAGAGCGCCTCCAGGTGGATGGTGCGCCCCGAGGGTGCAACGGTTTCCCGGGTGACCGGCTCGTGCGACATGCGCATCGTGCATCTTGCCCTGGAGGCCGCCACTCGCGGGGATGCGGAGTTCCGCCTCTTCGCCGCCGACATGGTGCGGGATAAAGGCGTACCGGAGGCCATGGCGTCACGGCTCACCGGAGTGCCGAAACCTGCTCTGCTCGACCCCGCCAGAGGGATTCAGTTCACGCCGGTCGGGCCCGACCTCGAGACCTTGTCGGTGCGCCCCCGTGAGGAGCATATGACCTGGTGGGGGGCGGCGAGCGGGCAAGATAAGGCCCTCTCTCCTCATGTCTACGGGCAGGAGTGGATACGTGATCTGTTCCCAGAAACGCTGCTGAGCGAGAACATTTTTACCTCTACTCCCGTGCCCAGAAATGGTGAGGAATGCTACCATCTTTGTATACCTGAACTGCCTGGAGCGCATCGGGCGAGACGGCTTGGAGCGCAGTACTACCGACTGCTGTACGGGTGGGAGGAGAAGTACCTCCTCCCCGCAACCACCGGAACGACGTGAAGGGGGAGAGGGTGCCCACTGGGGGGATTGTTGGCTTCGACCTCGAGACGGCCGACGCTGAACTGCTGTTCAAGGGGGGGCACGAGGGACCGTTCTGCCGACTCTTCGGCTGGATTGTCGACGACGGTGAACCGCAGATCTCTACCGATGCAGCGGATCTGCTGCGCGTCCTCGATGAGGCGCGCATCATCTACGGGCACAACATCCTCGACTTCGACCTGCTCGCCCTGGCGTGGCACCACGGCGCCAACTACCGGCGCCTGGCCCGCAAGAGCATCGACACCCTCGTGGGTGAGCGCACCCTGAATCCGCCCTACCCCAAAGCCAAGCCGGGCACTCCCTTGAACCTCGCGGCCTTGCGTAAGCGAGGCTTGAAGCCCGCAGACCTTCGTATCAGCTATCGACTCGATGATGTTGCGTCGCGCTACGGACTGCCAGGCAAGACCGACGACTTGGCCGTGATTGCCGCCCAGTACGGCGGCCACGACAAGATCCCTCTCGATAACCGGCAGTACCGGGAGTATCTCTGCGGAGACCTGCGTGCCGGACGTGCGGCATACCGTGAAATGGGCCGTCGCGCGCAAGCCAAGGGGCTCCTCGGTGTCGCCAGGCGCGAGATGTTCATCGCTGGGGTCCAGAGCGGCATGCACCTCAAGGGCCTAGGCGTGGACGAGGTCGAGGTGGATGCCCAGATTGAGCTGACTGAGAGGCAGCGCGCCGAGGCGTACACCTTGCTGCACGAAAGGGCCGGGGTTCCACTGCCCCACTCGGGGATTCGCTGGGCCGAGAAGGTGCAGGTGAAGGTCCCGCGTACCACGCCACACGGCAAGATGATCCGCCGCCGCTACGCAGCCATTTTCGACCACGCCTGCCCCGACGTGCGGCAAGGTGTGAAGTGGCATACCAAGACCATCGGCACGTCCCCGCTGACCACAACCGAGGGCAGGACCGCCTTCGAGGCCGCCCTGCGGAGTGCTGGGGTGGCCGACAAGGACATTCCCTTTACTGAAGGGGGCACGCTCGCGCTGTCCAAGCACGCCCTGGGCGAGGGCTCCTGGTTGCGCGGAAAGGTGTCTATTCCGGGTCTGCTGCAGAAGTATCCTGCCAGTCCGGCGATTCGTGAACTATGCGAAGCCGCTATTCTCATTACCTCCGCCTCGGCGAAGGCTGAGGAGGTGAAGAAGGCAATCTGCCCCGACGGTCGTGTACACGCCCGAATCGGTGAAATTCAGGCATCCGGCAGATGGGCTCACATCAAGCCCTCCATCACGAACATCGGCAAACGCGGCAAGGCGCAGCTTCAGCAGCGGGCCATGTTCAAGGCCAAGGCGGGCCACGTCTTCATCGCCATCGACCTTGACCAAGTTGATGCGCGCGCCATTGCTGGGCACTGCCAGGACCGCGAGTACATGAACCTTGCGCGCCCCGGCATGGACATGCACTACGAAGTTGCCTTGCGTGTGTATGGCGCTGGATCCTGCGAAGACTGTCGAGACTGTCGAGACTGCGAGGAGCGTCGAAGTAACACCAAGGCCACCACTCACGCCTGGAACTATGGACAAGGTCCACAAGGCGCCTCGGTGGCCACCGGCCTGCCGATTGAGATCACCAAGAAGTTCGATGAGGGCATGCAGGAGGCGTTCCCGGTCCTGTGCCGCTGGAGGGGCCGAATCCGTCAGCACGCAAAGCAAACCGGCATGGTGCCCAGTAAGTGGGGCCGCCCACTGCGCGTCATCCCGGGCCAGGAATACACTCAGGCCCCGGCCCAGGTGGGGCAGTCGACTACGCGAGACCTGATGTGCGACGGACTGCTGCGAATGGATGAGGAGCTGCTGGACATGCTGTGTCTGGTCATCCACGACGAGATCGTCCTGGAGGTCCCGGAGGAGCGCGTAGAGGAGATCGGCAAGAAGGCCGTGGCGGCGCTGACCACGACTTTTGGTGGAGTGCCCATCACCTGTGGCGTATCGCCTGCATCCCGGTCCTGGATCGGATGCTACGAGAAGTAGATCAAAACGTCATCAGTTAAGGGGGCGGCATGACCAGAGTGAACCCGCGAGGAACGTACCTCGTAATCGCGGACGCCTTACGCAAGGGCATCAAGGAAGGGCGGATTGCCTCGGAGGTGCCTTCCGAGGCTCAGCTCATGCAGCACTATGGCGCGGCCCGGACGACAGTCCGGCGCGCCCTGGTGCTGCTGCAAGATGAGGGCCTCATCCATCCGGTTCCAGGCATCGGACGTGTAGTAAGCGGCACGGTCGACAGGCGTCCCCTGCTGGAGCGCATGACTGAACTGATCGTAATGGCGCACTTGGCGATCGGGGATTCCTACCCCTCCGAGGCGCGCCTCTGTGAGACTTTTGGTGTATCACGAACGGCAGTGCGCCGGGCTCTTGCTCAAATGGAGGGGCTAGGGTTGCTCATCTCATCCCAGGGCAAGAGGCGCACAATTCAAGCCGTTCCGGATCTACCAATCAGTGGGCGCAGCGTCGGCGAGTCTGCCGACAACTGACCGGCATCACCTAGCGGAAAGGGTGAACATGGATAAGGGAAAGAAGCTCGTGAAGGCTATCGGAGTGGACTTTGATGGCGTAATCCACACTTACGAGCGGGGGTGGCAGGGTGGGGAGATCTACGGAGAGGTTATGCCCGGCGCCATTGAGGGCCTTGAGACTCTCCGTGAGAGGTTCGCAGTTTTCATTCACACCGTTCGCGAGCCCCGATCAATCGTCGACTGGATGAAGGGGCGCCTCGAGGTTCCGTGCATCGCGGACGATGATCCCACCAGGAAATTCTGGAATGACCAGAGTCGAATCCTGGTCACCAACAAGAAGCTCGTCGCCGTTGCCTATATCGATGACCGGGCCATTCCGCATCGCAACTGGACACAGACCATGGATGAAGCGGACAAGCTGTGGTGAACACAGAAGACCCGGGATATTTCCTGAACTGTATCGACCCTGGCGGCGACACTGGGATGTCACTTCTCCACATCGCGCCAGACGGGTTTCAGCTGCTTGAATTCGCGACGGTTCAGTACCGACGAGACCGAGATGAAACACCCGTGACTATCCTCGAGAAGTGGAGAAAGTCCTATCCGGGTGTTCATCACCTTCTCTATGAGGACTTCCATATTCGTAACACCCGCAGTGCGGCAGCGACGGACGCCACCGCACTAGAGGTGATCGGTGAGCTCACGAAAATGATCCGCGATTCAGGGGGCTCATATGCCGAGGTCTTCAAGCAGGTGCCGGTAGCCGGAAAGCACATGGTCAGTGATGAGGTACTGGAGACCCTGGGCTTGCATCTGGATAACAAGCATGCGATGCGCCATGTGCGAGATGCCAACCGACATGCGGTGACACATCTGGCCAAGCAGCGGGCCTATCGACCCATCTGCGAAATGGCCTTCCCTCGGCGCTCCGTCAGGATCCGCTGATCGCCTGGCTCCCGCCCGTGAGCTGATTCCACTGTTGCCAGGTAAGTACCTCCACCGTACCGACTTCAATGGTGTCGGTCATGACGCTGGGTTCACCCCCTTCATCGGGGTTCAGGGCGCCCGAACCGCTTTCGGTTTGGGCGCCCCACGCGTAGATGGTGACGGTATTACCAGGTGAAAGTGTTCCCGCCTCATTCACGGTGACCTTGGCCTGGGCCGGTGCATCAAGAGGTTCCTGGAACTGGCTGATGTTGGTGATACTCAAAGGACCCATGGCCCGGTCAGAGAGGTTCAGCTTGTCGCCGTCCACGTAGAGGTTCGGCGAGAAGTTTCCTGGCGTGGGGCGCTCCAATCCGAAGGTGAAGTATAGGCGGATGCCGCCCAGAGTGGTCAGGTCGCCGGGGGCTGGCACCTCAAAGATGAATTCTGCTGCCGTGCCGTCCGGTGGAATCTGAGTTGTGGTCACTGTTCTCCTTCTTGTTGGGGGATTAGTTCGGCCTGTTCGCTGATGACCTTCACGGCCTTGGTCAGCTTGGCTTCGAGTATGGCTATTTTGTGATGGGCCTCCATCAGCTGCTGCTGATAGGAGGATATGACGTCATCCGAAGATATAGTTGAGAGATTACCCATTTGCCACACCTTCCTCCGTCAGGAGACCGCGACGAATTGCGGTTCCCACCACGCGCTTGCGCATGATCTCCGGTACTTGAGACTCCATCAGTGCGTGATTTACGAAGTTGTCTCGCACTGTTTCGAGCTCGGCTTCACGGTCGGTCAGAAGCTGACGTACGTCGTCGAGTGGACGCGAGGAGATCAGGTCCATCTGCTGACCCTGCTCGGCCATTCGGTCCATGACGTCCGATCGAGTGGCCACGGAGTCTGTGGACAGTCCGGTCATGCCTCTACAGGGAAAGCTCTGCTTCACGTCGGAGGCCAGGCAGCTTTTCACGTCCTCGATTCCTGACAGAACGGTGTCAACACAGAAGCGCATTACGCCGTCCGTGGTGCCCGGCATCACGGCTTGGCCCATTCTGTCCATGACGTAGCCAGGGGCGAAGGATCTCATTCGGACCGGAGGGCCTTCGAAGTAATGCTCAGTTATGTCCGCGAGAGGATGCGGTCCGTAATCTACGGCCTCGTGTCGGGCATAGTATCGCTCGAGATCCCTGAGCTCCATGTCCAGAGTTGAAGCGTAGTCGGGCGCCCCCCACATCTCTTTGCGGTAGGACAGCCCTTGGAGCCGTATGTGGTGGCCAAACTCAACCGGGTCATCAGGATCGTTGGGGTTCTTGTGGACGACGATAAGCATGTCTCCACCGGGGTCATACTCTTCGCTTTTGTGAGGTTCATGTGGACGTAGAATGTGACGAATGATGTGGAGTTCCGGCATGATTCCTCACGGGGTTCCGCAGACGGCGATGAAAACAACTTCTTCAGTCCCAGAGCTGGAGACGTACTGGAACCCACCCTCAGTTCCGCTTGGATATTGATAGATGGAGCTTGTAACCGGGGTCGTGCCTGCGTTGGGGCATAGGATTGGGTAGTACTTTCGTGTTGTTGCAAGCCCGTAGGAGTATGTTCCATTCTGGAGGCTGACGCGGTCCATGCGCATCATATCGTTGGTGTAGTGCGCCGTGTTGAACATCCCGCCTATACGGAATCTTGCAACTGAGGTATCCCAGAATATCCCCTGAATGCTGATCGTCTCCGACCCGTAGTTTCTTGAAATCTTTGAGTTCGACACCCCGTAGGCGAATTGAAGGTCGATCCGTCCTGAAGAGTTTGTTGTTGCCTCAGGGCCGGTGATAACGAAGCCTCGGGCGTCCCATCCGCCGGAGCCCGCGGCGTCCGTCTGGAAGATGTGAGGCCCTGTACCGCCAGCCGGTATCAGCCCCTCCCAGCGGAGACCCGCCTGACCTGCGGCATTGGCGTTCTGCGTGATAGAGACCGTCGGCCCGCTGGTCTGGCTGACCATCTCGTAGTACGCGGAGCGGATGGAGTGCTTTGCCGTGATCGCGTCGGCGTTCAGTAGAGCGGTCGTGATGGCGTTTGACTCGATGAGGGGCGTACGGATCAAGCCGTTGCCGATGTACACCGAAGACTCTTGCCACACTTCGACCTGGGTGAACTCCAAGGCCACGTCGGTGGAGACGCCGTTTTCCAGTCGGGCGTAGATGTAGGGAATCACTCCGACGACACCAGTCGGGACAGTGAAGCCACTGGAGGACTCCACGGTGTACGTGCCATTTGCGGTGATCGTGTAGTCCCCGATGATGACCCCCGCGGTGGAGATTCCCGCACCACTGCGTTGGTACTGCCGCGCGAACATGCCGATATTGATGGTTGAAGCACCTGGGCTTGCGGGGACCCCCGTGGCCTTGACGACAAACCGGGCGCGCAGGGTGCCAGTCTTCACGCCGTCCGCATTACCTGGCGCGGTCACTGGCACGGCCAGCTCGGGACTGGCGAGAGGAGTACCGGGGAAATCGGACAGCGCTACGTTGAGCTGAGTGTTGTTGGTGAAGCCGAAGCGGCCCGTTGCGTTCGTCGTGACGTTATTGTCCACCCGGACCGCCCCGGTGGAGGTGATCGACCAGGCGACTCCGGCCGACGACGATCCGGTGGCCTGGGTGAGGCGCGCGGTGTTGAGCACGGTCGAGGACATGCCGGGGTCGATGACGAGGTTGTTCGGGTCTCCGATTGTTAGGACGTCCACTGAGAGGCTGTGCGACTTGATCTGCTGGGCCGTCAGGGTGCCGACGGCTATGTGATTCGCCGTGATGGAGTTGGCCTCCACGTCGGGGCTCGTGACACCGACCACGACGATCTGAGAGACCGCCGAGACGCTCGAGATGACGGACGCGCTGTTGCGCGCCTTGAAGCGCACGTAGACGGTGTCGCCGATGTTCCAGGTCGGCGTACCGCCCTTGCCGCTCATGATGATCGATGAGCCTGGGGAGAAGATGTCCCCGGCGTGGTACCAGGTTGAGCCGTTCGTCGAGACCTCGACCTGCACCTCGCGGAACTCCGGCGGATAGTCGTTGCCGCCGGAGTCCTCGCCGTCCCATTCGGCCTTCACCGTTCCGAGCTTCGAGGAGAGTATGGGAGCCGACGGAACCGGAGGCGCATCTGTCGGATAGGCCATGGACTGAGAGACTTCGTCGGTCCACTCCGAGGCGTAGCCCGAGTCCCGGATGGCCTGGACCGAGAAGTAGTACACATACCCCGAGTCGAGGAGGGGCACCTTGGCGTGGATCACCTGACCGGTGGAGGGCGAGGCGGGCTGCCTTACCTGCACCACGCGCGCCTGTTCGAAGTTGAAGTCGGAGCGGCGGGCGGCCACGTTGTAGCGGGCCACGTCTATCGAACGATTGTTGACATCTTTGGTGACCACCTTGAAGGCCACGTCCGCCATGGAGACCGGATCGCCGATCTCGCTGAAGTAAGGCTCATTGGTGACCGATACGTCGATCGGCGTCGCCGGGGGAGTGCTGTTGACCGGAGGTGTCTTGGGCTTCGCGGTACCGCCGCCCGTGCCGCCGCCGCCAACAGATCCGCCACTTCCGGAGCTGCGGGCAACCCATCGCTCCGTCTGAAGCGCGCGGTCGGTGAACCGGTCATTGAGTACCAAGGCGATGGAGACGCCATACGGATCCGTCCCGGAAAGCGTGATCTGGTAGACCCGCATGGACGCCTTCTGTGACCCCGTGTCATCCAGGGCGCGGATGAAGTCGCCGGGCCGGTAGTCAACGAGCGGCACCGGAGCGCCCTCGGTCCATGCCAGGCGCTTGGTGTACTGGGTGCGCGACTTGTACTTCGTTGCGAGCAGTCGGTCGGTGATCTGGGCGAGCGTCTGATCGTCGCTCACTCCGGATGCCGAGACCGCCTCATCCCACTTGCCCCACGGGAACTCGAGATCATTCGACGCCTCTACCAGCCACGATGTGGTGTTGTCGCCGAGGGCCACGATGAACCCGGCGAGATCTTCCCAGGTGCGCTCTGTGGGCTCCTCGGCGGTCGCGAGCAGGCTATGGATGTGCACGCCTGTATCGGTGTCGAGCTGGCGGCGCAGGTAGCCGTCGGCCTTGAAGAGCTCCAGCTCCCGCTTGTTGATCCACCAGTCGAAGAAGCCCTGCCGGGAGAAGGCGTCGATGATGGACCAAGCGTCCTGCGCGTAGTCGAAGCTCGCCCCCTTCACGGTGGTGCCCCAGGCGGTTCCGTTGGAGTCGACGCTGTTGTTGAAGGTGAACGTCAGGCCCGGAATGTTGTTCCGGTTGTGCGCGTAATCCAGGAGATCCTTGACGGGGAGGGCTGGGGAAACAGACGTCTTGTAGACGATCTGGTTCTCCTTGTTTAGTCGGGGATTGTCCTGGTCCATGAATCGTGCCTTCTTCAGCATCCATCCGTAGGACGGCATGGTGAAGGACATGATTCGCGGACGGGCGGCCATGTCGTAGGAGCGGCGGAGGTTGAGGAAGCGGCAGCCCGCGTGTTCGGTGAACGTCCCGGTGTCGGGGTTCCTCAGCTCGAGGGCGACCTCGCAGGGATTCTTGAGCAGGTTGGCGGCGCTGGAACCGTCCGGGTATGTCATCGTCAGCGACGACATGTCATTGAGGGGGATCCCGGCTTCCCAGGACAGCGGATGAGGGAGGACTCCGAGTGCGGCACCGTTTGGTGCATAGACCCTGAAGCGAACCGTAAGCATGTTCGTGTCGGCCACTTCACACCACCGCGTACTTGGATCGCACCTGCACTCCGTTGTTCCCGCCAGCCGTAGTAACAGTAAATGTACCTGTCCTGTTACCGAAAGATCCCGACCCCTTAGACGTGAAAGTTAGAGGTCCGTTCCCGCGAAACTCCAGGGCTCCAGTCGTGTTCGTTCCACTGCTGAAGCTCCATGTCTCTGAAGACTGAATGCGGGCACGCATATACCTGGGGTCGATCAGAAGCCACTGACTGGAGCTGACGGAAGAAGAGCCGTCCCCCCAGAAGATGGTGGTCGCGGAGGTGTTGTCGGTGATCGTGAAGGAAGTGGCCGGGCCCTTCAGGAGGAGCAGGGAGTCCGCGATCGGTACGGTGGAAGCAAGGGCGTTGGGCAGCGTATTGGATGAGCTGTTGAAGAACGTCTCGTCAGTCTGGGTGCCGCGCCAGGCCCCTCCGGGAACGTTGAAAATGATTGTCGCTTCAGTGCGGTTCGCCGGGCAGGAGAAGTCGGGCGTGTTCATGGAGACAAGCTGGGCATCTGCGGACTCCTCGATGGTCCCCCGGATCCGGGTGAGAACGATCTGCTGATTGATCCCCATACCGAGGAGGCCCATCAACGTGTCCCAGCGTGAAGCCAGACCCTCCGGGGAGGTGTCGACGACCCGGATCTTCAGGCTGACCGTGATCTGAGAGAGCGGGTCATTCCATTGAGGGATCGCGTAGTGCGCGCCTGGGACTTCGATGACGGCCCGACGGGGGGCCAGTGCAGGGGCGTACTCGGTGCCTTCCATGAGGTACATACCGGAGGTGACTGCCTTGCCTCCGATGGTGAATCCGTTGATCTTGTACGCAGTGGCCACCGGTCACACCCCGCTGATGGTCGCCGCGTAGGCCAAGGAGCGGTTGATCGTCACCGACGTCGGCTCGGCCTGCGGGTACTGGTTGTTGATGTTGAAGACGTTCGTCGGGCCCGACTGCGGCATGGCCATCCGGGCAGTGAAGGCCGAAGCGGACTCCGGGGGCACCTGCTGCACCATGCTCTTCCCAAGCATCGTGTTGGCCCCGCCGCCCTGCCTCACCTGGATCTGCTTGCCACCGCCCGTGACCCCGGAATCCATCCACCGCTTGACGATGCCGGAGAACCCCCGGCCGCCGGACCGGTTGATGACCTCCAGCAGGGCCCCAAAGCGTCTGGCCGCCGACGCCTGCACGACAAACTCGCCATTGGAGAGCATGGCGGGGATCGCGTCTGACTTCGGCCCTCCAGGGCCGTGGATCCATCCACCGGTGGCGGCCTGGGCAGTCTTCGGGGGACTGTTCTTCTGGTAGTAGTAGTAGCCCACCGAGACCGTGGCGCTCCTGGACAGCGCGCGCGAGATGCTTCCTCCGGCCCGGTATGCGGCTTGCACGATGCCGCCGAGCTGACGGCTGAAGTTGCTCGTGCCCGCCAGAGTGACATGGCCCTTCGGGTTGAGCTTGCCCTTGTTGGCGTCGGCCACGGCCCTCTTCAGGGCGTCCAGCAGCTTCTTGAACTCGCCAGTCGACAGCTTGCCGTCGCCATTGACGTCGAACTCTCCGGCCGCCTCCTTGCCCAGGATGAGGTTGGCCAGGGCCTCGATCTGAGACCGGTACGCCTTGTCGTGGAGCTGAGCCTTCCCGTCGGGATTGAGCAGCCCCTGCCCTTCCTGTGACGCCAGGAACTCGGTCAGGGCCAGAACCTTCGCCCGGTACTCGGAGTCACTCAGCTTGCCCTTGCCCTTGGCGTCCAGCTTGCCTTCGGCCTCCAGCCCGTCGACCATCGTCGTGAGCTGGGTGAGCTGCGCCTTGAAGAAGAATGTGTCGAGCTGGGCCTTGCCGGTGGCGTCGAGCCTTCCGGACGTCTTCAGGTCGAGGATCATCTTCTGGAGTGATGTCAGGTCGTTGCGCGCCTCCAGGAGGTTGAGGGCCACTTTCGGCTCGACCTTCTGACGCCCGACCAGGTCGACGTACAGCTGGAGATCGCTGAGGGATTTGAACGCCTTGGCACTGTCTGCCGTGATGTCAATCTTGACCTTGGACTTGCCCAGCGTCTGGACCAGCTTGCTGTACTCGTTGGAGATGACGCTGAAGTCTTCCGAGGTCTTGGCCTTGTCGATCACCTTGCCGAACACATTGGAGAGGATCGACCGGGTCTGGAGCGTGGCGTTCTTGATCTTGCCGGAGTTCTGGATGATCGAGGCCGCCAGGTCGCTGGTGGCCGTCGACCCGATCTCCCTCAGCTTCGGACCCAGCTTCGCCAGCTCCTTCGCAGACAGCTCGGCGAGCTGGGCCACGGCGGGCGCAGCCTCAGGACCGAGCTTGCGGAACTGGTCGGCGATGTCGGGCCCCAGCGTGGCGGAGATCTTGATCAGGTTTGCCGACCACTCACGCTGGGCCTTGGCTATCTTGTCGAGCTGCTTGATGTACTCATCCAGTCCGCCCTTGCTGGACAGCTTGAACTTGTTCATCGCGTCCTCGGCGTCCTTGAACGAGTTCTTGGCTGCGGTCTTGAAGGCGTCGAGCGGCGTGCCGAACTTCTCAAACTGCTGACCTAGCTGGTCGATCGCCTGCTGGGCGTCGTCCGCCGATGAGTCGAGATCCTCCAGGGCTTCCTTGCCCAGCTTGATCCTGCCGCTTGCCGAGGAGGCGGCCTTTCCGGTGTCGTCCAGTGCATCCTTGAGCAGCTTCTTGGTGAGGGCTGCCTTCGTCGCCTCGTCCGATTCGGAGGACATCACCTCACGGAGGCCCTCGAGGAAGTTCTTCAGGCGCTCCGCAGCCTTGGCCTCCTCGGTGAGCACCATGGTCTGGTTCTTGCCGTATACCGGACCGGCCTCCCGCTTCTTGGAGGTCTCATTGACCCCCTTGAGCGCCGCGTCGAGCTCCTTGATCGCCGCCTGCGGATCGGTGAGCGACTTCTGGAGCAGCTCACCTACGTCCAGGCCGGTTTCGGAGAGCTGCTTGAGGGCCTCTGCGCTCCGCTCGCTGCCGTCGGCGAGCTTGGACTGCTCCACCACGGCCTGAGCGGTGTCCAGTAGCCACTGCTGGACGTTCTGGCCGATGGCTACGGTGTTGTCGCCCAGAGCCTTGGTGGATTCCCGGATCGTATCGTTGGCCTTCGCGATCTCACGCAGGTACCGGCGCGCAGCCTCCGCGCCTTCCCCGTGACCGGCCGCCTGCTGCTTGAGCTCGTCCACCGAGCCCTTGGTCAGCTCGATGGCCCGCTTGCGCTCCTCTGCCTCTGAGCGCGCGGACTCCGCCGCCTTGCGGTCCGTCCCGGAGATGTTCTCCTTTTCGACCCGGAGCTCCCTGAACGGCTTCACGCCGTTAGCCGCCGCCTCTGTGTCCGCCTTGATTGCGTTCGCCAGTGCCTGGGTGCCGCCGGTTGCCTCCATGGCTGCCGATGCGATCTTCTCCGACTCGCTGCGGAAATCGAACAGGTCCCCGAGTAGAGGGGCCATCAGGATGCCGATCGTGCTCAGGGCGATACCCCAGGGACCGAAGGCGAAGGATGCGGCGCGGGCCGCCAGGCCCGCAGATTGTGTCGCCTGGCCCACCCGCGTGAAGGCCGTCGCTGCCGTTGTGCCTGCGTTTACAGTCGTACCCAGACCGGACCCAAGTTGTGCACCAGCGGTCGCGGCACGCTGCATGCTTGTTGACATGTTCGTCATGAGTGGCACGGTGCGTACGGCGGAGGTGTTCAAGCCCTGGACGGCGGTCGCCGAGATCGCCGTCTGGCTGGCATAGACCCGTGAGGAGTTTGCGAGCTGGGCCTGAGTCAGGGCGAGGTTCCGATTGGCGTTGGACACGTTCGTCATGGCCAGCGCCGAGGCCACTCCGGCAGAGTTCAAGGCCCGGAAACTCCCGACAGTGATACCCGTCGCCAGGCCCACATTCTGGAGCGACCGCGACGCCGCGACGTTTGACGCGCTCATGGCGTTGAGTCCAGCAGCCGAGGAGGCGGCAGCAGCCGCATGGGCGCGGATCCCTACCTGAGAGCGGGCCAGCGACGCGGCGAGAGTTGAGCTGGAGACGTTCAGCTCACGCATTCCGAGGTTCATCACGGTCTGCGAGGTCGTTGCGGCGCTCAGGCTGCCACGGTAGACGTCGATAGCGGTCCTGAGGGTGATCGAGGAAACGCCGAGATTCTGCTGTAGCTCGCGGGCGGCGATCAGCGACTGAACGGTCTTGGACAGGGCGACCTGATAGAGCAGCCAGGCAGCGCCTCCTGTTGCCACAACGGCAGCCAGCGTGCCAAAGATCGGAACAATGGGCCCCATGTGGGCCAGGCCCTCAATGATGTCTGCCAAACCCTTGGCGACCGCGCCGAGCGCTGTGGCCAGTGGACCGCCGAGCGTTGCGAGCAGGGTCTTGAAGGCGTCGGAGAGGTTCTGGAGCTCGGCTGAGGTCGTTTCATAGATGTCCTTCGCCTGCCTGTTCAGCTCGGTGCCCCGAGCGAATTCGACATTGGCCCTGTCAAAGGACTCACGGACAATGTCCGTATTGTTCGCGAGTCGCGAGAAGACGTCGATATCACGGACCGCATTGACGCCCAGCCCGCGAAGGGCGATCTGAACATTGCCACCGCTTTCGATGACGTTATGCAACCCCTGGATGAAGGCGAGCAGGAAGTCGCCCCTGGTGGCAGGGTTGTTGTAGAGCTTCAGGAGCTCCTTGTCCGACAGTCCCGTGATCGAGCTGAGCTTCTCCAGTGACTCGCCCCCTTCGCCGACCGCCTGGGAGAGCTCGTAGAAGACGCGGGTCAGCGCGCCTCGCGAGAGCTCGGGGCGCACCTGAAGAGTCGCCAGGGCGGCCGACAGGCCAGCTGTCTGCTGGGCCGTGAGCCCGAACAGATTGGAGACGGTGGCGATCGAAGCGTTGACGCGCAGGATCTCCTGGTCGGTGGCGGCCGAGGCCGTCCCGAGGGCAAGGATCGCGGAGCCGAGCTGCTCCACCTCCGAAATCGGCACATCCTGCATCTGGGCTATTCGCCCGAGAAGAAGCGTCGCCTCCTCCGAGGCCACCCCCGTAGTCAGCGAAAACTTGACGATGGTGTCGGTGAAGTCGCCCAGGTTCGACGCGGATACGCCGATCTGGGCGCCGAGCTGGCCGATACGCGCGACCTCCTCGAAGGAGATCGGCGCATTCTGGGCAATCTGCTGGAACCGATGAAGCAGACCGGCGGCCTCGGCCTCGGCCTCACCGACGACTCGCACCACCTGGGCGAACGACGCCTCTTGGCTGATCGCCGCTCCGGCCAGGGCCTGAGGCACTCGGATGACGGTACTGAGGAGCTGCTGAAAGGATCCCTCCAGCTCACCCAGGGAGGACCGGACGGCGAAGGTAGATCCCGAGAAGGAGACCTGGCTCCTCGACGCGCTGTCCGTTGCCTGACTCAGTCGCTGCCGTGATTGGGCTAGGCGTTGTTCTTCCTGGGCTATCCGGGCCGCAGACTGGGCGAGCTGCTCGCGCCGGGCCGCCAGCTTCTGCTCTTCCAGAGCCAGCCGTCGGGCGGTCTCCTCTCCCTTCCGTTTCGCCTGTTCATCCTTCTGCTGAGCCGTGATCGCGTTCTGGGTGACCGAGGACATCTGCTTCTGTGCCGAAGCAAGCATCCGGACCACATTGGCCATCCGCTCGTAGAGGTGAACCGTCTTCGACAGACGCTGGTACTCCTTCTCGCTCAGGCCCTGGACCTGAGCGAGGGCGCCACGAAGCTGCTGAAACGCGGCGGCCATGTGACGGGCCCCGTTGGCTCCTTGCTGCTCGTTCTTCTGGAGAGCGGCTACGGCTGTCGCGTAGTTCTTCGTGGCGGAGCTGATCTGGTTGTAGACCTGAAGGGAGGTGCGGAGCTTGGCGGCGAGCCCGCTCTCGACCAGTGCGACTTTTCCCAGAACGGTGTTGAGGTTCTGAAATACCTTCTCCATCTGGCCGCCGGACTTGGTGATGGCCGACGCACCTTGGGCGAAGGAGCGGATGTCCAGCTGGATTCGCGCAGTCGCGTCGAACGACGTCGCCACCTAGACCTCCGGCATGTCGTGCTGATAAGAGTGCGCTCGCGTAGGAAGCGGATGACCCTCTCCCCATACATTACGCGCCTTCGTGTATCGCGATTCACCCTTCTGACGCGGCTTTCCGCCTCGGCCTTTCTCGCAGCTCTCGCGATCCCGCTCTAGTTCGGCACAGGAGTAGCAAGTTGCCGATTTAATGTCGAAGACGATCTCGTTATTGGTCGAAAGGCCGATCCAGGCTGGAGTGCCGCATCCCTTGCAGCTCTCCTCCTCCAGGATGGTCTCGGCCATTGCCAGCTTGCGGTTCCTCTCGTCCGTCCATTCCGACGGCTGCCCCGTGAGCATCGTCAACGGAGGCAGTCCCCACGACTTTGCCGCCCTCAGGGCCGTCCTGATCCAGGCTGACTTCTTCCACGTCAGAGCTTCGGCCAGGAAACCCGGCATCGAGCTTGTCTGCCCACTCCTGTGATGCAGACAGCCCCGTACCAATTGATTCCATCAGCCGCATCGTCTCCGAAGAGATGAGCTTGCCCAGGAGGAGTTCTGCTCCTCGCCGATCCGGAGCCGGGACCGTGCGACCGTCAGGAAGCTGAACCGCTGTGCAGAAGTGCGCGATCTGAGCCGTCAATGTGTACCGGCTGCGGGCCGTGATGTAATCGAGATCGTCTTCGCTGACGTTCTTGTACTTGGGGTTCTCCTTGTGGAACTGACGCGTCGCATCGCGAGTGACGTTCCCCAGTTCCTCGGGAGTCCTCACCTGAAAAGTCAGAGTGAGCGCTGACTGTTTGATCTTTTCAGTCAGTGCGTCGCGGCGGTTCAGTAGAGAGGACAGCCGGGCCTCTGCTTCCTCTCGCTCCTCCATCATGGCGTCAAGCGTGACATTGACAAAAGAGTTCGAGGACCGGTGGGTCTGTGCCTCTATTCGCTTGTCGAGCTCCGCCTGATCGGCGATCAGATTTTCCAGCTCTTCCAGAATTCTGGCCAGTTCGGCACCGCTGCGCTGGTCGAGGTATGCCGTGTGATCGAAAACCGGGAAGGTGGAGACACCTTCCAGGTAGTCCTCAAAGCTGAAATTGTCCGGGCCGGGCTCCGGGCTGCCCGGCGCGGCACTTTCCTGCATCATGTTCGTCCCTTGGGTTGTGCGAGTTGTCAGCTACCGGTGCTGCCGACCTGGACAAGGCCGTCAGAGCTCTGACCCTGGGCGTAAAAGGTCGGCTGGAGCTGGAGGGGTGCGGTTGCGTCGTTGATGACGTTCGGGTCACCGGAGAGGAACTTGTAGATGGTGACCCAATCGGTGTTTACCGCCGACGGATCCCGTACGGGGTGCTTGGAGATCCGCTGCACGAGGTAACCCGCCCTCAGCGGCTTCTTGAAGAGGCGCATCACGTCGTTATAGATCGACGGGTCAACCTTGTTCGGGTCGCGGTCGAGGAAGACGTTGAGCTGCCCCTCGTAGTTCTTTGCGGTTGGTGTGGCGACATTCGAGTCATCACAGAGACCTCGGGTGTCGTCGGTGTCACGGTCGGTCCACCCGAGCGTGATATCCGTCGTCAGGGCGCAACTGATGTTGAGGCCCGCGTTGATCTCTGCTGCGGTGGGGTGGTCGATGTCCGCGAACCCCTCGCCGTACGTACCCTCGAATCCCTCGGATGTCTGATCCTCTTCATCCACCCACCAAATTGTCAGGCTGGGTGGCAGGGATTTCACTGCTGCCATTCGCACCTCCGGCCGGAAGGCATCTAGTGTTTCTAGGGCCGGATCATAACCGCGAAAGCCCCCAATCGGGTGATGCGATCACCGATTGGAGGCCGTTTGCGCCGACGGGGGAGTGCCGATATTTGAGAGTTCGACCTAAAGATGGAACCAGGGGGAGTTCCGAGTTTTCAGACTTGCCCGCGAAGATGACTATTTGACGCGTGAGTTGTTAGCTGCATTCATGATCCGGTCTCACTGTACTTCCCTACGTTCACAGTTCCCTTGTATCCGATCGCCAGATAGAAACGCAGGGTGTCCCCGACTCCAACTGGATACGGGTCCCGTACTGTTCCGGACCCCGCCTCCGAGAGCTCCCCCTGATCGGCGGGGGTGTAGCCGACAAGGAGATCCCGGACCGCCTGTGCGAGCTGAAGCAGCGACAGGCCCGAGGGGGCCACCGACTCGACGATGAAACCTGCCTGCTTCGTGGACTCGGTGTCTTCGCCGGACATGCCGCATAGGTCTGCGACCGAGATACGGCCACCGAATCCCGACAGATCGAAAGCCTGGCCGAACCACACGATCAAACTCGGCTTATAGAACCCCGACGGGTCCTTCACGATCTGAGTACTCTCAGGCACGCCCTCCAGGAAGACGGGCGTGTTCGGGAGTCCGGTGTCCAGCCTCCGGTAGATGTCAAGTTGCCAATCAAGCAACGACGGCATCATCGGCCTCCGAGTCTGGCACCAAGCTCTGTTGTGGCGGCATTGAAGGCGTCGAGCACTGCCATCATGGGGGTGATTCCGTTACGGGTACCAAACTCCTGGAAGGGGGCATAGAACGGATTCATGCTCTCCCAGCCAAAGGAAATTTTCAGAATGTCTGTACCGAAGTCTCCTGTGCCGGTAACAGAGGACTTCATGCGTCCAGTGTCCACGCGCGACTTGGCGCGCACCATGGCCTCGCCTCGGCGCCGGGCGTTGGAAAGGTCCAGAACGAGGCGTTGCCGGGACTTGTTGAGGTGGTCGACAACGAACGCCGACAGGCCGATATCAAAAGCGCCGTGAGGAGTACCCCCGCCGTAGTATCGCTGCGCACCGCTGAATCGATAGTTGTATTTAATACCTATGTACCCGATGGTAATCCGCCACCCCTCTTGCGTTCATAGTGCCGCTGATTGGCGGCCTTGCGGCAACTACCCGACCACCGACTTATTCCAGCCGTCTTGGCGTCGAACCCCATTGCAGTCTCTCTTCGTTACGTGCGAAGTACTGCACTCAGAGCCTCCTCTTCGGGCGCCGTCGGCAGATCCTGATCCAGGTCAATGACCTGATGGTCCTTCAGGTCCCCGGCGAGAGTATTCATTTCCTCTGAGGTCATGGACAGGATCCTGGCGGACCTCTCCTCAATGGTGCCGTCGCTAAGCATGGTTCCAGGACGGTTGTATCCATGGAACCCGGCGTGGAACGCACGCGGCTTGGCCGCGTAGACAGTCTGCCCTCGAGACGCTTCGCGAACGCGATTGATCAGACCATCCTGCTCCGCATGCCCCGGAGGGATCTCGCTCCCGGGGAAAACTGAGCGGCAGTAACTCACCATCCGCGCGTAGTACTGAGGTCGGTCATGAAGGGTGATCCGCTCCGCTATGTCCGAGCGGAAGGAGACGCCGAGAGACTGGTATGACGGGTGGAGGTAGGCGGCCCCCGGCGCCTCGCCCGGCAGGTTCTGGTTCCGGCAGGCACTCACGGCGAAGGCGCTCGGCGCGGCGCGGTGCATCGCCTCGTGGTAGCGCAGATAGCTCCGAGCGACGAGGACATCCTCCTCCACCACGTGAATCAGGTCGGGCTCGAGATGCAGGCACTCCCGTATCCCCGACAGCACATTGCACGAGTTGCCCCGGAAACGATGGGAGTGCATCACTCTGAGATAGAGGGAGGGGAGCTGAGGAGAAAACCCTTCGGTGACATCCCGGCACGCCGGATCGCTCTCGCGGTCGAGGCTGACGACCACGGTCAGGTCACTCGCGTCCGCGGCCACGATGGAGAGGCGCGTGAGACACGCGTGGAGCATGTCGGGCCTGCGCCATGCGGGAATGAAGATCACGTGCCTCATACTCGGGCCGGTCACGGAATGTTCTGCCGTCACTGTTCCACCAATCTCAGGGCCACTTCGCGGAAACTCGCGTTGCGCTCCAGGAAGTGTGCGCGGGCCGCTCGGCCAACCTGTGTCCGCTTTTCCGGTGTGAGCGCAGAGGCTCGCTGCACGGCCTCCGCGATCAGGCCGGGGCTGGTGTACGTCTGAACGGCTTGATGGTGTGGTCTGGTCTTGGTGACACCAACCAGGTACCCCCACTCCGGTCGTATGTGCTCGTTCATGGGCGAAGCGTCCGTTGTCACGACCGTCGCACCGACCGACATCCCCTCCGTGATGTAGTGGCCCCAGCCCTCTGCCACAGAGGGGCAGACGTGTATCTGGGCCCCGTTCATCAGCGTGTCGAGCTCGCGGTCCGAGGGGTCATGGATCACGCTTACGTGGCTTGGTGCTTGTATCGGATCCTTGGAGACGACCGTGAGGGGAGGCAGGTCTGGATGGCTGCGCCATGCCTCGAGAACCTGCTCAGTGCCTTTCATGTGCGAACGCCCGCGCAAGTGAAGGCACTTGACCTCACGCTTGACGTCAGGGTTCCAGCGATCCCGACCTAGAAACCCGGTCAGGTGCACGCTCCGGGCGCCTCGCTGGCGACAGAACCGGTAGGCATAGGCACTCTTCGCCCATACCTGGTCAAATGCGGGTAGGAATTTCATCCATTCGGACGGATACCACTCCAGGTTCGGAAGGGCGATATTCCGGTCCGCCTGCTGCGCCAGATTGCGGCTGATCAGCTCCAGGTGAAAGGCGATGTCCGCATGGGGCATCGTCTCCGACTTCCAGTCATAGAAGACCACTTCATGCCCTGCTGAAGCGAAAAGTTCCTCCAGGAGGTCTGCATCCAGCGACAGGCCGACGCCGTTATTCCGGCTGATGAGGGCAATCCTCAAGCCCATACAGGTCCCCCTCTCCCGTCATGGACCCATCACATCGCCGGGCGCGATGACGGGTTCCAGGCTGAAGGGCGGCGGAAGGGACTGAGGGTGAGCTGCGTCGACATCGCAGAGGATGTTCCTCAGCCATGCATTTGAAGACATCAGCGGATTGCGTACATGAAGTATGTAATGCGTCAGTTCGGGGTCACCCAGGACCAAATGTCCGAGCTCAGGGTCCCCTGGGTCCGGCTGCACCGCCCTGACCAGGTCGTTTGCGTACACGGGTGGGCAGGTCCGGATGGGTGCTTGCACGCGAATGGCCTGATCCGTTCCCATGTCACCGCGCTGAGTCCTGACACGGGCTCGCCAGTCCTTGTTGTTGGCAATCCGCCCGGGACCCCTGTACAGCAGGATGATCTCAGGAAACTTCCTGCCGCCGTGTTCATCGGGGATCGTGAGGCCACCCGTGGTCGGATCGAAGCCGTAGTCCCCTCCCTGTCCTGGCCTGCGCAGGATCTCTATCGCGGCGTTCATGTGCCCGCGCGGAACAGAGCGCTGGTGCCACGACCAGCGTGGGTCCAGGCTCATGCGCCTGTTGAGTGAGGCCATGAAGCCTATTCTGCATGCAGATCAGTCTGCAGATCTCGCCTGTATGCCTCAAAAATCCGACAAGCCAGAGCCGGGGCCCCTTCAGGGATTGGGCCGTCCGGTGGAAAGCTGACGCTCACCTGATCGTAGGCAACCTGAATCAGCTCGCCTAACTTGGAAATTGTAATGGGCGGCGCGTATTCCTTGTTCTCCATGGCCGCACTCCTCCAGAGGCCCGATGGCTCAAAACCTACTCCCGATCAACTCGAAAAATGACCAAAGGATGCAGCTATTCACTCCTTTGTGGCATGGCCCTAGACCCCGACCCACCCGGCGAGAGTCTCGCGTCCCCCCGACCCTGCCGTCCAGGAGGACGGAAAGCCGTGCAGCGAGTACGCGAAGCCATCCTGGGGAACCGGCTGGAAGTCCACGATCACCATGCCGCAGCCTTCCTCCTCGGTGATGTCCGCTCGATCCTCGAGCGCCTTGGCCCCGTTCAGCAGGGCCGATGCGAGCTTGGCGCCATCAGTCTGAAGATCTTCGGTGCGTATGACCTTCTGGATCAATCCTTCGGAGATGGCCAGAGCGCGGAGAGCTGAGGCTGCAGCACGGTATATCCGAGCCGGGTCGTCGCCTGACGAAATGGCATACAGGCCCGCCAGGTGGGCGTCGGAGAACATGTACTCCGGCGTGCCCTCACCGGAGTAGTCCACCTGTTCTACATCGGGAACCAGGGCGCGGATTTTCCCAATCTTGGAGGAGTAATCGGGAGGAAAGACATCGTCGGTAACTGAAGTCCCCATGGCGGACATTGCTTAGCCTTTCGATTTAGCCAAAACGCGCTTCAGGTCAAATGGCAAGTCTATGGAGTCGTGCACTTCTTCAGAATCCTGATATCCGACATAAACGGCCCAGCCGATTCCATACTTTCTCAGACCTACGCACATGCGATGTGGCCCTTGGGTGAGCCCCTGGGCCTTGAGGGTCTGCGCCATGACGGCGAGCTCTCCACGCGCGTCGTCCCAGGAGAGGGAGGGGCTGGCTCGACGAGGGTTCCGCATGTTCACACCTTAGGGTCGTGTTTGGTCCGCGAGAACAGAGACGCTGCATGTCTCCGCCGATACGCCCGATTAGTTCATTATCGCCCCCAAAGGGTCGCCAGCTCGAACTGGCGACCGGGCCAAGTGCGCAACCCTGAACGCCTTCGCCCTCGAGTGCACCCTGCCGGTCGAAGATGTCCACTAGCCGCCGCGCGCCACAACGAGATACCCGATGAAGTTGCTGGTCATGCGTCAGGGGTGGTGATCCTTGCGCAAGGATGGTCGATCCCCGCTCACCGAAGTACAAGAGAGTCACATCTGTCCCCTTTGGGGGCTTCTGGGGGCGGCAAAGATGGCAGCCAACTCTCGGAAAAAACAGAGATGCATCGACGATGACCAGCGCACCTACCCACCCTAAGAACAAGAGATCCTCCTCGTACTTAGGTGCAGGTAGTAGGGGGCGGGCGGAGCCGAGGAGGACTTCTCAAGCCTTAGAGAGGCATCCAGCTGGACGCCGCCCCAGGGGCCCTGTGCGCCTCCGGAGCGGCCTGTGGCCGCAGTTCCGGGCCCGGGGTCCGGCGGGAGTCCGGGGGCCCCGGAGGCGGGCGCTGAGGCGCGCCCGGTTCGTGATCGGACTTGATCGGAGAGGTCTTCTCAGGAAAGGTTGCGTCAGCGCACCTAAAAAGGTGTACTGTAGAACCAGGAAAGGAGAAGAGTCGCTAATGGTTGACGAGATCACCTCCGTCGCCTGCCTGCCCGGCCTGTCCCACGGGGCGTTCCGCCTCTACGCGATCCTTGCGGGGGTAGCCCGACAGAAGGATGCACAAGACAGCTATTTCCCCGTCACGCTGACAGGGCTGCAAAAGGTTCATCCGGGCACTTCGGGGAAGTGCGTAGGGTACGTGACGATCCTCAACCAGATTTCGGAACTTCGGAGACGGGATCTCCTTGAGATTCGCGCTTCGCTCAACCGGAACAAACCCGGTCTCCCAGTTTTGGTGAGGGTGCTGTATCGGAATCCTTCCACCTGCTGGATTGCGACAGATGGGTCTTCGTTGACGGCGTCCGACGTCGAGTCACTCATCGACGTGCAGTCATTGCACTGAATCACGCTGATAACACATTGCACGACCGAAGTCGGCTTTGTCTTACCTGTGAGGTATTCTCCCGCCGTCCAGCGCTGCTGGACCCGCAGGGGAGGGGCTCCAGGTGGACAATGATCAACTCGGATGCGAGCAGCAGGGCGGTCCGCCAGACAGTACTGACCCGGGGCAGTGGGCCCTGGATCAGTACCGGAAGTGGCGAACCAGGATTTACGGAAACAAGCACGCGACTCCATTGCTGGAGGCGGGCGAGATGTCAGTTTCCGCGAGAGAGGGGTCGTCGACTTAATGGCCCCTAAAGGGAGGGGAGAAGAAGATGACAGAAGGAAGCCCGGGGGCCGGGACCTCCGCCCGAGATCTCGTCGAGCCGACCATCCTTGTGGAAGGTGGGCGTTGGAGTTCACGACAGGTGATCTCTCTGGCCCGCGAGCTTGGGGCAACAGTCAGCACCGAAGAGGCTGAGCGGATTCTGCGCTCTATCTCGCGTGACCGGCCTCACGACATTCACTACGTGAGCGGCGAGAGTCCGTTGACGTACGAAGTGACCCCCCCATGGGCCCCCACGGTCCATCAGTTGGATCCCGAGTGGGACCTGTTCCTGCGGGGGAAAGTTGCCCTATACCGGGCACTTGAGCGAGCTGAAGCGACCAGTGGATATACGTTGCTCGATTACCTCGCAATGGGCCTTAGCGAATACGGCACTTGGACTACGACTGGAGTCGTGGGGCCGGAGGTGCGTCGCTTTTGGGGCCGCAGGGGCTGAACCGTGAACGCAGACTACGAGAGGGGTACGGCATGCCGTCCTGTTCTGATGGAGAGCACGACTCCAGTGCGGCCTCTTGCCCTGGGGGCGGAGAGGGGGAGGTGGAGGCGTTTCAGGAGCGATTTGTTGTGGCGGGCATTGAACTCGCGACAGCGTATGGAGACCTGCGAACGCGCGGCTATCTTCCTGACTCGGGTTCGGTGGCTGCCGCGTACTACGAAATCAAGAGCCTGATGTCCTACCTGGAGCGACAGGGAGTGGACGGTCTTTCGTGTGACGGATCTGACGTGAACGAGATTATCGAATCGGCGGAAAAGTTTCATCGTCACACTTGCTCCTGCCCTTGGTGCTTTAAGGGTGTTCACGCCCCATAGGGAACCCGTGTCGGCCCTGGGTCCGGTCCGGCGCAATAGAGAAGAGGTAGCGTTGCCCAGTAAGTCACTCTCGGGTGACCAGACGGAAAGAGAGAAGAACGTGAACGAGAATCTATGTACGTCATGGCCTGAGCCACCGCTGAACGTTGCCCAGCGTGTTCTGCATGTTCTTGACGCGTATCGGGACGAATCCAACGACATGCGGGTCATCACGGCCACAACGGGCGTGTACGCTCCGTATGGGGAAAAGCACTCCTGGACCGGTCTCACTCTTGGGGATCTTCAAGTTCTCGCTGATGTTGCCGTGGGGAACCTGTACAGCCTCAAGGAGCATTCATCCGGCTGTGATTTCACGGGGACGGGTGAGGCCGTGGATCGAAGGAAGTGCCTGCGGTGCGATCTGCCGTTCAATGAGTACTCAGGTCAGACCTGCCCGAAGGCGCCGAAGACATGGCACGAGGTGTCGAAACTTCCGTCATTCTGCCAGAGGCTCTCCGGTGGACGATCCGAGGCCCTACGTCTGCTTGGTGAGCTGCGTACAGAATGGGACAAGGAGATAGCTAACTGGCAGCGGACGGCCCACGACAGGATGCGCCCGTTCTATCACGGCGGAATTCCCTGCAAGTCGGCATTTGACTGCCATGTCAGCAGGGTCATCGACCTTGCCTGGCCAGGGGCGGAGCGGACGTGACCGCTCCTGGTTCGGGACTCGGATCATGGATGGTGGCGGCCCTGGCGAGTGGGGTTGGGTATGCCATTGGGCGTACCCAACCCTATGTTCGCCTGGGAGACTGGGCTTGGGGTCAAGCCGCTTTTCATCTTGAGCGCTGGTCCACTCCAAGCAGGCAGGTGATTCTGTCCTGGATCCTTTTCCTGACCGATCCGGGCAGGGCCATCCGGGCCTGGAGGGGCAACGGAAGGGGATAGCCGTGAAGGGTGTGAGCAGGGGGCGAGCCACAGGGCCCCTGGATGGATGGAGGACGGGATGGGTTGCCGTGGGGGCCGCTTCGTTCATCGCCGTGTCAGTTGTCTTTGCGGTCACCCCTTATTGGCTCGTGTCCATACCGTTCACCTGGGCGGCGACGCCGCTGATCGCAGAGCTGCTTGCGGTGTACAGAGAGCGAAGGCGGCGGGCGCGGGAGCGGGAGTGGTGGCGTAGATGCAAGACCAGCGTTGAGCGGCCGGAGCCACTGGATCCTTGCTGTGTCTTCTTCGGGGACGCGGCGCCGATTCATGACGACCTGCGATGCACCCGAGATCGATCAGAGGATCCGGATGCGGAGGAGAGTCGTCTCGATGCAGAGTTCAGGGAACTGATCGCAGATTTTGGCGACTCGACCCAGGAGGGGGATGGGGTGTGAGCGAACGTCCGGGCGTCGTGGAAGTCGCCTTTGCGGAGCTCAAGCGTCTTCGTGAGGGCGAAGAGCCGGGCTACGCGGTCCCGGAGGCGGAGCCGACGCCAGGTCAGTGGTATCGCAGGCTCCATGAAGTTCCGGCTGGTCACAGGCTTGAGATGATCGAGCGAATGTTCTCTCTCGCACGGTCGGAGCTCCAGTCCAGGCTCGAGCTGTCCGACCAGCTCAAGCGGATCGAGGACCTGGAAGCCGTTGGGCGTCGTCAGGCTAGCGTCATAGATTCGCTGGTCGACTACGTCAAAGTGCTCCACAGGGACCCGGAGAGGTTCATGAGCCAGGAGGCCGTGGCGGATGAGATCTCGGCCATCCTCTCTCAGTAGACCCCGGATTAGAAATTTCAGTCCATGAAGGAGTTCGAATCGTGACCGTTTTACTGAGTGCCGCGCTTGTATCGCGGGCGGTTGAGGGGGAGTGGATTGCCCCGGAGTTGGTGCCGGAGGGGAATTTTGACGAAAAGTTGCCGACTGGTGACCGAGTTCTGCGCGGCCAGGTTCGGCTGCTCATCAAGGCCGTGGTCGACTCCAAGCTCGCCGACCCCATCGATCGAGAGTACGTCAACGATGTGCGCCGAGTTCCGTGGGTGAACAGCCGGGCACGGGCGTGCCGGGTCTCGAACCGCTTCCTGCAGATCTCGGAGTGGGCGTCTCGCGAATCAGGCGGTGAGGAGGCGGGGGTCTCATGGGGGTACGCGGCCCGACTCGCCGAGTGGCTGGTCGAGGATTACAACGGCTGGGAGCACAGAGAGTCGTACGCCGATCTCGCGGACTTCTTCTTCAGTGCAGTGCGCTGTGGAGGCTGGAGCGAACAGATCTTTCGCGACCTATTGGTCACCTTGGGGCGGGTCGAGTCCGCGAGTTGCCGAATGAAGAGGGTCTGACCATGAGCCGCTATGAGCAACTCATCGCCCCGTACGACGAGCAGAAGACCCAGGGAGTCACCCCTCGGGGCCTGTGCCCTCGGTGCGGCCGGACTCCGGCTTTGAACAGAGACAACACGCTGCGCGGCCATAGCAGGTCGGACCGCCAGGGTAGGGCGACCGGCGAGAGCTGCGGAGGTGGTGGGCTCATCACCATGAACCTGTCCACCTCAGTGATCGCGCCTCGCTTGAATCCCGTTGAGGCCAGGTTGCTTCAGCGAGCCGCCAGCACCTTGTTGAATAACCCTCTCGTCTGCCCCTCTGGTCGCACCGAGCGCGAAGCACTACAGGGCGCGCTGGCCAAGCTGGCTGAGACCGTGAAAGCCCTTGAGGAGAATTGACGCGTGCCCGAGTACTGGACCTGCCCAGGTTGCGGCAACGGCGCCGCCTTGACCTCAACCTGGGCGTTGCGTGCCCATGATTCTGGAAATGGCGTTCCGTGCCCCGGCAGGGGGTACCGCGTAAACCAGCCTTCCTACCCACAGCTCGTCAAGCTGTGGGGCCCGGAAACCGGCAACGCTCTCATGAGGCGAATGCACCCCGATTTCATTCCACCGACCGAACGTTCCGGTCTGCATGCAAGGAAATTACAGGAAGGTAATTACGTGAGTGATGCCCACGGAAGGCCCGATGGTCTGCACCGCAGGGCGCGGGCGCGAGGAAGGTGGTGAAGCTGATCGCAGATGAACTACGCAAGGCGGCGGATGAGGTCAACGCACTTCCCAGAGATCATGAGTGCGATCCGGGCTGGGGGGACGCGGCCGACCGGCTGCGAGACAGGGCCGACGTCCTCGAAGGTGTGTCCGAAAACCCGGAAGCCCCCGCCGGATCGTAAGACCACTGGCGGGGGCTCTTCGGAAAGGAGAAGAAACGTAGCCAGACAGGGTCCGGGACGGTTCTTCCGCGGGCGGGGAGGGTGAAGTCCACCGCCACGCCATTAATGTACAGCACAGGTGGCGTTGCACGCCAACATCGTTACGCAGAGAAGCCCCCCGGCCACAAATCGGGGGGCTTCCTGCTGCCCGGCAGGAACGAAGACCGGGCAGGGCGGTCAGGATCTAGCCCGGTTCACCTGCCGCCCGGCTCGCTGGTCAGGACCCGCTGGGACCCGAGACCGAGGCGTTACCGATCGGCGCCATGAATGGCGCCTCCTCGCCGGTACCCAGTGATACCGCGACCGCCGAGGTGTCGATACCGGCAGCGCCGATGATCGAGCGAACGCGGTACTGGATGTCGTCGTGCGAGAACGATCCCTCGAATGCAGAGATGTCCCCGCCGCCGAGGGCTCGGCCGGTGTCACCCATGACCCGGACCTCTGGGGTCTCGTGACCACGAAGGAACGCAGTCACGATGGCTGGACCACGCTCGGTCTGACCGCCAGCGGGCACCAGATACCAGGTAGTGGCGGCGTTAGCCGAGGTGTCGATCAGTGGCAGCCATGGCGATTCCACGGGTGTGAAGCGACCCGCCACCGGGCTGGAGATGTTCTGCCGCATCTCGGTGCCGTCTGGAAGCTGGCGCACCTTCAGGTAGGTGGTCCCCTGGGCAATCTCCTGCGCAGCGAGTGCCAGGCTCGGGGGCACCAGCAGGACGAACTGCTGAACCCGGACTTGGCGACCCGCTACCTGCCGCATGCCGATGTAATTGATCGCCTGCTCGAGGGAGTCAAGCGTCAGGGGCGGGTTACCCGGCAGATAGTTGCCCGACGGTGCGTTGCCGCCGAAGTTCTCGGTCGTGTTGAAGAAGTCCGGGTTCGGGCCAGTAGAGGTGGCCAGGACGCCGGTCGTCAGCACGTCTTCGGTGTCACGCGCCCACCTGGCCATCTCGGTTGGCAGCTGCGACAGAACCCGGAGCTCGTCATTCATGAACGCTTCCCAGCTGAAGGGGAAGCGTGCACCGTATTTGTTGACGAAGTAGTCCGTGCCTTCGGTCGTCAGATTGAAGGTCGGGTACTCGGTCAGCTCCGGGATCCGGGGCAGTGCGCGGACGTGACGCTCGGCGCCACCGCTGTAGTCCGGAGCCTGGCTCTGCCCGGCCACCGTGTCCCAGCGGACCATGCGTGCGGGCCGGAAGTCCGGCACGCTGGTGCGCACAGAGAACGTGGGCCACTGCTGAGGGAGCTCGGCGTACTGCCCGAGCATGCTCGCCTGGCTGATCGACTGGAACAGCAGCGGGAAGTCCCCGCTGGAGACGGCCTCCCGCAGGCGCCCCATGGCGACCGGGGAGCCCTGCTCGGCCTCACGCTTGAGGCGCAGGAACTCAACGGCCCGCCCCATTTTGAGCAGGCGCGCATCTGCGCTCTCACGCAGCGCGGTGCGGCGCTTGGCGTGGGCCTCGGCGATACGGGTGAACTCGCTGTACGAGGTGGCCTTGAGTCCGTCGAGGAGGTTCAGGGCGGTCATATCTCAGAAGCCTCCTTTCAGGATCCGGTGGCGGCCTTGTCGGGGACCGCGTTCGTGTCGCCTGGCACAGGCTGGACGATGTTGACGATGGGCACCCCGTCGTGGGTCTGACCGA
>NZ_JANCLX010000015.1:0-91849 GCF_024295805.1 Streptomyces cucumeris
GTGGTGGTTGCGTCGGGGCGGGAGGAGTTGCTGGATCGGCTGGCGGTGGTTGCCGGGGGTGAGGCCGGGGCGGGGTGTGTGTCTGGTGTGGCGGGTCGGGGTCGTGTGGCGGTGGTGTTTACGGGTCAGGGTTCGCAGCGGGTGGGGATGGGCCGGGAGTTGTATCGGCGGTTCCCTGTGTTCGCGGCTGCTTTTGATGAGGTGTGTGGGTTGTTGGACCCGGTGGTGAGGGCGGCTGTTTTCGGTGAGGAGGGTGCTGGGGACCGTCTGGATTCGACGGAGTTTGCGCAGTCGGCGTTGTTCGCTGTTGAGGTGGCGTTGTTCCGGTTGTTCGGGTCGTGGGGTGTGGTTCCGGATTTTGTGACGGGTCATTCGGTGGGGGAGATTGCTGCGGCTCATGTGTCGGGGGTGTTGTCGCTGGCGGATGCCTGTGTGTTGGTGACTGCGCGGGGTCGGTTGATGCAGGGGCTGGCGCCTGGTGGGGTGATGGTGGCGGTTGCCGCGGGTGAGGATGTGGTGGCGCCGGTGGTGGCTGAGCGGGGCGGCCAGGTGTCGATTGCGGCGGTGAATGGTCCGTCGTCGGTGGTGGTGTCGGGGGCCGGGTCCGCGGTGGAGTGGGTTGTGCAGCGGTTGTCCGAGCGGGGTTGCCGGACGAAGCGGCTTGTGGTGAGTCATGCGTTCCATTCGCCGTTGATGGAGCCGATGCTGGACGATTTCCGTGCGGTGGTGGCGGGGTTGGCTTTTCAGTCGCCGCGTATCGGGACCGTGAATGAGGCGATGGCGGATCCGGAGTTTTGGGTGCGGCATGTGTGTGACACGGTGCGGTTCGCCGACACGGTCACGCGGTTGCATGAGCGGGGTGTGACGCGGTTTGTGGAGCTGGGTCCGGATGCGGTGCTGACCGGTTCGGTGCGGGAATGCCTGGACGGCCAGGACGTTACGGCGGTGCCCAGTCTGCGCCGTGGTCATGGTGAGGTCGAGTCGGTGCTGGCGGGGCTGGGTGCGTTGTTCACCGCCGGGGTGGCGGTGAACTGGTCGGAGCTGTTCACCGGGACCGGCGCTCACCACACCGAACTGCCCACCTACGCCTTCCAACGCCAGCCCTACTGGCTCGATATGCCGCTCGACGGCGAGAAGACGTCGGCGGAGACGCCGGCTCTGGTGAGTGAGTTGCGGAGGCTCGGTGAGACCGAGCGCACGTATCGGATGACGGAGCTGGCTCGCGCGCACATCACAGCCACTCTCGGCAGGGGCGTGCTCGGTGAGGGTGCACTCGGCCGGACGTTCAGGGATCTGGGCTTCGATTCCTTGATGTCCGCCGAACTGCGGGACAGGCTCTCGCACGCCCTGAAGATCTCGCTACCGAGTTCGGTGATCTTCGATTACCCCACTCCCGCTGTTCTCATCGAGCATTTGCAATCAGTGGTGTTGGGCGCGGATACCGACGTCGACACCCAGTCCGCGTCGATTGCTGACCCCGATGATCCTGTGGTGATTGTCGGGATGGCCTGCCGTTATCCGGGTGGGGTGGGTTCTCCGGAGGATTTGTGGTCGCTGGTGGTCGAGGGCAGGGAGGGGATCACTGGTTTTCCGGAGTTGCGTGGCTGGGATGTGGAGGGTCTGTATCACGCGGATCCGGATCATCCGGGGACGACGTATGCGCGTGGTGGTGGGTTCTTGCATGACGCGGGTGAGTTCGATGCCGGGTTCTTCGGGATCTCGCCCCGTGAGGCGACGGCGATGGATCCGCAGCAGCGGTTGTTGCTGGAGGTTGCCTGGGAGGCTTTCGAACGCGCGGGTATCGACGCGGACTCCCTGCGCGGCACCCGGACCGGCGTGGTGGTAGGAGCAACACCGCATGGATACGGTGCGGTAGGAACTGACGCCGGCGGATACCTGCTCACCGGTACCACGCCCGGGGTCCTGTCCGGTCGCATCGCGTACCAGTTCGGCTTCGAGGGACCCGCGACAACGGTCGACACGGCCTGTTCGTCATCGTTGGTGGCACTGCACCTGGCGGCGCAGGCGTTGAGGTCGGGCGAGTGCTCGCTCGCGCTGGCCGGCGGGGTCGCGGTCATGGGCACTCCGATGATCCTCACGGAGTTCGCGCGGCAGCGTGGATTGTCTCCGGACGGCCGGTGCCGGTCGTTCGGTGCGGGCGCGGACGGCACCGGATGGTCCGAAGGCGTGGGCCTGGTGGTGCTGGAACGGTTGTCCGATGCGCGGCGCAACGGGCACCGGGTGCTCGCGCTGCTGGCGGGTTCGGCCGTGAACCAGGACGGGGCCTCGAACGGACTGACGGCCCCGAACGGTCCCTCGCAGCAGCGGGTGATCCGGCAGGCGCTGGCCACCGCAGGGCTGACGGCCGCCGATGTCGACGTGGTGGAAGGGCACGGCACGGGTACTCGGCTCGGGGACCCGATCGAAGCACAGGCACTGCTGGCAACCTACGGGCGGGAGCACACCGACGGCTCACCCCTGTGGCTCGGATCGGTGAAAGCGAACATCGGACACCCGCAGGCGGCGGCAGGCATTGCCGGGGTCATCAAGATGGTGATGGCGCTGCAGCACCAGTTCTTGCCCGGAACCCTGTTCGCCGAGGACCCCTCGACCGAGGTGGACTGGTCTTCCGGTGGGGTGGCGTTGCTGACCCGATCACGAGAGTGGCCGGACACCGGCCGACCCCGGCGCGCCGGAGTGTCCTCCTTCGGCATCAGCGGGACGAACGCACACCTCATTCTGCAGCAACCTCCGAATGAACCAGCGATGGCCGACCGGCGCCCGACGCCGACGGCTACGCGTGAATTGCCGGTGTTGCCGTTTGTGTTGTCGGGTCGTGGGTCGGGGGCGTTGTGTGGTCAGGCTGCTCGGTTGCGGTCGTTTGTGGTGGAGCGGCCGGATGTGGGGTTGGTGGATGTTGCGTATTCGTTGATGGCTGGTCGTGCTGTGCATGGGCATCGGGCGGTGGTGGTTGCGTCGGGGCGGGAGGAGTTGCTGGATCGGCTGGCGGTGGTTGCCGGGGGTGAGGCCGGGGCGGGGTGTGTGTCTGGTGTGGCGGGTCGGGGTCGTGTGGCGGTGGTGTTTACGGGTCAGGGTTCGCAGCGGGTGGGGATGGGCCGGGAGTTGTATCGGCGGTTCCCTGTGTTCGCGGCTGCTTTTGATGAGGTGTGTGGGTTGTTGGACCCGGTGGTGAGGGCGGCTGTTTTCGGTGAGGAGGGTGCTGGGGACCGTCTGGATTCGACGGAGTTCGCGCAGCCGGCGTTGTTCGCTGTTGAGGTGGCGTTGTTCCGGTTGTTCGGGTCGTGGGGTGTGGTTCCGGATTTTGTGACGGGTCATTCGGTGGGGGAGATCGCCGCGGCTCATGTGTCGGGGGTGCTGTCGCTGGCGGATGCCTGTGTGTTGGTGACCGCGCGGGGTCGGTTGATGCAGGGGCTGGCGCCTGGTGGGGTGATGGTGGCGGTTGCCGCGGGTGAGGATGTGGTGGCGCCGGTGGTGGCTGAGCGGGGCGGCCAGGTGTCGGTCGCGGCGGTGAACGGTCCGTCGTCGGTGGTGGTGTCGGGGGCCGGGTCCGCGGTGGAGTGGGTTGTGCAGCGGTTGTCCGAGCGGGGTTGCCGGACGAAGCGGCTTGTGGTGAGTCATGCGTTCCATTCGCCGTTGATGGAGCCGATGCTGGACGATTTCCGTGCGGTGGTGGCGGGGTTGGCTTTTCAGTCGCCGCGTATCGGGACCGTGAATGAGGCGATGGCGGATCCGGAGTTTTGGGTGCGGCATGTGTGTGACACGGTGCGGTTCGCCGACACGGTCACGCGGTTGCATGAGCGGGGTGTGACGCGGTTTGTGGAGCTGGGTCCGGATGCGGTGCTGACCGGTTCGGTGCGGGAATGCCTGGACGGCCGGGACGTTACGGCGGTGCCCAGTCTGCGCCGTGGTCATGGTGAGGTCGAGTCGGTGCTGGCGGGGCTGGGTGCGTTGTTCACCGCCGGGGTGGCGGTGAACTGGTCGGAGCTGTTCGCCGGGACCGGCGCTCACCACACCGAACTGCCCACCTACGCCTTCCAACGCCAACACTACTGGCTGGAATCCTCCTCCCTCCCGGACACCGACCTCGCCGCCGTCGGCCTGGAGCCGGTCGATCACCCCTTCCTGCGCGCCGAGATGCCGCTGGGCGATGCCGACGCGCTCGTACTGACCGGCCGACTGTCCGTGAAAGAGCAACCGTGGCTGGCCGACCATGTGGTGCTGGGCACTCCGATCCTTCCCGGAACCGGATTTCTGGCCCTGGCCCTGCACGCCGCGCAGCGAACCGGCGCCGGCCCGGTGGAAGAGCTCGTCGTGCGCGCCCCCCTGGTCGTGCCGGAGCACGGCGACACCCCGCTCCAAGTGGTGATCGATGCGCCGGACGGCACCGGTCGCCGTGCGCTGCGCGTGCTGTCCCGAGTGGGAGACACCGCCGGGAACGGCACCTGGACCCGGCACGCCGAAGGCACCGTTGCCCCACCTGCCGGGCTCTCGCCGGTCGGACCGGCGTCCGGAACCGGCTGGAACGGCGAGGCCGGTCCCGACGCACAGCCGATCGCCATCGCCACCGCCTACGCGGAACTCACCCGCCGGGGGTACGACTACGGGCCGGCGTTCCGAGGACTGCAAGCCGTCCGACGCGGCGACGGCGAGGTGTTCGCCGACATCGTTCTGGGCGAGGCGGCGGGACATGGCGGCCCGGTGTTCGACCTGCATCCCGCCCTCCTGGACGCCGCCATCCAGGCCGCGCTGGTGGGCCTGTTCGGGACCGCGGGCGAGACATTGGTGCCGTTCGCATGGAGTGGTGTCACCGTGCACACCGCGGCCCCGCCGGCCGTGCGGGCCCGCATCTGGAGGACCGGCGCCGACTCGGTGGCCATGATGCTCACCGACCCCGAAGGCAACCCGGTCGCGTCGATCGACTCGCTGGTGCTGCGGCCTGCGCCCGACGCTCCACGCACTCCGTCGACGGATCAGAGCGAGGCGGCGCTGTTCCGGTTGTCGTGGCTGCCGAAGGAGGTCGGCGCCCACCCCGGCACCGGTCACTGGGCGATGGTGGGGGAGGACCCGCACGACCTCGACGCCGAGCTGACCGGTGACAGCTCACCGCTCGACCGCTACCCGGATCTCTCCGCGCTGCGGGCCGCGATGGCGGCGGGGGCCCCGACGCCGTCCACGGTGATCACCGTGGTTCCCCCGGCCGACGTCACGGACGTCGGCGGCGCGCACCGCACCCTGCGACGGGTACAGGACTGGCTGGCCGACGCGACGATGGCCGACGCGCCACTGGTCGTCGTCACCACCGGTGCCGTCGACACGGGAGGCAATGGCCGCATTGATCTCGACAACGCGCCGGTCTGGGGTCTGCTGCGGGCCGCGCAGTCCGAGCACCCCGGCCGCATGGTGCTCGTCGACGTGGCGCCGGGCAGTGAGGGGGCCCGACGGCTCGCCGCCGCGGTAGCCACGGGGGAGCCGCAGCTTGCTCTGTCCGCCGAGGGCGTCCGTGTCCCGCGCCTCATGCGCCTGCCCGTGGATCCCGGCTCGCCCCCCGCCGCCGAGAAGCCGCTACCCGAGCGCGGAACCGTGCTGCTGACCGGGGCGTTCGGCCGACTCGGCCGGCTGCTCGCGCGGCACCTGGCCACCGAGCATGGAGTGACGAGCATGCTCCTGGTCAGCAGGAGCGGCCCCGTCACGCCCGAGGCGCGCGCCCTGGTGGCCGAGCTGACCGCGCTGGGTCTGGACGTGCGGGCCGAAGCCTGCGATGTCGCCGACCGCGCCGAACTCGCCGCGGTGCTTCGCGGGCTGCCTGCCGACCGACCCCTCACCGCTGTGGTCCACACGGCCGGTGTGCTCGACGACGGCGTGTTCACCGAGCTGAGTCCGCAGCGCCTCGACGCGGTCATGGGTCCGAAGGCGGTGGCGGCGAAGAACCTGCACGAGCTCACCGCCGACATGCCGCTGTCGGCGTTCGTGCTGTACTCCTCCATCTCGGGCCTGATCGGCGCAGCGGGCCAGGCCAACTACGCCGCCGCCAACACCTACCTCGACGCGCTCGCCCACCATCGCGCCCGGTGCGGACTTCCGGCGACGTCGCTGGCGTGGGGACTGTGGGATCAGCGGGGCGGTATGGCGGCGGCGCTCAGCGCCGGCGACCTCAACCGGATGGCTCGCTCCGGAATAGCGACGTTGTCCGAAACCGAGGGACTCGCACTCTTCGACGCCGCTCTCCGGCGGAGCGAGCCGCTGCTCGTGCCACTGCGGCTGGACACCGCCTCCGCCACGGACGGCGGGCACGTGCACCCGCTGCTCCGCGAACTGATCACGAGCGCGCCGCGCCCGGCTCGCCCGGCGGCCGTACCGAGCCGTGCCGGCGAGGACGTGACATCCCAGCCCGGGCGACTGCTGGAGCTGGTGCGCGCGGAGGCGCAGCGCGTACTCGGTTACGACGGGCGCGACTCGATCGGGGTCGACGGCACCTTCAAGGAATTCGGACTCGATTCGCTCACCGCCGTCGAGCTGCGCAACCGGCTCAACGCGATCACGGGATCGCGTTTGGGGACCACGGCCGTGTTCGACTACCCGACCCCGCGGGCCCTTGCCGACCACTTGTCCGGCGAGCTCACCCCGAGCGGTGAGACAGCGGACACGACCGGTTCGCCGGTGAGCGACCCCGATGATCCTGTGGTGATTGTCGGGATGGCCTGCCGTTATCCGGGTGGGGTGGGTTCTCCGGAGGATTTGTGGTCGCTGGTGGTCGAGGGCAGGGAGGGGATCACTGGTTTTCCGGAGTTGCGTGGCTGGGATGTGGAGGGTCTGTATCACGCGGATCCGGATCATCCGGGGACGACGTATGCGCGTGGTGGTGGGTTCTTGCATGACGCGGGTGAGTTCGATGCCGGGTTCTTCGGGATCTCGCCCCGTGAGGCGACGGCGATGGATCCGCAGCAGCGGTTGTTGCTGGAGGTTGCCTGGGAGGCTTTCGAGCGCGCGGGTATCGACGCGGACTCCCTGCGCTCCAGCCGGACCGGGGTGTTCTCCGGTGTCATGTACCACGACTACGCGCCGGCAGTGGACCTGGTGCCGGACCAGCTCAGCGGAGCGGTTCTGACCGGTAGCGCGGCCAGCGTGCTCTCGGGGCGGGTGGCGTACCAGTTCGGCCTGGAGGGGCCTGCCGTTTCGGTCGACACCGCGTGCTCGTCGTCACTGGTGACACTCCACCTGGCCGCGCAAGCACTGCGGTCGGGCGAATGCTCGCTCGCGCTGGCCGGCGGGGTAACGGTGATGTCCACCCCGATGACGTTCGTCGACCTGGGTCACCAGCGAGCCTTGTCCCCGGACGGCCGGTGCCGCGCGTTCGGCGCGGGCGCGGACGGCACCGGCTGGGCCGAGGGCGTCGGCCTCGTGGTGCTCGAGCGGTTGTCGGACGCACGCCGGCAAGGCCACCAGGTACTCGCGGTGCTCAAGGGCTCCTCGGTGAACTCCGACGGCGCGTCGAACGGTCTGACCGCCCCGAACGGTCCATCGCAGCAGCGGGTGATCCGCCAGGCGCTGGCCTCGGCCGGTCTGTCCACGTCGGACGTCGATGTGGTCGAAGGGCACGGCACCGGCACGAAGCTCGGCGACCCGATCGAAGCCCAGGCGCTGCTGGCCACCTACGGCCAGGACCGCGAAACCCCGCTGTGGCTTGGTTCGCTGAAGTCGAACATCGGGCACACCCAGGCTGCCGCCGGGGTCGGTGGCGTCATCAAGATGGTCATGGCGATGCGTCACGGCGTCCTGCCGCGGACGTTGCACGCCGAGCAGCCCTCGCCGTTCATCGACTGGTCGCAGGGAGCCGTCGCTCTGCTCGACCGGAACCACGACTGGCCGAGGACCGGCCGCCCCCGCCGTGCCGGGGTTTCCTCGTTCGGTATCAGTGGCACGAACGCGCACGTCATCCTGGAGCAGGCGCCGGAGCAGCCGGCGGCCGGGCCGTCGGACGCCGTGACGCGGCTCGGAGTCTCCGCCTTCCCGGTGTCGGGCCGGGGATCGGCGGCGTTGGCCGGCCAGGCGACCCGGTTGCGGGCCGCGCTGGCCGACTCACCGGACACCGACATGGCCGGGTTCGGCGCGGCACTGACCAACGGCGGGGCCACGCACTCCCACCGAGCTGTGGTGATCGCGGAGAACCGCCATGAGCTGCTGGCCGGCCTTGACGCGATCGCGGCGGGCCAGTCGGAGAACTCGGCCCTGGTGGTGGCGGGAGCCGGTGAAGCCGACCACGACGGCCCGGTCTTCGTGTTCCCCGGGCAGGGGGGCCAGTGGCTCGGGATGGGCATCGAGCTGTGGCAGAGCAGTCCGACGTTCGCGGAGCTGATGCAGACCTGCGACGAGGCGTTGGCGCCATGGGTCGACTGGGACGGGTTCTCGCTGCGGGACGTGCTCGCCGGGGTGCCGGGTGCGCCGAGTCTCGACCGGGACGATGTCGTCCAGCCGGCGCTGTTCGCGGTCGGGGTCTCCTTGTCCCGGCTGTGGGCATCACTCGGCGTTCGGCCCTCGGCTGTCGTCGGGCACTCCCAAGGTGAGTTCGCTGCTGCCGTGGCGGCGGAGGCGTTGTCGCTGGCCGAAGGCGCACGCGTCGTGTCTCTGCGATCCCGGGTGCTTCGGCGTATGGCAACGCAGGGCGGCATGGGCTGGGTGAACCGATCGGCGGACGAGGTGCGCGAACGCCTGGCCGACCATCCCGGGCTCGGCGTCGCCGCGGTGAACGGGCCGATGTCCACCGTGGTCTCCGGGGTCACCGCCGAGCTCGATCACCTCTTGTCGGTCTGGGAGTCGGAGGGAGCGCGGGTCCGGCGCGTACCGATCAACTACGGGTCGCATTCGGCGGTGGTAGAGGTCATCCGGGCTGAGCTGGCCGACACGCTGGGTGTGGTCGAGTGCTCGCCCGGCACGGTTCCGTTCTACTCGACGGTGACCGGCTCGTTGCTCGACGGCCGGAAGCTCGACGCCGACTACTGGTACCGGAACCTGCGCGAGATGGTGCGTTTCGCGGAGGTGGTCGACCAGCTCCTCGGCGACGGGCATCGATCGTTCCACGAAGTGGGCGCGCACCCGGTACTCGTCCATTCGATACAGGAGCTCGCCGAGGCCACGGGGGCGTCGGTCACGACGGTCGGAACGCTCCGTCGCGGCCACGGCGGCGCGCGGGAATTCCTGCGCAACGCCGCCGAGGCGTTCGTGGGTGGCGTCGACGTGCGGTGGTCCGGCCTGTTCCCCTCGGGCCGACAGCCGGTGCGACTGCCCACTTACGCCTTCCAGCGCACCCATTACTGGATCGAGACGCCGCCCGGCCGCTCGTCTCGTGGCACCGAAGTCGACAGCCGGTTCTGGAAGATGGTCGACCAGGGCGACCTCGACGGGCTGACCACGGCGCTCGCCCTCTCCGACGACGCCGGCCGATCCTCGCTGGGCACCGTGCTCCCGGCCCTGTCGTCGTGGCGTGAGCGCAGCCGGCAGCAGGCGACGCTGGCCGGCTGGCAGTACCGGGTCGCCTGGCGCCCCACCGAAGGGTCGGACCGACCGCTCAGCGGCCGTTGGCTGGTCGTGGTGCCGGCGGACATCGCCGAGCCGACGTGGCTCGAGCAGGTCATCGCAGCGCTGAGCGCCCGAGGGGCTCAGGTCGGCCGGGTCGATGTCCCCCGGGCGGCAGATGTCGAGGCGGTCCGTCATGATCTCGTCACGGCGCTGGACGGCGAACCGGCCGGGGGCATCGTGTCGTTGTTGGCGATCGACACGGCCGAGGACACCGACGCCGTATCCGTGCCGGTCGGCCTGAGCGGCACGCTCGCGCTGGTGCGGTCGGTGAGTGAACTCGGCCTGTCGGCCCCGATCTGGTGCATGACCCAGGATGCGGTCGCCGTCCGGCCGGGAGACGCCGTCACCCAGCCACGGCAGGCCGCGCTGTGGGGGTTCGCCCGGCATGCGGGGCTGGAGCACCCCGTGTCGTGGGGTGGCGTCGTCGACCTGCCAGCCGAGGTCGGCCAGGCGGACCTGGCGGCGCTGGCCGGGGCGCTCGGAGACGGCGAGAGTGAGCTGGCGGTGCGAGGCGGCGCGGTGTTCTGCCGCCGGCTGACCCGGGTCACCGCACCCGCGCTCCGGACGGATCAGCCGCTCGAGCGCAGCGCTCTGATCACCGGCGGCACCGGCGCTCTCGGGGCGGAGGTGGCGCGCTGGCTCGTCCGGCGCGGCACGCGACACCTCGTGCTGGCCAGCCGTCGTGGCCCGGCCGCACCCGGCGCGGCCGAGCTGGCCGCCGAGCTGACCGAGCGGGGTGCCTCGGTGTCGGTGGTCGCCTGCGACGTGGCCGATCGGGCGCAACTCGCCGACCTGCTGGCCGACTGGCCGGCCGAACATCCGCTGACCACGGTCGTGCACACCGCGGGCGTGCTCGACGACGGCGTCATCGGCCGGCTCACCCCGGAACGCTTCGAGCGGGTGTTCCGCCCGAAAGTGGCCGCCGCGTGGCACTTGCACGAGCTGACGAAAGACCGCGACCTCGTCGACTTCGTCCTGTTCTCGTCGTTCGTCGGCACGGTCGGCCCGGCCGGCCAGGCCAACTACGCCGCCGCGAACAGCTCGTTGGACGCACTGGCAGCGCACCGCAGGGCTCTCGGCCTGACCGGGACCTCCATCGCCTGGGGACTCTGGCAAGGCCCGGGGATCGCCGACCGCGACGGAGTGGAGCACCGGCTGGCGGCCCGCGGCCTGCGCGCGATGGACCCGCACGGCGCCGTCCAGGCCATGGGCCAGGTGATCGACCGCGATGAGACGGCCGTGGTCGTGGTGGACGTCGAGTGGTCCTCGTTCGCCACCGAGCTCGTCGGCACCCGATCGATGCCGCTCCTCGCCGAGCTGCTCGAGGCGAGGGAGGACGACCCCGAAGGGCCGGCGGACGGAGCGGCCGACACCGGTGTGCGCGAGCGGCTCGTCGGCCTGCCCGCCACCGAGCGGACGTATGCGATCACCGACCTCGTCCGGGCCACGGTGGCGGCCGTGCTGGGACATACCGACGGCAGCTCGGTCGAGTCGGGGCGCGGTTTCCAGGAAACCGGTTTCGACTCGCTCACCGCCTTGCGGTTCCGGAACCGGCTCGGCGTGGCGACCGGTTTGCAGCTACCCGCCACGCTGATCTTCGATTACCCGACGCCCGCCTCTGTCGCGGAGCTGGTGTACGCCGAGCTGTTCGGCGAGGACACCGGGACCCACGGGAGCGAGACCGGTGAGGGCGTCGACGACGCAGGGTTGAAGAAGATCATCGACCGTATTCCGATCGCCTCGCTGAGGCAGGCCGGGCTGGTGGACGCCTTGCTCCGGTTGGCTGAGACCGCTCCCGGGGGCGAGCCGGCCGACAGCGCCGGGTCCACGACCGCGATCGACTCGATGGACATGGCTGATCTCATACGCGCCGCATACGGCCAAGCCGACGCGAGCGACCGAGCGGAGGGGCCGACCTCATGACCACCCCGTCCATGAACGAGCTCGTTGACGCGCTGCGCAACGCACTCAAGGAGAACGAGCGAATCCGGCAGCGGCTCGGCGACGTCGAGGCGCAGAGCCGGGAGCCGATCGCCATCGTCGGCATGGCCTGCCGCTACCCGGGGGACGCCGACAGCCCCGAAGCCCTGTGGCAGCTCGTGGCCGACGGTACCGACGCGGTGTCCGGCTTCCCGACGGACCGCGGCTGGAACCTGGACGAGCTCTACGACCCCGACCCCCGGAAGGTGGGCCGGACATACTCCCGGGGCGGCGGTTTCCTGCGGTCGCCGGACCTGTTCGACCACGAGTTCTTCGCCATCCCCCCTCGGGAAGCGACCGTGATGGACCCGCATCAACGGCTGCTCCTGGAGACCTCGTGGGAGGCTTTCGAACGAGCCGGGATCAGCGCCGACGCGGTACGAGGAAGCCAGACCGGCGTGTACGTCGGCGTCAGCTACCAGGACAACATCTCGCTGCGCACCGTGCCGTCGGCCTACGAGGGCTATGTGCTGACCGGCAACATCGCCAGCGTCGTCTCCGGACGGCTGTCCTATGCGTTCGGTCTGCAGGGTCCCGCGGTCACCGTGGACACGGCGTGCTCCTCCTCGCTGGTCGCGCTGCACCTGGCCGCCCAGGCGCTGCGCTCGCAGGAGTGCTCGCTCGCCCTGGTCGGCGGGGCGACGATCATGTCGGGCCCGGCTTCGCTGATCGAGTTCGCCCGGCAGCGCGGGATCGCCCCGGACGCCCGGTGCAAGGCCTTCAGCGACGAGGCCGATGGCATGGGCTGGGCGGAAGGCGTCGGCGTGCTCGTGGTCGAGCGGCTGTCCGACGCCCAGCGCAACGGCCACCAGGTGCTGGCCCTCATGACAGGCTCCGCCCTCAACCAGGACGGCGCCTCCAACGGCCTCACCGCGCCGAACGGCGCGGCTCAGCGCCAGGTGATCCGGGCCGCGCTGGCCAACGCCGGGGTGGCCTCGACCGACATCGACGCGGTCGAGGCGCACGGCACCGGCACCAGGCTGGGCGACCCGATCGAGGCCCGGGCCCTGCTGGACACCTACGGCCGGGAGCGCACGGCGGACACGCCGTTGTGGATCGGATCGCTGAAGTCGAACATCGGACACGCGCAGGCGGCGGCCGGCATCGGCGGCGTGATCAAGATGGTCATGGCCATGCGCCACGGGGAGTTGCCCAGGACGCTGCACGCCCAGCGGCCGACCTCCCATGTGGACTGGTCGGCGGGGACGGCCCGGCTGCTCACCGACCAGCGGCAGTGGCCCGACCGGGGCCGTCCCCGGCGTGTCGCGGTGTCGTCGTTCGGGATCAGCGGGACCAACGCGCACGTCATCCTGGAGCAGGCTCCCGATGCCCCGGTCGAGGCCGCGTCCGTGCCGACGGTGCGGGCCCGCACCGGTCCCTGGCCGTTCGTGGTGACCGGCCGGGGCGCCGCCGCGCTGCGCGGTCAGGCCGAGGAGCTGCGCTCCTTCGTCGAGCGCCACCCGGAGCTGGAGCCGGCCGACATCGGACGAAGCCTGGTCACCACCCGCGCCGTGCTGGCCGACCGTGCCGTGGTGGTCGCCGAGGACAGGGCGGCCCTGCTGGCCGGTCTGTCCGCACTGGCCGCCGGCACGGACAGTCCCGCGGTGCACGTCGATCGGGCGAAGGAAGGCCGCCTGGCGATGGTCTTCACCGGCCAGGGTGCCCAGCGCGCCGGAATGGGGCGAGAACTGGCGGCGCGGTACCCGGTGTTCGACGCGGCGCTGGACGAGGTCTGCGGAGTGGTCGACGAGCTGCTGGGCCGATCGCTGCGTGAGCTGATGCGGGAGGGCGGTCCACTGCTGGACCGCACCGAATTCGCCCAGCCGGCGCTGTTCTGCTTCGAGGTCGCACTGTTCCGGCTCGTCCAGTCGTGGGGCATCCGGCCCGAGTTCGTCGCCGGTCACTCGATCGGCGAGATCAGTGCCGCGCATGTGGCCGGTGTGCTGTCCCTTGCCGACGCCGGTCGCATGGTCGTGGCGCGCGGCCGGTTGATGCAGGCGCTGCCCGAGGGCGGTGCCATGGTCGCGGTGAACGCCGCCCCGGATGTGGTGGCCCCGCTGGTCGCGGCCGCGGACGGGGTGTCCGTGGCCGCGGTGAACAGCCCTGACTCGGTCGTGGTGTCCGGTGCGGAGGAACCGGTGGCGGAGGTCGTGGCCCAGTTGGCCGCGGCCGGGTACCGGACCCGTCGGCTCACGACCAGCCACGCGTTCCACTCGCCACTGATGGACCCGGTGCTCGAGGACTTCCGGGCCGTCGTCGCCGGACTCACCTTCGGCGCGCCCGACATCCCCGTGGTGTCCACCCTCACCGGTGCCCTGGCCGATGCGGCCACGCTCGGCGAGCCCGAGTACTGGGTCCGGCAGGCACGCGAGCAGGTGCGGTTCGCCGACGGGGTGGCCACCCTGCACGAGCGAGGCGTCACCCGCTTCCTGGAGCTGGGACCGGACGCGGTGCTCTCGGCCATGGTCCGGGAATGCCTGTCCACCGACCGGCGGGTGACGGCGGTGGCCGCGTCCCGCCGTGACCGGCCCGAGGCCGTTGCCCTGCTCGACGCGGTCGCCCGCGTCTTCACCGGCGGCGGCGAGGTGAGCTGGGCGGCGCTGTTCCCCGACGGGAGCCGGCGGGTCGACCTGCCGACCTACGCCTTCCAGAGGCATCGGCACTGGCTGCCGCGCGACGGCTCCGTCGCCCCGGCTCCCTCGGACCCGCCTTCGGCCGCCACGCCCGAGCCGAGCACCGACGCCCAGGTCACGGATGTGCTGGCCGTCGTGGACCAGCGTCGCGTCGTGAACGATCTGTTGCGGACCTCGGTCGCCCTGGTGCTCGGCCTCGACTCGCCGGCCGATGTCGACCTCGAGAGCACTTTCCAGGACCTGGGCTTCAGCTCGCTCGCGGCGGTGGAGCTGCGGGACCGGCTGAACGCGGCGCTCGATCTCGGGCTGGCCGGCACCGTGGCCTTCGACTACCCCACCCCCGCGGCTCTTGCGTCGTACCTGGTCGGACTGGTGACCGACACGGCTGACGAGGAATCCGGCACGGCCGTCCCCCTTGCCGCGTCCGCCGACGACCCGATCGTCGTGGTCGGCATGGCCTGCCGCTACCCGGGTGGGGTCGGCTCGCCGGAGCAGCTGTGGGAGCTGGTGGACGGCGGGCGCGACGTGGTGTCGGGGCTGCCGACCGACCGGGGCTGGGACCTCGACACCTTGCTGCACCCGGATTCGATGCGTCAGGGCGCCACCCATGTGCGTGGCGGTGGCTTCCTCGACGACGTGGCGCAGTTCGACGCGCGGTTCTTCGGGATCTCGCCGCGCGAGGCGGCCTCGATGGACCCGCAGCAGCGGCTGTTGCTGGAACTGAGCTGGGAAGCACTGGAGCGGTCCGGGATCGACCCGAAGTCGGTGCGGGGCAGCCAGACCGGTGTGTTCGCCGGCACCAGTGACCAGGACTACGCGGACCTGCTCCGCGGCAGCGCCGAGCTGGCCGACGGTTACCTGCTCACCGGGACATCCGCCGCGGTGCTCGCCGGGCGGGTCTCCTACCAGTTCGGCCTGGAGGGGCCGGCGTTGACGGTCGACACGGCCTGCTCGTCCTCGCTGGTGGCGATGCACCTGGCCGCGCAGGCGCTGCGTTCCGGGGAGTGCGCGCTGGCACTGGCCGGCGGGGCCACCGTCATGGCGACCCCGGTCGACCTGCAGGAGTTTGACAAGCAAGGGCTGTCCGCCGACGGTCGTTGCAAGGCGTTCGGCGCGGGTGCCGATGGGACCGGATTCGCCGAGGGCGCCGGCCTGTTGGTGCTGGAGCGGCTCTCCGATGCCCGCCGGAACGGCCACCCCGTGCTGGCCGTGCTCCGTGGCTCGGCGATCAACCAGGACGGTGCCTCCAACGGCCTCACTGCGCCCAACGGCCTTGCCCAGCAGCGGGTCCTTCGACGGGCACTGGCCAACGCCGGCGTGCGCCCCGACGAGGTGGACGCGGTGGACGGGCACGGCACCGGCACGGTGCTCGGCGACCCCATCGAGATCAAGGCGCTGCAGGCCGTGTACGGCCGGCACCGAGGGGAGGGCGAGCCCCTCTGGCTGGGCTCGCTCAAGTCCAACATCGGCCACTCCCAGGCAGCGGCCGGGGTCGGCAGCGTCATCAAGATGATCATGGCGATCCGGCACGGTGTACTGCCGAGGACCCTGCACGTGGACCGGCCCTCGGAGCACGTCGACTGGGAGAGCGGAACGGTCCGGCTGCTCGGCGACGCCCGGCCGTGGCTGACGACCGGGCGTCCCCGACGGGCAGCGGTGTCGTCGTTCGGGGCGAGCGGGACCAACGCGCACGTCATCGTGGAGCAGGCGCCGGACACCGAACCCGAGGCCGAACCGGCGGATCGGTCCCAGGCGCCGCAGATGCTGCCGCTGCTGCTCAGCGGCCGCGGCGAAGCCGCGCTGCGCGGTCAGGCGGTGCGGTTGCGCGAGCACCTCCTGACACTCGGGGCCACCGGCCCGGCGGAACTGGCCGACGTGGCGTTCTCACTGGCCGGCACCCGCTCCTCGCTGGATCACCGGGCCGTGGTGCTCGGCGCCGACCTCACCGAACTCCTGTCCGGGCTGGATGACCTGGTGGCAGGCACCACCCCGGTCACCGGACCCGTCGGCTCCGGCGACACCGATCCGGTGTTCGTGTTCCCGGGGCAGGGCGGGCAGTACGCCGGGATGGCCCTGCGGCTGTGGGACTCCTCGCCGGTCTTCGCCGCGTCCATGGCGGAGTGCGAGGCGGCGCTCGCGCCGTACGTGGATTGGCACGGCCACACCCTGCGCGATCTTCTGGCCGGCGCGGACGGCGTGGACCTCGAGCACGCCGAGCAGGTCCAGCCGATGCTGTTCGCGGTCATGGTCTCGCTCGCCCGGTTGTGGATCTCCCGAGGGGTGGTGCCCTCCGCGATCATCGCGCACTCCGTGGGAGAGGTCGCAGCCGCGCATATCGCCGGCATCCTCACCCTCGCCGACGCGGCCCGGGTCCTGACCGCGCGGGCGCGCGTGTCCGGCCAGGTGACCGGGTACGCCACGCTCTGGGTCGGGCTGCCGGTCGAGCAGGTGCGCGCCCAGGTCGCACGGCTGACCGATGTGCACATCAGCGTGATCAACGGTCCGCGATCGGTCGTCGTGACCGGTCCGCTCGACCGAATCGCCGTGCTGCGGGCCGAGTACGAGGCCGCCGGTGTCCGCGCGCGTCCCATCCCGATGGACTACCCGACGCACTCCCCGGCCATGGCGGTGGTCGAGGACGAGCTCCTCGCGCTCCTGAGCGACATCCGCCCGGCCACCGCCTCGGTGCCGTACTACTCCACGACGTTCGCCCGCCGGGTGGAGGGCGAGGAGCTCGACGGCCGGTACTGGTTCACCAACCTCGTGCAGCCGGTGCGGTTCCACGACACCGCCGCCGTGCTGCTGGCCGACGGGTATCGCGTGCTGCTGGAGGTGGCCCCGCACCCGCTGCTGGCTCCCGCGATCGAGGAGACCGCCGAGGAGCACGGCGTCGAGGCGACCGTGCTGACGACCCTCCGCCGCGGCGAGAGCGACCCGGAGATGTTCCTGCGATCGGTGGCCGCCGCGTGGCGGGCCGGGCTCACCGTGGACTGGTCCGCGGCCTTCGCCGGCACCGGGGCGCGGCGGGTCGACCTGCCGACCTACGCCTTCCAGCGGCAGCGCTACTGGCCGACTGCGTCGGCGTCCGCGCCCGGCGACCTTGCCGCCGGCGGCCTGGAACAGGTCGATCACCCTCTGCTCGGGGCGAAAATGACGCTGGCGGGTGACGCCGGCTTCCTGTTCACCAGCCGGCTCTCGCTGCACGCTCACCCGTGGCTCGTCGACCACGCGCTCTTCGATCGACCGCTGCTGCCCGGTACGGCGTTCCTCGAGCTGGCGATCCGCGCAGCCGATGAGGCGGGCCTCGGCCGGCTGGAGGAGCTGACCATCGAGGCGCCGCTGATCCTGCCGAGCCGGCACGACGTGCTGGTGCAGGTGCTCGTCGGGGCTCTCGACGGCGACGGCCGCCGCACCGTCGAGATCTACTCCCAGTCGGGGGAACCCGGCGAGGCCGTGGGTGCCTCGTGGACGCGGCACGCGTGGGGGAGCGCGGTGCCCGGCGACAGTCCGGAGCCGGCGCCGTGGCCGACCGACGTGACCTGGCCGCCGACCGGGGCAACCGAACTGGACGTCGCCGGATCGTATGAGCGGCTCGGCGCGCTCGGTTACCACTACGGCTCCGCCTTCACCGGGCTGCGCCGGGCCTGGCGGCTGGGTGACCAGGTCTTCGCCGAGGCGGAGCTGCCCGAGGAACTCGCGGCCGATGCGGTGCGTTTCGGCCTGCATCCGGCCCTGATGGACACCGGTCAGCACAGCCTGGCGCTGGACCAGCTCGACGCGCGGGGGGCTGGCCCGGACAACCCCGGCGTACGAGCGCCGTTCCTGTGGTCCGGGGTGCGGCTGCTCGCCTCGGGCGCCGCGGCACTGCGGCTCGTGTTCTCCCCGACGGGGCCGTCCTCGTGGTCGGTGGACGGGTTCGACAGCACCGGTCGCCCGGTACTGAGGGTGGACTCACTGGTCGCCCGGGAGGTTTCCGCCGAGCAACTGCGCGACGCCGGCACCGCACACCGCGACGCGCTGTTCGAGCTCGGCTGGGTGCAGTGCGGACCGGCCGAGGCCGGTTCGGGGGCGAGCGCCGAAGGACCGATCGGCCGGCTGGTGCCGTCCGATCCGGCGCAGACCGCGCCGTCGGAGGACGAGCACACGGTCGATGCGTGGTGCCACCCCGACTTGGCCGCGCTCGGCTCGGCGGTGGACGGTGGCGCGCCGCTGCCCGAGCTGGTGGTGCTGCGTGTTCCCGGCCGCAGGGCACCCGAGTCGACGGTCGACTCGGTGCACACCGCGGTGAACGGCGCGTTGCGGGTGCTGCAGGACTGGTTCGCCGATGCCCGGTGGGAGCGGTCGCGACTGGTCGTGGTGACCGACGGCGGACTCGTGGGTGCGGCGGTCGGTGGTCTGGTGCGCTCCGCACAGTCGGAGAACCCGGAGCGGGTGGTTCTCGTCGAGCAGGCGTCCGCCGAGCCGGAGCCGGCCGGGGCGCGGTCGGTGGAGGCGCTCGCCCGCGCCGCGGTCGCATCGGGTGAGCCGGAGGTGTCGGTCCGCGACGGACGGCTGTGGTTGCCCCGCCTGAACAGGGTCGCCGCCGAGGCGCTCCCGGAGCCCGCCGAGCCGGCGCCGGACGAGCGGTCTTCGGTGTGGGGCACCGGGACCGTGCTGCTGACCGGGGCGTCCGGTGTGTTGGCCGGGTTGGTGGCCGGGCACCTCGTGGCCGAGTGCGGGGTACGACGGCTGGTGCTGGTGTCGCGACGGGGCCCGGCTGCGCCGGGTGCCGATGAGCTGGTCGAGCGGCTGACCGAGGCGGGTGCCTCGGTGCGGATGGTCGCGTGTGACCTCGCCGTTCGCCAGGAGGTCATGGACCTCGTCGGCTCGGTGCCGCCGGAGTTCCCGCTCAGCGCCGTGGTGCACTGCGCGGGTGTGCTCGACGACGCGACCGTGGGTTCACTGACCCCCGACCGGGTCGATGCGGTGCTGCGGCCCAAGGTGGACGGTGCCTGGCACCTGCACGAGGCCACCCAGGACGCCGGGTTGTCGGCGTTCGTGCTGTTCTCCTCGGCCGCGTCGGCGTTCGGCGCCGCCGGCCAGGCGAACTACGCGGCGGCCAACGCGTTCTGCGACGAGCTGGCCGAGCACCGGCGGACACTCGGCCTCCCGGCGGTGTCGATCGCCTGGGGGTGGTGGGCCGAGGCCAGTGGGATGGGCAGCCACCTCGGAACCCAGGACCGGGCCCGGATGGCCCGCACCGGCATCCGCCCGGTGGACAACGACTTCGGTCTCACCCTGTTCGACGCGGCCGCCCGCCGACAGGGCCGGGTCATCGCCGCCCCGTTCGACCTCGCGGGCCTGTCCACCGCGGCCACGGTCCCGGGACTGCTGCGCGGGCTGGTGCGCCGTCCGGCGCGGCGGGCCGTCGAACCCCATCTGGCCGGTGGGGCCGGACCTCGTGAGGGCCTGGCGGCACTGGAGCCGGCCGAGCGCGACCGGGTCGTCGCCGAGCTGGTGCGCACCCATGCCGCGGCCGTGCTCGGGCACTCCGCGAGCAACGCCATCGACGACCGGCAGCCCTTCACCGCTCTGGGGTTCGACTCACTGACCGCGGTGGAGCTGCGCAACCGGCTCAACACGGCCACCGGGCTGCGGCTGCCGGCCACACTGATCTTCGACTACCCCTCCCCGGCCGCCCTGATCGAGTTCGTGCGGGGCGAGATCGGCGGCGAGGCGGCCGCCCCGGCCCGGCCGGCCGTCGGCGCGACCGCGGCCGGGACCGGAGACGACCCGATCGCGATCGTGGGCATGGCCTGCCGCTTCCCGGGTGGGGTGAGTTCGCCCGACGAGCTCTGGGACGTCGTCGCCGAGGGCCGGGACGTGATCGGCGCCTTCCCCACCGACCGGGGCTGGAACCTGGCCGAGCTCTACCACCCGGACCCCGATCATCCCGGGACCACCTACACCCGTGAGGGTGGTTTCCTGCACGACGCCGACCAGTTCGACCCCGAGTTCTTCGGCATCTCGCCGCGCGAGGCCATCACGATCGACCCGCAGCAGCGGCTGTTGCTGGAAACGGCCTGGGAGTCCCTCGAGAACGCGGGCATCGATCCCACCTCGCTGCGTGGCCGCCCGACCGGCGTGTTCGTCGGGCTGATGTACCACGACTACGGCTCGCGGCTGCACACCAAGCCCGAGGAGCTCGAGGGCTACCTGGGCAACGGCAGCGCCGGGAGCATCGCATCGGGCCGGGTGGCCTATGAGTTCGGCTTCGAGGGCCCCGCTGTGACGGTGGACACGGCGTGCTCGTCATCGCTGGTCAGCATGCACTTGGCGGCGCAGGCGCTGCGGTCGGGGGAGTGCTCGCTGGCGCTGGCCGGCGGCGTGACGGTGATGGCGACGCCTGACCTGTTCGTGGAGTACAGCCGGCTGCGCGCGAACGCCGCGGACGGCCGGTGCCGGGCGTACGGCGCGGACGCGGACGGCACCGGCTGGTCCGAAGGCGCGGGCCTGGTGGTACTGGAGCGGCTGTCCGACGCGCGGCGCAACGGACACCAGGTGCTGGCGCTGCTGGCCGGCTCGGCGCTGAACCAGGACGGCGCGTCGAACGGGCTGACCGCCCCCAACGGTCCGTCCCAGCAACGGGTGATCCGTCAGGCCCTGGCGAGCGCCGGGCTGTCCGCCTCCGACGTGGACGTCGTCGAGGGACACGGCACGGGGACCCGGCTGGGCGATCCGATCGAGGCCCAGGCATTGCTGGCCACCTACGGCAGCGAGCACACCGAGGACGCGCCGCTCTGGCTGGGGTCGGTCAAGTCGAACATCGGTCATACGCAGGCGGCGGCGGGTATGGCCGGCACCATCAAGATGATCATGGCGATGCGGCACGGGATCATGCCCAGGACCCTGTTCGCGGAGACCCCGTCGCCGCAGGTCGACTGGTCGTCGGGCGCGATCGCGCTGCTCGACCGGGCTCGGGAGTGGCCGGATCGTGGCCGGCCCCGCCGGGTGGGGGTGTCCTCCTTCGGCGTCAGCGGGACCAACGCACACGTCATCCTGGAACAGCCCCCGGCCGAGTTCACCGCCCCGGCCCCGCCTCCCGCGGCGACCCTGCCGGTGTGGCCGCTCGTGCTGACGGCTCGCGGGCCCGCGGCCCTGCGGGGTCAGGCGGATCGACTGTGCTCCTCCCTGCGCGACCGGTCCGACGTGGCGTTGGCGGACGTCGCCTACTCCCTGGTGGCCGACCGGGCCGGCCACGACCACCGGGCGGTGCTGCTCGCCTCCGACCGCGCGCAGGCCCTGGAGCGGTTGGCGGAGTACGCGCACGGGGGCGACGGAGCCGGGGTCGTCGCCGATATGGCCCGACGGGGCCCGCTGGCGATGGTGTTCACCGGTCAGGGCGCGCAGCACCCCGGTATGGGCTCGGAACTGCACCGGCAGTTCCCGGTCTTCGCGGCCGCGTTGGACCAGGCGTGCGATCAGCTCGATCCTGCCGTCCGGGCGGCCATCCTCGGCGACGGGGAGCATCGGCTCGACGCCACGGAGATCGCCCAACCGGCGCTCTTCGCGGTCGAGGTCGCGCTGTTCCGGCTGTTCGAGTCCTGGGGTGTCCGGCCGGACTTCCTCACCGGTCATTCGGTGGGCGAGATCGCGGCCGCGCACGTCGCCGGGGTGCTGTCGCTGCCGGATGCGTGCCGGCTGGTGTCGGAGCGTGGCCGGCTGATGGCGCGGCTCGACCCGGGCGGTGTGATGGTCTCGGTGACCGCCGGCGAGCAGGTGGTCGCCCCGCTGGTCGCAAAGTACGCCGAATCGGTGTCGATCGCGGCGGTCAACACCCCTGGTTCGGTGGTGCTCTCGGGGCTCGACCCGGCCGTCACCGAGATCGTGCGGCGCCTGACCGAGGACGGATACCGCACGAAACAGCTCGTCGTCAGCCATGCGTTCCATTCGCCGCTCATGGACCCGATGCTCGACGAGTTCCGCGCCCTGGTCCATGGCCTGGCATTCCAGCCGCCCCGCATTCCGATGGTGGGCGGCGAGGAGGTGACGGACCCGGAGTACTGGGTGCGGCATGTGCGAGACACGGTGCGGTTCGCCGACACGGTGTCCGCACTGCACGGCGCCGGCGTCACCCGGTTCCTCGAGATCGGCCCCGACGCGCCGTTGACCGGCGCGATCCGCGAGTGTCTCGTCGAGCCGGACGTCGTCGCCGTCCCCAGCCTGCGCCGGCACCGCGACGAAGCCGGCACGGTGCTCACCGCACTCGGCACGTTGTTCGCCGCCGGAGTGGAGGTCGACTGGCGGGCCCTGTTCGACGGCACCGGAGCCCGGCACACCCCGCTTCCCACGTACGCGTTCCAGCACCAGCGGTACTGGCTCGACATCCCCGAGCCGCCGGCCGATCTCGCCGCGGTGGGCCTCGACCCGCTCGACCATCCACTGCTGTTGGCCGGCGTGGAGTTCGCCGGCGGCGAGGCCGTGCTGCTGACCGGCCGGCTGGCGCCGCAGACCCAGCCCTGGCTGGGGGAGCATGTGCTGTTCGAGCAGGCCCTGCTCCCCGGCACCGCCTTCGTGGACGTGGCGCTGCGGGCGGCCGAGCAGGTCGGCTGCAGCGTGCTCGACGAGCTGACGATCGAGGCGCCCCTGCTGATCGCTGCGGCGGGCTCGGCCGCGCTGCAGATTCTGGTGGAAGCGGCCGACGAGGAGGGCCGTCGGAAGATCACGATCTCCGCCCGCCCCGACGGCGACGCCGACGACACCCCCTGGACACGGCACGCCACCGGAACGGTGTCCGGCACGGGGAGCCTGCCGGAACCCGATCCGCTCACCGAATGGCCGCCGCGGGGAGCCGACGTCGTCGACGTCGACGCCGCGTACGACCTGTTCACCGAGGCGGGCCACGACTACGGGCCGACGTTCCAGGGGCTGGTGGCCTGCTGGCGGCGCGGTGCGGAGCTCTACACCGAGGTGGCGTTGCCGCCGAGCGGGACCGACGCCGAGCGCTTCGGCGTCCACCCGGCGTTGCTGGATGCCGGTCTGCACGGCGGCGTGCTCCGGGCCCTCACCTCCGACACCCCCCAGGGTCTGGTGCCGTTCTCCTGGGCCGGAGCGCGGCTGTTCGCCTCGGGCGCCACCGCGCTGCGCATCCGGGTCCGACCGGTGGCCACCGACACGGTCGCCCTGGACGCCTTCGACGACACCGGCGCTCCCGTCTTCAGTGTGGCGGCGCTGTCCTCACGCTCGGTCTCCGCCGAGCAGCTCCGCGCCGCCGCCTTCCGCGACGACTCGCTGTTCGAGATCAATTGGGTCGAGTGCGGCCGGGTCGACGACATCGCGCCCCGCTCCGAGGCCACCGTGCTGGATGGCCCGATCGAGCTCGCGGAGCTGATGTCCGGGCGGGACGCGGCAGCCGAGGTTCCGGCCCTCGTGGCGGTGTCGGTACCGGGGGAGGGGCTCGCCGTCCCCGCCGACGTCCACGCGGCGGTGAACAGCGTGCTGCGCTCGGTGCAGACGTGGCTGGCCGATCCCGTCTGGGAGTACTCGCGGCTGGTGGTCGTGACGACCGACAGCCTGACCGGCGCGGCCGTGCGGGGCCTGCTGCGCTCGGCACAGTCGGAGAACCCCGACCGCATCGTCCTCGTCGAGGGTGGCGCCGACGCGACCACCGCCGCGGCGCTGCACGCGGCCGTGGAATCGGGTGAGCCGGAGGTCTCGGTGCGCGGTGGCGTGCTCCGGGCCCCGCGGCTGGCCCGCCTGACAGCCACCGACCCCGTGCAAGCCACCTCGTGGTCGGCCGGAACCGTACTGATCACCGGTGCCTCGGGTGCGCTCGCAGGGCACGTGGCTCGATACCTCGTCACCGACCACCATGTGCGACATGTGGTGCTGACCTCCCGACAGGGCGACAACTCGCCCCGGACCGTCCGGCTTGCCGCCGAGCTGGCGGAGCTCGGCGCCGCGGTGCGCGTCGTCGCCTGCGATGTCGCCGACGGCGAGCAGGTCGCGGCCCTGGTGCGCTCGGTGGAGCCCGAGTTCCCGCTCACCGCGGTGCTGCACTGCGCCGGAGTGCTGGACGACGGCGTGTTCGACTCCCTCACCACCGACCGGGTCGACGCGGTGCTGGCCCCCAAGGTCGACGGCGCCTGGCACCTGCACGAACTGACCCGGGAGCTGGACCTCTCCGCGTTCGTGCTGTTCTCCTCCTCCGCCACGGTCTTCGGAGGGCCGGGCCAGGCCAACTACGCCGCCGCCAACGCCTTCCTCGACGCGCTGGCCGTCGAACGACACCGACAGGGTCTCCCCGCGGTAGCGATCAGCTGGGGCTGGTGGGGCGAGAGCAGCGGTATGACCGAGAATCTCAACGAGACCGACGTGGCTCGCCTGGGGCGGGGCGGGATGCTGCCGATGGCGACCGCCCAGGGCCTGGAGTTGCTGGGCAAAGCGGCCGATCTGGCCCGCCCGAACGTGATGGCCGCTCGCCTCGACCTGGCCGCTGTGCGGTCGGCCGGCACGGTGCCCGCCGTGCTGCGTGGCCTGGTGCGGCGTCCGGCCCGGCGCGCGGCAGCATCGTCGGTGGCGGCACGGGAAGCGGTGCGACTGGCCGGTGCCTCCGTGGCCGACCAGGTGAAGGCCATCGGCGAACTGGTGCGTGAGCAGGTCGCCGCCGTGCTCGGCCACCCGAGCGGCGCCTCGGTCGACATGACCCGCGCCTTCCACGACGTCGGGTTCGACTCGCTCACCGCGGTCGAACTGCGCAACCGGCTCAACACGGCCACCGGGCTGCGGCTGCCGGCGACGCTGGTGTTCGACCACCCCACCCCTGAGGCGCTGGCCGCATTCGTCAGGTCCGAGCTGGTGGGCGACGAGGCCGACACCGTCGGCGTCACTCCCGCCGGGCCTGTCACCGCGATCGGTGACGACCCGATCGTGATCGTCGGCATGGCCTGCCGGTACCCGGGCGAGGCGAACTCGCCGGACGAACTGTGGAGGCTGGTGGCCGAGGGCCGCGACGGGATCACCGGCTTCCCGGTCGACCGCGGCTGGGATCTGGCCGGCCTCTACGACCCGGATCCCGACCAGGTCGGCACGACGTACTCCCAGGGGGGCGGGTTCCTCGACCACCTGGCCGAGTTCGACTCCGACTTCTTCGGCATCTCGCCGCGCGAGGCCATCGCCATCGACCCACAGCAGCGGTTGTTGCTGGAGACGGCCTGGGAGTCGTTCGAGAACGCCGGCATCGTCCCCTCCGTCCTGCGCGGCGGCCCGGTCGGGGTGTTCGTGGGTGCGAACGGGAGCGACTACCCCGCACTGCTGGCCCGCGACTCCGGTGATTTCGGCGGCCGGGTGCTGACCGGCAACGCGGCCAGCATCATCTCCGGGAGGTTGTCCTACGAGTTCGGATTCGAGGGGCCGTCCGTCTCCATCGACACGGCGTGTTCGTCCTCGCTCGTGGCCATGCACCTGGCAGCCCAGGCGCTGCGCTCCGGCGAGTGCTCGCTGGCGCTGGCCGGCGGGGTCGCCACGATGGCCACCCCCGCCATGTTCGTGGAGATGGCGCGGCAGCGGGGCTTGTCCCCGGACGGCCGGTGCCGGGCCTTCGGTGCCGGAGCGGACGGCACTGGCTGGGCCGAGGGCGTGGGCCTGCTCGTGCTGGAGCGACTCTCCGAGGCCCGCCGTAACCACCATCGCGTGCTGGCCGTCCTGGCCGGCTCGGCGGTCAACCAGGACGGTGCCTCGAACGGCCTCACCGCCCCCAACGGCCCGTCGCAGCAACGGGTCATCCGTGCCGCGCTGGCCAATGCCGGCCTGTCGGCGAGCGAGGTCGACGCGGTGGAGGGACACGGCACCGGGACCCGGCTCGGCGACCCCATCGAGGCGCAGGCCCTGTTGGCCACCTACGGACGCGAACGTGAGTCCGACACCCCGCTGTGGCTGGGTTCGATCAAATCGAACATCGGGCATTCGCAGGCCGCCGCCGGCGCCGCCGGCACCATCAAGATGATCATGGCGATGCGGCACGGTCTGTTGCCCCGGACGCTCCACGCCGAGACCCCGTCCTCGGAGGTCGATTGGTCCTCCGGTGGGGTGGCACTGCTGGACCGGGCCCGTGACTGGCCCGAACAGGGCCATCCGCGGCGGGCGGGCGTGTCCGCGTTCAGCCTCAGTGGAACCAACGCGCACATCATCCTGGAACAACCGCCCGAGGATGTCGGTACGCCGCCGACGGCGCCGGCCCCGGACGAGGGCTTCGCGAGCAGGCGGATGCAGCCGGTGGTGTTGTCGGCCAGGGGGCCGGCAGCCCTGCAGGCCCAGGCGGCGCGCCTCCACGCCCACCTGACCGACCGGCCCGAACTGACGCCGGCCGACATCGCGCGGTCGCTGGTGACCGACCGTGCGATGCACGATCACAGGGCGGTGGTGCTCGCTGCCGACCGCGAGCAACTGCGCGACCGACTCGCGGCGTTCGCCGACGGCACCGCCGCACCTGGCGCGGAGGCCACCGGTGTGGCCGGCAGCGGTGGTCTGGCCGTCGTCTTCACCGGCCAGGGGTCACAACGAGGTGGGATGGGCCGGGAACTCCACCGCGATTTCCCGGTTTTCGCGGCGGCGTTCGACGAGGTGTGCGCGGCTCTGGACCCGTCGCTGCGGGATATGATCTTCGATGAGGACGAGGACCGGCTGAACACCACCGAGTTCGCCCAGCCCGCGCTGTTCGCGATCGAAGTGGCCCTCTTCCGGCTGTTCGAGTCCTGGGGCATCCGGCCCGCCTTCGTCACCGGCCATTCCGTCGGCGAGATCAGCGCCGCCCATGTGTCGGGCGTGCTGTCGCTGGCCGATGCCTGCGCGTTGGTCACCGCGCGGGCCCGGCTCATGCAGGGGCTCGCACCGGGCGGGATCATGATGTCCGTCAACGCCGGTGAGGACGTGGTGGCGCCGCTGGTGGCCGAGCAGGGCACCGGGGTATCGATCGCCGCGGTCAACACCCCGGAGTCGGTGGTCATCTCCGGCGCCGAACTCGCCGTCGGCGAGATCGGACAACGCCTCCGCGACGCCGGACACCGCACGAAGCAACTGGCCGTCAGCCACGCGTTCCACTCCCCGCTCATGGACCCCATGCTCGCGGAATTCCGGGCCGCGCTCGACGGTCTGGAGTTCCAGCCACCGCGGATCCCGATGGCCAACAGCGAGGTGGCCACCCCCGAGTACTGGGTCCAGCACGTCCGGAACGCGGTGCGGTTCGCCGACATGGTCTCCGAACTCCGGGCCGGCGGGGCGACCCGCTTCCTGGAGCTGGGGCCGGACGCGACCCTGACCGGTCTGGTCCGCGCATGCGTGACAGAGGGGGATGTCGTCGCCGTGCCCACCCTCCGGCGAGGCCGTCCCGAGACCGAATCCGTGCTCGCCGGACTGAGCACCCTGTTCGCCACCGGGGCCGAGGTCGACTGGCCGGCTCTGTTCCCCGCGGCCGGCGCGGGCCGGACCCCGCTGCCGACGTACGCGTTCCAGCACACGCGCTACTGGCCGGACACGCCGGAGACACCGGCCATGACAACAGCCGGCCCGGACGCCGTGGACAGCCGGTTCTGGGGATGGGTGGAACAGGGCGACCTCGACGCGCTGAGCGCCGAGCTGGACACCGAGGAACGGGACGGACTCGGCGCCGTGCTGCCCGCACTGACCCGGTGGCGCCTCGGGCGGCGTGAGAAGACGGTGGTGGACGGCTGGCGGTACCGGTTGAGCTGGCGGCCCGTGCCGACCCGGCCCGAGGCCACGCTCACCGGCACCTGGCTGCTGGTGGTGCCCGCCGGCCACCGCGACGATGCCTGGGTCGCGCCGATCGAAGCGGCGATGACCGCCGCCGGGGCCGAGGTCCGTGGCCTGGAGGTCGGCGAGCACGAGCTGGATCGGGCCGCGCTGGCGACCCGGCTCGGCGAGCCGCCGCTCGCCGGGGTGGTCTCGTTGCTGGCGGTGGAGCAGTCCCGCGTCCCGGGACACCCGGGCGTGCCGGTCGGTCTGGCCGCCACGGTGAGCCTGGTCCAGGCGTTGGACGACCGCGAGATCGACGCACCCCTGTGGTGTCTCACCCAGGGTGCGGTGAACGTCGTCCCCGGCGACGACCTCGACCATCCCGACCAAGCCCTGCTGTGGGGCTTCGGACGGACCCTCGCACTGGAACGCCCCGACCGCTGGGGCGGTCTGGTCGACCTGCCGGTCACCCCCGACGACGCCTCGGCGGCCGGGCTGATCCGCCTGCTGGGTGACGGCGGCACCGGGGAGCAGGCAGCGCTGCGGGACGGCGCCGTTCTGGGCGGCCGGCTGGTCCGCGCCGACCCGGATGAGCCGCCGCGCCGTACCTGGCGACCGTCGGGCAGCGTGTTGGTCACCGGCGGCCTCACCGGCCTGGGCGCCCGCACCGCGCGCTGGCTGGCCGAGCAGGGCGCGCCTCACCTCGTGCTCACGTCCCGCCGGGGGCGTGAAGCGCCGGGCGCCATCGAGCTCGAAGCCGACCTCACCGCCCTGGGCTCCTCGGTGACCATCGCCGCCTGCGACGTCGCCGACCGGGGCGAGGTCAAGGCCCTGCTCGCGAACCTTCCCCACGACCTGCCGTTGACCGCCGTGTTCCACAGCGCGGGGGTGGCCAACGACGGCGTCATCACCGAGCTGACTCTCGACAGGCTGAACAACGTGCTACGGCCCAAGGTGGAGGGAGCGTGGAACCTCCACGAGCTGACCCAGGACCTGGACCTCTCGGCCTTCGTGCTGTTCTCCTCGGCCGCCGGCCTCATCGGCTCACCCGGCCAGTCGCACTACGCGGCAGGGAACGCCTTCCTCAACGCCCTGGCCCACCACCGGCGGGCGCGCGGTCTGCCGGCCACGACGATCGGCTGGGGCCTGCTGGCCGGCGGAGGCATGGCCGACGACACCGGCGCGACCGACCGGGCGAGCCGTCGGGGTCTGCACCCGATGGATCCCGGCCAGTCGCTGGCCGGACTGCGGCGAGCACTGGACCACGACGAGACCTACATCGCCATGACGCACGTGGACTGGACCCGGTTCATCAAGGCGACCGCAGGCACCGTCAAGTGCACGGTCATCAGTGACCTGCCCGAGTACCGGGCGGCGTTCCCGGTGGCCGCCACGGGGGATCGGCTCGCCGCGCCGAACGGCGGGTCCCGGTCCTGGGCGCGGCTGGACGCTCTGGACGGCGACGAACGTGACGCCGCACTCCTGGAGTTGGTGCAGACGCAGGTGGCCGAGGCGCTCGGTCACAGCTCGACCGAGACCCTGTCGCCGACCAAGGCGTTCGTCGAATTGGGTTTCGACTCCCTCGCCGCGGTCGAGCTGCGCAACCGGCTCGTCGCGGCGACCGGGCTGACGCTGCCGGTGACCCTCACCTATGACCACCCGACCCTGCTGGCGCTCCGTGACCATCTGCGGACGGCGATGTTCGGCGCGGACGCCGACCAGGCCGAGTCCGCGCTGGCCGAGCTCGACCGGCTGGAGAAGGTGCTCTCGGCAGTGACGGCAGACGACGGCATCGACGCGGCGGCCAGGAACCAGGTGCTGCGGCGGGTCCAGAAGATGGCCGCCGCGCTCACCGACCAAGGCGCCCCTTCCGAGCAGAGCCAGCTCATCGCGAACGCCGACGACAACGAACTGTTCGACTTCATCAATCGAGAATTGGGCGGCCCCAGCCAGTGAACCGAGACCATTCCGGACCAGTTGATTCCCTCGATTCGCCACGTGAGCACGAGGCCGATCTGTTGAACTGGGACTTCATCCAGGACCCTTACCTGACTTACCAGGAGATGCGCGCCGGGACGGGTCCTCGGCGGCTCATCATCAAGACATTGAGCACAGGTCTGCGTTCATGGCTGGTCACCGAATACAGCGATGTACGCCGACTGCTGGCCGATCCCAGACTCTCGAAAGCGGCCGGGGGTGCCGCACCGATCATCGCCAAGCACAGTACGGAGGAGGTCTCGGCCGCGTCGATCACGTCGGACAGCATGCTGTTCAGCGATCCGCCACAACACTCGCGACTGCGGAGGATGTTCAGTAAGGTTTTCACGATGCGCCGGACACTGAATCTGCGGCCGCGCATCGAGGAACTCACCGACGAGCTGCTTGATTCGATCCCGGCGGGAGCCGAGATCGACCTGGTGGAGTCGGTGGCGATGGCCATCCCCATTGCGGTGATCGGCGAGTTGCTCGGCGTACCTCGCACCGCCCACCACGATCTTCGTCGGTGGAACCGCGCGCTGACCAGCGTCGAATCGGAGCCGTCGGAGAAGTATCAGGCCTACATGGCGTCGCTCGACTACTTCCGGACTCTGGTTGCCCAGAAAGCGAGCAGCCATGACGGCGCAGACGACCTGATCAACGCGATGATCGATCCGGAAAACGAGGAGCGGTTCGAAGAATCCGAGCTGCTTTCCACCATCTTCCTGATGATGAACGCGGGTTACGAGACCACCGCGAACTTGATCAGCAGCTCGGTGTACGCTCTGCTGAAGCATCCCGAACAGTTGGAGCAATTGCGCGGGGATGCCACGCTCATACCGAACGCAGTGGAGGAATTCCTGCGTTATGAAAGCCCGTTGAACCTCTCCACTTTGCGCTACACCACCGAACCGGTGGAGGTCGGCGATACTGTTATCCCCGCCGGCGAAGTGGTGTTCCTGGCGCTGTCCTCGGCGAATCGAGACCCGGATCGGTTCGCGGATCCGGACCGGCTGGACATTCGCCGTAACGCTGCTACGCATCTGGCCTTCGGTCACGGTATCCATCATTGTGTCGGCGCGCCGCTGGCACGACTGGAGGGCGAAATCGTGCTGGCCCGGCTGTTGGACAGGTTCCCGCAGTGGGAGGCGGCCGAGCCACTGGAACGACTCACCTGGCGCTACACCTTGCAGTTCCGTGGTCTGGAGCGGCTACCGGTCAGGCTGCACACATGATGTGAACACCCGTCAACGACGAAAACGGAGCGGACCCATGTCAGCAGAAGTGATCGACCGATTCTTCAGGAGCTCGGGTGCCGGCGACATCGAGACCGCCGTCGAATGTTTTGCCGATGACGGCGAGTGGATCACGCCCGACGGAGACGGACTCGGGACGGTCCACACCAAGGATCAGATCGGCGATCTGATCACCAGTATGAACGCGATGCGCGAAAAGATGATCGCCTCTGGGGTCGACGGGAAGTTCGAATCGCCGATCATGTTCGGCGAGAACATGGGGCTGGTTCGGTGGACCGTGGAGACCGATGACGGAAAGGTGGTCAATCGTGGTGTTGACCTCTTCATCCTGAGCGACGGGAAGATCGCGCTCAAAGACGTCTACCGCAAGGCCTGAAGAACGCAATCAAGAAGGGGTCGAAACCATGATCAACAGCTATGAGGAACTGGTCGAGACAACGATCAGTGCCACCACTGACATCGAGGACTTCCAGAACATCCAGGTTGGCCAGGGTGGTACCTACGAGCACGCCCTGTTCACCAAGTCCGGTGAAAAAGTGGCCACCACCTCAGGTGGCTACAAGATTCACTATCAGCGGGAATCCGACAAGCAGTTCATGGCCTATCTGACCAACGAAGTCGTCTTCGAGGACGGGTCCGGAACGATCCGGGTTGCCGGTTGGATCGATCTCGGCTCACTTCTGTCGGGGGACTGGGCCTACTACCCGAGCGTGGGTACCAGTGGCCGGTACCTCGGCCAAACAGGTTTCATGGCCTGGCGCCCTTACGATCTGGGCAAGGTGGAGGGAGCCGACGTGAAACTGATCATGTTCGCCTCCGCTGAGTGAACGATCCCGCGGTGCCGCGATGAGGTGAGAGTACTCAAGGTTCAATATTCAGGGGTGTTTCTTTCACCGCGAAATTGACACCCCTGTCTTCTGACGTGGAGGTTGAGAAATGGGCCGGGTTGCCGGGAAAGTCGCATTGGTTACTGGCGCTGCGCGTGGAATGGGACGTTCGCATGCGGTGCGACTTGCCCAAGAAGGGGCAGACATCGTCGCTGTCGACCTGTGCACAGACCTCGAAACCGCGCCGTATCCAGGAGCGAACGGTCAAGATCTTGCCTCGACGACGCAACTGGTCGAACAGCTCGGCCGGCGGATCCTTGCGCGCCGGGCGGATACGCGCAACTTCAATGAACTGCAGGCTGTCGTCGACGAGGCGATAGCTGAGTTCGGTCATATCGACGTCGTGTGCGCAAATGCTGGAATGTCCAGCTTCGGGTTCTCATGGGAACTCACCGATGAAGCCTGGCAGGAAATTATCGACGTCAATCTGACAGGGTCGTGGAAAACCGTCAAAGCGGTGATTCCGCATATGATCGAGCGGAATGAAGGCGGATCGCTGGTCTTCATCAGCTCGACAGCGGGGTTGATCGGCGTGCCGACCATGTCGCACTACACCGCATCCAAGCACGGCGTGGTCGGGTTGATGCGTGCCTTGGCAGCAGAGCTGGCACCACACAACATACGCGTGAATTCGGTCAATCCCGGAAATGTCGACACGCCGATGGTCAACAACGCTCCGATGCGAAAAATCTTCCTGCCCGAAGTCTCCGATCCGACACCGGAGGACGCAAACGAAGTGATGAAGGACATGAGCGCGTTGCCCACCGGCTGGCTGGACTCGCAGGGGGTCAGCGACGCCGTGGTCTATCTGGCGTCGGAAGAGGCACGTCACATCACTGGAATCACTCTTCCCGTGGACGCCGGAATGATGCTTCCCAATAAATTGCGATAGGAGCTGGTGCCGATCCACAAATAAGACTTAGCTCATTGGTCAACCGAAATCTGTCAGCGTCTCAGGCGCGCGAAACAAGTTACCGGAGGCTTCCTCATGATGACGGAGAACGCATTCTCTCTCATGGTCGACCGACTCGATATCATTGAGTTGACGTCCAAATATGCGTATCGACTCGATACTCGCCAGTTCGATTCTCTGATGGAGCTGTGGAGCGACGACAGCCCGGTTTTCGACGAAGAGAGCTTCGGGCTGGGAAAGTTCACGGGGAAGGACGAGATCCGGCGTCACTTCGAAGTCGATATCTACGGGCAGATGGAGAATCTTTGCCATATGACGGTCAACCATGTCATCAATGAGATTCTCGAATCCCGAGCGTCTGGTAACTGCCATGTCTTCGCCCAGGGCGATGTGCGGGCCGGCGGGATTTCTCGGGCTACCGCGTACTACAAGGATGAATACGTTCGCGAGGATGGGGTCTGGAAGTTCGCCAGCCGCAAAGTGATCCCGTTGACCAGGCCGGAAGTCGGTACCTTCGAATTTCCGGCAGGGCAGAACCCATTCGATCAGTAGACCGGACAGCCACGGTCTGAAAGAAGGAACGTGCACGCATCGACCACGAGTGGCGGATCCTGGATCAGGCCGCTGCGAAGCTCACCTCAGCACGGTCAAGTACACCTCATTTGCTTTCCGTTCGCTGGCGGTTCCGCCGGGTATTTCCGTTCGCTGGCAAACTCGCTCGAACCGGACGTATCGGTGCTCGGAGTCCAGTATCCAGGGCGACAGGACCGCCGTCACGAGCCTTTGATCGAGGACATTGGTCAGCTCGCCGATGAGATTTGCGAGGCCTTGAACCCGTGGGAAACGCAGCCACTTGCATTCTTCGGCCACAGCATGGGTTCGGTGGTGGCGTTCGAGGTAGCGCGTCGCTTCCAGCGAGATAATCGACGCGCGCCGCTCGCATTGTTCGCGTCTGGGCGCCGCGCCCCGTCGTGTCATCGTGATGAGGATTCCCATAGGGCCGATGACGACACTATCGTTGCCGACCTTCGAACGCTGGGTGGAACCGACCCGGCTCTTCTCGACGATGACGAGATGAGACGCGTGATCCTTCCTGTTATCCGTGGCGACTATCGGGCCGTCGAGACGTATCGTGCGCCAGCAACAGAGACGATGTTGAACGTGCCGATCATGGCAATAACCGGCGACCGCGATCCGAGCGTGTCGCTCGAGGAAGCGAGTGCTTGGCGAGGACATGCCGCGGGATCCTTCGAGATAAAGGTCCTGACCGGAGGTCATTTCTTCATACACGAGCACGTCGCTGAGATAGCCGACTGTGTGCGGCGTGTGCTCTTCGGCTTCCGTTCCGACATTCATGAGGGGAAGGGGGGCGGCCATGGACGTCGGACTTGAAGTGAGCTGCCCGATGTGCGGAGGTCTCATCGAGGCGGCCGACAGAGATGAGCTCATCCGCTTGTCCCAGCTACACACGATTGATGCCCACCGCTACAACGTTCCCGCTGAACACGTGTTGGCCGCAATGACGCCCGGTGATATCGATCCCGATCAGGGAGAGGAAGCGCAATGAACTCTGCAGCGGCGGAATGTCCCACCGTGGACTTGAACATGCTTGACCCTGACTTCGTGCAGGACCCCTATGAGACCATGGCCGCATGGCGAGCCTTGGGGCCGGTTGTCTACAACTCGCATCACGATCAGTACATGATCACGTCGCATCAGAACTGCGCGCGAGTGCTTGGTGACATCCGCCATTTCAACTCTGCAAACGTGCTCCCGGAGATGGAGAAGGCGTTCGGCGGACCGACTTTTCTCGGCACTGATGGTGCACGGCATCAGACGGTCCGCAGAATTTGGGAGCCAGGGTTCGAGCGCAGGGCTGTCGAAGCCGACTGGGCAGCGCGGATACAGCACGTTGTGGACGTATACGTGGATAAATTCGTGGAACGCCTGCGCTCCGGCGAATCTCTCGACGCTCTTGCGGAGATGACGCGAATCATCCCCACTGTCGTCACTGCCCAATTGATGGGCGCCGAAGAGGATGTGTACGAAGACTTCATCAAATGGAGTGACGCAACGGCGGCGGTTCTCGGCGCACGGCTGGACCCGACTCCGAGGGGTCAGGAGATTATGGCCGACGGCGCTGCGGCAGCAGTTGCTCTGAACTCGTACATGGCCGGCCTCATCGAAAAGCACCGTGCGCTGGGGGTGAGTGATGGATCGCTTATGGCCCAGATGGTGTTCGACGATTTTGCGCCGTCCATGCCTGATCGGGAAATATTGGCAAACGGGACGATGCTGACGGTTGCGGCGAATGAGAGTACGGCGCAGGTGATGGCGATGATGTTGTATGCGCTGGGACGCCATCCCGACCAACGTCGCGCGCTGGCCGCCGACAGGTCGCTTGTTCCGGCCGCGCTCGAGGAGGTCCACCGCTGGTCGACTCTCACGCAGTCGGTTCTGCGCTTTGCCTGTAGCGACGAGTCGCAGGTCGAGGGTTTTACGATCCCCGAGGGTTCCGCAGTGGTGGCTCTTCTGGGTTGCGCGAACCGCGATCCCGCTCGCTGGGACAACCCGCACTCCTTCGACATCTTCCGTCCCCGTAAGGCACATATGGGCTTTGGTTTCGGGCCTCACATTTGCCTTGGAATTCATATGGCCCGGATGGAGATGCGCATCTGGCTGAATCGGCTGCTGGACAAGTTGCCGGAGTACGAGATCGCGGGTGAGATCGAATTCGGCCCCGACTTCACGCTGCGGGGCCTGCGGGGGATCCCGATCAAAGCGGCATGATTGATCTTCAGAGAGCGGCAAGCTGTCTCACTGGTTGGCGAGGTGCACCGACTTCCAGTACTCCAGCCGTAATTTCCCGCTTGCGGGCAGGTTGACGGCCCGGCTGTCGCGTCGGGCGGGCGTCGGGCCGACCGAGTACAACACCACCTTCCGCGCTGGGCGAGCCAGTCGCCGGACCCGCCGCGGCCGTGGCGCAGCGCGGCCAGGACCCGCTGTCCGCCCGACGACGCGGCATTCATCGCTGACCTGACCACGCTTCGGTCGTCGACCGAAGCGCGGGTCGGGCCTGCCGGCCCCCTGCATGTCGAGTCCCGCTGCCAGGCCGGGCATGGGGAGGGCGACCCAGAGACCCCAGAGATGCCTTGTGACTACTAGGGGATGGGTCACCGGGAAATCTAGGGGATGGCCCGTCGAGGCGCAGAGCCTACCGTGGGGCGCACGCAGCTTTCCGGAGGCTAATTCATGGTTTACGCCGACCAAGCACCCGTCTTGACCATTTTTCCGCCCACGCCGTCACTCTTCCATCCCCCGCCGGAGCTGAACGAGCGGCAACGGGACCGTCCGATCACCCGGTTCCGGCTCGCTGACGGCAAGTCCGGTTGGCTGGTCACGCGCTACGAGGACGTGCGCCAGGTGCCGACCGACCCGACCGAGCACACCCGACCGCGCCGGCTCATCGTCGGCGCATTCACCGCCCGTCGTGTGGAAGCGCTGCGGCCGCGAGTGACTGATGTGGACACCGACCTGGTGGAGGAGTTGTGACCAGTCTGCGCTTCGGTGCGTTCCTGCCCCCGATCCACCCGCTGGGGGAGAGCCCGACGTGGTGGCTGCGCCACGACCTGGACTTCATGGCGCACCTCGACCGGCTGGGCTTCGACGAGGCGTGGATCGGGGAGCACCACTCGACCGGTCGGGACCTCATCGCCTCGCCCGAGATCTTCATCGCGGCGGCAGCGGAGCGCACCACCCGGATCCGCCTCGGGACCGGCATGACCTCGATTCCGTACCACCATCCGCTGTGGGTGGCCGACCGGATGGTGATGCTCGACCACCTCACGCAGGGCCGGGTGATGTTCGGGGTCGGTCCCGGCTCCCTGCCCTCCGACGTCGCCATGATCGGTATGACCCCCACCGAGAGCCGCGAGCTCCTCGAGACCCATCTCGACATCATCCAGCGGCTGCTGGCCGGTGAGTCGGTCACCACGACGGTCGGGAGCCACACGCTGGTCGACGCGACGCTGCAGCTGCGCCCGTTCACCGAGCCGTGCTTCGAGATCGCGGTGGCCGCGACGGCGTCGCCGACCGGCGCGCGCCTGGCCGGCAGCCGCGGTGCGAGCCTGATCTCGCTCGGGGCGACCATGAGCCAGGACGGATTCGACGCGCTGGCGTACCACTGGGGGATCGCCACCGAGCGCGCCGCCCACGCGGGACGGCCGGCGCCCGACCGCGCGACCTGGCGGCTGGTCACGAACGTGCACGTCGCCGAGACCCGGGAGCAGGCCTACCGGGACGTCGAGTTCGGGCTGCGGGACTGGGTGAGGCACCTGAACGACAACGCTGCCACGCCTGGGCTCACGCTGCCCGACGGCAGCACGCAGGAGCTGATCGAGTTCGTCAACGAATCGGGCCTGGGCGCGATCGGCACGGCCGATGACGTCCGCCGCCAGATCCAGCGCATGGTCGACCAGTCCGGCGGGTTCGGCACCGTGCTGCTGCTGGCGCACGACTGGGCCGGTCCGACGGCGAAGTGGCGCTCGTGGGAACTCGTCGCCCGTCAGGTCGCCCCGCACTTCCAGGGATCAGGGACGACCCACGCCCAGGCGTCCCACGACGCCCGGGCCCGGATTCTCGCGCGGCGCGAGGAGGCGAACATCGCAGCCGGCGCGGCGCTCGAGCACATGAACCGCAAGTACGCCGACGAGGTGGCCGGCGGGGCCTGACCGTGCCGTCGTGACACGCCTGTCCGTGGTCGACGAACGCGGCCAGGGGATCTCGTGGTCCGGGACACCGCCGGATCAAGAAGGAACTTCGCCGGACCGTGGACCGCGGTCCGGCAGCGAGCACCGATGCCTGCAGAAGGAGACGTTTCCGTCATGGCGACATGGTTCATCACCGGAGCCGCCCGAGGGCTGGGCGCTGAGATAGCCCGGCACGCCCTGGAGGCAGGACACGACGTCGCCGCCGGCGTCCGGCGTGTCGAGGCGTTGCCCGACGACCTGCGCGGCGCCGAGCGATGCCATCCGGTCACCCTCGATGTGACCGACCAGGCCCAGATCGACCGTGCCGTCGCGCAGGTCGTCGATCGGTTCGGCACGATCGACGTGCTGGTCAACAACGCGGGTCGCGTGCTGGTGGGTGCACTGGAGGAGGTCACCGACGCCGAGGCCAGGTCGCTGTTCGACGTCAACGTCTTCGGTTTGATCAACGTGACGCGAGCGGTCCTGCCGACGATGCGTGCTGCCGGCAAGGGCAAGATCGTGCACATCGGCTCCCGGGCGGGGTTCGAGGGCGAGCCCGGGGTGAGCCTGTACAGCGCCTCGAAGTTCGCGGTCGCCGGTATCAGCGAAGCCCTCGCCGCCGAGGTGGGTCCGTTGGGGATCCAGAGCATGGTCGTCGAGCCCGGGGCGTTCCGCACCGACCTCTTCGACGCCAGCTCCCTGTCGGTCTCCGGAACGCGGCTGGCGGACTACGACGGCACCCCCGCCCACCTCGTGCGCGACGGGGTCGACGCGGCCAACCACGCCCAGCCCGGGGACCCGGTCAAGGGCGCGGCGCTGATCGTCGAGGTGACCGACTGCGAGACGCTGCCCTCGCACCTGCTGGTGGGCAGCGACGCCTACGAGCGTCTCGAGGTCAAGAACGCGATGGTTGCGGAGCACATCGCCCCGTGGCGCAGCAAGGCGCTGGCCACCGCGCACCGCGACTGAGCCTGACCGTTTCGCATCGCGCCGCAGGGCCGGGCTCTGCTCGGCCCCACGGCGCGAACGTCCCCCGGCCGTGCCGCTCGGGCCGGCGGGGTGGACGTGGTCGAGTCCGTGATCCGGAAGTCGGGCCTGTGAGCCCGTGAGCAGTGGCAACGGAGGTGTGCACATGTTGGTTCTCAGCGAGCGAGGTGTGGTCTCGGTGACGGAACGGCTGCTGGTCGGCACGATCCGGACCGGGGACCGGTGAAAGCCGTGGCCGACGCGCGCGCGGACGGCGAACTCGACGGGCTTCCCGTTGCACTGCATGCGAAAGTCGCCGCCGCGCAGGCAGCGTGGGCGGTTGCTCGCTGCGCGCGGCACACGGTCGTCCCGGAACACTACTGGCCGCACGAAACCGATCTCGCCGCGCTGCGCGCCGGGCGAGCACTGACCGAGCTGGTCTCCCGCTACGTGGAGAGGGCCGTCGTGGCCGCACGGGCCGAGGGGATCGGCTGGCCGGTCATCGGCGAGGCGCTCGGGGTCGCCGACCCGGAGGCCGTTCTCGGACCCGCCGTCGCCGGTTGGACCGAAGAGCTGGCGCGCGTCCGCGCGGGACAGGTGCACCTGGCGGACCAGCCGGCGCTCGAATGGGTCGTCGACACGGCTTGGTGGGCCGAAGCGCTGCGGGAGTGGCTGAGCAGTCCCGGTGACAACCTCCTCGACTCCGCGGCCGGACGACCGCCGGCGAACGGGAACGGCTGGTGGCACCCGGGTGAGCGGGCCACCGGCGAGGACGACGAGGCCGATGCGGGCCTCCTGTCGTGAACCGGACCAGCGAAGGAAGGAAAGCCGTGCCGAACGCAGAGCTCAAGGAGATCCAGCAGGCCGTCGTGACCGGGGACCCGGGCGCGCTGGCCGGGCTGCGGGTGCCGGAGAGCTACCGCGGCGTGACCGTGCACGCCGATGAGACCGAGATGTTCGAGGGCATCGCCGGCGCGGACAAGGACCCGCGCAAGTCGCTGCACGTGGAGGAGGTCCCGACACCGGAGCTCGGGCCCGGTGAGGCGCTGATCGCGGTGATGGCGAGCGCGATCAACTACAACACGGTCTGGACCTCGATCTTCGAGCCCTTGCCGACCTTCACGTTCCTCCGGCGCTACGGGAAGCTGTCCCCGCTGTCGAAGCGGCACGACCTGCCCCACCACGTGGTCGGCTCGGACGCCTCGGGTGTCGTGCTGCGGACCGGGCCCGGGGTGCACCGCTGGAAGCCCGGCGACGAGGTCGTGGCGCACTGTCTCAGCGTCGAGCTGGAAGGCCCCGAGGGCCACGACGACACGATGCTCGATCCCGAGCAGCGGATCTGGGGTTTCGAGACCAACTTCGGTGGCCTCGCCGAGATCTCCCTGGTGAAGGCGAACCAGCTGATGCCCAAACCCGCGCATCTGACGTGGGAGGAGGCCGCAAGCCCCGGGCTGGTCAACTCGACCGCGTACCGGCAGCTGGTGTCGCGCAACGGTGCGAACATGAAGCAGGGCGACGTGGTCCTGATCTGGGGTGCCTCCGGCGGGCTCGGCTCGTACGCCACGCAATACGTGCTCAACGGCGGCGGTATCCCGGTGTGCGTCGTGTCCAGTCCGGAGAAGGCGGAGATCTGCCACCGCCTCGGTGCGGAGCTGGTCATCGACCGCAGCGCCGAGGAGTACCGGTTCTGGCGGGACGAGCACACCCAGGACCCGAAGGAGTGGCAGCGGTTCGGCGCCCGCATCAGGGAGCTGACCGGTGGCGACGACGCGGACATCGTGTTCGAGCACCCGGGCCGGGAGACGTTCGGCGCTTCGGTCTACGCGGCCCGCAAGGGCGGCACGATCGTGACCTGCGCGTCCACCTCGGGGTACACGCACCAGTTCGACAACCGGTACCTGTGGATGAACCTCAAGCGGATCGTCGGATCGCACTTCGCGAACTACCGGGAGTCGTGGGAAGCCAACCGGCTGATCGACAAGGGGCTCATCCACCCCACGCTGTCGAAGTCCTACGCCCTGGAGGACACCGGCCAGGCCGCGCTGGACGTGCACCGCAACGCGCACCACGGCAAGGTCGGCGTGCTGTGCCTCGCGCCGGAAGAGGGCCTCGGCGTGCGGGACAAGGACAAGCGTGCCCGGCACCTCGGCAGCATCAACGCATTCCGTCCGGTGCACCGGGATTCCGGCCGGTGACGCGCGAACTGTAGCGCGGTCCGCATGGTCGCGGAGGTCCGCGACGACTATCCGACTGAGAAGGAGATAGCCGAGCTGAAGCGGGCGAACGGGATCCGCAAGGCGGGCCTCGGCCTTTTTCGCGGCCGAACTCGGCCGGCCACACACGCGCTCGTAGTGTTCATCGACGAGATTGCGGGACTGCTTCGGCTGCACCGTGCGGGCAGCACACGGCATCAGCATCCCCCCTCCACCTACTACGCAGCCAGGAAACGCCAGTTGGCGCCCTCGCCAGGAACCGTGCGAGACGAAGAACTCAAGGAAGTCAAGGAGGTCTAGCAGTCCAACTAGTGGCATAAGGTCCGCAATTGACGTTGCGACCCTCCTTTCGCATTCTATCTGCAGAATGAATGTTCTGCTCTGTCGGCCTCGCGGGCCGGCCAGAGTCTTGAAAGGTATGGCCACATTGCGCAAGAACCTGCTGCGACTCGGAGTGACGGCGGCTGCCGCCCTCGGTCTGTTCCCCGACGCGGGCACCGCGTTCGCATGTCGAGCCCACCACCGCCGAGTAAGTCGACTGATTCAACCACCGTCGGCTCCATGGTGAGATAGGCCACATACCGCCTGTGGCACACGAAGCCAACTACTCCTGTGGCATACGAAGCCAACTACTGCCGAGCAGCCACGAACCCCCAGCTCACAGCCGCCAACTGACGTTGAACCAGAGGCGGTTCACCATTCCGCCCATAGGTTCAACGGCGTGATCGGCTGGGGGCCAGACATGGGCGTGTCGGTGTGGCCAATGTCAGCCCTACGGATGGTCGAATCAGTTCCGTGGCATTGATGTCTCGTCGTAATCGGTCCACTTCCGTATTTCCGATCCTTCTTCCGCGCGGTCTGTCGGTGCGTGCGACGTAGGAATCGCTCCATGAGGGACGGGGTATCGTGCATGATCGAGCGAGAGTCTGAGCTCGCTGAGCTGGCTGCAGCTTTTGCTGAGTCCGCCGCTGGGGGTGTGCGGGTTGTCGTGCTTCAAGGCGTTGTCGGGACCGGTAAGACAGCGTTAGTCGAGGAGTTCGGCAGCCGGGCTCATGAGGCGGGGGCGCGACTGCTCCGGGCGAGTGGGGCGCCGACCGAGTGCTCGCTTTCCTTGGGCATCGTGCGTCAGTTGCTTGCCGGTGAGGTTTTCGACCGCGACAGGGCGGCGATGGTGCGTGGTTTGCTCGACCACCAGCTGCTCGCCGATGCGGAGTGCGACGGGGTGAGTCGCTCTCGGGTGTTGGACGGGCTGGCGACGGCGGTTCTGGAGTTGGCCGAGCAGAGCTCGGTGGTGATCGCCATTGACGACGCACAGTATCTCGACGCGTTCTCCCAGGATTGGCTGATCTATCTGATCCGCCGTGCCGGACTCGCCCGCATCCTCATCGTCCTTGGCTGGCGCGACGACGACATCGACATGTCTCCGAGCAACTCCCAGCTCCTGTGTGCCGAACTCCATCAGCAGGTCTACTTGCGGCGGCTGCTGCTGGCTCCACTGTCGTCGAGCGGCGTCGCGGAGCTCATGGCCGAGCGACTCCTCGAGTCCGATTCGACGGAACTGGCCGCGGAGGCATACCGGTTCACCGGTGGCAATCTGCTGCTGCTGCATGCGTTGCTGGAGGACAGCCGGGCTGCCACCGGCGGCGATGGCCCGCCGGCCGAGCTGCACACCGGGCCCGAGTTCGAGCGGGCGGTCCAGCTCGTCCTGCGCCGGTGCGATCCGGTGACGTTGCGGGTCGCGGGTGCGATCTCGGTGATCGGTGAGCCGTCGCGGTTCGCGTACCTCGACCGGCTGGCCGGCGTCGCGTCGGACCGGGTCGCTGTCGCCATGCAGGTACTGACCCGGAGCGGTTTGGTGGAGGCCGGCCGGATGCGGCACCCGATCATGGCCGGCGCCGTACTCAACGCCTTCTCGGCCGCGGATCGATCCGAGCTGAGCCGGCGCGCTGTGGATCTGCTCAAGGCGTGCGGTGCGGACTCCTTGACGATCGCGGAGCACTTCGTCGCCTCCGGCCGTCTCGACGACCCCTCGGCCGTGCTGAACCTGGTGGAGGGGGCGCAGCAGGCGCTGAAGGAGGGCCACTCGCGGCGGGCCACAGAGCTGCTGCGGCTGGCGTACCAGGTCGAAACCGACGGCCGGCGCCGGGTGGAGATTCTGGCCTTGCTGCTGCGGGCGGAGTGGCGGGACGATCTGCGCGCCTCGGTCGGGCATCTGCCCGAGCTGACCGAGGCGATGCTGAGCGGTCGACTTCAGGGTCGGCACACGACGATGCCCATCATCATGCTGCTGCTCCAGGGGCGGGTGGAGGATGCCTGCTCCGTGCTCTCCCGGCTGGCGGCCGACGTGCCGTCGGGCTCCCGGCCCTCATGGGAGTTCGAGATGGTACGGATGTGGCTGGCCGATATGTATCCGGGCATCTTCCGGCGCGTGGCCGGCGAGAGCAGGACGAACGGCACGCCGATCATGCCTCCGGGCGCTATCGGTTTTCGATTGCTCGAACACTTCCAGAGCTCCCACCACCAGGGGGCAACCGCGGAACGCTTGGTCCAAGCCGACGAGGCGCTGTGGCAACAGCCGCTGACCGAGGTCAATCTGTTGCCGCTCATTCTCGCGTTGCACACGATGGTGTATGCCGAGCGATTGGAGGAAGCCGAGCAGCGGTGCCGGGAACTGATACAGACCTGTCTCGACCTCCAGGCACCCACCTGGCGTGCGCTGTTCTGCGCGATCGCAGCGGACATCGCCTTGCGCCGGGGCTCGCTCGGCGTCGCCGTCTCCCGGGCGACCGCCGCGCTCGAACTCATCCCGGTCGCCGAATGGGGCGTGCTGGCCGCTGAACCGTTGAGTACCCTGCTGACGGCGCAAACGCTGCAGGGCAAATACGACGAAGCGGCACGCACGCTCGCCCTGCGAGTGACGGACGTGATGTTCGAGACGCCGTTCGGCCTGTCCTACCTGCTGGCGCGCGGCCGTCACTACGTCGAGCGCGGTCTCGCCCAGGTCGCCCTCGACGATTTCCAGGCCGTCGCCGACCTGCTCGACCAGTGGGGGATGGCCCAGACCGAGACACTGCCGTGGCGTATGGAGATGGCCGCCGCTCATCTGCAACTCGGGGACCACGAAACAGCCGCGCGCTACGCTCGCGAGCAGCTGCGCCGGATCGGCACAGACGGCCACATGCGGGTGCGCGGGCGCACCATGCGGCTGCTGGCGGCGACCCGCGAACTGCACCTCCGGCCACCCATGCTGTGCGAGGCGGTGGATGTGCTGCACCGAAGCGGGGACAAGTTCGAGTTGGCGAGTGCGCTCGCCGCCCTGCACGATGCATACACCCAACTCGGTGATGCCGGCCGGGCGCGGTCGGTGGCACGCAAGACCAACAGCATCAGGCAGGCGTGCTTCGCAGAACAACCCGCTCGGCGGGTCGGCGCGCCGGACGTGCTGGAGGAGACGGAAGCCGACCTGCTCGCCCTCAGCGATGCGGAGCGGAGGGTCGCCAAGGCCGCGGCAAAGGGCCTGACCAACCGGGAGATCGCCGGCAAGCTCTACCTCACGACCAGCACGGTGGAGCAGCACCTGACCCGGACCTACCGCAAACTGGGGGTCAGCTCACGAGTACAGCTGCAGTCCCGCCTCTGACTCCAGCGTGTGCCGGGCCATACACGATCCATACGGGGTCCGTGCAGGCCGCTGACACGCTGCGGCCATGTATCTGCATCTGCTGGGTCCGGTAGGGATCAGCGACGAAGGACACCATGTCAATCCCCGTTCCACCCGTGCGCGCGGGCTGCTCGCCGCGTTGGCCGTGAAGCCGAACGAGGTGGTGCAGGACGATGTGCTCATCGGCCGGATCTGGGACGACCGGCTGCCCGAGAATCCGTTGGACGCGCTCTACACCTGTGCCAAGCGGCTCCGGAAGGCGGTCGGGGAGGTGGCGACGGGGGAGTGCGTGGTGCGCCGGAGGGGCGGGTACGAGCTGCGCGCCGAACCGCTCGCGGTCGATGTGTTCCGCTTCCGCCGCGCCGCACAGCAGGCGGCGCGGGCGGCGGCCGCCGGAAACCACACGCGGGCAAAGGAGTTGTACGCCGCCGCGCTGTCCCTGTGGTCCGGCACTCCGCTGGCCGATGTGATCGGCGGCTGGGCCGAGCGGACGCGGGAGGTGCTGCACCGGGAGCGGCTCACCGTGCAACTGGCCGAGGCGCGGATCTGTCTGCGGCTCGGCCAGCACGCCACCACGGTGGCCCGGCTGGACGAACTCGCCGCCGACCACCCGACGGACGAGGGCATCGGGGCGCTGCTGATGCTCGCGCTGTACCGCTCCGGCCGCCGGGCCGAGGCGCTCAGGGTGTACACCCGCACTCGCCGTCATCTGGTCGAGAACCTGGGGGTGGAACCCGGCGGCGAACTGCGTGAGCTGCACCGGCGATTGCTGCGCGGCGACGCCTCGCTGGACCGCCCCGAGAACGTGCTCCTCGGCGCCTGAGCATGCCGGGCGCCCGGGCCCCGGGGGATGAACGGGGCCCGGGCGGTCAGGGGCGGGAGGGCAGTCCGGGCAGCCGGATCCGGGTGCCGCCACGCCGGCCGCAGCGGGCGACGGTGTCCGCGATCCTGCCCTCTCCGGACCGGAGTCCGACGCCGGGGTGGCACCTCTCCAGCATCCCGGCCACCTGCCTGCCGAAGGGCCCCGAGCCCAGCACCGCCACTCTCTCCACTGTGTCCACAGACTGCTGAACCCCTTTCCTGGTGCGGACACCACCGTGCCGGGGAGTCCGGTCGTGTCCCGGTCGCGCGGCCGTCGTGCCGTCTCGTCCGCACCCGACGTCCGGTGACAGATCCACGACCACGACGCGACCGGGGCGGGGGACGGGCCTCCGACCTGCGTCGGAGGCGCTTCCCGGCCTTCATGGGCTTGCCGTCCTACGCGGCGGAGAGTCCCTCGGAACCCCCTCGGGCGGTTTCACCGGCGCGGCAACCGGACCGTGAAGACGGAGCCGCGGCCCGGCGTGCTGATCACCGAGACCGTCCCGTCGTGCGCCTCGCACAGTTTGCGGGTGATGGCCAGCCCGAGGCCGCTGCCGCCGGTCTGCCGGTTGCGGGATTTGTCCGCACGCCAGAACCGGTCGAAGACATACGGCAGATCCTCGGGATCGATACCGCTCCCGGAGTCGGCGACCTCGATGACCAGCTCGTCGCCCTCCACCTGGGATCGCAGTACGACATGCCCCCCGCTGGGTGTGTGCCGGATCGCGTTGGAGACGAGGTTGCTGATCACCTGGCGCAGTCGCACCGGGTCGGCGTACACCTCGAGTTCTTCGGCGGCCTCGACGGCCGGCGTGACGACCGCCGGACCGGCGGCCCCCTGGTGCGCCGCCGTCACCTGTTCCAGCACCTGGCGGACAGGCAGCGTTTCACAGTGCAGTACGAGACTTCCGGACTCCGCCGCGGAGAGGTCGCGCAGGTCGTCGATGATGTGCTGGAGCAGCATCGCCTCGTCCAGGAGAAGGGCGAGCAACTGCTGGTCGGCCGGTGTCAGACCGTCCTGGGCCGCCTCCACCCAGCTGCGGATGTTGGTCAGTGGGGTACGCAGCTCGTGGGCCACGTCGCTGACCATGGCCCGGCGCTGTCGCTCCAGGGTCTCCCGGCGCTCGGCGAGGTCGTTGAACGCGGCGGCGACGCGGCCGATCTCGTCCTTGGTGAGCACCGGGACCCGTGCCGCCTCGTCGACCGGGCGCTGGGCCGCGGCGATCAGGGCACGCAGCGGGCGGACGAGCCGACTGCCCAGCAGCACGGTCACGGCGCACGTCACGGTGAGGACGATGCCCGCGGCGCCCGTGATCCGTACGATGTTCGCTTCCGAGAGGTCGATGGCCGTGGTGTCCGGATTCTCGCGATCGGAGACGAACAACAGCACGGAGGGCGAGACATAGGGCCGCAGCTGCGTTCGGCGGCCCTCGTTCACGCACTCCTGCGCGGCGCGGTCCGAGTTCTCCGGGGTTCCGTTTCCACGGAAGCGCCAGGAGAAGTCGGCGAAGACCTCGACGGGTGGTCTGGCCTGCTGTTTGAGGCATTCCGAAGCGGATTCGGCGACCTGGGAGAGCGGCGATCTCTCCGGCGGCAGCGGCTCCTTGAGCAGATCGAGACCGCAAATGCCGATGCCGGTCCGGCCGTTGGTGCCGGGCTCGGGGGTCGGGATCGCTCCGGAGTCCAGATCGCCGGCCCCGGTGACCTGGACCGTGGAACGCCCGCTGGGCAGGCGGACGATCTTGGCGGCGATCTGTCGCGCGGCAAGGCAGTCCCTGGTCCTGCGCGCCATCTTCAGTACCACCTCCCGGTCCTCGGCCTTCAGGAGGAACGGGCCCACCGCGCGCGGGTCGATCGGGCCGATGCTCTCGTGGGACAGCACCGGGTCGAGTCGCAGGGGGTCGACGGAGGCGGACGGCCTGGCAGGGAGCCGAACGGCCGATTCCGAACTCGCGATGCGGGTACGGGCGGAGGTGGTGAGGGTGATCGCCCTGCCGGTCCGCTCCGCGAGTTCATGCACCAGGTTCTGAACCCCACCCCAGTCGGTGTGTGTCGCCGCGTAGCCGAGCAGAGCGTCGTAGATGCGCGCGTCGGCTTTCGACGACCGGCCCTGTTCCGTGTTGATCGCCCGCGTCGTACTGGTGACGGCGAGCCAGGTGGTCGCGGCCACCGCGCAGATCGCGACGAGGAGGGACGCGATGAGGAGCCGGGCGAACAGGCTGGTGTGCAGCGGAACTGTGGAGCGGCGCACTCAGGTGCCCAGGGAATCTGATCCGGGCGTCAGCTTGTAGCCGACCCCGTGGACGGTGAGGAGATGAGTGGGGCGGCGCGGGTTGAGTTCCAGTTTCTTCCGCAGGTTCATGACGTACATGTCGACGGTGCGATCGGTCGAGGAGACGTCCCAGCCCCGGGTGCGATCCAGAAGCTGCTTGCGGGTGAACACCCGGCCGGGCTCCGCCGCCATGGTCGACAGGATCGTGAACTCCCCACGGGTGCAGGTGACCAGCTCTCCGGACGCGCCCCGCACCTCGTGCCGGAGCGGGTCCACCGATATCGGGCCCACCCTCAGGACCCCGTCGTCCGGCGGCGCGGTGCGTTCGATGCGCCGCAGCAGGGTCCGGACCCTGGCCATCAACTCGCGCGGGCTGTAGGGCTTGGTCATGTAGTCGTCGGCACCGAGGTCGAGGCCGAGCAGCAGGTCGTCCTCGCTGGAGCTGGCGGTGAGCATCAGAACCGGTACGGCCGACTCCTGACGCAGGATCCGGCACACGTCGAGGCCGTCGACCTTGGGCATCATCACGTCCAGAACGAGCAGGTCCGGACGGAGTCGGCGGACGGCGTCGATCGCCGAACGCCCGTCGTGCACGACCACCGCGCTGTGACCCTCCGACTCCAGGTACATCCGCAGTACCTCTGCCTGTCTGATGTCGTCCTCGGCCACCAGGATCTGTGCGCTCATGGCGGCGACTATAAGCCGGGTTCCGCGCGGGCCCGCCGTCCTGACAATCCCGATACATCTCGCTGAAAGCGCTCTGATACCGGTACGGCATCGTCGAGGCCGTACTCGAAGTCGGGCCCCCAGGCTCGCCTGTGCCCGCCTTTCGACCGTGGGATGCGTCCACGTTCACGGCGGTCTGCCCGCGTCACTCTGGAGTCGTCTGCATGATCCGCGTCATAGTTCGAGCCTCCGCGCCGGCCGTATGTGGTCCCGTACGGGACCACCACATACGCGATGGCCGCCGTTCCGGCGGCGCGACAGGAGCGGTCGTTGGCCTGCCCGCCGCCGGGTTCTCCCGGTGACCCGCGGGGGAGGGGAGCCCGTGCTCGGGACGGGCGAGGATCCCGCCCTCACCACCACCGCGGGTGTGCCGAAGCGGCGCCGTATCCGGATCGCCGGTGCCGTGCTCGCGATGGCGCTGGCCGGTGCCGGGATCGCTGTGGGGGTGCCGTGGGGGCAGGGCGGCCGCTCGGTGTCCTCCAAGGCGGAGCAGAAGGCGAGAACGGTCAAGGTCGTACGGACCGATCTGTCCGACAGCCGGACGCTGGACGGCCGGCTCGGCTACAGCAAGCCGCAGACCGTCAAGGGATCCGGGGACGGCATCGTGACATGGCTGGCCTCCGAAGGGACCACGGTGACCCGGGGCAGGGCGCTCTACCGCGTCGACGACCGCGAGGTGCCGGTCTTCTACGGCACCGTGCCGCTCTACCGGCGTATCGCGGGCCGGAACACGGTCGGGCGGGATGTGCAGGTGATCGTCGACAACCTGCGGGCCCTGGGGTACGACATCGGGGCCCAGCCCCCGCCGGGACAGGTGGTCAGCGTCACCGATCCCAAGGACGCGGCGAAGGACGCGGCGAAGGAGGGCTCGGGACCGGCGGGCGGCACGAAGGACCAGGACACGACCCCGTCCAAGCCTTCCTCCTCCCCGGGGACTTCACCTGGTACCGACTCGGGAGCGTCCGGCGACGGAAGCCCCGACCCTCAGTCGTCCGCGAGCGGATCCGACCGTGACCCGGCCGCGGAAGGGACCGGGACGGAAGGGACCGGGACGGAGGCACGGAAAGCCGCTGCGACCGCTGGGACCGAGCAGGTGAGGGTCAAGTCCGGTGACGGTGTCCTCACTCCCGCTCTGGAGAGCGCGATCAAACGCTGGCAGACCAGCCGCGGAGTGCGGGCCACCGGTGTCATCGAACCCGGTGACGTGGCGGTCCTCAGGGGCGCTGTCCGGGTGGACGGCGCCAGTGCCCAAGTGGGCGACCCGGCCTCCGAACCGCTGCTGCGGGTGACCTCGACCGACAAGGCCGTGACCGTACCGGTGGACGCCTCGGAGCGGGGTTCCGTCACACGCGGCGACCCGGTGACCGTACAACTCCCGGACGGCACCTCGGCCGCCGGCAGGGTGGCCGGCGTCGGCACCCATGCCGATGCGGACGAGGAAGACCGCCCCGGAGAGCCGAAGGTGACCGTCACCGTCTCGCTCACGGACCCGGACAAGGTCAAGAAGCTCGACTCGGGGCCGGTTCAGGTGGACTTCGTCTCGGAGTCCCGGGACGGGGTGCTCGCGGTTCCGGTCACCGCGCTGCTGGCGCTCCGCGAGGGCGGCTACGGGGTGCAGATCGCCGGAGGGCGGGTGGTCGCGGTCGAGACCGGGCTGATCGCCAAGGGGATGGCCGAGGTCACCGGGGATGGGATCGCCGAGGGCACCCGGGTGGTGGCGCCGTCGTGAAGGCCGTGCACACCCCGGTCCTGTCGGTCCGTGATGCCGTGGTCGAGTATCCCGGCGGGGTCAAGGCTCTGGCCGGGGTCTCCCTGGAGATACGGGACGGCGAGCTCCTGGCCATCGTCGGGCCGTCCGGCTCGGGCAAGTCCACCCTGCTGAACATCATGGGCACCCTGGACCGGCCGACCAGCGGCACCGTCGTGATCGCCGGTCAGGACGTCACCACCCTGCCCGACCGGCAGCTCTCCGCGCTGCGGGGGCGCTGGCTCGGCTTCGTCTTCCAGCAGTTCCATCTCTCCGAGGGGCTGACCGCCACCGAGAACGTGGCCACCGGCCTGCTCTACGCCGGGGTGCCCAGGAGGCAGCGGGGGTCGCTCGCGCTCACCGCCCTGGAGCGGGTCGGCCTCACCCACCGGGCCGGTCACCGGCCGCATGAACTCTCCGGTGGTGAACGCCAGCGGGTGGCCATCGCACGGGCTCTCGTCCACGCACCCACGCTCGTCCTCGCGGACGAGCCGACGGGCGCGCTGGACACCGCCAACGGACGTGCCGTGCTGGAACTGCTCACGCAGCTCAACGAGGAGGGGACCACGATCGCGATCATCACCCACGACCGGGACATCGCCGCGCGACTGCCACGACGGGTGGAGATCCAGGACGGCCGCATCGTCACCGACACCACCGCCGACCGGGACCCCACCCGCGACAGGACCGGCGCCGTCGGGGTCGCACCGTGACCGGGGCCCCGTGGCGTCGCGGTATGCGACGGCGCCGGCCGGCCCGCGGCTGGGGCCGGTCCACAACGGCCCCACTGCACCGGCCCGTTCGTCTCTCGCCCGCCGATCTGCTGCGGCTCGGCCTGATCGGCATCCGCACCCGGCGGATGCGGGCGGCGCTGTCGGCACTCGGCATCTCCATCGGCATCGCCACCATGATCGTGGTCACCGGGATCCCGGCCTCCAGCCAGAAGGCTCTGAACGCGGAGCTGACGGCTCTGGGCACCGACCGGCTCCAGGCGATCGCGGATTCCAGCATCCCGGACGCCGAGCCGGTCTCGTTCCCGCGCGAGTCGGTCGCGATGGTGAAACGCATCGGACCCGTCCACGCGGTGACCGCGGTGGCCAACACCCACGCGGAAGTGCGGCGTACCGACCGGAACAGCCGCCTCGACACCGCCGGGCTGACGGTGCTCGCGGCCCAGCGGAACCTGCCGGAGGTGATCAACGCGCAGGTCCGTTCCGGCCGTTACCTCTCCAAGGCCACCGGGCGGTTGCCCACCGCCGTCCTCGGCTCGGTCGCCGCGGCCCGTCTGGGCTTCCGCGATCTGCGCCCCGGCGATCCGCCGCCGCTCGTGCTGATCAACGACAGGTGGTTCAGCGTCATCGGGATCCTGCGTGCGGTTCCCCTGGCCCCGGACATCGACCGTTCCGTTCTGGTCGGCTGGAAAGCCGCGCAGAGTGACCTCGGCTTCGACCGCCGGCCGACGCAGATGTTCCTCCGAGCGGAGGAGTCGGCGATCGAGGATGTGCACGCGGTGCTGCCCGCCACGATCAGCCCGCAGTCCCCGAGCGAGGTGCGGGTCAGCCGGCCGTCGGACGCCCTGGCCGCGAAACGTTCCACCGAGGCCACGTTCTCGGGGCTGTTCATCGGCCTGGCCGGAGTCGCGCTGCTCGTCGGCGGCATCGGCGTCGCCAACACCATGGTCATCTCCGTACTGGAACGCCGCCGCGAGATCGGACTGCGCCGCGCGCTGGGTGCCAACCGGCGGCAGATCCGAGGACAGTTCCTCACCGAATCGATCGCACTGTCCGGCCTCGGTGGCCTCGCCGGAATCACTCTCGGCGTTCTCGGCACCGTGGGTTACGCGGCATACAAGGGCTGGCCACCGGTCATCCCGGTCACCGCGGTGAGCAGTGGGTTCGGTGGCGCGGTGCTCGTCGGCGTCGTCGCCGGCGTGTACCCGGCGATCCGTGCCTCCCGGCTGTCCCCGACCACTGCGCTGGCCTCGGCCTGACACAGCCTGACGGACGGCCGACTCCGTCAGTCTCACCCGACTCCACACCACGAGAGAGGTTCACCCCATGCGCACTGCTGACACATCCCGTTCGCCCCGCGCAAAGCATCTGCTCGCCACGGTCACCGCGCTCACCGCGACGCTCCTTCTCGGGGCGTGCGGAGGCGGGTCCGACGCGGCCAAGGATGAAGAGAAGACGGGCGTCGCGAGCGTGACGGATCCCAAGAAGGGTGCCGAGGGCAAGAAGAAGCCGGCATCGGCGGGGAAGGAGGAGCGCCCCCTCCTCAGGCAGGATGCCGGCGATGAGGAGAACGACAGGCTTTGGGACGTGTACTACGACTGCCTGGCGAAGGAGGGAGTCAAGATGGCCAAGAACAGGACTGGTGGATACAGCGGCATCTACGACGCCGAAAAGGATCCGAAGTTCCCGGCGGGCCAGAAGAAGTGCGGCCAGAAGGAACCCGAGATGCTGTCGTGGCGGGCCGCCAGGGAAGACCCGGATTACCGGGACAAGGCGGACAAGTGGCTGAAGTGTCTGAGCTCCCACGGCATCAAGGCGACGGCCGGGGATGACGGCATGCTCGCCCTGGAGGACGGATTGCCGCCCGCGAACAAGAGCAAATGGCTCGAAAAGTGCGAGGCACAGGCGTTCTTGGAGAAGTAGCCGGTGCCCGCCGCGAAGGGTCCCCGGCACCACCCCGTTGACGGGGGTGCCGGGGACCAGGGTCAGACGGCGATCAGCTCAACGCGTCAGCGGACGTTGACGCCCTTCCACGCGGCCTTGACCGTCTTGTACTCGGTGCTGGTCTTGCCGTACAGGTCGCCCGCGGCCTTCAGGGTGGCCTTGCGGGCACCCTTGTAGTTGGTCGTCGAGGTCATGTAGACGGTGAGCGCCCGGTACCAGATCTTGGCGACCTTCTTGTTACCGATGCCCTTGACGGTGGAGCCGTCCTTGGTCGGGCTGTTGTACTTCACGCCCTTGATGGTCTTCCGGCCACTTCCCTCGCTCGCGAGGTAGAAGAAGTGGTTGCCGACTCCGGAGGAGTTGTGCACGTCCAGGTCGCCGAGACCGGACTTCCAGTAGTCGGCCGACGAGCCGTCCAGGGAGGGCTTGTCCATGCGGCGCAGCCACGGCGGGGTGGACTGGTCGCTGAAGAGGTAGTCGGGCTTGTCGTAGCGGTTGTTGGCGTACCACTCGACCATGGTGCCGAAGATGTCGCTGGTGGCCTCGTTGAGACCGCCCGACTCACCCTCGTAGACCAGACCCGCGGTGGCGCTGGTGACGCCGTGGGTCATCTCGTGGCCCATGGTGTCCAGGTCCACCTGCTCGGCGTCGCGGTTGCCGTCGCCGTCACCGGTGAACATGCAGAAGCAGTCGTCGGACCACTGGGCGTTGTCCCACTTGTCGCCGACGTGGACGAAGACCGTGGCGCCCTTGCCGTCGTTGCGGATGCCCTTGCGGCCGAAGTTCTTCTGGAAGTAGTCCCAGGTCCACGCGGTGTTGGCGTGGGCGTCCACACCGGCGGTGGCGCGGTTGGTGGAGAACTTCTTGCCGTCGCCCCACTCGTTGTCGCGGTCGGTGAGCAGCTTGCCGGAACCCGGCTGCAGCGCATCGGCGTCGACGTTCTTGGCGTCCCTGGTGATGGTGCCGCGCTTGGGGTCCTTCAGCGCGTACTTGCCATTGGGCTGCTTGGTGGTGTCGATGCTGATGTCACCGGTGTACTCCGAGTGGCCCTTGCCCTTGGCCTGGTGCTGCGCGTCGTAGGACGCGATGTGCTTGCCGTTGGCGGCGTCGGTGACGACCACCTTGGCGACCGGCTCGCCGTGCGCGCCGGTGCCCTTCACGGTGGTCTGCCAGGCCAGGCGCGGGGTGCCGTCGACGGCCCAGACGATCAGCTTGGGCCGGGAGGTGGCGTCCTTGACCCCGTCGGTCTTCTTCAGCGCCTGGTCGGCGGTGTGCCGGGGCGAGACGCCCGGGGTGGTCTTGTCGACGGCCACCGAACGCGCTCTGGCCCGGCTGAGGTCCTCGAAGTCGCCGTCCTTCGACTGGTGGACGACGAGGTCGCCACCGACGACCGGGAGACCGCGGAAGGTGCGGTCGAAGCGGACGTGCTGGGTGCCGTCGGCGTCGAAGACGACGTCCTTGACGTCGAGCTCCTGCCCGGAGCCGTAGCCGAACTCCTCGGCGTGGGCGCGGACGTTGGCCTTCGCGGCGTCGACGGCCTTGTCCCGCGGTGACGCGGCGGCCTGCGCGGACGCCGGACCGGCTATCTGGAGGCCGGTGGCGACAAGAGCGGATGCTGCGGCTAGCGCCGCCGCCGCGGTGACGCGACGGCGCTGTGGGGAAGCCGATATCACGCTGTATCTCCTCGGGGGAGTTGACGGAAAGATGGTGAGATCTTGTCGTTAACAGCGGGATAAGTGATCAAATCCGAGCGATCTTTACCTAGATTTAATAACTCCCGGCCGTTTCCGTTCTCCTGAAGACGATCTGAGAGGGATGGAGGTTGAGTGCCCGAGGTCATGACACGGCGCGGCCGCCCGGGAGATCCCGGACGGCCGCGCCATGTCGAAGAGTTGGCCTACGTCACCTCGGTGGCGCGTGGCCGACGGTCTCCTGGTGCTCCTCGCGCACGCTCCGCCGCGCCTCGGGGCGCCGTGGCCGTCCGATCAGCACCGCCAGGTGCACGGCGAGCATCACCGCGCCGGTCACCGCGGCGCTGTGCCACAGCAGGGCGTCCATCCGGCCCGCCGAGAGGTACGCGCCCGCCGCCACCGCCACCAGCGCGCACACCGCGCGGTCGATGATGCTCTCCACCGACAGCAGGGTGGCCCGCGGAGCGCCGGGCGGCACCGCGTCGTTCACCAGCTTGCGCTGGATCGGATAGGCGAAACCGGTGACCGCCGAGAACAGACAGAGCAGCGCGATCGCCGCCATCGGCCCGCCGAGGGTGATCCCGGCCAGGGACACCGCCATCGCCAGGCTCAGTACGGACACCATCGTCAGCGGTCTGAGCTTGCGGCCCAGCCACTGCGGCCGGGCGGCGCCCACGGCCTCGGCCACCGTCACCGCCGCCAGCACACTGCCGTGCGAGGTCTCCGGGATGCCCTGGTCGATCAGGATCGGCTGGAACAGGTTCACCTGGCAGATCCGGGAGAGCGTGAAGACCGCCACCCCCTGCACCATCACCAGGGCCAGCCAGGGCGAGCGGCGTACGTGGCGCAGCGCGCCCCCGGCCTCCTTCCACACCCCCGACCGGCGTTCACCGGTCCCGGCACCGGCCAGCCGGGGCAGCGCCATGACACACGCCAGGGACGCCGCGGCGCTGGCGGCGCTGAGCACGTACGGCGTGGGCCGGGACAGCGCCATCAGCGGTCCCACCAGCGGCCAGCACACCACCTTCGCGGCGAGACCCAGGGCCCGTGCGGTCCCTTCGGCGCGCAGGTAGTGGTCGTCCGCGCCCTCCGCGTGCAGCGCGTCGTAGAGGTACGCGCTGGCCGCGCCCGAGGTGAGGGAGCGGCCGGCGGCGATGGCCAGGAAGTGCACCAGGAAACCGGTGTAGTCGGGGGAGAGGACCGGGGCCAGATTGGCCGCGGTCATCACCACCGCGCCCGCACGCAGACAGTTGCGGGCGCCGATCCGGTCGGCGATCAGCCCGGTCGGGATCTCGAACAGGCAGAACGCGATGTAGTAGATGGACTGGATGCCGAAGATCTGGGCGTCCGAGAGTCCGGCCTCCCGCTGGTAGGCGTAGAAGACCGGCATCCACCACAGCAGGTTGAACAGGAGCTGGAAACCGTTGTTGAGCGCGATGACCCGGCGGGCCCCGGGGTTGAGCGGGGTCCGCCCCTCCGCCGGGGACCGGCGGAGGAACGGTATACGGCCCCTCACAGCGCGTACGGGCGGAGCTGGACCAGCCGGAAGCCGCCCTCGTCGGTCATCAGCCACTCGATGTCCAGCGGATCGTCCGGATCGTCCGAGAAGTGCGACTGGAGCAGCCGGCCGGTGAGCGCCAGGTCCGCCAGCCGTGCCCGCGCCGCCGCGGGCAGATCCTCACCGGACGAGCCGAGGTCCACGGTGCGGCCCCCGCCCTCCACGGTGTTGTACAGGTACTGCAGCGGCAGCGCCGTACCGTCCACCACGCTCTCGGGTGAGCCGGGGGTGCAGTTGATGTACACGTTGCGGAAGTCCTCGCGGCGGGTCGGGTTGCAGGTGACCAGCACCCCGCCCAGCTCGGCCGGGGTGTACTCCTGGACGATGACACCCATGTAGGTGTCGTCCAGCGAGATGCCCGCCTCGTGGCGCAGCCGTACGCTCCGCGGTGACAGCAGCGAGGCCCACACCTGCCGTACCGCGTCCAGGAGTTCATCCGTGCCGTGCACCGTGGTGATGGAGTCGTAGACCCCCGCGGCGGAGAACCCGGGCAGATCCTCGGCGTTGGAGGAGGACCGCACCACCAGCCGCCTGCGGCACGCGCTGTCCGGGAACGGGCCGGTGATCCGCGCCGCCACCTCATCCGGCACCGGGGTGCCGCGCACGAGCTGCTGGAGGCTCAGGCACAGCGGGTCCAGCACATCGGTGGCCCCCAGCTCCAGCGCCATCTTCAGCTTGCCGATGCCCTGCTGGAGGGCGGGCGAGGAGATCAGGAACCGGTGCTGGAGGGCGAACGGCAGCGCCACGCCGTCCGGCGCGGTGACGGTGGCGGCCACGAACTCCGAGGCCGCCTGGCGCAGCGCCTCCGGATCGGGTGACGCGGTCAGCCGGGAGGCGAGATGGCCGTACAGATCCTTCCGGGGCGGCCGGGACCGTCCGTAGAAGGCGGTGAGATCTGCGGTCCGGCTGTCCAGTACGTGGTGGAGTTCCCCGAGGTTGGCCGCCTTGGTGCCGTAGCGGTCGTGGTCCTCGCGGCGCAGCCGGCGCAGCTCCAGGACGGGTACGTCCTCCAGGAGCGGCGGCTCCAGCCGGATCCGCTGCTGGTGCCACGCGGGCTCCGCCAGTTCGGGCACCTCGTGCAGCCGGACCAGGCTCACCTCGTCGTCCCGGACCCGGTAGCGGACCCAGGACCCGTCAAGGCCCTCCGCCTCCACCAGCCGCGCCAGATCGCGCACGATGGCGTTGGGGATGCCCCAGCCGGAGGCCAGCACATTGGTGTGGGACAGCGGGGTGATGGGGGCGGCGTTGATGAATCCGGCCACCCTCGGGACGTCGTCCGGCAGACAGTCCATGGCCACGATGTCCGACCAGCCGAGCCCCGACGCGTGGGCGCGGTACTCCTCCGGCGAACGGAACCAGCGCAGCCGTCCGATGGCCTCACCGGTGTTCAGCGGGGTGCGCGGGCGGCTGACGAACAGCTCATGGCTGAGGATGCGCGGTAGCCGTACGTCGCTCACCGGGGCGAGCGCGGCCTCCTGGGCGTGGTTGGCGGGTTTCAGCAGCAGCGGCAGCCGCCCGTCCACCCGCTCCCGCACGAAGTCGTAGAACTCCTGGAGCAGCGGGCCGTCCATGGTGTCGGCCTCGGTGGTCTCCAGCACCAGGAACGGCCGCTCCCGGCCCTCGGCGTCCTCGTCGGCGTGCAGCGAGAGCACACCGAGCAGGAAACGGCGGCCGGGGTCGGTGTACACCGAGGCGTTGAACGCGTCCAGCCGGGCGTCCAGTTCATCGAGGTCCATCCCGAGGATGCGGGTGGCCACGTAGTTGACGTGGAACGGGTGGACGGCGGTGTCCAGCAGATGCCAGGTGTGCTCGGTGCGGTCGACCACCACCTTCAGATAGGGGTGCCCCGCCAGCACTCCGGACAGGGTCCGGAACAGCGGGAGCGACAGGTTCTCGCCGACCACGGTGGCATCGGTGCCGGGCGCGGCGGCCGGGCTGGAGAACGCGGTGATACCGGTCATCAGGGCCTCCCGGTGGCCGGGACGGGCGGAAGGGCGGTGGGCAGGGCGTCGTTGAGTCTCTCGAAGTCCCTGATCACCGTGACCGGATCGTCGGCGACCAGCAGACACAGCGCCGCCATGGTGTTCGCGCCCGCCGCCGGGTCGTAGACCGGCACCGGGGTGCCGTCCGGCAGCGAATGCTCGGCCACTTTCGTCAGCCGCGCCCCGGTGGATATCAGCTCCGAGCGCTGGACGGCGGAGAAGTCCCACAGCCGCCGGTCCGGCCACGGCGCGCCGGAGCCGTCCACGGCCAGCACCACCAGCGATCCGGCCGCGCCCTTGGCGTCCGCGGCGCCCAGCACCGAACCCGGCCCCGGATCCGGCCAGTCGACCTCACGGCCGAGCAGCCGGTCGATCAGCATGCCGATGACATCCACCCCGAAGACGTCCTCGATCTGCGGGACGGTCATCGCGCCGCCGAACCGGGCGGCGGTCTCGATGACCCACATCTCCCCGTCCGCGCCCAGCTTGATCTCGGTGTGGGTGCCGCAGGTGCGCAAGCCCAGTGCATCCACGGCGGCCGCCGCGAGCTCCACCACCTTCCGCTGGGCATCCTCGGGGAGCAGCGCCGGGGTGATGGCGGCGCGCTCGGTGAACGGTTCGATGGTGGGCATCCGCCCGCTCAGGCACACCGGATGGTAGACACCATCGGCCACCACGCCCTCGACACTGACGTAGTCACCCCATCCGGGCTCCTCGAACCAGTCCTCCGCCGTGCCCGTCACGATCTGCTCCACCAGGAAGTCCGCGTCGGCACCGGCCACATGGAGCTCGGCGTAGCCCTGACGGGCGGACTCCTCCATCACCTCGCGGGCCCGTGCCCAGGCGGGCGCGATGTCCTCCGGCCCGCGCAGGATCTGATGGGCGGTCGACCCGGCACTCCAGGCGGCCTTCATCAGCATCGGGTACGGGATCTCGGCGGCGGCCTCGTGCAGATCGCGCTCGGTGGCCACGGAGCGGAACCGCGGCTGGGACACCCCGTGGGCGTCCCAGGTGCGGCGCATCATTCGCTTGTCGCGGGCCAGTACGCAGTGCGCACCGGCCCCGGCCAGGCCCAGCCGTTCACAGGCGTCGGCCACGGCCACCACGGCGTACTCGGACGGGGTGAACACCGCGTCGGCGCCCACGGCCTGTGCCTGAGCCGTGATCAGCGCCACGAGATCCTGGGACGCGGTGTCCGCGGGGGCGACCACCGAGGCGCAGAGCCGGGTGACCACATCGCGGGCGGAGGGCGGAAGGGGACTGAGCACGAGCAGATGCACTTCGGCCTTCGCGGCGACCCGGGACAGCGCGTATTCCAGCGGAGGCCCGCCCTTGGCGTAGACAAACAGCACCTTACTCACAGATAACGACTCCTCGGTTCAGAGTTTCTCGATGGCTCAGCGAAAGCCGGCGGGCTGGCACATCCGCCGCGATCCGGGCTCATCAAGCGAACCAGTCGGGCACCACGCTTACCCACCGAACGGGGGGTGGGCGCTCAGGCAAATGCCTGAGTGTCACGAGTGGTTCACGGTGAGCGAGGACCCTGGGTGTGGGTTTCGGCCCTTCTCGGCCCCTGGTGCGTTCCGGCCGGTTACGGTGCATGCACGCACCGTGCCTGGGCAAGCCTTGGCCATGCCTTCGGCGGTCGATGCCCGGAGGCCGGACCGGAAAGGCGGCTGGTGTCCGATATGGGCCTGAGTACGCTGTTGGAGCGCATGCCCGTGTCATGGTGGGAAGCCGATGAGGGGCTGCGCATCGTCAACTGCGGCGGGGGCGCGTTCCATGACCCCGGCACCGCGCAGCGGTTCGTCGACAGCCTCGGCGGCGCGGACGGCGGTCCGGCGGGGGAGGCGGCCGCGGAGGACCGGGAGGTGGGTATCGACCGCCGTCAGGTCCGGTTCGGCGGGCGGCTGTTCGACGTCACCTCCTACCCCGGACGGCTGACCGGCGGCCGCCACGGCGGGACCAGCGGACTCGCGGTGGACATCAGCGCCCTGGACGTCGTACGGCGCGACCACACCGCCTTCACCGACTTCGCGGACTACGCGCCCGCCGCCGCCTTCATCCGTGACGCCCACGGCCGCTACCTGTGGGCCAACCACGCCTACGCCCATCTGTACGGCACCACCGCCGAAGCCGTGATCGGCAGCAGCGTCACCGACTTCGACGCCCCCGAGGACGTGGCCACCTTCCAGACCCTGGACCGGCAGGTGCTCAGCTCCGGCCGGCCGGTGCGGCACACCATCAGCTACCACCGTCCCGACGGCAGTCCCGGACGCGCGGTCGGCCACCGCTTCCCGGTGGCCGAGGACGGCCGGACCTGTGTGGCCGGGATCTACATCGACATCACCGACTACACCCTCGCCCTCAGCCAGCGGCGCGCCGCCGAGGAGGACCTCCAGGCGCTCAGCGAACACAGCGGTCTGCCCTGTGCGCTGCTCTCCACCGGTGGCCGAATACGCCGGGTCAGCGCCTCGGCCGCCGAGTTGCTGCGGATGCATGTCCCCGATCTGCTCGGCCGTCCCGCCCACGGCTTCCTCGCCCCCCACGACGACCTGGCCGAACTGCGCCACGCCTGGCGGGACCTGGTGAACCGGCGCCGGCGCCGGGTGCAGACCTCCGCGGTCTTCCTCGACGCGCGCGGCGAGGAATGGCGGGCCCGGGTGCTGCTCACCGCCGTCAGCAGCGGTTCCCGGCGGGCCCGTGGTGTCTGGGCGGTGCTGCCCCACCACACGCTGCCGCACCGGCCGCTGCCGCCGCTCACCGCCGCGCAGTTGCGCATCCTCACCCTGCTCTCCGCAGGACACGGCAACAACGAGATCGCCGCCTCGCTCCGGCTCTCCCGGCAGACCCTGGACTACCACCTCGGCCGGCTGCGCGAGCTGCTGGAGGCACCCACCCGGCTGGCCCTGGTCAGCCGGGCCTATGTGCTGGGCATCCTCGATCCGCAGGCGTGGCCGCCGCGCTCGGCGGTCGGCTTCCGCCCGGCCGGTCCCGGTTGAGCCCGGGTTGCCCCCGGTTGAACGTGATTCACGCTGGTTGACCCCCTGAGGCCCGCACGGAACCCGGCCGGTTCTCACCGGAAAGGGCCCCCAGTGTGGGGTGGTTCACAGCGCCTCCACCCCATCTCCTGAATGAATTCCTGTTATCCGCTGTCCCGGCCCGGGTCTCCCCCAGTGCCAGGACGACGAGTCAAGCTCAGGAAGAGGGGCGCTGAGAGTGAGCAGCGAGGTCGGAGCAGAGGTCATCGAGGCCGCACGGTCCGGTGACCCGGCGGCGCAGGATCAGCTCGTCAGCGCGTATCTGCCGCTGGTCTACAACGTCGTCGGCCGCGCCCTGAAGGGGCACGCCGACGTCGACGACGTGGTGCAGGACACCATGATCCGGGCCCTCGGCGGGCTCGGCGGGCTGCGCGACACCTCCGCCTGCCGCTCCTGGCTCGTGGCGATCGCGATGAACCAGGTACGCCGCCACTGGCGGGAGCGGCAGGACGCACCCGTCGGCGGTCTGGGGGAGGTGCACGAGATGCCCGGACCCGAGCCCGACTTCGCCGATCTGACGATCGTGCGGCTGGGTCTCGAAGGCCAGCGCAGGGAGGTCGCCGAGGCGACGCGCTGGCTCGACGACAGCGAGCAGGAGGTGCTGTCGCTGTGGTGGCTGGAGGCCGGGGGTGAACTGACCCGTGCCGAGGTGGCCGCCGCGCTCGACCTCTCACCGCAGCACACCGCCGTCCGCGTACAGCGCACCAAGGACCAGCTGGAGACCGCGCGGGTGGTGGTGCGCGCCCTGTCCACCACCCCGCGCTGCCGTGAGCTGTGGCAGCTCACCGGCATCTGGGACGGCCGCCCGTCCGCGCTGTGGCGGAAGCGAATATCCCGCCACGCCCGCGGCTGCGCCGAGTGCTCCGGCCACTGGTCCGGACTGGTCCCGGCCGAGGGGCTGCTCGTCGGCCTCGGGCTGGTGCCGGTGGCGGGTGCGCTGGTGGGCTGGCGCGCGAGCGCGGCCGCCGCCGCGCACCACCCCATGGACCCGGCCGGAGCGGCCACCCCCGGCGACGCCTGGACGCATACGGCGGACACCACGGTGCTCCCGACGGTGGACACCGGCGCGGCACATGCCCAGGGCGGTGCGCATGCCGCAGGCGGCGGGGCGCGCGGCGCCCGGCACCGGGCCCGCAAACCGTCGAGAGCGGCCCGCGCCACCGGGGTCGCCGCGCTCGCGCTGGCCGTCGGAGGCGCGGCGCTGCTCTTCGAACTCCCCAAGGACAAGGGCCACGACGACGCCGGGGCCAGCCGGACCGCGCTGTCGGAGGAGGACACCCCCGCCACCGACGAGCCCACCCCCGACCGCACCACCACCCGGCCCGCCAGCCGCAAGGAGAGCCCGACCCGGCACCCGGTCAAGAAGAAGCCCCGCGCTTCCAAGCCCGCCGCGTCCCCCAGCACCAAGGCCCCGACCGCGAAGCCCACCCGCCAGGCCCCGACCACCGCGCCCCCGACCAAGGCCGACCCCCCTCCGAGCAACAGCAGCGCGTTCGCGCAGCAGGTCATGGAGCTGGTCAACATCGAGCGCGGCAAGGTCGGCTGCTCGCCGGTCCGGCTCAACGACAAGCTGAACTCCGCCGCCCAGGGCCACTCCGACGACATGGCCGCCCGCGGCTACTTCGACCACACCGCCCCCAACGGCTCCGACCCCGGCGACCGCATCACCGCCGCCGGATACCCGTGGCGTACCTACGGCGAGAACATCGCCAAGGGCCAGCAGACCCCGGCCGCGGTCATGGACTCCTGGATGAACAGTCCCGGCCACCGGCAGAACATCCTCAACTGCGACTTCACGGAGATGGGTATAGGCGTCAACCGCGGCGGCGGTGGGCCGACCTGGACCCAGGCGTTCGGCGACCGCTGAGGTCACTTCGTCCCGCGGCGCTTGCGCCGCGGGATCCGAGCCAGCAGTTTCTGCGCCTCGAACGGCCTGCCGGTGGCCGTGAGCACGGATGCGAGGGCCTCGGTGGTCAGCCGGGTGCGCGGATGGCCGGAGCCCAGCAGCCGTGTGGAGCGGCTCCGGGTGTCCCGCAGCACGCTCTCGGCCGCGCGGTACTCGCCCAGTTCACGCAGGACGATGCCGAGGTTGTGGCTCACGGGCAGGACGTCGGGATGGTCCTCGCCCAGGACGCGGACGAGGCCGGTGAGCGCGTCCTCCAGAAGACCGCGCGCCCGGGTGTGCTCACCGACGCCCTTCAGCGTGACGCCGAGTCCGACGGCGGTCCGCAGGGTGTCGGGGTGGGCTTCGCCGAGGATGCGGCGACGGCGGTCGAGGACGTCCTGCTGGACCCGGAGCGCCTCCTCGTTCTCCCCGAGCGTGTGCAGCGCACTGCCCAGCGTGGCCGCGGCGCGCAGGGTGTCCGGGTGGTCCTCACCCAGGACCCGGAGTCCCCTGAGCACGGCGGCATCCGCGTGGTCGCGCATGTCGTGGAGTCTCCCCAGGGGGTGGAGGAGGATGGCGTAGGCGAGGTCCGCCCGGATGGTGTCGGGGTGGTCGCCACCCAGGACACGGTGAAGGCGGTGCAACGTGTCCGCCTGGGTCCGTTCGGCCTCTTCGTACTGACCGAGGCCGTGCAGCGCCACGCTCAGCCGGCCGGAGAGCCGGAGGGTGTCCCGGTGGTCCGCCCCCAATACCCTGAGACTCCAGGCCAGTTCCTCCTCGGCGACGTCCCGGGCACGGCTGTACTCCCCGAGGGCGTACAGCGACTCGGCCAGGAGCGAGGCACAGCGCAGGGTGGCCGGGTCGTCCCGCCCGAACGCCTCGGCCCACGCGGTGTGGACGCCTGACACCAAGGCCGCCGCGTCCCGGTGGGCACCGCTCTCCAGCAGGTACCGGACCGACCCCAGCATCATCCGCCGGCCTTCGGGCTGCTTGGCGATCAGCAGCCCGGACGCGATCAGATGGCCGGTCAGGGTCTTCCAGGAGCCCCAGCGGGCCGGGACACGCGGCTCGTCCGGACAGACCGCGGTCAACAGGGTCTCCGGCTCCGGTGTTCCGGGTACGGCGCCCCCTTCGTGCACGCGCAGCGGCACGATGGAACGGGCGAGCGGGTCGACCTGGAAGCTTCCGTGGTCCAGGCGGACGAGTCCGAGGCGCGCCAGGGTCCGCAGGGACTCGTGTGACCACGGGCGTCCTTCCGGAGGGTCGGCCCAGGTCTCGGGAATCGGCTGGGGGCCGAGCCGGGCGAACGCCGTGAGCAGGCCCACCGCCTCGGGTTCCGCGTCCTCCAGGCGGTCGAGGGCGAGGTCCACCAGGAAGCTCCTGGCGACGTCGGAGTCGTCCTCGTCGCGCAGTTGGAGAGCGCTGAGGTAGTCGTCCGGGTCCACCCCTATGGAGAGATGGCCGACGGCCTGTTCGAGCACGGCCGGAAGACCCCCCGTCGCCGCGGCCAGCGCCCCCGCCTGCTCGGTGGTCAGACCGGGCTGCCGGCGGTGCAGATAGGCCAGGGACTCCGCGCGCGACAGCGCACCCACCTCGATGACCGGGGCGGCCTCCCGCCACGCGGGGTCGCGGGATGTCACCAGGACGTGGCCGGGCCCCTCGGGCAGCCACTCGCGGACCGTCTCCGGACCCGCGGCGCCATCGAGGATGATCAGCCAGCGGTCGGAGGTGCGGAGCGCTTCCAGCCCGAGGCGCGCGTTCTCCACGATGTCCTCGCCGAACCCCCGGGGGCGCAGCCGTCCGGCCAACTCGGCATAGGAGAGCACCACATCGGGGGGATGCCCGGCCGGGATCCACCACACCAGGTCATAGCGGCGGAGGTGGCGGTAGACGTACTCCAGGGCGATCTGCGACGTGCCCGTGCCCTCGGCGCCGACGAGCGCCCTGACAGCGGGGCGGTCACCGGAGAACAGCCCGTCACGGATGCTGCGGAAGGTGCCTTCGCGGCCGACGAACGCCTCGTTGCGGGACGGCACCGACCACAGTCGCGGGCCGCCGTCGGAGGGTCCGGGGGCCTCACGCCTGCCACGCCGCGTGGCCTCCTCGACCGCGCCGAGCAGCACATCACTGGCCCGCGACTCCCTCAGCCCGTACAGCTCCGCGGTGTTGAGCACCCGCAGGGTCCGGGGCACCTCCTCGTCCGGGTAGGGAGCGACCACCAGCGGCAGCACCCGCAGGGACGGCACGAGGACGGGAAGCCACTCGGTCAGGGAGTGTTCGGGGGAGCGGAAGTAGTGGGGGGAGAACAGGGCCACCATGACCGTGGCGTCGCGAAGGAACGCGGCGATCCGCTGCGGGAAGCTCTCGCCCGCCGCCATGTGCCAGGTGTCCAGCAGCACGTCGTATCCGGCGACCTGGAGGTGGGCGGCCACCCACTCGGCCCAGGCGCGGTCCGCGGCCGCGTAGCTGATGAACACCCGCTCCCGTTCCCGCTCCTCGCCTCCCACCCCGTGTCCGAGCCGCTCCACCGCCTCCGGGGACGGCGTGGCGAACGCCTCGCCCGACGCCTCCGCCGTCGCCGCGGCCCCGGCGACTCCCGTGAGCACGCCGGTGAAGGCGCGCGGGCTTCCGTAGCGCGTCTCCAGCCGGGCGGAGACCTGTTCGCGGACCAGCGCCCGCACCTCCCGTACGTCCCGGTCGCGCTGGGCGTAGCGGAGCGCGTCCGCGATCTCCGGGGAGAACGCGAAGTGCAGCGCCCCCGTGCCGGAGCGCCGGAGGAGTCCACCGAGCAGCACTTCGGCCAGGTCGCCGCGGGACGACCCCGGCAGCAGGGACCGTTGCACCAGCCGTGCCACCGGCACCGTGACCGTCGTGAGGGCGGAGAGGAATCCGGCCAGTCGCCAGGACGCCGGGGAGGAGGAGTGGCGGAACCGCTCGATCGCCTCCGCGGGGGACAACGGCGCCGTCGGGTCCGGGGGCCGCGCCGGGCGCACCGGCTGGGGGAGCGGCAGCGCGGCCGTGGAGATCCACCGTCCGCTGCCCGCGGTCAGCTCGGCCCAGGCGCGCAGCGGTTCGGGCTCCAGTTCCAGCACCGGGACGGCGAACGGGGGATGGGCCCCCGGGGCGTGGTGCAGACCCGGGAACACCGCGTTCCACCGGCTGTTGGGCATCCCCGGCTCGGGGAGGTGCAGCAGGGCCGGCCGCGGCACGACGGCGCCCCGGCGCCAGAGCGCGGCGGGGAGGAGATGGGCCACGGCGACCTGGGCGCGCCGGGACCACTCCAGCAGCAGACGGCTCGCCGCCCCGGTGCGCCAGACGGCCCCGACCATGTCGCTGAGCACGAGCACGAGTTGGCGTCCTCCCGGGGCGGCCACCTCGCGGGGGTGGCGCGGGCCGGGGGTGGCGGAGGGGGAGAGACGCAGTTCGACGGCGGATCCGTCGTCGTGGGGAGTCAGATGCCAGCGGCGGATGTCGCGGAACGCGCCGAGCCGGGTCAGGCCCTCCTGGATCTCGCGGACCTCGTCGTGCCACAGGGCCATCGACGGGCTGGTGTCCACGACCAGGGCGAGGCTCAGCCAGCGGGCCGGTTCGGGCCGCACCACCGGCACCAGGATGTTCTCGTCGGCCAGCCGGGTGACCGTGGCCTCCTCGTCCAGTTCGAAGGCGGTGTCGGAGGGGACCTTGCGGGTCAGGGCCTTGAGCGACCGGGTCAGCGCAAGGGCCTGCGGCAGGGCGGCCTCGGCGGGTACCGGGACGGGCGGGCCCGTCTCCGCGCCCGTCCGGTCCCGGGCGGGCCGCCCGTAGGCGCGCAGGCCCGGTCGCTTCCTACGGACCGTGTCCCCGGAGGACCCGGCCACCGGATCCGCCCGGAGCCCCTCGGCCACCGGCTGTCCGTCGTCCGCCGCGCCGGGGGCGACCGGGACGGTCTCACCCGGTTCCGGGTCGGTCCCGGACGGCAGCACCTCGCGGGCCAGCCACAGGATGTCCGCCAGCTCGTCGGGGCCCGGGTCGGCCACCCCGCCTTCCCGGAGCAGCTCGACGAGGTGGGAGATCATGTGGCGTCGGGTCCGCTCAGGGTGTGCATGGTGGCGTCGGTGAGACGGCCCAGTTCCTCCGGAGCGGTCCAGGCCCCGGCCAGCCGTAGCTGGATGGCGTTGAGGAGCTGGTCGGTCGCCAGGGAGCCGGTGGCCCGGCGCCTGAGGAAGGCGGAGATGACACCGTCCTCGCCGTCGGCGGCCTCGGCCGCCTCCCGGCCGATGCGCTGTTCGATGATGGACAGCAGCTTCTCCCGGCTGGGGTCGGCGATGGTGAGCCGGATACAGCGGCGCAGGAAGGCGGGCGGGAACTCGCGTTCGCCGTTGCTGGTCAGAACGACGATCGGGAAGGCGCGGCAGGCGACCCGGCCCCGGGTGATCCGGGCCCGGCCGTTCTCGTCGTCGGTGCCGACGGTGATCGTGGGGCTGTGCTCGGCGAGCCGGGCCAGCTCGGGGATGTCGAACCGGCCCTCGTCCAGGACGGTGAGCAGATCGCCGGGGAGGTCGAGATCGCCCTTGTCGATCTCGTCGATCAGCAGCACCCGGGGCCGTCCGGTGGGGATGAACGCCGTACCGAGCGGGCCGAGCTGGAGGTACTTCCCGATGACGTCGGTCCCCGGGGCCTCCTCCGGGGCGGCGACGGAGCCACCGGTCCCCGGCTCCTCCAGCCGCCGCAGATTGGCGTCCTCCAGCCGCCGGATCGCGTCGTACCGGTACAGCCCGTCGCGGAGGGTGGTCCTGCTGGTGACGGACCACCGCAGCACCGGACCGAGCCCCAGGTCCTCGGCGATGCTGTACGCCAATGTCGACTTGCCGACCCCCGGGACCCCGGTGACGAGCAGTGGACGGCGCAGATAGAGCGCCGAGTTGACGAGTTCGGTCTCGTGCTCGTCGGCGATGTAACCGACGCCGCGCACCCGGTCGGCCCGGTAGCGGTCCAGATCGAGCGACGGCACCGCGTACCCCTCGTCGATCTCGCCGTCGTAGTGGCGCCAGGGCGGCTGGTGGGCGGCGAGCCGGGCCAGCCGGTCGGTGGACCGGTCGCCCTTGTAGATCCACCAGTCCTTCATCGAAGCCTCCGCTCCGGCTCCCCTCGGGCGGGGCGGCCAGATCCTCGTCACGCGGTCAGATGGGTGTCGGTCAGCGCCTGGGTGTCCAGGGCGTGGTCGGGGTCGTCCCACAGCAGGGCGATGTCCGAGCGGATGGCCGGATCCCCCTTCAGTCGTGCCTTCTTGACCAGGCGGGGCAGCTCGGTGACGTCGCCGACCGGCAGCACCTCGCGCAGTGCAACCGGCGGGGTGCTCCCGGCGGGTCCGTTCCGCAGCCACAGGATCACCGGTACGCCCGCCTCCAGCGCCGCCCGCCTGCCCGGTCCGGCCGGGGTCGCGGACATCGCCACACAGACCGGGTGGTGTTCCTCGCACCACTCGTACATCAGGTCCTCGGCGCGGGCCAGGTCCTCGCCGTCCAGCCACACCAGGGCGTTGTGGTGGTCACCGCCCTCCTGGGTCAGCCAGTTCCAGCGGTCCGACCACAGCGCCGCGACATCGCCGTGGCCCCGGGCGTCCGGACAGCGCAGCACCACCTCGTACCGCTTGCCCAGGCAGAGCTCCTGGGCGCCGGGCCGCAGCCGCCACTGGTCGAAGGCGGCGTCCAGCAGGGCGTCGGGGACGGCGAATTCGATGCGGTGCAGCCGTGGGGCCGCCCGCCGCGGTCCGCGCCGCTCCGGGGCGGGCAGCCGGCGCAGACAGTCCTCCAGCAGCAGCCGGGTGTCCTCGAGGGTCACCCGGCGCGGCCCGGAGGTCCCGTCCGCGGGCTCCAGCCGCCGCCAGCCCCCGGTGCGCAGCCAGACCTCCGCGTAGAAGAGACCGGCGTCCTGCGGGTCCTGGTCGAGCCGTACCGTCAGGACGGCCGTCGCCCGGACCGGTTCCGGCGGTGCGGGCAGCGGGGGCAGGCCGTGACCGGCCACCACCCGGCCCGTCCAGCAGGTCAGGTCCGCGGCCAGTTTGCGGTCCGCGGGGTCCTCGGCCGCCGCGAGCCCGGCCGCCAGCGCATGGACGAAGGCCACGGTCTTGGGCACCGAGCCCGGCCGGTGGTGGAACTCCCCGAGCGCCCGCGCCAGTCCGAACAGGTCAGGTCCGCCGTCGGGTGACGGGGCCGCGGCGGCCTCCGGGCTGCCCGGCGGGCCGAACGCCCACCGGTACGCCTCCTCGTGCCCGGGGCAGCGCGATACCGGCAGCTCACCCAGGATCCCTTCGAGCTCCAGCCACGCCTGACGGCCCAGGGCGCCGACGAGATCGTCGGCCGGGGCGCGCGGGGGCAGCGGGGGCGGGGGACCGACGGGCGGCGGGTGCTCCCACGGGGCGCCGTGCAGATAGCGCAGCAGCCTCTCGCAGCCCGCCGGGTCGATCGTGTCGATGGCGTAGCGGGTCACCGCCCGCCCGGTCAGGAACTCCGGGAAGTCCTCCGTGCTGTCCCCGGACAGCACGATGAGCAGCACCCGCTCGTACCAGGTCCGGGGGTTGTCCTCGACGTAGCTCCGCAGATAACCGGCTTCGATCGGCACACCGGTGCCGTCCCGGGCGGGCCGTGCCTCCTCGACGAACCGCCGGTAGGCGGCGGAGGCGATCACCACCACGAACTGCGCGTCCCGGGACTCCTCGTGTCGCCAGCGGCCCCAGTCCCGCGGGCTCTCGGCGGCCGGGCCGTCCCAGCGTGCCTCGACCCCCGAGGCCCGGAGCACCCGGCACAACTCCCGCACCCGGTCGCGGTGGTGCTGCCCATCGGTCTCCTCGCAGGCGTAGGAGACGAACACCCTGGGGCGCGCCACCGGCTCCTCCGGCCGCGCCCCGCCCCCCGTTCCCGCCAACGCCGCACCGTCCTTTCCCGCTCCCAGCGTAATGACAGAACTGACGTCACGTCGGCTCTTGGGGCGGCCGGGGAGGCAGGTGCGGCACCGGGCCGATGGCGGGGGGCAGTTCATAGGGGAGGCCGTGCAGATAGCGCAGCAGCGTCTCCGCCCCGGCGGCGGTCAGCGGGTCGATCCGGTAGGTGGTGACGGCGCCGCCGCCCAGGAAGGCGGGGAGGTCATCGGCGCTGCCGCCGGGCAGGACCACGCGCAGGATGCGCCGGAACCAGTCGCGCGGGTTGCCGTGCACCTCGGCACGCAGCAGCGTGGCCTCCCAGGACACTCCGAGTCCGGTGCCGGGTTCCTCCCGGACCTCGGCCCGGCGCTTGTACGCCGGGGAGGCGATGACGAGGACGCGGTCGGCCTCCTCATAGCGGTGCATCATCCATACGCCCCAGTCCTGCGGGGACTCGGCGGCCAGGAGGTCGAGCCGGGCGTCGACGCCCTGGGCGCACAGCAGCCGCCACAGGGTGCGCACCTGGTCGCGGTGGACGCCGCCGTCGTCCTCGTGCGCGTAGGAGATGAAGACCAGCGGTGGCCGCCCGTCGTCCGTCATCCGCGCCCCCTCGGAAGTGATCGGTGACCGGATCGTATCGAGGGGGCGGCGGGCGCGGGGTTTCCGCCCGTGGGGATTTCAGCCCGTGCGGCTTCAGCCCGGGGTGAGGGCCAGACCCTCGGCGCCCGGTTCGTCGGGGAGCGCGGCCGCGGCCTCCGGCAGGGCGGGGAGGATGGCGGCGAGGGGGGCCAGGATGCCGGGGGCCGGGACGCCGGAGAGCAGCACCGGGTAGGTGGCGTCGCGGTGGCGGGACGCCCGTGCGGCCACCGGGTCCGGGCGGGTGGCCGGAACCATCACCGGGGCCATGACCGGAGCCATGACGGGGACCATCACCGGCACCGTCGCGGCGACCGGCGGCAGGGCCGCCGCCCCGGCCGGACGCGGCGCGGCATCGGCCGGGTCCGGCGCGGCGGTGGCCGGGGCCGGTCCGGCCGGCTGCTGGGTGCGGGAGAGCAGGACCACACCGTGGGCCGCCGCCGCGGCGCCCGCGAGGGCGAGGACGGTACCGGCCGGGCCGCCGTGGAGGCGCTCGCCGAGCAGGGCGATCCCGATGGCCGCGGCGGCGACCGGGTTGGCGAGGGTCAGGGTGGCCAGCGGGGCGCCGAGGCCGCCGCCCGCGTACGCGCTCTGGGAGAGCAGCAGACCGCTCACCGCGAACGCCGCGACCAGGACGGCCACCGCCAGGACCGGCCAGGACAGCACGGCGGTCCCGGTGCGGGCGGTGAGCGCGACCGTGAGGGTCTGGGTGAGCGCCGAGGCGACACCGGAGGCGACACCGGACGCGGCGGCGAACCGCAGCCCCCGGCCGCGCGCGTCCCCGCCGGACCGGATGAGCACGGCGATCAGGACCAGCACGACCGCCGCCACCGACAGGGACTCGGACAGCGCGAGGGTGTCGTCCGGCGCGGCGCCACCGGTGACCGGCAGCAGGGCGCCGAGGCCCAGGAGGGCGAGCGCGGTGCCGCGCCACTCGGTCCGCAGCACCCGTCGGCCCGCGAGCCGCGCGCCCAGCGGCACGGCCGCGACCAGGGTGAGCGCGCCCAGCGGCTGGACGAGGGTGAGCGGTCCGTACTTCAACGCCGCGACGTGCAGCAACGCACCGGTCACGGTCAGCCCGACCGCTCCCCACCAGGCGCCGCACAGCAGCAGCCCGGCGATTCCGGCCCGGCGGTCCCGGCCCGCGAGCCGCTCCTGGGCGACGGCGGCGGTCGCGTAGGCCACGGCGGAGGCGAGGGCGAGTACGACGGCTATCAGCGTGGGGTCCATCCGCCGCTCCTCCCGGCCGCCCGGCCTCCATGGCCCGGGTTCCTATCGGTACACGACTGTACCGAAACGAGAGTGTACCGGTTCACGGGTGTATCGGTACAGGGATGTATCGGTACGTCGATGTCTCGGTACACTGCTGAGCAGGAGCAGCCGGGAGACCCGGGGAATCCGAGGAGGAAACTCATGCCGTCGGAGACCACGGCGACGCCGCAGCGCCGTTCGAAGATCACTCCCGAGCGGGAGCAGGAGTTCTACACGGCGGTGCTCGATCTGCTCCAGGAGGGCGGATACGAGGCGCTCACCATCGAGGGCGTCGCGGCCCGCACCCGCTCCAGCCGTTCCACGCTCTACCGCCAGTGGAACTCCAAACCGCAGCTCGTCGTCGCCGCGCTGCGGTCCGGCAACCGGCGGCTCGCCCTGGAGGGCATCGACACCGGCTCCCTGGAGGGCGATCTGCGCGCGGTCGCCGAGGTCGCCGGATCCGTGTGCGGCGCGGACACCAAGCTGATGTACGCGGTCGGCCACGCCGCGCTGCATGACCCCGAGCTGCTGGAGGCGCTGCGGTCGGCGCTGATCGAGCACGAGGTGGCGGCGATCCGGGCGATGGTCCGCAGGGGGGTGGAGCGCGGGGAGGTCGACGGGGAGAACGCGGCGACCGAGTTCGTCCCGACCCAGCTCATCGGCGCGATGCGGGTGCGTCCGCTGCTGGAGGGGCGGCAGGCCGATACCCCCTACCTCACCCGCTTCCTGGAGTCCTCGGTCTTCCCGGCCCTCGGGATCGGTGTGCGGGCCTGACCGCCCGCCCCCGCGGGGCCGTCGGATCAGCCGTCAGATCACCGGCGGACGGCCCAGCCGGGTCATCCGCCACACCGTGCGCCAGCGCATCGGGCGCCGGGTGCCACACGGGGTGCGGAACCCCTCCGCGAACCCGCCCGCCCACGCCCGCAGCCCGTCCAGGGCGCGGGTGCGCACCAGGGTGAGCAGCGTCCAGCTCCCCAGGTAGAGCGGGACCAGTGGCAGCGGCAGATGGCGGCGGGCCAGCCAGACCCGGTTGCGCGCGGTCATCCGGTAGTAGACCGCGTGCCGGGCGGGGGAGGTCTTGGGGTGCTGGAGCAGCAGCTCGGGCACGTACCGCACGAACCAGCCGTCGTCCAGCGCCCGCCAGGCGAGGTCGGTCTCCTCATGGGTGAAGAAGAACGCGTCCGGCCAGCCGCCGATCCGCTCCAGCATCGGCATCGACAGGGCGTGGCCACCGCCGAGGAAGGTGGTCACCTCACCACCGCGCATCGGGTCCGAGGCGCGCAGCCGGGGGACGTGCCGGCGCTGGGTCTCCCCGTGCTCGTCGGCGATGCGGAAGCTCACGATGCCCAGCCGGGGATCGGCCGCGTACAGATCGCGCACCGTACGGAACACTCCGGGGTCGACCAGCAGTCCGTCGTCATCGAGGTCGATCACCACATCGACGTCACCGAACTCCCGCAGCCGCCGCAGCGCCACGTTGCGCCCGCCGGAGACACCCAGGTTCTCGTCCAGTTCGACGGCGGTCACATGGGCGGGGAGCTCCGGGAGCGGGGAGCCGTTGCCGACGACCACGATGCGGGTCGCCGGTACGTCCTGCCGGTCCACCGACTCCAGGAGCGCCGCCACCTCGCGGGGCCGGTTGCCCATGGTCAGGATGGCGACACCCAGTCGGGGTTCGGGCACGGCGGGACTCCAGGGCTCGGCGACGATTCCCGCGATCGTAGCCGTTCACCGAAGTGGCCACTTCCGTACAGCCGATGTTCATCGGGGAACGCGCAAACGGCGGAGTCGACGGCTTCAGCCGTCGAGTGCGGTCACCGCCTGCTTGGCGGCGCCGACCGCGCCCTCGCGGATCACCGTGGCGGAGGGCGCCCCGCGGTCGCCGAAGTCGCTGCCGTTGTAGGTCACCGTGACCGTGGCGTTGGCCATCCGGACTGTGACCACGGCCTCGCGCACCTTCTGGCCGTCCTCGGTGGTGAGCTCCTCGCCGATCCACGCCTGCTTGCCGAGGCCGGACAGCGGTTCGGCGCCCTCCGGACCCCGCGCCCCGCCGTCGGAGCCGCCGGTGCCGCCCGAGCCGCCCGTGACGTCGAAGGCGATGTCCAGCCAGCGGTAGTCGTAGTCGTCGAGGGCGTGCCAGGAGCAGCCGGTGCGGCGCGAGACATCGCTGGTCCGCAGCGCGTTCCCGGCCGTCGGGGCACCGGGCACCAGCTTCTTCACCATCGCCGCGGGGACGGCCGCGCACGGTGTGGCGGGCGCGGTCGGATAGCGGCGCTGCTCGACGGCGGCACCGGGGGCGGAGGCGGTGGCCGAGGGCTTCGGCGAGGCCCCGGCCTGCTGGGGCCGCGCGTCCGAGTCACCCGGGGCGGTCATGGCCACGCCCGCGGCGGCGAGCACGGCCACGGGCACCAGACGGGCGGCCAGGGTGAGCGGCAGAGAACGCATGGCGTCTCTTTTCGGTCGGATGGCGAAGTGAAAAGGGAGGCGCGAGCGGGGTGATGGGCCAGTGGGGACGGTGGGAAGACCATGCCATACCCAGCCGCCGTGGAACACCCCGGGCCGGAAGGAGATCGTCACTGGACTAAAGGGGTGAATTTACATCTTCTTCACATTATCTATTCAAATCCCTGGATATCTACGACGGGTGACGATCCATCGCCCCTCCCTCGCGACCGGCTCACGGCCTTCCGCCCGCCCCCTGCGTCGCTTTCCGTGCATCCCGCACCGTTCGCCCCGGCTCCACCGCCATCTTCTGCTCCGGCTCATCGTTCTGATGCGACGTCAGCCGACGGCGACGGCGGCGGATTGCGTCAAACGCCCCTTCCGGCAACGGTCCTCATCCGGTGGCCATGTACGTGTTGTGTGCGGGCAAACACCCCGCCGCTCCCCGACACTCCAATTCCTCTGACGCCACGAGCCAGGGGAGAGCACATGGCACACGACTCGCACCAGCGGGCGATACGAGCCGCGGCAGCACTGCTGGGCCGCCGCCGCTTCCTCACCGCAACCGGTGCCGCCGCCGCACTCGCGTTCACCACCAACCTGCCCAGCGCCCAGGCCGCCTCGCAGGTGCCCTCGCACTCGCTCACCGACAACCCCTTCACCCTCGGCGTGGCCTCCGGCGATGCCCTGCCGGATGCCGTCGTGCTGTGGACCAGACTGGCGCCCCGCCCCTATGAGCCGGGCAACGGACTGCCCGAGCGCGGCACCCTCACGGTCCACTACGAGATCGCCCGCGACGAGCACTTCAAGCGGATCGCCCGGCGCGGCACGGCCGTCGCGCACGCCGAGTTCAACTACACCCTGCACGTGGACGCCAAGGGTCTCGAACCCGACCGCGTCTACTGGTACCGCTTCCACGCCGGCAAGTGGACCAGCCCGGTCGGCCGCACCCGCACCACCCCCTCCGCCGGGGCCCGGATCCGTGAGATGCGGTTCGGTCTGGCCTCCTGCCAGGCGTACCACGACGGCTACTTCACCGCCCTCGGCCACCTCGCCGACGAGGACCTCGACGCCGTCTTCCACGTCGGCGACTACCACTACGAGTACGCCGTCAACGCCACCGGCGGCGCCCGCAACTACACCGACCGCCGTCTTCCCGCGGTCTTCAACAAGGAGACCGTCACCCTCGAGGACTACCGGCTGCGCTACGCGCTCTACAAGTCCGACGAGGACCTCCAGGCCGCCCACGCCGCCTTCCCCTGGTACGTCACCTGGGACGACCACGAGACCGAGAACAACTACGCCGACGACGTGGACGAGAACGACAGCCCGTCGGAGGAGTTCCTGGTCCGCCGGGCCGCCGCGTACCGCGCGTACTGGGAGAACATGCCGCTGCGCATGCCGCAGCGGCCCGATGGTCCCGATATGCGGCTCTACCGCCGCTTCCACTACGGCAGGCTCGCCCAGTTCGACATCCTCGACACCCGCCAGTACCGCTCCAACCAGGCGTACGGAGACGGCTGGCAGTACCCCGGGCCCGACTCCGAGGACCCGGACCGCACCCTCACCGGCGGGGCCCAGGAACGCTGGCTGCTCGACGGCTTCCGCCGCTCCCGGGCCACCTGGAACGTCCTTCCGCAGCAGGTCACCTTCTCCCAGCGGAAGAACACCACCGCCGCACGCTCCAAGCTCTCCATGGACTCCTGGGACGGCTACCCGGCCTCCCGCGACCGGATCCTCGCCGGTGTCGAGCAGGCGGGGGTGGAGAACCTCGTCGTCCTCACCGGTGACGTCCATGTCCACTACGCCTTCGACATCAAGGAGAACTTCGACAAGCCCGACTCCCGCACCGTGGGCGTGGAGTTCGTGGGAACCTCCCTCACCAGCGGGAAGGACGGCGCGGACAAGCCGGACAACTGGTCCACCTACATGGCGGCCAACCCGCATATGAAGTTCTACAACGGCCGGCGCGGCTATGTGACGGTCACGCTGGACGAGCGGCAGGCGCGGGCCGACTACAAGACGGTCGCCAAGGTCAGCACCCCGGGCGCGCCGCTCACCACCGCGGCGTCGTTCGTCAGCGAGGCCGGGAACCCCGGTCTGCACTCCGTCTGACGCCCCCGCGAACGCGCTGACGGTACGCGTCCGGCCCCGTCCCGGGCCGGGCGCGTACCCTGCCGTCCGTGGCGACGAGCAACGAGACGGACCTCGACCCCGGCCGTGACCGCGCACTGTCCCGGCTGGTCCGGGACGTGGCGGCGCTCCCCGAGGGGGAGGACCCGTGGTGCGCCGGGGTGGTGGTGGCCGCCGGGACCGGATCGGATCCGGAGCCGCTGGTCCTCGAAGCGTCCGGCTGGGCGGTGCGCCACGCGGCCCATGACCGGGAGCTGCCGCGCGAGCGGTGGGAGCCGGTGCGCACCGACACCGTCTTCGACCTCGCCTCGCTCACCAAGCTGTTCACCACCATCCTGGCGGTACGGGCGGTCGAACGCGGACGGATCGCGCTGGACGCGCCCGTCGCCGCGTACGCCCCGCGGTTCACCGCCGCCGCCGAGCACGGCATGACGGTGCGGCAGCTCCTCACCCACACCTCGGGCCTGGTCCCCGAACTCCCCCTGTACGAGTGCGGCTCCGACGAGGAGCGGCGGGCCCGGCTGGCCGCCGAACCCCCGGCCACCCCGCCCGGCACCGCGCGCCGCTACTCCGACCTCAACTTCCTGCTGCTCCAGGCGGTGCTGGAGGGCGCCGCGGACGAACCCCTGGACCGGCTGGTCCACGACACCGTCACCGCTCCCCTCGGGATGACCTCCACCCGCTTCCGCCCGCCCGCCTCCTGGCTGCCGCGGATCGCCGCGACCGAGGACCAGCGGCGCCCCTGGGGCAAACTGGACCGGGGCATGGTGCGGGGCACGGTCCACGACGAGAACGCCTACGCGCTGGGCGGTGTCGCGGGCCACGCCGGACTCTTCGCCACCGCCGGTGACCTCGCCGCGCTGTGCCGTGCGCTGCTGCGGGGCGGCGGCCCGCTGCTCTCCCCGGCGTCGGTGGAGCTGATGCTGACCGCGCCGGGTCTGGGCTTCGAGATCGACCAGCCGTGGTTCATGGGGGAGTTGGCGGGCCGGGGCGCGGCGGGCCACACCGGGTTCACCGGCACCAGTCTGGTCCTGGACCGCGCCACCGACTCCTATCTGATCCTGCTGGCCAACACCGTCCACCCGCGCCGCCGCCCCGCCGACAGCCGCCCGAGGGCGGCCGCGGCGACGGCCCTGGCCCGGGCCGTACGGGGCGGCGCGTAGTCCCGCTCGCGGGCCGGGGCCGTCAGTCCTCGGCGGGCGGCCAGCCGTCGCCCCACACGGTGTCGCGGGCGGCGCGGTAGAGGGGGCCCTGGCGCTTGGTGACGGTCCGGCGGGTCAGCCCCTCGTCCGCGGTGCACAGGTCCAGCAGCACCTGGCCCTTGCGGATCTGCGGATGGCGGGTCACCCGGGACGGGGCCGGTGCGGCGGGGAAGCGGACCGCGGCCACATAGCTGAACTTCTCGTCCTCGTACGGCAGTGAGCCTCCCTTGACCTGGCGGTGCAGGGAGGAGCGGCTGACCCGGGCGGCGAAGTGGCACCAGTCGGCGCCCGGTTCGATGGGGCAGGCCGCGCCGTGCGGGCAGGGGGCGACCAGGGTCAGCCCCGCGGCGGTGAACCGGTCGCGGGCCTCACGGACGCGGGCGAAGCCGTCGGGGGTGCCCGGTTCGACCAGCACCACGGCCCGCGCGGTGCGCGCGGCCTCGTCGACGACGGCGTGCCGGTCGGCCTCGGTCAGCTCGCCGAGTACGTACGAGACGGTGACGAGGTCCGTCGGGTCGGGGAGGGCGAGACCGTCGCCGATGGCCCGCCGCTGCCACCGGGCGCCGCGCAGGGCCTCGGAGTCCGCCTGGCCGGCCAGTTCACGGCCGAGGGCGAGGGCGGGCTCGGCCCAGTCCAGCACGGTGGTGGTGTGGCCGCCGTCCGGCCAGGCGGCGGCGACCGCCCAGCTCGCCGCGCCGGTGCCGCCGCCGATGTCGATATGCGAGGCCGGGGTCCAGTCGGGGACCCGGGCGCGGAACGCGGCGAGGGCGGCGCGGACCGCCTCGAAGGTCGCGGGCATCCGGTAGGCGGCGTACGCGGCGACATCGGAGCGGTCGCGCAGCACGGGTGCGTCGGTGGGGGTGCGGCCGCGGTAGTTGGCGATCAGCCGCTCGACCGCCCGCGCCGCCTGGCGGGGCGGCAGTCCGTCGAGGAGCCCGGCGAGCGCGGTGCGCAGTGTCTCGTCGGCGGGGGCGGGGTGAGGGGCGTGCATTGGGCGGATTCTACCGGCCGGAAGGGCCTGTCCGGATGCGAGACGATACGTATCGATTCGCTTTACCCGAGTCCTTCGATAGATTGGCGCCATGGCCGACAAAGCAGCCCCCGACGCCACCCGCCGCAGCCAGCGCTCGCACCGCGCGATTCTCGACGCCGCCATCGAACTCGTCGGCGAGGTGGGCTATCCCAAGCTCACCATCGAGGCCATCGCCGCCCGCGCCGGGGTCGGCAAACAGACCATCTACCGCTGGTGGCCCTCGAAGGCCGCGGTGCTGCTCGATGCCTTCGTGGCGCTCGGCGAGCGGGCCGCCCGGGAGGCGGGCGGCGAGGACACCTACGAGATCCCCGACACCGGGGACCTGGAGGCGGATCTGAAGACGGTGGTGCGGGCGACGGTGGACGAGCTGAACGCGCCCGGCTACGACGCCCCGTCGCGCGCCCTGGCCGCCGAGACCGTGATCAACGCCGAGCTGGGCGCCGAGTTCGTCCGCCGGGCGCTGGAGCCGCAGCTCCAGCTCTATGTGAACCGGCTGCGCGCCGCGCAGGACGCCGGGCAGGTGGATCCCGCGATCGATCCGCGGCTCGCCCTGGAGCTGATCGTCGGGCCGCTGGCCCACCGCTGGCTGCTGCGCACCCTGCCGCTGACCCATGAGTACGGCGACACCGTGGTCGAGATGGCGCTGCGCGGGATCACCGTGCGCTAGGCGCCGGCCCGCCCGGCGCCGCGCGCCCGGCCGTCCATCCGGTGGAGGCCCGGACCGGCGGCGGAGGGGTGCCCAGCCGCTGCGGCGCGTCGGTGATGATGCCGTCGCAGCCCAGCCGCAGCATCCGGTCCCGCTGGCCGGGGGTGTTCACGGTGTGTGCCCAGACCCGGCGGATGCCCGAGGCGACGGCGCGCCGCACATCGGCGTCGCGCGCCTTGTAGTCCACGTCCAGCAGTTCGACGAAGCCGCGCCAGTCGCGCGGCCGGTCGGTGGTCATCTGGCGGGCGGACCGCCAGAGCTGGGTCCGTACGCCCAGGCCGTGGGCCTGCCGGGCCACCTCGGGATGGTTGGTGTTGACGAAGACGGAGCGGACCAGACCCCGCTCGCGGATCATCCGGGCCAGCCGCGGCAGGCTCTCCGGGTCCTTGGCCTCGACCATCAGTGTGGTCCGGCCGCCGAAGCGGTCCAGCGCCTCGGCGACGGTGGGCGGCCGCTCGGCTCGCCAGCTACCGGGGAGGGCGGGGTCGGGGCGGAGCCGTACGGACTCCCAGTCGGCGGCGGTGAGGTTCTTCACGGGGCCGGTGTGGTCCGTCGTACGGTCCAGCGTCGCGTCGTGGATCACCACCAGCGTGCCGTCCCCCAGCATGCGGGTGTCGAAGTCCAGGACCTGTGCGTGCCGCCGGACGAAGGCGGCGGTCAGCCCGGACATGCTGTTCTCGGGTTCTTCGAGGGCGCCGCCGCGGTGGGCGGTGTAGACGACCGCCCGGGAGGGCCGGGCCGGACGTATCGCCTCCGGGAGCGGGGCGCTGGTCAGCGGGGCGGGGCGGCGCGCTGAGGGCCGCGTGGCGGGATGGGCCGCGAGGGCCACCGGTATCGACAGGGTGAGCACCGCCATGCCGGTCACAAAGCGCCTGGTGATCATAAACGGAACGCTAAGGGTGAGACATCCGTTATGCCCTGATATCAGCACCCGGACGTGGGTCCCTCACGTACCCCGGATGCGGACACCGGCCCCCTCGGGAGCAGGATGGTGGCAGCATTGATCGGGTACCGGCCGTACCGCCGGTACCGGCGGTGAAGCGAGGCGGTAGATGGAACGCAAGGGCAGGTTCTCCCAGTGGCTGCGTCGGCCGAGGAGCGGATCGGGCGGCGATACCGGCACGGGAGCGGGCGCCGGGGGCGTCCGCGAGGACCTGCTCATGGCCGCCGCGGCCGCGGGATTCCCGCTCGCGCCGGCCGCCCATCCGTCCGGCTACGGCTGTTCCTGTGACCGCATCGGCTGTCCCACCCCGGCCCGCCACCCCGTCTCCTTCGCCTGGCAGACCCAGGCCACCACCGACCCGGACAAGGTCGCCGGATGGCTGCGCGCCGATCAGCAGGCCAACTTCATCACCGCCACCGGCATCGTCCACGATGTGCTCGACGTCCCCGCGGACGCCGGACGGCAGGCCATGGAGGTGCTCGGCGAGGCCGGGATCGAGATCGGACCCGTCGCCACCAGCAGCGCCGATCTCCAGCAGAGCCGGATGCTGTTCTTCACCGCCACCCGCGGCACCCCGGACGACGAGGACGAGTGGTGGCCGTGCGAGCTGGACTGCCACCCCGAGACCATGGACGAGCACCCCGGGCTGCGCTGGCACTGCCGCGGCAGCTACGTCCTGGTACCGCCCGCGCGGCTGCCGGGGGACGGCCATGTGGGCTGGCTGCTCGGCCCGGAGCGGCCGCTGCCCGATCCGCTGTCGCTGCTGGAGACGCTGACCGACGCCTGCGCCCGGTTCGTCGGCGAGAACCACGACCACGACCACGCCGCCTGGCCGATGGGGCGGTAGCGGGCGAGAGGAACACGGGCCGTGAGGAGCGCGCGGCCGGGCGTCACTCGCCCTTGGCCGCCGTCACACCCTCCAGCCGGTTGAGGAACACCACCTTGGGGTCCGCGGCGTCCTCCGCCGGGACCCGTACCGCGGCCTCCGAGATCCGGGTCAGCGTCACCGACTTCTTCGCCTCGCCCGTCATCAGCGCCTTGATCTGCGCGTCGGGGTTGGGCCGGAAACCCTTGGCCATCGTCTGCTTCTGACGGTGGTGGGAGCTGAAGAACACCAGTGCCCCGCCGTCCTGGGTGCGCAGCCCCACCGGGGCGTAACGGCCGCCCTGCGCCGGGGTGTCGATGTACTCGGTCCAGAACTTCGGCGTGCGCAGGAACTTCTTCCGCGTGGCCCGGATCGAGGACGTCGCCTGGCCGTCGGCGAAGGTGCCGCCCTTGCCCGTCATCAGGTAATCGGTGTACTCGGCGCTCAACCGGTCCGGCCGGACCGCCAGTTCCCGCGCCGGGCCCCGGACCGCCACCGGCCGTGCCCAGCCGTCCTTGTCGGTCGCCAGGTCCGGTACCTCGTCCTGGCTGAGGATGGACAGGTACGCGGCCTTCCACGGCTCGTCCGCACCCGCCCGGGTGAACACGAACAGCCAGCGGTTGTCGTCCCGGTTGCTGTCGGTGTCCGCCACGAAGAACTTGGGCCAGCCCACCTGCTTCGGGATCCGGTAACGGGCCCCGGTCAGCTCCAGCGCGGGGAACCCGGGGTTGCCCTCCGGCTTGTTGGCGTGCTGCGCCTTCAGGTCCGCGGTGGTCATGGCCTCGAGCGGACCCGTCTCGACCTGACCGGCCAGCGACGGGTCCAGCTCGCGGTATGCCTTGTTGTAGGTGTCGGTGAACCGCTTGAGTGCCTCGGGCGCCTCAGCCCTGTCCACCGACGGGATGTTCTCCCGCTCGCCGTGCACCGTCATGCACCCGGTCAGCGCCGTCCCCAGCGCCAGCACCACCGCGGCCGTCCGAACCGCCTTCCGCCGACGGGGTGGCCTGGGTGTCATGGGGCTCCTGCTCCTTCGGGGCGCGTACGGACGGCGACACCCTACCGGGGGAGAAGAAGAAGACCAGCGTGGGGACCAGATACAGCAGCCACACCGTGACCTGGACCCAGGTCGGGTCCGGCTGGAAGTTGAACACGCCCTTGAGCAGGGTGCCGTACCAGGAGTCCGGCGGCACCGTCTCACTGATGTCGAACGCCCGGTCGGCCAGGCCGGGCACGAACTCGGCCTCCTGGAGGTCGTGGAAGCCGTACGCCAGCACCCCGGCGGCCACCACGATCAGCATCCCGCCGGTCCAGGTGAAGAACTTCGCCAGGTTGATCCGCAGCGCGCCCCGGTAGAACAGCCAGCCCAGCACCACCGCGGTCAACAGCCCCAGCGCCGCGCCGAGCAGCGGATCCGTGGCACCGTTGTTGCCCGCCCGGACCGCGGTCCAGATGAACAGCGCGGTCTCCAGACCCTCCCGGCCCACCGCCAGGAACGCGGTGACCACCAGCGCACCGGTGCCCATCGCCAGCGCGGCGTCCAGTTTGCCGTGCAGTTCGGCCTTCAGATGGCGGGCGGTGCGCCGCATCCAGAAGACCATCCAGGTCACCAGGGCGACCGCGATGATGGACAGTGAACCGCCCAGCGCCTCCTGCGCCTCGAAGGTCAGCTCCTGCGAACCGAACTCCAGCGCCGCGCCGAAGGACAGGCTGAGCGCCACCGCGGCGCCGATCCCCAGCCACACCGGCCGCAGCGCGTCCCGCCGCCCGGTCTTGACCAGATAGGCCACCAGGATGCACACGACCAGGCTGGCTTCGAGCCCTTCGCGCAGACCGATCAGATAGTTGCCGAACACGGGGTTCGCCTTCCTCTCGCAGAGTCCCTCAGGAGAACAGCGCCCGGCCCCACCAGTCGTCCTTGTCACGGACGCCCGGCGGAACGGCGAACAGCGCCGAACCCACGTGCTGGATGTACTCGTTGAGCGCGTCCTGCCGCGCCAGATTGCGCTGCACGGTGACGAACCCGTCGCGCACGTCGTGCTGGTAGGCGAGGAAGAACAGTCCGGCGTCCAGCCGTCCCAGACCGTCGGTGCCGTCGGTGAAGGAGTAGCCGCGGCGCAGCAGCCGCGCCCCGCCGTTGGAGTCCGGGTGGGCCAGCCGGACATGGGCGTCGGGCAGCATCGCCTTGAGGTTGGGCTCGTCCCGTTCGCGCTGCTTGCCGTAGGGCGCGCCCTCGCCCTTGTCCCGGCCGAAGATGTCCTCCTGCTCCTTGAGCGAGGTGCGGTCCCAGGTCTCGATATGCATCCGGATGCGCCGGGCCACCAGGTAGGAGCCGCCCACCAGCCAGTCCGGGCCCGCCTTCCCGCCGACCCAGACGTGCTTCTTCAGCGCCGCCTCGTCGGTGCCCGGGATGTTCCGGGTGCCGTCCTTGAAGCCCATCATGTTGCGCGGGGTCTGGGCCTCGGGTGTGGTCGAGGACGTCTTGCCGAAGCCGAGCTGGGACCAGCGGATGGCGACCGTGCCCATGCCGATCCGGGCGAGGTTGCGGATGGCGTGCACCGCCACCTGCGGATCGTCGGCGCACGCCTGGACGCACAGATCGCCGTCGCTGCGGGCCGCGTCGAGGTTGTCCCCGGGGAACGCGGGCAGGTCGATCAGCCCCTCGGGGCGGCGCCCCGCCAGACCGAACCGGTCCTTGCCCTTCTTGTCCTCGAACAGCCCCGGTCCGAAGCCGATGGTGAGGGTGAGCCGGGACGCCTTGAGGCCGAGCGCCTCACCGGTGTCGTCCGGCGGGGCCTCCGCCAGGTCGCTGACCGCGCCGCCGCCGACGGAGTGGCCCTGGGTCATCCGGGCGGCGGCCTTCGTCCACTCCTTGAGCATCGCGATCAGCGCGTCACGGTCGTCGGTGGTGACATCGAAGGCCGCGAAGTGCAGCCGGTCCTGGACCGCGGTGGCGATGCCCGCCTGGTGCGCGCCGTAGAAGGGCACCGCGGCGCCGCTGTCCGCCACCGTGCGGGTGGTGTCCCCGTCACCGCCGCCCAGGGCGACCGCCGTACCCCCGGCGGCCGCGGCGCCGAGCGCGAGCCCGGCACCTCCCCAGCCGATCAGGGCTCGGCGTGAGGGGCTCGTCACGGCATCGTCGGTCATGTCCGGCTTCTCCCTGCTGCGTTGGCGTTCCGTGGACGGGTCCGGCGGCGTCACTTCTTGACGACGACGACGGCGGCGGCAAGCTGCGACAGCGGCTCGGCCAGTGCGTTGACCGCGTCGGAGAGCTTCTTGCGGTCCGCCTTGGAGACGGTGTCGTAGGAGACGAAGCCATCGCCCTCGCGGTAGCCGTCCAGCAGCTTGTCGACCGCCTTGAACTCCTTGTCCAGCGTCTTGGTCAGGGCGGGCTTGCGCTGCGAGGCGACCGGGCGCAGCAGGGTGTACGAGGTCTCGGCGCCCTCGACGTTGGCCTTGAAGTCCACCAGGTCGGTGTGGCTGTAGCGCTCCTCCTCACCGGTGACCTTGCCGGTCTGCACCTCGTCCAGCAGCTCCTTGGCGCCGTTGGCCATACCGGTGGGGGTGATCTCGGCGGTGCCGACCCGCTTCTGCCAGTCCTTGAGGTCCTTCACCAGCAGGTCGGCGAGGTCCTTGTCGGCCGCGGTGATCTTCTTGTCCTGCCACAGGGACTTCTCCAGCCGGTGCCAGCCGGTCCACTTCTGGCCCTTCTCCAGACCGTCCTCGCGCACATCGACCTTGGGGTCGATATCGCCGAAGGACTCGGCGACCGGCTCGGTGCGCTCCCAGCCGATACGGGAGGGGGCGTACGCCTTCTTGGCGGCCTTGAGGTCGCCCTTCTTGATCGCGTCGGTGAACTTCTCGACCGCGGGCAGCGTCTCGTCGGCCTGGGTCTGCGCGTAGGTGCGGTACGCGGCGACGGCCTTGTCCAGCCTGGGGTCGCGCTTGGCAACCTTGCCCTTGCCGGTGGCGGACACCTTCTGGCGGATGCCGTGGCCCTTCATCCCGGGCTTGCAGGCGATCTCGTAGCTACCGGCCTTGACCTCGGCGTTGATCGTGGTCTTGGTGTGCGGGCCGATGTTCTCCCGCTCGGTGACGATCCGGTCGCCGGGGGCGTACACATAGACCTCGGTGACCTTGGAACCCTTGTTCTCCACGGCCAGCTTCACATGCCCGGCGGGGAAGGAGGTCTTCGAGACCTCGCACGTGTCGTCGGAGGCGGTCACCTGGACGGCGTCGGAGTCCTTGGCGTCGGACTTCTCGGCGCAGCCGGCGACGGCGGTGATCGTCGTCAGCGCCGATATCGCGGCGACAACGGAGGTGCGAGCGGCTCGCATACAGGGGCTCCAGGCAGGCTCAGGGGGTGGAACGGGCGGTCGGACCCAACGGCACGGAACCGATAAGGCTGCCCTAACTTAACTGAGGCTTGCCTGTACAGTTCCTATGGATTCCCATGATCTGGTCTGCATCGGGTAAAGATTTCGCCATGTGGTGCGTCGCGCCGCGGCAGTACCAGCAGCTCCGTGGTGCGGGGGTGCGGCAGCACCTCCACCGGCTGCCGGTAGACCCGGGAGAGCAGTTCCGCGTCGAAAACCCGCTCCGGCGGCCCCTCCGCCACCACCCGCCCCTCGTGCAGCACCGCCGTCCGGTCCGCGTACGCCGCGGCAAGACCCAGATCGTGCAGCACCACCACCACCGCGTCACCGGCCGCCGCCCGCTCCCGGCCCAGCCGCAGCACCAGCTCCTGGTGGCGCAGATCGAGTGCGGCGGTCGGCTCGTCGAGCAGCAGCAGGGCGGTGCGCTGGGCCAGCACCCGGGCCAGCGCCACCCGGGCCCGCTCCCCGCCGGAGAGCGAGGAGAAGGGGCGCGCGGCGAACCCGTCCACCTCGGTCGCGGCCATCGCCGCCGCCACGGCCTCCCCGTCCTCGTCCTCGGCCGCGGTCCCCGCCCACGGCGCGCGGCCCATCCGGACCACCTCCGCCACGGTGAAGGGGAAGGAGAGCGTGGTGGCCTGGGGGAGTACCGCACGGCGCAGCGCCAGTTCGGCCGGGGCCCACTCGGCCACCGGCCGCCCCCCGAGCCGTACCGTCCCGGACTCCACCGGAAGATCGGCGGCCAGGGCGGCCAAGAGGGTGGACTTGCCCGCGCCGTTCGGACCCACCAGCGCCAGCACCTCCCCGGCCCGCACCGTCAGGTCCACCTCCGAGAGCACCGTGCGGCCCGCCAGCCGCACCCGCGCCCCGGACGCCTCGGCCACCACGGCGCCGGGGGCCACCGGGCCGGGCGATCGGCGTCCCCGCGCGGTGAACAGCCGCCTCATGCCCAGCCCCCCTGTCTGCGCCGGGTCCTGCGCAGCAGCCAGAAGAAGAACGGACTGCCGAAGAGCGCGGTGAGCACGCCCAGCGGCAGTTCGGCGGGCTGGGCCACGGTGCGCGCCGCCAGATCCGCCGCCACCAGCACCAGCGCACCGCCCAGGGCGCTGCCGGGGATCAGGAAGCGGTGTCCGGGCCCGGCCGCCATCCGCAGCAGATGCGGCACCAGCAGTCCGACGAAGGTGATGACGCCCGCGACGGCGACCGCCGCCGCCGTCAGCAGCGCCACCACGAGGATCAGCGTCATCCGCAACCGCTCGACGTCCACCCCGAGATGACGGGCCGGGCGCTCGCCGAGGGCCAGCAGATCCAGCTTCCGGGCGAAGGCCGGGGCGATGGCCAGACCCGCCAGCGCGCACGGCAGCACCGCCAGCACCTTCGGCCAGGTGGCCTGGGCGAGTGAGCCGAGCTGCCAGAAGGTGATCTGGGTGAGCTGGGCGTTGTCGGCGAAGAAGACGGCCAGTCCGATGAGCGCCCCGGCGAAGGCGTTGACCGCGATCCCGGTGAGGATGAGGGTGACCACCTCGGTCCGGCCGTCCAGCCGCGACAGCGCGTAGACCAGGAGGACGGTCAGCAGCCCTGCGGCGAACGCGAACGCGGTCACCGTCCAGTTGCCCAGGACGTCCAGGCCCAGTGCGATGGCACCGGCCGCGCCCACGGCGGCGCCCATCGAGATGCCGATCACGCCCGGTTCGGCCAGCGGATTGCCGAACACCCCCTGCATCAGCGCGCCCGCACAGCCCAGCGACGCCCCGACCAGCAGCGCGAGCACCACCCGCGGCAGCCGGACGTTCCACAGCACGCTCTCGCCGACCCGGTCCAGCGCCGCGCCGCCCAGACCGGCACGGTGCAGCAGGGAGTCCACCATGCCGCCCAGCGGGATCTCATACGCGCCGATCGACGCGGACAGCAGGGCGAGGACGGCCAGGGCGGTGCCGAGCCCGAGGGTGAGCCAGCCGGTCCGGCGGCCCTGCCGGGTCTCCCCGGCGGCCGGGGCCGGTTCCGCGGAGAGGTCCGGTGCCGGTGGGCTGTGACGCGGCGGCGCGCTCAACGCCGGTCCTCGGGGTGCAACTGCTCCACCAGGGAGGCGAGTACCTGATCGGTGCGGGGGCCGTAGTTGAGCAGCACCCCGTCGTCCACGGCGACCACCCGGCGGTCCAGGCCCGCCGGGGTCTCGGCGACCCCGGGCAGTTCCAGCAGCCCGTCGATTCCGCCGACCGACTCCAGCCCCTTGGTCATCACCAGGATCGCGTCCGGCGCGGCCTTGGCGAGGGCCTCGCTGGTGATCGGGGTGAAGTCCTTGGTGAGCCCGGACGCCTTGCCCGCGTCCACCGCCCCGGCCGCCTCCAGCAGCGAACCCGCGCCCGAGTCACGCCCGCCGAGCAGATAGACGGAGGCCGAGCCACGGACGTAGAGGAAGGCGACACGGGGTTTGCGGCCGGACGCGGGCAGCTCCCCGCGCACCGAGGCGATCCGCCGGTCGGTGCGCTTCACCAGTTCGGCACCGGCTCCGCGCACTCCGAGCGCCGCGGCCACCGCGCCGATCCTGCGGTCGATATCGGACATCCGCTTCGGCGGGTCGAACAGCACCAGCGGGATCCCGGCGTCCCGGATCTGGTCGATGGCCTCGCCGGGTCCGGTGGTGGTGTCGGCCAGCACCACGGTGGGCTTGAGCGAGAGCACGCTCTCCGCGGAGACATCGTGGGCGCGGGTGACCACGGGCAGCTTCGCCGCCTGGGCGAAGGTGGCGGTGATGTCCCGGGCGACCACGTTGCGGCCCAGGCCCAGGGTGAAGACGAGTTCGGAGAGCGAGCCGCTGAGCGGCACGATCCGGTCGGTGGCGCGCACCGTCACCCGATGTCCGTCGGCGGACCGCACGGTGGCCGGAAGCGTGGCTTTCGGCGTACCGCGCAGCGGTTCCACCCGGTCGGCCGCCGGGGCGCGTCCGGCGGTCTTCTCCGTGGCCCCGCCGGACCCTCCGCAGCCGCTCAGGGCGAGCAGGGCCAGCACGGTCAGCGGGATCAGCAGGGCGGCCGGCCACCCGGTGGGACGCGGTCCATGACGCAAGTGCCGTGACTCCGACGGCAGTTGATCCACGAGTCAGCCTCTCCGCGCGATGGCGCTGTTCCGACCTGATGCGATGTAGCTTAGGTTAGCCTTACCAATCTTCGCCAGGTGTGGAAGGGGCTCGTGATGCCGTCGTTCAAGCCATTCCGCGGATCCGCCGTGGGGGCCGTACCGGTGCTGTGCGCCGCACTGCTGGGCGCGGCGCTGCCCGGCGTCCTGCCGGTGACGGCGGCCCGCGCGGCGGACCGCACGGTCGCGGGCGGGCGGCTGGACTGGGGCATCAAGTCCTCGTTCCAGAGCTATGTCACCGGGCCCATCGCCCAGGGGAGCTGGAGCCTGCGGAACGGCGCCGCCACCGTCGGCAACAGCCAGTTCCGCTTCCACTCCGCCAGCGGCACCTACGACCCGGACAGCGGTGCCTTCCGGGCGGGTTACGCGGGCGGGGTGCGGTTCACCGGCCACCGCAAGGCCAACGGCGACCACGAACTGGACCTCACCATCAGTCGTCCCACGGTGCGTATCACCGGTGGCCGCGGCACCCTCTACGCCGATCTCAGCAGCAAGGCGAAGGGCACCGGTACGGTCACCCGGTCCAGCCAGGTGCCGCTGGCCTCGCTCGACCTGAGCGGGGTGAACATGCGCGGCGGCGGCTCCCCGGTGACGCTGACCAACCTGCCCGCCAGACTCACCGCGCGCGGCGCCACTGCGTTCGCGGGCTACTACACCGAGGGCACCGCGCTGGACCCGGTGAGCCTGTCGGCGGACGTCGCCGGGAAGAAGCCCGCGCCCGGCGCCACCCGCGGCCCCGACCGGGAACCGAAAGGGGCCGACCAGCGCGGGAAGCACCCCGGCTTCACCGGGGCGGCCCTCGACTGGGGGGTGCGCCGTACCTTCCGCGAGTACGTCACCGGGCCGATCGCGCGGGGGGAGTGGCGGCTGTCCGACGGTGCGCAGGACGGTGGCGCGCTGTTCCGCTTCCCGCGTGGCAAGGGGGAGTTCAATGAGCGCAAGGGCACGCTCCGGGCCGACTTCCAGGGCAGGTTGCGGTTCCGCGGCAACAAGCTGGACCTCGCGCTGAGCGGGGTGTCCGTATGGATCGCCGACGGCCGGGGCACACTCTCGGCCGATGTGGCGGACGGCCGCTCCACCGACCGCGATGTGCCGCTGGCCACGTTCGCGGTCAAGCGGCTCCGGCCGGAGCACGGCCTGATCACGGTGGCGGAGGCCCCGGCGAAGCTCACCGCGCGCGGTGCCACCGCGTTCGGCGGCCTCTACCGGGCGGGCACCGCCATGGACCCGGTCTCGCTCGCGGTCGCCGTGGACGGCAAGGCCGCGCTGCCCCCGCTGCCGGACCTCGGCAGCGCACCGTCGGCCACCGCGCCGGAGCCGGGCGCCACCAGCCGGACACCGTCCGGCGGATCGCCCAAGACGGCGGCGGAGTCCGGCGGTTCATCCCCGTCCACGGCCACCGTGGCGTGGGCCGCCGGGGCGGGCGGTGGTGCATTGGCGGCCGCGGCGGTGGCGTTCGCCGTGCTGCGGCGGCGGGCGTCGGCCCGGGCGTCCACCGGGCCGTCGGCGGAGTCGGCGGACTGAACCGACCCCCCTTCGTTCCCCTGTCCCTTCCCCGCTCCTCTTTCCTTCCGACTCCGATCAGGAGGCATCGTATGAACACCACCGAGACCACTCCCGGCAGACGCTCACCGCGCGCCGTGCTCGCCCTCGCCACGGCCGTGGCCGCCGCCGCGGCCATCGGCGCCACCGTGGCGGTGCTGCCCGCCCACGCTGCCGGGGAGGCGCCGGGCGCCCCCGCGCTGGAGTTGAAGGACGGCACCCTGGACTGGGGTGTGAAGGAGGGGTTCCGTAAGTACGTCACGGGACCGATAGCCCACGGGAAGATCGAGGTGTCGGACGGGGCCCGGCAGGCGCCCGACAACGGCCCGTTCACCTTCACCGACGGCACCGGCAGCTATGACACCGCCACCCACGCCGTGGACACCACCTTCAAGGGCAAGGTCCGCTTCACCGGCCACAACGGCGCCCTCGATCTCGCCCTCGCCGACCTCACGGTGCGGACGAAGGGCACCACCGGCGCCATCACCGCCGATGTCACCGCCTCCGGCACGACCAGTGACGATGTCGAACTCGCCACCCTGGACCTGTCCCAGGTGCGTCCGGAGACCGGTGAGGGCGGCCGGATGACGTTCGCGAAGATCCCCACCAAGCTGACCGCCGCCGGGGCCAAGGCGTTCAACAACATGTACCCCGAGGGCCAGGAGCTGGACCCGGCCACCCTGGCGGTGACCCCGGGTGGCCCCGCCGGGCCCACCCCCTCGACCACCCCGACCACCGCAACCCCCACCCCGACCGCGAGCACCACCCCGACGGCCACCCCGACCACCGGCGGGCCCACCGGCAAGCCGACCGACACACCCACCACCTCCGGCCCCGACGAGGGGGAGCCCGGTGTGGCCGACGGGAATCTCGACTGGGGTGTGAAGGAGGGGTTCCGTAAGTACGTCACCGGACCGATAGCCCACGGGAAGATCGCTCTCAGCGGTGGGGCCACCCGGCGCGGGGACGGCTACCGCTTCCCCGACGGCCGGGGCAGCCATGACGCCGACAAGGGCTCACTGGAGGCGAAGTTCGCCGGGGCCGTCCGCTTCACCGGTCATGAGGGCGCGCTGGACCTGAAGTTCAGTGATCTGGGCATCGAGGTGAACGGCTCCAAGGGCGTGCTGATCGCCGATGTGCGCTCCAAGGACCGCACCACCGGCAAGGTCACCACCAGCCAGGACGTCCGGCTGGCCGAGCTGACCACCAAGGCCGGTGCGCTGAAGCCGAAGGACGACATCATCACGCTCAGCGGTCTCCCGGCCGCCCTCACCTCCGACGGCGCCAAGGCGTTCGGCGGCTTCTACCAGCCGGGCGAGAAGCTGGACCCGGTCAGTGTGACCGTCTCCCTCGACAAGGGCGCCGGCCTGCCCGGGGACACCGGTGGCGGGGACGGCGACTCCGGGACCGGCGGTTCCGGTTCGACCGGCGGCGACGGTGGCGCGGGAGCCGTCACCGGGGGCGGTACGACGGGCGGTGGCACCGGCTCGCTGGCCTCCACCGGTGCGGGTATCCCCGGTGAGGCACTGGTCGGCGGGGCCGCGGCGATGGTGGCGGTCGGGGCCGCGGCCGTCTTCGCGGCGGCCCGCCGCCGCACCGGCTCCACGGTCGGCGCGGAATCCTGACGCGGTGTCGTGGGGGGCCCCCCCCCCCCCGGCGCCCCGGCCCCCCGCCGTGCGGGGGGGGGGGCCCCCCGGGA
>NZ_JANCLX010000015.1:91859-185377 GCF_024295805.1 Streptomyces cucumeris
CCGCCGCCCCGCCTCCCGGGTGGGCGCGTATCCCGGTCGGGGTCTGGGGGCGGCCCGGCGCCCCCGGGCCGCAGCGACACCGTCCGTGCCGTGGGGCGGGACCCCATGGCACCGACGGAAGCCCGCGCTCACCGGACCCTCCGCCGGTGGGCGCGGGCTTCCCGTGCCGTCCCTCACGCGCTGAGCGGGAACTCCTGCCCCAACTCCCGGAAGACCGCGGTGTTCAGCGCGAAGGCCCGTCGGCACTCCTCGACCACGCGCTGCTTCTCCAGATCGTCCACCGGCAGCGCGTCCAGCAGTGTGCGGTACTCGCGCTTGAACGCGGCCGGGTTGCCGATCTCCTCGAAGACGTAGAACCGCACTCCGTCGCCCTTGCGGGCAAAGCCCCATATCTTCTCCGCCGTACCGCGGATGATCTGCCCGCCGGAGAGATCGCCGAGATAGCGGGTGTAGTGGTGGGCGACATAGCCCGCGGACCATTCCCGCACACACCACGCCACCCGCTCCGCGTACGCCCGGGTGGCGGGCAGCGGGACGAGCCCGGCCCGCCAGTCCGGCCCGCCGAGATGGCGCAGATCGCGCTCCAGTGCCTCGGTGCGGATCAGCTCGGGCCGGATGAACGGACCCGCCACCGGATCCGCCACCAGGGCCCCGGCGGCGGACTCCAGGGCGCGGTAGACGAACCAGAGCTGCTCGGTGTAGCGCCGGTAGGCCGTCATGCCGAGGCGGCCCCCGAGCAGGTCGCTCATGAACGTCGAGTTCTCGGCCTCGGTGTGCGCCTCGTGCGAGGCGGTACGGATGAGCGTCGAGAACGGGGTCGGGGCGGCGGGTGCGGCGTCCACGGTGGACCTCCGGGTACCGGTACGAGTAGGTTAGGCTTACCTAAGCCGCTCGGTTCGCCTACGTCAATGATTTCCCGACAGGCTGTCGGTAAACCCCCGCCCCGTACCGGTCAGGGCCCCGCGTCCACCGTCCGCTGCCCGCTTCCGGCGGCCCCGGGGCTACGGCAGGGTGAGGATCTCCGCGCCCGTCTCCGTCACCACCAGGGTGTGCTCGAACTGCGCCGTCCGCTTCCGGTCCTTGGTGACCACGGTCCAGCCGTCGTCCCACATGTCGTACTCATGGGTGCCCAGCGTCAGCATCGGCTCGATGGTGAAGGTCATCCCCGGCTTGATCTCGGTCGTGTGGTGCGGGCTGTCGTAGTGCGGAACGATCAGGCCCGAGTGGAACGAGGTGTTGATGCCGTGGCCGGTGAAGTCACGGACCACGCCGTAGCCGAACCGCTTGGCGTACGACTCGATGACCCGGCCGATGATGTTGATCCGGCGGCCCGGCTTGACCGCCTTGATCGCGCGGTTGAGGGACTCCCGCGTCCGCTCGACCAGCAGCCGCGACTCCTCGTCCACCTCACCGCAGAGGTAGGTGGCGTTGTTGTCCCCGTGCACCCCGCCGATGTAGGCCGTGACGTCGAGGTTGACGATGTCGCCGTCGCGCAGCACGGTGCTGTCCGGGATGCCGTGGCAGATGACCTCGTTGAGCGAGGAGCACAGCGACTTGGGGAATCCGCGGTAGCCCAGCGTCGAGGGGTAGGCACCGTGGTCGCACATGTACTCGTGCGCCACCCGGTCCAGCTCGTCCGTGGTGACACCGGGCTCGATCAGCTTGGCGGCCTCCGCCATGGCACGGGCGGCGATCCGTCCCGCGATCCGCATCTTCTCGATCGTCTCGGCGTCCTGGACCTCGGGCCCGCTGTACGGCGTCGGGCTCTCCTTCCCGACGTACTCCGGACGCCGGATCGAGGTGGGAACGGGGCGGGTGGGGGAAAGCGTCCCCGGGACAAGAAGCGACTGGCCAGACATATCAGCGAGTGTATCGGCGGCGCATCGGGCAGCATGGCCGCAAGGGCAACGCCGCAGTGCGCGACGGCGCGCGCGGAGGACGGAGAGCGGGATGGCGCTGTTCAAGAAGAAGGCCGAGGGCAAGCCGGGCGAATGGTACTACTGCCTCAAGCACGGCACGGTCGAGGAGGGCCCGGAGTGCCGCGCCGCCGACCGCATGGGGCCGTACGCCAGCCGCGAGGAGGCCGGGCACGCGATGGAGACCGCGCGCGAGCGGAACGAGGAGTGGCAGAACGACCCCCGCTGGCAGAACGAGCCGCGGGAGGACTGACCCCCGACCCGCCCCCGTACCCGGATCAGGCCGGGGCGGGGGCCGCCTCGCGGACCTCGCGCGCATGCTCGTCGGTGCGGACGTCGTAGGTCATCAGCCGGGGCAGGGTCAGCGCCAGCAGGCCCACGGAGACCACGCACGCCACCCCGCCCGACCACACCGCCGCCCGCACCCCGGTGAGCCCGGCGACGGTGCCCGCCCGGACCTGGCCGAGCTGCGGCCCGGTCGCGTAGGACAGCAGCTCGATACCGGCCAGCCGGCCGCGCAGCCGGTTGGGGATGGTCTGGTTCCAGATCGTGGCGCGGAACAGTCCGCTGATCATGTCGCCGCCGCCCGCCACCGCGAGGCAGAGCAGCACCAGCCAGACGTTGTCCAGCCAGCCCGCCGCGGCCATCGCCAGCCCCCACACCGCGGCGCCCAGCGCCACCATCCGGCCGTGCCGGTGGATCCGGGAGGTCCAGCCGCTGGTCAGGGTGACCACCATCGAGCCGACCGACCCCGCCGCGTACATCAACCCCAGGGCCCAGGGCGCGTCCAGGTCATCGGCGAGGAAGGGGAAGATCGCGTTCGGGAAGGCGAAGAACATCGCGACCATGTCCACCGCGTAGGTGCCCAGCAGTTCCTTGCGCCCCCAGGCGTAGCGGGCGCCCTCGGCGATGGCGCGCAGCGATGGCGGCTCGGCGTCGTGGGCGGGCGGCGCCGGGGACAGTCCGAAGGCGAGCAGGACGGAGACGGCGAAGGTGAGCAGGTCCAGGCCGTAGGCGAGAGGCAGTCCGGCATAGGCCACGACCACACCGGCGAGCGAGGGGCCCGCGATCGCCGAGAGCTGCCAGCGCATCGAGTTGAGCGCGGCGGCGGCCGTGAGCTGGTCGTGCGGCACGATCCGGGCGGTGACCGCGTCGATGGCCGGACGCTGGATGCCGACGAGCGCGCTGGTCAGCGCGGCGACCACATACAGCGGCCAGATCATGGGGTCCGGCAGCAGGCTGTTGACCAGCAGGACGGCGGCGAGCACCCCGAGCCCGGCCTCGGTGAGCAGGATCAGCTTCCGGCGGTCCAGGGCGTCCGCGAGCGCTCCGCCGTAGAGCCCGAAGACGATCAGCGGTACCAGTTCGACCGCGCCGATGGCACCGACCGCGAAGGCCGAACCGGTCAGCTCCTTGATCTGGAGGGGCAGCGCCACCAGCGACAGGAAGCTGCCGAAGGCGGTCACCAGCCCGGCGGTCCACATCAGGCGGAAGTCACGGGAGGAGCGCCAGGGCGCGAGGTCGGGGAGGAGGGCGCGCTTGCGCGCTCGGTCATCTGTGGGGGTCACAACGGTTCATCGTGCGATGTGACCCGCCCGCCGGGCAACCGAATATCGGCCTGTCGGCATCGGCCTCACCAGCGGGGCGGCGGCGGAGCCGTCAGCCGTTCGGCCAGCCGTGCCAGCCGGTCGCCGAAGCGGCGGCGGCCCGGCCGGGCGGGGAGGCTGTTCTCCCCGGCCGCCGCGCTCACCAGGTGCTGCACGGTGTCGAGGTCGAGCCCGGCATCCCCGGGCACGGCCAGCGCATCATGGGCCAGGGTGTGCAGCTCGCTGTCGCCGCCGTCGAGCGCGAGGACGGTCGCGCCGCCCCGGCGTGCGTCGTTCACCCGCTCCAGCAGGCCCGCCCCGGGGTCGCCCGGGGTGACGACCAGCAGTGTCTCGCCGCGTCCGGCGCCCTCCAGCCGTCCGAGCCCCACGGACAGATGGGCCGGGACCGGGCCGTCCGGCACCCGGTGGCGGACCAGGGTGGGGGACAGCTCGGGCAGTCCGGACCAGGCGGCCTCGTCATCGAGGTGCGCGGCCAGATGCCAGGGCTCGTACTCCTCGCTGCCGATCAGCAGCAGTCCGCCCTCCCGCGGTCCCACCGAGGCCCGCAGCGATCCGGCGAAACGGCGGGTGGTCTGCAACCACTCGGTCCCGGCGAGCACTTCGCGCAGCAGCGCGACCCGTACGGCATCCATGGCAACCGCATCCTGCCGGGGCGGGCGGTGCGGCAGCGGCGGTTCGCGCCGGTGTCACCCCTTCGAGCGGCGGCTTCCGTTCAGCCCCAGATAGCCGGCGTAGAGAAGCTGGACGACACCGAGGCAGGCCACCACCATCGCGGTCTTGAACTCATTGACGAAGGGGATGTCGAGCTCCCCGTCCAGCAGCCACAGGATCGCTCCACCGGCGAGGGTGAGTGCGCCTTCGAGGAAGTTCTTGGGGGCCGGGGCCATGGTGGGAATCCTTACGCGTGGTGGGGGACGGAACGGAGTTCACGCTATGGCCGTGCCACCGACCGCTCCTCGGCCCCGCGGAGGAGATCATTTCGGTCCGCCGTCCGTCGTCGGGAGGACCCCGGCTCCTCCTGGCCGCTTGAGGCCCGGACCCGCCATCGCCAACTGTTCATGTGCCGTCCCTTGACGGTGTGTTGGACAAACCCTAAGGTCACCGCACACAAGGGACGTCCTACGTCCCATTTTTCCGGCTCGGTACTCGATTGCGACGGGGCATCGGGAGGGTCTGATGGCGAACGGCGCGGCGGTCCGCCCGTACGAGATGTCCGTCCCCTACCGGGCGGGGACCGGGGGATACGCGAGTTACCGGATCCCGGCGGTGGTGCTGACCCGCGCCGGGACGCTCCTCGCCTTCGCCGAAGGGCGGGTGGGCTCCTCCGCCGACCACGGTGACATCGACCTGGTGGTCAGAGGGTCCGCCGACGGCGGGCGCACCTGGGGCGCGTTACGGGTCGTCACCCGCAACGGCGGCGGTACGGCGGGCAATCCGGCCCCCGTGGTCCTCACCGGCGGCGCCCATGACGGCCGGATCGTCCTGGTGCAGGTGCACAGCGCCGCGTCCGCCACCGAGGACCGGATCCGGCGCGGTGAGGTCTCCGCGGCCGACGGACGGCGGGTGTGGGTCGTCCACAGCGATGACGACGGCGCCACCTGGAGCGCACCGCGCGAGATCACCCAGCAGACCAAACGGCCCGGATGGCGCTGGTACGCCACCACCCCCGGCCACGCCCTCCAACTGCGCCACGGACCCCATGCGGGCCGGATCGTGGTCCCGGCCAACCACTCGACTCCACCGACCGTCCCCGGCGACGACGGGACCGAGGGCCGCTACAACTGCGGACATGCGCTGCTCAGCGATGACGAGGGCGCGACCTGGCGGATCGGGTACGTGGACGACAACCCCGACGGCTACGTCAACGTCAACGAGACGACCGCCGCCGAACTGCCCGACGGCACCCTCTACTTCAACACCCGCACCGAGGCGAACGCCCCCGGCACCCGGGCCGACGCCCGTTCGCTGGACGGCGGCACCACGCTGACCGCCCCCTTCCGCCCGCAGGCCGGGCTGGTCACCCCGGTCGTGGAGGGCTGTGTACTGCACCCGGGCACCCCGGACGTGCTGCTGTACTCCGGCCCGGCCGCCCCCGGGCACCGGGCGCTGATGACGGTGCGGGCCAGCCGGGACGGCGGGGTCACCTGGCGGCCGGTGCACACCGTGGACGGGCTGCCCGCCGCCTATTCGGACCTGGTCCGGCTCGATGAGCACACGGTCGGACTGCTCTACGAGACCGGCGACTTCAGCGCCTACTCGACCATCACGTTCCGGCGCATTCCGATGGAGGAGCTGGTATGAGCGCATCAGACGCACAGGGACCGGGGACACCGCGCCGCGCCGTCCTCGGCGGAGCGGCCGCCGTGGCCGCCGGGTTCGCCCTGACGGGCTGTGGTTCGGACGACGACGGCGAGCCCGAGGGCCGTAAGAAGGGCGAGAAGATCACCCTCACCTTCTGGTCCTGGGTGCCGGGCATCGACAAGCCCGTCGCCCTGTGGAACCGCCGCCATCCCGAGGTGCGGGTCGAGGTCGAGAAGGTCTCGGCGGTCGACGGTGCGCAGTACGCGAAGATGCACGCCGCCATCAAGGCGGGCAAGCCGCCGGACCTCGGCCAGATCGAGTACCCCGTCGTCCCCAGCTTCCTCATCGACAACGGTCTCCTCGACCTCACCCGGTACGGGGTGGCCGCCCACAAGGACCGGTTCATCGGCTGGCAGTGGCAGCAGTCCGTCTTCGGCAAGGCCGTCTACGCCGTACCCCAGGCGTCCGGTCCGATGGGGCTGTTCCTGCGCCGGGACCTCTTCGACAAGTGGGCCATCGAACCCCCCGCCACCTGGGACGACTACGCCGAAGCCGCCGAGGCGGTCCGCCGGAGGGGCGCCTGGATCGAGACCTTCTCGGCCACCAACGGCAACCGCTTCGCCGGACTCGCCTGGCAGGCCGGGGCGCGCTGGTTCCGCACCGAGGGCGACACCTGGGTCGTCTCCCTCGACGACGAACCCACCCGGAAGGTCGCCGACTACTGGGACGACCTGGTCCGGCAGAAGCTGATCAAGACCATTCCGGACCGGCAGAACGCCTGGTACAAGGACATTCAGACCGGAGCCATGGCCTCCTGGCTCGGCGCAAGCTGGGGGGACGCGCTGCTCGTCGGCAACGCGCCCCGGACCGCCGGGAAGTGGCGGGTGGCGCCCATGCCGCAGTGGGAGAAGGGCGGCCACGCCCACGCCAACTGGGGCGGTTCCACCACCGCCGTCTTCGCCGGGACCAGGTACCCGAAGGACGCCCTGGAGTTCGCCATCTGGCTCAACACCGACCCCGACTCCATCGCGCTGCTGATCGAGAACGGCTATGGCACCCCCGGCGCGAAGAAGGGCTACGCCACCTCCGACCTCGATGTGCACAAGGACTTCTTCGGCGGTCAGACCTACAGCCGGGTCTTCGCGGAGGCGAGCCGGGGCGTGGACACCAGCTGGCGCTGGGGACCGGCCACCGACACCCTCTACCAGCGGCTCGGCGACGCCTTCACCGCCGCCGTCGGCAACGGCGGCAGCTTCCGTTCCGCCCTGGCCAAGGTGCAGGGCGAGACGGTCTGGGACCTCAAGGAAAAGGGCCTGAAGGCGGAGGCCGGGTGAAACGGCCCACCCGGACGGAGATCCGCGGTGCGCGGGCGGCGGCCGGATTCCTGCTGCCGTTCCTCGCGCTGTTCCTCTTCTGCTTCATCGCACCCATCGGCTACGCCCTCTACGAGAGCGTGCTGAAGACCGAGCGCACCGGCGCGCTGGGCCTCGGCGGTGAGACCCGTGAGGTGTGGGCGGGCTTCTCCAACTACGCCCACGCGCTGGAGGACGACCGGTTCACCACCGGATTCGGCCGGGTGCTGCTCTTCGGGGCGGTGCAGATCCCGTTGATGATCGCCTTCGCCACCGCGCTCGCCCTGCTGCTGGAGGCGGCGTCGGCGCGCTGGGTCGGGTTCTTCCGGACCGCGTTCTTCCTGCCCTACGGCGTCCCCGGGGTGATCGCGTCCATCCTGTGGGGCTTCCTCTACGTCCCCGGGATCAGCCCGCTGGTGGAACTGGCCGACGCGGCGGGCTGGGAGGTGGACTTCCTGGGCCGCTCCGCCGTGCTGTGGTCCATCGCCAACATCGTCACCTGGCAGTTCACCGGCTACAACATGCTGGTGCTGATCGCCCAGCTCAAGGCCGTCCCCGGCGAGCTGTACGAGGCGGCGCGGATCGACGGGGCGAGCGCCTGGCAGGTGGCCCGGCACATCAAACTGCCGCTGATCCGGCCCGCCTTGGTGCTCACCACCGTCTTCAGCCTGATCGGCACCCTCCAGCTCTTCGCCGAGCCCAAGGTGCTCAAACCGCTCAGCAACTCCATCGACTCCGGCTACACCCCCAATCTCGCCGCCTACAACGAGGCGTTCACCAGCAACAACCAGCACATCGCGGCGGCGGAGGCGGTGCTGCTCGCGCTGGTGGCGTGTGTGCTGTCCTTCGGCTTCCTCCGGCTGGTGGGACAGCGCGGAAGGGACGGTGAGGACAGATGACCACCGGGCTCACCGAGGATGCTCCGGCCGACGGCACGCCGGAGGCGGATCCCCGTCCTCAGAAGAACCGCCGCCGGGGGACCGGCCGGGGCGCGGGGCCGCGGCCGCCGCTGCGGTACCGGATCATCACCGTCTCGCTGCTCGCCGTCGCCGCCCTGTACTTCCTCACCCCCGTCTACTGGCTTGCGGTCTCCGCCACCAAGTCCAGCAGCGACCTCTTCGGCACCTTCGGCTTCTGGTTCCACGATCCGCGCCCGCTGGACCGCCTCCGGCAGGTGCTCACCCACGACGACGGCATCTACGTCCGCTGGTTCCTCAACAGCCTGCTGTACGCGGGCGTCGGCGCCCTCGTCGCCACCCTGCTGTCGGCCGCCGCGGGCTACGCCCTGGCGGTGTACCGCTTCCCCGGCCGGGAGGCCGTCTTCAACGTGGTGCTCGCCGGAGTGCTCATCCCCGGTACCGCGCTGGCCCTGCCGCTGTATCTGCTCTTCAGCGAACTGGGTCTGGCCAACACCTACGCCGCGGTGCTCATCCCCAGCGTCGTCAGCCCCTTCGGCGTCTATCTGTGCCGCATCTACGCGGCCGCCGCCGTCCCCGGCTCCCTGCTGGAGGCGGCGCGCATCGACGGGGCGGGCGAGACCCGGATCTTCACCACGCTGGGGCTGCGGCTGATGACCCCGGCTCTGGTCACCGTGTTCCTCTTCCAGTTCGTGCACATCTGGAACAACTTCTTCCTGCCGCTGGTGATGCTCTCCGACTCCGATCTCTATCCGGTCCAGCTCGGGCTGACCTCGTGGCAGGGCTACGCCGACCGGCAGCCGGAGCTCTACCAGTACACGGTCGGCGGTGCGCTGCTGTCCGTACTGCCGCTGATGGTGCTGATGGGTGTCCTCCAGAGGTACTGGCGCACCGGGCTGACGGAGGGGAGCGTGAAGGCATGAGACGGGCGTGACAGTATCGCTGTCATGACTACTTCCGATGGTGCGACTCCCGAGACCACCGCCCCCGCGAAGAAGGCGCCCGCCAAGGACCCGTGGGACCTCCCCGATGTGTCCGGCCTGGTCGTCGGCGTGCTCGGCGGTACCGGTGACCAGGGCCGCGGCCTGGCCTACCGGCTGGCCAGGGCGGGCCAGAAGGTGATCATCGGCTCGCGCGCCGCCGAGCGCGCCCGGACCGCCGCCGAGGAGCTCGGCGGCGCCGGACTGGGCATCGAGGGCGCGGACAACGCCGAATGCGCCCGGCGCAGCGACATCGTGATCGTCGCCGTGCCGTGGGACGGCCACGCCAAGACGCTGGAGTCGCTGCGCGAGGAGCTCAGCGGCAAGCTGGTCGTCGACTGCGTCAACCCGCTGGGCTTCGACAAGAAGGGCGCGTACGCCCTGAAGCCGGAGGAGGGCAGCGCCGCCGAGCAGGCCGCCGCCCTGCTGCCGGACTCCCGGGTCACCGCCGCCTTCCACCATCTGTCGGCCGTGCTGCTCCAGGACCCGGAGATCGAGCGGATCGACACCGATGTGATGGTGCTGGGCGAGGTCCGCGCGGACACCGACATCGTCCAGGCGCTGGCCGCGCGTATCCCCGGGATGCGAGGCGTCTTCGCGGGCCGGCTGCGCAACGCCCACCAGGTCGAGTCGCTGGTGGCCAATCTGATCTCGGTCAACCGCCGCTACAAGGCCCACGCGGGTCTGCGGGTCACCGACGTCTGACGGATGCCCGGCGACGACCCGTGCGACGGGCATGGGGGACGCGAACGGGGCATGGGGGACAATGTCCGGGAAGCCGAGAACACCCCCCGACAGGAGCCGCACCCCATGCCCCGCCTCGCGATCTACGCCCTCGTCGTCTGCGTCCTCGCCATCGCCGCGGCCGTGGTGTCCTTCTCCCAGGGCAGTTTCCTGGGAGTGGTGTGGATCCTGCTCGCGGGTGTCTCCTCCAATATGACCTGGTACTACGTGCGCAGGGCCCGGATGGACCGGGACGGGGCGCGCGAGGTCACCGGCTGACGCGCCGGGCTTTGCGACCGGCTAGCCGCTGATCCCCGGGATCTGCGGCTCGCCCTGCCAGAACCTGAAGAACTCCTGGCCCCAGTAGGTGTCCCATTCGGTGACCCCCATCGCCCCCATGATCGCGTCCACCGCGTCGAAGAAGGCCTGGTTGACGCCCGGGATCCACAGCACCCCGAAGACCGCCAGCAGCCCGAACGGCGCGTAGGGCTCCACCTGCCGCCGCACCCGGTACGACAGCCACGGCTCGATCATTCCGTAGCCGTCCAGTCCCGGCACCGGCAGCGAGTTCAGGATCGCGGCGGTGACCTGGAGCAGCGCCAGGAACGCCAGCGCGTACCGGAACACCTCCGGTATCCCGTCCATCGTGCCCAGCCAGAACGGCGCGGTCAGCGCGGCGGCGAACAGCACGTTGGTGAGCGGCCCGGCGGCCGAGATCAGACTGTGCTTCCACCGCCCCCGGATCCGGTGCCGCTCGATGAACACCGCACCGCCCGGCAGCCCGATCCCACCCATGATCACGAAGATGACGGGCAGCACGATGCTCAGCGCGACATGCGTGTACTTCAGCGGGTTCAGGGTCAGGTACCCCTTGGCCCCGATCGACAGATCACCGCCGTGCAGCGCGGTGCGGGCGTGCGCGTACTCGTGCAGACACAGCGAGACGATCCAGCCGGAGACGACGAACAGGAACACGGCGAAGCCGGGGCTCGCGGAGTAGTCCGTCCACACCGCCCACGCGGATACGCCCATGATCGCGACCAGACCGAGGAATACGGGGCTGATCCGCCGGTCGCGGCGGCTTACTGCGGTGGTCATCGGGTGGGGTCTCCGTGGTGGGGGTGATCGCGGTGATCGCTAGCGAGAGAACGATGACCAGTGTGCGCATAGTTCCGGGCGAGGGGGAACGGAGGTGGTCGAGGGTGATCAGGGCCACACAGGCGGGGTGTCGAGGCGTATCTCATTGTTGACGTGCTCACTGCCCGCTGGACGCTGCTGACCCGCCCGCAGGGCGGCAGCTATCGGCACACCGTGACTGGCGACTTCGGTGAGAAGATCGAGATTCCGGTGGAGGACCAGACGCTGGTTCTCGACTCGTCGCAGTTCATCAGGGTCTGAGGCCGACGGCCGACCGCTTGGGCCATCCACCAGAATGGGCCCGTGCGCTACGGCATCCTCGGCACCACCCAGGCCCACCGTGACGACGGCACCCCCGTCGCCCTCGGTGGCGCGCGGCTGCGGGCGCTGCTGACCGCCCTCGCGCTGAACCCCGGACGACCGCGCACCGCCGGTGCCCTCATCGCCGACATCTGGGACGACGATCCACCCGCCGACGGGTACGGCGCGCTCCAGGCCCTCGTCGGACGGCTGCGCCGGGCGCTCGGCAAGGAGTCCGTGGCCTCCGCCCCGGACGGCTACCGGCTGGGCGCCGGCCGCGACGATGTCGATCTGCACCGCTTCGAGCGGCTCACGGACGAGGGCGTCCGCGCCCTCGCCGACGGCGCCCCGGAGCGGGCCGCCGACCTCCTCGGCGCGGCCCTCACGCTGTGGCGCGGGCCCGCCCTCGTGGATCTGCCGGGCGGCGCGGCGACGGCCACCCGTGCCGAGGCCCGCCGCCTGGACGCGCGCCGCGCCCGGTTCGCCGCCGACCTCGCGCTCGGCCGCGCCGCGCGGATCCTCCCGGCGCTGTCCGAACTGTGCGACGTGCACCCGCTGGACGAGCCCCTGCACGCGCTGCGCATCCGGGCCCTGCGGGACGCGGGCCGCCCGGCGGAGGCGCTCGCGGCGTACGAGTCGATCCGCGCCGAGATCGCCACGCGTCTGGGCGCGGACCCCGGGCCCGAGCTGAGAGCCCTCCACGCCTCCCTCCTCACCCCCACGCCTCTTCCGTACCCCGTGCCCCCGGCGGGTCCGGCGGGGGCGGCGGGGGCGGACACCTCGGCCGCGCCCGCGCCCCCGAGGGGCGCCGCTGCCCCGGGCAGCGGCGTGAGCCAGACGCCCGCCGCTTCGGCGGACCCGGTGTCCTCGGTGGCTCCGGCGCATCCCACACCCCCGGCGGGCTCGGCAGCCCCCTCGGCCTCCGCTGCTCCGGTCGCCCCGACGCATCCCGCGCTCCCGTCGGCGCCCGCCGTTCCAGGGGAGTTCGCGGCCCCCGTGACCCCGGCCGCCCCGGGCGGGCCCGTGGGCCCGGCGAGCACCGGTGCTCCCGCGGACTCAGCGTCTCCGGCGGCATCCGACGCCCCCACGTACCCCGCGCCCCCGGACGCTTCGGCGGCACCCGGTGTTTCCCGGGCCGCCGGCTCCGGGAGCCCGGCCGCCTCCCACGGGGTCGCGGATCACGCGGTCGCGGGGATGCGGCACGGGTCCCCGGGCCCCGCGGCTTCCGCGGACACGCGTGCCGTTACGGCGGGTCCGTCCGGGGGCGGGAATCTGCGGGCCCGGCTGACCAGCTTCGTGGGGCGGGAGGCCGAGTTGGAGGGGTTGCGGGGGGATCTCGCCGAACATCGGCTGGTGACCCTGCTCGGACCCGGTGGGGCCGGGAAGACACGGTTGTCGCAGGAGGCCGCCGACACCGTCGGAGCCGCCTGGCCGGACGGGGTCTGGCTGGCCGAACTGGCTCCCGTCGACGACCCCGCCACCGTCCCGGAGACGGTGCTCACCGCACTCGGCGGACGCGAGACCGTCATCCGCGGCACCGCCGCCGAGGGGCTGCGGGCCGCCGCCGACCCCGCGAGCCACGACCCGCTCAACCGGCTCGTGGAGCACTGCGAACCCCGCCGCATGCTGCTCGTGCTCGACAACTGCGAACACCTCGTCGAGGCCGCCGCCCGGCTCGCCGACACCCTGCTCGCCCGCTGCCCCGGCGTCACCGTCCTGGCCACCAGCCGTGAACCCCTCGCCGTGCCCGGGGAGTTGCTCCGGCCCGTCGAACCGCTGCCGGACCCGGTCGCGCTGCGGCTGCTCCAGGACCGGGGCGCGGCGGCACGGCAGGGGTTCCGTACGGAGGACGACCCGGCGGCCTGCGCCGAGATCTGCCGTCGTCTCGACGGGCTGCCGCTGGCCATCGAACTGGCCGCCGCCCGGCTGCGGTTGCTCACCCCGCGGCAGCTCGCCGACCGGCTCGACGACCGCTTCCGTCTGCTGACCAGCGGCAGCAGGACCGTGTTGCCGCGCCAGCAGACCCTCAGGGCGGTCGTCGACTGGTCCTGGGACCTGCTCGACGACCGTGAACGCACCGTCCTGCGCCGGCTGTCGGTCTTCGCGGGCGGCTGCGAACTCCAGGCGGCCGAAGCGGTCTGCGCGGACCAGGCCCGCGGCGCCGACGCCACCCACGGCCCCGACGCCGTCGATCCCCGTGACGTGGCCACCCTGCTGGGTTCACTTGTCGATAAGTCGCTTGTCGTGGCCGCACCTTCGACGACGACCGGCGAGATGCGCTACCGGCTGCTGGAGACCGTCGCCGAGTACGCGGGCGAGCGCCTGGACGAGGCGGGGGAGCGGACCAGGGCCGAGGGCCGCCACCTCATCGCGTACCGGGAACTGGCCCGCACCACCGACCCGTTGCTGCGCGGCCCCGCCCAGCGCGCCGGGCTGGACCGGCTGGAGAGCGAACACGAGAATCTGCGCACCGCGCTGCGCCGCGCCGTCGCCGCCCGCGACGAGCAGGAGGCGCTGTGCCTGGTGCTCTCCCTCGGCTGGTTCTGGAACCTGCGCGGGCACCGCGCCGACGCCCGCCACTGGGCCACGGCCGCCGCCGGGCTCGGCCCTGACCCGTTCCTGCGGCCGGTGGCCCCCGCCCCGCCGCTGCTCCGGAGCTGTATCGACGCCCCGCCCCCGATGCCGCCCGGGCTGCTGGCCGAAGCCCGGCGCGGAGTGCGGCTGTTCGCCCTGGCCAACATCGAGGGCGACCTCCAGTCCATGGCGAACGAGACCGCACAGCGCGAGCTGGAGGGGATCGTCGCCGCCTACCGGGCCGGACTGCCGCAGACCTGCCGCCTCCCGGGGCTCCTGTGGTTCTTCGCGGTGATCATCAAGGGTGACTTCGGCCTGCTGCGCGGGATGGCCGATGAAACCGTGCGCACCTGCCGGGAGCTGGGCTACACCTGGGAGCTGGCCTTCGCCCTCCAACTGCGCGCCAAGCTGCTCAACGAGCGCGGCGGCGGGACCCGGGACGGGACCCCCGACGCCGACGAGAGCCTGGAGATCTTCCTCCGGCTCGGTGACTCCTGGGGCGCGGCCGAAGCGCTGTCCGGCCGCGGCGAGACCCGGGAGCAGCGGGGCGAGGGCGCGGCCGCCGCCGAGGACTACCGCGCGGCGATCCGCTGTGCCGAGGAACTCGGCGCCCATGAGCAGGTGGTGCTGCTCCGGTGCCGACTGGCCGGGGTGTTCGTGGAGTTCGGGGACGAGGAGGAGGCCGCCGCGGGCGAACGGACGCTGCGCGAGGTGGTCGAACGGGGGCCGCAGGCGGGCGCCGAGGCCCTGTCGTACGCACGGATGCACCTGGCGCTGCGCTACGGCACGACGGGCCGGTTCGCCGAGGCGCGCGCCGAACTGGACGCGCTGTACGCGGAGTTCGCGATCCGGGCGCTGCCGCTGTTCCAGGGCGTGACGGAGGGGATGCTCGCCTGGCTGGACCTGGAGGAGGGGCGGCCGGACGAGGCCCTGGAGCGGGTGCGGACCGCGCTGGTGAAGACGACGGGCCGGATGACCGAGCTGGTCGCGCCGTTCCTCCCGGTGACCCAGTTGCTGACCGGGGCCGAGGCGCTGGGCCGGCTCGGCGGCGCGGAGCGTGCCGCCACCACGGCGCGGCTGCTGGGGGCGTACGACGAACTGCGCCGCGCCCAGCACCAATGGCGTTCCGGTGTCGAACGGACGAGCCGGGAGCGCACCGAGGCCACGGCGCGGGCGGGGCTGGGGGACGCGGCGTACGAGCGGGCGTACGGCGAGGGCACCGCCCTGACGCTGCCCGAGGCCATCGCCCTGCTCTGACCCCGGCCCCCACGCCGGGGCCCGCATCCCGTGTCGGGGCCTCACCCGCTCGGCGCCGGTGCGCGGTCCTCCTCGTGCGTGTGCTCCTCCGGACGCGCGAGCCGGTCGTCCGGGGTGTCGGCCGGGCGCCAGAGCGTGAGGGCCACCGTCACCAGCAGATTGGCCGCGAGCGCGAGGAGACCCGCGTTCACGCCGTGGAAGGGGTCGCGGTCGGTGAAGACGAACCAGAACACCAGCCCCACGCCGACCGCGATCCCGGCCATCGCCGCGAGCGCCGACATCCGGCGCCACAGCAGTGCGATCAGCACGGCGGGCAACAGTTGGGCCATGCCCTCGTAGCTGAGCACGGACAGCCGGACCAGCGCGGTGGGGAAGGCGTAGGTCATCACCAGCGCCACCACCCCGGCCAGCAGGGTGACCGCCTGGGACAGCTCCCGCTGGCGCGCCGCCGTCCGCGGATGGGCGCCCAGTACCGAACGCCCCCACATGGTCCCGATGACCAGCATGAAGACGGCCGTGGGCACGATCGAGGAGAGCGCCCCGGCGGCGCCGATCACCCCGAGCAGCCAGGCGGGCATGTCCTTGCTGATCATCTCGAAGAGGGCGAGGTTGGAGTCCCCGAGCCCCGGGGCGACGAAGAGGGCGGCCATGCCGAGCAGCACGGGCACGAACAACAGTACCTGGTAGAACGGCATCAGCATGGCGTTGCGCCGCAGCACCTGCGCGCTGCGCGCCCCGAGGAACCCGGCCACCTGGGTCGGGAAGACCGTGTAGACCACGCCGTTGAGCACCGCGGTGGAGATGAACCAGCTCAGCCCGAGCGCCTTGTCGGCGGGGCCGGGCAGGGTCAGCCAGGCGCCGCGTTCGGTGGTGAGCCGGTGCAGCAGATCGCCGTAGCCGCCGAAGTGGTGCAGCGGGACGTATACGAAGACGACCGCGAGGGTGATGACGACCAGGCTGTCCTTGAGCACCGAGACCCACGCACTGCCGCGCAACCCGCTGACGAGGACGAACACTTCGGAGATCAGGAACGCCAGCAGATAGGCGAGCGACAGCCCGATCGTGCCGTAGCTGACGGTGGCGACCACCACGCCCATACCGGTGATCTGGAGCTGGATGTACGGCAGCACGAACACCGTGGCCAGCACCGCGATGACCGCGCCGAACCAGGGCGCGGCGAAGCGGTGGGCCACGATGTCGCTGATGTTGTGCAGTCCGTGGGTGCGGGCGTAGGACCACAGGACCGGTCCGACGAGATAGCTGACCGTCATACCGATGGAGAGGTAGGCCACCACGTACAGCCCGGACAGCCCGTGGGTGTACGACCACCCGGCGGCCCCGAGGTAGCTGAAGCTGGTGTACGTCTCACCCGCCATCAGCACCAGCGTGAGGACCAGGCCCATACTGCGGCCGCCGACGGACCAGTCGGCGAGGTCGCGGCCGGACCGGCCGCGGGCGGCGGCGATCCCCAGGCCGAGGGTGGCGGGCATGAACAGGCCCAGGACGGAGACCGAGACGGCCGCGTCCGCGCTCATCGGACCCCGCCCTCCGCCGTACCGGCCGGGCCTTCCCCATCCGCCGGAACCGGGCCCCGGCCCCGGTCCCGCGCCGCCAGCCACACCGGGTCCCGCCGGGCGGCGAGCCAGACGAACAGCGGGGTGAGCAGGGTGGCGACCAGCAGCCACAGCGCGAGGAAGGGGATGCCGAGCAGGGTGGGGTGCACCCGGTTGGCGAACGGAAGGACACCGAGGTAGGCCAGCGGTGTGCCCGCCAGCCACCACAGGGACTTCCGGTTCCGGAACAGACTCCGGGACGCGTTGGTGGACAAGGGTGCTCTTTCCTCCGTGACCGCCTGGGTACGGCGTGGTCCATGGGGCGGCGTCACGGCCGCCGGCCCCGGCCGCCGGACCTGTGTGCTGCCCCCTGTGCAGCACACATGATCGGCGGTCGGGGCCGGCGGAGATACCCCCACCCCCTCAGGTGGTCTTGTTGCGGAACTTGGCGACCGCGAGCGGAGCCGTGATCACCGTGATGCCCACCGCCCACACCAGACAGACGGTCACCGGATGGGCGATCGCGCCATGGCCGCTGGTCAGCGCCCGCGCGGCATCCGCGAGCTGGGACAGCGGGTTGTAGTCGGTGAAGGACTGCAGCCAGCCGGGCATGGTGCTGGTCGGCGCGAAGATGGACGAGCCGAACTGGAGCGGCATGATCACCAGCATCCCCACGCCCTGGACGGCCTGAGGGGTCTTCATGGACAGTCCGAGCAGCATGAAGATCCAGGTCAGCGAGGAGCCGAAGAGGAGCGAGAGCGCGATCGCGCCCAGCAGCTCCAGCGGACCGGTCTTGAGGTCGAAGCCCATGAGGAAGCCCATGGCCAGCAGGATGAGGGTGGACACCAGCATCCGGCCGGTCTCCACGACCAGCTTGGCGATCAGCACCGAGGAACGGGCGATCGGCATCGTGCGGAAGCGGTCCATGACCCCCTTCTGGAAGTCGTCGTTGACACCGGTGCCGACCGACATCGCGATGTTCAGACCGCCCATCGCCATCATCCCGGGGATGAAGTAGTTGACGTAGGCACCCCGGTCGCCCGCCGCCACCGCGCCGCCGAAGACGTACACGAACAGCAGCGAGAAGATGATGGGCATCATCACGGCGTCGAACATCGACTCCGGGTCCTGCTTGATCTGCAGGGCGTTCCGGCGGACCAGCGCGCCGATATGGCGCAGATTGGCCCGCAGTCCGATCCGGCCCTCGCCGGGAAGCGCCTTGGCGGGCGCGGTCATCGTTGCCGCGCTCATGCGGCGACCTCCTCAACGACGTCGTGCGTGGTGGTCTCGTCCTCGGGGGTGGAGGTCTTCTGGCCGGTGATGGCGAGGAACACCTCGTCGAGGCTGGGCAGATGGGTGTCGATCCCGGCGATGGTGAAGCCGCGCTCACCGAGCAGCCCGATCACTGCGGTGAGCTGCTCATCGCTGATGATGGGCACGTTGACCATGCCCTCCTCGGTGTCCGCGGTGGCGCTGCCGACCCCGTCGAGGCCGGCCTGGGCGATGGCGCCGACCATGCGGGGCAGCTCCAGGGGGTCGGAGGGGCGGATCTGGAGGGTGCGCCCGCCGACCTTCGCCTTGAGCTCGTTGACCCGGCCCTCGGCGATGACCTTGCCGCGGTCGATGACCGTCAGATCGTGTGCGAGCTGCTCGGCCTCCTCCATGTACTGGGTGGTGAGCAGCACGGTGGTGCCGTCGGAGACCATCCGCCTGACCTCGTCCCACACCTCGTTGCGGGTGCGGGGGTCCAGACCGGTGGTGGGCTCGTCCAGATAGAGCACCGAGGGCTGCCCGATCATGGACGCGGCCAGGTCGAGCCTGCGGCGCATACCGCCGGAGTAGGTGCGCGCGGCCCGCTTGGCGGCGTCGGTCAGCGAGAACCGCTCCAGCATCGCGTCCGCACGGCGGCGGGCGTCCTTGCGGGACAGATCGAGCAGCCGCCCGATCATGTAGAGGTTCTCCCAGCCCGACAGCTTCTCGTCCACCGAGGCGTACTGCCCGGTGAGCCCGATGGTGCGGCGTAGCTGGCGGGGCTGTTTCACCACGTCGTACCCGGCCACCACGGCGGTCCCGGCATCGGGCACCAGCAGGGTGGACAGACAGCGGACGAGGGTGGTCTTCCCGGCCCCGTTCGGGCCGAGCACACCGAGGACAGTGCCCTCCGGGACCTCCAGGTCGACGCCGTCGACCGCTTTGGTGTCACCGAAGTGCTTGACCAGCCCCCGAACTACGACGGCGTTGCCGCCCCTGATCGTGTGTTCCTGTCGCTTCATGCCCTCACCATGACAGCGGCCACCGACAGACCACCGACAGACGGCAGACAAGCTGTGGACAAACGCCGGACAGCCCGCCGACGGGGGAAGATCGGCGGGCTGTCGGTGTACCGCGGTGGCTCACCGGGGCCGCTCACGGCCCCCGGACAGGGTCAGCGGAAGGAGTGCTCCGCGGTCGGGTACGCCCCGCCGACCACGTCCTCCGCGAAGGCCCGTGCGGCGTCGCCGAGGCTCTGGCGCAGCTCGGCGTACTGCTTGACGAAGCGCGGCACCCGGCCGTCGGTCATCCCCGCCATATCGGTCCACACCAGGACCTGGGCGTCGCAGTCGGGGCCCGCGCCGATGCCGACGGTGGGGATGTGCAGCGAGCGGGTCACCTCGGCGGCCAGCTCGGCCGGGACCAGCTCCAGGACGACCGCGAAGGCGCCCGCGTCCTGCACCGCCTTGGCGTCCCGCAGGAGCTGCTGGGCGGCCTCCTCGCCGCGCCCCTGGACGGGGTAGCCGCCGTAGGCATTGACGGACTGCGGAGTGAGGCCGACATGGGCCATCACCGGGATCCCGGCCTGGACCAGCAGCTCGATCTGGTGGGCGGAGCGCTCACCGCCCTCCAGCTTCACCGCGCCGACCCCGGCGTCCTTGATCAGCCGGGTGGCGTTGCGCAGGGCCTGGACCGGGCCCTCCTGGTAGGACCCGAAGGGCAGGTCGCCGACGATGAGGGCGCGCTGGGTGCCGCGTACGACGGCGGCGGACAGCAGGGTCATCTCGTCCATCGTGACGGGCACGGTGGACTCGTAGCCGAGGTGGCAGTTGCCCATCGAGTCGCCGACCAGCATCACCGGGATGCCCGCCTGGTCGAAGACGGAGGCGGTCATCGCGTCGTAGGCGGTGAGCATGGGCCACTTCTCGCCGCGCTCCTTGGCGGCCGAGATGTCACGGACGGTGATGCGGCGGGATCCGGTCCCTCCGTACAGTGCCTTGGCGGCCGCTGCCGGACCGTTTCCGCTGCTGCCGGACTGATTCTGCGCAGGGCTGACGTGCGTCATTGCGACGGCTCCTGTTCGTCATCTCGAGGCGCCCTGACGGCGTCCCCGGACCACCCCCATGCTGGCACGGCTCCGGGCGGGGGGAAAGTGGGTCCGGGAGGTCCGGGGCGGTGGCCTTGGCCACCCTCGCGCCGGCCCCTCGTCCGCCGTCCTGAACCCCCTCCGTTGGCCAAAGCATCGCAAAGAGTTTTCAATACGAGACGGATCCGTATCGTAACTGTCCTAGCCTGGCCGGTATGGCAACCCCTTCCGACACCCAGGACGCCTCCGGCGGGTCCGGCGTCTCCGAGGCGATCCACCGCAGACGGTGGGCGATCCTCGTCGTCCTGATGTTCAGCGTCCTGGTCGTCGTTCTCGACAACTCCATACTCAACGTGGCGATGAAGACCATCGCCTCGCCCGAACCCACCGGTCTCGGCGCCACCCAGTCCGAGCTGGAGTGGGCGATCAACTCCTACACCCTGGTCTTCGCCGGGCTGCTGTTCACCGCCGGACTCCTCGGTGACCGGCTGGGCCGCAAGAAGGTGCTGCTCGGCGGGATGGCCGTATTCGGCATCGGCTCGGTGCTGGCCGCGTTCTCCGGTTCGCCCGGCGAGCTGATCGGCTTCCGCGCGCTGATGGGCCTGGGCGCCGCCTTCGTGATGCCCGCGACCCTCGCCATCCTGGTCAACGTCTTCGAACGCGAGGAGCAGGCGAAGGCCATCGGCATCTGGGTCGCCGCGGTCGGCCTCGCCATCGCCATCGGCCCGATCACCGGCGGACTGCTCCTGGAGCACTTCTGGTGGGGCTCGGTCTTCTTCGTCAACGTCCCCGTCGTCATCGTCGGGCTCATCGCGATGGTGCTGCTGGTACCCGACTCCAAGGACCCCAGGCCCGGACGGCTGGACCCGCTGGGTGTGGTGCTCTCCGTCATCGGTCTGGTGCTGCTGGTCTACGGCATCATCAAGGGCGGCCAGATCGCCGACTTCGCCGACCCTCAGGTGCTGGCCACGATCGGCGGCGGGCTCGCCGTGCTCACCGTGTTCGTCCTGCACGAGAAGCGCACCGATCACCCCTCGATCGACGTCGGCTACTTCCGCAAGCCCGCCTTCTCGGCCGCCATCGCCGCCATCGCCCTGGTCTTCTTCGCCCTCATGGGCGTGACCTTCTTCATGGTCTTCTACATCCAGAGCGTGCGCGGCTACAGCGCGCTGGAGTCCGGGCTGCTGATCCTGCCGCTGGCCATCGCCCAGCTGATCTTCGCGCCGCGCGCCCGGCTGGTCGTCGAGCGGTTCGGCGCCCGCGCGGTGTGCACCGGCGGGATGCTGCTGGTGGCCGCCGCGATGAGCGGGTTCCTGCTGCTGGACGTGGACAGCCCGATGTGGATCCTCGAAGTGCTGTTCTTCGCCCAGGGCGCCGGGATGGCGCACATCATGCCGCCGGTCACCACCTCGATCATGCAGGCGCTGCCCCGGGAGAAGGCCGGTTCCGGCTCGGCGCTGAACAACACCTTCCGGCAGGTGGGCGGTGCGCTCGGCGTCGCCGTCCTCGGTTCGGTGCTCTCCACCGCCTACCGCGAGGGCATCCAGGACACCCTGGACACCGTCCCCGGGCTGCCCGACTCCGTACGGCACACCGCGGGCGAGTCCGTCGAGGCCACCCTCGGCCTCGCCGAACGGCTCGGCCCCAAGGGCGAGGCGCTGATCGGCCCGGCCCAGGACTCCTTCGTCCACGCCATGCACATCACGGCACTGGGCTCGGCCGGTGTGGCCCTGTTCGGTGCGCTGGTCGTACTAGCCTTTCTGCCCGGCAAGGACAGCGGTGACCAGGCGCCCGAGGGCGGTCGGCCGCGGGAACGGACGGAGGCGGAGGCGAAGCGATGACCGATGTGGCGGCCGATGTGACGGATCCCGGCGACGGGGCTCCACTCGACTGTGCCGTCGCCAAGGTCCGCGGGCGGCCGCGCAGCCCCGCCGCCGACGCCGCGATCATCGAGGCCGCGCTGCGGCTGCTGGAGGAGGGCGCCACGGTCGACGGGCTGTCGATCGAGCGGATCGCGCGCGAGGCGGGCGTCGGCAAGGCCACCGTCTACCGCCGCTGGCCCGGTAAGGACGCCCTGCTGCTCGATGTGCTGCGTTCCCTGGAGGAGGCCGGTCCGGAACCGGCCGGGATCTCGGCCCGCGACGACATCGTCACCATCCTGGAGTTCATGCGGCGGCGCGGACTGGCCAAGCGCAACTCGGCCCTGCTGCGCAGCGTGGTCACCCAGATGCACGCCAACCGCGAACTGTGGCGGGCCTACGAGGAGAACGTCATAGCGGCCCGGCGCGCCTCGCTGTACGAGGTGCTGCGGCAGGGCGTCGAGCGCGGGGAGATCCGCGGCGATGTGGACCTGGAACTGCTCGGTGAGCTGTTCACCGGGCCGATGCTGACCCGCGCCATCCTGCACGAATGGCGGGAACTGCCGGAGGGGCTGGCCGAGAGCATCGTGGACACGGTGCTGGAGGGAGTGTCTCCGCGCGGAGAGGGCGTGCCCCCGCGCGGATAGGGAGTGTGTCCCCGCGCGGACAGGGAAGGCGCGCGGGCAGGCTCCCCGCGCGGGTGACCGTCGGGGGTGACGGTGCCCCGGTCCGCCGCGGCGGGATGTGTGCGTGTTGTGTCACAACAGGCGCCTGTCCGCCCGGACTCGGAACCCCCGCTCGATCCCCGCTCGTCCTCGACAAGGGGAACCCCTGACGATGGCGTCAGGAAAAGCCCTGGTCATCGCCTATGGTCTTCACCTAGGCGCGGCAGTTGAGGCAGTGAGGTAACAGCGAATGGCGCAGGCGAACACGCAGGAGACGGACCGGCCCGGGGGCGCCCCCCAGCGCTCCGGCTCCAGGGTCGCCCTTCTGCTGGGCCGGCTCCGCGGCGACCGCGGGATCTGGCGGCGCGGACTGGTGCTCGCGGGTATCGCGGTCCTGCTCGCGCTGGTGATGATCCTCCACGCGGAGATCCCCAACGACGTCGGCAACCTCGGCAGTCTGCTGGAGACCTTCCTGCCCTGGCTCGGACTGCTCATCCCGGTCCTGCTGGTGCTGGGCCTGGTCCGGCGGTCGGCCAGCGCCGTCATCGCGCTGGTGCTGCCGGTCACCGTCTGGCTGAACCTCTTCGGCGGGCTGATGTTCTTCGACAAGGCGGGCCACGGCGGTGATCTGTCCGTCGTCACCCACAACGTCAACGCGGAGAACCGCGATCCGCGCGGCACCGCCGATGTGCTGCGCACCTCGGGCGCCGATGTGGTGGCCCTGGAGGAGCTCACCGGGGACGCGGTGCCGGTCTACGAGCGGGCGCTGAAGGACACCTACCCGTACCACGCGGTGCGCGGCACGGTCGGCGTCTGGAGCAAGTACCGGCTCTCCGGCACCGAACCGGTGGACATCAAGCTCGGCTGGACCCGTGCGCTGCGCACCACCGTCGCCGCGCCGCAGGGCGAGGTCGGCGTCTACGCGGCCCATCTGCCGTCGGTGCGGGTGCGGTTCAACGCGGGCTTCACCGCCGGACAGCGCGACGCCAGCGCCGCGGCGCTGGGCCGGGCCATCTCGGGCGAGCGGCTGAAGCGGGTGGTGCTGCTCGGCGATCTGAACGGCACGATGAACGACCGGGCGCTGGCCCCCGTCACCTCCCAGATGCGCTCCGCGCAGGGCGCCGCCGGTGACGGCTTCGGCTTCAGCTGGCCCGCCTCGTTCCCGATGGCGCGGATCGACCAGATCATGGTGCGCGGGCTGGACCCGGTGGGGGCGTGGACGCTGAAGGAGACCGGCAGCGACCACCTGCCGGTGTCGGCGTCGGTCGACTTCTGAGACCGGGCCGCGGCGGCCGCGCGGCGGTCCCGCGGCGGTCCCCGGCTGTTCACCTCGCTGTCGCACCGGGGGAACAAACGGCGTGAGAGACTTTGTTTAGCGGGAGAACATATCCTTGCCCGTGCGGATGGTCTCTCCGCCGTTTCTCCTTCGTTGCGAAAGGTCTCTCATGCCCCTGCCTCTGCTCGCGCTGGCTGTGAGCGCTTTTGGCATCGGCACCACCGAATTCGTGATGATGGGCCTGCTGCCCAACGTCGCGGACGATCTGGGCACCTCCGTGCCCACCGCCGGATACCTCGTCTCCGCGTACGCCATCGGCGTCGTGGTCGGCGCTCCGCTGCTCACCGCCCTCGGCTCCCGCGTACCGCGCAAGCGGATGCTGGTGCTGCTCATGGCGCTCTTCACCGTCGGCAACCTCGCCTCCGCGCTCGCGCCCTCCTTCGGGTCGCTGGTGGCGGCGCGGGTGCTCGCGGGACTGCCGCACGGCGCCTTCTTCGGCGTCGGCGCGGTGGTCGCCGCCCGGCTGGTCGCCGAGGAGCGGCGGGCCCGCGCGGTCGCCACCATGTTCCTGGGCCTGACCATCGCCAACATCGTCGGCGTCCCCGTGGCCACCCTGCTCGGCCAGCACCTGGGCTGGCGGGCGACCTTCCTGGTGGTCGCCGGGATCGGGGTGGTGGCCATGGCCGCCATCGCCCGCCTCGTCCCGCAGGTCCCGCTGGACCAGCACGGCGGCCTCCGCCGCGAGCTGGGTGCGCTCCGCGACCGGCAGGTGCTGCTCGGTCTGCTCACCGCCGTCTTCGGCTTCGCCGGGGTGTTCGCCGTCTACAGCTATCTCGCCTCGATGATGACCGAGGTCACCGGCTTCGCCGAGTCCTCCGTCACGGTCGTCCTCGCCCTCTTCGGTATCGGTATGACCCTGGGCGCGCTGGCCGCGGGCCCGCTCACGGACCGTGCCCTACGGCCCACCCTGTACGGCTCGCTGGCGGCACTGGCCGTGGTGCTGATGGTGTTCGACGTCACGGTGCACATCAAGTGGGCGGCGCTGGCCACGGTGGTGGTGCTGGGCGCGGTCGGCTTCATGACCACCACCCCGCTCCAGATGCTGGTCATGAACAAGGCTCGTTCGGCACCCACCCTGGCCTCCGCCTCCAACCACTCCGCCTTCAACCTCGCCAATGCGGGCGGCGCGTGGCTGGGCGGCGTGGCCATCGCGGCGGGCTGGGGCTGGACCTCCCCCACGCTGGTCGGCGCGGCCCTCGCGGTGATCGGCCTGGCCATAGCCGTCACCGCGGGCTTCCTCGACCGCGCCGCCCCGGAGGAGCCCTCGCGGGTGGTGGCGACGAGTGAGCCGCTGCCGAAGATGTCGGAAGTCGGCTGACCCCGGTCCGGGGCTGGCGGGGGCCGGGGCCGGGGGCTTCGAGTGCGCGTCGAGTGCGGTGTACGGCGCTCAGGGGCGACGCTGCGCGTCGCCTGCGCAGAGTGGGGCACGGGCTCCAGGGCCCGGATCCGGACGCCCGCGGGCGGCGCTCCCGACGGGGCGGCCCGGCCGCCCCGTCGGACAGGTGGGGAACGCCTTTACGGGCGAGCGCACTTGACCTTGACATCAATGGCAGGTCCTAGCGTCTCCGTCACAGGCCGCCGGGTCACGCGGCCCCGAGGAGAGGGACACACCCCATGACCAGTACGTCAGCCGCCGCCCCCGACCGCGTCGTGCGGGGCACGAGCGGATTCGGGCTGCTGCTCGCACACGGGGCCACCGGGTCCGTCGAGGGCAATTACGGGCCGCTGCTGAACGGGCTGGCCGGGCGGTACCGGATGGTCGGGGCGGACTATCCGGGCTCCGGGCGCAGCCCGGTCGCTGACGGGCCGCTGGAACTCGACGCGCTCGCCGACCGGTTGGTGGCGGTCGCGGTCGAGGAGGGGCTGGAGACCTTCGCCGTCTCCGGGTACTCCCTCGGCGGCGCGGTGGCGGTCCGCGCCGCCGTCCGTCATCCGGAGCGGGTGGCCGCGCTGGTGCTGACCGCCGCCTTCGCCCGGCCCAGCGCCCGGATGGAGGTGCTGGTCGACGACTGGCTGCGGCACCTCCGGTCGGACGACCCGGAGGCGGCGGCCCGCTGGATGGTGCTCCAGGCCGCGGGCGCCCCGTTCCTGGACCGGATGACCGGGGCCGAGCTGGCCGCGGTGATCGACGGAACCCGTACCTCCGTACCGCCGGGGGCGGCCGACCAGGTCGAGCTGGTCGGCCGGGTGGACATCCGGGCGGACCTGGAACGGATCACGGTGCCCACACTGGTGATCTCCACGGCGGTGGACGCCATGGTCACCCCGTACCACCACCGGCAGCTCGCGGACGGGATCCCGGGCGCGCGGTACGCCGAGATCCCGTCGGGGCACCTGCCGTTCGTGGAGGCGCCGGACGCCTGGCTGGAGCTGATCGGGGCGTTCCTCGACGAGAACGCAACGCGCCTCTGAAGCCGGCCGCGGCACGGCCGCCCGCCCCCCGCCGCGTCGCCGGAGCATCCGGGCGGGCCCGCCACGCGGACCACGCCCCGCCGCCTCGCGGGCCACACGGCACAGGGCCGTGTCCTGAACGCCGTCGTCAGGCGTGCTCGCGCCAGCGGTTGGTGATCGGCAGCCGGCGGTCCTTGCCGAACCCCTTCGCGGAGATCTTCGTACCCGGCGGGTACTGGCGCCGCTTGTACTCCGCGGTGTCCACCAGCCGCAGCACCCGCGTGACCAGCTCGTCGTCGAAGCCCGCCGCGACGATCTCCTCCCGGCCCCGGTCCCGGTCGACGTACAGCTCCAGGATCCGGTCCAGGACGTCGTAGTCCGGCAGTGAATCCGTGTCGACCTGGCCGGGCCGCAGCTCGGCGCTGGGCGGCTTGGTGATCGAGTTCTCGGGGATGGGCGGGGTCTGGCCCCGCTCCTCCGCCGCCCGGTTCCGCCATTTCGCCAGCCGGAAGATGGACGTCTTGTAGACGTCCTTGATCGGCCCGTACGCCCCGACCGAGTCGCCGTAGAGCGTGGAATAGCCGCAGGCCAGCTCGGACTTGTTGCCCGGCGCGAGCACGATGTGGCCCTCCTGGTTGGAGATGGCCATCAGCGTCGTGCCGCGCAGCCGCGACTGGAGGTTCTCCTCGGCCAGCCCGGTGAGCTGGAGCGACGCCATATAGGCGTCGAACATCGGGCCGATCGGCACGGTGCGGAAGTTCAGTCCGGTACGCCGCGCCAGCTCGGTCGCGTCGGTGACCGAGTGCTCGGAGGAGTAGCGGGACGGCATCGCCACGCCGTACACGTTCTGCGCGCCCACCGCGTCACAGGCGATGGCCGCGACCAGCGCCGAGTCGATCCCGCCGGAGAGCCCGATCAGCACACTGCGGAAACCGTTCTTCGCGACATAGGCGCGCAGTCCCACCACCAGCGCCGTGTAGATCTCCTCGTCGTCGCCGAGCCGCTCGGCCTCACCGCCCGCCAGCTCCGGCTCCGGCTCGTACGCCGGGAGCGGATCGGCGGACAGGGTGAGGTGGTCGATCCGCAGCCCGTCGTCCACGATCCCCTCCGGAACCGAGTCCGGATCGGCGGCGGGCAGCTCGAGGTCGACCAGCACACAGCCCTCGGCGAACTGCGGCGCGCGGGCCACCACCTCGCCGTCACGGCCGACGATGATCGAGTCACCGTCGAAGACCAGCTCGTCCTGGCCGCCGATCATCGCCAGATAGGCGGTGGTGCAGCCCGCCTCCTGGGCCCGCTTGCGCACCAGGTCGAGGCGGGTGTCGTCCTTCTCGCGCTCATAGGGCGAGGCGTTGACCGACAGCAGCAGCCCGGCCCCGGCGGTGCGGGCCGCGGGCACCCGGCCGCCCTCCTGCCACAGGTCCTCGCAGATGGCGAGCGCGACATCGACGCCGTGGACCCGGATGACGGGCAGCGTGTCACCGGGGACGAAGTAGCGGAACTCGTCGAAGACGCCGTAGTTCGGCAGGTGGTGCTTGGCGAAGGTGAGGACGACCCGGCCGCCGTGCAGCACGGCCGCCGCGTTCTGCGGGGCACCGGCGGGCTGGCCGAACCGCTCGGCCCGCTCGCTGCGGTCCAGATAGCCGACGACCACGGGCAGCTCGCCGAAGCCCTCGTCCGCCAGCCGGGCGGCGAGCGCGTGCAGCGCGGCACGTGACGCCTCGACGAAGGAGGAGCGCAGCGCGAGGTCCTCGACCGGATAGCCGGTCAGCACCATCTCGGGGAACGCCACCAGATGGGCGCCCTGCTCGGCGGAGTGCCGGGTCCAGTGGACGATCGACTCGGTGTTGCCGGAGAGGTCTCCGACGGTCGAGTCGATCTGGTTCAGAGCGAGGCGAAGTTGAGGCACGCGCCCAGTGTAATCGTCTGACTGACGCGATGGCCCGGACTGTCTCCCTTCTCACGTTCCCCGCCGCCCGTCCGGGCCCCGCACCGGGCGGACGGCAAGGCGTCGGGCTAGCGCTGGTAGCCGAGGACGGTCATCATCCCCGACTCCGAGTGGTAGACGTTATGGCAGTGGATCATCCACAGCCCCGGGTTGTCCGCGTCGAAGTCCACGCTCACCCTCGTGCCCGGCAGCAGGATCGCCGTGTCCTTGCGCGCCCCGCCGTCGGGCAGCGCGAAGGTGTGGCCGTGCAGATGGAACGGGTGCCACATATCGGTGCTGTTGATGAAGGTCATCCGGACGCGTTCGCCCTCCCGGACGGGATAGCGCTGCGCCGGGTCGTAGGGCCGGCCGTTGATCGACCAGTGGTAGCCGCGCATCGACCCGGTGAACCGCATCCGGATCGTCCGGTCCGGCTCGCGCGGGGTCAGCCGCACCTGCTCCGCCGCCTTCAGCCGGGCGGCGGTCAGCAGCTTGCCGTCGAGCTCCTTGGGGCGCGGGAACTTCCGAGGCCCCTTGCCGCCGGTGCGCAGCACGGCCATCGTCGACCGCCCCTTGCCCTCGGCCAGCGCGGCGAACGGGAACACCCCACTCTTGACCGTGACCAGGACGTCATAGCGCTCGCCCATGCCCACCAGCAGCGCGTCGGTCTTCGCGGGGACCACCGGATAGCCGTCGGTGTGGGTGACGGTCATCTCGTGGCCGCCGAGGGCGACGCGGAAGGCCGTGTCCCCACCCGCGTTGATGATGCGGATCCGGACCCGGTCACCGGCCTTGGCGCGGAAGACCTGCGGGGAGTGCGGGGTGCGGCCGTTCGCCAGGTAGTACGGGTAGGCGACATCGCCCGCCGCCCCGCCCAGCAGGGCGCTGCGGCCGCCCGTCAGCCTCCGGGACGGCGGCTGGGGGGCCACCTTCGCCCCGCCCTTCTTCCTCCCGGCCCGCTTCTTCCCCTTCACCTCGTCCTTCACGGCGGCCACGCCCCGCGCCGCGTTGGCGGGCGTCGCCGCGGCCGTGGCCGGGCCCACGGGCGCGGGGACGTGCGGCGTTCCGCCGTGGTCCATCACCGGGCCCCTGCCGCCGTTGAGCTCCTGGAGCACCGCGTCGGGCGTACTGCCCCCGACCCCGTCCAGCCAGTCGTCGAGCACGATGACCCACTCCTTGTCGTACGACAGGGGCTCCTTCGGGTCCTCGACGATCAGCGGTGCGTACAGTCCGCGGTCGAGCTGCACCCCGGAATGCGGATGGACCCAGTACGTGCCCGGGTGCGCCGCCGTGAAGCGGTAGTCGAACGCCGCGCCGGCTCCCACCGGCCGCTGGGTGAGGCCCGGGGCGCCGTCCATGTCGTTGCGCAGCCGGATGCCGTGCCAGTGCAGTGAGGTGGGCTGCGGCAGGTTGTTGGCGAGGGTGAGCGCGAGCGTGTCGCCCGCGGTGACCCGGATCTCCTGGCCCGGCAGCATGTCGCCGTATGCCCAGGACTTCACCGTACGGGCGCCCAGGTCGAGCGTGGTGGGCGTGGCCAGTAGCTGGAACCGCCGGACCGGCCCCTGGCCCCGCTGCCGCTCGGCGGCCAGGACCTCGGGACCGTCGGGGGCGACGTACTGCGGGCGGGGCGCGACGACGGCGTCGCCCCCTTTTCCGGCGGTGTCCATGCCGTTGTTGTCCATACCGTCCCCGCCCAGGGTGTTGGGCGGCACGGAGGGGCTACAGGCGCCGAGCAGACCGCTGCCCGCGGCGGCGATTCCCGCGCCGAGCACGGCGCGGCGAGAGTGTGCGTGCATGAGAGAGCACCCCAATGCTGGTGTCGTGATGTGCGCAGGCGGGGTCCGCGCGTCCGCCGGGCCCCGGATGGGGGAGGGGGCGGACGCGCCGCTCTATGCGCCGCGGCGGCAGCGGGGGGCCGGGGAATGGCGGGCTGGGAGACGACGGGCCGGGGGCCGGTGGACCGGGGGATGCAGGACCGGGGGCCGGTGGGCCGGAGACGGTGGCGGGGCGGCGGCGGGACGCGGTACGGCGCGCCGCCCGGCCGTGCCGGTGACCGTGGCCACGACCGGTGCGCGGACGGCGCGAACGGCGGGACACGGCACGGTGCCGCACCCGGCCACGGCCGACGCTCACCCTCCGCTGTCCCCGCACCGTGCCTCCGTCCGATCGGCTCCGATCACCCGATGTCCGGATATGCGATGATCGTGATAATCGGCACCTTACCCCCAAGGGGTATCGCATCCCCGAAGGCGCCGCCGGGGCGCGGAACGGTCGGGTCCGACGCGGCACGCTGGAAAGTACGATGCACACACGTGGTGCGCAGCGGGGAGAGCGGAGGAAACCTCCCGGAAATCCCGCCGCGTGATACTGGGGCCGCGACAGGTGCCCCGCGCCCGCCGAAAGAGCCGCTTGACCTGCAAGGATTGGGGACCATGGATAAGCAGCAGGAGTTCGTGCTCCGGACGCTCGAAGAGCGCGACATCCGGTTCGTGCGGCTGTGGTTCACCGACGTGCTCGGCTTTCTGAAGTCGGTCGCCGTCGCACCCGCCGAACTCGAGGGCGCCTTCGACGAGGGCATCGGTTTCGATGGCTCGGCGATCGAGGGATTCGCCCGCGTCTACGAGTCCGACATGATCGCCAAGCCGGATCCCGGCACCTTCCAGATCCTGCCCTGGCGCGCCGAGGCCCCCGGGACCGCCCGGATGTTCTGCGACATCCTGATGCCGGACGGCTCCCCCTCCTACGCCGACCCGCGCTATGTCCTCAAGCGCATCCTCGCCAAGACCTCCGACCTCGGCTTCACCTTCTACACCCACCCCGAGATCGAGTTCTTCCTGCTCAAGCAGAAGCCCGTGGACGGCAGCCGCCCGACGCCCGCCGACTCCTCCGGCTACTTCGACCACACCCCGCAGAACATCGGCATGGACTTCCGCCGACAGGCCATCACCATGCTGGAATCCATGGGGATCTCGGTCGAGTTCTCCCACCACGAGGGCGCCCCCGGCCAGCAGGAGATCGACCTGCGCTACGCCGACGCGCTCTCCACCGCGGACAACATCATGACGTTCCGTCTGGTGATGAAGCAGGTGGCGCTGGAGCAGGGCGTCCAGGCCACCTTCATGCCGAAGCCGTTCTCGGAATTCCCCGGCTCCGGGATGCACACCCACCTCTCGCTCTTCGAGGGCGACCGGAACGCCTTCTACGAGTCGGGCGCGGAGTTCCAGCTCTCCAAGGTCGGCCGTTCCTTCATCGCCGGTCTGCTGCGCCACGCCGGGGAGATCTCCGCGGTCACCAACCAGTGGGTCAACTCCTACAAGCGCATCTGGGGCGGCTCCCAGCGCACCGCGGGCGCCGGCGGCGAGGCCCCCTCCTACATCTGCTGGGGCCACAACAACCGCTCCGCGCTGGTCCGGGTCCCCCTCTACAAGCCCGGCAAGACCGGCTCCACCCGGGTTGAGGTCCGCTCCATCGACTCCGGCTCCAACCCCTACCTCGCCTACGCGGTGCTGCTCGCCGCGGGCCTGAAGGGCATCGAGGGCGGCTATGAACTCCCGGCCGGAGCCGACGACGACGTCTGGGCCCTCTCCGACGCCGAACGCCGCTCCCTCGGCATCGAGCCCCTCCCGCAGAACCTCGGCGAGGCCATCGACCTGATGGAGCGCAGCGAACTGGTCGCCGAGACCCTGGGCGAGCATGTCTTCGACTTCTTCCTCCGCAACAAGAAGCAGGAGTGGGAGGAGTACCGCTCGGAGGTCACGCCGTTCGAGCTGCGGAAGAACCTGCCGGTGCTGTGAGGACCGGGGCCCGGCCCCGGGGCCGTACGCCCCGGGCCCGGCCCCGCGCACCACAGTCGCCCCCGCCGGGCGATAACCGGTGCTTCTGGCTGCGAGAACCACCCGCTCTTGGACGGATGACCGCCGGGGCCGGGATCCTGGTCCCATGGACGACACGGGGATCCGGGCCGCCATCGCGGCCGAACGCGGGGAAATGGCCGATCTGTTGGACGGGCTGTCCGCCGGGCAGTGGGACGCGCCGAGTCTGTGCGCGGGCTGGCGGGTGCGGGAGGTCGCGGCCCATATGTCACTGGGGTTCCGCTACTCACTGCCCAAGGTGCTGCTGGAACTGGTCAAGGCCAGGGGCGGTCTCCACCGGATGACCGACCGGACCGCCCGCAAGGACGCGGCTTCCGCCACCACCGCCGAACTCGCCACCTGGCTCCGGGAGAACGCCCACCACCCCTGGACGCCCCCGGTCGGCGGTTTCACCTCGGCGCTCGGCCATGACGTCATCCACGGCCTGGACATCGCGGTCGCCCTGGGCCTCGACCGCCGGGTGCCCGAGGACCGCGTGCGCGTCCTGCTGGGGACGGTCGACCCCAAGACGACGAAGTTCTTCGGCGCCGATCTGACCGGTGTCCGGCTGCGCGCCGACGACCTCGACTGGACCTACGGCACCGGCACCCTCCTTACCGGCTCCGCCCAGGACCTCCTGCTGCTCGCCTACGGCCGCAGGCTCCCCCCGGGCCGCCTCCGCGGCGAGGCGTGCGAACGCTTCGTCATGGCGTGAGGCGCGGTGGGACGAGGATGACACTCGGGGCTCAGCTCAGGGCCTTCTCGATGGCTTCGAAGATGTCCGCGTCGGTCTCCTGCTGCCAGACCGGAAGGTCGGGCCAGTCGGCCACGTAGCCCGGCTTCGGATCCTCGAAGTGCCGGTACATCTGGGCCGTCCAGCAGATGGCGACGAACCGGCTCTTCTGCTCGCGGGAGAGCCGGTTCGCGCTGCCTGCGCTGATCTCGATGAACTGGCGCACCTGCTCGTACACGGCACCGGCAGCCTCGCGCTCCCACTGCGGTGTGTCGTCCCACGGGGTCACATAGCCGGACTTCGGTTCGCCGGGAAAGTGCAGCCGTACGCCGGCGATCCACGATTCCCGGAACAGTCGTGCGCCTTCGGTCTGCGACATGCCAACCCCTCTTGTCACGGCGTCCTCAGCGTGGCGTGGAGTCTATGGGCAACGTGGCCCGGTTCGTGGGGGTATTGGCGAGTGGGCGAGGACGGAGTCGAACCGTTACAGCCGGAGCGGGGGCTTTACAGGCCCTTGGGCTCACCAGTGCCCAGCTCACCCGTGGCGGAGGAGGCGGGGGCCAGCCCCACACGGCTGCTCGCGCACCCAACGGTTTCAATCGAGTGTTTCCGGTGGCGTTGCTCTGATGGCTGACCTGCACGTTTCCGGCCGTCAGGCCTTCACAGCTGAAGCTCGGCGATCCTACTGAGCCGACCTGCTCAAGGTCCTTCGCTTCCTGCTTCGTAATCAGCTCGTCCTTGCGGAGAAGTCGCGAGTAGGTGCTAAGTGAAGGGCGCTCGGTCAGTTCCAGTCCACGGGCCTCAGCCAGCGCCCGTAGTGCGCTTTCCAGGGCTGCGCCGCACAACACGATGGCCGCAGCAGGGTGCGTCTGCTTGTCATCCAGCAGCCGCCGGACCTGCCCCATCATGTCTGTGCTGATCACGCCGACTTCTGACCGAGAACGGGCGCCCACGATTTCGCTGACTCCCGCCTCGACCTGCCGAACCCATGTGAGCAAGACATCACCGACAGCGCGTGCAAGGGCGCTGCTCATCGCCCAAGCCCTCCGCGCTTCCAGCACCATATTCGTCACTATGACGCGAATTTGCTTGAAGACAGGCGCCGTTCAGCCTGGCTCTGCGATGCTGGAGGCCGATCGAGAGGGGCCGCAGCGATGCAGTGGAAGATCCACGGGGAACGTCCGATCTACGAGAACCCATGGGTGAACCTGTGGCTCACCGATGTGGAGACGCCAGACGGGCACCGCTGGGAACACCACGTCGTCAAGCTCCGCCATCTGGCCGTGGCCGCTGTGATCAACGACCGCCAAGAGGTCCTGATGATGTGGCGCCACCGCTTCATCACGGACGCGTGGGCCTGGGAGCTGCCCATGGGCCTGGTGGAGGCGGACGAGACCCCTGGCGAGGCTGCCGCCCGTGAAGTCCTCGAAGAGACCGGCTGGCGTCCGGGCGCGATGAAGCCGCTGATCTACGCCGAACCGGCGAACGGCATCACCGACTCCCAGCACCACCTGTTCCGCGCCGACGGCGCGACGTACGACGGGCCGCCGACCGAGAAGAATGAGTCGGATCGCGTCGAGTGGATCCCGCTGGCGAACATCCGGGGCATGATCGACCGCCGCGAGATCGTCAGCAGCGGCTCCCTGGTCGGCCTCCTCCACGTCCTGATGGACGAAGGGGTTCGCTGACCCTGCGAGGGAAGCACCGCCCGGAGACGGGCCTCGAAGGCAGCCGCGGCCGGCGCCGCCTGTCGGCCGGCTCCTCCTGGCGATGGTGTTGCGACGCGCCTGGGTGGCGCGGAGGCGCGGAGAGTGCGCGGATCGAACGCGCGCGGGTATGACCCCGACGACGGCTTAGCAAGCCGCTGCCTTACCACTCGGCCAACTCTCCTCGGTGGCGGCGGCGAAGGGCCGCCCGGGCGGGGATCCCGCGGGCGGCGCGACCGTCTCGCAGGACGGTCAGACGGCGTACCCGGGGGAGTCCGCTGAGGACGATGAGCGCGGATACGGGCGACTGCTCGGCTGCTCGATCATCGTGGGCTCCTCTCCCGGTCGGCGGTGTGATCACTGTGCCCGGCCGCCGGACAGCGCGGCAACCGGTTTTCCGGCACGGCCGGTACCTGCCGCTTCGCCGTCGCGGTCGCTTAGGCTCAGCAGCGAGCGTTGATCACGACCGCGGGAGGCGTGCGGGATGTCCGTACCGCAGGGACGCAGGAGCAGCAATGTCACCCGGCTGCTCCGGCACGGGTTCACCGACGCCTCCTCCGCCCAGCGGCTGCTGGACGTGCCCGAGCTGTCGGCGGTGCGCAGTGACCCGGTGCTGCTGGAGGCGCTGGGGGCGACCGCCGATCCGGATCTGGCGCTGCGCGGGCTGGTGCGGCTGGTGGAGGCGCTGCCGGAGGACGCGGGGGAGGGGCGGAACGGGGGGCAGCGGGCCGGATCGCGGCAGGCGCTGCTGGACACCCTGGTCACCGCCAAGCCGCTGCGCGACCGGCTGCTGGGGGTGCTGGGCGCCTCCGAGGCGCTGGGCGACCATCTGGCCCGGCATCCGCAGGACTGGCACGCGCTGGTCACCTATGAGCCCGCCGATCTGCATCCGACCACGCCCGAGTTCGAGCAGGCCCTGGCCGAGGGGGTGTGGAGCGGGCCGGGTGCGGAGCTGCCGCGGCCGGACGCGCTGCGGATCGCCTACCGCCGGGCGCTGCTGGCCATCGCGGCACGCGATGTGTGCGGGACCACCGATGTCACCCAGGCCGCCGCCGAGCTCGCGGACCTGGCCACCGCCACCCTGCGGGCCGCGCTGGAGATCGCGGCCGAGGAGCAGCCCGAGGACGCCGCCGCCTGCCGGCTCGCCGTGATCGGCATGGGCAAGTGCGGGGGCCGCGAGCTCAACTACGTCTCGGACGTCGATGTGATCTTCGTGGCGGAGGCCGTGGACGGGGTCGAGGAGGGGAAGGCTGTACAGGCCGCCACCCGGCTGGCGTCCCGGCTGATGCGGATCTGCTCGGACGTCACCGTCGAGGGCACCATCTGGCCGGTGGACGCCAATCTGCGGCCCGAGGGGCGCAACGGTCCGCTGGTGCGCACACTGTCCAGCCATGTCGCGTACTACCAGCGGTGGGCCAAGACCTGGGAGTTCCAGGCGCTGCTGAAGGCCCGGCCGATGGCGGGCGACGCGGTGCTCGGGCAGGCGTACGTGGATGCGCTGGCACCGATGGTCTGGCAGGCCGTCGAACGCGAGAACTTCGTCCCCGACGTCCAGCAGATGCGCCGCCGCGTGGTGGAGAACATCCCGGCCGCCGAGATCGACCGCGAGCTGAAGCTGGGGCCGGGCGGGCTGCGGGACGTGGAGTTCGCCGTCCAGCTCCTCCAGCTGGTGCACGGCCGGTCGGACGAGTCGCTGCGCAGCGGCACCACGCTGGACGCGCTCGCGGCGCTGGCCGCGGGGGGCTATGTGGGCCGCTCCGACGCCGCCGCGCTGGACGCCGCCTACCGCTTCCTGCGGTCGATGGAGCACCGCATCCAGCTCTACCGGCTGCGCCGTACCCATCTGGTGCCCGAGGAGGAGGCGGATCTGCGGCGCCTGGGCCGTTCGCTGGGGTTCCGCACCGAGCCGGTCACCGAACTGGGCACCGCGTGGCGCCGGTACGCGCGCGAGGTGCGGCGGCTGCACGAGAAGCTCTTCTACCGTCCGCTGCTGGACGCCGTCGCCCAGCTTGAGCCCGGGGAGATCCGGCTCAGCTCCCAGGCGGCCGGGCAGCGGCTGGAGGCGCTGGGCTACGCCGATCCGGTCTCGGCGCTGCGGCACCTGGAGGCACTGGCCTCCGGGGTGACCCGGAAGGCGGCGATCCAGCGCACCCTGCTGCCGGTGCTGCTGGGCTGGTTCGCCGACTCCGCGGATCCGGACGCGGGGCTGCTGGGCTTCCGCAAGGTCTCCGACGCGCTGGGCAAGACGCCCTGGTACCTGCGGCTGCTGCGGGACGAGGGCGCCGCCGCGGAGAACCTCGCCCGGGTGCTCTCCACCGGACGGCTCGCTCCCGACCTGCTGTTGCGCGCACCCGAGGCGGTGGCCCTGCTGGGCGATCCGGGCGGGCTGCGGCCGCGCGGGCGGCGCCATCTGGAGCAGGAGGTGCTGGCCGCGGTGGGCCGCGCCGACGGCGCGGAGCAGGCGGTCGCCGCGGCGCGCGGGGTGCGGCGGCGGGAGATGTTCCGGACGGCCGCGGCGGACATCATCGACAGCGCGCGGCTGGCCAACGGCGCGGTGCGTCCGACCGTGAGTTGGCCGCCGCCGGGCGACGAGGGCTCCGGCGGCACCGCGGCGCGCACCGCCCCGGCGCCCGCCGCCCCGCGCGGTGCGCCCGAGGTCCCGACCGCCCTGCGGGCCGCCGAACCGCATCTGCCCGCCGGGACCTCCAGGGCCAGGTCCGGAGCCGGGGCCACGTCGGCGGAGGAGCCGCCCGCCGACGCGGGGGCGCTGGTCGACATGGTCGGCGACGCCCTCTCCGACCTCAACGCGGCCGCCATCGCGGGCGCCCTGCGCGCCGCCGTCAGCGACACCTGGGGCGATGAGCTGCCCACCCGCTTCGCCGTCATCGGCATGGGCCGCTTCGGCGGCCATGAGCTGAGCTACGGCTCGGACGCGGATGTGCTGTTCGTGCACGAGCCGCGCGAGGGCGCGGATGAGCAGGAAGCCTCCCGCGCCGCGTTCGCCGTGGCCAATGAGATGCGGCGGCTGCTCCAGCTCCCGACCGTCGATCCGCCGCTGCTGATCGACGCCGATCTGCGCCCGGAGGGCAAGTCCGGGCCGCTGGTGCGCACCCTGGCCTCGTACGCCGCGTACTACCGCCGCTGGTCGCTGGTCTGGGAGAGCCAAGCCCTGCTGCGCGCCGAACCGGTGGCGGGCGACCCGGAGCTGGGCGGGCGCTTCATCGAGCTGATCGATCCGCTGCGGTATCCGGCCGAGGGCCTGGGCGAGGACGCGGTACGGGAGATCCGGCGGCTGAAGGCGCGGATGGAGTCCGAGCGGCTGCCCCGCGGCGCCGATCCCACCACCCACGCCAAACTGGGCCGCGGCGGACTGAGCGACGTCGAGTGGACCGTGCAGCTTCTCCAGATGCGCCACGGCTGGGCCGAGCCCGGGTTGCGCACCACCCGTACCCGCCGTGCCCTGGCCGCCGCCCACGCCGCCGGGCTGATCGGCACCGAGGACGCCCAGACCCTCGACGAGGCGTGGGTGCTGGCGACCCGGGTCCGCAACGGTGTGATGGTGGTCCGCGGCCGCTCCGGCGACACCTTCCCCAGCGAGGCCCGTGAACTGGCCGCCGTGGCGCGGTACCTGGGCTACGGACCGGGGCACGTCGGGGAGATGCTGGACGACTACCGCCGCACCACCCGCCGGGCGCGCGCCGTCGTGGAGCGCCTGTTCTACGACTACGAGGGCTGAGAGGACCACCACGACCACCGGGCCGGGACGGCCACCGGGCCGAGGCGCGGCGGCGCCGCTGTCAGTGGTCTGTGGCAGCCTGCGGAACATGGGAACAGCGGCGCCATGGCGCGGACCGGTGCACGACGACCTCCTCGCGGCGCGCGAGCGGGTCTATGACGTCTGCGGGTTCGCCTGCTCGGAGCCGGTGCCGGAGCCGGAGAGCGCCGAGTACGCGGCCTGTGGCTTCGAGCTGGACGGCCTGGCGGTCCGCTTCCGGGTGGCGAAGACGACCCCGACCAAGACCGGTCAGTTCGTCACGGTGTGGCAGCGGTCCGAGGAGGGGCCGATCCGGCCGTTCGACATGGCGGACGGGGTGGACCTCTTCATCATCAGCTCACATGAGGGTGACCGCTTCGGGCAGTTCGTCTTCCCGGGCGAGGTGCTGCGCGTGCGGGGCATCGTCTCCACGGACGGCGCCGGAGGGAAGCGGGCGTTCCGGGTCTATCCGCCCTGGGCCGAGACCACCAGCCGCCAGGCCCGTGCCACCCAGACCTGGCAGCTTGCGCACTTCCTCGACATCCCGGAGGCGGGAGCGGTGGACACCGCCCGCGCCCGGGCGCTCCATCAGCCGCGCAGATAGTTGTAGACGGTGGCCCGGGAGACCCCGAGCAGTTCGGTGACCACCTGGACGGAGTGCTTCATCTGGAGGAAGCCGCGCGTCCGCAGCGAGCGGACCAGCTCCTTCTTGGCCGGGGTGCCCAGACTGCGCGGGGTCTGGCCGCGGGCCGCGGCGAACTCCTCGACGACGGTGCGCAGCTCGGCGGCGGTGCGCGCGCGGAGGGTCTCGGTGAGCGGCTGCTCCTGCTCCTCGGTGCGCACCAGGTTGGTGAGGCTGCGGGCGACACTGGCGAACAGCGAGACATCGAGGTTGAGACAGATTGCGGCCACATAGGTGCCCGCGCTGTTCTTGATGCCGATGGAGGTGCTTTTGGCCGGGCGGCCGTCGGGGAAGCTGTTGGCGTAGTTCTGGACGATGCCGGGGAAGCCGGGGTCCTCGATCCGGGCGAGACCCAGTTCGGTGGCCGGATCGCCGACCTCGCGGCCGGAGAGATTGCTCTCGATGGCGCGGATGGCCCGGTCCGGATGGCGCAGGTCGTGCAGAACCACCTCGCACAGTCCGGGGAACATCCGGCCGATGGCGGTCACGATCTTCTCGGCCTCGCGCAGCAGCAGTTCGTCCTCGGCGGTCCCCTCCGGCCGCGGTTCCTCCGGCGGTCGCTGTGCGGTCATCGCGGGTCACCGCCCTCCGGGGCGAAGAGCGCCGCCATCGTGCCGGCGGCCTTCAGCCCCGATCCGGTGAGCATCACGGCCGTGGTCTCACCGGGGCGGATGGCGCCGCGCGCCCGGAAGAGGTCGATGGCCGCGGCGGCGGTCGCGCTGGTGGGTTCGGCGTACAGGCCCATCGCGGCCAGCCGCCGCACGGCCGCGACGATGGCGTCCTCGGGCACGGCGGCCATATCGCCCCCCGAGCGGCGGATCGCGCGCAGCACCTCGGGGTGGCGGACGGGCCGCCGGATGGCCGTGCCCTCGGCGATGGTCGGCGCATGCTCGAACGGGACGGGGTCCTCGGTGCCCGCGGCGAAGCTGGCCTGGAGCGGGGCGCAGTGGGCGGGCTGGGCGACCAGCAGTCTCGGGCGGCGGCTGATCCGGCCCGCCGCCAGCAGTTCGGAGAAGCCGAGGTCGCAGCCGAGGACGGTGCTGCCCGCCCCGGCCACCGTCACCACGGCGTCGGGGGCGGTGAAGCCGAGGTCCTCCCACAGTTCGTAGGCGAGGGTCTTGACCCCCTGGAGGAAGAAGGGGTGCCAGTTGTGGCTGGCGTAGTAGGTGTGCTCCGACTGGCGCAGCGCCTCGGCCGCGGTGGCGTCCCGGTCGCCCGGCACCACCTGGACCTCGGCCCCGTACGCCCGGCTCTGGAGGACCTTCGCCGGGGAGGTGCCCTCGGGGACCAGGATCCTGGCCCGGATCCCGGCCGCGGCGCAGTACGCGGAGACCGAGGAGCCGCCGTTGCCGGAGCTGTCCTCGATCACCTCGCGGATGCCGTGCCGGCGCAGGGCCGAGATCATCACGCTGGTGCCGCGGTCCTTGAAGCTGCCGGTGGGGCTGAACCACTCCAGCTTGAAGTGGACCCGATTCCCGCCCCAGTCCTTCTCCACCAGCGGGGTGCACCCTTCTCCCAGGGACACCGGGGCGTCGAGGCGCACCGGGAGGGCCGCCCGGTAGCGCCACAGGGAACGGTCCCCGGTGTCCACCTCCTCATGGCTGATGCCGGGGAGCGCGGAGATGGTGAGCGGAGCGCCGTCGTCACCGCGCCAGCGCGGTTCGTCGATCGGGTACGTGGCGCCGGAGCGCTCATCGACGTAGTGGGGACCGGGGGTGGGGGATTCGGCTCGCACCTTGGATATTCTGTTTAGATCTAGACCCTTGGTCAAGGGCTTATTGGCGGATTCCCGGTGCTCCGAGAGTGCTCCGAGCGCGCTCCGAGGCTGCTCCGAGTGCGCCCCGAGAGCCGCTCCAGTGCTCTTCGAGAACGGGGGAACACTCGTTCAGGAGCGTGGGAACAGCCGTTCCAGCACCACCGCGACCCCGTCCTCGTCATGGCCGGGCGCCTGTTCGTCGGCCACCGCGACCAGGTCCGGATGGGCGTTGCCCATCGCGACCCCGTATCCGGCCCAGTTCAGCATCGGGATGTCATTGGGCATATCGCCGAAGGCGATGGTCTCCGCGGGGGTGAAGCCCATCCGGTCCGCCGCCCGTTGCAGCCCCACCGCCTTGGTCACACCCGCGGGCAGCACCTCGATCATCCCCTTCTCGGAGTGGGTGACGGCCACCTCGCCCCCGCCGATCCGCTCGGCGACCGCCGTGACCAGCGCGTCCGGCAGCTCCCGGTGGCGCATCAGCACCTTCTCGATCGGCCCGGACCACAGCTCCGCCCGGTCCGCGGCCACCCCCCACCCGGGCCGTATCCGGTCGGCGAAGCGCGGGGTGACCACGAAGCGGTTCTCGGGCGCGGCGGTGACCACCGCGAGCTCCAGCGGCCCCGCGCCCAGTTCCTCCTCCGTGCGCTCCACCACCGAACGGGCCAGCGCCCGGTCCAGTGCCGCGGAGACCAGCAGCCGGTCCGCGCAGGCGTCGTAGAGCTGTGCGCCCTGTCCGCACACCGCGAGCCCCCGGTAGCCGATCGCGACCAGGAACTCCCGGCAGGACGCGGCCGGACGCCCGGTGACCACCAGATGCCGTGCTCCGGAGCGCCGGGCCGTGGCGAGCGCCTCACGGGTGCGGACGGAGACCGTCAGATCGCCGCGCAGCAGCGTTCCGTCCAGATCGGTGGCCACCAGCGGGAAGCGCGGTGGCGCGGTCCGCGGGCGGGGGAGCATGGGAGCGGTCCCGGCGGTGGTGGCTGAAGTGGCGGCGTCGGCGGTGTGCACGGTGCCGGTGGTCCCTTTCGTCACGCTCGTCGTGCCCGGTCCGCGAAGGGGCACACCCCGGGCCGCGGACTCCGCGTCGAGCCCCTGGAGTCGGTGGAGAACGGCACCAGAATGGCGGGCCGGAAAGAGACGATCAAGCTGTGCAGGCAGCGGCGATCACACCGGGCGGAGACGGGGCCCGACCCGGCCCCTCAGGCCGTCCGCAGCTCGCCCTCGCGCTCCGCGGCCGCCATCCGGCGGCCGCTCACCTGCTTGGGCAGCCGGGCGGGCGTGGTGCCGTACCAGAGGTAGGACAGCGAGAAGCCGACGGACAGACAGAGGACACCGCCGACCGCGTCCATCCAGAAGTGATTGGCCGTCGCCACGATCACCAGCAGGGTGACCGTGGGATAGAGCAGTCCCAGCGCCTTCACCCACACCGGCCGGGCCAGGGTGGCGACGGCGATACCGCACCACAGCGACCAGCCGATGTGCATCGAGGGCATCGCCGCGTACTGGTTGGACATCGCGGCCAGGTTTCCCGAGGCCATCGAGCCCCAGGTGCGGTGCGCCACCACGGTGTCGATGAAGTGGCCGCCGTGCATCAGCCGGGGCGGGGCCAGCGGGAAGAAGTAGTAGCCGAGCAGCGCCACGCCCGTGGTGGCGAACAGCACCAGCCGGATGGCGGCATAGCGGCCGGGGTGCCAGTGGTAGAGCCACACCAGCACCCCGAGCGTCACGACGAAGTGCAGCGTGGCGTAGTAGTAGTTCATGCCCACGATCAGCCAGCCGATCGAGTCGATCGCTTGGTTGACACCGTGTTCGAAGGCCATGCCGAGCCGGTGCTCCCACCGCCAGATCCAGCCCGCGTTCCGCAGGGCCTCGGACTTCTGCTCGGGGACCGCGTTGCGGACGAGGGAGTACGTCCAGTAGCTGACGGCGATGAGGGTGATCTCGAACCAGAGGCGGGGTCTGCGGGGGGTGCGCATCCGGGCCATCAGCGTGGTGTGTCCCGCCGGGCGTGCCCCGGTCGCCGCGATGGGTGGCGGGGTGGCCGTCCGGCCCTCCGGAGTCCTCACAGTCGCTTCACCCATAGGGCAACAGTCTGCCAGACGCGACCCCCTGACAGACCGTCCGCACAGCGGTTCCGGGTCGCATATGTGCCGGTTCGGGGGGTCCCTTACGGGGTGTACGGCGCCTTACGTCCGGCTATGTCGTCCGCTCCGCCGCGGCGCTGCGCGCCGGGTGGCCGTGGGCCGAGGCGGTCGAACCGCGGACGACCAGTTCGGGGAGGAAGACGAACTCGCTGGGCGGGGCCGGGGTGCCGCCGATCTCCTCCAGCAGGGCCCGCACCGCGGCCTGCCCCATCGACTGCACCGGTTTGCGGATGGTGGTCAGCGGCGGATCGGTGAAGGCGATCAGCGGGGAGTCGTCGAAGCCGACGACGGAGATGTCCTGAGGGACCGCCAGATCCCGCTGCCGGGCCGCCCGTATGGCCCCCAGCGCCATCATGTCGCTCGCGCAGACCACCGCCGTACAGCCCCGGTCGATCAGCGAGGATGCCGCCGCCTGACCGCCCTCCAGGGTGAACAGCGAATGCTGGATCAGCTCCGCGGACTCCTCCGGCCCGAGCCCGAGCCGGTCCCGCATGGCCTGCTGGAAGCCCTCGATCTTGCGCAGCACGGGGACGAACCGCTTGGGCCCCAGCGCCAGCCCGATCCGGGTGTGGCCCAGCGAGACCAGATGGGTGACGGCCAGCAGCATCGCCGCCCGGTCGTCGGGGGAGATGAACGGCGCGCGCACCGCGGGCGCGTAACCGTCCACCAGCACGAACGGCACACCCTGGCCGCGTAGCTGGTCGTAGCGCTGCATATCGGCCGAGGTGTCCGCGTGCAGTCCGGAGACGAAGATGATCCCGGCCACCCCGCGGTCCACCAGCATCTCGGTGAGCTCGTCCTCGGTCGAGCCGCCGGGGGTCTGGGTGGCCAGCACCGGGGTGTAGCCCTGTCGGGTCAGCGCCTGCCCGATCACCTGGGCGAGCGCGGGGAATATCGGATTCTCCAGCTCGGGCGTGATCAGTCCCACCAGACCCGCGCTGCGCCGGCGCAGCCGCACCGGGCGCTCGTAGCCGAGGACGTCCAGGGCGGCGAGGACGGACTCGCGGGTCGCCGCGGCCACCCCCGGCCTGCCATTCAGGACGCGGCTGACGGTGGCTTCGCTGACCCCCGCCTGGGCTGCGATGTCAGCGAGCCGTGCGGTCATGGGATTGGACTGTACCGGTCGTATGTCAGATTGCCCACCACGCGCAGCAATCAGGAGGAATGCGCACCGTAGCGGCACGGTACGCGAGCGGCGCGGAGGACAGCAGCGCGCGCCCCGGAACGGGAAGCTCGACCTCCTCCCCGAGGGTGTTCAGCGTGCACAGAAACCCCGGTCGGGACAGCGCCAGCACCCCCGCGGGGGCGTCGAGCCAGGTCATCCGGCCGTCACCGAGGCCCGGCAGCTCCCGGCGCAGCGCGAGTGCCGAGCGGTACAGCTCCAGCGTAGATCCGGGGTCGCCGGTCTGGGCCTCGACCGAGAGTCCGGCCCACTCCGCGGGCTGCGGCAGCCAGCTCCCCCCGGGGCCGAAGCCGTGGCTGGCGCCCGAGCGGGACCAGGGCAGCGGCACCCGGCAGCCGTCACGGAAGCCGTCCTGTCCGTCCTGTCCGTCCTGGCCGTCGGGGGAGGTGCGGAAGAACGCCGGGTCCTGGCGGCACTCGTCCGGCAGATCCACGACCTCCGGAAGGCCCAGCTCCTCGCCCTGGTAGAGGTAGACCGAACCGGGCAGCGCCAGGGTGAGCAGGGCCGCGGCGCGGGCCCGGCGCAGGCCCCGCGCAGGGCTGCCCTCGGCGTAGCGGGTGGGGTGCCGGACCACGTCGTGGTTGGAGAGCACCCAGGTGGTGGGGGCGCCCACGGACGCGGTCGCGGCCAGCGACTCGTCGATCACCGTGCGCATCGCCGCCGCGTCCCAGGGGGACTTGAGGAACTGGAAGTTGAACGCCTGGTGGAGCTCGTCGGGGCGGACGTACAGGGCCAGCCGCTCGGGGCTGGGCGCCCATGCCTCGGCGACCCCGATCCGGTCACCGGGGTAGGAGTCCAGCAGCCGCCGCCAGGAGCGGTGGATCTCGTGCACCCCGTCCTGGTCGAAGAAGGGCAGCACCTGGGAGCCGATCAGCTTGGCCTGTTCGGTACGGCCGATATCGGGCATCCCGGCCGCCTTGACCATGCCGTGGGCGACATCGATACGGAAGCCGTCCACGCCCAGGTCCAGCCAGAAGCGCAGCACCGAGTCGAATTCCTCGCGCACCTCGGGGCTGTCCCAGTTCAGATCGGGCTGCTCGGGGGCGAAGAGGTGGAGGTACCACTCGCCCGGGGTGCCGTCGGCACCGGTGGTGCGGGTCCAGGCGGGGCCGCCGAAGACCGACTCCCAGTCGTTGGGCGGCAGTTCGCCGTCCGCGCCCCGGCCGGGCCGGAAGTGGTAGCGGGCGCGGGCCGGGCCGCCGGGCTGCTCGGCGAGGGCCGCGCGGAACCAGGGGTGCTGGTCCGAGGTGTGGTTGGGCACCACATCCACGATCACCCGCAGTCCCAGCTCATGGGCGGTGCGGACCAGGTCGTCGGCGTCGGCGAGGGTGCCGAAGAGGGGGTCGACCGCGCGGTAGTCCGCGACGTCGTAGCCCCCGTCGGCCTGCGGGGAGGCGTAGAAGGGGGTCAGCCAGACGGCGTCCGCGCCCAGCGCGGCGAGATGCGGCAGCCGTGCGCGGGCCCCGCGCAGATCACCGATGCCGTCGCCGTCGCTGTCGGCGAAGGACCGCACATACACCTGGTAGATGACGGCGTCGCGCCACCAGCCGGGCCCTCCGGACGGTCGCGCGGTGTCGGCCTGGAGGGAGGTCGTGAGCTCCTGGGTCATAACCGCGAACGTAACAGCTCTGCAATGCCTTGCGGAAGAGATTGCAGAAGCGGGCGAGGCGCCCCTGAGCGCGCCCCGGCGCGTGTTCTCCGCGTTCACGGGGGTAGGGGCGGACATCGGCAGGACACGCGGACGTAACGAATCCGGGTGCCTTGCAGAAAATTCCCGCAAGGTCTTTCGAGTTTCTTGCAGCCCTGTTACGTTCCTCGGCAACCCGGGGCCGCGATGACGCGGCCGGTCTTGGAGGAGTTCAGATGCGACGTGGCATAGCGGCCACTGCGCTTGTCGCGGCCATGGCGCTCGCGGCGACCGCATGCGGCGGTGACGACGGTGACAACGGCGGCGGCAAGTCGGGCGGCAAGCTGTCCGGCACCGTGACCTACTGGGACACCTCGAACGAGGCCGAGAAGGGCACCTACAAGGAGCTCGCCCTCGGCTTCGAGAAGGAGCACCCCGGCGTCAAGGTCAACTACGTCAACGTCCCGTTCGGCGAGGCGCTGGCCAAGTTCAAGAACGCGGCGGGCTCCGGCGGCTCCGGCGCGCCCGACGTGCTGCGCACCGAGGTCGCCTGGACCCATGACCTGGCGAACATCGGCTATCTGGCCCCGCTGGACGGCACCGCGGCGCTCGACAAGGAGTCCGACTACCTGCCCAAGGCGGCCGCCGGTACCAAGTTCAAGGGCAAGACCTACGCGGTGCCGCAGGTGATCGACACCCTCGGTCTCTTCTACAACAAGAAGATGCTGGGGGACGCCGGGGTGGAGCCGCCCCGGAGCTGGACCGAGCTCAAGGCCGCCGCCAAGAAGATCAAGAAGAAGACCGGCAAGACCGGTCTGTACCTCCGCGGCGATGACGCCTACTGGTACCTGCCCTTCATCTACGGCGAGGGCGGCGATCTGCTGGACACCAAGGCCAAGAAGGTCACCGTCGACGACGAGCCGGGTGTGAAGGCGTTCGCCGCCGCCCGGGACCTGGTCACCTCGGGGGCGGCGGAGACCGACGCCACCGACGGCTGGGAGAACATGCAGAACGCCATCAAGAACGGCGACGTCGCGATGACGGTCAACGGGCCGTGGGCGATCGAGGACACCCTCGCGGGCAAGGCGTTCAAGGACAAGTCCAACCTCGGCGTGGTCCCGGTGCCGGCCGGCGGCGACGGCCAGGGCGCCCCGCAGGGCGGCCAGAACCTCACCGTCTACGCGGGCTCCAAGAACCTGGACGCCTCCTACGCCTTCGCCAAGTACATGAGCTCGGCGAAGGTGCAGGCCAAGACCACCGAGAAGCTGAGCCTGCTGCCCACCCGCACCTCCGTCTACCAGGACCCGAAGGTCGCGGCGAACGCCAATGTGAAGTTCTTCAAGGGCGCCGTGGACAAGGCCGTCGAGCGCCCCTGGATCCCCGAGGGCAACAGCCTCTTCCAGGCGATCCTGGTGCAGTTCCCCAACGTCCTGACCGGCAAGACCTCGCCCGAGAAGGCGGCGGGCGCCGTCGGCGACGCCTACCGCAAGCTCCTCAAGGGCGACTGGAAGTAAGGACCGGCAACGATGGCTGTCGACACCAGCCGGTCGGTGCGTCCGGCCGCGGGCGCCAAGGGCACCCGCGGCCGGGCCCGCGGGACCGGGGACACCCCGCCAGGCCGGATCCGCTCCGCGCTCTCCCGGCACTGGTACGCCTGGGCCATGGTCGCGCCCGTCGTGATCGTCATCGGGCTGATCATCGGCTATCCGCTGGTCCGCGGCGTCTATCTGTCGCTGACCGATGCCAATGAGGCCAATGTCGAGCGCACCATCGGGGTCAACCACATCCCCGCCACCTACGAGAACGTGGGCCTGGACAACTTCCGGGCCATCCTGGAGGACGAGGTCTTCTGGGACCGGCTGAGCTGGACGGCCACCTGGACCCTGTCCTGCGTCATCGTCACCTTCGTACTCGGCCTCGGCCTCGCCGTCCTGCTCAACCGCCGGTTCGCGGGCCGCGCCGTCTACCGGTCGCTGCTGATCCTGCCCTGGGCGGTGCCCGCCTTCGTCTCCGTCTTCGCCTGGCGGCTGCTCTACAACGAGAAGAACGGCATCCTCAACAAGGTGCTGGAGGGCGGTGGCATCGACGGGGTGCCCTGGCTGAACGACCCCACCATGGCCAAGGTCTCGGTGATCGCCGTGAACATCTGGCTCGGGGTGCCGTTCATGCTGGTGGCCCTGCTCGGCGGACTCCAGTCCATCCCCGGTGAGCTCTACGAGGCGGCCGAGATGGACGGTGCGAGCCCCTGGCAGCGGTTCCGCCACATCACCCTGCCCGGTCTGCGGTCGGTCAGCTCCACCGTGGTCCTGCTCTCCACCATCTGGACGTTCAACATGTTCGCGGTGATCTACCTGCTCACCCGCGGCGGTCCGGGGGACAGCACCGAGATCCTGGTGACCTACGCCTACCGGCTCTCGTTCGTCAACAGTCCCCGAGATTTCGCGGGCGCCTCCGCCTGGGGCGTGCTGATCCTGGTCATCCTCATGCTCTTCGCGGTGGTCTACCGCCGTTCGCTCCGCAAGCAGGGAGAGGTCTGGTAGCCATGCGCGACCGCCGCCGCAGCCCGCTCGCCTCCGTCGGGCTGCACACCACCCTCGTCATCGCCTCCGCCGTGGCGGTCTTCCCGCCGCTGTGGCTGCTGGTGACCTCGTTCAAGCCGAAGAGCGAGGCGTTCGGCACCGATGTGGTGAAGAACCCCACGCTGGCCAACTACCAGCATGTGCTGAACGACACCGAGTTCCTGACCTGGTTCGGCAACTCGCTGTTCATCGTCGTCGTCACCACGGTCCTGGGCGTCTTCGTCGCGGCCACCACCGGCTATGCCGTCAGCCGCTTCCGGTTCCCCGGGATGCGCTCGCTGATGTGGCTGCTGCTGATCACACAGATGTTCCCGGTGGCCATCCTCATCGTGCCGCTCTACAACATCATGTCGACGCTGGGCTGGCTCAACCAGCCGATCTCGCTGATCGTCACCTACCTCACCGTGGCCGTGCCGTTCTGCGCCTGGATGATGAAGGGCTTCTTCGACACCATCCCGGTGGAGATCGACGAATCGGGCCGGGTCGACGGCCTCAACCCGTTCGGCACCTTCTGGCGGCTGGTCGTCCCGCTGGCCAAGCCCGGCCTCGCGGTCACCGCCTTCTACACCTTCATCACCGCCTGGGCCGAAGTGGCCTATGCCTCGGCTTTCATGACGGGCGAGGAGAACCTCACCCTCGCCTCGGGCCTCCAGACCTTCGTCAACCAGTACACCTCGGACTGGGGTTCGATGACCGCCGCCGCCGTCATGATCGCCATTCCGGCCGCCCTGGTCTTCTCCTGGGCCCAGCGCCATCTGGTGGCCGGTCTGACCGCCGGTGCCACCAAGTCCTGACCCGCGCGACCGACGTGCGAACCGACTCTTTTCGATGAATCCAAGGACGACATGACGCAGTACCTCGCCGACCCCTCGGCCGCCACGGCACCGGAGTCCCCCGGGACTCCCGGCCGCCCCGGATGGTGGCGCGACGCGGTGATCTACCAGGTCTATCCGCGGAGCTTCGCCGACGGCAACGGCGACGGCATGGGCGACCTCCAGGGCGTCCGCGCCCGGCTGCCCCATCTGAAGGCACTGGGCGTGGACGCGGTCTGGCTCAGCCCCTTCTACGCCTCCCCGCAGGCCGACGCCGGATACGACGTCGCCGACTACCGGGCCATCGACCCGATGTTCGGCACCCTGCACGACGCCGACGCGGTGATCCGTGACGCCCATGAGCTGGGTCTGCGGATCATCGTCGACCTGGTCCCCAACCACTGCTCCGACCAGCACCTCTGGTTCCGCAAGGCGCTGGCGGAGGGCCCCGGCTCCCCGCTGCGCGCGCGGTTCCACTTCCGCCCCGGACAGGGCCCGGACGGCGAACTCCCGCCCAACGACTGGGAATCGATCTTCGGCGGGCCCGCCTGGACCCGCACCGAGAACCCCGACGGCACCCCCGGCGAGTGGTACCTGCACCTCTTCGCCGCCGAGCAGCCCGACTTCAACTGGGACCACCCGGCCGTAAGGGACGAGTTCCGCTCGGTACTGCGGTTCTGGCTGGACCTCGGTGTCGACGGCTTCCGCATCGATGTGGCCCACGGTCTGGTCAAGGCGGCGGGACTGCCCGACCTCGGCCGCGCCGGACAGCTCAAGCTGCTGGGCAACGACGTACTGCCGTTCTTCGACCAGGACGGGGTGCACGCCATCTACCGGAGCTGGCGCACCGTCCTGGAGGAGTACCCCGGTGAGCGCATCGGGGTCGCCGAGGCGTGGACCCCCACCACCGAGCGCACCGCGCGCTACGTCCGCCCCGACGAGCTGCACCAGGCGTTCAACTTCCACTTCCTGGGCGCCGAGTGGGACGCGGAGCGGCTGCGCGAGGTCATCGACGATTCCCTGGACGCGATGCGGCCGGTGGGCGCCCCCACCACCTGGGTGCTCTCCAACCACGACGTGGTCCGGCACACCACCCGCTACGCCGACGGCGACCCCGCGCGCGGACTGCGCCGGGCCCGTGCCGCGACCCTGCTGATGCTGGCGCTGCCCGGCTCCGCCTATCTCTACCAGGGCGAGGAGCTGGGCCTTCCGGAGGTCACCGACCTTCCCGACGGGGCGCGCCAGGACCCCGCGTTCTTCCGCACCTCCGCCGACGGGCAGACCGGGCAGGACGGCTTGCGGGACGGCTGCCGGGTACCGATCCCGTGGGCGGGCACCGAGGCCCCGTATGGCTTCGGCCCCCGTGCGGGCGGGCCGAGCTGGCTGCCCCAGCCCGAGAGCTGGGCCGGGCTCAGCGTCGAGGCCCAGACCGGACGTCCGGGCTCCACGCTGGAGCTGTACCGCGAGGCGCTCACCGTGCGCCGGGCTCATCCGGCGCTCGGTGCGGGGGAGTCGGTGGAATGGCTGGCGGCACCCGACGGGGTGCTGGCCTTCCGCCGCCGGGCGGGCGGTGACGGCCCGGACTTCGTCTGCACGGTCAACACCACCGGTGAGCCGGTCGCGCTGGCCGCTCCGGGCCGGGCGCTGCTGGTCAGCGACGGGGAGCTGCCGCGCGGCGAGGGCGAGGTCACCCAGGCCCCCGACACGGCGGTCTGGTGGGCGGTGTGAGCGCGCCCCTGCCGCCCCGGCTCGCCGACATCGCCGTCCAGGCACAGGTCAGCGAGGCCACCGTCAGCCGGGTGCTCAACAGCAGGACGGGGGTCGCGGACGCCACCCGGCAGCGGGTGCTCGCGGCCCTCGACGTCCTCGGCTACGAACGGCCGGTGCGGCTGCGGCGGCGCAGCGCCGGGCTGGTGGGCCTGGTGATCCCCGAGCTCATCAACCCGATCTTCCCCGCCTTCGCGCAGGTCATCGAACAGGTGCTGGCCGGACACGGCTACACCCCGATCCTGTGCACCCAGATGCCCGGCGGCGCCACCGAGGACGAACTGGTGGAGCAGTTGGAGGAGCGCGATGTGGTCGGCATCGTCTTCATGTCCGGACAGCACTCCGACACCACCGCCGATCCGGCCACCTATCTGCGGCTGGCCGAACGCCGGGTGCCGTTCGTGCTCATCAATGGCTACCACGAGGGCATCCGGGCGCCGTTCGTCTCCCCCGACGACCGGTCGGCGGCGCGGATGGCGGTGAACCACCTCGCCGCCCTCGGGCATGAGCGGATCGGGCTCGCGGTGGGGCCCGCGCGCTACGTTCCGGCGCGGCGCAAGGTCGAGGGGTTCACCGCGGCGATGGGCGAGGTCTTCGGCCTGCGCCCCGCCGAGGCCGGGGAGCTGGTCCGGCACACCCTGTTCAGCGTCGAGGGCGGACAGGTGGCCGCGGCCGCGCTGCTGGACCAGGGCTGTACGGGCTTCGTCTGCGGCAGCGACCTGATGGCGCTGGGGGTGATCCGGGAGGCGTCCCGGCGCGGTCTGAGCGTCCCTGGGGACGTCTCGGTGGTCGGCTTCGACGACTCCCCGCTGATCGCCTTCACCGATCCGCCGCTGACGACGGTCCGTCAGCCGGTGCAGTCGATGGCCACCGCGGCGGTGGGCGCGCTGCTCGAGGAGCTCGCCGGGAACCCGGTGCAGTGCACCGAGTTCGTCTTCCAGCCCGATCTGGTGGTGCGCGGATCCACCGCGCAGGTCCGCCGCGGCGGTTGACCCCGCGGGGCGGCTGACCGGGGGACACCTAGATCCAAACGACACGGCCTGGGGGAGATGACCGGCCCGACCGGCCGGGCGCGTGGGGCCCGCGCACGGGCCCCCGGCCGGCCGGACCGGAGACGTGCCTGAACGTAACACCGCCGCAATCGCTTGCGAAAGGTCTTGCAAGAAGGAATCGTCCGCGCCCCGGACCACGAAGGAGTCCCCACCCCGTGAACCGCACCCTCCGCCGGACCGTCGCCGCCCTCGCCGCCCTGGCGCTGTGCACGGCGGCCGCCCCCACGGCACAGCGGCAGCCCGCCGCCGCGTCCGACAAGCCCCCCACCGCCGACGCCCAGTGGATCGACCGCGCCACCGTGGTCTGGAAGGCCGAGGCGGGTGAGACCACCGTCGAGGAACTGCGCTCCTCGCGCGGCGGGGCGCTCCGGCTCTCCCCGACCACGCTGACCGCCGCCCAGAAGGCCGCCCATCCCCATCTCGCGGCCTTCCCCGCCTTCTCCGTCGACCCCCGGGACCGCGGCAGGGCCGCCACCGCGCTGCGCGGCCATGTCACCGCCGTCCAACGGGCGGCCACCGGCGACCACCGGGTCCTGCGCCGCACCGATGTGCAGATCCCCGGGGTGCTGGACGACCTGTACGCGTCCGCCGCCCGCCGCGCGCACCTCGGCCCGGTCTTCCACGACGGCCGCCCCACGCTCTCGGTCTGGGCGCCCACCGCCGAGAGCGTGGCGCTCGAACTCGACGGGCGCACCGTCCCGATGCGACGGGACGCGGCCAGTGGAGTCTGGCGGGTCACCGGCGGTGCCGACTGGCGGAACAAGCCCTACCGCTACCGGGTCCAGGTCTGGGCACCCACCGTCCAGGAAGTGGTCACCAATGAGGTGACCGACCCCTACGCCACCGCCCTGACCGCCGACTCCACCCACAGCCTCGTCACCGATCTGGCCGATCCCGGGCTGGCCCCGGCCGGCTGGTCCTCGCTGGAGAAGCCGGCCGCGGTGCCCGCGCGCGACGCCCGGATCGAGGAACTGCACATCCGCGACTTCTCCATAGCGGACCGCACCAGCGCCCACCGCGGTCAGTACCTCGCCTTCACCGACCGCCGCTCGGACGGGATGCGGCAGCTCCGGCGGCTCGCCCGCGCCGGTACCTCCTATGTCCACCTCCTCCCCGCGTTCGACTTCGGCACCGTCCCCGAGCGCCGCTCCGCCCAGGCCGAGCCCGGCTGCGCACTGGACTCCCTGCCCGCGGACTCCGAGCGGCAGCAGTCCTGTGTCGGCGAGACCGCCGCGAAGGACGGCTTCAACTGGGGCTATGACCCGCTGCACTACACCGTGCCCGAGGGCTCCTACGCCAGTGACCCCGACGGCCCGGTCCGCACCCGTGAGTTCCGGCGGATGGTGGCGGGCCTGAACCGCACCGGGCTGCGCACCGTGATGGACGTCGTCTACAACCACACCGTGGCCTCCGGACAGGACCCCCGGTCCGTACTGGACCGGATCGTGCCCGGCTACTACCACCGGCTGCTGGACGACGGCACCGTGGCCACCTCCACCTGCTGCGCCAACACCGCGCCGGAGCACGCCATGATGGGCAAGCTGGTGGTCGACTCGGTGGTCACCTGGGCCCGGCAGTACAAGGTCGACGGCTTCCGCTTCGACCTCATGGGCCACCACCCCAAGGCCAACATCCTCGCCGTCCGCAGGGCGCTGGACGCCCTCACCCCCGCGAAGGACGGTGTGGACGGCAAGGCGATCCTGCTCTACGGCGAGGGCTGGAACTTCGGCGAGGTGGCGGACGACGCCCGGTTCGTCCAGGCCACCCAGCGGAACATGGCGGGCACCGGCATCGCCACCTTCAGCGACCGGGCCCGGGACGCGATCCGCGGCGGCGGGCCGTTCGACGAGGATCCGCGGGTCCAGGGGTTCGCCTCCGGTCTGTACACCGACCCCAACTCCTCACCGGCCAACGGCACCCGCGAGGAGCAGCGGGCCCGGCTGCTGCACGCCCAGGACCTGATCAAGGTCGGACTCTCCGGCAACCTCGCCGACTTCACCTTCACCGACACCACCGGCCGCCGGGTCAAGGGCTCCGAGGTCGACTACAACGGCGCCCCGGCGGGGTACGCGGCCGCCCCCGGCGACGCCCTCGCCTACGCCGACGCCCACGACAACGAAACCCTCTACGACGCGCTCACCTACAAGCTGCCCGCCCGCACCCCGGCCGCCGACCGGGCTCGTGCACAGGTGCTCGCGATGGCCACCGCCACCCTCTCCCAGGGCCCGGCGCTCAGCCAGGCCGGTACCGACCGGCTGCGCTCCAAGTCCCTGGACCGCAACTCCTTCGACAGCGGCGACTGGTTCAACGCCCTGCACTGGCGGTGCCGGGACGGCAACGGCTTCGGCCGCGGACTGCCCCCGGCCGCCGACAACGAGGCGAAGTGGCCCTACGCCAAGCCCCTGCTGACCGACGAGGCGGCCCGCCCCGGCTGCGCCGAGATCACCTCCGCCTCCGCCGCCTACCGCGACCTGCTGCGGATCCGCACCACGGAGAAGGCGTTCAGCCAGGCCACGGCCGCAGGGGTGCGGCGGGCGCTGTCCTTCCCGCTGTCCGGGACCGGTGAGACCCCGGGCGTCATCACCATGCGGCTCGGTGATCTGGTGGTGGTCCTCAACGCCACCCCGGAGCGGCGCACCCAGACCGTGGCCGACCTCGCGGGCACACCGTACGCACTGCACCCGGTGCAGGCGCACGGCGCGGACCCGACGGTGCGGACCTCCTCCTACGAGCGGTCATCGGGCACCTTCGGCGTCCCGGGCCGCACGGTCGCGGTCTTCCGGCGGTAGCCCGCCGGGCGCGACGGGGACCGGCTCAGCGCAGGGAGTCGAGCCGGTCCCCGTCGGCCAGCCGGGCCTTGAGGTCGGCGTGCGCCCCGGCCGTGGCGGGCAGGGTCAGCTCCCGGCCCCAGGCCCGGCCCCGGACCCCGCCGCTCGCCGCGATCGAGGTCACCTGACGGCTGCCCGCCGCCAGCAGGTACCACCGCCCGGACTGCGACTTCCACAGCACCCCGGCCAGCACCCGCGGCTCGCGCGGACCGCACGCCGGGGAGTCGTCGGCGCTCGCCGCCACGGCGCCCTCGGCGCCCCGCCGCACGCCCCAAGGCTGGAACTGGGCCAGCACCCGGCTGCCCCGGCCCCGCCAGGTCTCCGCCCGGGTGCACAGCCACGCCGCCCGGCCGCCCGCCTCGGGCAGCGACTGGGCCGCGAACCGCCAGGTGTTCACCCGGCGCACGCCCCGGGCCTGCATCACCGGCAGCCGGCAGGCGGTCCGCGCCCAGCTCATCCGCGCCGCGCGCCCCGCCACATCACGCGGTGTCCGCGCTCCCGGCGGGCCGTAGGTCAGCCGTGCCGGGGAGAGCTCACCGAGGTCGACCACCAGCCGCGAACCCAGTTGCAGCGCGGGCCAGCCACGGCACGGCCGAAGCTGCGGCATCGTCCGCACCGGATCGGTCACCCCGTCCGGGGCGCGGTGCACCGGACGCGCCGGCTGCGCCGGGTGCAGCAGGTCCCGGACCGCGGCCCGGCGCACCCACGGGGCCGTCAGATAGCGCACATTGCCGTCCGTACGGGTCAGCACCAGCGCCGTGGAGTCGGCCGCGTCCGCGGCGTCCAGCCGGGCCAGGTCCAGCGCCACCGCACCGCCGTCGGCGCCGTCCGCCTCCGCGTACCGCGCGATCCGCAGCCCGTCGTAGAGCAGCACCACCGCCGCCTGGTCCACCTCGCCCGCGAAGAGGAGCTGCGGCGGCCCGGACGGCGGCCCGGACTGCGTACCCGCCGTGGTCGAGACCCGCACCGAACGGCCGGGCCGCGCCCAGACCGCCAGCGCGCGGCGCAGCAGCGCGGTGTCGTCCGTGCGCTCACCGCGCGCGGGCCACACCGAGAAGTCCACCCGGCTCGCGGTGCGCCACGCGTCCGGCGTCGCACGGGTCAGCCGGTCCGGATCCAGGGCCCGTTCGGCGGCGGGGTTACGGGCGTACGAGGGGGCCGCGGCGCCGCCCGGCCCCCAGCCGTCGCCCGGCATCCCCAGCAGGGTGCCGCACACCACCAGCGCCACCACGGCCACCAGCAGCGCCCGTAGATGCTGACGGCGGCGCATCAGATCGGTCGGCCGCGCCTGGAGCGAACATGCGTCGAACTCGGCCGACTCCAGCGGTGATCCGTCCCGGCTGCCCGCGGGCTCCGGTACGGCGTCCGCCTCGGCGAGCGCGCTCCGCGCGTCGTCGACCCCGGCGGTCTGGAGCAGTTTGCGCACCTCGCGGTCCTCCAGCCGCTCCAGCTCGCGCAGCACGTACGCGGCGCGGCCGGGGCCGGAGAGTTCGGACAGCGCCTGGTCCAGGGCGAGTTCATCGGCGCCGCCGGAACGCGGGAACAGCCGCAGCCCGAACACCTGCGGCAGCGGCGGCGGAATCCGCCACCAGCGGCGCGGCCCGGCGGCCCGCAGCGCGGTGCGCAGCACCCGCAGCCGTACATAGGCGTAGCCCGCGTCGGCCGCCGCGCCCTTCGTCCCGCGCTGCCACGGCAGTTCGACATCGGGACGCGGATCCTGCCCGGCGCTGCCGGAGCGGTTGCGGGGCAGCGCGCGCTGCGCCAGCGCATGCGCGGCCAGCACCCGCCGGGTGCGTCCCATACCGGGCGGCAGGATCAGATATCCCAGCCGCACCAGCCGCGGGTAGTGCTCGACGATGGCGGCCTCGGCCTGCTCGACGTCGATCGGGCCGGTGGTGTCGTCGTCGAGGGTGGCTGTCGCCTGGTGCTGTTCCACGTCTCACAGAACGAGTGGCGGGGCGGGTTGGTCACCTCACCGGCCCCGCGGCGGTCATCCCGCCGCGGGGCCGGCCGACCGGACCGGGCCTACGCGACCTTCCAGCCGCTGAACTCCACGGTGCCGCGGTCGCCGCTGCCGCCGCCCGCCGCGCTCATGAACATCCCGGCGTCCTGCGCCGCCGCCGCGCCCGGCGCGGTCACCGTCGCCACCTTCCGCCAGGTCGCGCCGTCGTCGGTGGACAGCTCACCGGTGTACGCGGTGGCGGCGGTGCGGGTCAGCCGCAGCAGTACGGGCGCCTTCACACCGGTGATCCGCTGGTAGCTGTCCAGCGTGCCGTCACCGCCGGAGTCGTACGACAGCACCACGCCGTTGGCCGGGGTGACGGACAGATTGACGAAGCCGGGTGAGCCCGCCGTGGCCAGTGCGTTGCGGACCACGATCCCGGCGCGCGCCCACGGGCCGGTGACCGCCTGGGCGTCGACCCGCACCGTCACCGACCTCCCCGCGGTCAGGGCGCCCGCGCGGTAGACCGCGCCGAACTCGGCGGTGCCCTTCCACAGATCCGCGCCCCCGCCGTCGATCGCGAACCGCTGCCCGAGCTGCCCGAAGACCGCGCCGTTGGTGGTGACCGTCCGCCAGCCGTCGGCCAGCGGACCGGCGATCCACAGGGAGCCGGTGCGTACCGCCCGCACCCGCTTCTCCCCGCGCGGCCCGTAGACCACGCCCAGTTCGTAGGGCAGGGCCGTCAGCGGATCCGCGGGCGGTCCTTCGGGGGCGGTGGCGCGCCAGTGGACCTGCCCGGTGCCGCCCGCCCGTACCGAGTCCAGCGAGGTGGGGCCCTGCGGCTCGGGCTCAAGACCGGTCACGGTGAGCCCGAAGTCCACCTGGCCGGTGGCCCGCAGCCCGTTGACGTTGCGCAGCGCGGCGGTGATGGTCGCGGTGGAACCGGGCGGCAGGGCGGCCGGTTCGGTGGTCACGGTCAGCGTGCCCTGGTACGGGGCCCCGGCCAGGGTGTCGTACACCCGCTGGGCGGTGCGGTGGGCGTCGGTCGTGGGCCGTACCGGATAGCTGGTGCGCTCCCGGGTCCAGGGCTCCTCGACGGCGTACCAGTCGAAGGTGCGCGGGGCGCGGCCCTCGGCGAGGGCGTCCTCCAGTTCGTCGAGGTAGGAGCGCCACTGAGGGAGGTGGAAGTCGGCGATCAGGCCGTTCCAGTCGCGGTTGGCGTAGTTGGCCAGTTTGCCGCCGTCGGCGGTGACCCGGTCCGCCCAGGTGGTGATCAGCGTCCGGGCGGCGTGTTCGAGCCGGGCGGACTCGGCCTCGCCGGTGGCCATCCGCTTGGCGTCCTCCAGCCACGGGCCGAGGAGGAACCGGCGGTGCGCACCGGTCATATCATCGCTCAGCCGCATCAGTTTCAGCCACAGCCGGGACAGCGCCCGGAAGGTGGGCAGGTCCTTGCGCCGGTACGCCTCCTGGAGCTGGGGGATGAGCTGCCAGGACCGGTTGGCCAGCGCCTGCCGGGCGATATCGGTCAGATCGTGGCGGTAGGCGTCGCTGTCGCGCAGCGCGGGCGCCACCGCCAGCAGGGCCGCCAGCGCCGGGTCGAAGCCCGCCGGGTCGAACGCCGGGGTGTGGGTGGCGTAGTTGGTGCCGGAGCGGGCGGTGAGGCTGGGCCGGGCGGCGAAGACGGAGTCGTGCGGACGGCCGTCCTTGCTGCTGATCTCGTACGCGGTGTCGCGCAGTGCGGCGTACGCCTCCCGGCCCCGTTCGTCGCGTCCGCCGAGCCGGACGTCCGCGTAGTCCCGGAACCAGGCGGTGCGGTCCACCGGCTCGTCCCGCCAGGCCAGTTCGCTGAAGAGCTCGAAGGCCGCCGGGTCCCGTTCCGCCGCCTCGGCCATGTAGGCCGTGCCGACCAGGGTGCCCCCGGGCTTGTCACGCCACGTCGTGAACCGCTCCGCCCACATATGGGTCTTGGCGCCGATGGTGGTGCGGCCGCCGAAGTTGGGGATGGTGCCGAACGCGTACGGCACCCGGCCCCAGTCCTTCTCCCGGTCGGTCACCGTGTCCAGGTCCGACAGACCGTCCACCACCAGCATCCGGTCGTGGTCCACCGCGTCCAGCAGATCGCGCCGGGGGTTCTCCTGCCAGCCGAGGATCACCCAGGTGGCACCGGGCCGGGAGGTCTGCAGCGCCTTCTCCACCGCGCGGGCGGCGTCGGGCACCGGGACGTCGCCCGGGTCGCCGCCCTCGTGCAGCAGATCCATCTTGAACAGGTCGACCGGGCCGAAGAGCTCGTGCTGGTGGCGGTAGAACGCGGCGGCCACCTTCCGGAAGGACTCGGTGCGCGGATCGAGCCAGTCGGGGCGCTTGAGTCCGGCCCAGTCGCCCTGCGGCACGGTACGCGCGCCCGGATTGCGGTCGGCGAAGCCGTCGGGCACGGTGCCGAAGTAGCCGGGGAGGACGGGACGCATGCCCAGTTCGCGCAGCCGGCCGGTGATCCGGCGCCCCAGCGCGGCCCGCTTGGCCAGCAGTTCGGGGGAGACCGGCCCGCCGTACCCGCTCATGTTCTGGAGCAGCCACCAGGGCTGGTGGGAGGGGGCCGGGAGCCAGCCGCGGGCCTCGGCGTCGGAGTAGCCGAAGTCCTTCAGCAGCCGGTGGTAGACGGCCTCCTGGCCCGGGGTGACCAGCAGTTCGTTGCAGCCGTGCAGGGCCGCGATGTCGATCAGATGCTCCCAGCGGTCCCAGTCCGCGAAGGGGGCCGTGTAGCCGTCATGGGTGTCGTTGAACGCGAAGCGGTGCGGCAGCGTGGTGGAGCGGGCGACCGGGCGGTCCGGCGCGGGCAGCTTCCGCGGCAGTCCGAGCTGATCGCCGGACCAGGTGAGCTGCGCGTGGCAGACGTACTTCAGATACCAGTGGACGCCGGTGAGCAGCACCGCCGGACTGGTTCCGGCCACGGTCAGCCGTCCCGTGGAGCCGGTGACCTCGAACCGTTCCCTGCCGCCGCCGGGCGACAGTGCCGTCAGCCGGAACTGCCCGGCGTGGTCCGGGAGCAGCCGCCGCAGCGCGTCATGCGCGGGCGCGGTGTCGAATGCGGTCACGGCGGGGTCCTGTGGACTGTCCTGTGCCCCGGTCCGGCTCTCCGCGGCGGCGGGGACGGTGCTCCCCAGCGCGGCTCCGGCTCCGAGTGCTCCGGCGGTTCCGATCAGCGTGCGTCTGCTCAGGTCGCTCATGCGCCCCCCAACGGACAACGGCCAAGGGTCCCTCTGCGAACGGCACTTAACCAGTGTTGTGGGGTGGGAGCAATGGGGTGTTCGGGGCGCGAAAGGCCCGCTTCAGCGCTCGCGTCCGGTTCCGGCCCGGCCCGCGGCTCTTCCCGCCGGGCCCCGGTCGGCCCCGGTCAGCCCCGGTCGAGGTAGGCCAGGACGGCCAGCACCCGGCGGTTGTCGTCGTCGGAGGGCGGCAGTCCCAGCTTGCCGAAGATGTTCGAGGTGTGTTTGGCCACCGCCCGCTCGGTGACCACGAGCTGGGCCGCGATCGCCGCGTTGGACCGGCCCTGTGCCATCAGCTCCATCACCTCGCGCTCCCGCGGGGTGAGGCGGCCGATCGGCCGGTCCTGGGCACGCCGGTCCAGCAGTTGCGAGATCACCTGCGGATCCATCGCGGTACCGCCCCCGGCCACCCGCCGCACCGCGTCGATGAACTGGTCGGCGTCGAACACCCGGTCCTTGAGCAGATAGCCGATCCCGCCGCTGCCGTCGGCCAGCAGCTCACGCGCGTACAACTGCTCCACGTGCTGGGAGAGGACCAGCACCGGAAGGCCGGGGCGGGCCCGTCGCGCGGCCAGCGCGCACTGCAGCCCCTCGTCGGTGAAGGACGGCGGCAGCCGTACGTCCACCACCGCGACATCGGGCTTCAGTTCCTCGAAGGCCCGGGTGAGCCCCGGACCGCTGTCCACGGCGGCCGCGATCTCGAAGTCGTACGCCTCCAGCATCCGCACCAGTCCGTCCCTGAGCAGGAACAGATCCTCGGCGATCACAACGCGCACGTGACGGCTCCAAGAGGTCATCGGGCCCCGGGTCGGGGCGGGGGCAGGGGCGGACGCGTCGAATGTACCGCTCACGGGGGCGGGCCCCCGGTCCGCGCCACGGGCGGACACCACGCACCGGGCGGGCCGTACCCCCGTGGAGGTCCGGCCCGCCCGGTGCGTACGGGGATCAGCCCTTCACGGGCCATTCCAGCGGCTCGTTGTAGAAGCCCTGGGTCAGCTCCACCGCGGCGGCCTTCTGGCCCTCCGGGATGAGGAAGGTGGTGCAGATCTTCTCCGACTGCCCGGCCGAGAGCTTCTTGTAGCTGTCGGGCTCGGGGCAGTTGTTCCACTTCGCCTCGCCCATGAGCACGAGGAGGGCGCGGGTGCGGTTCTGGACGTTGGTCCGCAGGACCAGGTCGTCGTCCATGTCGTCGAGTTCCATGGCCTTGCCGCTCTTGTGGGTGAGCGTGGACCAGACATGGACGGGTATCTGCAGACCGTCCTTCTTGTCCTTCTTCAGGCCGGACGCGTCCATTTCGGCCTTGGTGCCGGTCACCACCTTGGTGGGCGTGACCGTGAAGGTGGCCCCGTCGGACTCCTTCATATCGCTCTTCTGGGCCGGGCTGGGCTCACCGAGCCGGAAGGTCTGCTTCTTCTTCCCGGCGTCGGAGGGGGCCGCGGCATGGTCCTTCTTGCCGTCGGACTTCCCCTTCTTGGACCCCGAGTCATTGCAGCCCACCAGAGCCACCGCCAGTGCCACGACGCCCAGCGTCGCCGGCACGGCACGCGTCCACGTTCGCATGTCGTCCTCACTCTCCCCGTTGTGTGCGATCCCGGCCGGCCGTTCGACGGCATCGGTACCGGGCGATGACGTCTCCCTCGCGATCCTGCCGGGCGCGCGGGCACACGGATGTGCGGCAGCGCGGGACGGTACCGGGGGACATGACGTCGTGGATGATGGTAGCGAGTGGCCGGATCTCGCCTTCACGGGCCCGGGTCGGCGGACCGGGAGCGTGTCCCGGGCCGTTAGCCGAGCTTCTCCTCGATCCAGCCGACGCCGAAGCGCACCACCTCCGGCGCCTCGAACAGATGGCTCTCCGCGGCGCCCACCGTGCCCCGCACCCCGAACCCGGCGGCCAGCATGTCCCGCGCGATGACCGTGAACGGCTCCTCCCCGGGCACCACCGCGGAGTAGTCGAACGCCCCGTCCTCGGTGTCGATGTCGTGGAAGCTCCGCCACTCCCGCCGCCCGTCCACCAGGACCGGCTGCTCGTAGCGGACGTACCGCTTGCCGGGGGCCTCGGCCAGCGCCTCGGCGTGGTGCAGCAGGGTGATCGTGTCCAGCGGGGCGCCGAGCAGCAGCACCCGCCCGCCCCGCTCCGCCAGCCGCGCCAGCGGGCTGCCGGGGCCGTGCGGACCGTCCCACGGGTGGTCGGCCATCAGCTCACCGGCCGCCGCCCCGACCGCCACGAATCCGGCGTCGGGATGGCGGCTGCGGACCGCTCCCGGCCAGTGCCGCAGCGCCTCCGGCAGCCTGCCGTTGTGGTGGTCCGCCTCGCTCAGCGCCGGGTCGTAGGCGGGGTGTTCGGCGCGGACGGCCCGCTGCCACTCCGGTGGCCACTCGGCCAGGTCGTACGGCGGTGCGTCGTTCCAGCCGCAGGACGCCATCAGGGTGCCGTCCGCGCCCACGACGTCCAGCAGCGCGCCGATGACGGTGGGCGGGCCGCCCGCCACATAGCCGAGGGCGGACAGCCGGGTGTGGAACATGACCGTGTCGCCCTGGGTCAGACCCAGCGTCCGCAGATCTGCGGCCAGCCGGGTCCGGGTCACCGGGCCGCCGGACCGCTCCAGGAGTTCCTTCTCGTCCACGTCCTCACCCAACCAAAGGGGCACTGATACGGCATCACCTTTTCCGCCGGGCCGGGCCGGGCCGGGCCAAGGCCGTTCCGGGCGGGCGGATCAGGCGGTGGGCCGGGGCGCGGTGAGCGCGCAGGGGATCTCCATAGTCACCATGGTCGGCCCGCCGGGCGGACTGCTGACCGCGAGGATCCCGTCGAAGGCGCCCAGCCGCCGTTCGATCCCGTCCAGCCCGCCGCCCGGCGCGATCCGGGCGCCGCCACGGCCGTCGTCGGTCACCACGATCCGCAGAGTGGCGCCGTCATGGTGCAGATCGACCCACATCCGGGCGGCGCCGGAGTGCTTGGCCGCGTTGGTCAGCGCCTCGCTGACCGCGAAGTACGCGGCCGACTCCACCGGTTCGTCGGCCCGGCCCGGCACCTCCACGTCCACCTCGACCGGGATCGTCATCCGCAGCGCCAGCGCCCGTACCGCGTCGCCGAGACCGCGTTCGGCCAGGACCGGCGGATGGATACCGCGGACCAGGTCACGCAGTTCGGACAGCGCCTCCGCCGAGTCGCTGCGGGCCGCGGCGAGCATCTCCTTGGCCTTGGCCGGGTCCTTCTCGATCAGTGCCTCGATGGTGCCCAGGCTCATCCCCATGGCCACCAGCCGGGCCTGCGCGCCGTCGTGCAGATCGCGTTCGATACGGCGCAGTTCGGCGGCCGAGGTGTCCACCGCGTCATGACGGGTCTCGGTCAGCCGCCGCACCCGCGCGGCCAGCGCCATCTGCGGGGTGGGGGCCAGGAACGCCCGGGACACCAGGAAGCCGGTGCGCAGCAGCAGGGGCGAGATCACCAGACCGGCACCGAAGAAGACCACGCCGAGCAGCGCGGCGAGCAGCGCGGTCGACTGGGAGTCGATCGGGACGAAGGCGTACCAGTAGGTGCCGCCCGCGTCCACGACCGGCCGCCACACACCCGCGGCCATCACCCACGCCTCCACCCCGTAGGGGACGAAAGCGAAGGTCAGCGTGGCGAGGAACAGGCCGCCGATCATGTCGTAGAACAGCCACAGCAGATCCCGCCAGGTCGCCGGATCCTTCAGCAGGAAGGTCAGCAGCTCCACCTGGCCGGTCAGGCCCGGGCGGCGGTCCGCGGGCAGCGGGCGGTAGGGCACCGGGATCTCGACCCCGGCCCAGCGGGCGGCCAGCAGTCGCCGGGAGCCGGCATAGCTGCGCACCAGGCGCACCATCACGGGCGTGGTGAACATCCCCAGACCCAGCGGGATGAAGCACAGGGACAGCACCATCAGCGTGAACAGCGGGATCGAGCAGAGCGCCGTGATGAACAGCAGCGCAAGACCCTGTGCGCAGGCCGTGAACCCGCTGCGTACCTTCATGCGTCGTCCCCCTGGTGGTCGGTGCCCGGTGGCCCGGTGATCAGCCCTCATTCTCGGGCACGTCCAGTCTGCGGCCGCGTTCCTCCCCGGTCACGGGGGTCTGGCCCCGCCCGGGGGTGTAGCTGGCCCCACCCCCCGGTGTCGCCTTCCGGCTCCCGGACCCGGGGGCTGCCCGGCTGGGGCGGAAGCGCGCGGATTCCTAGCGTCGAGTACATGACCAACACAGTCCGTACCCCCACGGGAGAGACGCCATGAGCGCATCGAGGCAGGGCCTGGCCGTGCGGCTGGGCGGGTGGAGCACCCGCCACCGCAAGACCGCCATCATCGGATGGCTGCTGTTCGTCGTGGTCGTCGCGGTCGTCGGCGGGATGTCCGGCTCCACGGTGATGACGAACTCCGAGGGCGGTACGGGCGACTCCGCACAGGCCCAGAAGATCCTCGAGGACGCCGGGCTGCAGACTCCGGCCGGTGAGATGGTGATGCTGCGCAGCGAGCGGCCGGACGGCTGGCGCGCCGCCGCCCGCGATCTCACCACGCGCCTGGAGAAGACCGGGGAGACGGCGCGGATCCAGCCGCCGGTGCGGTCGCAGAGCGGACGCGAGGGGCTGGTCAGCTTTGATCTCAAGGGCGATCCGGACACCGTCGGGGACCGGGTCGGTCCGGTGCTCGACGCGGTCGAGGACACCCGGTCCGCCCACCGCGGCATCACCGTCCACGAGTTCGGCGACGGCAGCGCGGCGCACATGCTCAGCGGGATGCTGGACGACGACCTGAAGAAGGCGGAGCTGACCGCGGTACCGCTGGCGCTCGGCATCCTGCTGGTGGTCTTCGGCGCGCTGGTGGCGGCCCTGCTGCCGGTGCTGCTCGGGGTGACGGCCTGTATCGGCACCTTCGGACTGCTGGCGCTGGTCAGCCATCAGGTGTCGCTGGCCGAGTCCACCAACTCGGTGATGTTCCTGGTGGGGCTGGCCGTCGGCGTCGACTACTGCCTGTTCTATCTGCGCCGGGAGCGCGATGAGCGGGCCGCGGGGCGGGACGCGGCCACGGCGCTGCGGATCGCGGCGGCCACCAGCGGCCGGGCGGTGCTGGTCTCCGGGATCACGGTCATGCTGGCGATGGCGGGCATGTTCCTGTCCGGACTGCTGCTCTTCAAGGGGTTCGCGGTCGCCACCATCCTGGTGGTGCTGATGGCGATGCTCGGCTCGGTGACCGTACTGCCCGCGATGATGTCGTGGCTGGGCGACCGGATCGAGGCGGGCCGGGTTCCGCTGCTGAACCGCCGCCGGAAGAAGGGTGTGCACACCAGCGGCGGACTCTCCGGGGCGCTGGTGCGGCCGGTGCTGGCCAAGCCGAAGCTGTTCGCCGTGGTGTCCACCGGTCTGCTGCTGGTCCTGTGCGCTCCCGCGCTGGGGATGAAGACCGAACAGCTCGGCATGGAGAAGCAGTTCGGCTCAAAGGCCGAACTGACCGTGGCCTTCAAGGAGATCACCGGTGCCTTCCCCGGTGGCCCGGCCCCGGCCGAGGTGGTCGTACGCGCCGATGACATCGGCTCGGACCGGTTCGGCGCGGCCGTCGCCGACCTGAAGAAGGAGATCACAGGCTCGGGCCGGTTCGGCAAGACCGTCGAGGTGGAGCTGCACCGGAAGGAGGGCGTGGCCCGGATCGAGGTGCCGCTCTCCGGCGACGGACACAACGCCGCCTCCGAACGCGCCCTGGACACCCTGCGCGAGGACCTGGTGCCGCGGATCCTCGGACCGGTCTCGAAGGAGGCGTACGTCGGCGGTGAACTGGCCGGGAACCTCGACTTCAACGACCAGCTCAAGAGCGATATCGCCCCCGTCCTCCTCTTCATCGCGGGTGTGACCTTCCTGCTGATGCTGGTGTGCTTCCGTTCGGTGCCGATCGCGCTCGCCTCGATCGTGCTCAACCTGCTGTCGGTGGGCGCCGCGTACGGCACGATGACCGCCGTCTTCCAGCACGGCTGGGGCGCCGGGGCGCTGGGCATGGAACCGGCGGGCGCGATCGAGGCGTGGATGCCGCTGTTCGTCCTCGTCATCCTCTTCGGGCTGTCGATGGACTACCACGTGTTCGTGGTCTCGCGGATCCGTGAGGCCCGTGACCGGGGGCTGGCCACCCGTGACGCGATCCGCGAGGGCATCCGGACCACGGCGGGCTCGGTCACCGGGGCGGCCGTCATCATGGTCGCGGTGTTCGCGGTCTTCGCCCTGCTCCAGATGCAGGACATGCAGCAGATGGGGGTCGGTCTCGCGGTGGCGGTGCTGGTGGACGCCACGCTGGTACGGATGGTGCTGCTGCCCTCGGTGCTGGCCCTGCTCGGGGAGCGCGCCTGGTACCTGCCGCGCGGTCTGCGGTGGCTGCCGCGGTTCGGGCACGGCGAGGAGCCGGTGGGGGACGGCACGGCCGAGGCCCCGCGCTCCCGGGTACCGGCGGGCCGCTGAGCCGCCGCCCGGCCGCTGATGCCACCGCCCCGGCAGGTCCTGGACCTGCCGGGGCGGCGCCGCGTCCGGGGACGGCGGGGGGTCAGCCGACGGGCGCGGGCGGAACGTACTTGTAGCCCACCCGCCGCACCGTCACGATCGTCCCCCGGTGCTCGGCGCCCAACTTGCGGCGCAACCGGGCCACATGGACGTCGACCGTCCGGCCGTCGCCGACGTGTCCGTATCCCCAGACCGTGGTCACCAGCTGATCGCGGGTGTGCACCCGGTGCGGATGGGCGACGAGATGGGCCAGCAGCTCGAACTCGAGGTAGGTCAGTTCCAGCGGCCGTCCGGCGATCCGCGCGGTCCGCCGGTCGGGGTCGATCCGCACCGGTCCGTCCCCGGTGTCCACCGTCCCGCTGTCCAACGTCCCGGTGCCCGCCGCCACGGTGTCACCGGACGGCTGCGGGGCGGCGGTGGCGGCGGCGGTGGCCAGGGCGGTCGCGGGATCCTGCCGCTCGGCCGGGACCAGCACCAGATAGCCGATCATCGGCGGCTGGCCGGGCAGCGAGGGCAGGGTGTGCGCCGGTGCGGGCAGCCAGGTCGCCCCGGGGTGGAGCAGTTCGGCCACCGGTGGCACCTCGTCCGGCGCAACGGCCCGCAACCGTTGACGGTGGGCGGAGGCCGCGGGGGCGGGGGAGGAGGAGAGGCTACGGACGTTGGTCATGGGAGTCAGCTCTTTCGCGCTCGCGAGGTCGTCGGGGACGTCGTGCGCGCGGGCTGGGCATCTGGCCGTGGAGCCGCCGGAGATGGTGCGGTGGCGGTGGGTTCAGCGGCCGAGCGAGCGGGCCCGCGCACGGAACGCGCGGCAACACTCGCGGTCGAAATGGTGCGCCTGCCGGGACGGCCAGAACGGCTCGAGGTCCAGACGACCCGTCGCGGCGTGGTGGAGGCTGACCATGCCCCTATTGAAGCAGACGACGTGCCCGCTCCGCTCGGTCCCGGGACGGGACGAGGGCCACATCAGGACAACGTCAGCGGAGTGCCCCGCCCCGGCCGGAGGGCCGGGGCGGGGCGGGGCGGTCCGTTGGGGTCAGGAGTTGACCTGAGCCGAGACCAGGGAGGAGAAGGTGGTCAGCCGGCTGTAGATGCCCGGGTAGCCGGCCAGGGCGCAGCCCTCGCCCCAGGAGGTGATTCCGGCCAGCTTGCCGTTGATGACCAGCGGCCCGCCGCTGTCGCCCTGGCAGGTGTCCACGCCGCCCTGGGTGTAACCGGCGCAGACCATGTCGGAGGCGAGGTAGTCGGAGCCGTAGGAGCTGCGGCAGCTGGAGTCGGACACGGTCGGCACGGTGGCCGTGCGGAGCTGGTTGGAGGAGGAGCCGCCGGAGCGGGTGGTGCCCCAGCCCAGGATGCGGGCGGTGGTGCCCGCGGTGTACACACCGGTGTCGGACGGCGAGACATAGGGCAGCGTGCTGTACGGCATGGCCGTGGACAGCGTCAGCACCGCCACGTCGTCGCCGTTGGTGACGTCGGTGTAGGACGGGTTGATCCAGATCCTGCTGACCCTGCTGACCGTTCCGTTGGTGCCGTTGCGGTAGGTGCGGCCGCCGACCACGCGCACACTGCTGGTGGTCTCACCGACCATGCAGTGGGCGGCGGTGACCACCTTGGTGGGTGACACCAGCGTGCCGCCGCAGAACTGTCTCTGCGAGGAGTCCGTGATCTGCATGACGTACGGATAGGCGGACGCCGTCGTGGTGGTACCGCCGACGATGGGCTTCGGCGCCGCCTGGGCGGTGCCGGTCATGACTCCCGCGATGGATGCCGCGGTGGCGAGGACGGCCGCGGCCGCGAGGCCGGCGCGGCGGGGGAGTGTGAAGGACATGCTTCTCTCCAGGGTTTCGGTGAGTGGGGGAAACCTGAAACGGAGCGCGTCGCGCCGACGGCGCCCCCTCTTCGCCCTGGGGCGGAGCGGGTCGCACTGCGTCGTCGACGGCGGGTTCACGCTAGAAGCGTTCGGGCAACTGCCCAATGAGGGTTGCCCCTTGAGGTCCGGTATAGGGAAATCCCCCTGTCCCGTGGGGAGTCAGGGGGATGAGGGCGCCGGATCGGTCCGGCTGCCGGAGGGGTCTGGCTGCCGGGGGCGTCAGGTGCCGCCGCGCGTTGCCAGTCTGACGATGTCCACCCGCGATCGGATCCCCAGCTTGCGGTAGACGCGGGTGAGCGTGGCCTCCACGGTCTTGACGCTGATGAACAGCCGCGCCGCGATCTCCCGGTTGGTGGCGCCCTCCAGCACGAGCGTCGCGACCCTCCGCTCCATCTCGGCCAGGGTGTCCAGCAGCCGTGGCGGCGACAGCGCCTCCGCGGGCAGCGTTCCCGCCGCCGTTCCCGCCGCTGTTCCCGTCGTTCTTCCCGCTGCCGGGGCGCCCGCCCGCCACGCCCCGGTCGCCGGTCCCGGCACCGGCTCCGCCTCCACCGCGGCGCGTTCGGCCGTGGCGCGTTCCAGCCAGGGATGGGCGGCGGCGTGCCGGAAGACCCGGACCGCGGCGTCCAGCGCCGTACGGGCCGTCGCGATATCGCCCCGGCGCAGCTCCACATGGGCCAGCGCCAGTTCGCACCGGCCCAGCTCGATGCGGTAGCCCAGCGCACGCAGTTCGCGCCCCGCCGTCCGCAGGGTGAACGCGGCCCGCCCCGGATCGCCCTGCGCGGCCGTCATCAGCGCCTCGGCCCGTGCCAGGACGGCCAGCACACTGCCGCGCCCCAGCCGGGTGGCGGACTTCCGGGTGGCCTCGACGACCTCGGCGGCCTCCTCCGGTTCACCGATGCCCACGAGCGCCTCGGCCAGATCGCCCTGCCAGCGGCCGCGCGCCGGATCGGTCACCCCCTGGCCGCGTTCCAGCTCCCGCACCCGCCGCAGCGCCGTCACCGCCCCCTCGGTGTCCCCGGCCACCAGCCGGGCGTGGCCCAGCGCGTACAGATTGCGGGCGAGATAGAGGAGGTCGCCGTCCTCCTCGGCGCTGCGCACGGCGTCCTGGGCCAGCGACAGCGCACCGGCCACACTGCCGCCCGCCGCCTCCGCGAGCGCCGTGAGCTGGAGCGCGGGCCCCTCGCCCATCCCGGCGTCCCGGGCCAGCCGCAGACTGCGGTGGGCGAGGTCCAGCGCGGATTCGCAGCGTCCGGCGCGCAGTTCGGTCTCGGCCAGCCCGCGCAGGAACAGGATCTGGCTCTCGACCGCCCCGCGCCGCTCGGCCAGCCGGACCAGCGTGCCGACCGCCGTCCGGGCCTCGTCCAGCCGGTCGCCCATCAGCAGACAGCGGAAGCGGGTGTAGCCCGGTCCGTTGTGGTCGCAGGTCACCCGGGGGTCCTGGGGCTCCTCCAGGGCCCGGGCCAGGGTCCGTTCGGCGTCCCGATGGCCCATCAGGGTCTCGGTGAGCGCCTGGAAGGACAGTGCCAGCAGCTCGGTGCGGCGGTCGTCCGCCAGCCGCGCGAGCCGCGCCGCCTCGGCGGCCTCGCCCCGGGCCCGCGGCAGTGAACCGCGCACCAGCACGGCCCGCCAGGACAACTGGTAGCGCAGCGGGGCGAGCAGCCGTGGCTCACCGCCCGCGTCGGCGAGCGCCCGCGGGAAGACATCGTCCACGTCGGCCATGGCCTGTCCGGCGGAGTCGATCACCGCGATCCAGCCGCGGACGCGGTCGGCGGGGCGTACGGATTCGGCCAGCACCTCATGGGCGGTCGCGCGGGCGAGCTCCGGCTCCCCGGCGGTCAGCGCGTCCTCGGCCGCGTCCAGCCGCCGGGCGTGGGCGGCGGAGGCGTCGTCGGCCGGGGTGCGGTCGGCGGCGAGCAGTCCGAGCCGGGCCGCCGCCGCGGGCGCCCCGCGCTCCCGGGCGACGGCGGCCGCGGCGGCGAGGGTCCGTGCGACGCGCTCGTCCCGTCCGGGGGTGGCCAGCGCCAGATGGCGGGCGCGTTCGATGAGGTCGGTGGAGGCGGCGCCGAGCGCGGCGTGCGCGGCGCGCCGTTCGCGCGGGGCGGCCGCCGCGTACAGGGCGGCGGAGACCAGCGGATGCGTGAACCGCACCACCGGCTCGGCCTCCTCGTCCACGATGCCGAGCGCGGCCGCCTCACCGAGCTCGGCCTCGGCCTCGGTACGGCCCGCCGCGCGCAGCAGCGCGACGGTGGGCCGGGCGGCGGCGCTGGCCAGCAGCAGGGTCTCCCGGGTGCCGGGGCCGGGGGCGCGCAGCCGGTCCAGGACGAGGGCGCGCAGGCTGGTGGGCACCGGCAGGTGTTCCCCCGGCCTGGGCGGAGCCCCCGACTCGGCCAGCGCGCGGCCGAGTTCGAGGGCGTAGAAGGGGTTGCCCGCACTGGTGCGGTGTATCTCCCGCAGCACGGGTCCGGGCAGCCCCACCCGTCTTCGCGCCGACAGCAGCGCGACGGTCTGCGGATAGGTGAGGGGCGGTACGGCCAGCACCAGCGCGGGTGGCGGCAGTACGCGGAGGTACGGCGTGCCGAGGTGCGCCCCGGGGGTGTCGGCGGGGCCGTGGGCCGCGTCGTGGCCGGGGGCGGCACAGGGATCCGCGATGCCGAGGTGGTGGGCGGGGTCCGGCCGGGGGATGTGGGACCGGGCGGGGGCGGCCCCCGGTTCCGGGGTGCCCCAGGTGTGGGCGGGGAGGAGGGCCCGGTCGGGGTCCGGGCCGCCCCATCCGCCGTCCGCGCCCGTGTCCCTCGTGCCACGCGGCCGGTCGGCGCCCGGCCCCTCCGTCCGTCCCGGCCCCTCCGTCCGGCCCGGGGTGTGCGTGCGGCCCGGGGTGTCCGTGCGGCCCGGGGCCGATATCTCCGGGCCGGTCCGTACCGCGGCGATCATCTGGACCGGCAGCCCGGCCGTCCGCCGCGCGGCGAACTCCAGCAACTCCCGGCTGGGCGCGTCCATCCACTGCAGGTCATCGGCGACCACCAGCACCGGGCCCCGCCCGGCCAGCGCCCGGAACACCGACAGCACGGCCAGCCGCAGCGCCAGCCCGTCGTACCGCTCCGACGGGCTCTGCCGCCCGGTGAGCGCCGCGTCCAGAACGGTGCGCTGTGAGACGGGCAGTTTGTCCGAGACCTCATCGGCGACGGGCCCCAGCAGATCGATCAGGGACAGAAACGGAAGCTGGCTCTCGGAGGCGGTCGGGGCACAGTCCAGCACCAGCCGTCCGCGGCCGGAGGGCCCGGCGGCGAGCGCCCGCAGCACCGTGGACTTGCCGATCCCGGCCGGTCCCGGCAGCAGTACACTGCCGCCCCGCGCCAGCTGTTCACGCCCTCGTACCAGCAGCTCATCGCGTCCGACCACGGGCTCTGGCTGTTCGCCGTACCGCTCCACGCGTATCGCCCTCCCCTGCCTCCCGAGCGCGCGGCGCCCGGTCAGGAGTGGTCCGGTGGCAAACCATGCGGCATCGGAGCCAACCAGACATCTACCTGTAAACCAAGGCGAGGCGCACAATGGTGGTGCGGTGTTTTACCGCACTGCGCGGTCAGACTTGCATGGATCGAAGGAGGCGAGTCGTATGGCCGACGTCTCACACACCAGAGGGGATATCACGGGCCACCCTGATGTGACCGAAATGCGGGAGCGCTACGCCCGCATGATGGACGCGCGTGATGTGGTCTTCCTCGACGGACCGGTGCTTCTCGCCGGTCTGTACTTCGCCATCTCTCCCTGGGTGGTGCACTTCTCGAGCACCAGCCCCAACCTCATGGCCCACAACCTCATCCTCGGCCTCGCCATCGCGCTGCTGGGGGTCGGCCTCACCGTCGCACCGAGGCGGATGTACAGCCTGTGCTGGACCATGGCCGCGATCGGTGTATGGATGATCATCTCGCCCTGGGTGGTCGCTCGGGGCCCCGACGCCGGAATGATCTGGAACAACGTCATCGTCGGCGCCATCACCTGCCTGTTCGGGCTGGTGGCCGCGGGGATGGTCATGAAGAAGGGCCGGGGTGAGACCTGACCGGTTCATCGACAGGGATTTCAGACCCGAGACCGAAGGAGAAGGCCGCCGACCGCACGGCACGCCCTGACGGGCCGTGCGGCGGGCGGCCTTCGCTCTGCCCGGCCGGTCCGGGCCTTGCCCGGCTCGGCCCGGGTCAGCCGATCGGTTCGGGCAGGGGCACCACGTCATAGGAGCATTCGATCGTCTCGCCGGTGGCCGGATCGCCCAGCTCCACCCGCCAGCGCTCGGCGAACTGGTCCACCCCCTCGGCCATCGGGATCGTCCCGGAGATCAGCACCGTGCCGGGTATCAGTCCACCACGCTCACGCAGCACCTCGATCCAGTACGCGGGCGGCAGCAGCTCGGCCAGGGTGCCGCGCTGCACCTCGGTCTCCGCGCCGTCATGGGTGACCCAGGCCCGTAGCGTCAGATCGTCCAGCCGTGGCGCCACATCCGACAGCCGCCAGGCGCGCGAGGCGAGCACATCCGGGCCCGCGTTCTTGCTCCAGGCCACGCCGTGCACCTCCAGATCGCGGTCGGTGTGGTCACAGGCGGCGGTCAGCAGCAGCTCACCGTCGTCCGCCACCACCAGCGCCCATTCGGCCTCCCCGGAGGTACGGGCGTGCTGGACGCTGACCCGCGCCGTCTGCTGGGCGAGATACGGCGAGACCGGGTAGAGCGCGGGCGTCACGGCCGGTGCGGGAACGCCCAGCTCGGCGAGTTCGGCGACGTGCGCGGCCACGTCCTCCTGGCTGCGCCCGGCATAGCCCGCGTTCAGCACCTGGACAACGGTTGCCTCGCGGGTGGAGCCGTCGGGAAGCTCGAAGGTGAGCGTGGTGTGCGACGGGGGCGGACGGGTCCGGGCGTGGTGGAGCGGCTGATGTGTGGTGGTCATCGGCGGATGCCTCCAGGGCGCGGTGCGGGGCGGTCGCGGAGTGCTGCGGTCACGGAGCGGTCGATTTCCGCCCCGGGGGTTGCGCATACGGTGTGTATACAACAAGTATGCCGGAAGGTCGAACGCGCGCACCACCGCACGCACCACCCATGAGGACGGAACATGCAGCCCACAGCACCGGCACCGAGCGCGGCAGCGCCCCGGCCCGGCGGGCCCGGGGTACGCCGGGCCTTCGTCGCCAGCCTCACCGGCACCGCCCTGGAGTGGTACGACTTCGCCGTCTACTCCGCCGCCGCGGCCCTGGTCTTCGGCGATCTCTTCTTCCCCTCCAGCGATCCCTTCACCGGCACCCTGCTGGCGTTCTCCACCTACGCCGTCGGCTATATCTCCCGTCCGCTGGGCGGCTTCGTCTTCGGGCGGCTCGGTGATGTCATCGGCCGCAAGAAGGTGCTCATCGCGACGCTCGTCCTCATCGGCGCCGCGACCCTGCTGATCGGACTGCTCCCCACCTACGCCACGGTCGGGGCCGCCGCCCCGGCCGCCCTGGTGCTGCTGCGCTTCGCACAGGGCGTGGGCGTGGGCGGTGAATGGGGCGGTGCGGTACTGCTGTCCAGCGAGTTCGGCGATCCCCGGCGGCGCGGCTTCTACGCCTCCGCCGCCCAGGTCGGGCCCCCGGCGGGCAATCTGCTGGCCAACGGGGTGCTGGCCGGGCTCGGTGCGGCGCTGACCGAGGAACAGTTCCTCTCCTGGGGCTGGCGGGTGGCCTTTCTGCTCTCCGGTCTGCTGGTGGTCTTCGGCCTGTGGATCCGCGCCAAGCTGGAGGAGACCCCGGTCTTCCGCGAGATGGAGGCCGCGCAGAGCCGTCCCGAGGCACCGGTGCGCGAGGTGTTCACCACCCAGCCCCGGGCCCTGACCGCGGCGATCCTCTGCCGGATCGCGCCCGATGTCCTCTACGCCATGTTCACCGTCTTCGTCCTCACCTACGCCACCGACGAGTTGGGCATGTCCCGTGGCTCCGCGCTGACCGCCGTCCTGATCGGCTCCTCCCTCCAGATCGTCCTGATCCCGCTCGCCGGTGCCCTCTCGGACCGGATCAACCGGCGGCTGCTGTACGGCGGTTCCGCGGTGGCCGCCGGAATATGGCCCTTCCTGTTCTTCCCGATGGTCGCGGACGGGAGCTGGGGGCTGCTCACCCTGGGCGTCATCGGCGGACTGGTGATCCACTCGCTGATGTACGGGCCCCAGGCGGCCTTCGTCGCCGAACAGTTCTCCCCCCGGCTGCGCTACACCGGCTCCTCGCTCGCCTACACCCTGGCCGGGGTGGTGGGCGGCGCGGTGGCGCCCCTGCTGTTCACCACCCTGCTGGGGACCTACCGCGCCTGGGTCCCGCTGGCCCTCTACATCGCGATCACCGCCGTGCTCACGGTGACCGGTCTCTGGCTGGGCCGGGACCCCGCCACCGCCGCGGAGGAGGAGCCGGACCGCGGACCCGCCGGCCGTGCCGTGCCCGCGACCACGACCGCCTCCGCCAAGCGGTAGGGCGAGCCGCGGCGGGGAAGGGGCGGGATGGACACCCCTTTCGCACTCCGCCCTTCTACACTCCGACCCTCCGCACCAGGACACGACCACCCGGGACCGCCCGATGGGCCCCGGCCGACCGACGAGGAAACGAGGCAGCACCCGCCATGCCCCTGCGCATCGCACTGAGCCAGCTCACCACCGGCCCGGACCCCGCGTCGAACCTCGCCCTGCTGCGCCGTGAGGCACAGCGGGCGGCGGAAGCCGGGGCGCGTCTGATCGCCTTCCCGGAGGCCGCCATGGCCTGCTTCGGCACCCGGCTCGGTCCGCTCGCCGAACCGCTGGACGGCCCCTGGGCCACCGAGGTCCGGCAGATCGCGAAGGACACCGGTCTCGTGGTCGTCGCGGGCATGTTCACCCCCGCGCCCGACGGACGGGTCACCAACACCCTGCTGGCCACCGGCCCCGGGGTCGAGGCCGCCTACGACAAGATCCATCTGTATGACGCCTTCGGTTTCCGGGAGTCCGACACCGTGGCGCCGGGCTCCCAGGTGGTCACCTTCGATCTCGACGGGGTCGGGATCGGCCTCGCCACCTGCTACGACGTACGCTTCCCGGAGCTCTTCCGGGCCCATGCCGACGCGGGTGCGGTGGTCTCGCTGCTGCCCGCCTCATGGGGTGCGGGGCCGGGCAAGCGTGAGCAGTGGGAACTGCTGACCCGTGCGCGGGCGCTCGACGCCACCGTCTGGCTGGCCGCCGTGGGCCAGGCCGACCCGGCCGCCTCCGGCGCCGCTCCCGCCCCTGCCGGAAGCGCCCCCACCGGTATCGGGCACAGCGCCCTGATCGGCCCCGACGGCACCGTGCGCGAGCGGCTGGACGCCGCTCCGGGTCTGCTCGTCGCGGACCTCGACCCCGATGAGGTCACCGCGGTGCGCCGGACCCTGTCCGTTCTGGAGAACCGCAGGCTGGGCGACCGGCCATGAGCGGCGACCACGGGGTGGAACGGGGTGCCGAGGGCGGAGTCACGCCCGGCGCCAAGCCGGAGCGCGGGCCCCTGGCGCTCCGAGGAGGGCGTCACCATGCTGGTGATCACCTATCCGGAGGCGCCGGACGGCCGATGAGTCCGCCGGACCCGCCCGGACTCACCGCACCCACCTGGACTCGCCCGGACTCACCCGGCGAGCAGCACCTTGAGCGTCGTCTCCAGATGGCCGCTGATCGCCGCGCGGGCGGCCTCCGTGTCCCCGGCGGCCACCGCGTCCAGGATGGCCCGGTGCTCGCAGAGCACTTCCTCCTGGCGGCCGGTCTGGTTGTACAGGGCCACCACCCCGGCCCGGATCTGACGGCTGCGCAGCCCTTCGTAGTGCCGGTTGAGGAGTTCATTGCCCACCGCGGCGATCAGGGTCGCGTGGAACAGGTGGTCCACGGCGATGAACTCCTTGGCCTGGTCGGGGCCGGTGAGCCCGCGCTGCCGCTCCAGCAGCTCGGTCAGCTCCGCCACCGGCACCTTCCCCGCCGCGATCGACTGGTCGGCTGCGTACCGCTCGACGATCCCCCGCAACTCCATCAGCTCGGTGATCTCCCGGCCGGACAGCGGCGCGATATGCGCACCGCGCTTGGGGACCAGCCGGACCAGGTCCTCGGCCGCGAGCAGCAGCAGGGCCTCGCGGATCGGGGTCCGGGAGATGCCGATCCGGTCGGCGATCTCCTGCTCGGTCAGGAACCTGCCCTGCATGTCGGGATCGGTCAGCACGGTTTCCTTCAGAAACGCGTACGCCTTCTCTCGTCCGGACTGCACCTGGGCCCCCATGGCTGTGGCTCATCGCATACAACTCGTATACGGAAATTATCACGGAGGGACGGGACCCGCGCCGGTGATCCGTGAGCCGGGGCCGGCCGGAGCGGAGCGGGCCGGCGCTCATCGCGCACTCTGCCCATCGGTCCGCCCGGCACCCCGGCCCACCAGCCGCAGACCGCCCTCGGCGCTGTCCCGCCCGGTGTCCTCCGCCGCCTGCTTCTCGGCCCCCATGACCAGCACCACCTTGCCGGTGACGGTGCCCGACTCGGCCAGCCGCATTGCCTTCGCGGCCTCGCTCAGCGGGATCCGCGCCGCCACCTGGGCGGAGAACTCCCCGCTCGACAGCAGCGCCAGCACCTGGCCCAGATCGGCGCGCATCCGCGCCTGGTAGCTGTCCAGCCGCCGCCGTCCGGCCCACAGGTTGTAGAAGTGCGCCCCGCGTCCGTTCGGTAGCAGGTTCCACAGCAGCAGCCGCCCGAACAGCTTGAGCACCGGCATCCGCGACGATCCCGCCACATCCCGGGTGGCGGCCGTGCCGTACGAGACCAGCGTGCCGCCACGGGTCAGCAGCCGGAAGGAGTCGATGATGCCCTCGCCGCCCACATGGTCGAAGACCGCGTCCACCCCGCCGGGCGCCAATTCGCGCACCCGCGCGGTCAGATCGGGGTCCCGGTAGTCGAGCGGAACGGCGCCCAGCGCCCGGACGGCCGCGTGATGGCGGGGTGAGGCGGTGCCGATGACCCTGATACCCGCGTGCCGGGCGAGCTGGACGAGGGTGGACCCCACGCCGCCATTGGCCCCGAGGACCAGGATCGTGCCCCCGGAGCGGACCTTGGCCACGCGGTGGAGCATCTGCCACGCCGTGATCCCGTTGACCACCACCGTCTCCGCCTCGGCCGCGCCGACCCCGTCCGGCACCGGGACCAGATCGCCCGCGTCGACCAGGGTGTGGGTGGACCAGCCGCCCGTCTTCGTCAGCACCGCGAACCGGCCGCCCCGCAGCGCCGGGTCCACCCCGGCGCCGGTGGCGACGACCTTCCCCACCAGGTCATAGCCGGGCACGAAGGGGAACGGCGGCTGGTCGTAGTACTTCCCCCGGCGCATCTGCTGCTCGGCGAACGAGACCCCGGACGCCTCGACCTCCACCAGCGCCTGGCCGGGGCCGGGCTCGGGGAGCGGGCGGGTGCGGACCTGGAGCCCCTCGGGCTCCACCTGACCGGGCAGCACGATTTCGGTGAGCATGACGACCTCGTTTCTCCTGGGCCTCGCGATCGCCGTGAGGTGATCGATGTGAGGTGTTCTTTCGTCCGTGAGAACTTCTAACTAAACAATGAACCTGTTACCCTCGATGTGTCAACCCCGGATCCGCACCGGGATTCCGGGCCGGAAGCGGGCCCCGGCCGGCAGCCCCGGTCCGGGCCGCCCGTACGGAAGGTGAGAGGCGCGTCGATGGCGACAGCACGGCGGGAGCGCTACCGCAAACAGACCCGTGAGGAGGCCAAGGCCGTGGCCCTCACCCAGCTCGCCGAGGCGGGCACGGCGGGCATCTCGGTGAACGCGATCGCGAAGGCGATGGGTATGACCGGCCCCGCGCTCTACCGCTATTTCGCGGGCCGGGACGAGCTGCTCACCGAGCTGATCACCGATGCCTACCGCGATCTGGCCGAGGCCGCGGCCGCCGCCGTCGCCGAGGCCGCCCCCGGCGACCGCTTCCGCGCGCTGGCCCATGCCATCCGCGCGTGGGCCGCAGCGCAGCCCGACCGCTATCTGCTCATCTACGGCACCCCGGTGCCCGGTTACCAGGCGCCGCCCGAGACCACCGAGATCGCCGGCAAGCTGATGCGCACGATCCTCGACGCCTGCGCGGAGCTGGACGGCCCGGCCGCCGGTGGTCCCTTCTCCCCCCTGGAGGCCGAGCTCGCGCGGCAGCTCGAGGCGGTCGGCCCCTGGGCGGACGGCACGGATCCCGCCGGAGAGGTGAAGGGGCGCGCGCTGCGCACCTGGACCCGGCTGCACGGGGTGATCAGCCTCGATGTGCAGGGCCAGTTCAGCGGGATGGGGTTCGATCCGGGGGCGCTCTTCGAGGCCGAGGTCGAGGCCCTCATGCGCGGCGTCTGAGCGCGCGGCGCCGGAGGCCGCCCCGGCCGCCCCCGGCACCTGAGCCGCCTTGCGGGGACCCCGGCCGGTCTCCGGGGACCCGAGCTGCCCTCCGGGACCCGAGCTGCCCTCCGGCCGCTCCCGGCGCACACTGGAAGCGCACCGGAGCGTCGTACGGGTGACCGGAGGCCGCGATGGAGTCCGCCGAGTTCGATGTGGTCGTGGAGATCCCGGAGGGGTCCCGTAACAAGTACGAGATGGACCATGAGGAAGGCCGGATCCGGCTGGACCGGATGCTGTTCACCGCCACCAAGTACCCGGCGGACTACGGCTACATCGATGACACCCTCGGCCGTGACGGCGATCCGCTCGACGCCCTGGTCACGGTCGGGGAGCCCACCTTCCCCGGCTGTGTGATCCTCTGCCGGGCCATCGGCATGTATGTGATGAGCGACGAGAAGGGGCCGGACGAGAAGGTTCTCTGCGTTCCCGCCCACGATCCGCGCTACACCGATGTCCAGGACATCGACGACGTCCCCGAATTCGACCGTATGGAGATCACCCACTTCTTCGAGGTCTACAAGGACCTTGAGCCCGGGAAATCGGTGGAGGGTTCCCACTGGGAGGGCCGCGACGACGCGTACGCGGAGATAGCCGCCTCCCGCGCCCGCGCCACCGCGACCGCCCCTCCCGGCCCCGCCCCTCCCGGTACCGCCCACCCCGGTTGAGCTCGTCCCGGTTGAGCCGAGCCGGTGCGCCTGCTCCCGGCCGTCTACGGCTCGGCGCGCGGCGCCGGAACGCCACGGTCGTTCTGCAGCTCCCACAACTCCCGGAACAGCCCCGGCGATCGGGTCAGCTCCGCGAATGTCCCCTGCTGGATCACCCGCCCGTGGTCGAGCACCACGATCCGGTCGGCCACCGCCACGTTCGCCAGCCGGTGCGTCACCAGCACCACCGCCCGGTCCTCCGCCAGCCGCCGCAGACCCGCGAAGATCCGGTGCTCGGCCCGCGCGTCCAGGGCGCTGGTCGGCTCGTCCATGACCAGCAGCCCGGCGGGCCGGTGGAACGCCCGCGCCAGCGCGATGCGCTGCCACTGCCCGCCGGACAGCTCCACCCCGCCCCACCACTGCCGGGCCAGCAGCGTGTCCAGCCCGCTGCGCAGCCCGTCCACCACCTCATGGGCACCGGAGTGCGCCGCCGCCGTCCGCACCGCCTCGTCCCCGCCATGCGGCTGCCCCAGGGTGATGTTGTCCCGGGCGTTCAGCGGCCAGTGGGCGTAGTCCTGCGGCACGACCGCCGTCTGCCGCCACATCTCCTGCGGATCGAGCTCCTCCACACTGGTGCCGTCCCAGGTCACCGCGCCTTTGCTGGGCAGATAGAGCCCGGTGAGCAGTTTGCTGAGCGTGGTCTTGCCCGAACCGTTCTCCCCGACCAGCGCCAGGACCTCACCGCGCCGCACCTCCAGGGTGACGTCGTCCAGCGCCGGGGCATCCGATGCCGGGTACGCGTATGTCAGCCCCTCCGCCCGGATCACCCGCGGCGACTCCGGGGCGCCGGTGCCGCGCCGCATCCGGTGGCCGCCCGCCTCCTCGATGAACTCCGCCCAGTCGTCGAGGTACAGCCCGGTGCGGAACAGCCGGGTGCCGTAACCGACCATGCCCTGCAACGAGGTGGCCACCGTGCGCAGCGCGAAGACGGCCGTCCCCGCCGAGGCCACCGACATCCGCCCCGACCCCAGCAGCAGGGCCAGCGACACCCACACCAGCGCCGAGGCGATCCCCCCGGCCACCGCCCCCAGCAGCGCGTACCGCGCGCCCCGGTGCACCGCCTTGTCGGTCGCGGTGTCCACCCGCGCCCCGATGGACCGGTAGCGCTCCAGCAGGAAGCGGGCCATGGTGCCCGACCGGAGCTGATCGGCGATGTCCTTGTCGATCATGTACCAGCGCAGCAGCGCCAGGGTGTTCCGGTCCGCGCTCATCGCCCGGCTGGTCTCGTACTGGACCCGGGCGGCCTTCATCCCGGCGATCCCCTGGGGCAGCGCGGCCAGCAACAGCAGCGGCAGCAGCGCCGGATGCAGCACCGTGACCACGCCCGCCGCGGCGATCAGCGACGCCAGACAGGCCATGAGCTGCTGTGACTCGGTGATCAGATCCTGTGCGACCTCGGCGCCCCGGTCCGCCGCGTCCCACTTGTCGTTGAACCCCGGGTTGTCGTACGCCGCCAGCTCGGCGTTGATCGCCGCGTCCAGCATCTGCGTCTCGGCCTCCCGCGAGATCCGGGGCGACAGCCTGCTGGAGATGTTGGTGATCGCGATCCCCAGCAGTGCGCGCAGCCCGGCCGCCCCGGCCAGTACCGCGATCGACGGCAGCGCCTCCCGCAGCCGTTCGGTGATCTGCCCGGAGGAGATCAGTGCCGTGATGGTGCCGGTGGTGGCCAGCAGTCCGAAGGCTTCAAAGAAGCCCGACAGCGCCTGGCACACCAGCAGTGCCACCACCGCCCTGCGGTCCACCGTCCAGGCCAGCGCCAGCGATCTGCGCACCAGCTGCGGCAGTCTGCGGGCCATGGTCCGGGTGGTGATCGGGTTGTCCGCCATCGCCACCAGCGACGGAGGGCGGAACCTCAGTTCCTCGTCGGGCTGTTCGGCCGGTTGCTCAGCAGTCTCTGATGCCACGAATCCCCCTGGACGGTGCAACGGAGTTGTTCAGCGCGATCGGCGTCGTATGGTGCGGTGCCGCACAGACTGCCGCAAATCAGCGATATCCGCCGCGAGTCAGGGAAGAGGTGCACACGATCGGGCACGATTCGGCCGTCGCTCCGCAGGAGGTGGAACACCCCGGGGTCCGGACCGGATCACCGGCCCGGACCCCGGGGGACGCGCTCGGCGCGGGCTGCTGCGGTCTGCCGCGGGCTACTTCGGAGCGGCCCAGACCTGGCGTTTGTAGGAGTTCGCCGAGTGGAGCTGGATCCTGGTGCCATCGGTGGTCCTGCCACCGGTCACATCCAGCACCTTGCCCGAGGCGATATGCGTGATCTGGCCCTTGGCATTGACCGACCAGCGCTGCGACGGGCCGCCGTCGCAGTCGCGCAGCTGGATCCTGTTGCCGTCGGCGGTCGCGTTGTCCGCGTTGTCCAGGCACTTGCCCAGCGCGCGGAACGTGCCGTCCCGGTCCAGGATCCACGACTGGGTCGCCGAGCCGTTGCACCGGTAGAGCTGGATCTGCGTACCGTTGGCCGGGTTCCCCGCCTTGACGTCCAGGCACTTGCCGCCGAGGCCGGTCACCTTGCCCTGCGGGGGCACCGCCGCACCGGCGCCCTTGGCCAGCAGACGCAGGCCCTGGACGTCGAACTGCTGGACGTAGGTGCCCGCGCGGCTGTCCTGGTACCCGCCGGCCGGCGAGCACAGGACCGGCTTCTGGTGGGAATCGCCGGCGACGGCGCAGTCGCCCCGCGCCGAACTGCGGTTGGCGTGGGCCAGCCCCATGGTGTGGCCCAGTTCATGGCTGATGTGGTTGCTCATGCGCTTCTCGCCGATGGAGGGCAGGGGCTTGCCCGCCGACGTGAAGAACTCGCTGTCGATGTAGGCGTGTCCGCTGGTCACCGTGTCGGCCACGGAGGAGGCGATGAGACCGCAGCTCAGGTTCTTCTTCCCGGACCCGTCGCGTACGACCTTCCAGCCGCTCTGCCCGCCGTTCTCGGGCGGGACGCACGGGCGCTTCAGCACCCCGACGACCACGACTCCCTTGGGCCGCACATAGTCCCAGCCCACCGGCTGGGTGTCGACGTCGATCGGCAGGTTGGTGATGCGCCGGAGCTCCTTGGCCGATGTCTTCGCATAACGGCCCAGCCAGTCCACGGACTTCTGATCGTAGAACTTGATGGTGTAGCCGCCGGCCAGCAGTTTGCGCGGACCGGCCAGTTTCCACCCCTCGCCGTGCGGAGCGGCGACCGCGGCCAGGCCGCGCACACCGGACGATGTCACCGGCATGACACCGTCCTTGAAGACCGTCCCGTCGGTGCCGGAGACACCGGAGTCCTCCTGGTGGGGCGCCGCCGCCACGGGCCGGTGCCGGTCGTCCGGCTCGTCGTCGTCGGTGCCGAAAGCGCTGGAAGAGAGCTGGAGACCCCCCGCGACCGCCGCCGCCGCACAGATGGCGATGATCGACATCCGGCGCTTACCCGTGAATCCCACGTCCCCGTTTCCTTTTCACCCGGTGCGGTTGCCGTGTTCCGGACCGGGGGAGCTGGAACCGGCGAAGAGAAGGCCGCGGCGGCAGGCCGTAAGTCCGTACGGACCCTTGGGAACGCCTGGACCGCCGCGGCGGGCGTGCACAGTGACTCGGGGATTCCCTTGGCAAAGATCCCCTGACGCTTCCCCCGGTGCACGCATCATCAGGATGTCCCAGCCACCGGGAAAGGTCATGAGCACAGAGTCCACAGTCGTGTTGGCAATCCGTTCACTTCCGGCGTCCGCCACCTCCGCCGCCACCGGCGATCGCCCGGTGGCGGCGGTCCCTGGGAGTGGCGCCGTAGGCGGCGCGGTAGGCCCGGCTGAAGTCCGACGCGCGGGGGAAGCCCCAGCGGGTGGCGATGGCGTGGATGGGGGTCGTGCCGAGCGCCGGGTCGGTGAGATCGCGATGGGCCGCCTCCAGGCGCAGCCGGCGGATCCAGTCGGCGACGGTGGTCTCCTGGTCCTTGAAGAGACGGTGCAGATAGCTGACGGAGATGTGGTGGGCGGCGGCCACGGACCTCGGGGTGAGCCCGGGGTCGTGCAGCCGCGCGCGGATGAACGCCTGGATCCGCAGGGTGAGGGACCGCTGCCGGGTCTCCGGAGGCAGCGCCCTGTCCTCTTCGAGCGCATGGGCGAACACCATGGAGATCAGGTCGCACGCGATCTTGCCAAGCCGGGGCGCGTCGGCGGGCCCGTACGCGGAGGTGTCGGCAGCAAGCTGGGTGAGGAACCCCGACAGCAGCGCGCCGACTCCCTCACGTGCCGAGACCGGATGCGAGATGATCCGGCGCACCTTGTCGTGCGACAGCGGCACCAGGGCCTGGGGTATCTCCACGCCCACGATTCTGACCGGGTTCCCGGTGCTGCGGACCTCGTACTCCAGCGAGGAGGAGTTGACGTGCAGGTCGAGCGGCCGGTACGCGGCCTCCCGGTGCCCCCACACCCCGGCCCCGGTGCCGTGCAGGACGAGCGAGAGGTGGTACGACTCGGGGTCGGACTGCCGGATCAGCTTCGGGGTGCGGCGGAAGACCACCGGCTGGAATTCGGCCGGCCACACCGCGACCTCACCGAGCGGCAGGACGCGCTGACGGGCGTGGTAGTCCTCGGTGCGGTCGCGGTGCAGCTCCAAGGGGGCGTGGGTCCGGCCCATCCGCTCCACCCAGGCGTCGAACCGGTCGGCCGCGGCCATCTCTTCGGTCCGGAACACCATCTCGTCCAGCAACTGCCCCTCCATATGCCTGCCGTGGCGCGCGCCGCGCACCGGCGCCCTGGTGCGTGAGCCCCCTCTCACCCCTGCTCAGCGCACGATCTCACGCCCCCACACGGAACGCCCCGACACGGAAAAGCCGTTAGACGTCGAAGTACGGCATGGAATTGCTTCTGACCCGTATCAGCGTTCTCTCCCAGAGACGCTCGGTGCACAACTCGGTGCACCTGGCGACGTACAGCGAGTGTTCCTGGCTGGACGCTCCACTCGGGATATACGACTCCTGGGAGTCGAGCGGATCACTCATCGATACTCCGTGTGGATGGCTCTCCATGTGTTTCACGCCGGTCACACTCCGGCGAGGCCACATGGCAGTCATGATCCGTCCCGTTGTGCAGCTCGTTTCGTACTTCACGCCAAGCACGGATGATCTGCGGAAGCTTCGACAGCACCTCGCCCACCTGTGTTAGTAGGAGCGTGAGGCAACCGAAAGCGGCAAGGGTGATCAGGCTGAGGTTGTCCCAACTCATGGGGTGCCCTAGCCGAGCAGGGCCTGGTGAGCAATCCAGTTGAGGGCGTCCGCCCCCAGCTGGTCAGGCGCTTTGAGCAACGAGGCCTCCACCGTCGCGAGGTCGGCCAGCACCTCAGGGGCGCCCGACCGGTCGAGCAGGACGAGCCGTTCCATCGCTGAGGCGACGGCGTCGGGCCAGCCCGGCATCCCGAAGTGGGTGTGTGCTTTGAACGCGGCCGAAGCGGCTCTGTGCAGCAACCCCGCGCGCCAACTCTGTTCACGCATCACCTCCGCGGTGAACCACACACGGTCGTCCACGTGCTGGACGAACTCCGCCACGGATTCGGACACCGTCCGAAGTGTGAAGCGGGAGCCACCGGCCCACGGAAGGTCCACGTCCGAGGCGACGGCCGCGAACGCAAGCAGCACCTCGGGCCCGTCGTCCCGTGCGGCCACCAGCGCCGCGCGGGCCCTGCGGTACAGATCGACGCTCTGAGCGAAGATCTCCCCGTCGTTCGGCCCGTCGTCGGCCGAGTGGATCACGTCCAGCGGCCCCTCGCGCCAGGCATCGGCTACCAGGCCGACCGCCGCCGCGCTCACCAGTACGTCCGTGTCGTCCGCGTCGATCCCGAGGTGAGCCAGGATAACGAGGGCCTGCTCCTCGATATCCGGAAGCGGTGAGTGCTTCTCTTCGGCCTCGGTCCTGTCCCAGAGGGCCGCGAGCCGAGGTGACAGGGGTTCGGGCCTTGGCTTCTCCACGGTGATGCCGTGCTCCGTCAGATCGTCGAAGACGGCGTCCGGCCCGCAGTCGATGTGTGTGGAGTCGTGGCGGCCCGAGCAGTCTTCCGGGCATTCGAAGTCCTCGCACATCTCCGGCTCGTCTGGCTGCGCCTCGTTGAGAAGGTGGTAGGCCAGCCGCTCCGCCACCGCCTCCCGCGCCGTGATCATGGCTAGGTCGAGCCGGAAGGCCTCGTCCTTCATCTCCGAGTCCGCACGATCCACCGAAGCAGGTGGTTCCGGAGCGTCGGGGACCCAGGTGTACGCGGACTCCAGCGAGACCAGTAGCCAGGCGACGCGCAGTGCCTCGGTATCATCGCCCCGGGCCAGCCCGGCCACGGCCTCAGCGGCCTGCCGCACGCTTTCGAGCCGGGCGAGATGGCGTTCACGCACCGGCACCCAGGCCGCGGACTCTGCTCGGGCACGCTTGGCGTCATGAGCCAGTGCGGCGTCGCGAGTCCGACGCGCCCGAGTGATCAACCGGGTCAGACAGGGGCGGCACCCGAACAACCCGGACGTCTGTGTCGGCCCGAGCGGTATGGCGGCGAGGCTCTCACCGAACGGCTTGTCGCACAGGCAGCAGTCCAAGCCGCCCACCTGCCGAGACGTGGGCATGCTGCGTAGCGCGGCGGCGCGAATCGTGTCATGGGCGTAGGCAGGGATGTGCATGTGCGGCAACTCCTTGGGGGGAAGGCGCTCCGTCAGCGCCTTCCTCCATGCTCACCTCGCCGCCCGGCCGCGAGTCACGGTTTGGCGGGGGGACCGGCGAACTTGACGAATACTGACTCGGCCTTGGTCTGCGGCTTCTACCGTGTTGGCGGAACTTGACACCCTGAACAGGGAGGAATCCCCTTGGCTGCTTCCAGTACTCCACCTAAACCGGCTGGCAGACACCGAGAGTTGACAGAAGCACTGCAGGAACTACACCGCGCTGCAGGCCGGTTGAGCTTCCGAAAGGTGAGCATGCTCATCCGCAGTCGCGAGGACCAACTGTCGGACGCCAGCCATGAGACCGTGCGCTCCGCGGTCAATGGGATACGGGTGCCGCGCTGGGAGACTGTCCACGACATCGTTGTGGTTCTGGCCGGGTTGTGCAGCCCGCCCCGGGACGAGGAGACGGAGACGGCCAGGTTCCTGCTGCTGTGGCGCACGATTGGCGAAGGGGAGTCCGGAGCGCTGAAGTCGTTCCAGGAGCTCGTCAACGGAGGCTGGGGAGGTGAGGACGGCAAGTGGACGCCAGAGCTGGTCATGGGCATGTTGGTCAACCCTTTCAGCGCCATCGAGATCCATCCCTCGCTCGCTGTCCCGCACGAGCCACTGATACCTGAGGACCAGTGGGTTCACGGCATGGCGCGCTTCATCGAGGAGCAGGGTGCCGAACACGCGCTACAGGTCCTGCTGCACTCGCTGAAGGGTGACTATGTCGGGGCAGAGGAGGGTGCTCCATACGGCTATCGCAACCCCGACCGGGAGGCCGAGGTGGCGTACGCGGCCTTCCGGTACGGCTGCCAGGAGATTCTCCGGCGCCTTGGCCGTGAGCCGAGTCTTCTCGCGGAGTCGATTCGTGCCATGCGCGCGGACGAGACGATGGACCGAGACGACCGGGCGGAGATGCTGGAAAACGAGTCAGACCTGAGCCTGATGCGCGAGGTGATGATCGCGACTCCGGACACCTGGGACGAGGTGTCGGAGGAGGCGCATCACATGGTCTTCGGCTACCTGATCAAGCAGATCAGACCGGTGGGCCCGTTCGGGCTTCCCGACGCCGAGCGCTTCCGGATCACCTGGCGCATTGCCGAGCCGCCTGCAGCGTAGCTCCGCTTGCTTCTCTGGCGGGGGCCCCGTGGCGAAGGCCGTCAGCGCGGAGCAGGTCACCGATTCGGCCCCATCGGAGTTGTAGAAGGCTGCTCGCGCAGAATCGAGCCGGACAAGCCAGCGAGGGCCGCTACCCCGTGTGGGGTAGCGGCCCTCGGTGCACGCAGGGGCGGGAAGCAAGCGGTGACGGTGAGAACTACTGAGAAGAGTTTTCGCAGTTCACGGCATGCTTCCAGGGTGCCCGCCCAGGTCGGACGACCTGCTCTTTAGACGTCGAAGTAGAGCTCGAACTCGTGCGGGTGCGGCCGCAGCTGGAGCGGGGCGATCTCGCTCGTCCGCTTGTAGTCGATCCAGGTCTCGATCAGGTCGGAGGTGAACACCCCGCCCTGGAGCAGGAACTCGTGGTCGGCCTCGAGGGAGTCGAGGACGGCCGGGAGGGAGGTGGGCACCTGCGGGACGCCCGCGTGCTCCTCGGGAGCCAGCTCGTAGAGGTCCTTGTCGATCGGCTCGGCCGGCTCGATCTTGTTCTTGATGCCGTCCAGACCGGCCAGCAGCAGGGCCGAGAAGGCCAGGTACGGGTTGCCGGAGGCGTCCGGGGCGCGGAACTCGACGCGCTTGGCCTTCGGGTTGGAGCCGGTGATCGGGATCCGCATCGCGGCGGAACGGTTCCGCTGCGAGTACACCAGGTTGACCGGGGCCTCGAAGCCGGGGACCAGGCGGTGGTAGGAGTTCACCGTCGGGTTGGTGAAGGCCAGCAGCGACGGGGCGTGCTTGAGGATGCCGCCGATGTAGTAGCGGGCGGTGTCCGAGAGGCCCGCGTAGCCCTGCTCGTCGTAGAAGAGGGGCTCGCCGTTGGTCCACAGCGACTGGTGGACGTGCATACCGGAGCCGTTGTCACCGAAGATCGGCTTCGGCATGAAGGTCGCGGTCTTGCCGTTCTTCCACGCCACGTTCTTGACGATGTACTTGAAGAGCTGGAGGTCGTCGGCCGCGGCCAGCAGCGTGTTGAACTTGTAGTTGATCTCGGCCTGACCGGCGGTGCCCACCTCGTGGTGCTGGCGCTCGACCTGCAGGCCCACGCGCTCCAGCTCCAGGCTGATCTCGGCGCGCAGGTCGGCGAAGTGGTCGACCGGCGGGACCGGGAAGTAGCCGCCCTTGTAGCGGACCTTGTAACCGCGGTTGTCCTCGACCGCACCGGTGTTCCAGGCGCCCGCCTCGGAGTCGATGTGGTAGAAGGACTCGTTCGCGGTGGTGTTGAACCGCACGCTGTCGAAGACGTAGAACTCGGCCTCGGGACCGAAGAACGCGGTGTCCGCGATTCCGGTGGAGGCGAGGTAGGCCTCGGCCTTCTTGGCGATGTTCCGCGGGTCACGGCTGTACTGCTCGCCGGTGATCGGGTCGTGGATGAAGAAGTTGATGTTGAGCGTCTTGTCCCGGCGGAACGGGTCGACACGGGCCGTGGAGAGGTCCGCACGGAGCGCCATGTCCGACTCGTGGATCGCCTGGAACCCGCGGATCGACGAGCCGTCGAAGGCCAGCTCCTCGTGCGGGTCGAACGCCTCCGCCGGTACGGTGAAGTGCTGCATGACGCCGGGAAGGTCACAGAATCGGACATCGACGAACTTGACGTCCTCGTCCGAGATGAACTTCCGAGCGTCGTCGGCGTTCTGGAACATCCAACTCCTCCTAGCCCGGCCGCGGGGGGACGGGATTTGTTCGGTCGCACGGTCCAAATGCGTGGTGTGCTGAGCCCGACCATAGGCAGACGGGATTTCCCGGGCATGACCCATTTGTTTCACCCAGGTTAACCGGCCGAGCGACGAAATGCGGGGCCGAAGAAGCGATCATGGGCCGTTCCGGGTCCCGGGCGGCACCCGGCTCCCGGGAAACGTATGCGGTCGCAGTAACGTGGTCGGGTGGACAAGAGGCAAGCAATCGGATCGTGGCTTTCCGGGCCCCGCGCGGCCGCCGAGGACATGGGCGTCGACATGGGCTACCGGGGCCAGGCGCTGGGGCTGCCCGAGAGCGGGCCGGGCGCCATAGCGTCGCTCGGCCGCCGCTTCGGGGCGCTCTTCATCGACTGGGGGCTGTGCCTGCTGGTCGGCTGGGGGCTGCTGTCCGGCGGCGACGCACGGGCCGCCGGGAACTGGGCACTCGCCGTCTTCGTCGCGCTCAGCATCCTGACCGTGGGCACCGTCGGCGCCACCCCGGGCAAGCTGCTGCTGAAGCTGCGGGTCATCGGCGAGGGCGGGGTGCGGCTCACCCTGCCGCGGGCCGTGCTGCGCAGTGTGCTGCTCGCGCTGGTCATTCCCGCCGTGGTCTGGGACCGGGACACCCGCGGACTGCACGACCGGCTCTCCCGCTCGGTGCAGATCAGGATCTGAGCCCGCACCGGGTGGGCCGCATACGAATCGCATACGAATGGCGGCCGGGACAGGATCCCGGCCGCCATTCGTATCAGCGTGTATTCGCGCGTTTCCGCGCGTAGGCCGTCGTATTTCGCGTTCCGTGACGCGGGGTGTGCTCAGCGTCCCTTCGGCATCCGCATGCCCTTGGGCATCGGACCCTTCGGAATCGGCATGTTGCTCATCAGGTCGCCCAGCGCCCGGAGCCGCTCGTTGACCACGGTCACCTGCGCGCCCGGCAGCACCCGCGGGAGCTTCATCAGCGTGGTGCGGAGCTTCTTGATCTCCACCTGGCCCTCGCCGGAGCCCACGATCATGTCGTGCACCGGGACGTCCGCCACGATGCGGGCCATCTTCTTCTTCTCGGCCGCCAGCATGCTCTTGAGCCGGTTCGGGTTGCCCTCGCCGACCAGCACGATGCCCGCCTTGCCCACGGCGCGGTGGATGACGTCCTGGTTGCGGTTCATGGCCACAGCGGGCGTCACGGACCAGCCGCGTCCCACGTTCTCCAGGACGGCGGCCGCGGCGCCGGGCTGGCCCTCCATCTGTCCGAAGGCCGCCCGCTCGGCACGGCGGCCGAAAACGATCGCCATCGCGAGGAAGGCCAGGACGAAGCCCAGGATGCCCAGGAAGATCGGGTGGCCGATCCAGAAGCCGACCGCGAGGAGGACACCGAAGGTGACGATCCCCACGCCAGCGACGACAAGGCCGACCTTCGAGTCGACCCGCTTGGTCATCTTGTAGGTCAGGGCGATCTGCTTCAGCCGCCCGGGGTTCTCGGATGTTTCCTTCCTCGCCATACAGCGAAGTTTACGTGGCCTGGGAAGCCCCGGCGGACACGGCCTCAAGTACGTGCTCGGCCTCGTGCCGGTCCTTGGCCCGGCGCCGGTCCTCCAGCACCGCGGTCCAGGCGTTGCGGCGGGCGGTGCGCTGCCCGCCGCGCAGCAGCAGACCCTCCAGGGCGAGCAGCGCGTCGGTGACGGACGGGCGTACGGGCGCAGCCGACATGGGATCCCCTCGAAGCAGCGGATGATCACGACGCATGCACTACTGATAAGCAGTGCGTGGCTTAATCGTTACCCAATGGTGTTACCAGCGCGTGACCGGGCGGTCAAACACCGGTGAAGCCTGGGCACGGCCCGTACCCTCCCCCTGACCTGCGGAAGGGCGCGGGCCGGTGATGTGCGCGTGTGCCGGTACTCACACAGCGTGTTGCTGCTCACACACCCGGTGCCCGGTGGGGCGGCGCGGAGCGAAGCGGTGCCGTGTGGTTCAGATGCCCTGTGAGGCCACTGCGACGTTACGCCGGTCGATCGCCTGCTGGTAGAGGCGCCCTGCGCGGTACGACGAGCGGACGAGGGGGCCGGACATGACACCGGCGTAGCCGATCTCCTCAGCCTCCTCCTTGAGCTCGACGAACTCCTGCGGCTTGACCCAGCGGTCCACCGGGTGGTGGCGCACGGACGGCCGCAGGTACTGCGTGATCGTGATCAGTTCGCAGCCCGCGTCATGGAGGTCCTGGAGCGCCTGGCTGATCTCCTCGCGATCCTCGCCCATGCCCAGGATCAGGTTGGACTTGGTGACCAGACCCGCCTCGCGCGCCTTGGTGATGACCTCCAGCGAACGCTCGTAGCGGAAGCCGGGACGGATCCGCTTGAAGATCCGCGGGACCGTCTCCACGTTGTGCGCCAGCACCTCGGGACGGGACGAGAAGACCTCGGCGAGCGCCTCGGGAACCGCGTTGAAGTCAGGGATCAGCAGCTCGACACCGGTGTCCGGCATCAGGGAGTGGATCTGGCGGACGGTCTCCGCGTACAGCCAGGCGCCGCCGTCCTCCAGGTCGTCACGGGCGACACCGGTGATGGTGGCGTACTTCAGCTCCATGGTGCGTACGGATTCGGCCACCCGGCGCGGTTCGTCGCGGTCCAGGGGCTCCGGCTTGCCGGTGTCGATCAGGCAGAAGTCACACCGCCGGGTGCACTGTTCCCCACCGATGAGGAAGGTCGCCTCGCGGTCCTCCCAGCACTCATAGATGTTCGGACAGCCGGCCTCCTGGCACACCGTGTGCAGGCCCTCGCGCTTCACCAGGCCGTGCAGCTCGGTGTACTCGGGACCCATCTTCGCCCGGGTCTTGATCCACTCCGGCTTGCGCTCGATGGGGGTCTGGCTGTTCCGGACCTCCAGACGCAGCATCTTCCGTCCGTCGGGTGCGACTGCGGACACGTCCGGCACTCCTCTTTGCTTGGCGGCTCGGCTGGCGAGTTTGCTGGCGCGGCTTTCGAATCGTCGGCGGTCACCAGGGTACGCCCGTCATTCGTACGGATTTACGTCCAGGGCAACCCATGGGCCGCAAGGACCATTCCCCCGGGCAGGTGAGCGGCGTCACGGCGCCCCTCCCGGCCCGGTGGGCGGGCGGGCCGGATGGGGGACGCTAGACGGCCCGCGGCAGCGGGATGGACGCCTCCAGGACGGTCCGCAGATGCTTCTCGACCACCGGGAGCACCTCCGAGACCGGGACGTCCCGGCCCAGCTCCTCCGAGAGCGAGGTCACGCCCGCGTCCCGGATCCCGCAGGGCACGATCCGGTCGAACCAGGTGTTGTCCGGATTGCAGTTCAGCGAGAAGCCGTGCATGGTCACGCCCTTGGCGATGCGCACCCCGATCGCGGCCAGTTTGCGGTCCTCACGGCGCTGCCCGGCGTTGGACGGCGCGTACTCCGGACCGTTCATCCGGGGATCGAACTCCTCGTCGTCGATCCGGGGGTCGAAGTCCAGACTCAGCCCGCCGGGCGACTGGCGCTGCTCGACCGGGTCGCCCAGCACCCACACCCCGCTGCGGCCCTCCACCCGGGTGGTCTCCACACCGAACTCCGCGCAGGTCAGCAGGAGCGCGTCCTCCAGCCGCCGGACATGCGCGATCACATCCACCGGACGCGGCAGCTTCAGGATCGGGTAGCCCACGAGCTGGCCGGGGCCATGCCAGGTGATCTTGCCGCCACGGTCCACGTCCACCACCGGGGTGCCGTCGAGCGGGCGCTCGTTGTCGGCGGTGCGCCGCCCCGCCGTGTAGACCGCCGGGTGCTCCAGCAGCAGACAGGTGTCGGGGATCTCGTCGGCGAAGCGCGCGGCGTGCACCCGGCGCTGCTCCTGCCACGCCTCCTCGTAGTCCACGGCGTCCGCCCCGAACCCGAGGTGGACATAGCGCAGCGACGAGGAGCCGGGGATCTCCCCCGGGGACGATGCGGTCACGGCACGCTCCTGTTCGGACCTGTTCAAGGACCTCGTACAAGTGGGTGGCGATGCCTGGCGGCGGCGCCCCAGCCACTGTACGACCGTGGATCAGGTCGACCCCATCGGGCTCGTTCTCACACGATCGGATGAATGCCGCCCGACGGCCGCGATCAGCCCTCGACCGGCAGTTAAATTCGCGCCGTTCCACAGGGCGATCAGGGAGACCGGCAGGCTGATGACGGAACGACCCCCGCAGCGCATTCCCAATCGTCAGCTCGCTGCGCTCATTGCTGAGGCTGGCTTCTCCAACGCCGGGCTGGCCCGGCGGGTGGACCAGCTCGGGCTGGAGCACGGCCTGGACCTGCGCTACGACAAGACCTCGGTGACCCGCTGGCTGCGCGGACAGCAGCCACGCGGCACCACCCCGGCGCTGATCGCCGAGGTGTTCACCCGGCGGCTGGGACGCCGGCTGTCCGCCCAGGACCTGGGGCTGGACGCGTGTGCGCCGGTCTACGCGGGGCTGGAGTTCGCGGCCACCCCGCAGGAGGCCGTGGACATCGTCAGCGGGCTGTGGCGGAAGGACTCCGGCAGCCACGCGGAGCTACGGAAGATCGCGTTCACCCCGGCGGGTCTGGTGGTCCCCAGCCGTGACTGGCTGATCGGACGACCCGACGACCGGGTGGCGCGCGGAGAGCCTCCGGCGGGCCCGGCCCCGTCCGCGGCGCCGGGCGTCGGCGCGGCGGGCGCCGCCGCCGTGGCCTCGGCCGCCGTGCGGCTGCCCGCCCAGGGCGGCCGCCCCGGCGCCCCGCCGGCCACGGCCGGGCG
>NZ_JANCLX010000016.1 GCF_024295805.1 Streptomyces cucumeris
ACCTGGCCAAGACGCGCGTTGAGGAATGGCCCGACGCTGAGACAGCGCACCCCGGCCAAGGCGTGAGACAACCCGCTAAATCGCAGGTCAAGCGACCGCGATATGCCACGAGCCGCGAGATCCTACAGCTCGTCCGCTCATCGTTGATCCGGCAACAACCAGCGGTGAAACCCGTACAACCAGCTCCGCCCCTCGACGGTCACACCAGATGACCCGTACCCGTCGAACGACCCGAGTGGGGGCCTCCGTGCCACACAGCTGCCGCACCCTGACGTATGCCATCGCGGCCGCCGCCGTGGCCACTGCCGGGTTCGTGTTCCCGTCCGGCGCCACCGCCGCACCCCGTACCGCCACCAGCGACTTCAACGGCGACGGTTACGCGGACGTCGCCGTCGGCGTCCCGGACGGGACCGTCGGCGGCCGGGCCAGGGCCGGTTATGTGAACGTCGTCTGGGGCGGTCCCAAGGGCGTCGGCGCCCATGGAAGCATCCGTGTCAGCCAGGCCACTCCCGAGGTACCCGGCACCCCGGAGGCGGGTGACCGCTTCGGCGCGTCCGTGGCCCTGGTGGACCTCAACGGCGACGGCATCGCGGAACTGCTCGCCGGTGTCCCCGGCGAGGATGTCACCGACCGCGGTACGGACGCGGGCATGGTCATCGCGGTGGGCGGCTCGGCGGGCGGGCCGGGACCGGGCTCGACGGTCCTGACCGGGCGGTCGCCGTCGGCCGCGTACGGCAGGTCGGTCGTGGCGGCCGAGCTGACCGGCGACGCCAACAAGGAGATCGTGATCGGCGGCACGGACAAGGTGGTCGCCCGGGTCATCCAGGGCGAGGACAGCATGGTCACCACCGTGGTCAGCGCCCCCATGGGCGGCCGCGCGCCCGTCCTGACCACCGGAGACTTCGACAGCGACGGTACGGCGGACCTGGCCTTGGCGTACTGGACCGCGGGCAGCCCCAGCACACAGTCCCATGTGCGGCTGTGGAAGTGGGACGCCGACCGGTCCGGGATGGCCAACTTCTGGAACACGGACAACGCCGGCGTGACCGCCCTGGCCGCCGGCGACTTCGACGGCGACGGCCACGACGACCTGGCCCTCGGTGAGTGCCGTGAGATCGCCGACGAGAACATCGACGATCCGTGCGGCCCCGAGGAACTCGCCAAGGGTGGCGGCATCCACGTCCACTACGGATCCCCCGCGAGCGGCTCGTTCGGCACCCGGGCCCAGACCCTCCACCAGGACACGGCGGGTGTCCCGGGCGTGGCCGAGGACGGCGACCGCTTCGGCGCCGCCCTCGCCGTCGCCGACGTCAACCGTGACGGCCGCGACGACCTGATCGCGGGCGCTCCCGGTGAGGCCATCGGAAGCAGGGCGGGTGCGGGCGCCGCCTGGCTGCTCTCCGGCGGCCCCCAGGGCCTGCTCGACGCGGCCGACGCCGCCAGGTCCGTCTCCTGGAACCAGGACACGGTGGGTGTCCCGGGCGTCGCCGAAGCGGGCGACGCCTTCGGCGCGGCGGTCGCCTCGGCTGACCACAACGCCGACGGCGTACCGGATGTCACCGTCGGATCCCCTGGCGAGAACGCCTCCCTGGGCGCCGCATGGCTCCTCCGCGGTGGTTCGGCCGACGGCTCGACGGCCTTCTCGCCCCGCACGCTCGACCTTCCGTACCCGTCCGTGGCCCAGAAGTACGGCAAGCCGCTGAGCAGCCGAGCAGCCGTTGAACCGCCGCTGAGCGTCGGCTGAGATCCCGTACCGCCCGCCCGGGCGCCGCCGCGCCCGGGCCGCGGGCGGGGTGCTACAGCACGTCCGCGAGTTCCTCCAGCAGACGGCGCTTGGGACGGGCGCCGACCGTCGAACGCAGCGGTTCGCCGTCCCGGAACACCATCAGCGTCGGCATCGACAGCACCCCGTACGCCGCCGTGGTGCGCGGGTTCGCGTCCACGTCCAGCTCGACCACCTTCAGCCGGTGCGCCTCCTCCCGCGCGATCTCCGCCAGCACCGGCGCGAGCATGCGGCACGGCGGGCACCACGCGGCGGTGAACTCCACCAGCACCGGCACCCCGGCCGCCAGGACCTCCGACGCGAACGTCCCGTCCGTGACCGTGACCACTCCCCCGTGCCGCGCCGCTCCCGCGGTCCGCGTCCCTGGTGTCATCTCAGTCTCCTTCTCCCGTGGGGTCATCGAGTGGGGTCGTCGAGGGACAGCGGCGGTACCAGCGCGCAGCGCGGCTCGGGCGCTCCCTCCGGCGCCGTCGCCTCCGCCTCCAGCGCCGCCCGCGCCCGCTCCGCCTGGCCGAGCTGCTCCTCGACGCGTCGGCGCACACCGGTCAGCCGGGCGATGCAGTCGTCCAGTTCGGCCAGCTTGCGCCGGTACACCTGAAGTGAGGCGGGGCAGGAGTCACCGGCCGGATGGCCCGAGCGCAGGCACTCCAGGAACGGCCGGGTCTCCTCCAGACCGATGCCGAAGTCGCGCAGCGTGCGGATCTCCCGGACCAGCCGCAGGTCGTCCTCGTCGTACGCCCGGTACCCGTTGCCCGTGCGCCGCGCGGGCAGCAGCCCGAGCGACTCGTAATAGCGCAGGGTGCGGGTGGTGATTCCCGCCCGTTCGGCCAGCTCTCCGATCCGCATGCCAGGACGGTAGACCTTGACCCCGGCGTCAAGGCCAGAGAGATTCCGCGCCCGGTGTCCCGGGCCGTAGGGTGCGGACATGAGCGCACCGGAAGACGCCGCCGACTGGACCGAGTTGCTGCCCGCCACCCGCCGCGCCCTGCTGCACCGGGTCGCGGTCGCCCAGAACGAGGGACGGACCCCCTCGCTCGTGGGCGCGGTGATGCGGGAGGGGCGGATGGTGTGGTCGGCCGCGCGCAGCGGCGTGGAGGGCCTCGCTCCGGACGCCGACACCCAGTACCGCATCGGCTCGCTCACCAAGGTCTTCGTGGCCGTGCTGGTCATGCGGCTGCGGGACGAGGGGCTGCTCGACCTCGCCGATCCGCTGGCCAAGCACCTGGAGGTACCGGAGGCCGAGGGCGCGACCGTGGCCCAGCTCCTCGCCCACACCTCGGGACTGGCCGCCGAGACGCGCGGCCCCTGGTGGGAGCGGACGCCCGGCACCCTGCGGCCCGGGACGGCGGACCTCTTCGGCGACCGTCCGCTGGTCCACCCCGCCGGTCGTCGCCATCACTACTCCAACCCCGGGTTCGCGCTGCTCGGCGCGCTCGTGGAGCGGCTGCGCGGCGCGCCCTGGGGCGAGGTGCTGCGGAACGAGGTGCTGGAGCCGCTGGGGATGGCGCGCACCTCCCTGGAGCCGCGCTCCCCGTACGCCGGGGGCTGGGCGGTGCACCCCTGGGCGGATGTGCTGCTGCCCGAACCGGCCGAGGACACCGGACTGATGGCCCCGGCCGGGCAGCTCTGGTCCACCGCCGCGGATCTGGCCCGCTTCGCCGCCTTCCTCCTCGACGGGGACGACCGGGTGCTCGCTGCCGCGACCCTGGCGGAGATGCGGACGCCCGCCGTCGCCCCCGACGGCCGGGACTGGGACGGCGGTTACGGCCTCGGGGTGCAGCTCGTGCGGCGCGACGGCCGGTTCCTGTACGGCCACGGCGGTTCCATGCCGGGCTTCCTGGCCACGCTGTGGGTGAGCGCGGAGGACCGGCTCGCCGGGATCGCACTGGCCAATGTGACCGCGGGGCCAGCCGTCGGCGCCGTCGCCGCCGATCTGGTGCGGATCACCGCCGAGCACGAGCCCCGGATCCCCGCCCCCTGGCGGCCCTTGACCGAGGTGGATCCGGCGCTGCTGGCGCTGACCGGGCCCTGGTACTGGGGTGCCGCCCCCTATCAGCTACGGCTGTGCGCGGACCGGGCGCTGGAACTGTCCCCGGCCGGAGGTCAGGGGCGCGGATCGCGGTTCCGTGCCGAGGCCGACGGAAGCTGGACCGGACTCGACGGCTACCACGCGGGGGAGACGCTGCGGGTGGTGGCGGGCGAGGACGGCGGCCCCGCCCATCTCGACCTCGGCACCTTCGTGTTCACCCGGGAGCCCTACCCACGGGACGGTTCGGTCCCCGGCGGGGTCGATCCCGCCGGCTGGCGCACCCCCTGACGCAGGCTCTTTTCGTAGCCTGACCCCGCCAGTGGTACGCACGGCGGAGGGCTGGGTGCGGCGTGCGCGGCGGCGCAGGGTGGTTCCCGGACGGGCCGCCCGGCCCGCCCCCTCCCGCCTCCTCCAGGAGATCCGCCGTGCGTTCCCCGCTGCTCCGCCTCAGTACGTCCCTGCTCGCGCTCTCCGCCGTCGTGGCCGCCTCCGGGGTGGCCACGGCCCGGCCCGGCGGTCCGGCCGACGGCCGCGAACGGCCGCGCACCGGCTGGACGGCCGGATGGGCCGCTCCCGTCCAGCGCCCCAGCGCGGGCTTCGAACCCAACTGGGCCGAGACCGGTTTCGCCGACCAGACCGTGCGCCAGGTGGTCCGGGTCACCGGCGGCGGCACCGCGGCCCGCATCCGGCTCTCCAACCGCTACGGCACCGCTCCGCTGCGGGTCACGGGCGCGACCATCGCCCGTACCGCGCACGGTCCGGCCGTCCACCCCGCGACCCTGCGCGGACTCACCTTCGGCCACCGGAGGTCGGTGGAGATCCCGGCGGGCGGTGAGACGGCGAGCGACGCGGCGCCGCTGCGGCTGGCCCCGTTCGAGTCGGTGACGGTGACGCTGTACTTCCGGCGGCCGACCGGCTCGGCCACCTTCCACGCCCAGGCGTACGCCACCAGCTACCGCGCCGACGGGGACCACCGGGACGACCGCACCGGAGCGGCCTTCACCGGGCGGACCCACTCCTGGTACTACCTGTCCGACGTCGAGGTCACGGGCGGTGCGAAGGGGCACGGGAAGAGGCACGCGAACGGACACGGGAAGGGCCGCGACACCGTGGTGGCCTTCGGCGACTCCCTCACCGACGGCTTCGGTTCCGGGAACGACACCCACCACCGCTGGCCCGATCTGCTGGCCGAGCGCCTCGCCGCCGCGGGCACCCCGCGGCCGGTCCTCAACTCCGGGATCGGCGGCAATCTGCTGCGCAACGACTCGCCCTGGTACGGGGAGCGTGCCGCCGCCCGCTTCGAGCGCGATGTGCTGGACAAGCCGGGCGTACGGTCGGTGATCGTGCTGGAGGGGCTCAACGACATCGGCTTCAGCGAGGTGGACCTGCCCACCTACCGGCCGAACCCGCAGATCTCCGCCGAGGAGGTGATCGCCTCCTACCGGGAGCTGATCGGGCGCGCCCACGCCCGGGGCGTCCGGGTCATCGGCGGGACGATCCTGCCGTTCAAGGGCGCCGAGTACCACACCGCGCGCTCCGAGGCGAAGCGAGCGGCGATCAACGAATGGATCCGCACCTCCGGAGAGTTCGACGCGGTCGTCGACTTCGCGGAGATCATGGCCTCGCCGTCGGACCCGCTGGCCCTCGACCCGGCGTACGACTCGGGGGACGCCAAGCACCCCAACGCGGCGGGCTACCGGCGGATGGCCGCGGCCGTCGACCTCACGGCGCTCTGAGGCCGCCGCTTCTCCCGCTCTCCTTCAGGAGAGCGGGAGTTTGAAGCCGATGTGGCTGGCCTCGAAACCGAGCCGCTCATAGAAGCGGTGGGCGTCGATCCGGGTGGCGTCCGAGGTGAGCTGCACCAGGACACAGCCCTCGCGGCGCGACTCCGCCACCGCCCACTCGATCAGCCGGGTGCCGAGTCCGCTGCCGCGCTCGTCGCCGTGGATCCGGACCCCCTCGATGATCGAGCGGGTGGCGCCGCGCCGCGACAGTCCGGGGATCACGGTGAGCTGGAGGGTGCCGACGGTCCGGCCGTCCCGGACCGCGACCACCAGCCGCTGGTTCGGATCCCGGTCCAGCCGGTCGAAGGCGGCGCGGTAGGGCACGGGGTCGTCGGCCGACTCGCGCTGGGCGCCGAGCGGATCGTCGGCCAGCATCGCCACGATGTCGGGTATGTCGTCGGCGGTCGCGCGCCGGATCTCGAAGTCGCTCACGACCGCGAGCCTACGGCCACCTCGTGGGGCGCCCGCCGCCAGGCGGCCGGACCGGTCATGCCGGGGCCGGGGTCCACAGCCCCTCGACGGCGGCGACCAGCGGTGCGAGCTCGGGGCGCCGGGCGGCGTCCTCGAGCGCCTCGCGCAGCGCGGTGTCGTTCGTCGGCCGGGCTTCCTCCAGCAGCGCCAGACCCTCGGGGCTGACGTTGGTGTAGATCCCGCGGCGGTCGGTGGGGCAGATGTAGCGCGCGAGCAGACCGCGGTCCTCGAGCCGGGTCACCAGTCGGGTGGTGGCGCTCTGGCTGAGCACGACGGAGTCGGCGACCTGCTTCATCTGGAGATGGCCGCCCTCGCCGTCATGCTGGCCGCTGAGCACGTTGAGCACCGAGAACTCGCGGACGCTCAGCCCGTGCCGGGCCTGGAGGGCGCGCTCGATATGCGCCTCGATCCGGCCGTGCAGGGAGGACAGGGCGCACCAGCCCTGGGCGAGGGCCTGACCGGCGGCCGGGGTGGCGGCGCACGCCGGGGCGGTGGTCCCCTGCGGCTCGTCCGGCATGGAACCCCTCCTTCGTCGCTGGCTCGATGGCCCGGAGTGGGCCGGTGGCTCGGCGGTGAGCCGGGTTCCAGGATAGTCCAGCGATGAAATTGACCGCGTTTGCAAGTATTGCCGGGCTCGGCCGGGTGCTCACCGCGCGGTGCTCACCGCCGGGCGCCGCGCAGCCGCCGCCCCCGGGCCGTGAGCCCCCACGGCTTGATCACCGAGATCGCGGTGAGGAAGACGTAGACGCTCAGACTGACCGACGGGGCCGTCACCAGACTCGCGGTGGCCCCGACCTCCCGGCCCGCCGCGACATCGGCCACGGCGTCGTCGATGCCGGGGCGCAGCGCGAAGGCCGTGGCGCCGGTGGTGATCAGCGTCAGCCAGAGCTTGATGTGCACCCAGTGGTACCGGACCAGCCCCCAGGGCGTGCCCAGCGACAGCACCACCCCGCTGATCAGCGCCAGCAGACTGATGGGGATCAGGAGCCAGTCGCCGATGACGTCCATCGACCGGTACGCGGCTCCGGCGGACTCGGCCGACCCGGCCGTGGCGCCGGTGATGCCCAGGGCCAGCAGCCCCAGGGACAGGCCCAGCCAGCCGACCGAGACGATGACGTGGACGACGAGGAGGGCCCGGCGGACGGGGCGCTTGAGCTGCTGCATACCCCTCACGGTGGCGCGGCGCGGCGGATCCGGCGTCCGGCGCCGGGAGTATCCCCGGGTACTCCCGTGGGCGGTTCCGCGGCGTGTCCCTCTACCCTCGGCTCCCATGACCAGACTGCATCTGTTCGATCTGGACGGGACGCTGATCCACGGTTCGGCCGCGGCCGTCGAGATCTCGCGTCAGCTCGGCCTGGAGCGGGAGATCGGCGAACTGGAACGGGCCTTCGCGGAGGGACGGCTGAGCACGGCGCAGTTCGCGCAGCGGGCCGTCGCGCTGTGGGGCGAGCTGACGGAGGCGCAGGTGACGGCGGCCTTCGAGGGCGCGCCATGGCTCACCGGCATACGTGAGGTGTGGGCGGACATCCGGGCCCGCGGCGAGCGCTGCGCGGTGATCTCGCTGTCCCCCGGTTTCTTCGTGGAACGGCTGCTGGAGTGGGGTGCGGACGCCACGCACGGTTCGGCCTGGCCGTCGGTGCCGTTCCGGGAGCCGCTGGATCCGGCGGGCATCCTCACCCCGGCCGCGAAGGTCCGTATCGCCGATGAACTGTGCGCGAGGTTCGGGTTGACGAGAGCCGACTGTGTGGCCTACGGCGATTCGATGTCGGACGCCGAGCTGTTCGCCGTAGTTCCCCACTCGGTCGCGGTGAACGCCGACCATCATGTGAGCCATATCGCATCGTGTGCGTATACCGGACGTGATCTCTGGGGTGCTTACGAATTGACGGGCAACCAGCGGTAACTACGGGTATTACCAGAGTTGGCGGGTGTAATGGAGGCCCCCTGCTCAGGGCTTGTGCATTTAACTACGCCCGGTAGGGTCGAGTCCGGTTCCGTGCAGGACGCTGCCGCGGGGCCTGGCCGCATCCGGGCAACCCCGGCCGAACAGCCTATCGGGAACACGGTCCGTGCTTCCTGGACTTCGGTCATGTTGCCGGTGCCGAGAGCATGCGTGGCAAGCTGCTTGAACAGAGAGTTATGGAGCGGGACGTCAGGATCGATCTCACATGAACCAGCGCGCCAGAGCGGTGAATTGCGGGCACTTTCCCTCCGGGGAAGTGCGAAGACCGACAGAAAGATGTTCGAGGCGAGGCAACCATGGACGCTCCGACCACCACGTCGTCGGCCGGTAACGACGGTTCCGGCGGAAACAGTGGCGCATGGGGTTGGTTCACCCCGAGCAGGAAACCGGCCGAGGACCAGTCTCCGACCCCGGGCCACGACGGCGCTCAGGACCACGGCGCGCCCGGTCGCCCCGCTCAGGACCGGGAGGCCGAGGAGGCCGCGCCACGGCGGCCGGTGAGCCCGATACGTCCGGTTGGCACCGGAGCCGAACGCCGCACCCCGCCCCCGGCGCCCGCGCGGCCCGACGCTCCCGCGGCGGCCTTCGTGCCGCAATCGCCCGCGCCACAGCAGTCCGCGCCACAGCAGCGCGTGCCGCAACCGCCCGCGCCACCATCCTCCGCGTCATGGCCGTCCGTGTCACCGCCCTCCGCGCGGCCCGACGACTCCGCGGTGCCACCCCCCGCGGCCCCACCGGCCGAGGCTCCCCGGCGTGAGACCTCCCGGTACAAGGCCCCCTGGCGCCAGGAGCACCAGCGCCCGGCCGAGGCGCCCGCCCCCGAGAACGCCCGCCCGGCCCCGGGACCCGCCGCGCCCAGCGCCCCCGCCCCGGCGGCGACAGCTCCGGCAGGCCCCGCGCCCGCCGCCCCCGAAGCTGCAGCCGAGGCCGACGCCGCGCCGTCCGGCTCCCCGGACACCGGCGCGACCTTCACCGCCTCCGAGAGCGCCTCTCCCGACGCGATCCTGCTGCGCCGCACCATGGCCGAGATCGAGCCGGTGAGCGACAAGGTCACCGCCTACTTCTACGCGCTGCTCTTCGTCCGGCACCCCGAGCTGCGGCCGCTGTTCCCCGCGGCCATGGACGCCCAGCGCGACCGCCTCTTCCGGGCGCTGCTGACCGCCGCCAAGCTGGTCGACGACCCCGAGGTGCTCACCACGTACCTCGGCGGGCTCGGCCGCGGCCACCGCAAGTACGGCACCCAGCCCGAGCACTACCCGGCGGTCGGCGAATGCCTCATCGGGGCGCTCACCCACTACGCGGTCAACTCCTGGGGCGCGGAGACGGAGGCGGCCTGGGTGCGCGCCTACACCGCGATCTCCCAGATCATGATCGACGCGGCCGCCGAGGACGAGCGGAACGCCCCGCCGTGGTGGCAGGCCGAGGTGGTCGAGCACGAGCGGCGCACCTCCGACATCGCCGTGGTGACCGTCCGGCCGGACCAGCCGTACCCCTTTCTCGCGGGCCAGTACACCTCCATCGAGACGCCGTGGTGGCCGCGGGTGTGGCGGCACTACTCCTTCGCCTCCGCGCCGCGCTCCGACGGGCTGCTCTCCTTCCACGTGAAGGCGGTTCCGGCCGGGTGGGTGTCGTCCGCGCTGGTCAACCGGGCCCGTACCGGTGATGTGATCCGGCTCGGCCCGCCCACCGGTTCGATGACGGTGGACCACTCCAGCGACAACGGGCTGCTCTGCCTCGGCGGCGGCACCGGGATAGCGCCGATCAAGGCCATGGTCGAGGACGTCGCCGAGCACGGCCGCCAGCGGACCGTCGAGGTCTTCTACGGCGCCCGCAACGATCACGACCTCTATGACATCGACACCATGCTGCGGCTGGCCCAGGCACACCCCTGGCTCGCGGTCCGTCCGGTCGTCTCCGACGGACCGACCAACGGACTCAGCGGCAGGCTCCCCGACGCCGTGCGGGAGTACGGCCCGTGGGGAGCGTTCGACGCGTACCTCTCCGGGCCGCCCGGGATGATCCGCAGCGGGGTCGACACCCTGAGGGGCATCGGCATACCGTCCGACCGCATACGGCACGACTCGATCGAGGAACTGGTGGCGGCGGGCGGCTAGGCGCGGTGCGGATCCGCGGTCACAAGCCGCGCGGTCACGCACCGGCGGCCGGCAGCCCAGAGGTCGGCAAGAGACGGTCAACGGTGATCGGGAACGGGGGACGGCAGACGGTGGACAACGAGGGGCACCGGGTCCGGACCGGACGTCCGGGCAGCGACGGCGAACACGTCCTCCAGACGCGTCTGGGCACCGCCGACCGCGCCGACCGTTTCTACGACGAGCAGGTGCTCGACCACCTCAACGTCCGGATGCGGGAGTTCATCGGCCGTCAGGAGATGTTCTTCCTGGCCACCGCCGACCGGCACGGGGAGTGCGACAGCACCTTCCGGGCCGGGCCGCCCGGGTTCCTGGTCGTGATCGACGAACGCACCCTGGCCTATCCCGAGTACCGGGGGAACGGGGTGCTCGCCAGCCTCGGCAATATCGAGGAGAACCCACACCTCGGCATCCTCATGATCGACTTCCTGCGGGACCGGATCGGTCTGCACGTCAACGGCCGGGCCCGGGTGGTGGAGGACTCCGAGATGCGCGCGGCCCACCCCGGTCTGCCGGTCGATCCGGTCCCGGGGCGGCGGGCCGTGGTGTGGGTCGAGGTGACGGTGGAGGAGGCGTACATCCACTGTGCCAAGCACATCCCGCACCTCCAGAAGGTGCCCGCCCAGCGTCGGGACGGCGGCCACGGCCAGCGGCGCGACCGTGACCGGAACGGTGAACGGAACCAGGGCCGCGACCAGGACGCCGAATCCGGGCAGGAGCGGGCCTGGGGCACGGATGACGTCAAGCGCAAGGGTGGCGACTTCTTCGGTGCCGCGGCCGAGGCGCGCGAGGGCCGCCGGGCGGTCCCGTCGGCGCGGGAGCGGGCGGCGGACGGAACGGCCGGACCGTCGCACCCCGAGGCGTGGCGGGAGGAGGCCGAGCGGGTGCTCGCGGAGGCGCGGCAGCGGGCCGCGCACGCGGGCGGCCAGCAGCCGTTCGGCGGCTGGTTCCGCTGAGGCGCCCCGCCGGGCGGCGGGAAGGCAGGACGGAACGGGCTCAGCCGAGGTCGTCGGCGAGCAGCGCCAGCACCCCTTCGATATTGGCGTCGAGATAGGCGCGCAGCGACGGCGGCACCACCCCGACCGAGGCGATGCCCTCGCGGGTGAAGGGGACGCGCACCACCTCGTACTCCCCTCGGGGCTCGTCCACCTCCGGGCCGTGTCGCCGGGAGAGGTCCATCGAGGCCAGTCGGCAGACGAAGAAGTGCTGCACCTTCACGCCCTCCGGCCCCTCCTCCCCCTCACCGGGGTACGGGACGGTGTCCACGAAGGCGGGCACCACGTCCGTCACCTTCGCGCCCAGTTCCTCGTCCACCTCGCGGTGCAGGGCGTCGACGACGGTCGAGTCCTCGGGCTCCACCCCGCCGCCGGGAGTGATCCAGTACGGCGCCAGACCGGGCTTGGTCCGCTTGATCAGAACCATCCGGGGGTCCGGCTCGCCGTCGAGCAGGATGGCACGGGCGGTGCGCTTGACCACGGGTCGTTCGGTCATGCAGGACATCTGCCGCAGCCGTCCGCCGATGAAACCCGCTACTCACCAGTCCACAGCGGAGCGCAGCAGCCAGTCGTACGCCTTGGCGATATGCGGCAGCGCGAGCGCACCGGACCGCACCGCCAGGAAGTAGGTGCGCAGCGGTGGCACCGGCGGGTTGAGCAGCGCCACGACCTCCCCGGCGTCCAGCGCGTCCATGCACAGATAGCGGGGGAGCACACCGAGCCCGGCGCCGCGCGCGACACAGGTGAGCACGGCCCGCAGATCGGGCGCGATGATCGTGCCGGAGGTGACCGGCCGGGTGTCGAAGACCGTCGACCAGTAGCGGGTGACCAGGGGCAGGCTCTCGTGCACCTCGACGACCGGCAGCGCCTCCAGCACCCGGGCGCCCTTGGCCCGGATCACGGCAGGGCCGCCGAGCCGGGCGGCCCAGCGCGGGGACGCGATCAGCACATGTTCCTCGTCGCACAGCGGCGCGGCCTCCAGCAGCCGTCCGCGCGGGCGGGAGGTGGCGATGGCCAGATCGTGGTGGCCCGCGCCCAGCCCCTCGAACAGTTCCTCGGTGCCGCCGAACGCACAGCGCACGGCGAGCCCCTGGGCGACGAGTGCGGTGAGCGCCGGCAGCGCGCGCAGCGCGGTGAACTCCGGTGGCCCCGCGAGGTGCAGGGTGCGCAGGGGGACGTTGTCGTCGAGGCCCGCCTCGGCGACCTCCAGCAGCGCGTCCAGGTGCGGGGCGACCTTGTGGGCCAGTTCATCGCCGACGGTGGTGGGGACGACACCGCGTGCGGTGCGGAGGAAGAGCGGACGGCCGAGCTGTCTCTCCAGGGTGCGGATCTGGCCGGTGACGGCGGGCTGGGAGAGCCCCAGCAGTCCGGCGGCACGGGTGAACGATCCGGCCCGGTGCACCATCACGAACGTGCGTAAGAGGGCCAGATCCATGCGTTCCCCTCGCCTCGACGCACCTCCGCCGCATGACAACTATAAGAATGCCGATAGGCCCATGTCGCTACTGTGATTGGACACTGACGCTGAGTCAACTAGCCTTAATCAAGCGGTTCTCCCTATGGGGCACCGGGGCGTCTCAAGCCACGAGGGGGGAGGCTTGAGACGCCCGTACGCGTGTGCCCATCGGCTTTCAGCCACCCGCCGGGGTGCGGGCCGAGTCGAGCGCACGCAGCACATCGGCGATCAGATCGTCCGGATCCTCCGCGCCCACCGAGAACCGGATGAAGCCTTCGGGGACCGCGTCACCGCCCCACCGCCCGCGCCGCTCCGCGGTGGAGCGCACACCGCCGAAGCTGGTGGCGTCGTCCACCAGCCGCAGCCCGCCGAGGAAGCGCTCCGCGTGCTCCCTGTCCGGGAGCGTGAAGGAGACCACACAGCCGAAGCGTCCACCGCGCATCTGCGCCGCCGCCACCGGATGCGCGGGATCGTCCGGCAGTCCGGGGTGGCGCAGCCCGGTGATCTCAGGGCGGCCGACGAGCGCTCCGGCCAGGGCGAGGGCGGTCGCGGCCTGGCGGTCCACCCGTAGCTGGAGGGTGGCCAGCGAACGGTGTGCGAGCCACGCCTCCATGGGGCCCGGGATGGCGCCGACCGTCTTGCGCCAGGCGCGCACCGAGGCGGCCAGCTCCGGATCGCGGCAGGTGACATAGCCGAGCAGCACATCGCCGTGGCCGGTGAGCGCCTTGGTGCCGCTGGCCACCGAGAAGTCCGCGCCGAGCTCCAGCGGGCGCTGGCCGAGTGGCGTGGCGAGGGTGTTGTCGACGGCCACCAGCGCACCGCGCGCCCGGGCGGCGTCGGCGAGGCGGCGGATGTCACAGACGTCCAGACCCGGGTTGGACGGCGTCTCCAGCCACAGCAGCCGCACACCGTCGTCCAGCGCGGCGAGCTGGGCGTCGTTCCCGGTGGGCGCGGTGCGCACCGTGATGCCGAAGCCCTCCAGCCGCTCGATCAGCGCGGGCAGGAGCTGATAGCCGTCCGACGGCAGGACGGCCGTGTCGCCCTGGCGCAGCCGGGACAGCAGGACCGCCGAGATCGCGCCCATACCGGAGGCGAAGACGACCGTCTCGGCACCGGAGCCCGGCGCCTCCAGCTCGGTGATCGCCCGCTCCAGCAGGGTCCAGGTCGGGTTGGCGTCCCGGCCGTAGGTGTACGGACCGGCGGCGTCCCCGGGCAGGTGGTAGTGGGCGGCGAAGACCGGGCCCGGCAGGGCCGGCTCATACGCCTCGGCCTCGGGGAGCCCGGCCCGTACGGCGCGGGTGCCGTCGCCGGTCATACGGCCTCCTTCCCGGCGGTGGTCCCGGCGCCCGGCTCCGGGCCCGTCCCGTCGGCGGCGACGGCGGCCTCGACGGCCGCCAGCAGTCCGCCGCTCGCGCCCTCGACCATCTCCAGGCACTCCGCGAAGTCGTCCGGCCCGCCGAAGTAGGGGTCCGGTACGTCGAGGCCGCCCGGGGCATCCGGATCGGCGTCCGGGTCGTACGTGCGCAGCAGCCGCACCTTCGCGGCGTCGCCCGGGGTCGGGGCCAGGGCACGCAGCTCGTCCAGGTGGCCGCCGTCCAGGGCGATCACCAGGTCCAGCCGGTCGAACCACTCGGCACGGAACTGCCGGGCGATGTGGTCCTGCTCATATCCGTGGGCCGTGAGCACGGCCACGGTGCGGTGGTCGGCCCCGTCGCCCTCGTGCCAGGCACCGGTGCCCGCGCTGTCCACCTCGACCAGGCCGTCGAACCCGGCCTCCCGGACATGGGCGCGGAAGACGGCCTCGGCCATCGGCGACCGGCAGATGTTGCCGGTGCAGACGAAGCAGACACGGTAGGGCGGGGGGTTTGTCATGTCGTCCATCATCCCCGGCCGTGATCAGTCGTCGTCGGGCAGCACCATGTGGAGCGCCCAGGCGACTATGGAAATGATCAGGCCACCGAGTACGGCGGTGCCGAAGCCGTCGACATGGAAGGTCAGGTCCAGCTTTCCGGCCACCCAGGAGGTCAGCAGCAGCATCAGGGCGTTGATCACCAGGGTGATCAGCCCGAGGGTCAGGATGAACAGCGGGAACGCCAGTACCTTGACGATCGGCTTCACCACCACGTTCACCACGCCGAAGACCAGGGCGACCAGAATGAGGGTGAGCGTCTTGCGGCCGGTGTTGTCACCGGTGAGCGTGATGTCCTTGAGCAGCCAGATGGCGACGCCGAGGGCGCCTGCGTTCGCGAGCGTCTTGACGAGAAAATTCTTCATGGTTGAGATCGTCGCAGACAGGCCCCGCGACAGTCAGGGGCCCGGCAGGCAGGGGTGGAGAGACAGATGAAGGCGTTCCGGCTGGATGAGCTGGAGGCGGAGCGGGCCGCGAACGACGGCGCGTATCTGCAGTTCGTGCGGGAGCGGAACATGTCCGTGGGGCTGTACGCGCTGGACGCGGGCCAGAGCGACCCGCAGTCACCGCATGCCCAGGACGAGGTCTACCTGGTGCTGAGCGGCCGGGCCTCGATCACGGTGGGGATGGAGACGACCCAGGTGGCGCGCGGCAGCGTGGTCTACGTACCGGCCGGGGTGGCCCACAAGTTCCACCACATCACCGAGGATCTGCGGGTCATGGTCGTGTTCTCTCCGCCTGAGAGCTGACGGGAGGGTTCCGGTCCCGTAGGGGTCCGGTCAGGGGAGTACGGGGGACGCGGACGCCCCGCGGGCTTCCGCCCCGCCCTAGCATCGGTGGCAGGGGGAATCCCGTCCGACGGCGAAGGACCGAGCGCCGGTCGGGCCCAAGACGAAAGCAGGGATCAGCGTGACCACGAAGGGCATATTCCAGGGCTTGCCTTGGTGGGTGACCTGGATCGCGATACCGGTCCTCGTCCTGGCCGTGTTCGGCGGACTGATCCTGACCGTGCTCGGGTTCGTCGTGGAACTGGTCTTCAAGGCGCTGCTGCTGGTGGCGCTGATCGCCGGGCTGATCTATCTGGTGCGGAAGTTCAGCTCCTCCTCGTCCTCCCGCGGCGACTGGTGACCCGGGGCCGCTGATCCCGGCCCCCGGCCCCCGGCACCGCGGCCGATGCGTCCGGCCGTCGGCCCGGAGCGTTCCCGCGCGGGTACGCCGCGCGAGGGACACCGCGGGGCGGACACCGGCCCCGTGGCACCCCTCCCGTTAGAGTGCGAGTCCTCGGCGTTCTTCACCCGGCGTCTGCCTCGCAACACACCCCGGGGGTGCCTGTTGACGACAGCGAACATCGATACGGGCCGCGCACCGGCCCCGGACTCCCGCGCTCCGGCCGGATGCCGCCCGGATCGGCGTGACAAGCACGATCGCCCGCCCGCAGCGCTCCGGCCGACCGCCGCCGCGGGCTCGCCCACCGCCTTCGCCACGGCAACTCCGGCGATTTCCGTTCCCTCACATGAGGCAAACCGACTCCGCCCCGCAATCGAGTCGCTACGCTCCAGAGTCGGCCAAGCCTTCAACTCCCTGCCGATCGGCTCACACCTGGCCACTCGCAAACAACTCGGGGCGGCGAACGATGCGTGATATGCGTGACACAGTCCAGGCGGAAGTGACGATGACCTTCCTGGTCTCGCAGGACCTCTCCTTCCGGATCCCGGTGGAGCTGTCCTATGACAGCGGTGATCCGTACGCGGTGGAGATCACCTTCCATCTGCCCGGTGACGCCCCGGTGAGCTGGGCGTTCGCCCGGGAGTTGCTGCTGGACGGGCTGAGCAGACCCACAGGTGAGGGCGATGTGCGGATCGCGCCCGCCGCGCCCGAGGGCCTCTCCGACGTCTTCATCAGACTCCAAGTGGGCGGCGAGCGGGCGCTGTTCCGGGCCGGGGCCGCCCCGCTGGTGGCGTTCCTGGACCGTACGGACCGGCTGGTCCCGTTCGGTGAGGAGCCCAAGGCCTGCGATCCGGTCGGTGACCTCGACGCGGAGTTGGACCGCATCCTCGCCGAGGACCGGTACGCGGGCTAGGTCCTGTCCGGACCGGGCCCGTCCGGGCGGGGCGGCGGGGCCCGGTCCGTCCGGTGCGCCGTCCGGTTCCGTGGCCGCCGTCGCCCGGCGTCCCTGAGCGCGCCGTCGCTCAATGCGCCCGGGCCCGGCGGCGCTTGCCGCGCCCGCCCCGGCCACCGCGCGGTCCCGGCTGCCCCGGTACGTCCGCCCGTCCGGCCGGGCCCGCGCCCGCCGCCGCGCCCGGCGGGGTGCGGTCCGCGGAGACCACCAGCACGGCCAGCGCCGTGGTCACCGGCACCGAGGCCACGAGCCCGATGCTGCCCACCAGCGTCCGTACGATCTCCTCCGCGACGATCTCGCTCGTCGCCACCGTCCCCACACCGCTGTCCGCGATCGAGAACAGCAGCAGCAGCGGAAGCGACGCGCCCGCGTACGCCAGCACCAGGGTGTTCACGACGGACGCGATGTGGTCCCGGCCGATCCGCATCGCCGCCGCGTAGAGCTTCCGGCGGCTCGCCGTCGGGTCCGCGTCGCGCAGCTCCCACACCGCCGAGGTCTGGGTGACGGTCACATCGTCCAGCACGCCCAGCGAGCCGATGATCACTCCCGCGAGCAGCAGACCCCTTATCTCGATGTCCGGATAGAGGCCGTGCACCAGACCGGTCTGGTCGTCGGTGTTGCCGGTCAGACTCGCCCAGCTGATGAACACCGAACCCAGGACGCCGATCAGCAGCAGGGAGACCAGGGTGCCGAGAACGGCAACGGACGTTCTCGCCGTCAGCCCGTGGCACATGTAGAGCGCCAGCAGCATGATCGCGCTACCCCCGATGACCGCGACCACCAGCGGATTGGAGCCCTGGAGGATCGCCGGGAGGATGAACAGGGTCAGCACCCCGAAGCTGATGGCCAGCGCCACCAGCGCGAAGACCCCGCGCAGCCGGCCGACCGCCACCACGGCGAGCGCGAAGAGCCCGGCGAGCAGCGCCATCGGCATCGAACGGTCCACATCCGAGACGGAGTACTGGAGGTTCTCCGGTGCCTTGGGCGCGTACGCCAGCTTCACCTCCTGTCCCGCGCTGAGCTTCCGCGAGGAGCTGGGCTGGATGATCTCGGGGAACCGGCGGCCCTCGTCCTTGCCCGAGGTGACCTCGATGGTGGCCTTCTCACAGCGGCTGCCCTTGCCGCCGTTCGCACCGCCGCCCGCGCCGCCGCCCCCGTTCGGCGCCGCGCCGTCCTGGCCCGGTTCGCTGGGCGCCTGGGGCTGGGCCCCCGCGTCCGCGCAGTTGATCTCCTCGACCTTCACCACCCGTCCGGAGACGGTCTGTTGATCGAATCCGAGTCCGCTGCGCTCCCCCGCCGAGTGGTCGGGGGCGCCGCCCGGCCAGAGCACGATCAGCCCGGCGGCCACGGCCGCCGCGAAGGGGATGAGCACCGCGGCGATCACCTTGCGGAGCCGGGCGGAGACGGGGGTGGCCGGACCGTGGGCATGGCTGTGGCCATGGCCGTGACCAGCGCCGGACGGCCGGCCGTGGCCGTCGTCGGGGTGGTGGTCATGGGCGGGCGGCGGACCGGGCGTACCGTCCGGTCCGGCCTGGGGGTGCTGTGGCGTCGGGGTCACGCCCGCATCATCGCAAGTCGCCATGGGCAGGGTGGGCCCCCTGTTCAGTTCCGCCGGAGAACCGTTAGCGTGGGGGCACCTTTGCAAACGCGGGAGCTCGGAGCACCGGGCTGAGAGGGCGCTGACGCGACAGCTGCGCCGACCGCTGAACCTGTTACCGGGTAATGCCGGCGTAGGGAGTGGGTCTCATGACTCAGCAGGATGCACGCATGCGCGGACACGCCACCGACATCGGGTGGCACAAGGGATATGTCACGGGTTCCCGCCCCGACATCCAGGTCCCGGTCCGCCGAGTGCACCTCACCAATGGCCGCGATGTGACGCTCTACGACACTTCCGGTCCGTACACCGACCCCCAGATCGACACCGACGTCCGCCGCGGTCTCCACCCGCTGCGACAGAACTGGATCATCGCCCGCGGCGATACCGAGGAGTACTCGGGCCGTCCGGTCCGGCCCGAGGACGACGGGCTCAAACACACCTCTCCCCGGGGCGGATTGCGCAATCTCGACGCCGTCTTCCCCGGCCGTCCGCGCCAGCCGCGCCGCGGCCGGGACGGCGCCGGGGTCACCCAGCTCGCGTACGCCCGGCGGGGCGAGATCACGGCCGAGATGGAGTACGTGGCCGTACGCGAGAACGTCTCCCCCGAGGTGATCCGGGAGGAGATCGCGGCGGGCCGGGCCGTACTGCCCGCCAACGTCAACCACCCCGAGATCGAGCCGATGATCATCGGCAAGCGGTTCCTGGTGAAGGTCAACGCCAACATCGGCAACTCCGCGGTCACCTCCTCCATCGAGGAGGAGGTCGAGAAGATGACCTGGGCGACCCGATGGGGCGCCGACACGGTCATGGACCTGTCCACGGGGCGCAACATCCACACCACCCGTGAGTGGGTGCTGCGCAACTCCCCCGTGCCCATCGGCACCGTGCCGCTCTACCAGGCCCTGGAGAAGGTCGACGGCAAGGCCGAGGAGCTGACCTGGGAGATCTACAAGGACACGGTCATCGAACAGGCCGAGCAGGGCGTCGACTACATGACGGTGCACGCGGGTGTCCGGCTGCCGTACGTACCGCTCACCGCGCGCCGCAAGACCGGCATCGTCTCGCGCGGTGGCTCGATCATGGCGGCCTGGTGTCTGGCCCACCACGAGGAGAGCTTCCTCTACACGCACTTCGAGGAGCTCTGCGAGATCCTCGCGGCCTATGACGTCACCTACTCGCTGGGCGACGGACTGCGTCCGGGGTCGATCGCGGACGCCAACGACGAGGCGCAGTTCGCCGAACTGCGCACCCTCGGCGAACTCAACAAGATCGCCAAGGAGCACGGTGTCCAGACCATGATCGAGGGGCCGGGCCATGTCCCGATGCACAAGATCAAGGAGAATGTCGACCTCCAGCAGGAGATCTGCGAGGAGGCGCCCTTCTACACCCTGGGCCCGCTCACCACGGATATCGCCCCCGCCTACGACCACATCACCTCGGGCATCGGCGCGGCGATGATCGCCTGGTGGGGCACGGCGATGCTCTGCTACGTCACGCCCAAGGAGCACCTGGGCCTGCCGGACCGTGACGACGTCAAGACCGGCGTGATCACCTACAAGATCGCCGCGCACGCCGCCGACCTGGCCAAGGGCCATCCGGGCGCCCAGGAATGGGATGACGCGCTGTCCGACGCGCGGTTCGAGTTCCGCTGGGAGGACCAGTTCAACCTGGCCCTCGACCCGGACACCGCACGCTCCTTCCACGATGAGACCCTCCCGGCCGAACCCGCCAAGACGGCGCACTTCTGCTCGATGTGCGGGCCGAAGTTCTGCTCCATGAAGATCAGCCGGGATATCTCCGAGCGCTTCGGCTCGGACGGGGCCTCGATGGAGGAGGTCGAGGCGGGGATGCTCCAGAAGTCCCAGGAGTTCGCGGAAGCGGGCAACCGCGTCTATCTGCCGATCGCGGACTGACCTCCCGGGGGACCGGCCGAGCGGTGGAGGCCGCCACGCCTCCACCGCTCAGTGCGTTGCCGCACCCTGCCGGAGTGGACGGTCGGCTTCAGGCGGTCCGGACCTGGCTCCGGAACGGCATCGGCCGGCGGACCGCGGTGAACAACCGGGCCAGCGTGGCCGATCGGCCGCTGTCCGCTGTGTGGGGCGTGATGGCGTTGACGCCCTCCGTGATCCACCGCTCCCAGTGCGGCCGGTCACTGGGCGACAGACGGCCGTGCGCGACGGCCATGTCGAGGATCGTCTTGCCGATCTCATGAGCCATGCTGCCGCCGTTGTACCGGAATCGGCTCTCGATGACGTCCAGATGGCAGACATTCACCGTGCCGCCGGCGAGAGCGGTCGAAATGTTGAGAAACGCTTCAACACCGAAGTCGGCCGGCAGGGGGTGCTGGATGCGTGAAGTCCGAATCGCGCGGAATCCCGTCAGGGAGTTGGCGCCGTGGAAGCCGACTTCGGGAAAGAGTTCAGCGGTGAGGGGTTCATAGATCGTGAACGTGGCGCTCAGTATCGTGCCCGGGTAGTCGTACTCGTAGTCGCCTATCACATGGTCGCCGTTGCCGGATGCCGCCGCTTCGCGGAGCGTGGCCGGTACGTTGGTCTTCGACGAGACCAGGTCGGAGTCGAGAAAGCAGACCCACTCGGTCGTTACGCCGGCAAGAGCGGCGTTCATGGCCGCGCCCTTGCCGCGCGGCCCGAGCAGGACCTCCGCCCCGGCCCTGGCCGCTTCCTCCGCGGTTCCGTCGGTCGAAGCGCTGTCGACGACCAGTACGCGGTCCCCGGGTTGCGCGGCGATGCGTGCCTGCTCCACGATCGATGCCACAGTGGGCTCTTCGTTGTATGCGGGTATGACGAAGGTGAACATCACTTTCCTTTCCCCCGAACAGACTTACGAAGAGTAAGTGTATTGGAAAATGATCTTTGTGACGACGCGGAATATTTCCGTGGGAGGCGGTGTCGGTTGCCGTCAAGGACCGTCGTCCATCGAGGACTTCGCGCCGGAAAGCGCTGTGCGCTCAAGAGGTCGGCCTGACCGTCGATGGCGGACCGTCGATTGCGGACCGGCGTCGGCGGTGGCTTTCACGCGGATTCAGGAGGGTCCGGTGCGGGCCGTCCCGAAGGGGACGTCGATGAGGTAGCGCCAGAAGCCGTCGGGGCCGCGGCGGGCGACGTCGGTCGCCGTGCCCTCGATACGGACCTCGCTGCCGTCGGCCGCGGTGCCCTCCACGGTCCAGTCCACGATCAGGAGGGCCACGTCGCCGACGATGTAGGTATGGCGGGGGGCCACCCGGATCGGCACCCGCAGCCGCTGGAACTCCGCGTTGGCGCGCCGCCGTTCGGCTCCGGTGACGGTACGGCCCGGTTCGGGGGCGAAGGCCGCGCCGGGTTCGTAGACCTGGTCGAGGGCGTCGGGGTCGTAGGTGTTGAAGGCGTCGGCGAAGACATGAGGGTGCGCGGCGGCCTCGGTCGCCAGCCGCACACTGGGAGGATGCGTCATATGGCCAGCCAAGCCCCCGCCGGAGTGGGTCACCAAACGGAAACCCACGCCGATGACCGGGACGACGGGGGTGACTGGGACGACGACCTGGTGCCGAGCCGCTCGGGCCGTACCCGCCGGCCCGAACCGGACTGCCCGGTCGAGGCGGCGCTCGCGGCGGTCTCGGGGCGCTGGGCGACCTTGCTCCTCCGCGAGCTGATGGGCGGTCCGCGCGGCTTCACCGAGCTGCGGGCCCTGCTGCCGGAGCTGTCGCCGAAGGTGCTCAGCGACCGGCTGCGCGCCTTGCGGGAACGCGGGCTGGTGGCGGTGGAGCGGCAGCCCGGCTTCCCGGTCCGTACCCGCTACACCCTGACCGAGGCGGGCCGGGCGCTGCGGCCCCTGCTCATCGAGCTGTATGCCACCGGAGAGGTGCTGCTGCGGCTCACCTCCGCCGCGGCACCGCCCGGTCCGTCGCCGGTCAGGCGGCCTCCAGCCGGTGGACCACCGCTTCGGCCACCGCCTTCGCACTGCCCGGGTTCTGACCGGTGATCAGCCGCTCGTCCTCGACCACATAGGTGTCGAAGGGCCTGGCTGCCGTGCGGTAGTCGGCGCCCAGCTTCGTCAGCTCCTCCTGGAGGCTGTACGGCACCGCGTCCGCGCGCGCCGCCAGTTCCTCCTCCGGCCAGGAGAAGCCGGTCACCCGCTTCCCCCGCACCAGCGGCTGTCCGTCGCTGAGCACCACGTTCAGCAGACCGGTCGCGCCATGGCAGACGGTGGAGACCACCCGGCCGGTCTCGTAGAACCGCGCCATCAGGTCCTCCAGGTCCTGGCTCTGCGGGAAGTCGAACATCACCCCGTGGCCGCCGGTGAGGTAGATGGCGTCGTAGTCGTCCAGGTTCACCTCGGAGACCTTCTTGGTGTCGTCGAGGAGGTCCATGTACTCCCGGTCCGCGTAGCGCTTGCCGGTGCCCAGCTCGCCCAGTACCTCGTGGGACAGGCTCTCCGGGTCGATCGGCACCTTCCCGCCGGACGGACTGGCGATGTCCATGGCGTAACCGCCCCGCTCGGCGACATCCCAGAAGTGGGTCAGCTCGCCCAGCCACAGCCCCGTCCGCATCCCGGTCTTCTCGTACTCGTCCACATTGGTGACGACGACCAGGATCTTCTTCGTCGCAGGCATCCCATTGCCCCTCGTGTCGATGTCATCGATAGAGGCGCGCCTATGGTCAATTCGAGCCTAGACCCGGCGGATTCGGGCGGCAACGCGGCCGGGTGGCCGCTCTGCCGGGGCGGCGTCATGCTGGAACCGTGTCCACATCCGCATGCACCGCCGGGCACCCATGACCGGGCCGGGGGCGACTGCCGGTCGTCTCGAGGGGCGGGTCGCGATCGTGACCGGAGCGGGATCAGGGATCGGACGGGCCACGGCGACCGCGTTCGCGGAGGAGGGCGCGCGGGTGCTGGGGGTCGGGCGGCGGGCGGAGGCCCTCGCCGAGACCGCGGCCTGCCATCCGGGCATCGCCTCGCACCCCGCGGACGTCACCGCGGACGGCTCCGCCGAGGAGGTCGTCCGGGCCGTGCTGGAGCGCTGGGGCCGACTGGACGTCCTGGTCAACAATGCGGGGGTATTCGCGGCGATGCCGCTCGCGGAGGTCACCTCGGCCCGGGTGGTCCGGCTGCTGGACGTCAACGTGGTCGCGCCCAGTGTGCTGGCGGGCGCGGCGCTGCCGTCGCTGCGCACGGCGCGGGGCGCGATCGTCAATGTGTCCAGCACCTTCGGACACCGTCCGCTCGCCGGTGCCGCGCACTACGGTGCCGCCAAGGCCGCGCTGGAGGCGCTGACCCGGAGCTGGGCGCTGGAGCTGGCGCCCGACGGGGTCCGGGTCAACGCGGTGGCCGCCGGTCCGACCGAGAGCGAGGCACTGGCCGCCTCCGGTCTGCCGTTCGCGGTGATCGACCAGATCACCGCGGACGAGGAGGCCCGTATCCCGCTGGGGCGGCGCGGGGACCCGGACGAGGTCGCGGGGTGGATCCTGCGGTTCGCCGACTCCGGGGCGGCCTGGCTCACCGGCCAGGTGCTCACGGTGGACGGCGGGCTGGAGCTCACCTGAGCTCCAGCCCGGCACGGGACACGACGCCGCCCGGTCAGTCCGGCTGGTGCTCCGGGCCGCCGTAGTCCGGGCTGGAGTAGTCCGGACTGCTGTAGCGCGGGCGGGCCTTGGGGCCCTCGTCGTCCGTGCTGAAACCGGGGCGGCTGTACCCCAGGTGCGGGGTCCGGCCGACTGCTTCCGACCGGCTCGGGACATAGGCGTCGGACGCCTTGGCCGGAGCCGACGGATTCGCCAGCGCCTCACGCAGGAAGGGCAGCACACCGCGCTCCATCAGGGCCCGGCGCCACACCTCCCGCGCCTGGTCCAGCTCCTCGAGATCCTCACTGCGCGCCCCGCCCCTGATCGCGCTGGAGCCGTTGCGCAGCGCGGTCAGCAGCAGACCGACCGCGGCGATCAGCATGGCCGCGGCGGCGAGCGCGGCGAAGAACCAGCCCGCGGTGACCATGGGGTGGGCGATGGACGGCGTGGGGTCCAGGACGCTCAGCACATAGCCGACCAGCAGGAAGATGATCGCGGCCGTCCCCGCGAGCACCGGGGCCAGCACGGCGAGCATGGCCACCAGCCCCGCCCCCGCGGCGTCCTGCACCGCCCCGGCCAGGCCCGTGGCGCCGTCCTCCGCCGCCGGGTCCGCGAGCCCCGCGAGGGGACGGGCCGGGGCGGGCTCGCGCAGCCGGGCGCGCGCCGCCACGAAGTCCTGGTACTCGGGCGCGGCGCAGGCCGCTATCGCGGCCGAGGCGCCGAGCGCCATCGTGCGGAGCTGGTCGGCGGTCAGCCGTCCGGTACCGGTAAGGTCCGGATGGAGGTCCGCGGTACGCAGCGCCTCGTCGAGGACGCGCTCGAACTCCGGGCGGTCCTCGATCAGCAGGTGCGGAGTGCTTTTCATGGTGCATCCCCCGATACTCCGTAGGGCCTTGTGACCCGGCGTACACCGGGCCGTCCGGCGGAAACGGAGGAGAGCCTGCGACGGATAGGCCGATGGTAGAGCCGATCCGGCACGAGGTGACAGCAAGTTTCGCGAATTGCTTCCGCGTCGGTGAAACCCTCTATCTTCCCGCGTAAGCGCTCGCTGAACCCTCAGTCGTCCAGCGGAAGTTGCACGACCAGCAGTTTCCCGGCCATCGTGACGCCGCCGTCCATGGCCACGGCGAGCTGATCGGCATAGACATGCGGTCCCTCGACGACCGGCGCGCCGCCGTCCTCGTCGTCCTCGGAGCCGACCTCGCCGAGCAGATACGGAATCGGGCTGTGGCCGTGGACGATGCGCTGTCCGCCGTAGGCGTCGAGCAGTTCGCGGGCGGCCAGCGGACCGGAGTCCTCGTCCCGGAAGGCGAACCGCTTGGTGAACTTGCGGAACATGTCCCAGCACTCATCGGCGTCCCCGCGCTGGAGCGCCTCGGTCACGGCGTCGTTGACCGCCTCGATCGAGTCGCCGTACTCCAGATAGGCGGTGGTGTCGGAGTGGACCAGCAGATGGCCGTCCTCCTCGGCCATCGCGTCCAGCCGGGACATCCACTGGAGGTGGTGGTCCTCCAGCCGCTCCATATCGCTGCGCTGGCCGCCGTTGAGCAGCCAGGCGGCCTGGAAGGAGGCGGTGCCCGCACCGGAGTTGACGGGGGTGTCCCCGAACCGCTTGGCGCCGAGCAGCAGCAGCTCGTGATTGCCCATCAGCGCCTTGCAGTAGCCACCGGCTGCGGCGGCCTCGGCGGAGAGCTGCATGACGAGGTCGATGACCCCGATGCCGTCCGGACCCCGGTCGGTGAAGTCGCCCAGGAACCACAGGCGGGTGTTGCCCGCGGACCAGTTGCCCTTGGCGTCGATCAGGCCCTCGGCGGCGAGTGCCTCGCGCAGCTCGTCGTAGTAGCCGTGGACATCGCCCACGACATACAGCGGGCCGGGCCCCTCGTCCTCGGCGAGCGGCCCCTCCTCGGGCTCGGGCACCGGGGTGAAGGCCACGGTCGGCCGGTCCTGCGGGGGGACCAGCGGGGTGTCCGGGATGGTGTGGCCCGGGCCCATGATGGGCAGCCGCTCGGTCGGTGTGTACTCGCGTGGCGGCGGCGCCTGGGCGGGCGCGGCCGGGGCGGGCTCCGGTGCGGACGGCGCGGGCGCCGGGGAGGCGGGCGCGGGCGCCGGGGCGGGCGCCGGTGACTGACCGCGTGGCACCCGCCCGTGCGCCACGGGCACCGGCGGTGCGGACGGCCCGGACGGCACCGGAACGTGGCCCCCCGGCACGGATGGCAGGGGGGCGGGCGGAACCGCTCCGGGCGGCGTGGACGCCCCGTACGCGGGCACGCGCGGAGTCGCCGCCGTGTTCCCTGCCGTGGCTTCCAGACCGGCCCCCTGAGTCATCGACCCCTCCACCATTGCGCCGCCGTGCCACCTTGTGGACCTTGCCTGGTCGACGGCGGTCCGCGGTGTCGTCCGCCCATCATAGGAATGACGGTGAGGGCTTGTGACGCACCAGGGGGCTGTCAATCGGTACTCGATCCTGCTCGGGCGGACTTTTATCCCGGATTGGCCCGGTAGGGGAAGTCCATTGGCCCCAGGTCCTGCTCGGGTCATCCTTGAGTCGCTCTCAGATCAGCCTCCGGCACGGCTGCGCGGCGCGCTGACCGTCGTACGGGGCGGGCGGCGCTGTGACGACGCCCGCACCATCAATTCCGTGGGTATGACCTGCTCCACCGGTTGGTCGGTGTCGACCCCCTCGATGGCGTCGATCAGCAACTGTACGACCGCGGTGCCGATCCGGCGCGGTTTGAGGGAGAGCGTCGTGACGGGCGGCTCGGTGGTCCGGTAGACCGCGGACTCGCTGCAGCACACCAGCAGCAGGTCCTCCGGGACGCGCAGACCGTAGCGGCGGGCGGCGGCGAGCAGATCGGTGCCGTTGGGGTCGAAGAGGCCGTAGACCGCGTCGGGGCGGTCGGGCCGGGCGAGCAGCCGGTCGGCGGCCACGGCCCCGGCACAGGGGTCGTGCGCGGGGTACTCCTCGTAGACCGGGTCCTGGCCCACGCGCTCGCACCAGTCCAGATAGGCGGTGGTGGAGAGCCGGGTGTAGGTGTCGGTGGAGGTTCCGGTGAGCAGACCGATCCGGCGGGCCCCGGCCTCGGAGAGGTGGTCCAGCAGCCCGAACACGGCGGCCTCGTGGTCGTTGTCCACCCAGGCGGTGACCGGGAGGGTGCCGGCCGGACGGCCGTCGCTGACCACCGGGATGCCCTGGCGGAGCAGTTCGGTGACGACCGGATCGTGGTCGGAGGGGTCGATCACCACCGTGCCGTCCAGCGCGACGTTGGACCACACGTCGTGACGGGAGGTGGCGGGGAGGATGACGAGGGCGTAGCCGCGGGCCAGCGCGGCGGAGGTGGCGGCCCGCGCCATCTCGGCGAAGTAGGCGAACTCGGTGAAGGTGAAAGGTTCATCCCCGTACGTGGTCACGGTCAGGCCGATCAGGCCGGACTTTCCGGTACGGAGGGTGCGGGCCGCGGCGGACGGGCGGTAGCCCAGCCGCTCGGCGACTTCGCGGACATGGCGGCGGGTGGCGTCCGGGAGCCGGCCCTTGCCGTTGAGCGCGTCGGAGACGGTCGTGATGGAGACCCCGGCGGCGGCGGCCACGTCCCGGATGCCCGCCCGCCCTAACCGGCGGCCGGTCGACCGGCTCACCTGGTGCTTCCCTGCTGCTGTCATGGCCAGCCGATAGTAGGGCGCGCGCGGGGAGTCTGCGCGAATTCGCCATCGGTATTCGGAAGGCACGTTTCTGCATGAGCGCTTTCCTCAATCCCCTTGGAAGTGAAGCCAGTTGAGGGATTCGGAGGATTTCTCATCGCCTCTGGCATATCCACGCCTGCTGATTGCTCCATGTCTCGAAGAGGTCTCAACTCACCTTCACGGGTGACGCGCGCCACGGCGCTCGCCACCGGCGCGCATCCAAAAACGGGGCGCTCCCCCCGTTCACCGCGCGGGCCCGGGCGGCGGCTACGCGGACCGCTCCGGCGGGTACGCGGGACGGGGGAATCCTCATAAGGTGTGCAGTATTGCCGTGCGCGCCCGCTGCGCACGGGACGCGACGGGATGGGTCGAGGAGGACTGTCGGTGACCGAGAAGAGCCCCAAGCTGCGCGCCGCGCTGGATGACGTTCCGACGTACAAGCCCGGCAAACCGGCTGCCGCGGGCGGCCCGCGCGCCTTCAAGCTGTCCTCCAACGAGAACCCGTATCCGCCGCTGGCCGGGGTGCTGGAGTCCGCGGTCGGCGCGGCCGCCTCCTTCAACCGCTACCCCGACCTGGCGTGCACCGGGCTGATGGCCGAGCTGGCGAGCCGGTTCGACGTGCCGCTGGACCACCTGGCCACCGGGACCGGGTCGGTCGGCGTGGCCCAGCAGCTCGTCCAGTCCACGGCCGGACCGGGGGACGAGGTGATCTACGCCTGGCGGTCCTTCGAGGCCTATCCGATCATCACGCAGATCGCGGGGGCGACCTCGGTACGGGTGCCGCTGAACGAGGCCGAGGAACACGATCTGGACGCGATGGCGGCCGCGATCACCGACCGGACACGGCTGATTTTCGTCTGTAACCCCAACAATCCGACCAGCACCGTGGTGCGCCGGGCCGAGCTGGAGCGCTTCCTGGACCGGGTGCCGTCCGATGTGCTGGTGGTGCTGGACGAGGCGTACATCGAGTTCATCCGGGACGACCGGGTGCCGAACGGCATCGAGCTCTACCGGGACCGGCCCAATGTCTGTGTGCTGCGCACCTTCTCCAAGGCGTACGGCCTGGCCGGGCTGCGGGTTGGCTTCGCGATCGCCCATGAGCCGGTCGCCGCGGCCCTGCGCAAGACGGCGGTGCCCTTCGGCGTCAGCCAGCTCGCCCAGGACGCGGCGGTGGCCTCCCTGCGCAGCGAGGACGCGCTGCGCGAGCGGGTGGACGCGCTGGTGGCGGAGCGCGCCCGGGTGCGGGAGGCGCTGACCGGCCAGGGCTGGACGGTCCCGGACTCACAGGCGAACTTCGTGTGGCTGCGGCTGGGGGAGCGGACGGCCGATTTCGCGGCGGCGTGCGAGGCGGCGGGTGTGGTGGTGCGGCCGTTCCCGGGTGAGGGGATGCGCGCGACCATCGGTGAGCGGGAGGCCAACGATCTCTTCCTGACCGTCGCCGAGCGGTTCCGCAAGGAGCTCTGAGCCCGGCGGTCCGGGCGCCCGGACCCGGCGCTGTCAAGGGGTTCACCGGCCCCTGACCGAAGCGCAAAGGATATCCCTACGTACCCCCTTCGCCCCCTACCACCCCCAGGTGGGAGGGGGCGAAGGCATGTGCGATGATTGCTTGTGAATGTGAATACGTTCACAAGCTCCCCCCGGGGGTGCAGGCAAGACCGTAAGGAGAGATCCGTGAATCTGGCTCTGGCGCCGGAGTCGCTAGCGCGATGGCAGTTCGGAATCACCACCGTCTACCACTTCCTCTTCGTCCCGCTGACGATCTCTCTCGCCGCGATCACCGCCGGTCTGGAAACCGCCTGGGTCCGCACGGGCAAGGAGAAGTACTTCCACGCCACCAAGTTCTGGGGCAAGCTCTTCCTGATCAACATCGCGATGGGGGTCGTGACCGGCATCGTGCAGGAGTTCCAGTTCGGTATGAACTGGTCCGACTACTCGCGCTTCGTCGGTGATGTCTTCGGCGCCCCGCTGGCGATGGAGGCGCTGCTCGCCTTCTTCTTCGAGTCCACCTTCATCGGGTTGTGGATCTTCGGCTGGGACAAGCTGCCGAAGAAGATCCACTGCGCCTGTATCTGGATCGTCTCGCTCGGCACGGTGCTGTCCTCGTACTTCATCCTGGCCGCCAACTCCTGGATGCAGCACCCCGTCGGCTACACGATCGACAAGGCCACCGGGAAGGCGCAGCTCACCGACATCTGGGCGGTGCTCACCCAGAACACCACCCTGGTCGTGGTCTTCCACACGCTCACCGCGGCCTTCCTCACCGGCGGCGCCTTTGTGATCGGTATCGCCTCCTTCCACCTGTGGCGGGCCAAGCGCGCCACGCTGCGCGGTGAGCGGCTGAGCGAGAAGCGCACCCAGCAGATCGGCGCCATGCGCAGCTCGCTGCGGGTGGGTCTGGTGATCGCCGTCATCGCGGGGCTCGGTACGGCGATCAGCGGTGACCAGCTCGGCAAGGTGATGTTCGAGCAGCAGCCGATGAAGATGGCGGCGGCCGAGGCGCTGTGGGAGACCCAGGCGCCCGCCCCCTTCTCGGTCTTCGCCGTCGGCGATGTCGGTGAGGGCCACAACAGCGTGGAGCTGGAGGTGCCCGGACTGCTCTCCTTCCTCTCGCACAGCAACTTCACCGACGCGGTGCCCGGGATCAACGACATCGCCCGCCAGGAGGCCGCCGCCTACGGCGGTGAGCCCGAGGACTACATCCCCAGCATCTTCATGACCTTCTGGGGATTCCGGCTGATGATCGGCTTCGGGATGACCTCGTTCGCCGCCGGACTGATCGGACTGTGGACGACCCGCCGTAAGCGATGGCTGGACCCCGCGTTCCGCACCGGTGAGTACGAGGTGCCGCGGCTGATGCTCACCAAGAAGCGCGAGATGAGCCCGCTGTTCACCACCTGGTCCTGGCGGATCGGCATCCTCACTATGGGCTTCCCGCTGATCGCCAACTCCTTCGGCTGGATCTTCACCGAGATGGGCCGCCAGCCCTGGGTGGTCTACGGCCTGATGAAGACCTCCGACGCGGTCTCCCCCGGGGTCGGCCAGACCGAGGTGCTGATCTCACTGGGCGTCTTCACCCTCCTCTACGGGGTGCTCGCGGTGGTCGAGATACGGCTGCTGGCCAAGTACGCCAAGGCTGGACCGGACACCGACGAGAAGCCGCCCGCGAAGGACCCCAGGCTGCGGCTGCCCTCCGGCGGCCCGGGCGGCGGGGCCGCCGACGCCGAGGCCGACGCGGATGCCGACAAGCCGCTGACCTTCGCGTACTGACGGACCGCTGACGGATCGCGCGGACGAGACGAGTGGAAGAGAGCTGAGAGAGCCATGTCACCGGACCTGCACGACATCTGGTTTGTGCTGATCGCCTTCCTCTGGACGGGCTACTTCTTCCTCGAGGGCTTCGACTTCGGCATCGGTGTGCTGACCAAACTGCTGGCGCGCGACCGCACCGAACGCCGGGTGCTGATCAACACCATCGGCCCGGTGTGGGACGGCAACGAGGTGTGGCTGATCACCGCGGCCGGGGCGACCTTCGCCGCCTTCCCCGACTGGTACGCCACGCTCTTCAGCGGTTTCTATCTGCCGCTGCTGGCCGTCCTGGTCTGTCTGATCCTGCGCGGCGTCGCCTTCGAGTACCGGCACAAGCGGCCCGAGGAGCGCTGGCAGCGCAACTGGGAGAACGCGATCTTCTGGTGCTCGCTGCTGCCCGCGTTCCTCTGGGGTGCCCTCTTCGCCAATCTGGTGCGCGGGGTGCCGATCGGCTCGGACAAGAACTACACCGGCGGGCTGATGGACCTGGTCTCCCCGTACGCCGTACTCGGCGGTGTGATGACCCTGGTGCTCTTCACCTTCCACGGCGCCGTCTTCGCTGCGCTCAAGACGACCGGTGACATCCGGGTCAGGGCGCGGCGCCTGGCGGGTGTGCTCGGCCTGGCCACCGTCGCGGTCGCCCTGCCGTTCCTGGTCTGGACCCAGGCCCACAGCGGTAACGGGCGCAGTCTGGTGGCCATGGTGATCGCCGTTCTGGCCCTGGCCGTGGCGCTGGTGATGAACCGGCGTGGACGGGAGGGCTGGGCGTTCGCCCTGTCCGGGGTGACCGTGGCGGCGGCGGTGGCCATGCTCTTCCTCGCGCTCTTCCCGGACGTCATGCCGTCCTCGCTCGATCCGCGGTGGAGTCTGACGGCGGCCAACGCGGCCTCCAGCCCCTACACGCTGAAGATCATGACGTGGGTCGCGGTCATCATGGCGCCGCTGATCATGGCCTACCAGGCGTGGACGTACTGGGTGTTCCGCAAGCGGATCGGTACCCAGCACATCCCCGAGCCGAGCGCTCACTGAGTCTCGCGGGAGGGCGTGTTTCACGTGAAACCAATCGACCCCCGGCTGCTGCGGTACGCACGGGCCACCCGGTTCTTCCTCGCCGCCTCGGTGGCGCTGGGCCTGGCCGGAGCGGGTCTGGTCATCGCGCAGGCGATGCTGATCGCCGAGGTGGTGGTCGGTGCCTTCCAGCGCGGTGCGGGCGTGGACGCGCTGACCCGCCCGCTGATCCTGCTGGCCGTGGTCGCCACCGGCCGGGCGGCCGTCTCCTGGCTCACCGAGCTGGCCGCCCACCGGGCGAGCGCGGCGGTCAAGTCGGAGCTGCGGGTACGGCTGCTGGACCGGGCGGTCCGGCTGGGGCCGGACTGGCTGGACTCACGGCGTACCGGTGAGCTCACCACCCTGGCCACCCGGGGGATCGACGCGCTCGACGACTACTTCGCGCGCTATCTGCCGCAGTTGGGTCTCGCGGTGGTGGTGCCGGTGGCGGTGCTCGCCCGTATCGTCACCGCCGACTGGATCTCCGCCCTGGTGATCGTGGTGACGCTGCCGCTGATCCCGCTGTTCATGATGCTGATCGGCTGGGCCACCCAGGGGCGGATGGACCGTCAGTGGCGGCTGCTGTCCCGGCTCTCCGGGCATTTCCTCGATGTGGTCGCCGGACTGCCGACGCTCAAGGTCTTCGGGCGGGCCAAGGCCCAGGCCGAGTCGATCCGCACGATCACCGCCGACTACCGGCGGGCCACCCTGAAGACCCTGCGGCTGGCCTTCCTCTCCTCCTTCGCCCTGGAGCTGCTCTCGACGGTCTCGGTCGCGCTGGTCGCGGTGGGCATCGGAATGCGGCTGGTCCACGGCGAGATGGAGCTGTACACCGGGCTGGTGGTGCTGGTGCTGGCGCCCGAGGCGTATCTGCCGCTGCGGCAGGTCGGCGCGCAGTACCACGCGGCCGCCGAGGGACTGGCGGCGGCGGACGAGGTGTTCGCGGTGCTGGAGCGTGAACCGTCGGCCGGGGGGCGGACGAGTGCCCCCGATGCCCGGGAGGCCACGCTCACCGTCGACGGACTGGTCGTCCGCCATCCCGGACGCGGTGAACCGTCCCTGTCCGCGACGTCGTTCGCGCTGCGGCCCGGGGAGACGGTCGCCGTCGTCGGCCCCAGCGGCGCCGGGAAGTCCACCCTGCTGAACGCCGTGCTCGGTTTCGCGGAGCCGTCCGCGGGCCGGATCCTGCTCGGGGGGCAGGATCTGAAGTCGCTCGACCCGGAGAGCTGGCGGCGGCAGATCGCCTGGGTGCCGCAGCGGCCGTACCTCTTCGCCGGGACGATCGCGGAGAACGTCCGGCTGGCCCGGCCGGACGCCGATGACTCGTCCGTACGGGCCGCCTTGCGGGACGCGGGCGCGCTCGACTTCGTCACCGCGCTCCCGGAGGGGACCGCGACCCGCCTCGGTGAACTGGGTTCCGGTCTGTCCGCGGGGCAGCGCCAGCGCATCGCGCTGGCACGCGCCTTCCTCGCCGACCGGCCGGTGCTGCTGCTGGACGAGCCGACGGCCAACCTCGACGGGGAGACCGAGGCGGCGGTCGTGGCGGCGGTCCGCCGCCTGGCGGCCGGCCGCACGGTTCTGATGGTGGTCCATCGCCCGGCCCTGCTGCCGCTGGCCGACCGCGTGCTGAGCCTGCCGGGCGGGGACCTGGCGGCGGGCATCGGTGAGGCGTCGGCCGCCGTGGCCGTCGGTGCGGTGGCGCATGACGCGGACGTGGTGGAGGACGCGCGCGGGTCCGGTGCGGGCGACGCGCTCGGGCGGACCGGCCGCGACGCCGATGGCGCCGCGGGCGCCGTACCCGCCGCAGGGGCGGCCGGGTCCCCGCGTGACGAGACACACGGGGTGGCGGACGGCGCGGCGGCGGGGGCCCCAGCCGCCACCGGGGAACGGCCCGGCACAGACCGCGCCGTCGCGTCCGGTGTGCTGGCGCGGGTGCGGGCGACCGCGCGCGGATCGCGGGGGAGGTTCGCGCTCGCGCTGCTGCTGGGCAGTCTGGCGCTGGCCAGCGCCGTGGGGCTGATGGCCGTCTCCGGCTGGCTGATCTCACGGGCCGCGCAGCAGCCGCCCGTGCTCTATCTGATGGTGGCGGTCACCGCGACCCGGACGTTCGGGATCGCCCGGGCCGTCCTCCGCTATGCCGAGCGCCTCGTCTCGCACGACGCCGTGCTGCGCGTCCTGGCCGATCTGCGGGTCGCCGTCTACCGGCGGCTGGAACGGCTGGCGCCCGCCGGGCTCGGCCGGACGCGGCGCGGCGATCTGCTCTCCCGGCTGGTGGCCGATGTGGACGCCGTGCAGGACTACTTCCTGCGCTGGCTGCTGCCCGTGGCCACCGCCGTGACGGTCGCCGTGGCATCCGTCGGGTTCACCGCGTGGGTGCTGCCCGAGGCCGGGGCGGTCCTGGCCGCCGGGCTGCTGGTGGCCGGGGCCGGAGTGCCCCTGGTCTCCGGGGCGTTCGCACGGCGGTCGGAACGGCGGCTGGCGCCGGTGCGCGGCGCGCTGTCCGCCGAGGTCGTGGATCTGCTCTCCGGAACCGCGGAGTTGACGGTCGCGGGCGCGCTGCCGCGCCGTCTGGACGCGGTGCGCAGGACCGACGGGGTACTGACCCGGATCGCCCGGCGCGGTGCTGCCGCCACGGGTGTGGGCGCCGGGCTCTCTGCGCTGGCCTGCGGACTGACCGTCGCCGCCGCGGCGTGGGCGGGGGTGGGCGCCGTGGCGGACGGGCGGATCCAGGGGGTGTGGCTGGCCACCGTCGTCCTCATTCCGCTCGCCGCGTTCGAGGCGGTCGCGGGCCTGCCGCTCGCGGTGCGGCACCGGCAGCGGACGCGGCGGGCCGCGGAGCGACTGTACGAGGTGATGGACGCCCGGCCGCCGGTGCGCGAGCCGGACGCGACGGTCCGGCAGGAGGCACCGGACGCGCCCTTCCCGCTGGTGCTGCGCGGGGTCACCGCGCAGCACCCGGGGCGGCGGACGCCCGCGCTGGACGGTTTCGACCTGGAGCTGACCCCGGGCCGCCGGATCGCCGTCGTCGGCCCGTCCGGCGCGGGCAAGACCACGCTGGCCCAGGTGCTGCTGCGGTTCCTGGACACCGGATCCGGTACGTACACCCTGGCGGGACGGGACGCGACGGCCCTGGACGGGGACGCGGTACGGCGGCTGGTCGGGCTCTGCGCCCAGGACGCGCACGTCTTCGACAGCTCGCTGCGGGAGAACCTGCGGCTGGCCCGCCCCGGGGCGGACGACGACGCGCTGCGCGCCGCGCTGGCCGCGGCCCGGCTGCTGGACTGGGTGGACGGACTCCCGGACGGCCTGGACACGATGGCCGGTGAACTGGGCGCCCGGCTCTCCGGCGGCCAGCGGCAGCGGCTCGCCCTGGCCCGTGCGCTGCTGGCGGACTTCCCGGTCCTGGTGCTGGACGAGCCCGCGGAACATCTGGACCTGCCGACGGCCGACGCCCTGACCGCCGATCTGCTCTCCGCGACCCGCGGCCGGACCACGGTACTGATCACGCACCGGCTGACCGGTCTGGAGGCGGTCGACGAGGTGATCGTGCTGGACGGCGGCCGGGCCGTACAGCGCGGCACCCCGCATGAGCTGGCCACCGCCGACGGCCCCTTCCGCCGTCTGCTGGCCCGCGAAGCCGCGGAGGCCCGCCTCGCGGCGGGCCCGGAAGCGAAGACGCGGCGGATCCCGGTACCCACCCCCGTCTGACCCACATCGCGCCCGCCCCGGGCGGGCCCCCGCGCTGTGGGGGTTCCGCCCGTGCCCGCGGGTCGTGCACCCCGGCGGGGGCCGAGGCCCGGGCCCGCATGCCCCGCGCCGGACGCGCGGTTCCGCGCCCCCGGAGCCGATACCGCCTGACTTCGTGGCGGGCCCGTCGGCCCCGACGGGCCCGCCACGGCGGCGTGAGCCCGTGCTCCGGGGCTGAAGGCACCCGGCGTCTGGGCAATCGTCGCGCCGACGTACGGCCTGTGCGTGCAGCTTCGGCCGTGGCCCGGTGGCGGGCCGGGGGTGCGCGCCGCGGGCGATGTGACCCCGTGCCTCGGGGCGGATGCCGCCCGGCGCTCTGGACGACCGTCGTGCCTGCATACGGCCTGCGCGCCTGCTGCGGCCGCTGTCCTGTGGCGGGCCCGGGGGCGCGCCGTGGGCGGTGAGGTGTCCCGCCGGCGGGCCGGGGCGCTCGGGGCCGTCCGCCCAGCGGCCCTGCCGTCCGCCCGGCCCTGCCGCCCGGCGGCGGGGTCGGGCGGCATTCATTACGCTCGATGCATGGTGGCCGCAGCCCCCACTCCGGATCCCCTGGAGGTCGCCGCGGAGGCGACCCGCGGGCTCCGGGGCCTGTCCACCGAGCTGACCGCGCGGCTGCCCCGGCTGCTGGAGGCGATGCGCTCCATCGGCACCGGGCTGGAGCTGCGCACCGTACTGGACCGGATCGCGGAGACCGCCGCCGAGCTGGCGGCGGCGCGCTGCGCCGTGATCGGGGTGAACGACGCCGCGGGCCAGGGGCTGGCCGGAGTGGTCAGCTACGGCGCCACCGAGGCGGACCGGGAGCGGTGCGGGGCGCTGTTCGCCGGGCTGCCGCCGGGGGCGCATCCGGCCGGGTTCCTGCTGGACCACCCGCTGCCGCACGCGTTCATCGGGGTGCCGATCCGGGTCGGGGAGGAGACCTTCGGCCATCTGTGCCTCGCCGAGAAGCGGGGCGGTGGCGAGTTCACCGTCTCCGATCTGCACATGGTCAAGGTGCTGGCGACCGAGGCCGGGATCGCGATCGGCAACACCCGGTTCCACGAGGCCACCCGGCAGCGCGAGCGGTGGATCGAGGGCTCGGTGGCGGTCACCCACTCCCTGCTCTCCGGCGACGCCGAGAACGCGTTGGCCGTCGTCGCGGAGAAGGCCCGTCAGCTCGCGCGGTCGGCGGCGGGGGTGGTGCTGCTGCCCGAGGCGTCCGGGGGGCTGCGGATCGTGGCGGCGGACGCCGATGATCCGTCGGCGCTGCTCGGCACCGTCCTCCCGGCCCGGGCCCCGGCCGTACCGCGGCTGCTGGCCGGGAAGCCGGTGTTCCTCGACGACCCGTCAGCCCGTCCGCGGCTGATCACCGGGGTGCTCGGCCGGTACGGACCGGCCATGATGCTGCCGCTGAGCGGTGGTGACCGGGTGCTGGGGGTGCTGGCCACTCCACGCGCGCCCGGCGCGCCTGCGTTCACGGCCGCGGAGCGCACGCTCGCCGTCCAGTTCGCGGCGCAGGCCGCGGTGGCGCTGGTGCTGGCCGAGGCGCAGCGCGACCGTGAGCGGGTCGCGGTGCTGGAGGAGCGCGACCGGATCGCGCGGGATCTGCACGACCTCGTCATCCAGCGGCTGTTCGCGACCGGGATGACGCTGGAGAGCGCCCAGCGCCGGTCGGCCGCGCCGGAGGTGCGGGAGCAGATCGAGCGGGCCGTGGAGGAGTTGGGCGCGGCCATCCAGGAAGTGCGGACGGCGATCTTCACACTGCGTCAGAACCCTTCGCAGCCGCCCGCCGGGCTGCGCGCCCGGGTCCTGCGGGAGGTGGGGGCGGCCGCGGTGCCGCTGGGGTTCCAGCCGTCGCTGAGTTTCGTGGGAGCGGTCGATACGGGGGTCGGCGAACCGGCCGGGGCGAATCTGATCGCGGCGCTGCGTGAAGCGCTGTCCAACGTCGTCCGGCACGCCCGCGCGGGGCGTGTCGAGGTGGTCGTGGACGCGACCGCGCGGCTCGCGCGGGGACGGGCCGGGGTGCGGCTGAAGGTCGCTGACGACGGGGTGGGTACTCCGGCGGGCGGACGGCGCAGCGGCTTGGCCAACTTGGCGCGCCGGGCCGAGTCGTTGGGCGGTGCGAGCCGGGTGGGGCCGGGGCTCGGTGCGGACGGCGGTGGCACAGCGGTGGTGTGGGAGGTCCCGCTGTAGCCGGATCGGCGGTACGACACGGCCGGGTAGCCCGGCCAGTGGAAACCCTCACCTGTCAGGCGCAAGCCGCGCTTCTCCGGAGTGCGGTGTCCCCCGGCCGACGGTGGGATGAGGCTCGCGGGCCGTCCGGCCCTCACGTATCCCCACCCACTCCGTGACAGCGGGCGGCGCCGAGCGCCGTCGGGCCGGCACGGGGAAGGAAGTCATCACGTGAAGAGTCAGAGCTCAACTCCTCAGCGTTCCCGGACCTGTCGTCGGGTCCTCTTCGCCACTGCCGCCGCGGTGCTCGCCGCCTCCGGCCTGACCCTGGCGCCCGCCGCGCAGGCCGATGACGGTGCGCGCGGCGGCGGTCATCCCAAGCCCCCGAGGCCGCCGGGCGATGTCAGTGGTGTTCAGGAGTTCACCGAGGACGGGACGTTCATCGCTCCCCCCGGCGTCACCTCGGTCCACGTCCAGGCATGGGGCGCGGGCGGCGGTGGCGGCGGGGGCGGCGGCGGTGCCAGCGCCACGCTGACCGGCACCGGCGGCACGGGTGGCGGCGGCGGGGCCGGTGGCTTCACCTGGTGCGTCCTCAATGTCACGCCCGGACAGGCCTACACCGTGGACCTCGGCGAAGGCGGCACCGCCGGTACCGCCGGGCCGGGTGGTCCCGTGGGCGGCAACGCCGGTGGGAGCGGTGGCACCGGCGGGAGCGGGTCGGCCACCTCCGTGACCGACGCCGGTGGTGACATCCTGCTCGCCGCCACGGGCGGCACGGGCGGCACCGGCGGTGGTGGCGGCGGCACCGCTCCGGGCATCCCGGGCACCGGCGGTGACGGTGGCGCGGGCTCGTGCGACAGCCTCTCCGCGGTGAACCGCACCGGTGAGGACGGCGAGGACGGCGCTCAGGGCGGTGAGGGCGGCGACTCGGCCGACGGCGCCGTCGAACTGCCCACCGATGACACCGCCGAGGGCGGCGACGGCAGCGCCGGCGGCCCGGGCGGCGGCACCCCCGGCTCCAACGGTCCCGCCGGGGAAGCGGGCGGCGACGGTTACACGGTCATCTACTGGTGATCCCGCGCGGATCATCCCGTCCGGCTGACCGCCCCCCGGCCCTCGGGCCGGGGGGCGGTCGTGTGACGGCGGGGGGCGGGTGGTTCCCGAAACGTTCCGGGTGGTTCCCGAAACGTTCCCGCAAACAGCTTCTAGCCCGCGAGGATCCGCTCGATGACGGCGGCGACGCCGTCATCGGTGTTGGCGGCGGTGTGATGGGTGGTCGCGGCCAGGACGTCCGGGTGGGCGTTGGCCATCGCGTACGAGGTGCCCGCCCAGCTCAGCATCTCCAGGTCGTTGGGCATGTCGCCGAAGGCCACGACCTCCTCGGCGGTGATCCCGCGCTCGGCGCAGCACTGCTCCAGGGTGCTGGCCTTGCTGACACCGGTACCGCTGATCTCCAGCAGGGCGGTCGGGCTGGAGCGGGTGAAGGAGCCGTGCTCGCCCGCGGCGGAGCGGCCGAGCGTGAGGAAGGCGTCCGGGGCCAGCTCCGGGTGGTGGGCGAGCAGCTTGATGATCGGCTGGTCGGCGTGGGCGAAGCCGTCGTCGAGCAGCTTCTCGGCGGGGGCGTGGACCGCCCCCGGGTCGAGGTGGAAGGGCGGGTACTCGGGCTCGTAGAAGATGCCCTCGGTCCGCTCCACGGCGAATGAGGTGCCCGGGGCCGCCGCCCGCAGCGCCGTGACGGCGGAGAGCGCCGCGGCGGGGTCCAGCGGGCGGACCTTGATCAGCCTGCCGCCCTGGTGCAGATCGACCACGGCGGCGCCGTTTGCGCAGATCGCCAGGCCGTGGCCGTGCACATGGGCGCTGACGACATCCATCCAGCGGGCCGGGCGGCCGGTCACGAAGAAGACCTCGATGCCTGCCCGCTCGGCAGCGGCGAGCGCCTCGACGGTGCGGTCGGAGACCGTCTTGTCGTTGTGCAGCAGGGTGCCGTCGAGGTCGGTGGCGATCAGCCGGGGCCGGGGTGAGCCGGTGCCGGAACGGTCTGTGGCCGGATTCCCGGGCCGCTCGGTTGCTGGAGTCACGGCAACCATCCTCCCGCATAGGCCGCTCATCGGTGTGCGAAGGGGCTCGGGTGCGTACGTATGCCCGGTGGCGCGGGCCCCTACGCCCGTCCCTCCCCGGCCCGGCGGCCGAAGGCCCTCCTGGTCGTCGGCGTGCGGAGCTGTCCGCGGGACCGCTTAGGCTCGTCGGTATGCGACTGAGCACCGTGATCCTTCCCGTCCAGCGCTGGTCCGAGGGCGGCCGGGAGCTGTGGCGGCGCGCCGAGGAGCTGGGCTTCCACGGCGCGTACACCTATGACCACCTGTCCTGGCGGGTGCCGTTCCGTGACGGCCCCTGGTTCGGCGCGGTGCCCACGCTGACCGCCGCCGCGGCGGCCACCTCGCGGCTGCGCCTCGGCACGCTGGTGACCTCGCCCAACTTCCGGCACCCGGTGACGCTCGCCAAGGAGCTGATCACGCTGGACGACATCTCCGGCGGCCGGATCACGCTCGGGATCGGGGCGGGCGGCTCCGGCTTCGACGCGACGGCGCTGCGCCGCGCCGATGAGGAGGCGTGGACCCCGCGGGAGCGCGCGGACCGCTTCGGTGAGTTCGTGGAGCTGCTGGACCGGCTGCTGACCCAGGACGCGGTGACGTACGAGGGGAAGTACTACAGCGCGCTGGAGGCGCAGAACATCCCGGGCTGTGTGCAGCGGCCCCGGCTGCCGTTCGCGGTGGCCGCGACCGGTCCGCGCGGGCTGCGGCTGGCCGCGCGCCACGGCCAGGCGTGGGTGACCACGGGGGATCCGAAGGTGGCCGCCACCGGTACCGCGGCCGATTCGGTGGAGGCCATCGCCCGCCAGGTCGAGGCGCTGGGCAAGGCGTGCGCGGAGGCCGGACGGGACGCGGGCGAGCTCCGGAAGATCCTGCTCACCGGGTTCACCCCGGACGGCGCCGGTCCGCTGGCCTCGGTGGACGCCTTCGTCGACTTCGCCGGGCAGCACGCGGCGCTCGGCTTCGACGAGATCGTGGTGCACTGGCCGATCCCGGACTCGATCTTCGCGGCGGACCAGCGGGTCTTCGAGCGGATCGCCACGGAGGGCGCCGCGCAGCTCGGCACCGGCTGAGCCACGGCCTTGCACCGTCCCGGAGCCCCCTCGCCGAGGGGGCTCCGGGACGGTCAGGACCCGCACAGGCGGTGAAGACCGGCATAAGGGGCAGAATCGGGTATAGAGGCTTTCGCTGCCGCAGTCCCGTGGAGGCATCCATGGCGCGTACCCGATACGCCCCGGACCGGGGGCTGACCGCCCGCATGGTGACCACGATGTTCTTCATCGGTCTGCTCTACGTGGTCTTCGTCGGCGTGCTGCTGGCGCTGGTGCGGGGCGCCTGGCCACTGATCCTGATCATCGCGGGCGGACTGTTCGTGGCGCAGTTCTGGTTCAGTGACCGGATCGCGGCCTACAGCATGGGCGCGAAGGAGGTCACCGCGGAGCAGGCGCCCGAGCTGCACGGTGCGGTGGACCGGCTGTGCGCCCTCGCCGATATGCCCAAACCGCGCGTGGCCATCGCCGACACCGATGTGCCCAACGCCTTCGCCACCGGGCGCAACCAGCGCAACGCCCTGGTGTGCGCGACGACCGGTCTGCTGCGGCGGCTGGAGCCGGACGAGCTGGAGGGGGTGCTCGCCCATGAGCTGTCGCATGTCGCGCACCGCGATGTGGCGGTCATGACCATCGCCTCCTTCCTCGGGGTACTGGCCGGGATGATGACCCGGGTCGCGCTGTGGGGCGGGCTGACCCGCGGCGGCAGCCGCGACAACAACACCGCGATCGCGGTCCTGCTGATCCCGCTGGTCAGCGCCGTGGTCTACGCGATCAGCTTTCTGCTGACCCGGCTGCTGTCCCGCTACCGCGAGCTGAGCGCCGACCGGGCCGCCGCGCTGCTGACCGGGCGGCCCTCGGCGCTCGCCGCCGCCCTGACCAAGGTGACCGGGCAGATGGCCAGGATCCCCACCCGCGATCTGCGCAAGGCCGAGCCGTACAACGCGTTCTGGTTCGCCCCGGCGCTCTCCGGCCGGAGCATGAGCCGGCTGCTCTCCTCGCATCCGACGCTGGAGCAGCGGCTGGACCAGCTCGGCCGGATCTCGGCACAGCTCGGCCAGGCGGGAAGGGGCTGAGCGGCGTGGGGTTCTGGGACGCCGTGCTCGGCCGCAGCAAGCCCGTACGCCCCGACCTCGACCGGCTCTTCGGGCTGCCGGGGGCGGCGGTCACCCTGGAGGCAGCAGCGGGGTTCATCCCCACCGGGCTGGGGTCGGTGTGCTTCGCGAGTGTGGAGGGCGGGGCCTTCGCCCGGCTCCGCCAGGATGTGGAGGAGCTGCTCGACGCGGACACGGGGGCCGGACGGGACGGGGTGCCGGTGGAGTTCAGCCGGGACGCGTACGGCTACACCTGGCTGCTGGCGCGGCAGCCGCCGGACGATACGGCCGCCCTGGTGAACGATCTGCACGCGGTCAACACCCTGCTCCAGGACGGGGGGTTCGGCCCCCAGCTGCTGTGCTCGCTGCTGGGGTTCCGGAACGCCTCCGACGGCCGGTCACTGGCGCTGGTCTACCTCTACAAACGCGGCACCTTCTATCCCTTCGCGCCGCTGCCGGGCGGTGCCGAGAAGCGTGACAACGGACTCGAACTCCAGGTGCGGGCGATGCTCGGGGACGATCTGACGATCGAGGAGGACCTGGGTCGCTGGTTCCCGGTGTGGGGCGCACCGGGCCTGTAAGCCCTGTCCTGCCGGTCTTCGCGCGTCCACGAAGATCGACAAGACACGGCCTGGCGCCGCCCCGGACCGGCGCCGCCCCCGCACCGCTTCACGGCCTCACTTGGGGCGGCGCCCCAGCCGGGCGGCGGCGCGCAGCGCCACCGGGGCGACCCGGGACAGCACGGCCGCGGCCTTCGCCTCCGGGGTCACCGGCACCACCGCCGCGTCGCGCAGCACGGCCCGCAGGATCGCGTCCGCGACCTTCTCCGGCGGGTAGGCCCGCGGGGCCAGCCGCCTCAGCGGCCGGTCGTCCCGGGTGCGGGCGTAACCGGGGCAGATCACCGAGACGCCGATGTCCCGGTCCGCCAGCTCGGCGCGGAGCGATTCGCTCAGCCGCACCACGGCGGCCTGGGAGGCGCCGTACGCGGACAGCGACCGGGACGGCCGGAAGGCGGCGGCCGACGCGGTGTTGACGATGTGGCCGCCCTGGCCGCGGTCGGCCATCTGACCGCCGAAGGCCCGGCAACTGTGGACCACGCCCCACAGATTGGTGTCCAGCACCCGGCGCCAGGCGTCCGCCGAGGTGCCGAGGAAGGAGCCGGACAGCCCCTCCTCGGCGCTGTTGACCAGCACGTCCACCACGCCGTACTCGGCGGAGACCTTGTGGGCCAGCTTCTCCACGGCCGGCTCGTCCGCGATGTCCACCGCCTCGGCCCAGGCGTGCGGCGCCCCGGCCGAACGCGCCAGCGAGGCGGTGTGCGCCGCGGCCTCCGCGTCCTGGTCCACGGCGATCACCCGGGCGCCCGCCTCGGCGAACGCCACGCAGGTGGCCCGGCCGACGGCTCCGGCCGCGCCGGTGACCAGCACCAGTTGGCCGCCGAACCGCTGGGCGTACGGACCGGGTGAGGCCGAGCCGGGGCGCGGGGCGCCCTCCGTCACGGAGGTGATGAACTCGGTGATCCACGCGGAGAGCTGATCGGGCCGGGAGCGCGGCATGAAGTGACGGGCGGCGAGGGTGCGCCGGGTCAGATCCGGCACCCAGCCCTCCAGATCGTCGTAGAGCCGCTGGGAGAGGAAGGGGTCCCGGGTCGGGACGATGAGCTGGACCGGGGCGTGGGCATGGGCGTCCTCCCGGGGGTGCAGCAGCCGCTCGCGCACATTGTCCCGGTAGAGCCAGGCGCCGTGCGCCGCGTCGCCGGGCAGCGAGGCGGTCGGATAGCTCTCGCTCGGCACCCGCTCCAGCCGCTCCAGGACGCCCGGCCAGGACCGGCCGAGCGGACCGCGCCACAGCGCCTCCGGCAGCCGCGGGGTGTGCAGCGCGCCCACGTACCAGGAGCGGGCGGACTGGCCCAGGAGCTGGGCGACCCGGCGCGGGGTGGGCCGGGTCATCCGCTTCCTGATCCAGTGGCCGAAGTGGTCCAGGCCGGGGCCGGACAGCGAGGTGAACGAGGCGATCCGCCCCTGGGCGCGCGGGACCGTGACGAACTCCCAGCCCTGCACCGAGCCCCAGTCATGGCCCACCAGGTGGACCGGCTTGCCCGGCGAGACCGCGTCGGCCACGGCCAGGAAGTCATCGGTGAGCTTCTCCAGGGTGAAACCGCCGCGCAGCGGCTCCGGGGCGGTGGAGCGGCCGCAGCCGCGCACGTCGTACAGCACGACATGGAAGCCCGATCCGCCCGAGGCGAGGCGGGTGGCGACCTCCGACCACACCTCCTTGCTGTCCGGATAGCCGTGCAGCAGCACCACGGTGGGCCGCGCCGGATCGCCGAGCTCGGCGACGCACAGCTCCACCCCTCCCGTACGGATCGTGCGCTCGGCCGCTCCCGCGATCCCGTCCCTCACCCTGTCCTCCCCTTCCGCGCGGGAATCGGCTTCCGCGCATGAATCCGGCGTCGTCCCCGCAGGAGACGGCGTCTTCACGGCGTCTTCCACGCATGAACCCGGCGAACCGTGCCCAGGACGACCATGCGCGGCGTTCGAAATCGCCGTCAAGAGGGCCTTCTCCTCCTGTGGATACCACGGGTAACCCCCTACTGGGGGTGCCGTTCCCCTACGGGCGCCTCCGACCCGAGGACTACGTAAATCCAGCCATCAGGACTGACGCCGGATGTGGCTCAGCCCACTACGGTCGAACACGTGACTGTGATCGCCACCGAAAGCCTGAGCAAGCGGTTCCCCAGGGTCACCGCCCTCGACCGGCTCACCGTCGACATCACACCGGGCGTCACCGGCCTGGTGGGTGCCAACGGTGCCGGCAAGTCAACCCTGATCAAGATCCTGCTCGGTCTCTCCCCCGCCACCGAGGGCCGCGCCACCGTGCTCGGCCTCGATGTGGCCAAGGACGGCAGCGCCATCCGCGAGAGCGTCGGCTATATGCCCGAGCACGACTGTCTGCCGCCCGATGTCTCGGCCACCGAGTTCGTCGTCCATATGGCGCGCATGTCCGGGCTGCCACCGTCCGCCGCCCGTGAGCGCACCGCCGACACCCTGCGCCATGTGGGCCTGTACGAGGAGCGGTACCGGCCCATCGGCGGCTATTCGACGGGTATGAAGCAGCGGGTCAAGCTGGCCCAGGCGCTGGTGCACGATCCGCGGCTGGTGCTGCTGGACGAGCCGACCAACGGTCTGGACCCGGTCGGCCGGGACGACATGCTCGCCCTCATCCGCCGTGTGCACACCGACTTCGGCATCTCGGTCCTGGTCACCTCACATCTGCTCGGCGAGCTGGAGCGCACCTGTGACCACGTGGTGGTCATCGACGGCGGCAAGCTGCTCCGCTCCAGCTCCACCAGCGACTTCACCCAGGCCACCGCCTCCCTCGCGGTCGAGGTCACCGACACCGCGGACCACCCGGACGGCACCGGGGTGCTGCGCGCCGCGCTGGACCGCGCGGGGCTCACCGTCCAGCCCGCCGGACGCGGCGCCGACGGGGCGCCCGCATCGGACCACGTCCTGCTGGTCGACGTGGCGGGGGACGAGACCTACGACACCGTCCGCGACGCCATCGCCGAACTCGGCCTCGGTCTGGTCCGCATGGAACAGCGCCGCCACCGCATCGCGGAGATCTTCCGCTCCGACGACGAATCCGCCGGCGTCCCCGCCAAGGGCACCGGCACCGACGCACCCGGCACCGACGGAACCGGCGCCCACGGGAAGGGAGGTGCCGTCGATGCCGCCTGAGACCGTGCCCCAGCAGCGCGCCGACGTCATCCACAACATCGGCTACCGGCATTACGAGGGCGCCCGCCTGGGCCGCGCCTACGCCCGCCGCTCACTCTTCTCGCAGAGTCTGCGCGGCGCCTACGGCCTCGGCCGCTCGGCGAAGTCCAAGGTCGGGCCGATGCTGATGCTCGCCGTGATGTGCCTGCCCGCCGCGATCATCGTCGCGGTGGCGGTCGCCACCCAGGCGAACAAGCTCCCCGTGGAGTACACCGGTTACGCGATCATGCTCCAAGCCGTGATCGGCCTCTACACCGCCGCCCAGGCACCCCAGGCCGTCTCCCGCGATCTGCGTTTCAAGACGATCTCGCTGTACTTCTCGCGTCCCATCAAGACGGTGGACTACGTGGTGGCGAAGTTCGCCGCACTGGTCTCCGCGATCTTCTTCCTCACCGCGCTGCCCCTGCTGATCCTTTACGTCGGAGCCCTGCTCGCCAAGCTGGACTTCGCCGAACAGACGAAGGGCTTCGCACAAGGACTGGTCTCCGTGGCTCTGCTCTCGCTCCTCTTCGCCGGTCTCGGCCTGGTGCTCGCCGCCATGACACCGCGCCGCGGCTTCGGTGTCGCCGCCGTCATCGCCGTACTGACCATCTCCTACGGCGCGGTGAGCACCGTTCAGGCCATCGCCTGGGACCAGGGCAGCACCGACGCGATCAGCTGGCTCGGCCTCTTCTCGCCGATCACCCTCGTCGACGGGGTGCAGACCGCGTTCCTCGGCGCCACCTCCGCCTTCCCCGGCGAGTACGGGCCGTCCACCGGGACCGGTCTCGTCTACCTCCTCGTCCTCCTCGGCCTGACCGCCGGCTCGTACGGCCTGCTGATGCGCCGCTACCGAAAGGTCGGGCTGTGACCACGATCGCCATCGACAATGTCTCCCGCTGGTTCGGGAACGTCGTGGCCGTCAACGACGTGACCATGACGATCGGCCCCGGGGTCACCGGCCTTCTCGGACCCAACGGCGCGGGCAAATCCACCCTGATCAACATGATGGGCGGCTTCCTGGCCCCCTCCACCGGATCGGTCACCCTCGACGGCGACCCGATCTGGCGCAATGAGCAGGTGTACCGCCGGATCGGGCTGGTCCCCGAGCGGGAGGGGATGTACGACTTCCTCACCGGCCGCGAGTTCGTCATCGCCAACGCCGAACTGCACGGGCTGCCCGATCCGCGCGCCGCCGCCCGCAAGGCGCTGGACACCGTCGAGATGGACTACGCCGGTTCGCGGAAGATCTCCACCTACAGCAAGGGCATGCGCCAGCGGGTGAAGATGGCCTCCGCCCTGGTGCACGAACCGTCGGTGCTGCTGCTCGACGAGCCGTTCAACGGGATGGACCCGCGCCAGCGGATGCAGCTCATGGACCTGCTGCGGCGGATGGGCGACAACGGCACGACCGTGCTGTTCTCCTCGCACATCCTGGAGGAGGTCGAGCAACTCGCCTCCCATATCGAGGTGATCGTCGCCGGACGGCACGCCGCCTCCGGTGACTTCCGCAAGATCCGCCGGCTGATGACGGACCGTCCGCACCGCTATCTGGTGCGCTCCAGCGACGACCGCGCCCTTGCGGCGGCCCTCATCGCCGATCCGTCGACCACCGGTATCCAGGTCGACGCCGGTGATGGCGCGGACGGCGGACTGCACATCCAGGCCGTCGACTTCACCCGCTTCACCGAACTGCTGCCCCGGGTCGCCCGCGACCAGGGCATCAGGCTCCTCACGGTCTCGCCCTCCGACGAGTCCCTGGAAAGCGTCTTCTCCTACCTCGTCGCGGCCTGAAAGGAGCCCTCAGCGATGTCCTCGCTCTACCACCCGACCGTCGCCCGGCTCACCTACCGGGCCCTGCTCGGCCGCCGCCGCGCGCTGATCCTGTTCTCGCTGCCCGCGCTGCTGCTACTCATCGCAGTGGCCGTACGGCTGCTGACCAGTGCCGATGACGCCACGGCCGATGGCATCCTCGGCGGTTTCGCCATCGCCACCATGGTCCCGCTGATCGGCGTGATCGCCGGTACCGGGGCGATCGGACCGGAGATCGACGACGGTTCGGTGCTCTACCTGCTGGCCAAGCCGGTGAAGCGGTCCACCATCGTGATCACCAAGCTGATCGTCGCGATCGGCGTCACCGCCGCCTTCTCGGCGATCCCCACCCTGCTCGCGGGCTTCATCCTGAACGGCAACGGCCATCAGATCGCCATCGCCTACGCCGTCGCCGCCGCGGTGGCCTCCGTCGCCTACAGCGCGATCTTCCTGCTGCTGGGCACCGTCACCCGGCATGCGGTGGTCGCGGGCCTGGTCTACGCCCTGGTGTGGGAGGCGCTGTTCGGCAGCCTGGTGTCCGGGGCGCGCACGCTGAGCGTCCAGCAGTGGGCGCTGGCCCTCGCCCAGAAGATCGGCGAAGGGGATCTGATCACGTCGGACGTCGCTCTGCCCACTGCCGTGGTGCTGCTGGTCTCCGTGACGCTGGCCGCCACCTGGTACGCGGGCAGCAAGCTGCGCAGTCTCACCGTCGCCGGTGAGGAGTGAGCCGGCACACGCACTCCCTCTCGTCACCGGTGGCGGCGGTCGTGATCACGGCCGCCGCCACCGGTGTTGACACCCGGCCCCGGCATTGCCTTGGCTCACCTCCGTGAAATCCGACCGGCTGCTCTCGATACTGCTGCTCCTCCAGACCCGCGGCCGGGTCACCGCCGTGGAGCTCGCCGAGCGGCTGGAGGTCTCGACCCGCACCATCTACCGGGATGTGGAGTCCCTGTCCGCGGCCGGAGTGCCGGTGTACGCGGAACGCGGCCGCCACGGCGGGATCACCCTGCTCCCCGGCTACCGCACGGATGTCACCGGGCTCACCTCGGACGAGGCGCGGGCGCTGTTCGTGCTGGTGGCGCAGAGCACCCATGCCGCGCTCGGCCTCGACAGCGCCCTCGGCTCCGCCCTGCGCAAGGTGATGGCCGCGCTCCCCGCCGCGCACCGTCCCGCCGCCGAGCTCACCAGCCGCCGGATCCTCGTCGATCCTGGGCGCTGGTGGTCCCGCCCCGCGCCGGAGGCCGATCTCGAGGTGCTCCAGACCGCCGTGCTGACCGACCGCAGACTGCGCATCCGCTACCGGCACGGCGGGGAGACCGCGCTGCACGACTACACCGTCGATCCCTACGGGCTCGTCGCCAAGGCGGGCATCTGGTACCTGGTCGCCGACCGTGACGGCACCCCGCGGCTGTTCCGCGCCGACCGCGTCGACGCGGCGTCCCTCGTCGACGAGCCGGTGCGGCGCCGTCCCGGTGCAGAGCTGAAGGGGGTGTGGGAGGAGCTGCGGCGCGGAATCGAGGAGCGGCCCATGCCGCTGCGGGTCCGGGCCAGGGTGCGGCGCACCAAGCTCGACCGGTTTCTGCGGATCGTCGGCGCGCTGGTGGCGCGGCCGCAGGAGGTCGGTGGCGACGCGGAGTGGGCCGAGGTGGAGCTCGCCTATCCGACGCTGGCCGCGACACGTCAACTGCTCCAGTTCGGCGGGGAGGTGGAGGTGCTGGAGCCGCCGGAGGTGCGCGCCGAACTGGCCGCCGTCGCCGCCTCCATCACGGGTGTGTACCGCTGACCGCCGGACCCCGCTCCCGCCCCGGCGGCGGGCCGTCCGCCGTCAGCTCCGCCTCCACCGTCTCGGCGAACTCCACGGCCACCGGACTCAGCGCGTCCCACCGCCGCACCGCCCACCCCGCCGCCAGCGGGGGCAGCGAGGGGATCGGTATCAGCCGCAGCGCGGGATACGCCGCGACCGGCTCCCGCCACCCCGGCAGCGCGGGCACCACGGCGTGCCCCAGGCCCAGTTCGGCCAGCAGGATGGCGGTGTCCCAGTCGGCCACGCTGGTGGTGGAGACGGGTTCGGTGCCCTGCCGGGTGAGGTGCTCCTCCAGCCGGTGCCGGGACACGGAGTTCTCCGGCAGCCGGATGTGGCGGATGGACGCCAGCTCCCCGGGGCCGATCTCGGTCCGCTCGGCGAGCGGGTCCCCGGCCCGTACGGCCAGCACCCACGGCAGCTCCAGCACCGGCCGCAGCTCCACACCGCGGGCCGGGGAGCCAATGGTGATCCACGCCAGGTCGGAGGTGCCCGCGGCCAGCGCCTCGAAGCAGCGGCGGCTGGAGTTCTCCGTCTGGAACTCCAGGTTCACCCGTGGCCGGTGCCGCCGGAAAGTCACCACCCCGGCCGACATGAAGTGCCGTACGGTCGTCGCCCCGGTGGTGACGCGCACCGTACCGGCGCCGCCGCGCTGGATGTCGCGCAGCCGCCGCAACGCGTGGTCCAGCCCGACCAGACCGTCGGCCGCCGCCCGGTGCAGGATCCATCCGGCCTGGGTCGGCGCCACTCCGCGCGGCCGCCGCTCCAACAGGGCGATGCCCAGCTCCCGTTCCAGCCGCTTCACACGCTGGCTCACCGCCGACTGGGTACAGCCCAGATCGCGGGCGACGGCACTGAGGCTGCCGGAGTCGCAGACGGCCGTGAAGGCCCGGAGGTCGTCCAAGGTCATCAACCCAAGCTACAGCTAAGGGGTTTGGAAGAAATCCCGAGGATTGACTAGGAGGTGGGCCCGGGACGACGATCTGAGTGGCGCCCAGGGCGGCAACCCGCCCCCGGCCACGCCACCGGATCCGGACCGGACGGCGTGCCCCGGGGGCGGGTGCCGACCCGCCCTCTTCCGTCGGGTCTCCGCTGTGCGGAGCCACCGTCCGGATCTGCTCCGCACCCCAACATGGCTCGTGGCAGGGCTGGTTGGTAGGAAGCTCTGAACTCCGGATGGTTGAACTCTGTTCATCCAGACGACTGTACGGATCTTGACCCTTGTCAGGAACCTGCCCAACCTGGGGCAAGCGCTTCCCCCCACAGATCGCGCCATCGTCCGGCACCCACACGGATCGTGATGGCGCGTCGACAACCGAAGACGGAGGAAACCCCTCACATGCGTCGTCTTGCCACAAGTCTCGCCACGGCCGCCGTCGCCGCAGCCACCGCCGTCGCCCTCGCCTCACCCGCCCAGGCCGAACCGGCGGACAAGGCACAGGTGCTCTCCAACTGGACCCAGACCAGCGCCGACAGCTACAACACCTGGCTCTCGGCCCGCAACGACCAGGGCCCCTGGGCCGATTACGCCTTCGACTGGTCGACCGACTACTGCAGCTCCTCGCCCGACAACCCGTTCGGCTTCCCCTTCCAGACCGCCTGTGAGCGCCATGACTTCGGCTACCGCAACCACAAGGCGATGGGGATCTTCGACGCCAACAAGGCGCGGATCGACAGTGCCTTCTACGAGGACCTCAAGCGCGTCTGCGCCAACTACGACGGTGCCTCCAAAACCGCCTGCGACAGCACCGCGTGGACGTACTACCAGGCGGTGAAGGTCCTGGGCTGAGCCCGGGAGCCACCGTCCTGGCGCACCGGGTGGTCCGTCACCGGGCCACCCGGTCCGCCGTGTGGCGGCCGGACCTACGCGGCGGCCGGAAAGAGCCGTTCCAGGACCACCGCGATCCCGTCCTCCGCGTGGGAGGCGGTGATCTCGTCGGCCACGGCCTTCAGCCCGTCGTGCGCGTTGGCCATCGCCACTCCGTGGCGCGCCCACTCCAGCAGCGGGATGTCATTGGGCATATCGCCAAAGGCGATCGTGTCGGCCGCCGTCACCTTCAGCCGCCGGGCGGCCAGCGACAGCCCCGTGGCCTTGGTCAGCCCCAGCGGCAGCAGCTCCACCAGACCGGCGCCCGCCACCGTGACGCCGATCAGACCACCGGCGGCGATCCGGGCGGCGTCCGCGAGGGCGTCGTCGTCCAGCCGGGGGTGCTGGATGTAGAGCTTGCTGATGGGTGCGGTCCAGAACGCGTCCGGGTCGGTGACGGAGACCTGCTCCATGTCGTAGCCCATCCGGTACCCCGGCCCGAACAGCACCTCGCCGTCGAGACCGTCACGGGCCGCGGCCAGCGCCAGCCGACCGGTCTCCGCCTCGATCTTCTCCAGCGCCAGCGCCGCCACCGTGCGGTCCAGGGTGACGGAGGTCAGCAGCCGGTGCTCACCCGCGTGGTAGAGCTGGGCGCCCTGTGAACAGACCGCGATCCCGCGGTAGTCGAGGTCGTCCAGTATGGGCCGGGCCACCGGGACGGTCCGCCCGGTGACGACGATATGCGCGGCGCCCGCCGCGGTGGCCGCCGCGAGCACGGCGCGGGTCCGCGCCGAGACGGTGTGGTCGGGGCCCAGCAGGGTCCCGTCCAGGTCGGTGGCGATCAGGCGGTACGGCAGCGGTCCGGTCGCCGCGGGGGCGTCGCTCACCGGGTGACCGGTTCGAGGACCTCGCGTCCGCCCAGGAACGGCCGCAGCGCCTCCGGCACCCGCACCGAACCGTCGGCCTGCTGGTGGTTCTCCAGGATCGCGACGATGGTCCGGGTGACCGCGCACAGCGTGCCGTTGAGCGTGGCCAGCGGGCGCACCTTCTTGTCCTCGCGCATCCGGATCGACAGCCGGCGCGACTGGAACTCGGTGGTGTTGGAGGTGGAGGTCAGCTCGCGGTACTTGCCCTGGGTCGGGATCCACGCCTCGCAGTCGAACTTCCGCGTGGCCGAGGAGCCCAGGTCACCCGAGGCCAGGTCGATCACCCGGAACGGCAGCTCCAGCGAGGTCAGCCACTGCTTCTCCCACTCCAGCAGCCGCTGGTGCTCGGCCTCGGCCTCCTCCGGGGTGGTGTAGACGAACATCTCCACCTTGTCGAACTGGTGCACCCGGAAGATGCCGCGGGTGTCCTTGCCGTACGAACCGGCCTCGCGGCGGAAGCAGGAGGAGAACCCGGCGTACCGGCGGGGCAGCCGGTCCGCGTCCAGGATCTCGTCCATGTGGTACGCCGCCAGCGGCACCTCGGAGGTGCCCACCAGGTAGAGGTCGTCCTTGTCGAGGTGGTAGACGTCCTCCGCGGCCTGGCCGAGGAAGCCGGTGCCCTCCATGGCCTTCGGCTTGACCAGCGCGGGGGTGAGGATGGGGGTGAAGCCCGCGGCCGTGGCCTGTGCCATCGCCGCGTTCACCAGGGCGAACTCCAGCAGCGCGCCGACGCCCGTCAGGTAGTAGAAGCGGGAGCCGGAGACCTTGGCGCCGCGCTCGGTGTCGATCGCGCCGAGCAGCTCGCCCAGCTCCAGGTGGTCCTTGGGGGTGATGCCCTCGGCCGCGAAGTCGCGCGGGGTGCCGACCGTCTCCAGGACGCGGAAGTCGTCCTCGCCGCCGACCGGGACGTCCGGGTGGACCAGGTTGCCGAGCTGGAGCAGCAGCCGCTGGGTCTCCTCGGCGGCCTCGTCCTGCTCGGCGTCGGCCGCCTTGACCGCCGCGGACAGCTCGCCCGCCTTCTTCAGCAGCTCGGCCTTCTCGTCACCGGCGGCCTTGGGGATGAGCTTGCCGAGCGCCTTCTGTTCGGCGCGGAGCTCGTCGAAGCGGACACTGGAGGACCTGCGCCGCTCGTCGGCGGTCAGGAGCGCGTCGACGAGGCCGACGTCCTCTCCACGAGCGCGCTGGGAGGCGCGCACACGATCGGGGTCCTCACGGAGCAGGCGAAGGTCAATCACCCCACCAGGTTACCGGTGTGGCCTCGCCCCCTCGACGCGATATTCCTTTGTGTCCTTATTTGCCCGTTTTCGCCAGTGTGGGAAACCGGGGGAATTTCTGTGACGCCCACCGTCAAGGAATAGGTGCGCATTCCCTGAAAAGGGGCAAAGAGGTGGGCCCGGGGTGACGGTTTTCCTTGCGGGCGGGGCGAGTTGGCCGCAGGTTGTCCACAGGGGCGGATCGAACCCTGAGAGTTATCCACAGCCTGTGTGTGAGATCTGTGGATGTCGGGGTGATCATTCGGTCCGGCGGAGTGCTCGGCGATGGATTCCCCTATCAAACCTCGTTCACACACTCCTTGAGAGGGGAATGCCTCACTCCAAAGAGTTGGCCAATCGAATTGGGGTGACGGGCACCCTCTGTCCGATAATGGTGAGAAATTGGCTCGCTGTACGGATCTGTCGACAATGTCGTGTTGGTCTGTCGACTTATCCCCAGCACCTGACCGCAGCCTGTGGATAACTATCCCCATCACCCTGGGGACAACGCCGGGTGACGCGGTCGTCAACCGGCGTCCGCCAGGTTCAGGCTCGTCCGTCCTGGCAGCGCGCCAGCCACTCCGACGCCTCCGTGAACGCCTCGTCCGATGTGCCGTGCCGCAGCGGGGCGATCTCCGACGCGGTCACCCCCGCCCGCGGATACGAGCCCAGGAAGCGCACCTTCGGGCAGATCCGCTTGAGCCCCATCAGCGCCGAGCCCACCCGGCGGTCGGTGATGTGCCCCTCACAGTCGACCGAGAAGCAGTAGCGGCCGATGCCCTCACCGGTCGGACGGGACTCGATCCGCATCAGGTTGACCCCGCGCGCGGCGAACTCCTGGAGCAGCTCCAGCAGCGCGCCCGGGTGGTCGTCGCCGAGCCAGATCACCACGGACGTCTTGTCCGCGCCGGTGCGGGCCGCGGGCCGCGCGGGACGGCCGACCAGCACGAAGCGGGTCATCGCGTTCTGCGCGTCGTGGATATCGGTGACCAGGGGCTCCAGACCGTACTTCGGCGCCGCGAACTCACCCGCGAACGCCGCGTCGTACCGCCCCTCCTGCACCAGCCGGGCCCCGTCCGCGTTGGAGGCGGCCGACTCCCACTGGGCCCCGGGCAGATTCCCCGCCAGCCAGTTGCGCACCTGCGGCTGGGCGACCGGATGCCCGGTCACCGTCTTGACGTCCGCCAGCGAGGTACCCGGCCGGACCAGCAGCGCGAAGCTGATCGAGAGCAGCACCTCGCGGTAGATCATCAGCGGTTCGCCGGTGGCCAGTTCGTCGAGGGTCGCGTTGACCCCGCCCTCCACCGAGTTCTCGATCGGCACCAGGGCGGCCGCCGCCGCGCTGGTGCGCACGGCGTCCAGCGTGGCCGGGACCGAGACCATGGGGACCAGTTCGCGCGTGGCGGCCTCCGGCATGGACCGCAGCGCGGCCTCGGTGAAGGTGCCCTCGGGGCCGAGGTACGTATAGCGGCTGGCCGACATCACGGTGGCTCCCTGTGATCAGACGAGGACCGCCACGATACCCAGCGGGGCGCACCCGGCGCCCATGCCCGGGGCCCGCCCCCGGTCCGGGCGGGTCCGGCGGTTCCGGGGGTCCTGGCGGGTCCGGTGGTTCCCGCGGTCCTGGCGGTCCTGGTGGTTCCGGCGGCTCATCCTTCCAAGAGTGCCTGACCGACGTACTCTCCCGGACCGGCGCCGCCGGGGACCGCGAACAGCGCGCTCGCCTCGTGCCGCAGGAAGCGCGAGAGGTCGTCTCCCAGGTCCAGCTTGCGCTGCACCGGTACGAACCCCTTCATCGGGTCGGCCTGCCAGGCGACGAAGAGCAGTCCGGCGTCCGGCGCCCCGTCCTCGCGGAAACCGTCGTGGTAGGAGAACGGCCGCCGCAGCATGGCCGCGCCCTGGTTCGACGCGGGCGCCGCCACCCGGACGTGCGCCGCCCCGGCGATGGCCAGCGAACCGTCCCCGTTCACCTTGTCCAGCCGGACCGGGGTGTCCTCCGTACCGCCGGACAGCGGGGCGCCGTCGGACTTACGGCGTCCGATCACCTTCTCCTGGCGCTCCAGGGAGAGGTGGTCCCAGGAGTCCAGCAGCATCCGGATCCGCCGGACCACCGCGTAGGAGCCGTGCGCCATCCAGGCGGGCTCGCCCTTGGCGGGTACGAAGACCCGCCGCTGGAAGGACGCGTCCGACGGCTTGGGGTTGTTGGTGCCGTCGATCTGGCCCATCAGGTTGCGGGCCGTCATGGGACGGCCGGTGGCGCCGGGTGTGCGGTTGAAGCCGCTCATCTGCCAGCGCAGCCGGGCGGCGCCGCGCGCCTCGCGCTGGAGCGCGCGCAGCGCGTGGAAGGCGACGAGACCGTCGTCGGCGCCGATCTGGATCCACAGGTCGCCGTTGCTGCGCCCCGCGTCCAGGGCGTCCGAGGCGAAGTCGGGCAGCGGGGCCAGCGCCTCCGGCAACCGGTCCTTCAGCCCCGTCCGGCCGAAGAAGGTCCGGCCGAATCCGAAGGTAACGGTGAGCGAGGAGGGACCCGCGTCCAGCGCGATCCCCGTGTCGTCCGGCGGCGCCTCGCCCTCGGTGAGCTGCCCGGCCGTCCTGGACCAGCGGCGCAGCAGCGCCGCGGCCGCCCTGCGGTCCGTGCCGGGGGCCAGGTCGAAGGCGGCGAGATGGCCATGGGCCTGGAGCGGGGTGGTGATCCCCGCCTGGTGCGTGCCGTGGAAGGGCACGGCCGTGCCGCCCACCGAAGTGAGCGGCTCCGGCTCGGAGCGGGTGGCCCCGGCGGCGTACGCACCGGCGGCACCGCCCGTCACCAGACCGGCCGCGCCCGCGGCGCCCGCCGTGCCCAGCAGCCGGCGCCGGGAGATCGGCGAGCCGGTCTCCTGCGCCTGGTCCTGCGATGCGTCCGTCCCGGGGTCGCCCTTCGCGTCGTGCCCCGATTCCTTCCCCGGGTTCCGCCGGGTGTGCTGTTGCTGAGTGCTCATTGCGCGATCTTCACGGTCTTCGTCTCCGTCACCTGGTCGATGTCGGAGGTGCGTACGGTCAGGGAGATCTGCCAGGCGCCGCCCAGGGGCAGCCGCACACTCTCGGTGCTCCAGTGTCCGGTGGACAGATGCCTCAGCGGTACCCGGAGCGGTCCGATCGCCTTCTCCTTGAGGGTCAGCGACAGCTTGACCTCCTCGGCGTCCACGGGCCGGTCGGCCCGGTCCAGGAGGAAGACATGGAGCGAGTTGTCCCCGGGGAGCGCCGGGTCCAGCATGACCACGGCCTTGCCGCGGCCGCTCTTGTTCCCGGTGTCATAGGGGATCTCCACGCTCACCGGCTCCACGCCCAGCGGATCGGGCGCCGCCGCGGCGGCGGGCTGTGCGGTCTCGGCCCGGCCGGGCTGGGTGCCGCTGAGCACGGTGGCCACCGCGAGCAGCACCACGGCCACCACGGTCTCGGCCAGCACCGAGCGGCGCAGTCCGCCGCGCACCGGGTCGGCGTCCCGCTCGCGCAGGGCAGCGGTCCTGTCGACGGCGGCGCGCTGCCGGGCGAGCTGGGCGCTGCGCACGGGATCGGCCGCGGTGCCGGATCCACCGTCGGATCCGGCGTCGTCCTCGGCCGGGTCCTCCCCCTTGCCGCCCGATCGGGCGCTGACGGTACGGCCCGCGGGAGCGGCCGACGCAGCCGCCGCGACCTTGGTCTTGGCCTTGGCCTTGGCTTTGGTCTTGGTCCCGGCCTTCGGCCCCTCGGCCGGGGCGGACTCCCCGGCACCGTCCTCGGCCGCGTCCAGCAGCCGGCCCGTCCAGCGGCGCGACACCGCGGCGAGACCCACCAGCACCGCCATCAGACCGACCTTGACCAGCAGCCACTTCCCGTATTCGGTGCCGGTCAGCGCCTTCCATGAACCCACCTGCCGCCACGACTGGTAGAGGCCGGTGAGCACCAGCACCACCACCGAGGCGAAGGCCAGCCGGGAGAAGCGGCGGACCGCCGTCCGCCCGACCGTTTCGCCCGCGCGCAGCGCCACCGCCAGTGACACCAGTCCGCCCAGCCATACGCCGACCGCGAGCAGATGGAGCACATCCACCGGCATGGCCAGTTCCTTCTGGATGCCGACGGAGGCGTGTTCGGCCATCGCCCAGGTCGCGGCCAGTCCGATCGCGACCACCGTGCCGCCGAAGCCGAGCCCGAAGGCCAGGTCCTGGCGGCGGCCGTGGTCGATCTCGGCGTACTCCTCGTCGTCACCCGCGGCCTCCGCCGCCTCGGCCTCCTCGGTGCGCCGGGTGTACGTACCGAAGAGCACCGCCAGGAAGACCGCCGCCGCGCCGAGCAGCAGCAGCCGCGACAGCATCGCCGCGCCCGGTTTGGTCGAGAGCACATCACCGAGCCTGCCGAGGTCGAGGACCGCGCCGATGCCCTCGCCGTCGGTGTAGGGACCGCGCAGCAGCAACAGCACCAGGGTGGCCGCGAAGAGCGTCACCCAGCCACCGACGGCGATCTTGCGGACCGACCGCGAGGAGCGGCAGACCCCGGCGAACACGCTCGCGCCGACCAGCGCCGCGAACCCGCCGTAGGCCACATAGCGCCCGATCCCGTACAGCGTGCCGACGGTGCTGTCGGACTCCCCGGCCTGGGAGACCGTGACGCTGGTCTTGGACGGGGCGCCGATGGAGAACGTGACCGCGCCGTTGATCGGGTGGCTGTCCTCCGAGACCACCTTCCACGCCACCGTGAACGTGCCGTCCGGCAGCCCGGAGTGCAGTCTCACCGCGGCGGTCGAGGTCTTGCCGCCCACATGGCCGGGCTTTCCGGAGTCCACCCGCTTGCCCTTGGGGTCGAGCACGCGCACCGAATCGTCGGAGAGCAGCACGCCCTCCGAGAAGTTCAGCGTGATCTCCGTGGGCGCGGTCTGCACCACCGATCCGTCGCGCGGGTCGGTCGAGGTGAGCGTGGCGTGCGCGGACGCCGTGTTCGCGCCGACGGTCAGCGCGCACAGCAGCGCGGCCAGCAGGGCCGCGCAGACCGCCGTCAGCCGCCGGGCGGTGACGGAGCGGGCGGTCCCGGCGGGCGCCGGGGAGGTCAGCGAGGGCATCGGGCGTCAGTCCTTGGGGCGGTACGTCGTCGGCTCGACCGGGACTTTGATCTCGATGGGGTCGGAGTTCGCGAAGCGCAGGGTGAACTCGACCTTCTCACCGACCTTCGGCCGGTGGCTCAGTTTTGTCAGCATCAGATGATCGCCACCGCTGGCCAGCTCAAGCCGCCCGTTCGCCGGGACGTCCAGCGAACTCACCTGCTTCATCCGGTTGCCGACGGTGTGGTGCAGGGTGACCTCGGCGGCCAGCGGAGTGGAGACGGAGGTCAGCCGGTCCGCGCCGGCGCCGGCGTTCCGTACGGTCAGGAAGCCCGCCGCCATGTCGTCCATCGACGGCTGGGGGAGGTACGCGCCGCTGACGGAGAGCTTCGGACGGCCGCCGTCCTTCTCTTCCCCGCCGCCGTCACCGTCACCGGGGCCGCAGGCGGCGACCGCCGTGGACAGACCGAGGACGAGCGCCGCGGCGAGGGCCGTGCGGGAGGACGCGCCGCGGGTCACGGGTTCTGTCCCTTGACGATCTTCGGCAGGTCCTTGGCGTACTGCTCGGCGGTGGTGCCGGTGGTGTAGATCCAGTGGCCCTTGTCGTCCTGGGGCGCGTAGCCGACCACCTCGGCGCCGTGGCCGACGGTGATGCTGCCGTCCTTCTCCTTCTTGGGCTTGTCGACGTAGATGCCGAGCGTCCGGGCGGCGGCCTGGATGGTGTCGAAGCTGCCGGTGAGACCGACGAAGTCGTTGCCGCCCTGGGCGTTGAGCCAGGAGCGGATCCGCTTGGGCTTGTCGCGCTCGGGGTCGGTGGTCACGAAGACGACGCGGAGCTTCTTCCGCTCGGCCGCGGAGAGCTTCTTCTCGGCGATGCCGAGGTTGCTCATGGACAGCGGGCAGACGTCCGGGCAGTGCGTGTAGCCGAAGAAGAGCAGGGTGGGACGGCCCTTGGTCTCCTCGATGAGGTCGTACTTCTTGCCGTCGGTGTCGGTCAGGACGAGGTCCGGCTTGGCCTTCTCCTTGCCCTTGTCGAGCGAGATGGCCTTGCCCGACTGCTGGCCCCCCTTGACCTCGGCGGTGGCCGCCTTGTCGCCGTCGCCGCCGGAGCCGCCGCAGGCGGTCAGGGTGAGCGCGGCGGTGGCGACAACAGCGGTGCCCAGGATGGTGGTGCGCATGGAGCTGTTCTCCCGTGAGACGAGTGGATCGGTGCGGCGTGCAGGAGGTCCGGGCGTGCGGGCGGCGGGCCGGAGGGGCCCGCCGCCCCGGGCGGACCGCGCCGTCGGGTCAGGACGTGCGGTCACGCCGTGGGATCACGCCGCGGATGCCGGTGGGTCAGGCGGAGCGGCGGCGGCTGGCGAGGACGCCGAAGGCGACGCCCGCGATACCGACGACGATGCCCGCGACGCCCAGCACCCGGGCGGTGGTGTCGCTGCTGTCGCCGTCGGAGTCGTCGGCGGCGGTCTTCTCGCCGTCCTCGCCCTCGCCCTTGTCGTCGTCCTTGTGACCGGAGGCCGCGGCGCCGTGCGCGTCCGAGCCCTCGGCCGGGGCGACCAGCTTGAGGACCGGCGCCGGGTTCTCCGGCTCGTCCTCACCCTCCTTGGGCTCCTCGATCCAGCGCACGACCTCCTTGTTGTCGTACGTCTGGAGGGCCTTGAAGACGAGCTGGTCGGCGTCCTCGGGGAGCTGGCCGACGGAGAGCGGGAACTGCTGGAACTGGCCGGGCTCGATCGAACCGCCGGTCCAGGTGACCTTGGTGACCGCCTCGGTGATCTTCTCGCCGTGCATCTCGATCGGCTTGTCCAGCTTGCTCTTGGTGACCTTCACCTTCCAGCCGGGCACCGGCTGTGGCATCACCGAGGCGAGCGGATGGTCGGTCGGCAGGGTGACTTCGAGCTTGGTGGTCGAGGCGTCGTCGCGCTCGTTGGGCACCTTGAAGTTGACGGTGCTGTAGCCGCCCTTCTCGGCCTCACCGGGCTGCACGCTGACGTGCGCGAAGGCGGGGCCCGCGGCGAGCAGCACCAGGCCGCCCGCGGTGAGGGCTCCGAGAACCGGCAGACGACGAAGACGCATGGCGTTCATGGGGTACTCCAGGGATCCGAAACGGATGATCAGTGGGTGGCGCGCGTACGGCGAGGCCGCGGCCGCCCTCCGGAACCGCTGGAGGGGCGTCGCGTCGGTCAGGCCGCGAGGTCGTGACGCGGCGGACCCCGTCTGATCACGCTGTGCTGGAGTACGAGGGCCGTGACGGCCCCCTCGTCACGCTCGTCCCGGCGCGGCCGCAGGGGCCCGGCCGGGCGCAGTCCGGCCAGTCCGGTCAGCAGGGTCCGCACCAGCCGCAGCACGGCGCGCAGACCCCGGACCAACGCGACCTCGGCCACCTCGCGCGCCCCGCCCACCGAAAGCCGCACCACCCGCCACACGGCCACCTCGCCGCGGCGCAGCAGCCAGCCCATGGCGACGGCGGCCAGCAGATGGCCCAGCACCATGGGCAGTGACGGCAGCAGGCTGTCCACGGCGGGGACGTGCACGGCGGCCGACGCGGGGGTCAGCGGCACGGAGTGCATGGCGTGCGCGGCGTGCACATCCCCGACCGAGGAGGGGTCGATGCCCGCCCGCTCGACGATGCGCTGTGCGGTGGCGCTGTCCATCCGGCCGGGCACGGGGGCGCACAGCAGGTGCGCGGCCAGACTCATGACCCGGCTCTCGTGTCCGTCGGCCCGCAGGGCGGCCGCCGCCTGCTGCTGGCCGAGCCCGAACACGGTGTGCAGGACGAGCTGGCCCACGGCGAGCAGCCCGGCTATCCCGGGCAGCGACCGCTCGCGCCCGGCGAGCGGCACGGCCACCGAGAACAAAGCCGCAGCTCCGACGCCCACCGTCCACAGCGGCACGGTCGCGCAGGACGCGATGACATGCCCGGCCGCGGACAGCACGACGCAGACCGCGGTGAACACCGCGGCCCGCAGCATGCGGAGGTCGGCGCCCGCACGGGCGACAGGGGAAGCCATGGCGGCGCCATCATCCCACCGCGCACATGCGTTACCTACGGCGGGTAGGGCGTAACGGCGCACACCGGGACAGCCCCATACACCGGTGCGCCCGCCGTGCGCGTCCGCCGAATGAGCGGAGTCACGTCAATCGCACGCTTACGGACCATGGACCCAGGCAATACGTAACGGTATGTCGAGCCGCGGCCGGGAGGCTGGAGCATGAGCATCTGGTGGTCACTCCATTTGCCCCGCGAGGCGGCGAGCGTTCCCCTCGCACGACGACTACTCCTCGGCACGATGGAGACGGCCGGGGTGGACCCGGAGATCTCCTACGACCTGTCGGTCGCCCTCTCCGAGGCATGTGCGAACGCGGTGGAGCACGGCGGAGCCGACGGTACGGACGGTGATTACCGGGTCACGGCCTTCATCGACGGTGACACCTGCCGGATCGAGGTCACCGACTCGGGGCCCGGATTCACCCAGCGCGGCACCGTCCGTCGCGGACCGCGCACCCGCAGTGAGCGGCGCCCCGCCACCCCGCGCAGACCGCAGCACCCACAGGGTCCGGCACCCGCGCAGGCCGAGCACGGGCGGGGGCTGTTCCTGATCGAGGCCCTCACCGACCACGTCCGCTACCGCGACCGGCCGGGCCGCGGGGGTGTGGTGGTGAGCTTCGACAAGATCCTCAAGTGGCGCGAGGACTCCCTGCTCCGGGCGTCCTGACCGCCCTGACCGTCCTGGCCCCTCGGACCGTCCTGGTCCGGACCGTCGCTCAGCCGGTCCCCGGGGCCGGCTGCTCGGGCGGCAGTGCCCGGCACAGGGCGTCCAGCGCCGCCGGGAAGGCGTGCTCGGGCGGGGTCGCATAGCCGACGACCAGCCCCTCCAGCGGGGGCGTGGTCGCGTCCGGGTGCCGGTAGCCCGCGAGACCGTCGAGGGCCAGCCCCTGCCAGGAGGCGGCCTGGACGGCGGACCGTTCGGTGCCGGGCGGGAGTTCGAGCACCGCGTGCAGCCCGGCGGCGATCCCGGAGACCCGGATATGCGGGGCGCGTTCGGCGAGCGCGGCCACCAGCGCGTCCCGGCGGCGCCGGTAGCGCAGCCGCATCCGGCGCACATGACGGTCGTAGCCGCCGGATGCGATGAAGTCCGCGAGCGTGAGCTGGTCGAGCGCGCTCGCCCAGCCCTCCCGCTCGCCCTTCACGGACAGCACGACGTCGACGAGGTGGTCCGGCAGGACCATCCAGCCCAGCCGCAGCGCCGGGGAGAGGCTCTTGCTGACCGAACCCAGATAGAGCACCCGGTCCGGGTCGAGCCCCTGGACCGCGCCGACCGGCTGGCGGTCGTAGCGGAACTCCCCGTCGTAATCGTCCTCCAGGACGAGTCCCCCGCCGGCGCGCGCCCAGTCCACGGCCGCGGCGCGCCGCTCGGGGTGCAGCGGCCCGCCGGTCGGGAACTGGTGGGCGGGGGTGAGCAGGGCGGCCCGTACTGTCCGCAAGCCCGGATGGGAGGTCAGCTCCTCGGTACGGGCGCCGCAGTCGTCCAGCGGCAGCGGGACCGTGCGGACCCCGGCGGCGGACAGCAGGGAACGGTGGAAGGCCAGTCCGTACGACTCGACGGCCAGCGCCGGGCGCAGCACCTTGGTGCCGCTGAGCAGCCGCAGGGCGTGGGCGAAGCCCGAGCAGACCACGATCCGGTCCGGGTCGGTGCGCACCCCGCGGGCCCGCGCCAGGTAGTCGGCGAGCGCATGGCGCAGCTCGGCGCGGCCGTGCGGGTCACCGGGGCCGAACGCCTCGTTGGGCGCGGCGGTCAGGGCGCGGCGGGCGGAGGCGAGCCAGGCGGTGCGGGGGAAGGCGGAGGCGTCCGGCTGGCCCTGGAGCAGATTGTGGGCGGGGCGCGGTGGCGGCGCGGCCCGGCGTCTGCGGCCGGTGGGAGCCGCCGGGGCGGGGCGTCCGCCGCGCTCCCGGCCGGTGTGCCGCGGCGGGGGCGGCGCGGTCCGGGCGGCCACCCGGGTGCCGGAGCCCTGGCGGGCGGTGAGCCAGCCCTCGGCGACCAGCTCGGCGTAGGCGTCGGCGACCGTGTTGCGGGCGATCCCGAGGTCGGCGGCGAGCGAGCGGTAGGGCGGCAGCCGGGTGCCGGGGGCGAGCCGCCCGCCACGGACGGCCTCGCGCAGCGCGCTCATCAGCGCGGTGCGGCGGCTGCCCGCGCGGGTCAGCTCCAGATGGAGGTCACTGCCGAGGATCTCCGCCGAATTGACCCGCGATTCCGCCATGGAAATGCACCCTACAACCTGTCACATCGAGGCTTAGATTCGTCGTCATGACCACAACGACCGAGACGACCACGACGACGGACGCCGAGACGACCGCCGAGACGAGCACCGGGGGGACGCGTCCCGCGCGGGTGGACTTCGCCAAGGCCGCCCCCAAGGCTTTCAAGGCGCTCATCGGACTGGACGCCGCCGCGCGGGAGGGCCTGGACCCGGCCCTGGTGGAGCTGGTGCAGATCCGCGCCTCCCAGCTGAACCACTGCGCCTACTGCCTCCATATGCACACCACCGATGCCCACGCGGCGGGCGAGAGCCCCGAGCGGATCAACCTGGTGGGCGTCTGGGAGGAGGCGGGCGAGGCCGGGTTCTACACCGCGAAGGAGCAGGCGGCCCTGGCGCTCACCGAGGCGGTCACCCTGCTGCCGGGCGGGGTCCCCGACGAGGTGTACGAGCGGGCCGCCCGGCACTTCGAGGAGGCGGAGCTGGCCCGGCTCATCGCGCTGATCTTCACCATCAACGCCTGGAACCGGATCGCGGTGACCACCCGCAAGGTGCCCGGCAAGGGCTGACGCGGCTGACGGCCCGCGGTGTGCCCGGCCGGGCTCGCGACAGCGGAACGGGGGAGCGGCGGGTGCCGCTCCCCCGTGGGGTGCGTGTGGTGCGGCCGGAGGACCGGAGGGTCAGCCGGTGAGGCGGGCCATCCACGCCTCGACCTCATCGGCCCGGCGCGGCAGCCCGGCGGACAGATTGCGGTTCCCGTCCTCCGTCACCAGGATGTCGTCCTCGATCCGGACGCCGATGCCGCGGTACTCCTCGGGCACGGTCAGATCGTCGGCCTGGAAGTACAGACCCGGTTCGACCGTGAGGCACATCCCCGGCTCCAGGGTGCCGTCGACGTAGGTCTCGGTGCGGGCCACGGCGCAGTCGTGCACATCCAGGCCGAGCATGTGGCCGGTGCCGTGGAGGGTCCAGCGGCGCTGGAGGCCGAGCTCGAGCACCCGCTCGACCGGACCCTCGACCAGGCCCCACTCCACCAGCCTGGTGGCCAGCACATGCTGGGAGGCGTCATGGAAGTCGCGGTACTTGGCACCCGGCTTGACCGCGGCGATGCCCGCCTCCTGCGCCTCGTACACCGCGTCGTAGATCTTGCGCTGGAGCGCGCTGTAGGTGCCGTTGATCGGCAGGGTGCGGGTGACGTCCGCGGTGTAGAGGGTGTCGGTCTCCACCCCCGCGTCCAGCAGCAGCAGATCGCCGGAGCGGACCCGGCCGTCGTTGCGCACCCAGTGGAGGGTGGTGGCGTGCGGTCCGGCGGCGCAGATGGAGCCGTAGCCGACGTCGTTGCCCTCGACCCGGGCCCGCAGGAAGAACGTGCCCTCGATATAGCGCTCGGAGGTGGCCTCGGCCTTGTCCAGCACCTTCACGACGTCCTCGAAGCCGCGGACCGTGGAGTCCACCGCCTTCTGGAGCTGGCCGACCTCGAACTCGTCCTTGACCAGGCGCTGCTCACTGAGGAAGACGCGCAGCTCCTCGTCGCGCTCACCGGTGACCTTGTCGGTCAGCGCGGCCTCGAGACCGGCGTCGTGGCCGCGCACGATGCGGACCGGTCCGGTGGCGGCCCGCAGGTCGTCGGCGACCGTGCGGACGTCCTTGACCGGCACGCCGTACAGCCGCTCGGCCTCGGTCAGGCTGTTCCGCCGACCGACCCACAGCTCACCCTGGCCGTCCAGCCAGAACTCGCCGTTCTCCCGGTCGGAGCGCGGCAGCAGGTAGAGGCTCGCGGTGTGGCCCTCGCCGCCCGCCTCCGGCTCCAGGACCAGGACGCCGTCCTCGGTCTGGTCACCGGTGAGGTAGACGTACTCGGTGGCCGCGCGGAAGCGGAACTCCGTGTCATTGGACCGGGTGCGGAGCTTGCCCGCGGGGATGACCAGGCGTTCGCCGGGGAAGCGCGCGGAGAGCGCGGCACGGCGGCGGGCGGTGTGCGGAGCCTGCTCCACGGGCTCCAGGTCGTGCAGCTCGGTGTCCGCCCAGCCGGACCGCATGTTCTCGGCGAGCTCATCGGAGACGCCCGGGTACAGGCCGTTCTTCCGCTGCTGGATGGGCTGCTCCTCGGCCTCCGGGGTCTCCAGGGCTTCAGGAGTGGGCTCCTCGGTCACGACATCCTCCTCGAACTGGACCTCTCCCATGGTAGGTGGGGGGACACGGCCGCCGGGAGGGCGGAGAAGGCCATGCCGCGACCGGGCCGCGGCGGGCGGCGCGGCCCGGCGGCGCGGCCCGGCGGGGGCGGTCCGGAGCGGGCGGCTCAGTCGAAGCGGACCGCGAGCAGGACCAGGTCCTCGGTGCCGTCCCCGGTGTCCGCGCCCCCGGGCAGCACCGTGCGCAGCACATGGTCCAGCAGCGCGTCCACGTCGTGGCGGACGGCCTTGGGCGCGCTCGCGGCGGCCGCCTGGAGCCGGGCGAAGGCGCGGTCCATGGGTTCCCCGGTGCGGTGCAGCAGCCCGTCGCTGTAGAAGAGGAGCGTTTCTCCACAGCCGGGCTCCAGCTCCACGCTCGGGGCCTCCCAGCAGGAGAGCATCCCCAGCGGCGCGGACAGCGTGGTCTCCACGAACTCGGTGCGCCGGTCACCGGTGATCAGCGGTGGGCAGTGCCCGGCCCCGGCCAGCACCACCCGGCGCGGACCGGGCTCGCAGTACGCGAACAGGGCGGTCGCGGAGCGGGCGGGTTCGGTGAGGCGCAGCAGCAGTTCGAGGTCGGACAGGACGGCGACCGGATCCTCCCCCTCCATCACCGCGTACGCGCGCAGGGAGGCACGCAGCCGTCCCATCGCGACCACGGCGCTGGGGCCGGTCCCGGTCACCCCGCCGACGGAGATCCCGAGCGCGCCGTCCGGCAGCGGCAGCGCGTCGTACCAGTCCCCGCCGCCGTACGGAGCGGGGTGGTGGCGGACGGCGAGCCGGACGCCGGGCACCCGGGGCAGCCGGGTGGGCAGCAGCTCCTCCCGGACGGTCGCCACGGCGGCGTGGGCGCGGCGCAGTTCCAGCAGCCGGGCGAGGTGGGCGGCGGCGTAACGGCAGTACAGGCCGATCAGATGACGCTGCCGCTCACCGGGTTCCGCGGGTTCGTCGTAGAGCCAGGCGGCGGCGCCCAGGCGTCCGGCGGGGCGGTCGGCTCCCACGGCCGTCACGGCGCCCGGCGCGCCCTCGGGAGCGGGGGCCGTACCGGGGCGGCCGGGGCCGGGGCTGCTCGCATCGTCCGCGGCGGCCGGGCCGGCGGTGGCGACGGAACCGGCGGCGGTCTCCGCGCCGGGGCCGGGGGAGGGTGTGACCAGCCCCGGCGGGGTGACGGCACCGGACCCCTCGGCGCCGGAGGGGGTGTCCAGCGGAACCGCGTAGCTGGCGGCGAACCCGAGCCGGGCCGCCACCTCGCGGTGGCGGGGGTCGAGATCGGCCTCGCTCGCGATGTCCGGATGCCTGACGTCGGCGCGCCGCTCACCGTCCGGTTCGGGCAGTCCGTCGAGCAGATGGCCGGCGGAGGCGGAACCGCGCGGGATCGTCTCGATCTGGCCGAGATCGGCATGGCCGAGACCGAGGCCGACGGTGGTCACCGGACCGAGGCCGTCGGACGGCTCCAGCGCCACGAGACCGCGCTGCGCGCCCACCAGGGCGGCACCCGCGCGCAGCAGCTCGTGCAGCGCGCCGTCGAGCGTGTCGGTGCGGATCAGCCGCTCGGTCAGCTCATGGAGGGTGGTGAGGTCCGACACCCATTCGGCGAGGCGGTCCTGGACCCCGGGACCGAGATCGGGACCCGGGTCCGGCGCCGCGGCAGGGGGCGTAACGGGGTCGGCAGTTTGCGTGGGCGCCGGGAGGGAAGAATCGATTCCAGCCACTTTCGGCAGGTGGGGCGCGTTCATGGCCCGCTGCTTTCGCCCGCCGCGTCCGGCTCGCTCAATAGCATCGCAAACCCCCTGTCGTGCTGCGCCGCTACTGTGCCGCTACTGTCTCCAGATGTACACGCACCGAAGAGGCGATGTCCAGCATTGTCCCGGTGGTCTTGTTGGTGTCTGGGGGGAATTCAACTTGGCTGAAAAAAAGTCGTTAGGCTGTCAATTTGGGGTCGACTGACGTCAGTCGGCAGCGCGTCGTCTCCACCGCGGCGGGTACACATCGGAGAGGAGCCGGGGGCAGTTCGCATCGCCCCGGAACCCCGTGGCCGGTCCAGGCGTCATAGACGACAACGGCCGCGCCCATCCCCGAGTGACGAGGAAACGCACCACAGGACGGTAAGCGCCATGCGCGCGCCACCCCTCGCCACGTTCCACGCTCGGCCTGCGGCGTGATGCGCTGCCTCGTACGCGCAGTGACTTGTGATCCACGTGCTGTCAACGGCCGAACGATGCCGTGCAGCGCCACGTAGTGCCTTGTAGAAGTGCCATGAAGTGCGACGGATACAGCCCTCGGCGTTAACGGAAAGGAACGAGCGCTCATGCGCGAGATCCTCGGAAGGCGACGCAAGTTCTCGCTGCGGCGCGGCGCACGGTCGCCGCTGCTCCGCGGCGCGCTCACCTGCGCCACCGAGTGGCAGTGGCCCGTACTCCCGGGCATCGGGCTCCAGCCCGGCGGTGGACGCGTCCGGGTGTGCGGCTGTCCCGACCCGGACTGCGCGGTGCCGGGCGGTCACCCGTTCGAACCCGTGCTGCTGGCCGCCACCACCGATCCGCGCATGGTGCGCTGGTGGTGGGCCAACCGCCCCGCTGCCCCCCTGCTCCTGGCCACCGGGGGCCGCGGGCCCTGCGCGGTGAGCCTGCCGGCCGTCGCCGGGGCACGGGCGCTGGCCGTGTTCGACCAGGCGGGGGTGCGGCTCGGTCCGGTGGTCGCCACCCCCACCCGCTGGTCGCTGCTGGTGGCTCCGTACTCCCTGGAGGAGCTCGGCGAACTGCTGAACCGCCAGGACTGGGTGCCCAGCTCGCTGCGGTTCCACGGTGACGGCGGCTATCTGGCGCTGCCGCCGTCCCAGACCGGACCGGGCCGGGTGCGCTGGGAGCGCGCCCCGCAGCGGCGCGGCGGACAGCCCTGGCTGCCGGAGGTGTCCTCGGTGGTGGACGCGCTGGTCGAGGCGAGCAGCAGCGCACCCGACGGCGGCAGCCGACTGGCCTACTAGGCCGGGCGGCTCCGCGCGTTCCCGCGCGGCTCTCCGCATCGGCGTTCATGCATATTCATAGATCCGCATATCCGCAGAAGAAGAAGCGCGGTGGGGCAGAGCCCCACCGCGCTGTCGTGTGGTGCGCGGGATGCGGTGTGCCCGCCTTCTCTTGCCTTCATATCCCCGCGTTCATGTCACCGTGTCTGCGAGGCGCCTTCGCGGCGCCTTCTGGGCGGCCTGAGGGCGGCTGGGGACCTTGGGGCCGTACGGGTCCGGATCGCCCGCCACGGAGCAACTCCCGCGTCTGCGGGGCGGATTGATCATTCGTCGGGCCGTACCGTCCGGCCGGGCTCCGCGGCGTCGCGCGTCTCGTCCGGCTCCGGACATGGAAGCGCCCGGTCGCTGGCGACGGGGGATGCACCAGCGACCGGGCTTTTAGAACCGTAACAAGAGATCGGCCGTTAGCAAATTCGATCGCGGATTTCCGGACGCGGATTTCCAGGCCGTAACGGTGAGTTGTGAGCAGGGTCACGTGTGCCGGGCGGGGTGGGACCGCCCGGCCGCGACGGTCAGCTCAGGGTCACCTGACGGTTGGTGAGACCGCCGCGGGCACGCCGCTGCTCGGGCGTCAGCGGGGTGCCGTCGGCGAGCGCCTCCGCGAGCCGCTCGGCCAGCTCCTGGGCGGGCTTCTCGGTGTCCTCGGCGGGCATCCCCTTGGGCAGGTCCCACACCGGGACGGTGAGCCCGTGGGCCCGGAAGGAGCCCACCAGACGGGTGTTCTCGCCCAGCGAGGAGGCGCCCGCGGCATGCAGCCGGGCGAGCGCGTCCAGCAGCTTCTCCTCCGGGTGCGCCATCACCCAGCGCAGGTGGTTCTTCTCCGGGGTCTCGCACCAGTAGGCGGCGTCCACACCGGCGAGCCGGGCGGTCGGGATCGCGGCCGCGTTGGCCCGCTCCAGGGACGCGGCGACCTCCCCGCTCGCGTTCGCCGCGTCCTCGAGCCAGAACTCGAAACCCTCGTGCAGGGTCGGCGTGAAACCGCCCTTCGGGTCGAGCAGGTCCTGGAGCCGCGGACCGTCGCCGGGCGCCCGCTCGGCGGAGACCGGAGTGCCGGGCTCGGCGGTGAGGGCGCGCCGCAGCGTGTCGGCGAGGTCGCGGCTGATGTCGCCGGAGGGGGTGTCGTTCTGGAGGCCGATCAGCACCGCGCCGTTGTCCCGGCGCAGCGCGGGCCAGGCCATGGGCAGCACGGTGGCGAGGGTGACCGACGGCACGCCCTCGGGCAGCCCGTCGGCCAGGTTCAGTTCGACGGTGGCGGCGGGCACCAGCTCGCGCAGCGCCACCCAGTCGCATTCGCCGGGGAGCCCTTCGAAGGGGCGCTGCACCAGCTCGGTGACGGCGTGGGCCGCCTCCCTGCCGTGACAGGCTTTGTAACGACGGCCCGAGCCACAGGGGCAGGGCTCGCGCGCGCCCACCACCGGGATGTCGCCCGTTGTCGCCCGGGGGGCTGCGGCCTTCGTCTGGGGGCGGCGCTTCTTGGCCATGGTGTGGCTGTCTCCCGATCGTGCGGCAGGGCTTGCTCGTACGGGCGGGAGCCTAGCCCGTTGGCCGAACTTCGTCGGCTCGATGGGCCGCGTCGGCTACGCGAGCTCGTCCAGATCGGCGAAGTCCAGCTCGCGGTCGAAGTCGGGATCGATGTTCGTCTCGGGGGTGTTCGTGTCCGGTTTCGCCGCCGGCGGGTCCGGCTGCTGCGGGATTGCCACGGGGGCGGTCCGCTCGGACTCGGTGCGGCCGGGCCGGGGTGCGGGGTCGGTGCCGAGCCCGGCGGTGGGTCCGGCGGCCGGTCCGGGGATGAGCCCGGTGGCCGGTCCCGAGGTGAGCCCGGCGGTGAGTCCGTCCGTCAGACCCGCGGTCAGCCCGGGGTCCAGATCGGTCAGCCCGGGAGCCAGATCGGCCGGGATCGTGACCCGCTTCATAAAACCGTCATCGGCCGGAAGCAGTGCCCAGACCGTGACTTCGCCGACGCCGTCCCGGACGCCCCAGTCATCGGCCAGGGTGCGGATGATGTGGAGTCCCCGGCCACCGCGTGCGGTGACAGAAGGTTTGGCCGGAAGGGGCCTTGTGGGTCCGCCACCATCGGTGACCTCGACGGTCAGCCGCTCATCCTCGTCAACGCTCCACGCCGCCCGGACCGTGTCATCACCCTGGTCGGAACGCCATGGGCGGCCATGACGCCATGCGTTGCTGAGCAATTCCGAAAGGATCAATACAGCGTCGTCTATGACCGATTCCGATACCCCAGTCCTGCCCAAATCGCCACGCATCCAATGTCTTGCCGCGCGGACACCCGCAGGACCATGGGGTACGGCCATGGTCGACGACGTCGGCACCTGCCGTGCCACCACCAACGCCACCCCCGAGACCTCCTTAGCCCCACGCCACGGGATGGATGCCCCAATGGGCTGGAGCGGAAACAGGCCAAGTGGCATCGTGTGACGCACTCGCCACGATCGAATGCGTACCGAACGCGCCGGTGCACGCCGTGTCATGACCGTTATGTACGCCCGAGTTGGGACAGCACCTGTTTGGGACGATTGGTAATCACCGCGTCCACGCCGAGCTGGGCACAGAGCTCCACGTCCTCCGGCTGGTCGACGGTCCAGACGTGCACGCGGTGCCCCGCGCGCCGCAGCCGGGCCACATAGCCCGGGTGGTTCCGGACGATCCGGATGCTGGGCCCCGCGATGCCCACTCCCGGCGGCAGTTGCCCGTCCCGGTGGCGGGGCAGCAGGAACTGCATCAGGAAGACCGTGGGCAGGGTGGGGGCCGCCGCCCGTACCCGGTGCAGCGAACGCGCCGAGAAGCTCATCACCCGCACGGGCGAGGGCCCCTCGGGCGGCGGTGTGTCCAGGCCGTACCGCCGCAGCAGGGCGAGCAGCCGCTCCTCGACCTGACCGGCCCACCGGGTGGGATGCTTGGTCTCGATCGCCAGTTCGACCGGCCGTCCCGCGTCCCGGACCAGCTCCAGCAGCCGCTCCAGGGTGAGCACCGAGGTGGAGTCGCGGTGGTCCCGGTCCGGCTCCTCCTTGTCGGTGGCCTGGCCCTTCCAGGAGCCGAAGTCCAGTGCGGCCAGATCGGAGAGCTCCAGTGCGGAGACCGCGCCCCGGCCGTTGGAGGTGCGGTTGATACGCCGGTCGTGGACGCACACCAGATGGCCGTCGGCGGTCAGCCGGACGTCGCACTCGAGTGCGTCCGCCCCGTCCTCGATCGCTCTGCGGTACGCGGCCAGCGTGTGCTCGGGGGCATCCTCGGAGGATCCGCGGTGGGCGACGACGGACACGGTGTGCGGACCGGGGCGGATGTCCCGGGCAGGGCGCGCATAGGTCACCGCGTTATGGTGCCACCGCCCGGTGTGAGCCGTCGGACGCGGCCCCACCGATCGTTGCCCGGAATGGCGGCAGGGCGATTTGTCCGGGATAAAGGGTGGTAGTCCACGGGGCCACCGCTCCTTACGGCGGTCTGACGCGCCGTGGGAAAAGCTGATGACGGTAATGCGTACGCGTGGGCCGTCATGGAAGAACTGTCGTGCACCTGAGGAGACAGCTGTGAGCACCGAGAACGAGGGCGCTGCCGTACCGCCTGCGGCCGGACCGCACCCGGCCCCTCCGGCGCCGCAACAGGACCCCGCGGTGCCTCCGGCCCCGGAGTTCGAGCCCGCCGTGGGCGCGGCCCCGGAGCCCTCTTCCGCACCGTCCGCGCCGATAGCCGCGCCCCCGCCGACCGCGCCCCCGGTCCAGCCCCCCGCCGCGTCCGCCTCCGGCGGCACCGGTGCGGACGGTGCCGGACAGGGCGCCGGACCCGGTGGCGGGGCGCCCGGTGCTCCGGGCCCCGGCCCGGGCGGCGACCCCGCCGCGGGGCAGTCCGCCTCCTGGTGGACCGCCGGCGGCGGACAGCCGCAGGGCGGCTCGGGCGGCGGACCGGGCGGGCCGTGGGGGACCGCTCCGGTACCGCCGTCCGGGGCGCCCGAGCGCAGGCCCCGCGGTCTGATCGCCGCCGCGCTGGCCGCCGTACTGGTCGCGGGCGGTATCGGCGGGGGCATCGGCTACCTCGCCGCCGACCGCGAGGACAGCGACTCCACCACCGTCTCCGCCTTCGGCAACCCCAAGTCCGAGAGCCGCGCCCCGGGATCGGTGTCGAACATCGCGGGCCGGACCCTGCCCAGCGTCGTGACCATCGAGGCCAAGGGCAGCAACGGCCAGGGCGGCACCGGCACCGGCTTCGTCTACGACAAGCAGGGCCACATCCTCACCAACAACCACGTCGTCGCCTCCGCCGCGGAACGCGGCAAGCTCACCGCGACCTTCTCGAACGGCAAGCGCTACGCCGCCCAGGTCGTCGGCCGCGCCCAGGGCTACGACGTCGCCGTGCTCAAGCTCAAGAACGCGTCGGGCGCCAAGCTGAACCCGCTGCCGCTCGGCAACTCCGACAGGGTCGCCGTCGGCGACGCCACCGTCGCCATCGGCGCCCCCTTCGGCCTCTCCGGCACCGTCACCACCGGCATCGTCAGCGCCAAGAACCGCCCGGTCGCCTCCAGCGACGGCGGCGGGGGCAGCTCCTCCTACATGTCCGCCCTCCAGACGGACGCCTCCATCAACCCGGGCAACTCCGGCGGCCCCCTGCTGAACGCCGACGGAGGCGTCATCGGCATCAACTCCGCCATCCAGTCGGCCGGTAGCGGCAACGGCCTCGGCGAGTCCCAGCAGTCCGGCAGCATCGGCCTCGGCTTCGCCATCCCGATCAATCAGGCGAAGAACGTCGCCCAGCAGCTGATCAAAACCGGTCAGCCGGTCTACCCGGTGATCGAGGCCACGGTGAACATGAAGGACACCGGCGGAGGCGCCACCATCGCCTCCAACGGCGCCGGCGGCAGCCCCGCGGTCGTCCCCGGCGGCCCGGCCGACAAGGCGGGTCTGAAGTCCGGTGACGTCATCACCAAGCTCGATGACACGGTGATCGACAGCGGACCCACTCTGATCAGCGAGATCTGGACCCACAAGCCCGGCGACAAGGTCACGCTCACCTACAAGCGTGACGGCAAGCAGTCCACGGCGGATGTCACCCTGGGGCAGCGCAAGGGTGACAGTTGACGCGCTAGGCTGATCCCCGCGTCACCCTGAGGGCGACGCGGGGAGGCTTGCCCGAGCGGCCTAAGGGAACGGTCTTGAAAACCGTCGTGGCAGCGATGTCACCGAGGGTTCAAATCCCTCAGCCTCCGCCGAGGCCAGCGGCATAGCTGGTCAGAAGGGGTGCCCCTGGTTCAGGGGCACCCCTTCTGCGTGCTCGCTGTCTCACCCTGTGCCGCCCGAATCCCACCGTTGACCAGCGCGTGTGGACCAGGCGTGGACCAGATCTCTCCTTAGGTGCGCCCTTGATCAGGCACTTCAGGAGTAGGGCTTCAGGGTGATGGGTCCTTGCCGGGTTGTTGGCGCACCCACTGCGGATGCAACTGGGCGGCCCGGTTCGCTGCCCTTCGTATGTGGTCGGTGTCCGAGCCAGGGTCGAACAGCGAGGTCATAAATTCTGTGCGAGCGTCTGCGGCTGCGCGTACCTTCCGCGCGTTCAGGACACCGAACTCGGTCACGCTCATGCCCGCCTCGTAGGCGCCCTTGATGGCAACCTTGACGCACTCGAACAGGTAGTCCTCGCCGCCGCAGAGTTCGAGTTGGCCGCGTCGCTCAAGCTCTGCGGCGACTTGCGGCACGCCTACCGGCCTGCCCGCTCGGTGTAGATCCCCCACCACCTGGTAGATCAGAGCGTTCCGGCTGCTGATGAAAGCGCTGGGCATCAGGGTTGGGCGGGCTTCGTCGGATGACGGCTCACCGGAGCCTGCCGACCGTTGCTTGGTGCCCTTGGTCGCGGCTGCGAAGGGAGGACCCGAGGCATGCGCCCGGTCCCACAGATCCTTGAAGCGGTTGACCTCAGAGTCAGCTGCAAGACGGGGTCTGGCCAACTGGGCTAGCTGCTCCACAACGACTTCAACAACGCCCCATGACGGCAACGTTGGCTTTACGAATGCATGGTGGATGTTCGTATGGCTGACAGCCTTCCCTACGGCCAGGTAGAGCTTTCGGGCTGATGGATACCCCGCTTTGCTGTGCAGCGCGTGCAGTTCACGGTTGAGGACCCGGAGTGGGCCTTCAGGAAGTCTTGGCCTAAGCCACTGTGGCATGTCGTACCCCCGGCTACCTCTCCCGCATGACCTGTCCATGATGTCACCTAGCGTCATGAACTGTCAGGAGCTGTAAGAGATTGCGAATGGGCTGTCAGGAATCGTCAACTGAGGCTGACCGCTGCTGACGCTGGTTCCCAGGGCACCTACTTGGAGGTTCAAATGGACCAGATCAGCACCCGCACTCTTCTGCTCATATTCGTTGGGGTCTTCACGGCCTACCTGGTCTTGGAGCACCCGGCGGTAGGAGCAGCGCTCGGAACGGCCGTCGCAGTGGTGACTCTCATGCACGAGCTTCTGCGGAGGTAGTCCGCGTAGCTGCGGCCTGGATGGTCTGGCTCAACGCCGCCGTGAGCCAATCATGGACACGAGGACGCCACCTCGCCCAACGTGGGCAGAGGTGGCGCCGTTGTAGCGCAATCTGGACTAATCCTCGTTGGCAGCGCCAAGCGCCGTCTCAATCTGCTCGTTCGAGCGTTGCTGATTTCGCTGGATCACCTTCGCGTAGAACCGGAACAGGACGGCGACGCTGTGCCCGGCCCGCCGGGCGACCTCGGCGGGGGCAACTCCCGCTTCGATCCAGAGGGATACGCCAGCCGCTCTGGCCGAGTACGGCTTCTCGGCCATGGGGGTCTCGAACTCATCCGGAGACAGCACAGCGAAGCGTGCAGCCCGCCAGAGCTCGCCGTACTCCTTGGACAGCACGTGACCGCCCCGGTGAGCCCGGAACAGGCGTCCGTCCTTCGTGGTGCCGTACGTGTCGATGTGGTGCCGCAGCATGCGGACCAGCACCGGAGGGATTGGCACGGCACGTGTTGCCTTCCTCGCGCGCCGTTTGAGCCCCCTGGTGTCGAACGACTCTCCGCTGTCGGTCCAGACGGAGCCGACGCGGGGAGTGCTTCCGGACAGCAGCAGTTCGCCCCACCCTTCCTCTGGCAGCGTGCAGGCGCCGACCCGGAGGTCTGTCGCTTCGGCTGGCCGCATAGCCGCGTAGTAGAGGCAGCCGAAGAAGGCACGAAGGCGCCTGCCTCGCTCGCCCTGCTCGCCGACCGCCGCTATCAGGCTCTTGGCCAAGCCGGGGCCGGGCACATACCGGAAGTCGATTTCGTCGTCCGCCTCCGGCGCCTTCCAGTCCACCTTGTCGAGCGGGACCGAAGCCAGCAGCCCACGCTCCACCGCATACCGCAGACAGTTGCTGAACACCGGCCGCTTTCGACGGATGGTGTTCTCCGCAGCACGCTGCCCGTCGAGCCTCAGCGTCAGTGCATCGAGCGCGTTCCGGAGCACGGAGGGCGTGGCCAGGTCCGTGGCCTTCACGGACTTCCGGGCCACCCAGGCGAGTGCCGCCGCGACCTCTGCTGGAGGCTCTTCGACCTCTCTGCGCGACTTCAGCTCCCCGTCGACCACCCGGAAGTTGAACGCCCATGTGTACAGCGCCCGACGCAGTACGCGCCTGTCCGGGGCGCCACGCTCGTCCACCACCAGCTTGGGAGTGATCGTGGAGAGCGTGTCCGCGATGCTCGCCCGATGCTTGGCTGACGCGTCGGGCCACTTCATGGCCGCATAGGAGCAGGCATGTTCGAACCACGTCGGTGAGAACTGCTCGATCAACTCAGAGGCGGGCAGCCCGGTCTCCACATCGAACTGTTCCCGCTGACGCAGAGCAGTCAGGAGCTCGGCGCGGCGGCCATCCGCCTGGGCCTTGAGGGTGTAGCTCTTGGAGTGAGGCCTGTGACCGACCCGCCAACGGAGTTGGTACGGCTTGGCTCGGTTCACTCGCTTGCGGATGCTCCAGACCTGAACGTCGTAGGTCAGCACGCGGGCACCTCGCAGTCGTCCAGCCACCTGTTGAGGTCCGAACGCCGGACGCGTATCTGCCCGTTGGGCAGCTTGAGACAACGGGGTGCCAGGCCACGGGCCCGCATCCGGTAGAAGGCGGCCCGCGAGACCTGGATCTCTTCGAGCACCTCTCCCAGTGTCAGCGTGTCGGGACGGGCGAAACGTGACGTGCTCACAGCCAGGGGTCCCCTTCTGTCTTGCGGCGGTCGGTGAGGGCGGTTTCGTGGCGTACCTGGGCGGCGAGGAGTTCTTCGCCGGGGCTGTAGCCGGAGGCGAGGTACTGCCAGTGGGAGACGACGAGGGTGCTTTCCTCGTCCAGCTCGGGCCCGTCGGCGGCGGCGCGGGTGCGCTCGGTGTGCCAGGCGCGGCGGGTGTCGCGGAGGGCGCCGAGGGTGGTGGAGTAGCGGCGGGATTTGCTGGAGAAGTGGCCTCGGAAGCCGAGCATGTGGGCCCACTTCCAGAGCTTGAGTTCGGCGAACTCGGGCAGGTGGCCGAGGTCCCAGGCGGTGCGGATCATCTGGCGGACGTGGCTGTGCACGGGCAGGTCCGTGATGGGTTCGGACTGGCCGGTGCCGTCGCACGGTTCGCACAGGTCCCGGAAGCCGTCTGGGCCGTGTCGGTAGCCGCGTCCGGTGCAGTGGGGGCAGCGCAGGGAGCGGTCGACCGTGCCGGAGTCCTCGGCGCTCTTGGTGGCGTACTTGGCGACGTAGGCGGCAACTTTCTGGTCGGTGAGTTCGCCGTCTCCCAGGGCCGCGATTTCGCGGATGTCGAGTTGATCGCCCCAGCTGAGTTCGCGTTCGCCGATGGCGTCGGAGGCCACGGTGAGCACGGCGCGTTCAGCCGCCTTCTTGACCGCGTAGGTGAGTGCGTCGGCGGTGGCCCACTGTGGCGGGGGTTCGTTGCTGCCCTCGGGGCCGTCGAGCCGGATCACGGCGTGGAAGTGGACCAGGCCGCGCCGCTGGTACTCGGCGACCTTGGCGAAGGAGACGCGGACCGCCGCGTTGAGTGCTTTCTGTGTCAGGCCGAGGTGGGCGGCCAGTTCACGGCGGAGGTAGGTGGTGAAGCGGGCCCACAGGGCTCCGGCGTGGGCGTTCCAGAGCACGGCGCCGGTGTAGTCGTAGGTGGCCGGGGAGAGCGGGGTGCCCAGGGCGGGGTCATCGGTGCGGTGGCGGTCGCCGCAGCGGCAGGCCAGGCTCTCGCCCGCGTCGGTGGTGCGGCGGTTGTGGACCGGGCCGAAGGAGGGGGCGGTGAGGGTGACGAACAGGCGCGGGTGTGTGCGGACGGTGTCCGGCACGGTCTTGCCGCCGGAGAGTCCGGCCCGGATGAGGTGGTAGGTGTCGGCGGCGTAGAGGCGTGAGCAGGCCGGGCAGCGGGAGGAGCGGCGGTTGCCGCAGGTGGTGAGCAGTCGTCCGGTGGGTTCGTCGGCGGTGCTGTACGAGCGCAGGATCGCGTCCGTCGCGGTGTCGCGGGTTTCGGTGGAGCCGACGAGTTGCACGGGTCGGGTGCAGCCGCGGACCTGGCTGATCTGGTCCTGGACGCGGTCGAAGTCGGGGAGGTGGGCGAGGTGGATGAGGTCCCGCAGGGCCAGGCTCGCCACGTGGCGGAGGTCCAGGGGGGCTTTCACGACGGTGTCCTTTCTGGTGCCAGGCCCGGGGCAGCACTGGGCGAGGGGCGCGAGTGCTGCCCCGGGACATGGCGGAGGGAGCCCGGTTGGGGCTGGGGAATCTGGATTTGGCGGAACGGCCGGCCGGATGCTCAGGCGGAGAGTTGGGCGTGCGCGGCGGCGGCCAGTGGCATCGCGATGCCGAGGCGGGTCCGGAGCTGGGCTGGGGTGATGGGTTCGCCGTGCTCGGCCTGGTGGGCGGTGGCGATGGTGCGGGCCGCGTTCAGCAGCGGCGCGGGCACGGTGACCGCCGGGGCGGCCTCCGGTTGGGGCGTGACCGGCGGTGCCACCGGTTCGGGGGCCGGGACAGGCTCAGGCTCGGGAGCCGGTTCCTGCTCGGCCGGGGCCGGGGTGGTGTGGGCCACGGTGTGGAAGTGGCGCAGGAGTTGGGGGCCGACTGCTCCCCAGCCCAGGAGGAGGAGCGGGGCGACCGCGTCCACGGCGGCGCGGCCGTAGTGCTTGGCGACGATGGGTTCGGCGATGTTGAGGGCCAGGGTCAGCAGCCCGGACAGGTGCATGAGCCGGGTGGCGCCCTTGATGTGTTCGGCTGGAACGCCGTGCAGGGACAGGTAGCGCAGGGCCACCAGGAGGCCGACAACGGACAAGTCCACCATCGGTGCGATCAGTGGCGCGATCGGTCCGGGGACGCCCAGGCGCAGGGCCAGGGCCCAGACGTTGCCGAAGGAGAAGACGAAGGCCAGGCCAGCGATGATGCTCATGATCACGGTCACGGTGCGCTGAGTGATCCGGTCCTCGGACATAGGGGGATTCACCTCCTTCCAGGGCGCGTAGGGGAGACGCCAGCGGGTCAGACCGCGACCATCATCGTGAGCGGATCGGTTCGGCCGAGGGCGGAGACCGCGAGCTGTTCCAGCAGCTCGGCGGGGTCGCGGGTCAGGTGGGCGGTGTCGGTGGCGATGCGGACGGCGTCGGCGTCGGCGACGTAGGGGGTGCGGATGCGGGTGAAGCCGGGGCGTCCCTGGTGGGCCATGGACGCCACGCCGACGTAGGCGGGGTCCTGGAGGGCCGTGGGGTTGGCGTCCGGCCAGTTCCGGATGTCCTCGCCCAAGGCGGCAACGGAGGCGTCGGCGGTCTTCTGTGCGAAAGAGAGGCCGACCGGGCACACGTCGCGGATGAAGGTGGGGATGGCGTCGCCGGTCCCCTTCTGGGTCGCGATGATCACCAGGATGCCGACGCTGCGGCCCTTCTTCACCAGGTCCTCGACCAGCCGCGCGTTCTCCGCCGCGAGCGCGGCGAGCTTCTTGGACTGGGCGTCCGATCCCTTGTGGTCGCGGAAGTAGGTGTGCGCTTCGTCGATGATGAGCACGGTCAACGGCCATGCGGCCGTTGGGCCGAGGTGCCACATGTTCTTGACGCCCAGCAGGGCGCGGATGGCCGCCGAGCGGTTCCGCCGCAGTGTCACCAACTCTTTGAAGAGTTGGTTCGCCTCCGCCAGATCGTCACCGGCGAACGCGAACGTCCGGCCCACCAGATCCGCGTAATCGCCCTCGTCGGGCGAGGTCACCTTGCCGTCGGCCACCGCGTACTGAATCGCAGGCGAAGGAGCCGTGTCACAGATGAACCTGTTGACCAGCGACGTCTTGCCGAAGCCCGGCAGCCCGGCCACGGTGACACCGGGCACGTTGGCCAGGCTGACGCTCACCGGCTGCGCGTACTCGTCCAACCCCAGAGCCCACGCCGTCAGTTCCTCCGGCACGGCCCCGGTGGGGGTGTGCTCGGTCGGGACGGTCAGCGGGTCCATCCGCACGCCTCGGATCACCAGCTGACCCGGTGTACCAGGGAGGACGGAGACCCGGGTGCACCGCCAGGCGTCCGCCAGGTACGGCGCGGCCTTCTGGAACTCGGCCAGGCCCACTTTGGGCAGACACCCGGCGCGGACCAGCACCCCGTACCGGTCGGATGCGACCCGGATCTTCGGGATCAGTACCCGTGGCTTGGGCACCTTCCCGTCCGGCGCCACGATCACGGCGGGCGGAGTCTTGTCGGTCACCGACAGCCCGGCCATCGGAGCCAGCCGACGCCAGCCCCAGCGCACCCGTATCGCCTGCCGGATGCTTGCCCGCGTCATCGCATCGGCACGTATGTAGCGCACCAGCCACCACACGGCCCATATGGCGATCAGGGCCAGGGCCGCCCCGGCAAGAGCCGGGGCAGACCCCATCGCGTCGCCGATGGTCACTTGCCCACCGCCGCGAGCTCCAGCTTGGCCGCCCGGTAGGCCACACCGTCGGACAACTGGCCGTTGAAGACCCGGGCCCACGGGGTGGCGAACAGGTCCGTCACCCGCACCGGCACACCCGGCTGAATGCCGTCCGGCAGACCGCTCTCCGGAACCGTGATCTTCATCTGCTCCGCACGGCCCTCTTCCATGAGGAAGACGGTCAGGGTGTGCAGGGTCTCGCCGGTGTCCCGGTCCGTGGCGAGAACCCCGGTCTCGGGGTCCTTCACCTTCGGCATCGGCAGCGTGCCAGCGATGAACTGCGTGGAGGGCAGCAGCCCCACGCGGATACGGGTCATAGCCATGCTTCTTGCTCCTTTTCGTGGCCAACCGCTCGTGCGGCCGGGCCACCACTATGACCTAGCTGAGCTAGCTAGGTCAACAGAGCTAAATCTCTTTGTTTGAGGGAGTGCCTGTGATAGGTGAGCTAACACGGCTACCCTTGGACCATGACGCCCCCGACGCACGACGCCCGCCCGCCGTATCAGCAGGCAGCCGAGGCCATCCGGAGCGAGATCGCGGCGGGCAAGATCAAGCCGGGGGAACAGCTCCCCTCGCATCGGAGGCTGCAAGAGCGGTTCGGGATCGCCAACATGACCGCCCGCAGCGCACTGCGCGTACTCCGCGACGAGGGCTTGATCTACACCGTGCAGGGGCGCGGTAGCTACGTCGCTGACTTCGTCATGCGGGACAAGGACGGCACGGTCGTGATGGCGGTCGAGGCCAAGGGGTCCCCGTCCAGGCAGACGGCGGCCGGAGGCCCGGCAGGCATGGAGGCCGCCGGGAGCCTCACCGAAGCACTCCTAGCCGTCCGGGAACAGCTCCGCACCCTCAACGCGGAGGTCCAATCCCTCAAGCAGGAAGTCGCCGAACTCAAGGCGCGTCAGGACTCGTAGCCGGTCCTCGCCGAACCTCCGCCACCTCCGCACGTATCTCCTCCAGCTCACCGCGCAGACGCTCAGCCATGGCCGCGATCTCCGCCAACAGCACCCGCTCCCGCCCGGTCAGCACCAGTTCCCTTGTGTCGTCTGCGCGTTGGCTGCGCGCATCCCGCATTGCAATCCTCCGGTGCGAGCTGTTCAGAGTTTCTTTACTGGATCAAGGCGGTCCGCTGGCGCGGGCCGCGCGCGCTGGCGGCCCGTGGCCGCCGCCCGCTCCTGTCTGCCGCCCCGCTCAGCGGCGCCCCCGGTCCCCTCAGCGCGCCAGACCGCAGCAGCGCTCCGCAGGACGCAGTAAGCACTCCGCGCAGCCGCCGGGGCCGCGGTGGGCGATGGGCTCCGATCGAGCAGCACGACCAGGACCACGCGCCCGACTGCCGGGCCGCTGTGGGAATCCGCGGTGACGCCGTGGTGAGGGCCGGGGCCCGGTGGCTGGTGGCGGCCGGCCGGAGAGTCTTGAGGCACCTCCCCGGTCCGGGTCCCGCGTCGGGCAAGGCCAGGGGGCCACTCGTGCTTATTGCGGGCAGGTCCAAAGCCTGCCCGAGTTGCCAACGAGCGTACGGCCCCCTGACCATGCCCGACCCCAGACCGGGCAGGACACCGCCCCAACACTCTCCGGCCGGCCGCGTGCCCACAGCGCGCCACTACCCGGGCTGGCCACCAACGCACCGTCCCCCGTCCGCCTCGCATCACCACGAGCCTTCCTGTTGTCCCTGAGCGATCCGTGCCAGACGGGCGGGCAGTCCTCGAACGAGCGAACGACGACATCCCCGGTACCATCGGCACCGGGGTCCTGAACAGGGACTCTCAACCGGACTACCCCACGCCTGCCAGGGTTTGAGGGGTGGTCCGGTCTTGCGTCTGCGGTTGTGGTGCGCGGCCCGGCCCCCGCCCCGCGGATCGTCAAGGGCACGAGACGGGGGAGCCGGGCCGCTGGCGGCGGACGGTGCAGTGTCCGCCGCCCATCTGGGAGTGGTGGTGACATCTGCGATCCGGCGAACGGGGCGCTGTCCGCCGCACAGCCACCACACCCAGGGGTGTGAGGGCGGGAGCCGCGAGCCGACCCACGGACATCAGCTCCCGCCCGGTCTTCACCTCACTGGTCGGACTCCGGAGTGAGTCCGGAGTTCTCCAGGAGGAACTTGCAGGAGTAGCCCAGGCTGCGCACGTGGTCATCAGCGGACTGCAACCCCGAGCCGAGACCCCGGGCCACCTTGTGCGGGATGGTGTTCAACCGGCACCGCCGGTCGTACCAATCCACCGTGCCCCGGTCCATACGCTCAACCCGCGCCTCAGCCAGCGGTAACAGCGTCCGGATATGCCACCGGAGCGTCTGGTGCAGCTCCACCAGCTCGCTGTACGGAGGAAGCCCCGTCCGCATCACCAAGGCGCGCTTGATCGCCTCTCCGATCTCGTCAACGTCTACCTGGTCGACACCCACGGCCGTGCAACCTCCCCAGAGTCAGGCGGGCTTGATGGGGAGACCGTAGAGACAGAAGGCGGGGTGGACCCGGAAGAAAATTCCGAGTCCACCCCGCCTTTGCGCGAAGTCAGCGGCTAGTCGATCGCTCCGAGGCCGAGGGCGAGTTCACGCACGTCACGGCGGGGGCTCCGCTTGTACAGCCGACGTGCCAGGTCGCGAGCGAAGCCGTGCGCCCGCATCTGCTCAGGGGCGTTCTTGTAAGCCCGCTTTAGGTGATCAATCGCGTCGTCGGTCCGCCCTGCTTCCCCGTAGGCCCGCGCGACATCCAGACGTGCCCGAGCGCGCCGTTCCAGGGGGAGTCCTGCTGGCTTCACCCGTGGCGCTATGTCGACGGCCAGTTGTACGTCTTCAAACTCCAGCGCCAGGGCCAAGCGATGGATCTCGACGTTGCTCGGGCCGAACGAGGTCCACATCTCGTTGGCGTCGCGCCCGAGACGATCAGCCGCCTTCTCAGCCCTCGCGATCATGCCTTCCGCGAGCGGCCGGTCACGCAGCCGCGCAGCCGCGACGGATCCGTTCAGGAGCAGGGTTCCGTACAGGGACAGCGATACGGCCGAGCTCTTCCACCAGTCGTCCGGCAAATCCGCGGCCGCATCCTCGGTGACGCTCACGGCATCGGCCGCCAGCCCGGCACCGAGCTGGACGTGCGCGACGCACCGGCGGAGCGCGACCACGGCGGCCAGGTCTCCTGAAGCGCTGGCCGCAACGTCGCCTTGATCCGCTGCCGTCCAGGCGAGGTTGATCTCGCCCAGCTTCCGGAGGAACGCCGCCGTGACATGGCACGTCAGGGCGAACAGCCGCAGCGCTTCAGCCCTGTCCGTCCCCTCGGAGTACTCCTGCGTGGCAACGCGGGCATCCGCCACCAGGGACGGAAGGCGCGATGCGAGCTGTGCGTACTGGGCGTGCTGATACAGGTTCCAGGCCGTATCGACTTCCACGGCGAGACGCTCCAGGCGCAGCGGCTCCCGGTCGTCGTACAGGGATCCGGCCAGCCGACGCGACCGCATCAGCGCGGCCCGGATGGCGGGCACGCTCGCGGCGTGATCGTCGTGATCCTCCAGGAGCGTCGGAGCCCCCTGAAGGTCTTCCACGTGGACTCGGAGAGCATCCGCCAGGTCCGCCAGCATCTTGACGTTGTTCACCGGGATCAGCCCGGCCTCAACGCGGTACACCCAGTCCTCGGAACGGTTGAGCAGTTCGCCGAGCTGCCACTGATGAAGGCCGCGCCGCTTCCGGTAGAACCTCACGCGCTGGCCGAACGAACGGCGGTCAGTCATGCCACGCACCGCTGTGATCACCTCACTCTGCTCAGCCGAGTCTCACGCGCTGAGCATCTTCCTGTTAGGCGGGTCGGCCCGCCCCCAGGTTGCCAGGACTCCGGCCAGTAGGCTCGCGGCATGGCTGAAAACGAGCACGAACAGCGGATGGCGCGCCCGCGCATGGCGGCGGGCGCCCTGTTCTTCGACGCCCAGGGCCGCGTCCTGCTCGTCCGCCCCTCGTACAAGCCCAAGTGGGAGATCCCCGGCGGCTACATCGAGACGGGGGAGTCCCCTCTTGCCGCGTGCCGACGCGAAGTCGAGGAGGAGTTGGGCATCACGCCTCCCATCGGCTCGTTGCTCGTCGTGGACTGGGCACCGAACGAGGCCGAGGGTGACAAGGTTCTGTATCTGTTCGACGGCGGGGAGCTAAGCCCCGAAGCCACCGCGTCGATCAAGCTCGCCCCTGACGAGTTGCTGGCCGCCGAGTTCCACACGATGGATGACCTCGATCAGCTCCTGATCCCGCGACTCGCCCGCCGCGTGAAGCAGGCTGTAAACGCGCGTGTGCAAGGCCGCACGAAGTACTTGGAGCATGGCGAACCGCCTGAATAGTCCACACCGCCTCTTAGCAGAATGGAACTAGGGATTCGTGGTGCAGCCATGGGATATACATCACTGCAGAGGGCGGATGCCGTTTTGCAGTTCCTAAGTGAGCCTGTGGCGCGCTGGCTGCTGATGTTGTGCAAATTTCCTGTAGCGGCTGCGGATCAGGGCGGTGTCGATCGACGACGCTGCAAAAGTCGATTCGCCCAGCTCTTTGGGGGCATTGAATTGTTCATTAGGCGCTGGGTGCGGCCGCGCGTTTGATTCTTTGTGTCGCTGTTTTCAGTCGATTGGGTCATGTGATTCGTGTTGGCATCGCATGCATTCGGCTCGCCAAGTTCCCCAAGTCTGGATGCTTCGCCCCGATTGACAAGTTCAGTAGCAGGTTCGTGTAACTCGTTTTCTTGAACATGAGTGAGTACGAACTGTGGACCGTCGTTCGCGTCGGCGACGACGGACCTTCTCAGGGAAACCCATATATAGTTTCCGTCGCACTGAAGTAGACGTAGTTCGGCGCGACCTCCCTGAAGTGGAGTTTGCAGCAAGGTTTCAAAGTCATCAGGGTGGACAAGATCTTCAAACTGGTAGCGGCGTAGTGCGGTTTGCGATCGACCAAGCAAGCGGCAGAAGGCATCGTTCACTCGCAGTAGGCGGCCAGGCGTATCGCCTCTTACCTCGGCAATGGATATCCCTGAAGGGGCGAATTCGAATGCCTGGCGGAATGATTCTTCGCTGGCGCGCAGAGCCTGTTGCTCTCTGTCGATTCTAATTAAAGCACGTTGCATGTTGGATCGTAGTCTGGCGTTGCTAATTGCAATCCCAGCGTGGTATGCGTACCTTCGTAGATACTCGCGCGCCAGGAGGTCGGGTCGAGGGCGTCCCGATGCCATGTCGACCGAAATGATCGCTATTAGCTCATTCCGTAATCCGGCATGTATCGGGGCATATAGGCGATCCTGTGGGTGCCAGTCATCTTTGGTGCGCTTTCGAGTGTCTTGCGACAGCCATTCTGGAACGTCATCGTCGATCTGCGCGCCCCCGCTGTGGGGTATAAAGCGGAGTCCACCCCAGTCTTCCGCCATTGACAGTCGGCGTTCCCAGGACAAGCGAGAGCCAACCCGGCCAGCCAAGGCGGCCTCGGCCTTGGTGCTACCGGCGAGAGAGGCGACGACAAGGTTCCCGTCGGGGCGAACAAGATTTACGACTGCAAGTTTATAGCCTAGGCTTTTCACAATCCCGTCGGCTATAACTTGCAAAGTGTCTGTCAAGCTGCGCCCACTGTAAAGATCGGCAATTGCTTGATCTGTCGCGTGAGACCATTCGGCCTCCGAATCTCTGTTCTTGTGGGGTGCGTCTGGCTTTGGTGAGTAGGCTGCATTTCTGACAAAGGCGATTTGGCCGAGTTGATTTCGACATAAACGTTGAGGCTCTGGGCGCTCCCGGGTGACCAGGTGAGTGCGCAGACGAGTAAAGATTGAATCTAGTGTCAGGAGTTGCTCGTCTCCTGGAATTCCCTCTTGGAGGATCGACATCCATTCGCCGGTGAATGCCGTGAGTGGTTCACCTGGTGGAGAAAGCGCAACGGCCGTTTCCGCTGCTGCTGCGAGTAGGTAGGTGCCGTCCAGCTCCAAGGCTGGTGCCGTTGACTGGGCACCGAACGCGCGAGCGCTATAACAACAGTCGAGGACAACGATCCGGCGAAGTGCCGCGCTCCCCTCTACTTCGTAGCGAATCCAGTCGTAGGGTACAGAGGAATCATGGACCGAACCTGGATCACTGCTCTCAATCGCTAGATGTAGTTTTCCCGTCCTCGGCTCGATCAGTCCATGCCCAGCGTAGTAGACCAGCAGAGTTTCTTTCGCTTCTCGTGAGGCTTTCCCGATAGCGCGCGAAACATCGCGAGGTAACGCCGGGTCGGAGATAATTGTGCAATGGTCGGATGGCAGTCTCCATTTTTCTCGGAAGAAGTTAGCCATGACGGTAAGATTTCCGTCAACTGCAGGCAATGGGTCGAGTATGGAGAATGAACCCGCACCGATCAGCACGATACGAGTTCTAGCAGGGTCGGGCAGATTGCTCACCGTTGAAGAACTCACCCTTACTCGCCGAGCGCTCGCTGCAGTAATTGATGCGCTTCCTCATCCGAGGGACCACTGATCTGGATCATGACGCCGTCGGACCGTACCACTGTCAGGTTGGGGCGTTGAGGGCGAGTGGAGCGCCACGTCGCTATGGATGCAGCCAGGGAGGCAGCGCTGAAACCGCTACTCAGGACTAGCGACAAGATGTCGATGCTGTTTCCTTGATGGCCAGCCTCTTTTGGTCTAGCGCTTCCTAGTTTGGCACGGACGGATGGGCGTAAAGTCCGGTCGATGCCAATCCAGGCAGCGAGTGAACGTAGTTCCGCCTCAGCTTCACGACTCGTGCAGCGGACGAAGATGTCCAAGTCCCCCCCCAGACCAGCACAGATGATGCACCGCTAGCAACATTCCGTATGTCAAGCACAGCCTACGCCTAACCTCCCGTTTCGCGCCGTTAGGCGTAGGAATTGTGCTCCCGAAATTTACTGTGGCGATGGTTCACTTGGAAGGGCTCTGAGATCAGCGCTGGCATCCACGATGGCATGCGACGCGTGTCGACATGCTGGCTTGCCCCCAGCCGGATCGCCGTTGAGGGCTGTGCCAGAGACCTGCCCGACCCTCGGATGAAGCGGTCCAGCGACAGAGCAGGCCCCTGTCCCGAACCTACCGATCAAGAGGTCGAAGGCAAGTCCCGGGTGAGGTGACCGGTCTAGGGTTCGCTCGCTGGTGGACGGGGCGCGGAGGGGCCGCGGCGATACAGAACTCGTTGGCCGAACCGACCGAGCGCCTGGTGCGTGGACCCTTGGTGGACCACAGGGTCTTACACGGGCAGTGAGAGGGGTCCTCCATACAGGTCAGGGCCCTAGCCGTCGTTCCGGCCACAGCCCTCTTGAAAACCGTCGTGGCAGCGATGTCACCGTGGGTTCAAATCCCACAGCCTCCGCCGAGGCCGGCGTCATAGCTGGTCGGAAGGGGTGCCCCTGGTTCAGGGGCACCCCTTCTGTGTGGGTGCCGACCGTCAGTCGATGGAGACGCTCCGGCCGAACTCGGAGATCGTCTGCTCGCCCGGCGGGACCTGGTCGACGATCTGGCCCTGGCAGCCCGAGTCGGAGAACACCAGGGCGAAGCCGTCGGTGTCGTTCGTCACCGTCAGCGGGTACCGCTGGCCCTCGTAGCAGCCGCTGGGATCCTGGTGCGCCGTACCGTCGACGATCAGGACTCCCTGCGCGGCCGCGGCCGTTCCGGCCGAGGACAGGGCCAGACCCACCGCACCGATCACCGCTGCCGCCGCGATTCCCATTCGACGCATCACGTACCTCCTGCGCAATCATGTGCCGACGAAGACGCCAACCGCCTTCCGGCCCATGGCTATCCGCGGTTGCTCGATTTCCGCTCACCGTCGGCCTGAGTGCGGGGTGGGGTGGTTGACGGGTGACGCCGCTGGTCGTGGGCGGGGCGGAGCGCGGTGGCTCGCCTTCCGAACGGACGGCTGGTTCCCCGTACTTCGACGTGGCGGGGAATTCTCCGAGGAGGGCCGGAGGAGGAGGTCCGGGAAGCCTTCTCCGAGGGAATCCGAGGAGGCGTCGAACGAGGAGCGAGAGGGGCACGAGCCCTCATTGCTGTCCTGTGGCGCGTCCGGCGTCGGGCCGGGGCAGTGGGCCCCGGGACGGGCGTCCGGATCCGGAAAGGAGCCTCCATGGCAACCCTTCGCGTTGGTTCCGGCAAGACCTCACCAGGACAGGGCTGGCAGCTCTACGGGCAGGAGGGGGTCTTCCTCGACGTCGACACCTCGTCGGCCCGTTTCGCGGGCACCCCCGTCTACACCGCGTCCCTGAACTCCACCGGCGGCAGCCAGCTGTGGGCGGTCGGGACGAGTTCCGTGTACAGCGCCACCGCCACGGGATTCCGTATCTACCTGCGCTGGGTGGACGACGCCAAGCGCGGCGGACGTCAGCTCACCCCCGAGACCGCCGAGCAGTTCGGCTTCTACCTCACCTGGATCGGGGTGGACGAGCCGTAGGCCGAGCGGTGAGGAGCACCGGAGCCCCGGCGCGGTGAACCTCCCCCGACCGTCGCCGCCCGGTCCGGCGTCCACAGGACGGCGCCGGATCGGGCGGCGATCTGGCCGAAAACCTACGGTGTGGTCGTTGATGCAGGTCAGAGCCGTCGGGTCCGCCGAGTGGCGGGCAGTTGAGATGCGGGACACGGCAAAGAGGGCTTTTAGTTGTAGCTAAAGGTGGGAACCTGTGAGGGAAGGACGAGTGAGGCTCGTCGACTGGGTGTGACAGGTGCGGCTGGGAGTGATGTGCATGCCGTGGAAGGGCAAGGGCCCGAAAGGGGAGACCGCGGAGCTCGCCGGAGCCCGGCTGGCCCGTCAAGCCACCGTCGAGGTCGCCGGGTTGCTGGGCAAGCGGGATATGAGCAGGGCGGATCTGGCCAGGCTGATGGATGTGAGCCCGGGGCGGGTCAGCCAAATACTGTCCGGCGACGAGAATCTGACGCTGAGAAGTCTGGCCGCGGTGGCGGACGCGCTGGAACTGGACGTCAAGATCAGCTTTGTTGAGCCCAAGGACGACGGCGGACGCCGTGCCATCGGCCGCGGCGACGACTCCTTCGTCTACGCCCCATGAGGCGGTCCCCTGGCCGGTGAACGGCCGTGTGGGGCAGGTGTGTCAGCGGGCCCGAGGTGCTCGGCGCGCTCAGGGATGCGACGCGCCGCCGGCTCCCACCGTCTCCAGCGGCTCTTCCGCCAGCGCCTGGTCCCGCAGCCGTACGAGATCGCGGTCGGCGCTCCGCTTGCCCGTCCGGTAGCCGAACTCCAGCATCTTCACGCAGGCTTCCTTGGCCATGGCCAGTGCCTGACGGCGGTCCTCCGACTCTTCCCGGGTGGCGCTGTGGAGTTCGACGGGGAAGTCCTGGAGCTCCCGCTGCCGGCAGAGCGAATCGATCTTCGCCTCGACCTTGGCGGCCTCGTCCAGGTACTGGTCCACCTCCTCGTACAAGGTGTTGATCGCCGTCCGTTCCTTGGTCACCGGGGTGGAGCCGCGCAGATATCCCCGGGCATCGAAGGCGAACATCCGCAGTTCGGCCACGGTTCCGAAGTCCCGGACCAGCCGGTGGCAGTGGCAGTACATGTCATGGGCGAGCCGTCGCTCCAGCCGGTCCAGCAGTACCGCGATACCCAGCGTGATCACCGCGACGAAGGGCGGGGTGGACTGCTGGTTCTGCTGCTGACGGACGCGCGGGGCCAGCGCCCCGCCCGCGGCCGCCGCGGCCACGGCGGGCGGGACGTCGGCCGCGTGCGGCAGCAGCAGGGTGATGGTGATCAGCGCCGCCGCGCAGGTGCAGCCGGTGATCGCCGCGCACAGCGTCGTGGACCGCGCGGTCCCGAGCAGCCTGCCCTTGTCGGCGTAGCGGTGGATCAGCGAGATCCAGGTGACCAGCGCGCAGGCGGCGAGGGGTAACGCGATCTGCGCGAACCACTGCTGTGCGTAGAGCTCGTGCACTGCTCCCCCTGCCCGCGCCTCGCTGCCGGTGCGCCGGAGGCGAGCGGCCGGTCACGGGGAGAGCGGGAGTCCCAACGCTGTCCGCCCGGAGGGCGGAAGGACCGGCGCGTGGTGTGCGGTGCGTACACGGAGCGCCTCGTCGCGTGGTCACGATAGTGCCCTCCGCTCGCGTGATGCACGGATCACGCTCCGCTTACCACCGGATCGCGCCGACCTCGCGCCGCGCCCCGGGCCCCGTCGACCGCGGCCGGGCCGTGTCGCACCGCCTGTCAGACGGGCCCGGGCGGTGGCGGCCGGACGGCCGGGGGCTGGAGGTGACGGGCGTACGAGCGCGCGGCGGAGGCGACCGTGGCCCGCGCCTCGCGACAGGTCAGCCCGGTGTCGACGGCCGCCTGGACCAGGTCGGGCGTGAGTTGTGCGCCCGCCCCTGTCTCGTACGCCCGGCAGGCAGCCCAGAACAGCCGGGTGTTGCGCTGACCCTCGCGGGACTCGCGGACGAACCGTACGAGGGCGGTGAGCGCGGCGGGACGCGGCTCGGGCGGGCGGCTGGCGCCCGGCGCGAGCGGCCGCCGGGCAGAGGCGGGCGGCCGCAGCAGCCGCAGCAGCGCGGGCGGGACGGGGGCGGGGGTCCAGACGGGGGAGCCGGGAGCCAGCCGATAGCCGCCGCGCGCCGCGGTCGAGCCGGGCCCGACGAGATAGCCGCCCGCACCGCGGATGTCGACGCCGGGGGCGAGACGGCCCGCCGAGTTGGGGACGGTGAGGCCGGGCGGACCGCTCAGCCACAGGTGGCGGCCGCCGCCGGGGGTGAGCACGGTGACGGTGCGCGGGACGGTGAAGCCGTGTTCACGGGCGAGCCGGGCGAGGGCGGCGGGGCCGTCCGTACGGGACCGGCCCGCAAGGCCGTGCGGGACATGCGGGCTGTCGTGCGGGACGTGCGGGGTGTCGTGCGGGCCGCCGTTCGCGCCCTGTGAGGTGTTCGGGCCGTGGGGCCGGACATCGAGATCGACCCCGATGAGGTGGTGCGGAGCGCATCCGCACGCGATGCCGTACGCGGTCGCCCAGGGGGCTGCCGCGAACAGTGCGCGGACGGTCCCGGGGTCCGCGGAGGCGTCGTGGATGCCGTGGCCCATCAGGCCGCAGGTGCCGCGGCAGGGCGGGGATCGGGGGTCGCGGTGGTGCGGGGAGCGCACGGCGGGCAGCTTCGCGCGGGTCAGTGGGATCACGCGGAAACCGTGCTCCGCGGCGGCGAGGGCATGGGCGAGTGCGGTGGTCGCCATGTCTCCCATGTTCGGACAAGTGTTCGGTCATGGGAAGGGGGCCGGGGAACCTGTTGAGGATGGCCGAATCTATGCGGAACCGCTTCCCTGCCCTTGCCGGACGGCTCGTCGGGTGGGGGCGGGGTGGCGCGTGGGCGCGCTCCCAAGGAGCGGGGGCGCTCGGCACGTTTAACTCCGGTTCCTCATGCTTACGTGGTAATTGAGGTGTCCGGTGCGGTTGTTCCGGGATGCGGTGGGGCAACTCTGCTTCCGCAAGGGTTGCCGAGCGTTCGGATCGGAGGGGCGGGATGGCCGGGACGTACACCATCCGCACCGGATGGAGGTCCGGGATCGTACCCAGGCCGCATGGAGGCAGGTCGCCACCGGGGAGCGGGGCGTGACGAGGGGATGGAAGCGCCGGGGGGCGTCATGGGGGGGCAGGGCTGGTGTCCGGAGCGGAACGAGAGCGAACAGTGGTGATTCATTGACTCCAGGGGACGGGTGAGGTCGTACGGTCGCGCGGTGGCAGCTCGATGCCGCCGCGCGGCCGTACGTGCCGTCGTGTCTTGACAGTCTCAAATTATCTGACGGATAGTCAGAAAGCTCTTCGCTGAGGCCAGTCACACCACCCCGACCTTCCAAGGGGGCCCACTGCCCATGACCGGTGAGAGGACGGCCGGGGAAGCCGCGCCCGGCGAGCCACCGAAGCCACCAGAGCGACGCGATCCGCAGGAACAGCATCGGCTGGACGAACGGCTGAAGTCGTTCGAGGGCCGGACGGCCGTGGCGGACGGCGAGGGCCGGGACCCCGTCAACGAGCCCATGATCAGGCACTGGTGCGAGGCGATGGGTGACACCAGCCCCGCCTATCCGGAGATCGCCCCGCCCACGATGCTCCAGGCGTGGACGATGGGCGGACTCGCGGGCCACCCCGTCGGTTCGACCCGGACCAGCGCCTACGACGAGCTCTTCGGACTGCTCGACGACGCGGGTTGCACCTCGATCGTGGCCACCGACTGCGAGCAGGAGTACCTGCGCCCGCTGCGCCCCGGGGACCGCGTCCGCTTCGACGCGGTGATCGAGTCCGTCTCCCCGCGCAAGAACACGGCGCTGGGCTCCGGGTACTTCATCACCACCCGGATGGACATCCGGGTCGGCACCGACCTGGCCGGCACGCACCGCTTCCGCGTCCTCAAGTACGCCCCCACCCGCCGGAGTCCGCGGCCGGAGCCGTCACCCACCGGCGCCGCGAAGGCGGCGCGTCCCCGTCCCGTCGTCAACCGGGACAACGAGGGCTTCTGGGAGGGCGTCGCCGCGCACCGGCTGCTCCTCCAGCGCTGCACCGGCTGCGACACCCTCCGCTTCCCCTGGCTGCCCGGCTGCGGCCGGTGCGGTTCACCGGAGTGGGAGACGGCCGAGGCGTCCGGCCGCGGCACGGTGTTCAGCCATGTGGTGATGCACCATCCGCCCTTCCCCGCCTTCGAACCGCCCTACGCCGTGGGGCTGGTCGAACTCGTGGAGGGCGTGCGCATGGTCAGCGGCATCACCGGGGTCCCTTACGACAAGGTGCGCATCGGCATGCCCGTCGAGCTGGAGTTCCTCCGGGTCGAGGACGCCAAGGGTTCCATGGAGCTGCCCGTCTTCCGGGCGACGGCGGAGGAGGCCGTATGACCGTCCGCGCGGGCGACGCCCTGCCACCGCTGCGCGTCCCGATCACCCGGACCCTCATCGTCGCCGGTGCCCTCGCCTCCCGGGACTACCAGGACGTGCACCACGATGCCGAGGCGGCCAAGGAGAAGGGCTCGCCGGACATCTTCATGAACATCCTGACCACCAACGGTCTTGTCGGCCGCTACGTCACTGATCACTTCGGGCCGCGGGCACGGCTGCGGAAGGTCGCGATCCGGCTCGGCGCGCCCAACTATCCGGGTGACGAGATGGTGTTGCGGGGCGAGGTCACCTCGGTCGCCGACGGTGCGGTGGAGGTCGCGGTGACGGGTGCCAACGGCATCGGCAACCATGTGACCGGCACGGTCACCGTGCGGCTGCCGGACGCCGACGCGCCGCGCACAGATGTCCCGGCCGCGTCGTCCGCCGGGCCGGCCGTGTCCGCCGCGCCGGCCGAGGATCCCCGGTGAGTGCCCGCCGGACCGGCACCCTGGGCGGCGCCGCGGCCGTCGCGGGCATCGGCGCCACCGCGTTCACCAAGGACTCCGGCCGCAGTGAGCTGCGGCTCGCGGCCGAGGCCGTGCGGGCCGCCCTGGCCGACGCCGGGCTCACCCCGGCCGATGTGGACGGGCTCGTCACGTTCACGATGGACACCAGCCCCGAGATCACCGTCGCCCAGGCGTGCGGGATCGGTGAGCTGTCGTTCTTCTCGCGCGTCCACTACGGCGGGGGCGCCGCGTGCGCCACCGTCCAGCAGGCCGCCCTCGCCGTCGCGACCGGGGTCGCCGAGGTGGTCGTCTGCTACCGCGCGTTCAACGAGCGCTCCGGGCGGCGTTTCGGGGCCGGGGTGCAGCACCGCGAACCCTCGGCCGAGGGGGCCGCGCTCGGCTGGGTGCTGCCGTTCGGTCTGCTCACCCCGGCGTCCTGGGTGGCCATGGCCGCACAGCGCTATCTGCACGTCCACGGGCTGACGCCCGAGGTCTTCGGCCATGTGGCCGTGACCGGCCGGCGGTACGCGGCCACGAACCCGGCCGCGTACTTCCACGGCCAGCCGATCACCCTCGCCGAGCACGCCGCCTCGCGCTGGATCGTCGAACCGCTGCGACTGCTCGACTGCTGCCAGGAGACGGACGGCGGTCAGGCCATCGTGGTCACCAGTGTTGAGCGCGCCCGTGACCTGCGTCATCCGCCCGCGGTGATCACGGCCGCGGCGCAGGGGGCGGGGCGCGGCCAGGAGCAGATGACCAGCTTCTACCGGGACGATCTCACCGGGCTGCCGGAGATGGCCGTGGTGGCGCGGCGGCTGTGGCGGGACAGCGGGCTCACTCCGGCCGAGATCGATGTCGGGATCCTCTACGACCACTTCACTCCGTTCGTCCTGATGCAGCTGGAGGAGTTCGGCTTCTGCGGGCGCGGTGAGGCGCCGGGGTTCGTCGCCGAGGACGCGCTCCCCCTGAATACGCACGGAGGCCAGCTCGGCGAGGCGTATCTGCACGGGATGAACGGCATCGCGGAGGGTGTGCGGCAGATCCGCGGCATCTCGGTGAACCAGGTCCCGCACGCCGCGCGCGTCCTGGTCACCGCGGGCACCGGAGTACCGACATCCGGGCTCCTCCTCGGCGCAGACGGCTGAACCGCGCGCGTGTCTGCGGGCCCGGTCGTCCTCCGTCCCCCTTCATTTGTCATATGAACCGAAGAATGCAGAGGGGCTGGACGGTCACGAGCTGTACCGCGGGTCTGGCCGTGGCGCTGGCCGCCTCGATCGCCGCTGCCGCCCCTGCCTCGTCCGACGGTGCGCCCACCGGCTCGTCCCCGGCCATGCGTTCCGCGTCGTCCGGGGGCGGCGGCTTCGCGTCGGCGCCGTCCGCGCTCCCCGACCCCCGCACCCTGGGCGCCGAGGTCTTCACGGGCTGGGCCTTCGACACCTGCCACACCCCGCCCCTCAGCACCCTGCGCGCCTGGCACGGCTCCCGCTACCGGGCCCTCGGCGTCTACTTCGGCGGCCGTGGCCGGGCCTGCCCGGTCCAGCCGCATCTCACCGCCTCCTGGCTGCGCGGCGCCGCGGACCTGGGGTGGCACGCACTGCCCGTCTACGTCGGTTCCCAGTCACCGTGCGTCCGCAACATCGACAAGACACGCGTCCCCATCGGCCCCGCCCCCTGGGCGCAGGGGCGCGCGGAGGCGCTGGACGCGGTGTTCCGCGCCAAGGCGCTGGGCATGAAGGAGCGCAGCGCGCTCTACCTCGACATGGAGGCGTACGACCGGTCGGACGCGGACTGCGCCGCCACCACGCTCTCCTTCATCCGCGCCTGGAACCGCGAAGTCAGCGCGCGGGGCTACTTCCCCGGGTTCTACAGCAGCGCGGATTCCGGGGTGCGCCATATGGAACAGGCGCGGCGGGCGGGCGTCGACGACCTGCCCTCCATCCTCTGGTTCGCCCGCTGGACCGGAAAGGCGTCGCTGCACGGGGAGCCGGCCGTGGCCGAGGCCGCCTGGCAGCCGCACCGCCGCATCCATCAGTACCGTGGCAATGTCGATGTCACGCACGGCGGCCGGACGCTGCGGATCGACCGCAACAAGGTGGACGCGCCGGTCGCGATCGTCGACTGAACGGTCCCCGCCCCCTCCGGTGGATCCCTGATGCTCTCCACACCTCCTCCCCCCTCAGGAGGTGGTGGCAGCCCCACCCCTACAACCAGAGGCGGACGCGGCTTCGGCACCTGGGGCCGATCCGGGATGACCTGCGCGCTCATAGCGTGGAGACATGACCACGACCGTGTGCACGGGCGCATCCACCGCCGCGTTCCCGTCGTTCTCCTCGTACGTGACGGCACGGGGGCCGGTTCTGCTGCGCACCGCCCGCTCGCTGACCGCCAACGCCTTCGACGCCGAGGACCTGCTCCAGACCGCGCTGGCCAAGACGTACCTGGCGTGGGAGCGCATCGAGGACCACAAGGCGCTGGACGGCTATGTGCGGCGGGCGCTGGTGAACACCCGTACCTCGCAGTGGCGCAAGCGCAAGGTCGACGAGTTCGTGTGCGAGGAGCTGCCCGAGCCGGATCCGGTGCCCGCTCCCGACCCCGCCGAGCAGCAGGTGCTCCGCGACACCATGTGGCGCGCGGTACTGCGGCTGCCGGACCGCCAGCGGGCCATGGTCGTCCTCAGGTACTACGAGGACCTGAGTGAGGTCCAGACCGCCGAGGTGCTCGGGGTGTCCGTCGGCACGGTCAAGAGCGCGGTCTCGCGGGCCCTGGGCAAGCTGCGCGAGGACCCGGAGCTCTCCCGCGCGGCCTGATCCGCGGCGGCGGCGCCCGTATGGACGGGGGCGCGGGCGGGACCAAGGGGTGCGGGGCAGCGCGGAAGGGTGACGCTGTGCGGCGCGGAACAGGGGTTATCCACAGCGGAGTTATCCACAGGGGATGACATACCAGCCGGTCGGCAGCAGAATCAGCGGCACTTCTACCCGCGCGTAACCGGAACCCTGGAGGCCCCGGTGCTCAGCACGATGCAGGACGTACCGCTGACCGTGACCCGCATCCTCATGCATGGGTCGGTCGTGCACGGCGCGGCCGAGGTGACCACCTGGACCGGCGAGGGTGCGCCCCAGCGCCGTACCTTCCGGGAGGTCGGCGGACGTTCCGCCGCGCTCGCCCACGCGCTGCGCGATGAGCTGGAGGTCGAGCGCGGTGAGCCCGTGGGCACCCTCCTGTGGAACAACTGCGAGCATCTGGAGTGCTATCTCGCGGTGCCGTCCATGGGCGCCGTGCTGCACACCCTCAACCTCCGGCTGCCCGCCGAGCAGCTCAGCTGGATCGTGAACCACGCGGCGGACCGCGTGATCATCGTCAACGGCTCGCTGCTGCCCCTGCTCGCCCCGCTCCTCCCCGGCCTGGGCTCCGTGGAGCACCTCGTGGTCACCGGTCCGGGCGACCGCTCCCTCCTCGACGGCTGCGGTGCGCGGGTCCATGAGTACGAGGACCTGATCGAGGGCCGGCCCACCGCGTACGACTGGCCGGAGCTCGACGAGCGCGAGGCCGCCGCGCTCTGCTACACCTCGGGGACGACCGGGGACCCCAAGGGCGTGGCCTACAGCCACCGTTCGATCTATCTGCACTCCATGCAGGTCAACAGTGCCGAGTCATTCGCGGTCTCCGGGCGCGACACCCTGCTGCCGGTGGTGCCGATGTTCCACGCGAACGCGTGGGGCACTCCGCACGCCGCCTTCATGGCGGGCGCCTCGATCCTGATGCCCGACCGCTTTCTCCAGCCCGAGCCGCTGGCCGAGATGATCGAGAGCGTCCGCCCCACCATCGCCGCCGCCGTGCCGACCATCTGGCACGGGCTGCTCGCCGAGCTGAACGCGAACCCGCGGGACGTGGCCTGTCTGCGGAATGTCTACATCGGCGGTGCGGCCTGCCCGCCCGCCCTGATGAAGGAGTTCGAGGAGCGCCACGGCATCCGCGTGGTGCACGCCTGGGGCATGACGGAGACCTCGCCGCTGGGCACCATCGCCCAGCCGCCCGCCGGTGTATCGGAGGAGGCGGCCTGGCCGTACCGCGTCAGCCAGGGCCGTTTCCCGGCCTCCGTACAGGCCCGGCTGACCGCGCCCGACGGCAGCCGGGTGCCGTGGGACGGCGTGACGGCGGGTGAGCTGGAGGTGCGTGGCCCGTGGATCGCCGGGTCGTACTACGGAGGCGCGGCGGGTGAGCCGTTCCGCCCGGACGACAAGTTCACCGAGGACGGTTGGCTGAAGACCGGTGACGTCGGCACCATCACGCCCGACGGCTATCTGGTGCTGACCGACCGCGCCAAGGACGTCATCAAGTCCGGTGGTGAGTGGATCTCCTCGGTCGAGCTGGAGAACCAGCTCATGGGGCATCCGGAGGTCGCGGAGGCGGCGGTCGTCGCCGTTCCGGACCAGAAGTGGGGCGAGCGCCCGCTGGCCACCGTGGTGCTGAAGGAGGGCGCCACCGCCGACTACGGGACGCTCCGGGCCTTCCTCGCCGAGCGGATCGCGCGCTGGCAGCTCCCCGAGCGCTGGGCGCTGATCCCGGTGGTGCCGAAGACGAGCGTGGGCAAGTTCGACAAGAAACTGCTGCGGAAGCAGTACGCGGACGGGGAGCTGGATGTGACCGAGCTGGACTGAACCGGTCCCGGCCGGAGCCGGGTTCCGGTCGGAAACCGGCCTTGGTCGGAAACCGGGCCCGGGAGCGGTGGCGCGGGGCGGGGGCACGTTCGCCCCGCCCGCCGCTCCACCGGCCGGAGCCGCCGACCGCTGTCGTCAGTTGGTGCCGATCTTCGCCAGCAGGTCCACGATCCGGGCCTGCACCTCGTCGCTCGTCGAACGCTCCGCGAGGAACAGCACGGCCTCGCCCGACGCCAGCCGCGAGAGCTGCCCCGGGTCGATGTCCGCCGAGGTGTAGACGACCAGCGGGGTGCGGTTGAGCAGACCGTTGCCGCGCAGCCAGTCCACGATCCCGGCCCGGCGGCGGCGCACCTGCATCAGGTCCATCACCACCAGGTTCGGCCGCATCTGGCCCGCGAGCGTCACCGCGTCGGCGTCCGTCGCCGCGCGGGCCACCTGCATCCCGCGCCGCTCCAGCGTCGCCGTCAGCGCCGCCGCGATCGGCTCGTGCTCCTCGATCAGCAGGACGCGCGGCGGATGCTGCTCGCTGTCGCGCGGGGCGAGCGCCTTGAGCAGGACGGCCGGGTCGGCACCGTATGCCGCCTCACGTGTCGCCTGGCCGAGCCCCGCGGTCACCAGCACCGGCACCTCGGCGGCGACCGCCGCCGTACGCAGCGACTGGAGTGCGGTGCGGGTGATCGGCCCGGTCAGCGGATCCACGAAGAGCGCCGCCGGATACGCGGCGATCTGCGCGTCCACCTCCTCACGGGAGTTGACGATCACCGGGCGGTAGCCGCGGTCGCTCAGCGCCTGCTGCGTGGACATGTCCGGTGCGGGCCACACCAGGAGGCGGCGCGGGTTGTCCAGCGGCTCCGGGGGCAGTTCGTCGTCCAGCGGCGGGGTGCGGTCGTCGACGACCTCGATCGCGCCGTTCGGTCCGTCCAGCGGCTCCGGCCCCTCGGCGCCGTCGTCCGGCGCGCCGATCGCGAAGGCGCGGCCCGAGCTCTGCGGCCCCGGTGCGCGATGCGGCTGCGCGCCGCCCGCACCGGGCTGCGGACGCGCCGGTGCCGCGGGCTGGGCCCCGGACTGCGGCTGTGGTGCGGGCGTCCGGCCCGCGGCCGCCGCGCTCTCCGGGACGGGCCCGTCCTGCTCCGGCTCCTGTACGTCGGGCCGGGCGGCCAGCTTGCGCCGCCGGCCCGAACCCGCGGTGGCCGTACCGCCGGAGGGCGTCTGGGGCTGGGGCTGCGCCGTCGGCTGCTGCCCCGGCGGACGGCCGCCCTGCGGCTGGCCCAGACGCTGGACCCCGGTGGGGTGCTGGCCGATGGGGTGCTGTCCGGTCGGATGCTGACCCGTGGCGTGCTCACCGACCTGCTGGGCGAACGGCACACCCTGCCCGAGCGTCCGCACGCTGAACGCCCGGCCCTGGGTGGAGTCCGCGCCCGGCGCCGCCTCGGCGGGCAGCGGCTGGGAACCCGGTCGCGCGGGGGCACCCGGCGCGCCCGTAGCCCCCGGCCACTGGCCGGACGGCGGACCGCTCTGCTGCGGACCGTCCTGCTGGGGCGGTTCCGGCTGCTCCTCGGACAGTGGCCGACGCGCCCGGCGGCGGCCGGTCGGCTGGGCCTGCTGGTCATGCGGCGGAAGCTGTTCATGCTCGGGTCCACGGGCGGCGGGCAGCGCGGCCATGGCCGACTCCCCCTGCCCCGGAGCACCGCCCGGCGGTACGGGCTCACCCCGGACGGCCAGACCGCCACCGGCCTGCGGCTGCGCGGCCCCACGGGGACCGTGCTGCGCCGGGACCAGTCCGGCCGGTCCGGCCGGGCCCAGCTCCGGCGGCAGCGTCCCGGAATCCGGTGTCCGGTCGGCCGCGGCGGGCGGCAGTGCGAAGGGGGACCGGGCGGCACCGGGCTCCGCCGCGGGCTGTCCCTGTCCCTGTCCTTGTCCCTGGGCCTGTTCCTGCTCGGGCGAGAGCCGCTCCGGGGCCTCGGCCAGCGCACGGCGGGCGCGGCGGCGGCCCGTGGGCGCGGAAGCCCCGTCCGGCTGGCCGCCGTTGGTGTCCCGCGGGGCCTGGTCCCACGGCGCCTGCTGCTGCTCGTGCGGCGGAACCTGTTCATGCGGCGGGAGCTGTTCGTGCTCGGGTCCGCGGGCGGCGGGCAGCGCGGGTACGGCGCCCGGCTGCGGCTGCCGGCGCGGGGCCGGGCCGGTGGCGTCGGCCGCCGCCGGGGGCAGCGCGAGCGCGGGCCGGGGGGCGGCGCCGTTCTCCTGCGCGGGGGCACCGCGCCGCCGCCCGCCGGGAGCGTGTCCCGGGGCGGCCATGCCCTGCGGCGGCACCACGCCCATACCGGCGGGGCCGACCGGTCGCGGAGCCGCCTCCGGACCCTCGTCGGCGTCGGCGTGGCGGTGGTGACCGGTCCCGTTGCCGTCGGTGTCCTGGGTGGCGGTGCCGGGGGCGGGGGTCTCGTCGGGGTGCGGACGGGCGCGTCGGCGTCCGGTGGGCCGGGGCTCGTTGTGGTGCGCGCCGGTGTCATCACCGTCGGCGGGGGGCTGTTCGGCCGCCGGGGCGCCCGCGCCCTGCTCGCCGGTCTCCGTCCCGTTGCCGTCGGTGTCCTGGGTGGCGGTGCCCGGGGCGGGCGTCTCATCGGGGTGCGGACGGGCGCGGCGCCGCCCGGTCGGGGTGTGACCGGTGCCGTCCCCGGCCGTGCCACCGCCCGACGTACCGCCACCGGAGGTGTCAGCGGCGGACGCGGCACCGCCCGCGGTGCCCTGCCCCCGCGTACCGTCGGTCCCGTCGCCCCGCTCCGCGCCCGGCGCGGCGTCCGCGCGCTCCTGGTCCGCGGCGGCGGCCGAGATCGGCACCTCCAGGACATAGGCGTGTCCGCCCATGCCCGGCATCTCATGGGTCTGCAGCACGCCTCCGTGCCGGCGCACGATCCCGCGCACGATGGGCTCGTGCACTGGGTCGCCGCCCGCGTAGGGGCCGCGCACCTCGATCCTTATGACGTTCCCGCGCTTGGCCGCCGCGACCACGATCGTCGAGTCCCCGGTGGGGGCGCCGCCCGAGGCCGCCTTGCCGGTCGAGTCGACCCCCGCGACGTCGGCGACGAGGTGGGCCAGCGCCTGGGCCAGCCGCTCCGCGTCCACCTCGGCCTCGATCGGCGGCGCGTGCACGGCGAACTGTGCCCGCCCAGGACCGATCAGCTCGATCGCGCCCTCGACACCGGCCGACACGACCTCGTCCATGGAGACCACGCGCCGGGCCAGCTCCTCCCCGTGCGCGTCGAGCCGCTGGTAGCCCAGGACGTTGTCCACGAGCGTGGTCATCCGGGTGTACCCGGCGGCGAGGTGGTGCAGGATCTGGTTCGCCTCCGGCCACAGCTGCCCGGCCGGGTCGTCGGCGAGGACGCCCAGCTCGTGGCGGAGCTCCAGCAGCGGACCGCGCAACGACTGGTCGAGCACGGCTAGCAGCTGGGCGTTCCGGTCGGTGAGCGACTCCAGCCGCTCCGCGTACCGCTCGCGCTCCCCGGTCAGCTCCTCCTGGAGCTCCTCCACCGCCTGGGTGTGCCGGGCGTTGAGCTCCTCGATCTCGGTCGCGTGCCGGGCGGCGAGGGCCTCCAGCTCCTCGGTGTGCCGCGAGGTGAGCCCCTCCACCTCCTCGGCGTGGGACGTGGCCATGGCATGTTCGGCCCGTCGGTCGGTGAAGGTCATCACGGCGCCGACGAGTTGCTCACCGTCCCGCACCGGCGCCGTCGTCAGATCGACCGGGACCTGACTGCCGTCCTTGGACCACAGCGTCTGGCCACGCACCCGGTGCTTGCGGCCGGACCGCAGGGTGTCGGCGAGCGGCGATTCCTCGAACGGGAAGGGGGAACCGTCCGGGCGCGAGTGGTGTACAAGAGAGTGAAGCTCCTGACCGCCCAGGTCGCTGGCCCGGTAACCGAGGATCTGCGCCGCGGACGGGTTGACGAGGACCACCTTGCCCTCGGTGTCCACGCCGACCACGCCCTCCGCCGCCGCGCGCAGGATCATCTCGGTCTGGCGCTGCTGACGGGCGAGTTCGGCCTCGGTGTCGAGCGTCCCGGTCAGGTCGCGCACGATGAGCATCAGCAGCTCATCACCGGTGTAGCTGTACTGATCGGCGTAGGGGGTCCGGCCGTCCTCCAGATTGGCGCTGGTCACCTCGACGGGGAACTGCGCCCCGTCGGTGCGCCGGGCCATCATCCGGGTCGGCTTGGTGCCGCTCGTCTGCTCCGCGTCGGTGGGGCGCCGCATCGACCCGGGAATGCGATTGGGATCGAAGGAGGGGAGCAGGTCGAGCAGACCACGACCGACGAGCGCGGTGCCCGGCGTCTCGAAGGACTCGAGTGCGATGTGGTTGGCGTTGACGACCGTGCCGTTGCAGTTGACCAGCAGCAGCGCGTCCGGAAGGGCATCGAGTATCGCTGCGAGGCGAGCAGCGCCTCGGGATGGCCTGCTGCTCACGACGACGCTTCCTCCCTGACTACCGCACCTTGCTGACACTCGCGGTCGTTCTGCTTCCCCGTCTGCGGAGTGTCTCTAGGGGAGTCTACGGGCACCGGCGCCGGGCGCGACGGCAGATGAGAGCGAGCTCGCAGCACGACGTACGCGTCTCGACGCACGCCCGGACAAACCTCTCCGGGGACCGGCCCTTCTCCGTCCCGGGCCAATCCCCCGGTCGTCTCCCATCACCACGCATCAGCTGCCATGCATGCGCAAAACCACGGAGAACCGATCCCACCGGGCGATTTCACACCCGTTGGAGCGGTCGAAGCGCGCGTCGACCGGCCGCCCCGCCCAGTGCCCGGTCACCCGCGCGGTAGCCGGCCCCCCGTACACCCCCGTGCACATCGCCGCGGGCGACACCGGGGCGAAGGGGTCCCGCCCCCACTCCGTCTGCGAATCCAGCTGCCCGCACGCCGCCCGCGCCCGCGGATGCGTGCCACCGGTCGGGTGGCAGGACAGCACGTACCGTGCGGCATCCGCCGGGCCCCCGCTCTCGCTCACGGTGATCACCAGACGGTCGGCGCTCTCCCCGTCGATCGGCAGGGGCAGCGGCAGCGGTGTCCCCCACGCGGGGGCCAGTGCGGCGACGGAGGCGGCGGTCGTGACGGCGGCGGTGACGGCGAGACGGTGCAGCAGGGCCATGGGGGCACTCCTGGTGTGATCGATCCGGGGCGCGCTGCCCCTGCCCCCTCTAACGCGCCGCCCCCGCGCGCGTTGCGCCGCCAATAGGGCTTTGCGGTGGTGCCCGCCCGCCGAGTACCGTAGGGCGCGATTGGTGACATCCCGCTGGGCTGTGACATCATCTGCACACACCACATCGCGCTCGCGTGATGAGACTGGTGTGCTGGAGGCTTCGCCTAGTCTGGTCTATGGCGCCGCACTGCTAATGCGGTTTGGGCCTTAAAGCCCATCGAGGGTTCAAATCCCTCAGCCTCCGCTTCCTCAGGAGCCCCGGCCGAAATCGGCCGGGGCTCCTGCGTTTGTGGCGGCCGACGCGCCCTGCCCGGCGACGTAACCATATGCGCCCGCCCGTATGCGCTATGTGTCGACGGGTGAATCGATCATGGCCCCGACCTCGGTCTCCTGCTGTCTCCCCGATGGGTTCCGATGCCGGGCGGACCGACCCTCAAAAGTGGAGTTTCCGCAGGTCAGGGGTGGTGTGGGAAACGGATTTCGCGTGACGCCGCAGGTCATGTAATGTTGTCCCCGCAACGCCGACCGGCAAGAAAAACCGCCGGGAAGCCAAGCGCTCGTAGCTTAACGGATAGAGCACTTGACTACGGATCAAGAGGTTGCAGGTTCGAATCCTGCCGAGCGCGCAGTCTAGGGAATGATTCCCGCCCAGGTCAGGGCCTTGTTTCACTCAGGTGAGACGGGGCCCTTGGTCTTTTTCTAGGGGTCGTCGTCTCACGATTTCTCACATTCGCTGTCTGATCTTGCTAGCCGAGGACCTTCTGCATGTGGTCCGCGCCCGCCCTCAAGTCCTCAGCATCCGGGTGCACATACACCCGCTTCGTGAAGCTGAGATCCGAATGCCCAGCCCACGCCGACACGATGACGTCGGGCACGCCCGAAGTCGCCATCCACGTCAGGCACGCGTGCCGAGCGTCGTACGGGCGCACCTTGCGGACCCCGGCCGCCTCCATGAGCTTGTAGACCCGGCGACGCAGCCAATCGGTCTTGGCCGCCTCGCCCAGCTCATCGACCACCACGCGGCCGCTGTCGGTGTACCCCTGGCCCGCGGCCAACTTCTCCTTGGCCTGCGCGGCCTTGGCTGCCCGCAGCGCGCCGAGCACGACCGCAGGAAGGGGGAGCGTCCGCTTCCCTCGCTCCGACTTCGGGTCCTTCTCCACGACCTTGCCCCGGACCATGGTCCGCGTCGTCTCGACCTGGATTGTTCCTGCCGTCAGGTCTACGTCCTCGGACCAGCGCATGCCGCAGACCTCGGCGGGCCGTAGCCCGAGGAGCAGCAGGAGCATCGCGGCATGGAGCCGGTGTCCCTGGCACTCGGCGAGGAACACCTTCACCTCCTGCTCTGTCCACGGCACCCGCTTCGCCCTCTTGGCCTTTGCCTCCTGGCGGGCCTGGCGCGGGATGGTGACGTGCTCGGCCACGTTCCGCGTCACCAGCTGGCGCCGCACGGCGAGGTGGAGCGCGGACCGCAGACGGCCCAAGGTGAGTTGCACCGAGCGGAGTCCCAGGCCGGTGCCGGCCTTCCCGCCGCGTACGCGGCCGGAGGTCAGCATCCAGTCGATGAGGCTTTCGACGTCGTCCTCGGTGATTTCCTGGAGCGGCTTGTGTCCGAGATGGACGCGGACCGGCCGCACTGCATCCTCGTAGTTGGCCGCGGTGCCTTCCTCGACATCGCGGGTCGCGGACTTCAACCAGTCGTTCAGCAGCTCGTCCACCGTCATCTTGCTGGGCGGTACGAGGGTGCCGTTCGCGCGCTGGTGCAGGATTCGGGCCCGCTCGTTCTTCGCCTCAGTCTTGGTGTCCTTGGTGACGGTGAGCTGTTTCCGCTTGCCGTTGGCGTCGTGGCCGATGTCCACGACGAAGCGGTACCGGGTGGTGCCGTCCTTGAGGGTGATCTTCTTGATTGGATCGCCCATCGAACGCCCCCCTTCTTGATCTATCTCAGGGCTGGTCTTAGCCAGCCCGGCCTTGGCGCGCTGGCGGCAGGAACCCCCGCCTGCGCGCCTCTTGTACCCACCGCCGGGCGGTCGCGACTGGTACGCCAGCCTCTTCAGCCAGAACGGGGGCGATTGCAGAGGTCTTGCGGAGCACGTCCATATACGCCTCCGCCACCTGTCGGTAGAAGAAGTCCGGGTCCCGCCCGTCGGGTCGCTGAAGCGGCTGACGCTTCACTTCGGCGCCCATGAACCGCTCCGCTGGTTTCGCGGTCATCTCATCGATGACCAGCTCCAGTTCCGCGAGGACCAGGCTCATCCGGTCCGTGTCGGTGTTGGACTCATTGAGGTGCTCTCGCGCTTCCGGCGCGTTGGCCACCCCTTCGAGCCAGCCGATCGGCAGACCCTTGAGCGTCCCAGAGTCGACGTGCTCCCTGGATCGGACCACCAGGTCCACGATGACCCGTCGTCCGTCGCGTTCCTCCACCCGCGCCAGGACGCGGTAGGGGCGGTCAGCCCAAGACACGCGCAGCCACTTACCGCCGCCGAAGAGCAGCACTTCCGGTTCATCCACGGCCCTCACTATCCATGCCGCTGGTTGATCGGTCAAGTCCCGTTACTTCTCCGATTAACTCGTTCCTGCTTGACCGTTCCCGTTGCTGCGTGCCATCGTGTTGGCCATGGCCGATTAAGGCGCGAAGCTGTATCGGTCAAGAATCGGAGGTTCATCGTGGTCAATGCCCCGAGGCGTCCCCTTGCCAGTGCGCAAGAGGTAGCCGACTACCTCGGCGTGCCGATCAAGACTCTGTACGGCTGGAAGCAAAAGGGCACCGGCCCGAGGCTCATGAAGGTGGGCAAGCACCTCAAGGCCCGCTGGAGCGATGTTGAAACGTGGCTCGACCAGCAGTCTCAGGACAAGGGCGCGGCGGCGTGACTACTCCCACGCTCGCTGACGTGAAGGGGTGGCCGGCAACGGTCGGCGTGGCTCAAGCCGCGTCCGCCCTCGGCGTCTCCCGGAGTCATCTCTACGCCTTGATCAAGAGCGGTGATGCCCCCGTACGGGTGCTCCCGCTTGGTACCAGCCAGCGTGTCGTGACGGCCTCCCTGGTGGCCGTCCTCTCACAGGCCGCATGAGAACGGCCCCCAGCAGGCGCGCCAACGCCTCGCTGAGGGCCTACCCGAACCCCAGAAACGCCGAAGCCCCGGGCTCATCGCTCGGCAGCGACCCAGGGCTTCAACAGAGAACGGACTGAGCCCATGATGGCACACACCACCGCCACGATCCCGGCGCTTGACCTGAGGCCCACTGGAAAGCTCCCCGCGGCCGTCTCCGAGGCCGCCGAGCAGGAGGCCGTGCGCCGCTCCGTCGACGCGCAGTTCCCGGTCATCGCCGCCTTCCTCGCCGATGCCACCCCCAAGGTCATCGAGCCGAACCCGGGTGCCCCGATCTTCTCGGCGGCGCTCAGCGAAGACCTCGGCGCCGTCGTCCTCTGCCTCAACGAGGACGTCAACCTCGAGACCCCCGAGGCCACCCGCGACGCCGCCCGGCAGGCCGCCGCGTTCGTCACCAGCCTGAACACGCTCGCCGGGCAGCAGGCCGGGACCACCGCGCCGCTTGCCGGGGCACCGGTTCGGCCGGTCAGGATCACGGGCCCGGGCAAGTCCGCCGCGCTGATCGTCGCCGATCTCTACACCAGCGACGACCCCGACAATCCGAGGACCGTCGCCGCGATCCGCAGCGAATCCTGCTCGGATGTCGACACCGACTCGGCTGGGGCCCGGCAGACCGCCGCCAACCTCCGGGAAGGCGCGGACGCCCTCGACGCCCTCGCCGACCAGCTCGCCGCCATCGAGCAGAGTGCCGAGACCGGCCCGGCTTCGGGGCGCTCCGAACACGTCGCCACCAGGGCGGATGCGCAGCCGCGCACCTTCACCATCCCGATCCGCGGCGGCGGCATCCTGACCGAGACTTGCCTCCGCGACTGCACCATCGACCACCAGCCGCAGACTGACGGCGAGCAGCACGCCGAGGACATCTGGCACCACATCGGCGACGAGCCGTCCGTGACCCTGCCCGTCTTCGACCCCGAGCAGGGCACGGTCGAGGACAACTTCCTCACTGCTCAGATCATGGTCGCCCCGCACTCGAAGGACCCGCGGCTCCAGGTGCCGCACGTCGGCGTCGACATCGCCCAGAACTACTCGGTGATGGAGGGGCTGACCCCGGACGAGTTCGCCGCCGTCATCGACCAGCTCGCCGCGCACGTCGACCAGATGCGCGCCGTCCACGCCCGCCTTGTCCAGGCCCGCGCCGAGTGGGACGCCCGGTGACCAGTACCACCAACCGCCCCCGCCTGGCCGACGCCGGGCGGGGGCGCCCCCTGCGCGCCGTACCCCACAACGCCATGGCCGGAGACATCACCGCGCTCCGCGCCGAAACCCAGGTCGCGGCCCTCGCCGTCACCGAATGGCCCGCATACGGCACCGTCGAATGGCTCCAGCTCGACCCCCGCGACCCGCGCTGCTACGCGGCCACCCTCGAAGCGGCCGAGCTCCACCGTCGTGCCGAAGCTGAGCGGGCCCGCCTCGACCAGCTCGCCGAGGACGACCCCGAGGCGTGGTTCGGCGAGGTGACCGCCGCGGCCAACGCCGCCGCGGCCCGCATCGCCCCGGCCCTGGCCCGACGCAAGACGAATGCCGAGCAGCGCGCCGCCCGCGACTACCGCCCGGCGCACCGGCTCCGGGTCACGCCCGGGTGGCCCCCGATCGCCATCCCCGGACAGCCCGGCAAGTACCTGACCCCGGAGACCACTTCGTGACGACGTACGACGACGCGGGCCTACCGCCAGCCGACGTGCTGACGGCGGGCCTGCGCGGCTCCACACCTATCCTCGGCCCGGTCGCGGACGATCTGCCCCCGATGTGGCCGAACGACCAGGCCGAGGACGACCAGCCGCAGCGCGCACTCGTTCTCAGGCCCGCGTCCAAGATCCGCATCCGGCCCGTCCGATGGCTGTGGGACACCACCCCCGAGGGCGCCCCACCCACCTCGCACGGCCGCATTCCCATGTACTCCCTCGTCATCGCGGCCGGCGGTCCCGGCCTCGGCAAGTCCCAGTTCGCCGTCTGGATGACCGCCCGCGTCACCACTGGGACGCTCCCGGGCGAGCTGTGGGAGAAACCGCGGGCGGTCATCTATGCCGCCGCCGAGGACTCGTGGACGTACACCATCGCGCCCCGACTCGTCGCGGCCGGCGCGGACATGGACCTCGTCTTCCACGTCACCGTGCGAGACGACGAACAGCCACACGCCCGGCTCACGCTGCCGTACGACACCACGCTCCTCGGCCAGGAAGCCGAACGGCACGGCGTCGCACTGCTGGTGATGGACCCGCTGCTCTCGTACATCGACAAGGGCATCAACGACTACCGGGCAGCGGAGGTCCGCCAGGCGCTCGAACCGCTGGTGGCCACCGCCGACCGGCACGGCTTCACGATCCTCGGCCTGGCCCACTTCACCAAGGCCGGGTCCGCCGACCCTCTGTCGCGCGTCGCAGGGTCCGGTGCCTTCGGCCAGCTCATCCGCTCGCTCATCGCCTTCGCCCAGCAGGAAGCCGAGGACGGCACCGCCCAGTTCGTCATGAGCCTGGAGAAGAACAACCTCGGCCGCCTCGGCCTGCCCTCGCACCTCTACACCATCCAGCCCGTGACGGTGGACACCGAGGAAGGCCCCTCGTACGTCTCCCGGTTCGTCCTCGGCCCCGAGACGAACACCTCTGTCCGCGAGGTGATGCGCGAGGAGTCCGGATCGGACAGCGGGCGGGAGGAGGCGAACGAAACCGTCCAGTGGCTCCGCGGGTACCTCACTGATGTGGGCGGCGAGGACATCGCCGCAGACATCAAGAAGGCCGCACGCAAGGACGGCATCAGCGAGTCCTCCTTGCACCGCGCGCGCCGGAAGCTCGGCCTCGTCACGCGGCACTCCGGCTTCGGCAAGGACCGCCGCTCTCAGTGGTGTCTGCCTGGAGCCGTCACGGACCAGGAGGACGACTGATGCACGGCCACCCCACCACGCGCACGGCACGCATGGCACGCATGGCAGACATGGCCCCGACCAGCACCGTTACGGATCAGGCGCGATGACACACATGGCAGACATGGGTGACACACATGAGCCCCCATGCCTGCCATGTGTGCCATGCCTGCCACTCGTGTCACCCATGTCTGTCACTACAAGACCGCAGGTCACTTCCATGTTTGCCATGTATGTCACTACTTCCCCTTTACGTAAGGAGACGACGTGAACGCTCCCGACCGGACCGACCTCGTAGCCGGACCCGCCAGACTCCTCGCCGCCCTCGTCAGCAACTACCGCTGCGGCCACTGCACCGGCGAAGTCACCGAGCTGGCCGCCAACGAGGAGACCGGCACCCTTCACGCCCGCATCCAGCACGACGACGGATGCCCGGTGCTGGCCGGCGCCATCTCGACGCTCCCCGACACACTCCGCGCTGCCACCCCCGACACCTTCCGCCCCTGATGGCCACTACACCTGTAGTGATCCGCCGGGGGGGTAGGGGAGTCTGGATCGCTGGCCAAGATCGCTAAGGGCCCGGCGCGGTCAACTCGGCGCACGCCAACGGCGTTCAGAACCGCTTTTGGAGAGGAAGGCTCATGCCCGCACGACGCACGGACCCCAAGATCCCCGAGGGGTTGAAGATCAAGACGTCCATGCCCGCGCTGCGCGTCGCGAAGGAAGCCGAGATCGGCGGCTTGGGGCTGGACTGGTCGAACCGCCCCGGAGTGCTGGACGACGCCGGGCTGACGGAATGGGACCGGTTGGCCGAGGTGTACGCCATGGACGCCACCCGGTTCCGCGAGGGCGAGCGGGCCGCGCTGGTGGCCTACTGCTCGTGGTGGTCGGCGTTCGCCTCGGCCGCGGCGGACGTACGGGACCGGGGCCCGGTGGTAGAGGGCCGGTCGGACATGGACCGCGGGCGGATGGTGAAGAACCCGGCCACCGTGGCGATGCGCGAAGCGTCGCAACAGCTCCGGTACTGGGCGCGCGAACTGGGACTGACGACGGACGCCCGGGTCCGCATCGGCCTGGCGGACACCGACGACCAGGGCCGGGACGACGACAACCCGTTTGCGTGAGGAGAGAGGCATGGACGAGGACGACCAGGCGCCCGCCGCCGGGCAGGACTGGCACCGGCCGCGGGCGGCGCGGGTGCCGATGGGGCCGGCGCGTGTGGACGGGCATCAGGAGTTCGCCGAGGGCGACCCGATCGACGTGCAGGACTGGGACTACAGGCTGTGGGGGCGGACATGAGGGTAAAGCCGGTGGACGGACGGCGCGCCGCCGGGGCGCGGTTGCTCGCGGTTGTGATGCAGCATGCGGAGCTGGCCGCGTTGCCGCCGGGGGTGTGGACGTCGGAGGCGTCGGAGGGGCGGCTGATGGACGCCGATGGCGGTGTCTGGTTCATCGAGGACGGCGGCCGGGCGGTGCAGCGGTTGCGTTTCCTGCTGTGCCGGTGCGGCTGCGCGGAGTTGACGACGTACCGGGACGGCCGTGAGCTCTCCCGCGAAGTCGGCGGTCCCCGGTAGAATTGGGGCAGGTTGATCGACGGCCAGCAGTAGGGACCGCGAGCGACCAGTCCGTGAGCGCGGATGCGAGGGGCGTGGCGGCGGCCACCGGTAACCAATCCGGCCGCCAAGTCGCCCGTCCCGAGCAGACCCCCGCGGAGTGGCGCCGCCAGCTCTTCGGCCCGCTCAGTTCGGCGCCGCCCGGACCACCGTTGCAGGCCCGCCTACCGCGTCAGCGGGGCCACGCCGCCGGCCGTGCCGGGAAGACACCACGACTTTCCGAAGGACACTGGCATGGATATCAAGGCGAAGCGCGCGCGGCTCAGGGAACTGATCGAGAAGGCCCGGCCCATCCTGGATGGGGCGGCGGCCGAGAATCGGGAGCTGACCAAGTCCGAGGCGGCCGACGTGAAGTCGGCGATGGACGAGGCCCGCGAGCTGGGTGCGGAAATCCGGGCGGCCGAGCAGGGCACCGAGATGCGTAAGACGCTCGCCGAACTTGGCGATGCGATCGCGGCCCCATCGTCGCGGAAGTCGGAGATGCACCCGCGGGTCAAGGCGTCGGGTGGCTCCGGCTGGGCTGACAGTGTGCTCAAGGCCGTGTCCGGCGCGGACGGCTTCAAGGGCATTCTGGCGTCCGGTACGGTCGCGGTCGATGTGCCGCTCGAACCCGAGCCGGTCCACCAGGACGTGCCGGTCCTGGCGGTGCGCCAGCTCATGCCGAACGTGCAGAACACCACGGGCCGGTTCGCCTACCTGCGGCAGAACACCCGCACCAACAACGCGGCCGTGGTCGCCCCGGGCGCGAAGAAGCCGACGAGCACCTACCAGCTGGAGCGCATCGACGACCGGGTGCGCACCATCGCGCACCTGTCGGAGCCGATCGCCAAGCAGGACTTGGACGACGTTCCGCTCCTGCGGCCGTTCATCGACCAGGAGATGCGCCTCGGGCTGGACCTGGCGCTGGAGAACGAGATCATCAACGGCAGTGGGTCGGGCGAACACCTCACGGGCCTGGCGAACGTCTCGGGGTCGCAGTCTCAGGCGTACACCACGGACGTCCTCACCACGGCCCGGAAGGCGGTCACCAAGCTGGAGCGGTACGGCTACATCGGCCGGGCCGGGTGGCTGATGTCTCCGGAGGACTGGGAGGCGTTCGAGCTCACACAGGACAACGAGGCCCGGTTCTACTACGGCGGGCCGGTGGCCGCGGTGAACACCGCCTCGCGTCGTCTGTGGGGGGTGCCGGTGGTCGTGTCGGAGGCTGCGACGGACGGCACGGCGTACCTGGCGGACTTCTCGCAGATGAAGTTGCAGGTGCGGCAGGATGGGGTCTTGGACTGGTCGGAGAACGTGTACGACCCGAACGCGCTGGGCACCGGCAGCGGGGCCTCGGACTTCGAACGGAACATGCTGCGCTTCCGGTTCGAGGGCCGGTTCGGTCTCGAGATCCTGCGCCCGTCGGCGATTGTCGAGGTGGACCTGACCGCGTAGCCGGCCGCGCGGGTCGGGCCCGTACGACGGGCCACGGCGACAACGCCCCTTCGCTCCGTACTGTGGGTGAGGGGGCGTTCGTCGTGTCAAGGAAGCACGACGGCCCCCACCGAGGTGAGGGCCGATCAGCCGTACCCCCGGAGCCGACCGCGGGTACCGTTCTGAGTGTCTACGTCAGAACGGAGCTCAGTATGCCCGAAATCTTTGGCGTGCCGGAGAGCGCACAGACGAATGGCCAGAGGCTCGCCCGTCTGCGGATGCGCCGCCGATGGGATCAGCGCAGGCTGGCCCAGGAGAGTGGCTACTCTCTCTCGTCCGTGAAGAAGTTCGAGCAGGGCAAGCGGTCGCTGGACCGGGCCGACGTGATCCTCACGTTCGTCAAGGCCCTCGACTGCCACCCCACCGAAATCACTGGTCAGCCGTACACGCCGACTGACTCGGACCTCGACGGTCAGGCCGCGGTCGCTGCCGTCGCTGCGGTGCGGCGTGCACTCCTACGTCACGGCCGCCCTACCCGGCCTTCTGATCAAGAGGCCGCCGAGGTAGACCTTCTCGAACTCCGCGCGCGGGTCTCCGAAGCGAATCGGTACCGGCAGACTGCCGCGCTCGCGAAGAGCGGGAACCTGCTGCCGGCGCTGCTACGTGACCTGCAAGTCGCCGTCGACGTCTCCACAGGAGACGAACGCCGGGCGGCATACGATCTGCTGGCGTCCGGCTATGAGTGCGCCATGCAGTACCTGTACAAGCTCGGCCGTAGCTCGGATGCGACCCTCGCCACCGAACGGGTTGTGTGGTCCGCGGAGCAGACGGACGACCCGCTGCGTGCGCTGTCTGCCCGCTGGTATGACGCTGGCGAGTTCCTGAGTATCGGCGAGCATGACGAGGCTGGCGCCATCATCGACGAAGCCCTCACCAAGCTGGGGCGCATCGGCAGCGAGCAGCCGGAAAAGGTCTCCCTCACCGGGGCCTTCCACCTCAAGGCGAGTCTGAACTATGCACGAGCCACGGCGGGGAAGGCGGCCGAGGCCGAGTTGCAGAAGGCGGAGCGGCTGGCTGCTCAACTGCCCGGGGACCGCAACGACTACCAGTTGCAGTTCGGCCCGACCAATGTCGCCATCTGGTCCGTCTCGCTGCCTGTGGAGATGGGGAAGGGCCGGGATGCGGTGCGCCGCGCGGAGCACATGGCGGGCAAGTTCCCTGCCAAGTACGCGCAGGAGCGGCGCTCGCACCACTACATCGACGTGGGCCGGGCGCGCTACTACAACGGGCAGCACGACCAGGCCCTGGACTCGTTCCTCGAGGCCGAGCGGCTGGCGCCGCAGGCGACGCGGATGCACGCGGGGGTTCGCGAGACCACCAGCACCATGCTGAACACGAATCGCAGTCGGGCGCTACTGGAGTTCGGCATGCGCCTCGGCGTGGTCTGATCGCGGTAGGGACACAAACTGTGTCCCTACCTCTGTTACGGCGCCCTTACGGTCAGTCATCACCTGATAGTCGATGACACCGGGGGCCACCGTGCCGACGAATGCCCAAGCCTTGCCGTGGACACCGCCACCCGCGGTGGACGTAGAGCCGTTACGGGTGGGGAAACACTGGGATGCCGTCCGCGTCTCACCGCCCGTTGCGGAACGCGGCCTCGAGCTCCTGGGCGACGACACCGGGGCCGTCATCCAGGACCAGCGCGGCACCCTTTACTGGCTCGTCGCCATCGGCTCCGCCGCGAGCTGGCACCTCCGTGGCACCCGCGTCCTGTGCGAACTGGCGGACGAGGCGACGTACCTCGGCGTGCCCCCGGCCGACTGGACCGAGCCCTCCCACAAGGGCAACACCCACTGGCGCGTACCGCTCGCCCCCGACCGGTACCTGACCGACACCCGCGCACTGTGGCAGGCACTCGCGGCCGCGGAACAAGCCGAGCTCGGCCCCCGCGTCGAAGGACGCCAGTTGTGCGTCCGCTGCCAGCTGCCCACCGACGAACCGGTCCTCATCGGCGCGGAAGGCGGCAGCCTCGGCGGCGCCGTGTTCGCCTGCCCCCGCCACGCACCGGAGTACCAGCGGCACGACCCGCTGGCGCTGATGGACGCGCTGCGCCGCGGACCGGACGCCTGATGGGCGGCCAGCAGACCACCGCCCTGCCCGCGGCCGAGGAGGAGTGGCGCGCGGCGATCGAGCACGCCGCGGGCTGCCTCGCCTGCCGCACCCCAGGCACCGTGTGCGGGCCCGGCGAGACCCTGCTCGCCGCGTACAACGCGGCCACCCGCCGGGCCCGGGAGGCCACCCCGTAGACCGGGTGGGCCGCTGGGAGCGTCCGGGCTTCCCCCGTACCGGACAGATGTCCCCAGCGGTCCACCCTCCAGACCCCCGCCCCGGTCGCTCGCTGATGGTGAGGACGGCCGGCCGGGGCGGGTCGCAAGACGGCGCGGGGACCGACTCCCCGCAGCACTGCGAAGGGACACACACCATGGCCGGACCGTCGTTCGACTTCGTGAGCACAGCGTTCTGCCGCGACAAGAAGGTGGGCAACTGCCCGCAGGTCGCGTTGAACGTCCCCGGCGTCGTCGCGCTTCGGGAAAGCGCGCGGCCCGGGGAGGTCGTTACCATGACGGCCGATGCCTGGCGGCAGCTGACCGACGCCGTGAAGGCTGGCGAGTACGACCTGAGCGCCTGAGAGCAGGACTCCGTGAAGTGTCCCCGCTGTTCCGATGAGTGCCCTACGGACCCTGAGAGCGGAGTCCCGTGGTGTCCTCGGTGCGGGGCACACTTCGGGCTCACGCCGCCGAAGTGCCGGGGCCTGTGGTCGCACCGTAACGCGGCCACCCGCGCCCCCGTCCAGCGACGGGAGCACTGACTCGGCGGCGGGACACAGACGGCCCCGGGAGCGATGGACGCTCCCGGGGCCGTTGCGCTGCTGGTGGTGAAGGGACCCGCCCACGCGCGCGAGGTAGCTCCGATCTGCGAGGTGTCGGAAATCCGACACCTGCCGACCCGCCCACGCGCGCGAGGTAGCTCCCGGTCGTGTCTACCACGGTAGACACCGGGCTGCCTGCCCCCGCGGACCCGCCCACGCGCGCGAGGTAGCTCCTCTATCTTAAGAAGACAAGCTATTCCGTGACCCGCCCACACGCGCGAGGGCGAGGTCAGGTGAGGAAAATTCCTCACCTGAAGCGGCCAGACCCGCCCACACGCGCGAGGTGCGAGGTTCCTCGCACCTGCACCTGCACCTGCACCCGTCCCGCCCCCGCGCGCGAGGGCGAGGGGACCTCCGTGACGTGGGTCAGACTGACCCACCTGCCCACCCCCCCTCGCCTACGGGTCAGTGGCCGCAGCTGGGCCGGGTCCACCAGCCGCACTTGGCGCAGTACTCATGGCCGTTCATCGCGGGTCCCCCTTCCGCGGCTTCTCGACCCGCTGCACGGGCGGCTGTATGGACCACGCAACCCCTTCTACGATCGGGAAGGGGTGCCACTCTTCACTCTCTTGACCAGCCTCTTCGCCCCCGAGAGGGGTACCGGGGCCCGGTGGGGGAGTGGCGGACGAATCGGACAGTCGCCACGCGGCGACCGCCCACACGACCGGCACAGCGGCGATGAAGTACGGCGCCCGGCCGAGCAGCTGGCCGTAGAACGCCACCCCCACCAACGCCCCTCCGGAGCGGGCGAGGAACCACGCTCCTGAGCTCTCAGGGGCGAGCCAGCCGCCCGCCCCGTGGAGCGCCAGGCCGGTGCCCAGGACGAGCCGCTGCCCGACCGCGCGGGCCGAGGCGATCCCGGCCCGCGCTGCCTCCCGGACGTTCACAGCAGGCCCACCGTCCAGTCACCAGCCGTGGAGACGACCGGCGAGAGGACGAACCCCGCGGCTCCGGCGACACCGGACGACAGGCCCAGCGAGATACCGCAGATCAGGTTGAAGAAGATGTCCCAGCGGAACCCCTTCTTGCGCGTCCACACCGCCACCAGGACAACCGTGGCGATGATGACGACCGCGTGACCGCCATCGCTCAGGACGAGGTTGGAGTGCCGGGTGACGTTCGGGGAATCGCCGCCCACACCGTGCTTGAGCGCGGCATCCCCGATGGCGGAGGAGCCCCACAGACCGATGTCGGCCCCGCCGCCGAGCATGCCGCCGGCGGACAGGATGAGCAGCATCCCGTAGAGCGCGGTGATGGCGAACGGGACGAGGTCCTTGAGCGCGGCGAGGTTGCGCTTCTTGTGGCCGGTCCACCAGCAGGTGATGTTCCAGGCAGCGATGGACAGGCCAACGGTGACGCCGCCGAGGCTGACGACGTTGTGCGTGAAGTTCATGGTGTTCCTCAGTGCGAGAGTGCGGCGAAGCTGGCCGCGGCGAGGGTGAGTACGAGAGCGGTGGTGCCGAGCACGGGCACCAGGGCGCGGCGGTCGACGGCGGCGAGAAGGCCGAGGGCGACCGCCGCACCGCCCGCGAAGAGCGCGAGCAGCACGACGGGTGCCTTCCGTCAGACGGGTGCGAGGGCGGCGCGGCGTACGCGCCGGCCGTAGGAGTCGGACGCGTCGAGTCGCTTGCCGATGGCGGTTCCGGTCAGTTCCGGTTCGGTGGCCAGCCAGCCGCGAGCGGTGTCGACGTGGCGGGCGAATCGGCCCGCCTCGGCGTCCTCGGCAGGTTCCTCGGCGTCCTCGTCGGAACCGCCGGAACCCTGCTCGGTTCCGGCGGTTCCGCCGACCGGTTCCGGTGTCTCGTCCGGCCCTGTATCGGGGTGCGGTTTCGCCTGGTCAGCATCGGTTCCGCCGCTGGTTCCGCCCTGGTTCCGCTCCAGGGCGGCGAGGGCGACGAACGGGCCGAGCACGGGCACCCCCGGGGCCGCTTCCACAGCGGCCGGAACCGGCTCCGGCTTGATCGGTTCCGCCGCTGGTTCCGCCGGAACCGGCGGGACGTAGATCGGTTCCGCTGCCGGTTCCGGCCCCCGCCCGTCGGCAGTCGTTGCGATATCGCTACGACTGGCCCAGGACCGCTCACGCGCCTTGCGGAGGGCGTGCACCCGCCACAGCACGAGCGGAGCCACCGCCGAGACGGCAACCACCAGCCACGGTGACACCGTGAGCATGCCGCCCTGGACGAGGTGCGCGGCCGCGTTGCTGGCGATCATCGCGAGGACCGCGGGGAAGACTTCGCGCCCCACCTCCATCGCGCGGATCGCGTACGCGTCGATCGCGACCGGCACCCCGGCCGCCACGACCGGGTGGTATCCGGCCGCCAGGGCGAGCGACCACTCGCCGTGGGCGGTCACGGAGATGCCGGCCGCCATGGCCAGCCAGCCCAGAAGGTCACGGTCGCGGGTGCTCACTGGCCGCTCCCCTCGGTGAGGAGCGCGGCGAGGTGCCCGGCGAGCGCGTGCAGCTGGGCGCCGTGCCGGATCAGGGACTCGGCGATGTCGTGCAGCTGCGCGGGGTCGGACGGGTAGAAGTCGCCCTCCAAGCCGACGTTGATGAACACGCCGCGGCCCGGGGGCCGCTCGGTGAACGGGCGCTGCTCCAGGAAGGTCGGCATGAGGTAGACGCGGCCGCGGGTGGTGTCGAGGGTGAGGCCGGTCTCGTCGCCCTCGTGGAAGATGTCGATCCGGTAGCCGCCGTTCTGCTCGGCGTGGCGGGTGGTGCACCAGGTCGGGCAGGTGAGGGTGACGGGGCCGTGGTCGCGGGTGTGCACGGTGACCGTGCGCGGGCCGGTCACGGCCGGTTCCCGCTGCCGCGGCAGGTGGTGCAGGTGCGCCAGGTCTGGCGGGTCACACCGCCGTCCCGGGTGGTTTCGGTACGTCCGCCGTCGCCGTCGCAGGCGGTGCAGGGGCGTCGGCTCATCGCCGGACCCCCTCGGCGGCGCGGGCGCGCAGCAGCTCGGCCGCGGGCTCGGGTACGTTCTGCATGGGTCTGGACTCCCTTGATGCGAAGGGTGTTCGGATCAAGGCCCCGACCGGTGGTTGCGTCATCGGTTCGGGGCCGTCCCATGTCTCACGGATTTCTCACAGACTCCGTGTGACTGTGGGGCTTTGGGTGTCCTGACCTGGGCGGGACGTGCTCTCTGTGGACTGTGCGGACCTCACGGACGCCGTTTGGTTCACTACGGATCAAGAGGTTGCAGGTTCGAATCCTGCCGAGCGCGCAGCAGCTCAGAGGCCCCTTCCAGTTGATGGAAGGGGCCTCTTGCGTATGCGGTGACAGCAACGTTGACGGCAACCGCCGTATTGCTCGTCAGACTGCTGCCGGGACTTCGCTCCATCCCCCGTCGTCCTCGCCCGCGTTGTCCATCGCCACGCGGATCGAATGGGCAGGGATGCTCCTCGCATCACTCGCTCTGGTCTTCAACGAAGTGGGGAGTTTCCTCACCCACGGCCACACCAGCGATCAGCTTCCTGCGGAGAGCTCCTCGGCAAGGAACTGTGCCGTGAGTTCGATGCACCGCGTCCGGGCCGCGGAGAAGCCGTAGGGCATCGTGGTGACCGCTTCGAAGGCGCTCATCCGGGCGTCCTCCTCGCCGCTCGCCTCGGCGTCGTAGATCTCGAAGAGCTTCTCCTCGGCCGCGTCCAGTCCGACCGCTTCAATGGCCTGGAGCAGGGCCTTGTGGTGGGCGCAGTGCTGCGCGGCGAGTTCCTCGACCCGCGGGTCGTGGGGGTCGACGGTGTCATCGAGGGCGGCGTCGGCCGCGTCGAGGCGGTCTGCCTCGGCCCGTAGGCCGGGGTGGGTGGCCAGGGTGATGAACGCGCTGGCCTGAATCGCGGCTCCCAGTGGACCGAAGATCCGTTCCGTGACCAGCAGGGCGTCCAGGTCGGAGGGGCGCACTGCGCCAGAGGGCAGGTGGCTGAGCCGGTCCGTGACCAAGGGGGAGAGCAAGCCCAGTGGGCTGCCCACGACCCGCAGGCGCTGGACTGCCGCGCGCTGACGCTTGATGGCGGCCTCCTGGGCGGCCAGGGTCTCCTCCAGCCGGCCCAGGACGTCCTCAATGCCCCGGGCTTCGTCGAAGGCGGCCCGCATGTCGTCCAGGCTGATGCCGGCCTCGGACATCTTGCGGATCCACAGCAGGCGGATCATGTCGTCGTAGCCGTAGCGGCGGCGTCCGTCTCCGCCTCGCCCGGGCTCCGGCAACAGACCGATCTGGTGGTAGTGGCGGATCGCGCGCGGGGTGGTCCCGGCGAAGGCGGCGGCATCACCGATCTTGACCTCGCGGGGAGGCGTGATGGAGGGGTACATCGCAGACGGGGCCTTTCGTGCTGTGGTGCCCTCGACGACACCACATGCCGCTACGGCATGTGCAACTACACACGACCCAGATCCTGACGGGCTATCGGGCGGATGGCGCCCCGAGCGGGGCGGCTCCCGGAGGCTCAGCGCAGGCACTCGAATCCTGCCGAGCGCACGGCAGCTCAGAGGCCCCCTCCAGTTGATGGAAGGGGCCTCTTGCGTATGCGGTGACATCCGAACTGACATCAGCCGTCGAGCGGACGGGCTCGGGCGGGACCGGCGCTTCGCCTCGGGTCCTCGGACGGCTTATGGGAGCGCGAGGCGTCCGATGCCGACCGTGGGTCCTGCCGGTCGGGCGCGGCGCGCCACCCTCCACTTCACGTGCTGAGCGGTGATGAGGGCCCGCGGGGCGGAGGCCTGTCGGCTCTGCAGCAACGCTGCCGGTGATCACGCCGTCGGTAGATGTCGTCGGTTTCCGCCGATCTCATGGGTTTCTACGGGAAGTGGCCCAATAGGTCCTGAAGAACCGCGGGTCCGGAGTTCGGTTTGGCGCCGCCGCTCCGCGTTTGATCCTTGAGCGCAAAGGAGTGGGCCATGCGCGTACGCACCGTTCTCGCGATGACAGCCGCTGGCTGTCCGTTCTCCGTCGACAACTCCCTTGGCTATTAAACCCCTTCAGGTGACGCTGTGTAAGCGGGTAGCGTGCGTGGGGTAGTTGAGCGTGACGCAGGGGGGAAAGAAGTTGAGCCTTCAGCATCAAGCAGGGAACTTCGTGAATGCCTCGTGGTCCATGGTGGGGCTGCGGGACTTAATCTACGAGATGGTCGGCCTTCTCTTCGTCGGCCTCGAGGAGAATGGCGGGATGGCCGGTGATGATGAAGCCGGCCGGGCATTCGCGGCTGTGTATACGCCAGCTGTGAAGACGGTCTTTGAGAAGGCCGGCTTCGCCCATCAGGTCATGGCCACCGGGGCGGGCACGTTGCTGATGGCCGCTGAGGAATTCCTGAAGCAGGACAGCAAAGTCGCCGCGTCCCTCCTCGACCAGAGCCCCGAGGGCCCCGGCATCGGTGCCCAGCCCTCTGGGCCCGACTGCAATCCGCGCGCCAGTCACAATGCCGAGGACCTGCCCGATGTAGTGGGTGAGACGAGCTGGTCGGACCAGTATCTGAAGGGTCGGCGCTTTCACGGCCAACGCGACAAGCTCCGTAAGGTCGCGAAGACCTGGCGTGCGGCGGCCAAGATCCTGGAAGATGCCTACTGGGATTCTGATACCGCTTGGAAGACCGCCACTCTTGACCAGGCCGGAGAGACCGCGGACGCGGCCCACAGCTTCTTCAAGACCTTCGTCGGCAAGACTGCTCCCCCTGCAGTGGTGGGTGAGAGCGAGACGCTCCTGGCCAATCTGCCAGCAGCCTGCACGATGCTCGCCAAGGCGTGTGACGCGTACGCGGACCACATCGACACCGCTCTCGAGAAGATTCCCTGGGATTCTGATCCGCTGTTCGGTGAATCTCTGTTGCCCTGGGAGAAACCCCAGTTCGGTGGCGACGGCCACGATGGGGGCCTTCACGAGCTGATCGCGTCCGACACCCACATCAACAGCCTCGGCAACATTCCTGGGGCGTTGGACAGTTCCAAGGGGCGCGTCCCCATGCCACAGCCGGATGGCGGTGGGTCACTCCCGGGTCTGCCCATTCCCATCGCCCCGCTGATCCGGGTGCCCGTTCTCGTCCCGGTGGGCTACCGGCCACCGAAGGGGCCACGCGTACAGCCGATCCCGCCCCCCGCGCCACCGGATCCCCGCTTCCCGCTCCTCACCCTTGGGCAGCAGCAGAAGTTCCGGACGTGGCTGAACTCGCTGCGCGCGGGCGACGTCTCCGGTGGCAGGCCCGCGGAGGTGGCGTACCAGAAGCGCGTGGCCGGATACCCGGAATACGAAGTGCCCATCCCACCCGGGGTCGGCAACAGTAAGGGGAACACGCTGATGGTCGATGGCTTTCGTGAGAGCGACGGCATGGCCATCGAGGCGAAGTACGTCAACAACGTGAAAAAGCGGTGCTACCGGTCCCTTGATGAGCTTCGCGAGAATCATCAGACGAGCAAGAGGAACTTCCTCTACATCAAGGACCGTGATGAGCTCGCCAAGTACGCGGCTGCCCTCAAAGATCCCAGGAACACCGAGATGCGCGGAGTGGAGACGGTTACCAACCACCCTGACTCGGTGGCCTACTGGCGCGTGATGATGGCTGCGTACGGTGTCAAAGGGTACGCACGCTACGTTCCCTGACCGCATCGAAGCAACGTACTGGAGCCCATCACGTGGACGCGTCCGAACTCGCAGAACTCCGCACCATGTACATCTTCACGCCCGCTGAGGGAGAAACGTGGGGCCTCACCTACCAGAACCTGGAAGCCAAGCTGCGTGAACGGAACCCCAATGAGTTCGTCCGCGTTCAGGACGACCCCGGTGGCCCGGTCCCGGGCACCGACATGCTCTTCGGCATCACTCTGGGCGATGACGAACTCGAGGGAATGGCGCAACTGTCGCCTGAGGGCGTGGCCATCAAGGAGTGCTCCGCGCATTCGGCCGCGGCGTTCGTTAACTGGCTGCGGGAGAACGTCGTGCCCGATGGGATGGCCCTGACGTTCAACACTGAGTGGGGACTGGAGGAGGAGGTGCCTGACGCGCTCGTTCCCGATGTCCCACGCCCGCGCCTGATTGCTGCCTTCTTCGCACACCTCGAGCAGACACTCTGAGCTGGGTGAATGCTTCGTTCAACCTCCTGTTGCCTATGACCGCAAGCAGTCCAGAGGCCCCTTCCGGTGATCGGAAGGGGCCTCCGGGCTGGCGGGTGGAAGCTAGATGCGGCCGAAGAAGAGGCTGCCGGCGGCGTCGGAGTCGGCGGAGAAGAAGTGCTCGCGGGTCGCCCGGACGAACTCCTGGCGCGAGATGACCCCGTCCCCGTCGGTGTCGAGCACCGTGAAGGTCTCCAGCGTGTCCGGCGCGGTGAGCTGCCAGACCTCCTTGAGGTAGTACGCGAACTCTTCCTTGGTGATCTGGTTGTCGCCGTCCGCGTCGACGCAGTCGAAGATGGCGTGGGCGCTGCCGTCGACGATGTTCACCCGGCTGCTGTCCACGCTGGCGAGCCGGCTGGCCTGGACGAACTCCTCCTGGCTGAGCTGTTGGTTCTTGGCGCCGGCGTGGCGGAGCAGTTCCTGCCAGTACATGTGTAAGAACGCCTGGAGGCTGGAGCCGCGCGGGTCGTCCCTGTCGATGCCGAATGCCTGGTGGTAGCGGTCGATGAGGAGCTGACAGTCCTCCCATTCCAGGTAGCCGTCGTTGTTCCGGTCGAGTGCCTGGAACTGCCGTCCGAGCTTTTCGCCGATGAGATCGGCTGCCGCGGTGCTCATACCGTGTCCCCTCCCATGGTTCCGTACCGGTCTGGGCAGCTTTGTTGATCTTGCGGTCGACTCGCTCCGCAATGGCCATGGTTCACCCACTTCGGCGGCTCCCGCAACGGCGCCGAATGCTGGTGGGGCTGGCGTTGGTGGCGTTGTCCAATGGGGTTCGCGGCAGGGGGGATTCCGGTGGTATTTCGCACGTGTGGGCGATTGTGGTCCGTCGGTGGCGGCCACGGGGATTCATTCATTCATTTCATGATCATCTTCCCCGTATGCTGTTGTCCTGTACGCGCCGAGCCCGACCAGGCTCCGTTGTTCCACATGATGGGGGAAGGCCAACGACAAGTTCCGTGGCATGGGATACGGGCGGGTGATGGACGGCGGCGGTATGCGGAAGGTTGACTCCTTCAAGATCGAGACTCGCCTCGAACGGCACAACCGCACCGTGACCAAGCGCGTTTGCGATTACACGCGTGCGGTCAACGCCGGGGACACGAACGCCGACTGCCGTTCGCCGTGGGCTCGTGGTCGGGGTGCCCACACCGGGGACGGCCGCATCTACATCGATGTGGACAGTGACGGCGAGGGTGGCAAGTGGCACACCCTGGTCGACTCCGCTCCGCTCTCCTGACCGGAGGAATCACCGCACTCGGCCGTGGTGCGCGAGGCCCCTTCCCGCCGGGAAGGGGCCTCGCGCGGTTCACCGGGGCCGACGGAGCCGGCGGGGCTTCGGTGTCACAGGAGCGTGTGAGCATGCTGCCATGAGCAATACAACGGGGCGCAGCCTCCGCGAATTCGCGGAGAAAATGGTCGAGTTGGACATCGCGACCGAGGAACAGGCCACGACAGGGCTGGCCGAGGCCGAGTCGTTCGGAATGGACCTCGATGAGAAATACGAGAACCTTGAGGAACTGACCTTCCTCATCGGCGAATGCGGTCTCGGGTTCACGACGCCCGAGAAGGCGGTGGGGGACCTCGAGGAGGGGTACGAGGACCTGTTGCGCGACGCGGCGGCGTGTTCGGGCGGCTCGGTGGTCGTGGACGACGTCGCCCTGGTGAAGGTCGAGGACGGGGCGGAGCGGGAGGAGTATCTGCACTTCCGCCGCAACGGCCGGTCGATCTGGCACCGGACGGAACATCTCTCCGACAGCACCCGCTACATGGACTGGACCACCCTCTTCGACGCCATCGGCGATCTCGTGCCCGGCAACGAGGATCCGCGCGGTTTCCACCAGGTGGACGAGGACTCCTATGACGCCCAGTGGCTGCTGCTCACGTCCGGGCAGGCCGAGGGGCTGAAGGAGTTCGGGCTTTCGGTGCCGGTCGGGCTGGGCAACTGGGTGCGGGACGGGCTGCCCTCGGCGGAGCCCGAGACATCCGCCTGGTACGTCGAGGACGACCGTCTGCATGCGAGCGAGGAGTCCCGCCGCTGTCTGGCGGAGTGGCTGGCCCCCATGGATGACGCCCTGGCCCGGTGGCGATCGGCCCATGTGCCCGCCGGGTTCCCCTTCGACCACTCGCCGGACTCGCTCACGGCGCTGGAGCGGCTGGTGCTGGAGCGGTTCGACGGCCCCGCCGCGCTGGAAGCGGCGGGGGCGGGGGACGCGTTCTTCGAGGGCGCGGTCCGGTACCTCGGGGAGACCGCGCTGCGGCTCTGGCCGTGCCGGTGGACGTACCGGTACTCCGACGACGCCACGTCGGTGTTCGGCAACGAGCCCAGGATCTCCGTCAACGCCCCGGACGGCTTCGGGGGCGGGTTCTCCCCGGACCACGCCCTGCGGACCCTGGTGCGGGAGCGTACGCACGGCGTGGTGCGGGAGTGCGTGGACGACCTGGGCGAGTCGGTGGAGAGCTACCGCGCGGCCCTCCGGGCCCTCGACGCCCACAGCCGGTACTAGGTTCCCAGGCCGTCCTGGTCCCGTCGCTCCGGCTTGCGGGCCAGGAAGCTGGCGACCGTTCTCCTGGCGCCCTCGCCGGGCGCCTGGGTGAGCTGCGCGGTGAGGGCGAACCCGGCCCGGTCCAGGAGGTCGGCGAGGTGGTGCTGCGGGACGAGGTGCGACTCGAAGGAGACGGGGTGGTCGCCGTACGCCTTGGCGGGGCGCAGGATCTCGTGGTCGCCGACGTAGCCGCACAGCATCAGGCGTCCGCCGGGCGCCAGGACGCGATGGAGCTCCGCGTAGACGGTGGGCAGCAGCTCCGGCGGGGTGTGATGGGTGGAGTAGTAGGCGAGGACACCGCCGAGGTGGTCGTCCTCGAGCTCCAGGGCGGTCATGGACCCCACGGTGAAGCGCAGGTCCGGGTGGGCCGCCCGGGCCACCTCGACCATCCTCGGTGACAGGTCGATGCCGAAGGCCGGGACGCCGAGGGCGGCCAGGTGCGCCGTGACCTTGCCGGGGCCGCAGCCCAGGTCGGCGACGGGGCCGAGGCCGGCGGTCCGTACGAGTTCGGCGAACGCGGTCAGCATCGCGCGGGACAGGGGGTCCAGCTCGGCGGGGGACGGGATGCGTTCGGTGTAGGCGTCGGCGACGGTGTCGTACGAGTTCCGTACGGCGGTGAGGTAGGAGGGTTCGGTCACATGCCGACGGTAGGGGAGGGCACCGACGACGGCACCGACGACGGCGCCGACGGCCGGCGGCTCATGAGTCCGTTGAGTCCGCGGGGAGTTCGCGGGCGAAGCGGCGGATGGCGTCGGTGAAGGCGGCGGGGGCGTCGAAGTTCGCGAGGTGGCGGGCGCGTGGGATCAGCTCGATCCGGGCGTTGGGGTGGGCGCGGGCGAACTCGCGCTCACCGGCCCGGAAGAGGGGGTCCCGTTCGCCGTTGAGGATGAGCACGGGGGCGTCGACGTGACGCATCGCGCTCGCGTCGAAACGGCCGAGGACCTCGCCCCACGCGGCCGGGAGGGTGTGGAAGGCGTAGCCGGAACGGATGGTGGCGTCCACCACCTCCGGCGGGTAGAGACGGCGCAGGAACCGGTTGTTCCAGCGGGTCAGCCGGTCGGCCGGGATACGGGGGACGAGCCCGGCCACCCAGCGGTAGGGGGCCGTGAGCGGCCCCCGCGTGGTGGCGCTGGCACCGGCGAGGACCAGTCCGCGCAGCCGCTCGGGGAAGTGCCGTGCGAACTCCAGCGCGACATAGCCGCCCAGCGAGTGCCCGACGACCAGGGCGGGTGCGCCGCCGAGGGAGTCCACGGCGTCCGCCACGATCTTCGTCGCGGCGGTCAGGCTCCAGGGCTCCGCGGAACGTGCGCCGTGACCGGGCAGATCGGGTGCGGCGACCGGGAAGTCGGAGGCAAGGGAACGGAGTTGGCAGCTCCACTGTCCCGCGCTGAAGCGTGTCCCGTGGACGAGGACGATGGGCGTCGATTCCATGGCTCTCAGAGCTCCCCCAGCTCGACACGGCGCGATGATCGCGCGTGAACGGACTCTATAGGCCGGGGTGATGTGGTGTGCGCGAGGTGTCCCATGTGCGGTTCCAAAGCACGGTGCGGAATGCGCGGGGAACGTATACCGGGGTGTTCGGGCTGGTCAACGGGTTGGCGCGGGAGGGACGGCTGAGTGCCGCGCAGGAGCGGTTCCGCCGGCTCAACAACGACTGGTACAACGCCGCGTACCTCGATCCCAGTGACGTCGACCCGAGCGTGTACGACCGCGAGGTGAACCCGGAGGCGGCGGCGTGGTTCAAGTCCTCCGCGCGGCATCTGATCGAGCGGGTGGACGGCTATCTGGAGATCCTCGCCGCACATGGGGTGGGATGCCGCATGGTGCGGGCGGTGGATCCCGGGCGGGTCGTCTATGAGGACGCGGATCAGGTCGTGGTGGTGCCCTACGGGGCGTGCGGGGCCCACGGCGAGCGGTGAACGCGGAGGTGGCCGGTCCCCGGTGGGGGAGCGGCCACCTCGGGTGTGCGGGACGGACGTCAGTCCTTGGTGGCCTTCCAGTAGACCGGGCCCTTGTCGAAGTCGCCGGTGTAGGAGACGAGGGACGGGGCCTCGCCCTTGGGGAGCAGGAAGATCTTGCAGATGGTGGCGTCGTCCCCGGGGGCGAAGGTGTCCGGGTCCTTGCTCGGGCAGGACTGCACGGCGTCGTCCGAGGTGATGAGGGTCTTGGCCGGGTTGCCCTTGCTGTCACGGACGTTGGTGGGGGTGTTGAGGAAGGGGTACTTGACGGACTTGTCGCCGATGTTCTTGAAGGCCATCGTGACGTAGTACGGCTGGAGCGCCTTGGCGTCGGATTCCAGGCGCAGCCCGGAGAGGTCCGACTGCGAGCCCTTGGCCACGCTCCGGGCGGTGACCTCGAGGGTGGCCACCTTCTTGGAGCGCTTGTAGGTCAGGGCGGACTTCTGGCCGAGGGGGATGGTCTTGTTGGCGTCGGCGTCGACGCCCTTGCCGCCGGAGCCGCCGGACCCCTGGTCGTTGCCGGCGCCGCCGGTGTCCTGTCCCTTGCCCGCCGGGTCGGTCGGCTTCTTGTCCTTGGCGGCGGGGCTCTCGCTGCTGCCCGTGTCCTGGGCGGCGTCCTCGTTGCAGGCGGTGGCGCCCAGGGCGAGACCGGCGGCGCAGAGGAGGGCGGCGGCGGTGCGGCGCGTACGGCGTGCGGATCGGTTGCGCATGGTTCGGGTCCCCGTTGTGAAGAGCTCGGTAGGTGTGAGCCAAGTCGTGATGAGGGTGTTGCGGTAGTGACGGGTGGTGCTCCGCATCAGCATGACCGTGACAAACGCGCCGGTCGGCCGGGGGGATCCGTTCGCAGCGGGGCTGGGACGAGCACGTTGCAAAGTAACCGGCCGTCCTCAATGGATTTCCCTGAACGGAAACAATGACGTAGTGTTGCTTTCACCGACGCGGGGTGGAGCAGCTCGGTAGCTCGCTGGGCTCATAACCCAGAGGTCGCAGGTTCAAATCCTGTCCCCGCTACTGAAAACCGAGGGCCCGGCACAGTCTCTGTGCCGGGCCCTCGGTCTGTGTGGTGCGCCCCCCGGCCCACGGTGAGCGCACCGGGGCCGCGGGGCCGTGGGGCAAGGGGGCGTCAGCCCGTCGCCCGGGTCCTGCCGGTGCCGCCCGCCACATCCGTGGCCCGTTTCACATCCGCCCTGCCCGTGCCGTCCCGCTCCGCGACCTTCCACCGGACCGGCCGCTCCGGCGCGCCACCTGTGCCGTACGTCACGGCCGCGGGCTCCATCCCGTTCGGCACCAGGAACACCTTGCACAGGGTGATCCGCGCGCCCACCGCGAAGTCGTCCGGGTCCTTCCCCGGGCACGCCGCCACCTCGTCGTCGGTGACCAGCGGCTGGTCATCGGCGCCGCTGCTGTCCTGGAGCCCGGTCGGGGCGTTGAGGAAGGGGTAGTGGAGGGAGTGGTCGCCGGTGTTCTCGAAGCGCATGGTGACGTAGTACGGCCGCGCCGTCTGCGTCCGCGTCCCGGACCGCTGCCCCGCCGTCCGCGGACCGGCCGACGTGCCATTCCGCACGCTCACCGCCGTCACCTCCAGGGTGCCGCGCTGATGGTCGGAACCGCGCTTGTAGGTGACGTGGGTGGGGGTTCCGAGGGAGAGCGTCCGGCCGCCGTCGGCCGCCTGGTGTGCGGAGCCCGGGGACCGTGCCGCCCCCTTCGCGCCGTCGTCGGCGCAGCCGGTGGCCAGGAGGGCGACGCCGAGGGCGCCGATCGCGCAGGCGACTGCGGTTGCGGTGCGCATGCGGACCGGTATGTGGTGCATCGGTGTCCCCCGTTGAGGTCGGTTCGGCTGTACTGCCCCCGGGCGGCGGGCCGTTGGGCGACGCGGCACCGGGCGGTGGTGGCGGTGGCGCCTCGGTCGGTGGCGCGGGTCGGCGCCTACCCAGGGATCCGGCCAGGATCCCGCACTCCCGTGATCTTCTGTCCGACTCCATCATGCGGGTGACAAAATCCCCGTTCCCGTATGTCATCAAGCCACAGCGTGGCTGCTACGCCGCTGTAGCGCGCCGGGGGCCGGACGCGAGGGGTGGGACACACGGTCGTACGGTGACCCGTATGAGCGACCCAGGCGTGACCGACGCGGACGCGGTGGCGGTGCGACGGTTCTGGCAGGACCTCGGACTGCCCGGACTCATCGACGTGCACACGCATTTCATGCCCCAGCGGGTACTCGACAAGGTCTGGGCCTACTTCGACGCCGTCGAACCGCTGGTCGGCATCCCCTGGCCCGTCAAGTACCGCGACGAGGAGGACGAACGGCTCGCGGTGCTGCGCGGCTTCGGGGTACGGGCCTTCACCTCGATGCTCTACCCGCACAAGCCGGACATGGCGGTGTGGCTCAACCAGTGGGCGGTCGGGTTCGCGGAGCGCACGCCCGACTGTCTGCACACCGCGACCTTCTTCCCCGAGCCGGGCGCCGAGGGCTATGTGCGCGAGGCGCTGGCGAACGGCGCCCGCGTCTTCAAGGCGCATGTGCAGGTGGGCGGTTACGACCCGGCGGATCCGCTGCTCGACCCGGTGTGGGGGCTGCTCGCCGAGACCGGTACGCCCATCGTCGTGCACTGCGGTTCGGGCCCGGCGCCGGGCACGTACACCGGCCCGGGACCGGTGGCCGCGGTGCTCGCCCGCCATCCCCGGCTGCGGCTGATCATCGCGCATATGGGGCTGCCGGAGTACGCGGAGTTCATGACGCTGGCCGAGCGGTACGACGAGGTGCACCTGGACACCACCATGGTGTTCACGGACTTCATCGAGAAGCGCTGGCCCTTCGCCCCGGCGGACCACGGGCGGCTCGCGGCACTGGGCGACCGGGTGCTCTTCGGCAGCGACTTCCCCAACATCCCGTATCCCTATGGGCACGCGCTGGAGGTCCTGACCCGGATCGGCCAGGACGAGGACTGGCTGCGCGCGGTCTGCTACGGCAACGCGGCCCGGCTGTTCGGGATCTGAGGCCACCGGCGGAGACGCAGGGGCCGCCCGCACCCGGGTGCGGACGGCCCCATGACGCGCCCTCCGCCTCAGCTCATCCGCGCAGCGGCAGCGCCTCGGCCAGCGTGCGCCATGCCTCCAGCGGGATGTCCTCGAAGGTGTTCGCCGTCACCACCTGGACGGCCAGGTGGTCCGCGCCCGCGGCGAGGAACTCGTCCACCCGGCGCCGGACCGCCTCCGCGTCGCCCAGGGCGAAGACGGATCCGATGAGGCGGTCGCTGCCGCCGTCCTTGAAGTCCTCCTCGGCGAAGCCCAGCCGCAGCAGGTTGTTGGTGTAGTTGGGCAGCCCCAGGTAGAAGGAGAGATAGTCGCGGGCGGTGGCGCGGGCGCGCTCCAGGTCCGTGTCCAGTACGACCTTGAGCTCGGGGGCGAGCAGGGCCTCGCTCCCCAGGGTCTCCCGGGCCGAGGCGGTGAACTCGGGGGTGACGAGGTACGGATGTGCGCCGGCGGCGCGGTCGCGCGACAGCTCCAGCATCTTCGGGCCGAGGGCGGCCAGGACGCGGCGGGAGGCGGGCACCGGGGTCGGCGCCGAGTCCAGCGCGGTCAGATAGTCCCGCATCGCGGAGTACGGGCGTGCGTACCGCTCGACCATCGTCCCGTGGCTCACCCCGAGTCCCAGCAGGAAGCGGCCCTCATGGCGGGCGTCGATCGCGGCGTAGCGCTCGGCCACGTAGCCGGGCTCGTGGTCCCAGATGCTGAGGATGCCGGTGGCCACGGTGAGGCGGGAGGTCGCGTCCAGCAGGAACGCGGCCTCGTCGGGGCCGGGGCTGCCGCCGAGCCAGAGCGCGCCGTAGCCGAGCTCGTCCACTTCCGCCGCCGCCTCCCGGACCCGTGGGTGATTCGCGGGGTCGGTGGAGTGCAGTGCGCCGGTCCAGACGCCGATGGTGCCGAGTGCGGGATGAGATGCCATGCCCGGGGAACCTGATGATCCTTTCGAGAAATTCCCCCTGTGGTCCGTTCGGACCACGCGGGGCGGGCCAGGGGCATCCCGGGACCCTCTTCTCAGCCTCCTCTTTCTCAGGCTCCTCACAGAATGCCGAAAGGGATCTCTCAGACGGGTCCCACAAGCTGTGGGCCATGATGGCGACCCCGCCCGCTGGGCGTACCGAGCTGCTGCGTCCCGACGGGAGCCCCGTGCGGGTGCTGGTGGTGGACGATGAATCGGCCCTCGCCGATCTGCTGTCGATGGCCCTGCGCTACGAGGGCTGGGAGGTGCGCACCGCGAGCGACGGCGCCGAGGCGGTGCGGACCACCCGCGAGCTGCGGCCCGACGCGGTGGTCCTGGACATCATGCTGCCGGACATGGACGGGCTGGCGGTGCTGGGACGGCTGCGCAGGGAGCTGCCGGAGGTCCCGGTGCTGTTCCTGACCGCCCGGGACGCGGTCGAGGACCGGATCGCCGGGCTGACGGCGGGCGGCGACGACTACGTGACCAAGCCGTTCAGCCTGGAGGAGGTCGTCGCCCGGCTGCGCGGTCTGCTGCGCCGGTCGGGGGCAGCCGCGGCGCGCGCGGAGTCGGTGCTCGCCGTCGGTGACCTGGTGTTGGACGAGGACAGTCACGAGGTGTCGCGCGGGGGCCAGGAGATCCACCTCACCGCGACCGAGTTCGAGCTGCTGCGCTATCTGATGCGCAACCCCCGGCGGGTGCTCAGCAAGGCGCAGATCCTCGACCGGGTCTGGAGCTATGACTTCGGCGGTCAGGCCAATGTCGTCGAGCTGTACATCTCCTATCTGCGGCGGAAGATCGACGCGGGACGGAGCCCGATGATCCACACCCGGCGGGGAGCCGGGTACCTGCTCAAGCCGGGGGAGTAGGGACGTGGTGCGCCCCGGTCCAGCGGCCGGTACGGACGGCCCGGCCCGCTCGCGGGACCGCTGTCGTCGCTGGTCGCTGCGGACCCGTCTGGTGGTCTCGTCCGTCGTGCTGATCGCGGTCGTCTGCGCGGTGATCGGCACGGTCACCACGATCGTTCTGCGGTCCTACCTCCAGGGCCAGGTGGACGATGAACTGCGCGCCTCGGTCGGGCGCTTCATGAACCGGCCCGGTCAGCACGCCCCTGACGACCTGCTGTTCATCGCCTCCCCCGGTCAGCCCATCGGCACCGTCGGCGGGCGCTACGACGACCGGGGCGCCATCGTCCAGGCGGGCCGGAGCAATGACACACCGATCACCGCGGACCTCGACCCCAGCAGCAGGGTGGACGCGCTGTCCGGCGGACAGACGCGCGCGCTCGGGACCGTGGCGCGGGACGGACGCGTGCACACCGTCGCACTGCCCGGCCTCGGCGACTACCGCGTGATCGCCCAGCCGGAGGATGTGCGGGACGGGTTCGTGCTGGCCTTCCCGATGCGCCAGACGCAGCAGACCGTCAACACCCTCATCCTGGTGGAGGTCTGTGTGACCGCCGCCGGACTGGTCGCGGCCGGGATCGCCGGTGCCGCGACCGTCGGCATATCGCTGCGCCCGCTGCGCCGGGTGGCCGCGACCGCGACCCGGGTCTCCGAACTCCCGCTGCACAGCGGTGAGGTCGCGCTGCGCGAACGGGTGTCGCCCTCCGAGGCCGATCCGCGGACCGAGGTCGGACAGGTGGGCGCGGCGCTCAACCGCATGCTCGGACATGTGGAGTCGGCGCTCGCGGCGCGGCAGGAGAGCGAGACCCGGGTCCGGCAGTTCGTCGCCGACGCCAGTCATGAGCTGCGGACACCGCTCGCCTCGATCCGCGGCTACGCCGAGCTGACCAGGCGCGGCCGGGAGGAGATCGGACCGGACACCCGGCACGCCCTCGGCCGGGTGGAGTCGGAGGCCGGGCGGATGACCCTCCTCGTCGAGGATCTGCTGCTGCTCGCCCGGCTCGACGCGGGACGTCCGCTGGAGTGCGCGGAGACCGATCTCTCGCCCCTGGTGGTGGACGCTGTGAGCGACGCCCGCGCGGCTGGTGCCGACCATGCGTGGCGGCTGGAGCTGCCCGATGAACCGGCGGTCGTCCACGGTGACGGCCCCCGGCTGCACCAGGTGCTCGTCAACCTGCTCGGCAACGCCCGTACGCACACCCCGGCCGGGACGACGGTCACGGCACGGGTGCTGCCGCGCGGCGTCGGTACGGCGGATACGGCCTCCGCGGCCCGGCCCCCGTACGTCTCACTGGAGATCGAGGACAACGGACCGGGTATCCCGCCCGATTTGCTGCCGCATGTCTTCGAACGGTTCGCGCGCGGTGACGCCTCGCGTTCGAGGTCGGCGGGCAGTACGGGGCTGGGGCTGGCCATCGTGCAGGCGGTGGTGACGGCGCACGGCGGCACGGTGACGGTGACGAGCGTCCCGGGGCGCACGGTGTTCGGCATCCATCTGCCCGTGCTCCCGTCCCCGCGGCGGATCGCTCTCCAGGGCTCTGACCAGCGGTCCGGTTAGGTACGGCCGAGGGCTCGCGGACTCACAGGCGGTCCACAGGGCGACCACACGGCCGTGACAGCGCCGCTGGCGAATGTCGAACCATGCGAACCGACACCTCTCCCTTCCCGCCCGGCCCTCCCGGGCCCCCGGGACCGTCCGGGTACTCGGGACCGTCCGGGCCCTCCGGATCTCCCGGGCTTCCGGGGGCGACGTCCGGAACCCCTCTCGCCACCCTGCCCGCCCGTGGCCCGGTGGCGGTCGCCGGGGACCGGCCGGTGCTCGACGTCGTCGTTCCCGTCTACAACGAGGAGGCGGATCTCGAGCGCTGTATCTGGCGGCTCTGCGACCACCTGGTGCGCACCTTCCCCTACCGCTTCCGGATCACCATCGCTGACAACGCCAGTACGGACCGCACCCCCGAGATCGCGGCCCGCCTCGACGACACGCTCGACGAGGTCACGGCGGTCCGGCTGGAGCAGAAGGGGCGGGGGAGGGCGCTGCGCACCGTGTGGTCGCTGTCCGACGCGCCCGTACTGGCCTATATGGACGTCGATCTGTCGACCGACCTCAACGCGCTGCTGCCGCTGGTCGCCCCGCTGATCTCCGGCCACTCCGACCTGGCGATCGGGTCGCGGCTGGCGCGCAGTTCGCGCGTGGTGCGCGGGCCCAAGCGGGAGTTCATCTCGCGGGCGTACAACCTGATCCTGCGCGGCAGTCTGGCCGCCCGCTTCTCGGACGCGCAGTGCGGGTTCAAGGCGATCCGCAAGGACGTCGCGGAGCGGCTGCTGCCGCTGGTCGAGGACTCCGGCTGGTTCTTCGACACCGAGATGCTGGTGCTGGCCGAACGGGCCGGACTGCGGATCCACGAGGTGCCGGTGGACTGGGTCGACGACCCCGACAGCACCGTGCACCTGGTGCGCACCGCCACCGATGACCTCAAGGGCGTCTGGCGGGTGGGGCGTGCGCTGGCGACGGGCGCGCTGCCGCTGGACCGGGTGCGCCGTCCCTTCGGGGACGATCCGCGCGACCGCGAACTGAGCGGCGTGCCGGGCGGACTGCCCCGTCAGCTCGTCGGGTTCTGTGTGGTGGGTGTGCTCAGCACACTGGTCTACCTGCTGCTGTACTCCGCCTTCCGGCTCGGCGCCGGTCCGCAGACGGCCAACGCGCTGGCACTGCTGGTATCCGCGCTCGGCAATACCGCAGCCAACCGGAGGCTCACCTTCGGGGTGCGCGGACGGGACCGGGCGGTGCGCCACCAGGCGCAGGGGCTGGTGGTGTTCGGCATCGGACTCGCGCTGACCAGTGGTTCGCTGGCGGCGCTCGCGGCCGCGCCCGGCACCCCCGCGCACGGCACCGAACTGGCCGTGCTGATCGCGGCGAACCTCGCCGCGACCGTGCTGCGCTTCCTGCTCTTCCGGGCCTGGGTCTTCCCGTCGGACCGCGAACGCGAACGGGACCGAGACCGCGAGCGCGACCGCGACCGCGACCGCGATCGGGACCGGGACCGGGACCGGGACCGTGTGAGCGCCGCCGGCCACACCCACCCGGGGGACCACCGATGACCACCTCCTACGACCAGCGACAGATCGGTCCCGCCATGCCACCCCCCGAAGCCACCCCCGAAGCCACCCCTGATGCCGCCACGCCCCGTACGGACGACCCGCGGTGGGCGCGCCCCGCGCTGTGGGCCCTGCTGGCGGTGACCGCCGCGCTCTACCTGTGGAGCCTGGGCGCCTCCGGCTACGCCAACCAGTTCTACTCGGCGGCCGCCCAGGCGGGCGGTGAGAGCTGGAAGGCGTTCTTCTTCGGCTCGTCCGACGCGGCGAACTCCATCACTGTCGACAAGCCCCCGGCCGCGCTGTGGCCGATGGCGCTCTCGGTGCGGCTCTTCGGGCTGAGTTCCTGGGCGATCCTCGTCCCCGAGGCGCTGATGGGCGTGGCCACGGTCGGGGTGCTGTACGCGGCCGTCCGGCGCAGGTCCGGTGCGGTCGCCGGGCTCATCGCGGGTGCGGTGCTGGCGGTCACCCCGGTTGCGGCGCTGATGTTCCGCTTCAACGACCCCGACGCGCTGCTGTGTCTGCTGATGGTCACGGCGGTGTGGTGCGTGCTGCGCGCGCTGGAGGACGCGCGGACCAAGTGGCTGGTGCTGGCCGGGGTCTGCTTCGGTCTCGGCTTCCTGACCAAGACGCTCCAGGCGTGGCTGATCCTGCCGCCGCTGGCGCTGGTGTACCTGGTGTGCGCGCCGACCGGGCTCGGCCGCCGGATCCGGCAACTGCTGCTGTCCGGGGCCGCGATGGTGGCCGCCGGCGGATGGTGGGTCGCGATCGTCGAGCTGTGGCCCGCGTCCTCGCGCCCGTACATCGGCGGCTCGCAGGACAACAGCTTCCTGGAGCTGACCTTCGGCTACAACGGCCTGGGGCGGATCAACGGCAACGAGACCGGAAGCGTCGGCGGCGGCGGACGCGGTCCTGGTGGCGGTGGCGGGGGCGGTATGTGGGGCGAGACCGGTATCGACCGGCTCTTCGGCTCCGATATGGGCGGTCAGATCGCCTGGCTGCTGCCCGCGGCGTTCATCCTGCTGGTGGCGGGGGTCTGGCTGACCCGGCGGGCCGCGCGGACCGACGTGTGGCGGTCGGCGTTCCTGGTGTGGGGCGGAGCGCTGCTGATGACGTTCGTCATCTTCAGCTTCATGTCCGGGATCTTCCACCAGTACTACAACGTGGCGCTCGCGCCGTACATCGCGGCGATCGTCGGCATGGGGGCGGCCCTGCTGTGGGAGCGGCGGTCCTCCGGGGCACTGGCTCCGGCGGTGCTCGCGGTCACGGTGGCGGTGACGGCCGTCTGGTCGTACGTCCTGCTGGGGCGGTCCGCGGACTGGTACCCGTGGCTGCGCTGGGTGGTGCTGGCCGGTGGTCTGGTGGCCGCGGTCGGGCTGCTGTGGACGACCCGGCTGGGGCGCGGTGCGGCGCTGGGCGTGGCCGGACTCGGTCTCGCCGTGGCGCTGGCCGGACCGGTGGCCTACACGCTGCAGACGGTGGACACCCCGCACAACGGCTCGATCGTGACGGCCGGTCCCGCGGTGTCGGGCGGCCGGGGCGGACCCGGCTTCGGGCCCGGCGGCGGCCGTCCCGGGGGCGGCTTCCCGGGCGGTCCGCCGGGGATGGCGGGCGGTCAGCAGGGCCAGAACCAGGGCGGCCAGGGCCAGCCGGGTCAGGGCGGCCAGAACGGCGGGATGCCAGGCGGCGGCTTCCCCGGCGGTACGCCCCCGCAGAACGGCAACGGCAACGGCAACGCCAACGGCAGCACCCCGGGCGCGAACGGGCAGCAGGGCGGCCCGGGTATGCAGCGCGGCGGCGGCAAGACCGGTGGCCGGGGCGGCGGTATGGGCGGCGGCATGGGCGGACTGCTCAACGGCAGCCAGGTCAGTGCGAAGGCCAAGGCCGCGCTGGTGAAGGACGCCGACGACTACACCTGGGCCGCGGCGGCGATCGGCTCGCAGAACGCCGCCGGCTACCAACTGGCGACCGAGAAGCCGGTGATGGCCATCGGCGGCTTCAACGGCAGCGATCCCTCGCCGACCCTCGCCCGGTTCAAGGAGTATGTGAAGCAGGGGAAGATCCACTACTTCATCACCTCCGGCACCGGGAGGGGCGGTGGCCCCGGTGGCCCCGGCGGTCGCAGCTCGGGTACCTCCTCGCAGATCACCTCATGGGTCGAGAGCACCTTCAGGAAGGTCACCGTCGGTGGCAGCACCCTCTATGACCTGACCTCGCCCCGGACCTAATTCCCTGTACGACGTAGAGCGTCGCTTGTACGGTGTATGGCAAGCCCTGCCATGCACCGTACAAGCACGTCCCCGGGAGAACCCCATGACGGCCTCGACCGCCGATACCGCCCCCGCCGCCCCGCCGGACAGACCGGTCGGTGGTCATCCGCGGCGCTGGCTGATCCTCGGCGTCATCTGTCTGGCCCAGCTGACCGTGCTGCTGGACAACACCATCCTCAATGTCGCGGTCCCCTCCCTCACCGAGGAGATGCACGCCTCCACCGCAGACATCCAGTGGATGATCAACGCCTATTCGCTGGTGCAGTCCGGGCTGCTGCTCACCGCGGGCAGCGCTGCCGACCGCTACGGACGTAAGAAGATGCTGGTCACCGGGCTGGCGCTCTTCGGTGTGGGGTCGCTGTGCGCGTCCCTGGCACAGGGGCCGGGAGAGCTGATCGCCGCCCGCGCGGGAATGGGCATCGGCGGGGCGCTGCTGATGACCACCACCCTGGCCGTGGTGGTGCAGGTCTTCGACGAGGAGGAGCGCACCAAGGCGATCGGGATCTGGGGCGCGGTGAGTTCGCTGGGCTTCGCCACCGGACCACTGATCGGCGGCTCCCTGCTGGAGCACTTCTGGTGGGGCTCGATCTTCCTCATCAACCTCCCCGTGGCGCTGCTCGGACTGGCCGCCGTGGTGCGGCTGGTGCCCGAGTCCCGTAACCCCACCGGAGACCGGCCCGATCTGCTCGGCGCGCTGCTCTCCACGATCGGGATGACCGGTCTGGTCTTCGGGATCATCTCCGGTCCGGAACACGGCTGGACCTCGATCCGGGTGCTCTGCTCGGCCTTCATCGGCGTGAGTGTGCTGACCGGGTTCGCGCTGTGGGAGCGTCATATCCCCCATCCCATGCTGGATATGCACTTCTTCCGTGACCGCCGCTTCGTGGGCGCCGTCGCCGGGGGCGTTCTCGTGGCCTTCGGGATGGGCGGTTCGCTCTTCCTGCTCACCCAGCATCTGCAATTCGTACTCGGCTACGACGCGTTGGACGCGGGACTGCGCACCGCGCCGCTGGCGCTCGCGGTGGTGCTGGTCAACCTCTCCGGTCTGGGCGCCCGGCTGCTGCCCAGGCTCGGCACCCCGCTGACCGTCATTCTCGGCATGGGTCTGCTGGCCACGGGTCTCGCCGCCGTCGCGGTGTTCGGCTCGGACGGCTACGGCGGGATGCTCCTCGGCCTGGTGGTGATGGGCCTCGGTATCGCCGTGGCCATGCCCGCGATGGCCACGGCGATCATGTCGGCCATCCCGCCGGAGAAGGCGGGGGTGGGTGCCGGGGTCAACGGCACCCTCACCGAATGCGGCAACGGTCTCGGTGTGGCGGTACTCGGTGCCGTGCTGAACTCGCGCTTCGCCGCACTGCTGCCCGCCGTGGCCACCGGTGCGGGGTCGCTTCCGGCCGCCGTGGCGGCCGCCCGGACCCCCGAGGAGCGGGCGTCGGTGACCGATGCCTTCGCCTCCGGCGTCGAGACCAGCCAGCTGGTCGGGGCGGCGGCGGTGCTGGCGGGCGGACTGCTGGCCGCACTGCTGCTCGGACGGGCCGAACGATCTTCACGGAACGCCGTGGCGGCATAGCATCGGACATGTATGACCCGCTGCCCGCCCGGGGGTCCCGGACGGGTGGCGACAGCGCATCGAAGAAGGAGAGCGCGCCATGGCAACCGGCAGCCGTGCCATCAGTCCGCGGTCCAGTGTCTGGCTCTCCGAACCCAAGACACCGAGGCGCAAGGGAGCTCAGCAGCCGGTCGGTCTCGACCGTTTGAAGATCGTCGCGGCGACGGTCCGGCTGCTGGACGCCGAGGGGCTCACGGGGTTCTCGATGCGACGTCTGGCGGCGGAGCTCGGTGTCACCGCCATGTCCGTCTACTGGTACGTGGACACCAAGGACCAACTTCTTGAGCTCGCCCTCGATGCCGCCATGGGCGAGATCGTGCTCCCCATCGAGGCTGTCGACCCGGGGCGGGTGCCCCCTTCGGCGGCGGAGGCGGCGGAGGCACCGGCCGCGGAAGGACCGGCGGGGGCGGCACCGGCGGCGGGCGTCGAGGGCCGTCTCCCCGCCGAGCCACGTGACTGGCGTGATCAACTGCGCCAACTCGCCACGGAGTGCCGGAAGGTACTGGTCCGCCACCCCTGGCTCTCCCCGCTGATGGGCGAGTTCCTCAATATGGGGCCCAACTCGATGGCGTTCAGCAACGCCGCACAGGCTGTGGTGCGCAACAGCGGGCTGCCGCTGGAGAAGGTGTCCAGCGCCCTCGCACTGGTCACCCAGTTCGTCTATGGCTTCAGCACCATCGAGGGCCGGTTCGCCGTCCGCTGCCGTGAGGAGGGCATCGCCCAGGACGAGTTGTTCGACGAGGTGATGACCACGGTCAAGGACCGTCCCGACTTCGACGGCACCCGGGAGATGTTCGCCGCCCAGGGCGATGTCAGCGTCGATGAGATGCGGAACCGGGACTTCACCTTCGCCCTGGACATCGCGATCGCCGGTATCGAGGCCCTGCGCGACACGACACTGCGCGACTCGGCCCTGCGCGACACGGCTTCGCCCACCCGCGAGAGCTGACCCCTCGGTCCGGCACCGGCCGCCCGTGCCGCGCCCGCCGCAGCGGCTCCGGCCCGGGCCGCCGTCCCGTCCCGCCGCCCCCTTACGCCACCGGCAGCTCCTCCCCCTGCACCGCCTGGATGTCCAGCTCCACCCGCAGCGTGGTGCCGATCGCCGCGATACCCGCCGCGACCACCTGGTTGTAGTTCATCGCGAAGTCCTCCCGGCGCAGCTCCGCCGTGGCCCGGAAGGCCGCCCGCACCCCGCCCCAGGGGTCAGGACCGGTGCCCAGATAGGTCAGATCGAGATCCACTTCCCGGATGACACCGTGCATCGACAGCTCACCGTGCACGGTCCAGCGGTCCGGCCCCGCCGCGCTCAGATGGGCGCCCCGGTACGTCAGCATCGGGTACTGCTCCACGTTCAGGAAGTCGGGCGACTTCAGATGGCCGTCCCGCATTCCGTTCCCGGTGTCGATGCTGGCCGCCTGGATCACCGCCTCCACGGTGGACTTCTCGATGTCCTTGGCTATCCCGATCCGCCCGCCGAAGTCGGTGAACCGGCCGTGCACACTGGATATCCCCAGGTGCTGGGCCGTGGCGGCCACGGTGGAATGCGCCGGATCCAGCGTCCACGCCCCCGGCGGCGGCAGCTCCACCCCGCCCTGCCGCGCCAGCACCACCGTGCCCAGATCGGCCCGGCCGGAGCCGGTGACGATGGCCGTCGAGGCGATGGGCGCATAGCCGACGGCGGTGGCGATGACCGTGTACGGACCCGCCGCGAGCGGCTCCTCCGTACGCACCGAACCGTCCTCCGCGGCCTGGGCGCGCAGCACCTGCGCACCCGTCATATCCGTGACGGTCAGCACCGCGTGCTGCACCGCCCAGCCGTCCCGTGTGCGGATCCGGGCCCGCAGCCCCGCTGCCCCGCCCGTGCCCGCTTCCGTGGTCGTCATGCCGCCTCTCGCTCCCGCTCCCGTGTGACTGGTCTTCGTGCGCCGGATCCAGGCGCCGGTGTGAGGCCGTCCCCTGCCTCTAGTACACCGCCGCCCGGATCCGGGTTCCGGGTCACGGCGGACGATTCCGCCGTCCCGGTCCGGGCCGGGGCGTGTCTCCGCTCGTCACGCCCCGGCCCGGAGTCTCAGTCGCCCGGGTGGGCGAGGTCGACGTCGTGTCCGTCGACCCCCTCCCCGGAGACCGTCAGCGCGCCCGCGACCGGCGGATAGCCGCTCGCGATCACGGTGTAGTCGCCCGCGTCCAGGTCGGTGAAGGCGTAGGCGCCGTCCGTCCCGGTGGTGGCGGTGGCGATCACGTTCCCGGCGGCGTCCACCAGGGTGACCCGGGCGTCCGCGAGCGGCCGCTGACCGGAACCGGCCCGTACGGTGCCCTGCACCCGGGCGCCCGCCTGGAGGGGTATCTCCACCCGGGTCAGCCCCTGGGCGCCGACCTCGACCGGCAGCGCGGCGGGGCGGAACCCGGCGGCGTTCACCGCGATGGTGAAGGTCCCGGCGATCAGCTCCTCGAAGCCGAAGTCGCCCTGCTCACCGGTCTTTCCGGTGGCCAGCACCTCACCGCGGACATCGGTGACCACGACCATCGCACCGTCCACCGGGCGGCCGTCGGCGGCGCCGCGTACGGAGCCCACCAGTCCGCTGGTGGCCGACAGCACGATGTCGAAGCCGAGCGGTTCATCACCGATCATCACGGTGGACGCCTGTGGCTGGTGACCGTCGGCCGCCGCGATCAGGACGTAGGAGCCGGAGCCCGGCGCGTCCAGGGCGTACGAGCCGTCGCCGTGCGCCACCGAGCGGCCCAACTGCCGTCCGGCCAGCGAGATCAGGGTGACCGCGGCACGCGGCACCGCGCCGCCGTCCCCGTTGCGCACGAAACCGTGCACACCCTGCCGGGGCGGCTGGTCCGCGCCGCCGCCTTCGGCGGAGGCGAACGCCGCCAGGCGGTGCGGTGCGGCCTGGGCGGCCGGCGCACCGTCGGAACGCGGTTCGGGCACCGCGGCGGAGGGCGCGCCCACCAGCGCGGGCTCGAGGTCCGCGAGCTGGGCGGCGGCGGCCGCCTCGGTCTCGGCCCCGGACTCGGCCTGGGCCTCGGTCACCGCCGGAGCGGTGTCCGCCGGGACGTCACCGGACGCGGTCGGGGCGTGCCCACCGGCCTCCTGGGAGCCCGAACTGGTCTTCAGCGCGACCTCCTTGATGAACAGGGTCAGCAGGAAGGCGAGCAGCGCGGACGGCGCGGCGTAGAGGAAGACATCGCCGATGCCGTGGCCGTAGGCGCTCTCCATGACCGTCCGCAGCGGCTGCGGCATCGTGTCCAGGTCGGGGATGCCCCCGCCGCCGGTGCCCGCGTGGCCCAGCGCCGCGCCCTTGGGGCCGAGGTCGGCCAGGCCGTCCTTGACGTAGTGGGTGACCCGGTTGGCGAGCACCGCGCCCAGCGCGGAGACACCGACCGCACCGCCCAGGGAGCGGAAGAAGGTGACGACGGCGCTGGCCGCGCCGAGGTCCTGCGGGGCCACCTGGTTCTGGGTGGCCAGCACCAGGTTCTGCATCATCATGCCGATGCCCAGGCCCAGGAGCGCCATGTAGACGGCCAGGTGCCAGTACGGGGTGTCGTAGCGGATGGTGCCGAGCAGCCCGAGGCCCGCGGTCACCAGCACACCACCGCTGACCAGCCATGCCTTCCAGCGACCGGTCTTGGTGATGATCTGGCCGGAGATGGTCGAGGAGACGAACAGTCCGCCGATCATCGGGATCGTCATGACACCGGACATGGTCGGCGACTCACCGCGCGCCAGCTGGAAGTACTGGCTGAAGAAGACGGTGCCGGCGAACATCGCGATACCCACGAAGAGCGACGCCAGCGCGGTGAGGGTGATCGTCTTGTTGCGGAACAGCCGCAGCGGGATGATCGGTTCGCTCGCCCGCGACTCGATGAGGATGAAGATCAGCGCCAGGACGAGCGAGCCGCCCACCATCGCGTAGGTCTGCCAGGAGATCCAGTCGTACTTGTCGCCGCCGAAGGTCACCCAGATCAGCAGCAGGGAGACCGCGGCGCTGACGAACAGGGCGCCGGCCCAGTCGACCTTGACGTCCCGCTTCACGACCGGGAGCTTCAGGGTCTTCTGGAGCACGATCAGCGCGATGATCGCGAACGGGACGCCGACGTAGAAGCACCAGCGCCAGCCGAGCCAGTCGGTGTCGGTGATCACGCCGCCGAGCAGCGGACCGCCGACGGTCGCGACGGCGAAGGTGGCGCCCAGGTAGCCGCTGTAACGGCCGCGCTCACGCGGGGAGATCATCGCCGCCATGACGATCTGGGCGAGGGCGGACAGACCGCCGACACCGATGCCCTGGACCACCCGGCAGGCGATCAGCATGCTGGTGTTCTGCGACAGACCGGCGACCACCGAGCCCGCGACGTAGATCAGCAGCGCCGACTGGACCAGCAGCTTCTTGCTGAACAGATCGGAGAGCTTGCCCCACAGCGGGGTGGCGGCCGTCATGGACAGCAGGGCGGCGGTGACCACCCAGGTGTAGGAGGACTGGCTGCCGTGGAGGTCCGAGATGATCTCGGGGAGCGCGTTCGAGACGATCGTGGACGACAGGATCGCCACGAACATTCCGAGCAGCAGCCCGGACAGGGCCTCCATGATCTGGCGGTGGGTCATCGGCTCCGAGGAGTCGGAACCGTGGCCGTGATGGGCCCGGTGACCTCCTCCCGCGTGCTTGGCGTGGGCGGGGTGCCCCGCGGGTCCCCGCACACCGCCGTCCGGTGTGGTCGTAGCCATGGATGTCCTTATCGTTGCGAAGGTGTACGGGTTATTGCCTCGCCCTGGTGGGCCGGGGGCCGACAGCGGGTGTCGCCGAAGCCGGTCCGCAACCGGGCGAGAAGTTCATTGAGACGGCCGACGTCATCGTCGGACCAGTCGCTCAGACAGCGGGCGAGCGCTTCGGTATAGCGCTCGGAGACCTCTCTGAGCAGCTCTTTTCCATCGGCGTTAATGCTCAGCAGCCGCGATCGCCGGTCCAGCGGATCGGGTGTGCGGTCCACCCAGCCGCGGTCGGCGATATGCGCCACATGGCGGCTGGTCACCGACATATCGATGTCGAGCAGCTCGGCGAGTTTGCTCATGCGCATCTCGCCGTAGCGGTCGAGCAGCATCAGGACCACGGCCGAACCCGAGGGGCAGTCGGGCGGCAGCACCCGGCCCAGACCCCGTTTGACGGCGCCGATGGCGCTGAGCTGCCGGGCCAGCTCCTCGTACTGGCTCTGTGTGGCCACGGCACCTCCCGGATGGTGATCAGTTGCTTGAGGCAACCATAGAAGGAGTTGGTTGCTACAGGCAAATGAAAGGGCGATCTGGGCGGTAAACAGCCGTTAAAGAGTCGGGCAGGTTGTTAAAACACGCTGGTGAGGGCGCCGCTCGGCCGTGATGGATGGGGTGGCCGGAGCGCGGGATGCGTGACGGGGACCGCAGGGCCCCGGGGGTGGGCGGGATTACGCTCGTTCGCTAAGGTCGGGGGCCATGGCGAACAACCCCCAGGGCCCCAACGGCAACCACGACCCGGCCGGTTCCACACAGATGTTCCGCGCCTTCGTCGACGACGGCGGCCGACAGCCGCAGCCGACCACCGCGCCGAGCGGTGGATCGCGTATCGGCGTGATCGTCGGCGTGATCGTCGCGATCGCCGTCATCGCCGGGGTGGCCTGGCTGGCGCTTTCCTGAGCGAGGCCGGCCGGCGCCTTCCCGGGGGCGGGTCGTGCGGTGCCCGGCTCATGCCGGGCGGTCGGTGTTGTCGGCTACGGCCGGGGCGATGAGGTCTCCCGCTCCGGCTTCCAGCTGACCGAGACGTCCCGCGTCTCGATGTGCATACCCAGCGGCACCCGCCAGGCGTCCACGCACACCGTCCAGGTCTTCTCCTTCTTCTGACCCGCGCCGATCGGCACCGGCAGTTCTTCCTTCGACTCCCGGGTCGCCCAGTCGATGCCGATCGAGTCGATGATGTGCGTCGCGAAGGTGACGGTGCCCGAGGTCACCGGCTCACCGCCGGTGTTGCGGAACCGTACGGTCACCTTCTCGCACCAGCGTTGGTCCGCCGCCGCCCGCTCCGGGTCGCCGACCACTTCGAGCGCCGCCGGTCCGGGTGGTTCCGGGGGTGTCGTCGGGGGATCGGGAGGCCGGGGTGTGGAGGGGCCGGGAGCCGGGGAGCCGGAGCCGCCCGGCGAATCCGGGCCTGAGCCGGAGCCGGAGCCCGAACCGGAACCCGAACCGGATCCATGGCCGGGGGTGGAGCCGCCGCCCGGCCGTCCGTGGCCGCCGGAGCCGCCCCCTTCCGTCCCGCTGCCCGCCGGGTCCGACCCGTCCGGGCCGTGGGATCCGCCGTTCCGCGTGCGCTCGCCGGGAGCCGCGGAGGAGGGCGTACCGTCCCGGTCCGCCGTCCCCTCGCCGCGTCCGCCCGCGCCATCGCGGTCGTCGCCGTCGCGATCCCGCCCGTCGCGTGCGCCGTCCTGGTCCAGCGGCGTCAGCTTCACGCCGCCCTTCGGCGGTACGGCCCTGGCCGTCCGCTCACCGTCGGGTCCGGCCGCTCCGGCCGCGACATAGCCGTCGCCGCCGCTGCCGCAGCCGCTGAGCAGTGCCCCCAGGCACAGCGCGACCGCCGAGGCGGCGATCGCCTTGCCCCGGCGGTCCGTTGTCCGGCTCGCTGCGTATCGCATCGGGTCAGTGTGGCTGACGACCCGTCAGGTGTACAGATATGTGCCGACCGCCGTATGACGGCGATCGGCACATATCCGCGACGGATCGGTGGCCTGTCGGTGGCCGGGGGACTCAGTCCGCGATGAGTCCCTCGCGCAGCTGGGCCAGGGTCCGGGTCAGCAGCCGGGACACATGCATCTGGGAGATGCCGACCTCTTCCCCGATTTGCGACTGCGTCATATTGGCGAAGAAGCGGAGCATGATGATCTGCCGCTCGCGCGGGGGCAGTTTGGCGAGCAGCGGCTTGAGCGACTCGCGGTACTCCACGCCCTCCAGCGCGCTGTCCTCGTAACCGAGCCGGTCCGCGAGGGAGCCCTCGCCGCCGTCGTCCTCGGGGGAGGGGGAGTCCAGCGAGCTCGCCGTGTAGGCGTTGCCCACCGCAAGCCCGTCGACCACGTCCTCCTCCGAGACGCCGAGCGCCGTGGCGAGTTCGGGAACGGTCGGGGAGCGGTCCAGCTTCTGTGACAGCTCGTCACTTGTCTTCGTCAGCGCCAGCCGCAGCTCCTGGAGCCGCCGCGGAACCCGCACCGACCAGCTGGTGTCCCGGAAGAAGCGCTTGATCTCACCGACGACGGTGGGCATCGCGAAGGTCGGGAACTCCACGCCGCGTTCGCAGTCGAACCGGTCGATCGCCTTGATCAGGCCGATGGTCCCGACCTGGACGATGTCCTCCATCGGCTCGTTCCGGCTGCGGAACCGGGCGGCCGCGTAACGGACCAGAGGGAGGTTCAGCTCGATGAGGGTGTCGCGTACGTAGGTGGCCTCCACGCTGTCCCGGTCGAGTGCGGCGAGCCGCAGGAACAGGGAGCGGGAGAGGGTGCGGGTGTCGATGGTGTCGCAGTCGTCGAGCGCGTGCGGTGCGTCATTGGTGAGCACCTTCGAGCTGCCCAGTTCTACGGACATGCCACCCCCTTGAGGTCGCGGACGGATCCCAGCTGCGCGCGGCGCGCATGCAACGCAGCTTCCCCCTGAATACCGGAGGTCGAGCCGCGGCAAACGCGGTTCCAGCAGAATGTCACATGTCGGCAACACGCTGTAGCGCCAAGTCGACATTAATGCCCCGATCCACCGGGGCGGGCATCGCCCGTCGTGATTAGGACTCGATCCGATTTGCGGATCTGAGCCTGGCGAAGCTCCGGGACAGCAGGCGGGAGACGTGCATCTGGGAGACGCCGAGCTCCGCGCTGATCTGAGACTGAGTCAAGTTGCTGTAGTAACGGAGCAAAAGGATGCGTTGTTCCCGCTCGGGCAGCTGGACGAGCAGATGGCGCACCAGGTCACGGTGTTCCACCCCGGCCAGCGCCGGGTCCTCGTAGCCGAGCCGGTCGACCAGCCCCGGGAGCCCATCTCCCTCCTGGGCCGCCTCCAGTGATGTGGCGTGATACGAGCGGCCCGCCTCGATACAGGCAAGCACCTCTTCCTCGCTGAGCTTCAGCCGCTCGGCGATCTCGGCCGTGGTGGGGGAGCGGCCGTGCAGCACCGTCAGATCCTCGGTCGCCCCGTTGACCTGGACCCACAGCTCGTGGAGACGCCGCGGTACGTGGACGGTGCGGACGTTGTCGCGGAAGTAGCGCTTGATCTCGCCGACGACGGTGGGCATCGCGAAGGTCGGGAACTGCACCCCGCGTTCCGGGTCGAACCGGTCGATCGCGTTGATCAGGCCGATGGTGCCGACCTGGATCACGTCCTCCATCGGCTCGTTGCGGCTGCGGAAGCGGGCGGCGGCGTAGCGGACCAGTGGGAGGTTGGCTTCGATGAGCGCGGCACGCACCCGGGCATGCTCGGCGCTTCCGGGGACGAGGCCGGAGAGCTCGGTGAAGAGCACCTGGGTGAGCGCTCTGGCGTCAGCCCCCCGGCTTCTGCCGCTCTCGCTGCCGCCATCGCCCTGGGGAGGGGTTCTGGGCGCGGTTCGGGCCGACACGGTCACGCCACCCCTTCACGATGTACTCACCCGGCAAAGCGGTCATAGCATCACAAGACATGTGCACTGTGTGCAAGCACCGCTTTACTACGTGTTGATGGCGAAATTGCCACGTAGTGGGGCAAATCTGATCGTGAAGGTGTTCGGAAGCGGTCCGGAACAGGATCAGAAGGCGCTGCGGGGGCGCTCAGAAGGTGCCCGGCGCGCGATCAGTAGGGGTGCGGACCAAAACCAGAAAGAGGCGGGAACGTGATCAGAAGGGGTAGTCCGCGATCACCCAGGTGGCGAACTCCCGCCACTGACCGGCTGCCGCCTGATGGGCCGGGTGCTCGATGTAGCGCTTCAGGGCGTCGACGTCGGCCACCGCGGAGTTGATCGCGTAGTCATAGGCGATCGGCCGGTCCGTGATGTTCCAGGCGCACTCCCAGTGCTCCAGCTCGGGAATGACGCCGCTGAGCTCCTCGAACGCCCGGACGCCGGCCTGGACCCGCGGCTCGTCGCGCGTCACACCGTCGTTGAGCTTGAAAAGGACCAGGTGGCGAATCACGGTGCCTCCACGGGCGGGGCTGTCAGCGGGGTGTCACTGGACCAGTTCAGTCATGAACTCGCCAACGCTCTTGGCGGCGTCCGATATGCCCTCGAACCCTATCTGGACCAGGTCGGCAGCGCGTGCCGGGGTCTTGATGATCGTGTAGAGCACGAAGACGATGAGCATGTAGAGCGCGATCTTCTTCGCCTGTGCCATCGCGTGCTGCCCTCCCCGGCGGTCCCCTGTGGCGTCGCGAGAGTCTATCCACACCCCTGGAACATCAGTCGTACCAGTCCGATCATCGGGGTTTCGTCCTGTGTGCCGTGCCCGCCGAGGTGGGCGTCCCCAGGGAAATGGGTGGATTCTGGGAGGTGGGAGGGGAGACCACAGCGCCCGGCGGAGGAGCGTCCGGAGGAGCGCCGGGAGGAGTGCCCGGAGAAGCGTCCTGAGGAGGAGGGAGCGGAGATGCGTGTCGGTGTCCTGACCGGCGGAGGCGACTGCCCCGGCCTCAACGCGGCCATCCGCGCCATCGTCCGCAAGGGCGCGGAGGTGCACGGCTTCGACTTCGTCGGGGTGCGGGACGGTTGGCGCGGTGCGCTCGACGGCAGCATCGTGCCGCTGGACGTCCAGGCCGTACGCGGCATCCTGCCGCGCGGTGGAACGATCCTCGGCTCCTCCCGCACCAACCCCCTGGCCAGCGAGGACGGGGTCGACCGGATCCGGCGCACGCTCGCCGAGAACGCGGTGGACGCGCTGATCGCGATCGGCGGCGAGGACACCCTCGGCGTCGCCGCCAAACTCTCCGACCAGGGGATCGGCGTGGTCGGTGTCCCCAAGACCATCGACAACGACGTCGCGGGGACGGACTACACCTTCGGCTTCGACACCGCCGTCAACATCGCCACCGAGGCCATCGACCGGCTGCACACCACCGCCGAGTCCCACACCCGCACCCTGGTCGTCGAGGTGATGGGCCGCCACGCGGGCTGGATCGCCGTGCACTCGGGCATCGCGGGCGGCGCCAACGTCATCCTCATCCCCGAGCAGCCCTTCGACGTCGGCCAGGTCTGCGGCTGGGTGGAGAACCGCTTCAAGATCAGATACGCGCCGATCGTGGTGGTCGCGGAGGGAGCGGTCCCCAAGGCCGGGCAGATGGTGGTCAAGGACTCCACGCTCGACGAGTTCGGCCATGTGCGGCTGTCCGGTATCGGGGAGTGGCTGGCCCGTGAGATCTCCGACCGCACCGGCAAGGAGGCCCGCACCACGGTCCTCGGCCACATCCAGCGCGGCGGCACGCCCAGCGCCTTCGACCGCTGGCTGGCCACCCGGTTCGGACTGCGCGCCATCGACACCGTGAAGGACCGGGACTTCGGGACGATGGTGGCGCTGCGCGGCACCGACATCGTGCGGATCCCGCTCGCCGAAGCGGCGGCGGGCACCAGGACCGTGGATCCGGCGCTCTACGCCGAGTTCGGGGTGTTCTTCGGCTGAGGTGCGGTGGTTGCGCGGGGCGGGGCGGGGCCGCCGGTCGTGGCGGACAGGGTGTGCGCGGCGGCTGCGGCGGTCCCGGTCGCGTCCTGCGTACGGCCCCGTGGTGGGCCGGGCGCCACCAGGGCGGTAGCGGCCCGGGCCGCGTGCCACGGTGGTGGCGGCTCGGGGTGTGTACGTAAACGTCGCCGTGGCGGGCGCGGTGGGCCAGGCCGTGTGCGATGGCCGGGTTGCTCATGACGGGCCTCGGCGGCCCGGGCCGCGTGCGACGGCTTCGGTGGGACGGACGCCGTCATGGCTGCGGTGGCCCGGGGTGTGTACGACGCCGTGGCGGGGTGGTGTCACCACTGCCGCAGTGGGCCAGGCTGGTGCGATGGCCGCCTGGCCCGGATCGGCGGCCATCGCGGCTGCGTACGACGGTCGCGTCGGCCCGGGCCGCGTACGACGGCTGCTTCGGGCCGACGCCGTCATGGCTGCGGTGGGTCCGGTCGCGTACGCCGTCGTGAAGGTCACGGCAGCCCGGGCCGCGTAGCGACGGGTGCCCACGCCCCGGCACTCGCGGCCGCCGCCGGGCCGGCGGGCGTGCGGCGGGGCTCATTCGGGGTGCGGCACGACCGCGACCGGGCAGCGGGCGTGGTGCAGCACGGCGTGGGCCACCGGGCCCAGCCGGCGTTCCGCCACCCGGGGCCCGGTACGGCGGCCGAGGACCAGCAGCCGGGCCCGTCCCGACGTTCTGACCAGCGCTTGCGCCGGGTTGAGCAGCACCACGTCGGGCAGTACCGAGACCTGGGGGTACCGCTCCCGCCAGCCCCGCAGCGCGTCCGAGACCACCTGGCTCTCCTGGTCCTCCCACCGCCCGCGGTCCTCCTCCAGCACGCTCAGCATCCAGGCGGACGGGGACGCCGGGGGCAGCGCCCACGCGTGCACCACCCGCAGCAGGGCGTCCCGTTCCGAGGCGGCGCGGAAGGCGAAGTCGGCCGTGGTGCCGGCGGGGGCGTGGGCGTTGAAGCCGAGCTGTACCTCCCGGACGCCGCCGCGGGCCGGATCCGCCCGCCGGGGCTCGCCGGGCACGGTCACCACCGGGCAGTCGGCGGCCGCCGCCACCCGCAGTGCCACCGATCCGACCGCGAGCCCGTCGAACCCGCCCCAGCCCCGCGCCCCCACGACCAGCAGCCCCGCCGCGGAAGCGGCGGTGAGCAGCGCCTGGTCGGGTTCGTCGTCGGTGTGGCGGCCGGTGACCTCCAGCTCCGGGTGGCGGGCGGCGAACCCGGCCACGGCCTGGTCCAGCATCTGCGTGCCCACGTGCTGCCAGGCGTCCACCCCGGGGACCGGGGAGACCCGGCGGGGCAGCGGGGGACACGCGTGCACCAGCAGCAGTCCGACCCCGCGGTGCACCGCCTCCCGGGCGGCCCACTCCGCCGCCGCGAGGCTGCGCCGCGATCCGTCGACCCCCGCCACGACAGGGCCGCTCATCGGGTCCTCCTCTGCTGCGTCCGGTACTGCGTCCCGCTCGGCCGCCGGAGGGTGTTTCCGTCCGTTCAGTGTAGGTACGCGCGGCTCTCCCGGCCGGGCGGGAACGGGGGCGTCCCGGTTCGACGCGCGCGAGTGGGCCATCCGTGGTGCACTGGATGAACCGGGGGGAAGCGAACGACCCGCCGGATCCGTCCCCTCATCGACCTCCCCGCCGGTCCCAGGACCGGCGCACCAGACCGCGAGGGGCGGCGACCGCCCCCGGACCGAGAGATCGGTCCGGGGGCGGTTCTGCGTTTCCGGACGGGCACGGTCCGCGGCGGGCCACGACAGGGCCCGCGCGGGTACGTTCCGGCACCCAACTCCCCCGAAGGTGGGGTGGGATGTCAAAAATTCGGGGGACGCGGGGGCGTGGCGTGCGGGCGCAGCATGGGGCCGAGGAACGGAAGGAGTGGGAAATGCGCTCGAGCACATGGCATCTCACCTCGCGCCGCTCAGCTCTATTCATCGGACTCGTCGCCGTGGTGGCCGCCGTGGTGGTCGTCGGGATGGTCTCCCCTTCCGGAAAGGCGTCCGGCAGGGCCGCGGCGGCCGAGTTCCGCCGGGAGCCGATCGGCAAGACCTCGGTTCCGGCGTTCACCCGGGCCGTGGGCCAGGACCGGACCGATCTGGAGTCACCCTCCAACGGCGGCCGGGCCTTCCTCGGCAACACCCCGGGGCTGTACGCCGGGGCGCCCGACCGGCAGTCCTGCGACCGCGGGGAGCTGATCCGCGGCCTCCAGGCCGACCCGAAGAAGGCCGCCACCTGGAGCCGTCTCCAGCACCTCGGCTCGGCCGACGCCATCCCGGACTACGTCGGCCGGCTGACCGGCGCCGTTCTGCGGTCCGACACCTACGCCAAGGTCTACGGCTCCCGCGCCGGCGCGAAGCCCTCGTCCGCCGTCCTCCAGGCGGGCACGGCGGTCTTCGTGAACCAGCGCGGGGTGCCCGTGGTGAAGTGCAACTGCGGCAGCCCGGTGCGGATGGCGGCTCCGCCGCAGGACGCCCGCCCGACGTTCACCGGCCCCGAGTGGACCGGTTTCTCCAAGAGCACGGTCACCGAGATCCAGGCCGCCCCGAACGCCGTCAAGCGGGTCGTGATGCTGGAAGCGGGCGGTAAGTCCGATCTCTTCAAGCGTCCGCTGGGGGACGGCGGCAAGGGCGGGGACGACAGCCGGTCCGCCGACACGGTGCTGGCGAAGGCCGACTACCCGCCCTACCTGGCGATGCCGGGTGAACAGGGCGCGCCGGACCTGCCGGAGGCGCCGAAGCCGGGCGAGAACCCGTCCGAGGTGGTTCCGCCTCTGGAGACCAAGCGGCCGTCCGGTTCGCCGTCCGGCGGGATGCCGGAGGCGCAGACCTCCGACCAGCCCACCGACCCCAACCAGCAGCCGACGGACCCGGCGCAGCAGACGCAGCCCTCGGATCCGAACCAGCAGCCGTCCGACCCCGCGCAGCAGAGCCAGCCGCCCTCGCAGCCGCAGCCGGACCCGAACCAGACCCAGCAGCAGCCCCCGCCCAACCAACCGCCTCCCAACCAGCCCCCGCCGAACCAGCCTCCCCCCAACCAGCCGCCGCCGGACCAGAACCAGCAGCCGCAGCCGGACCCCAACCAGACCCAGCCCCCGCCGCAGCCGCCGCCGTCCGGCCCGTGAGGCACTGAGGCGAGCCCGAGGCGAAGTGCTCGCTGCCCGACCGGCGTCCGTCCGGTGCACCGTTCGGTGCAATCCGCGGGCGCCGGCCGCGCGCCCCGGCCCCTCCCGGGCCGCCCCGGACGGCAGCATGGTGGCCATGGTCCTGCCCGGATTCCTGACCAGGACGATCAAGCTGCTGCTCGGCCGCGAGGACCGGCCGCTGCACACCCAGGCCGCCGCCGTGGCCACGCTCGGCCTCGCGGCGGTCATGCTGCTGGGCTCGTACGCCGTGGTGGCGGCCGAGCGCGACGCTCCCTCCGCCAACCTCACCAGCTACCCCAAGGCCCTGTGGTGGTCGGCCGAGACGGCGACCACCGTCGGCTACGGCGACTTCTATCCGGTCACCCTGTGGGGACGGCTGATCGCCTGTGTGGTGATGTTCGTGGGCATCACGACCTACGGCATGATCACCGCGGCCATCGCCGCCTGGTTCGTCGGCCGCGAACAGAAGCGCCAGCACCGGCTGACCGAGGCGGTCCACGACCGCATCCTCGGCGGGGAACGCCGTCTGTCCGCCGACGCCGAGGCCCTCTACGAGCGCTTCGACCGCCTAGAGTGCCTGATCGCCACCACCGGCCCCCACCACCCCCACGACGACAACCCCACCCCCTGAGCCCCGTTCCCTGTGCTTCGTCCTCTGAGGGGTGCCCCAACCACCGCTGGGGACCGACCCGTTGGGAAGCATGACGAAGGGCCCGGCTCCTGGGAGCCGGGCCCTTCGTCTACGCGCGGTAGCGGTGGGATTTGAACCCACGGAGGAGTTGCCCCCTCACACGCTTTCGAGGCGTGCTCCTTAGGCCGCTCGGACACGCTACCGAGGGAGAGCCTAGCGGACGGGTGGCCGGGAACCGAAATCGGTTCCGGGTGGGGTGGGGACGAGGGGGGTCAGGAGGCGCGGAAGAAGGCGGTGAGCGGGGCCGCGCAGTCGGCGGGGAGGACCCCGGCGATCACCTCGGGGCGGTGGTTGAGGCGGCGGTCGCGGACGACGTCCCAGAGGGAGCCGACCGCACCGGCCTTCTCGTCCGCCGCGCCGTAGACCAGGCGGTCCACGCGGGACAGGACGATCGCGCCCGCGCACATGGTGCACGGTTCCAGGGTCACCACCAGGGTGCAGCCGGTCAGCCGCCAGCCGCCGAGGCGGCGGGCGGCGGCGCGGAGGGCAAGGACCTCGGCGTGGGCCGTGGGGTCTCCGTGGGCCTCGCGCTCGTTGCGGCCGTGGCCGAGCACCGAGCCGTCCGGGCCCAGCACGACGGCGCCGACCGGCACGTCCCCCGTTTCCGGGGCCCGTACGGCCTCCTCCAGCGCGAGGCGCATCGGGGCGCGCCAGGGTTCGCGCAGGGGGTCGGGGTCGGGACCCGGTGGGCTGCCGGTCAGCGGATCGGTCATGACACCAGTGTGGGCGACCGGACGGGACGGGCGGGGAGCGCGGTCAGCGCACCGCCTCCAGCCCCTCCATGCTGCAGCCCAGCATGTCGGCGATCGATTCGAGCGCGTCCCCCTCCAGGGCCTTCAGCTCCTTCTCCTCCATACCGAGGTCGGCCAGGATGTCGCCGTCGCCGAGCGGGCCCACCGGGGCGGGCGCGTCGGAGTCGGCGTCTTCGTCGTCCCGGTCCGGCTCGCCGTCCTCGGTGCCGTCGAGGTCGACGAGGCTGTCCAGGTCGTCATCGGGGTCACGGCCGAGCAGCTCGTCGGTGAGCATCGAACCGTACGAGGTGCGGGCGGCCGCGGCCGCGTCGGATACATAGATGTGCGGGTCGTCCTCGCCGTCCACGCGGACGACGCCGAACCACGCGTCTTCGTGCTCGAGGAAGGCCAGAACCGTGTCGTCGTCCTTGGAGGCTCCACGGGCCAGCTCGATCAGATCGGTCAGGGTCTCCACATCATCGAGCTCTGTGTCGCTCGCTTCCCACCCTTCTGCGGTGCGCGCGAGCAATGCGGCGAAGTACACCGTGACTCTCCCACTGGTCATAGGCGTGCCGGGGCGGGCGGGACAGTGTCCCGCCCCAATCGGAATCGTGGCAGAAACCATCGCTTCGCGAGAGGTCTTCCGCGCTGCGTCGTGCACCAGTCCAAAGAGATGTCGCTCACGCGGGCCGGGGGTGGACCGGCCCGGAGGCCGCCTCCGGCGGGGCGCGAGCGGTCATCCCGGCTTCACCAGCCGAAGGTCCGCATATGTATCGCCTGGCGCATGCGGGCCGAGCGGGTCCGCTGCGGGCGGACCCGGTTCCTTATCGCCCGGGCCTCGTTGAGCGCCCGCAGGAAGCGGTCGCGGCGGCGGCGCCGTTCGGCGGCGCTCTCGTTTTCCCGGTCTGCCATGGGTTCAGATCACCCCTCGGGCCGAGTCGTCGTCCGGATGGCAACCGGACGCTCCTGCCCACTTTCCCCCGAATCAGCGGTTTGATGCCTCCGAAGCGACACACCGCCCACGCGACGACCTTCCGCCGAGGGCGATCGGAACGGTCGCCGGGGGCGGCGCGGGCCCGCGGCTCGGTTAATGTCGATGCCATGCGGATCCATGTCGTCGACCACCCGCTGGTGGCGCACAAACTCACCACGCTGCGCGACAAGCGCACCGATTCCCCCACCTTCCGGCGGCTCGCCGACGAGCTGGTGACCCTGCTCGCGTACGAGGGCACGCGCGATGTGCGCATCGAGCCGGTGGACATCGAGACCCCGGTGACACCGACGACCGGGGTGAAGCTGTCCCATCCGCGCCCGCTGGTGGTGCCGATCCTGCGGGCCGGTCTGGGCATGCTCGACGGCATGATGCGGCTGCTGCCGACGGCCGAGGTCGGCTTCCTCGGGATGGTCCGGGACGAGGAGACGCTCACGGCGTCCACCTACTCCACCCGGATGCCCAGTGACCTCTCCGGCCGTCAGGTCTACGTCGTGGACCCGATGCTCGCCACGGGCGGGACCCTGGTCGCGGCGATCAAGGAACTGATGTCGCGGGGCGCGGACGACGTGACCGCGCTGTGTCTGCTGGCCGCGCCGGAGGGCGTGAAGGTCATGGAGCGCGAGCTGGCGGGCGCGCCGGTGCGGGTGGTCACCTCGTCCCTCGACGAGGGGCTCAACGAGAACGGCTACATCGTCCCGGGGCTCGGCGACGCGGGCGACCGGATGTACGGGTCCGCGGGCTAGGACGGTCTCGCGGGCCAGAAGGCGCCGCGGGCGGCCGGAGCCGCCCCGCCGTCAGCCGCAGGGTGAACCCGAGGGCGCCGGTTCGGGCTTGGCCAGTGCGGCCAGGGCCTTGTCGGCGTCCTTCTGCTTCACCAGGTCCTTGAAACCGGAGCCGATGATCAGGTCGACGTCCTTGCCCTTGCGTGCGTCGTTCTTGGTCTCGGTCCCGGTCAGCTGGGTGCCGAGCACGCTGAACGCGCCCTTGGCGGCGCCCGGGGCGCCGAGCAGCATCCCGGGGGACTTGACCTTCTTGTCGTACTCGGACGGGGCGTTGCCCACCTTGCCGATCTTGAAGCCGCGCTTCTTCAGCTCGTCCGCGGTGTCCTTGGCGAGCCCGGAGCGCTTGGTGGCGTTGTAGACGTTGACGGTGATGTCGGCGGGCTTCGGCGGCGCCGCGGCGGTACGGCCGGTCCGCGGGTTCTCGTCGTGACGCTGGTCGCGCTTGCAGTCCGCGGTGCCCTTCGCGGTGCGCACGGTGGTGTCGTCGCCGCCCGAGAAGACATCGATGAGCTGGAGCGTTCCCCAGCCGACCAGACTGAGTACCACCACCGAGCCCAGGGCGGCGAACACCAGCCGCCGACGGCCGCGCGGTCGCCTCATACGCGGGTAGCGGTCGCCCGTGATGCGGTACTTGCCGCCCATCCCGGGTGGGGTCAGCATGCTCATGTGCGCAGCGTAGTGCGGCCTGGTGGCAATGCCTACTAAATGATCAATGGTTGGTACCCAGGCCAACCCGAAAGGGCCAACAGGGGGCGCGGCGGAAGGCGGCGGGGCGGGGTCAGCCCAGCTCGAGGACGCGCGCGTGCAGGACCTGGCGCTGCTGGAGGGCGGCGCGGACCGCGCGGTGCAGCCCGTCCTCCAGATAGAGGTCGCCTTCCCACTTCACGACATGGGCGAAGAGGTCGCCGTAGAAGGTCGAGTCCTCCGCGAGCAGCGTCTCCAGGTCGAGCTGCTGCTTCGTCGTGACCAGTTGGTCAAGGCGTACCGGGCGTGGGGCGACATCCGCCCACTGGCGGGTGCTTTCCCGGCCGTGGTCGGGGTAGGGCCGACCGTTTCCGATGCGCTTGAAGATCACACGGAAAGCCTACCGGGCGAGCGGCTCCCGGCGCAGCCAAGGCGCCGGAGTGCCGGGGTGCGGCCCGTTCCCGCCGGAGAGGAAAACGGGAGAAAATATCTCCAAAAGGGCCTTTGCAGTCAGGGGGGTCAGGAGTAACGTGAATATCAGCCTGCGGGGCGAGCGAGGGAGCTCGACCGGAGAGACGTTCAGGACAGAGGACCTTGGTTCTCCGGAACGTCTTCTAGATGGTCTGGCTGAGAGGCCTGAAGGTCGGGGAGACCGGAAGGCGACCTCCACTACCTGATACGGACAATGCCGCCGAAGGAAGCCCACCTCGCAGGTTCCGTCATGCCCGGCCCCGGACGCGCCCGCCGTGTCCGCTTGCGCCGGGCTTCGCCACGTCCAAGCATGGCCGCATGCGCTGTCTGGTCACCGGAGCCACCGGCTACATCGGCGGACGGCTGGTGCCCGAGCTGCTGGCCGCCGGTCATGAGGTGCGCTGTCTCGCCCGCTCGCCCGAGAAGCTGCGGGACCATCCGTGGACCCCTGAGGTGGAGACCGTCCGTGGTGACGTCACCGACGGGGCGTCGCTGGACGCGGCCATGGAGGGCGTGGACATCGCCTACTACCTGGTGCACGCGCTCGGCACCGGCTCCGGATTCGAGGAGACCGACCGCCGCGCGGCCCGGACCTTCGGGACCCGGGCCCGTGCCGCCGGGGTCCGGCGGATCGTCTACCTCGGCGGGCTGACCCCGGTCGGGGTGCCCGAGCGGGAGCTCTCCCCGCATCTGCGCTCCCGCGCCGAGGTGGGGCGGGTGCTGCTGGACTCCGGGGTGCCGACCGCCGTGCTGCGCGCCGGGGTGATCATCGGCTCCGGTTCGGCCTCCTTCGAGATGCTGCGCTACCTCTCCGAACGGCTGCCGGTGATGGTGACCCCGAGCTGGGTGCGCACCCGCACCCAGCCGATCGCCGTCCGCGATGTGCTGCGGCTGCTCGTGGGGTGCGCGGCGCTGCCGCAGGAGGTGCACCGCACCTTCGACATCGGCGGTCCCGAGGTGCTCACCTACCGGGACATGATGCTGCGGTACGCGGCCGTCGCCGGGCTGCGCCGGCGGATCATCCTGCCGGTCCCGGTGCTCACCCCCCGGCTCTCCAGCCTGTGGGTCGGCCTGGTCACACCGGTGCCCAACGCCATCGCACGCCCCCTGGTGGAGTCGCTGCGGCACGAAGTGGTCTGCACGGAGCGGGACATCGCGCGGTACGTCCCCGACCGGCCGGGCGGCCGGATCGGACTGGACCGGGCGCTGGAACTGGCGCTGCGCCGGATCCGTGACGCGGATGTGGCCACCCGCTGGTCCTCCGCCGCCACCCCGGGCGCGCCCAGCGATCCGCTGCCGACCGACCCGGACTGGGCGGGCGGCAGCCTCTACACCGACGACCGCGCCCGGCCGGTGGCCGCCACCCCGCAGAACGTGTGGCGCGTGGTGGAGGGCATCGGCGGGGAGAACGGCTGGTACTCGCTGCCGGTGGCCTGGGCCCTGCGCGGCTGGATCGACACGCTGATGGGCGGGGTCGGACTGCGCCGGGGCCGCCGGGACGCGACCCGGCTGCGGGTCGGCGACAGCCTCGACTTCTGGCGGGTGGAGGAGGTCCGGCCGCCGCGGCTGCTCAGGCTGCGGGCCGAGATGCGGCTGCCGGGGCTGGCCTGGCTGGAGATGCGGGTGGACCGGGGGCCGGCGGGCGGCGCGGTCTACCGGCAGCGTGCGTTGTTCCACCCGCGCGGGCTGGCCGGGCATCTGTACTGGTGGGGCGTCTGGCCCTGGCATGCGCTGGTCTTCGGCGGCATGGCCCGCAACATTGCCGCCAAGGCGGAAGCGGACGGGAACGGCGGGAACGGGGACGGCACGGCCCCGGGCCGCTGACACCAGGCCCCGGCGGGTACCGGGCCGGTACGGCCGCCCGCCGTACGTCCGGCCGGGGCGCGCCCGTTGACGTGCGCCCGACTCCGGCGGGCCCGCGTCCCACTCCTCGGCCGACGGCCGTCCGCCGCACCCGGCGTCCGCCGCACCCGGCGTCCGCCGCACCCGGCGTGCGCCGTCACCCGCCGTCCGGTGGGTGGTCGCTTCGTCAGGCGTCCCTGCCGCGGAGGCCGTCGAAGGCCACCGGGAGGTGGCGGGGGCCGCGCAGGACCGCGTTGCGGCGGTACTCCGGGGGGTCCGCCAGCAGACGGGGGTTGTCCAGGCGGCGGGCCAGTTCGGTCAGCGCGAGCTGGGCCTCGAGCCGGGCCAGCGGGGCGCCGAAGCAGCTATGGATACCGCTGCCGAAGCCCAGATGCTGGTTGTCCTTGCGCCGCGGATCGAACCGGTCCGGCTCCATGAAGCGCTGCGGGTCGCGGTTGCCGGAGGCCAGGACGAGCCAGACCGAGGCCCCCTTGGGGATGGTGACGCCCGCGATGTCGATGTCGGCGAGCGGGGTGCGCTGGGGCAGGAGCTGTACCGGGGGTTCGTACCGCAGCAGCTCCTCCACCAGCGGAACGGCCAGATGGGGGCGTTCGCGCAACTGCTTGAGGACATCGGGGTTGCGCAGCAGCGTCAGCATCCCGTTGGTGATCAGGTTGACCGTGGTCTCGTGGCCCGCGACCAGCAGCAGCGCCGCGGTGCTCAGCAGCTCCGCCTGGGTCATCTGCCCCTCCGGACCGTGTCCGGCGGCCAGCGCGGAGAGCATGTCGTCGCCGGGGGCGCGGCGGCGCTCCTCGATCAGTTCGGCGAGGTAGAGCCCGAGTTCGCTGCGGGCCTGCTGGGTGACGCGGCGGCGTTCGGCGGCGTCCTCGTCCGGGTCGGGGTCCAGACTGGCCGCGAGGGTCTCGGCCCAGTGGTGGAAGCGTGGCTCGTCCTCGCGCGGTACGCCGAGCAGGCGGCAGATCACGGTGACCGGGAAGGGGTACGAGAAGTCGTCGACCAGGTCGATCCGGTCGCGGTCGGCGAACTCGTCGACCAGTTCGCCGATGATGCGGGAGAGCTCCCCGCGCATCGCGTGGATCCGGCGCGGGGTGTGCGGCGGGCCGAAGGGGGTCATCGCCAGCCGCCGCAGCCGGTCGTGCTCGGGCGGGTCGAGCCGGAGGAAGGCGGGCGGCAGCGCGGGGTCCTCCTCGTCGGCGAGGTTCTCGACGGCCTGCGGGCCCAGGTTGCGCGCGTCGGAGCTGAGCCGCGGATCGTGCAGCAGACCGTGGATCTCCCAGTAGGTGCTGACGATGTACGGGCCCTCCTCGTCGTGCAGCACCGGCGTCTTGCGCAGCTCGGCGTAGACGGGGTACGGATCGGCGCGGTTGGCGTAGTCGGTGATCTTCCGCAGCATCGAGCCTTGCGTCATGGCTGAGGTCCTTCGATCATCGGGCTCGGGTCAGGCCCGCGCGGGAGTGAAGGTGATCCGTCGGTCGGTGGGCGAGTAGCCGCTGAGCGTGACGGTCGGCCCGTGGGTGGGCAACGAGGGGTCGGGGAAGTCGGCCGGGACCGGGCGGAGCCCTTCGGCGCGGCGGTCCACGGTGGTCCCCGGCGGCGGGAAGGGGGCCGCGGTCTCGATCAGCCCCTGGTAGTGCTCCAGCCACTTGGTCTGGTCGAAGGTGACCGCGGCGATGACCCGGCCCTGGTAGCCGTAGACACCGGTGAAGCGGTGTTCGGCGAGCGAGCCCTGGGCGATCAGGACCTCGTCGCCGAGGGACGGCACCCCGACCGATTTGATGCTCACCCCGAACTGTGAGGACCAGAAGGCCGGGACCCATACGTGGGGCCGCCGGTCGGCGCTGGCGTTGATCATGTTGTGGGCGGCGGTCTCGGCCTGGGCGACCGCGTTGCCCCAGTGCTCCAGCGACAGGAACTGGTAGTTGAAGAGCGGATGCGGTGACCGGGCCACGTCCCCGGCCACGAAGATGTCGTCGGTGACGATGCCCCGGATGTCGAACGCGCGGCAGCCCGCGTCACAGGCGATGCCCCGGGGCCCGGCGCCCAGCCCGGACCCGGCCAGCCACTCGGTGTTGCGGGTGGCGCCGAGCGAGACCACCGCCACGTCCACGTCCAGGGTGGTGCCGTCGGACAGATGGGCCCGGCGTAGCCGTCCCGCCGAGTCGCCCTCCAGACCGGTGACCATCACCCCGCAGCGCAGATCCACCCCGTGGGCGCGCTGGAGGTCGGCGGCGACCTGGGCGACCACCCCGCCGAGCGCGCCGACCAGCGGCGCCGGGCCGCGTTCGGCGACGGTCACCTCCAGCCCCAGCTCACGGCAGGCGGAGGCGATCTCCGAACCGGTGAACCCCGCCCCGATGACCAGCACCCGCCGCGGCACCGCCGTCAGCCGCCGGTTGAGCGCGACGGCGTCCTGGCGGGTGCGGAGCACGAACACACCGTCGAGTTCGGCCTCCAGTGGATGCGGCCAGGGCCGGGCCCGCACTCCGGTGGTGATCATCAGCCGGTCGTAGGGCACCTCGGTGCCGTCGGCCAGCCGCACCCGGCGGGCCGTCATATCGAGACCGGTGGCGGCCACTCCGAGGCGCCACTCGGCGTCCAGCTCACGGTGGCGGGGCAGTGCCGTGCGGTCCGCGTCGGCCTTGCCCAGCAGCACCTGCTTGGACAGCGGCGGCCGGTCGTAGGGCTCATGGGGCTCGTCGCCGATCAGCGTGAGGGAGCCGGTGAACCCCTCCTCGCGCAGGGCCTCCGCGGCGCGCAGTCCGGCCAGCGAGGCGCCCACGATCACGATCCGCCCCGAGCGGCGCAGCGCCTCCAGCGACCCGTTACCGGACACCGGTCGTCACCGTCCGCGCGGAGAGCCCGTCCACACCGTCGACGTCCAGCCCCTCGGCCATGATGGCCTGCACCGGACATGCCGCCACCGCGCGCGCGACGTTCTCCCGCTGGGTGTCGTCGGCGTACGGGTTGTAGAGCAGCGCCTCGTCGCCGTGCATGGTGAACACATCGGGAGCGAGGAAGGCGCACTGCGCGTATCCCTGACAGCGGTTGAGATCGACGACAATCCTCATCCGGGCCCTGCCCTTCCCACAGCTCGGGCCGTCGGCGCCGTCCCGCGTCCCCTCGGCGGTCGGCCCCGGCAGCGGGACGCCCCCCTGCGGCTCAGCATGGGCGACCGGGCGGGGGCCCGCGCGCACAGCCGGGCCAAAGGGGTGGGTGCGGGCCCGGTGGGGCCGGTGAGCGCTCAGTACGATGTATCGCCGCCCGGCGGGGTGGCGGGCGGCACGGCGCCGCGGGAAGGAGACGGTGTGACGGACCAGGACCGGACCGGTGGACCCGGCTGGCCCCGGCGCCCCCGTCGACGCGGCCAGGGCGAGCTGGAGGCGCAGGTGCTCGGGGCGCTGCGCCGGGCGCCCGGGCCGGTGACCGCCGCCTGGGTGCAGGAGCGGCTGGAGGGCGGACTCGCCTACACCACGGTGATGACCATCCTGTCCCGGCTGCACACCAAGCAGGCCGTGACGCGGGAGCGCGCGGGCCGGTCGTTCGTCTGGCGGGCCGCCTCGGACGAGGCGGGGCTCGCGGCGCTGCGGATGCGGCGGGTGCTGGACGGCCAGGACGACCGCGGGGCGGTGCTCGCCAGCTTCGTGACGGGACTGAGCGACGACGACGAGCGGCTGCTGCGCGATCTGCTGAACGACGCCGCGGAGGAGCCGGAGGAGGGCTGAGCGATGGGCGTCTTCGTCTTCCTCCCGCTGGTCCTGCCGCTGTCGGCGCTGCCGATCGCCCGGCTGGCCGAACAGCATCTCCACCCGCGCACCGCCACCCGGCTGCTGTCCCTGGTGGGCGCCGTACTGGCGGTGTGCTCCACGCTCTGCCTGGGGCTGCTGGTGGTCGTCGGCACCGCCCAGCTACCGGGCAACCCACTGCCGGACGGCTGGTCGGACCCCGAGGTCCGGGCCGCGGTGCCCTGTGACGAGGTGGCGGGCAAGGCGGCCATCGGCGCGCTGGCCGTGGTGGCCGTCGGCTGCGCGGCCACCGTGCTGCGTCATACGCGGGTGCGGCGGCGGTCCAGGCGGGCCCTGGCCGGGCTGCCGGACGGTCCCGTCGCGGTGCTGCCCGACGGCGCGGCGTACGCGTACGCGCTGCCCGGGGGGAGGGCCGGGGCGCCGGACGGTGCGCGGAGCCCGGACCGGATCGTGGTCTCCACCGGGATGCTGGCCTGTCTGGACGTCCGGGAGCGGCGGGCCCTGCTCGCCCATGAGCGGGCCCATCTGACCGCCCGCCACCACCGCTTCCTGCTCGCCGCCGAGCTCTCGGCGCGGGCCAATCCGCTGCTGCGCCCGCTGCGGCCCGCGGTGGGCTACTGCGCCGAGCGCTGGGCGGACGAGGAGGCCGCCCGGGAGGTCGGGGACCGCCGGGTGACGGCGCGCGCGGTCGGCAAGGCCGCGCTGGTCTCCCGGGGCACCCCGGATCCGGCGCTCGCCGGGTTCGCCACCCCCGGACCGGTGCCGCGCCGGGTCGCGGCGCTGCTGGGTCCGGTGCCACCGGCCCGGCGCTGGCCGCCGGTGCGGACGGCGGCGGGTCTGGCGCTGTGGATCGCGGCCGTGGGCACCGCCGCGTCCGCGCTGTCCTCGGCGAACGCGGCGGTCGCGCTGTTCCTCGTGCTGCACGCGGCGACCCCGCTGTAGGAGCGATCCGCCGGCGGCTCCCGACGCCGGGGAGGGCTAAGGCCGTTACAGGTCGAACTCGGCCGGGGGCAGGTCCAGGGCGAAGCACGCCTCGCGGACCACGGCCTGCTCGGTCTTGTCGAAGTCGCCGTCGGCGCCGCCGATGACGATGCCGATCTGGACGACGGCGCGGGCCTCGGCGGGCTTCTTCCGCGCCTTGGCGACCTCCTGGAGCACACTGACCTTGCCGAAGTCGAAGTCGGCGACCAGCTTGTCCAGATATTCGTCGAAGCGCCGCTGGAGGTCGTCGGCGGGGAAGTTCTGGAGCACCTCGTTGGTGGCGATGAGCTGGGCCACGCGCTGCCGTTCGGCCGGGTCGACCGAACCGTCCGCCGCGGCCACCAGCGCGCACATCGCCATGCTGGCGTCGCGGAACGCTCCGCTCTTCAAGTCGTTCTTCTTGGCGAGCAGCTGAGTCTGCATCGTCTGGGCGGAGTCCTTGATGCGGTCCCACAGGGCCATAACCACTCCATCGGAGGTCGTCGGTCGGACGTCAGTATCTACAGTTCTGTAGATCTACAGCACTGTAGAAGCTAACAGACCGGCAGACACCGGAACGCCGCCGCGCAAGCCGGTACGCAAGAGGTGAGCCATTCCGGTCGCGGCCGGAACGCGCCACTAGGGTCCGTGGAATGGCTCACTCCGCATCTTTACGGTCCGGACGCCGAGACCGTGACGCGTTCTTCGACAACGCCAAGTACGCCGCGATCGTGCTGGTGGCGATGGGACACGCATGGGAGCCGCTGCGGAGCGGCAGCAGAGCCGCGGCCGCGCTCTACCTCACCGTCTACGCCTTCCACATGCCCGCCTTCATCCTCATCTCCGGCTACTTCTCACGGAGTTTCGACGCCCGTCCGGACCGGCTGCGGCGCCTGATCACCGGGGTCGCCGTGCCGTACGTCCTCTTCGAGGCCGCGTACAGCCTCTTCAAGCGCTGGGCGGACGGTGATCCGGCCCATCCGGTCAGCCTGGTCGACCCCTGGTACCTGACCTGGTTCCTGATCGCGCTGTTCGTCTGGCGGCTGACCACCCCGCTGTGGCGGATCGCCCGCCATCCGCTGCCCCTGGCCCTCCTCGTGGCCGTACTCGCCGCCTGTTCCCCGGCCATCGGTGATGATCTCGACCTCCAACGCGTGCTCCAGTTCCTGCCGTTCTTCGTGCTCGGACTCCAACTGGAGCCGCGGCACTTCCGGATGGTGCGGCGGCGCGCGGTGCGGTGGCTGTCGCTGCCGGTGCTCGCCGGTGCGGTGGTCTTCGCCTACTGGGCGGCGCCGCGGATGAACCCGGCCTGGCTCTACCGCCGTGACAGCGCCCAGGAACTCGGCGCGCCCTGGTGGAGCGGTGCGGTGATGACCCTCGCGCTCTTCGGCTGCTCGCTCCTGCTGACCGTGTGCTTCCTGGCCTGGGTGCCCGGCCGCCGGATGTGGTGCACCGCGCTGGGCGCGGGGACGCTGTACGGCTATCTGCTGCACGGATTCCTGGCCAAGGGCTCCCGTTTCTGGGGCTGGTACGAGCACCCCTGGGTGCAGCGTCCGCTGGGCGCGGTGGCGGTGACGGCGCTGGCGGCGGCCGTGGTGACGGCGCTGTGCGCACCGCCGGTGCGGTGGCTGTTCCGGTGTGCGATGGAGCCGCGGATGGAGTGGGCCTTCCGGTCCGCCGCCCCGGAGAAGCCACCTGCGCTGGAGGCGCCGCCCGCCCATGCGCGGAACGGGACAACAGGCCGAAAACCACCGGCCGTTCATGTGACTAATGAGGCTGTCGGATAGCCGGTCGGGGCCCCGGGTAGGGCGCAGCCGTTCCACCCGGGCCCCGTACGGTCCCGGACATCCCCGCACGGAGAGGTGCCGGCCCCGCAGTGACACAGCCCTTTCGACTCCCCGACTTCTACCTGCCGTACCCGGCGCGGCTGAACCCCCATGTGCGGGAGGCACGGGAGCACTCCACCCGGTGGGCCCGCGAGATGGGCATGCTGGAGGGCTCCGGCGTCTGGGAGCAGCGGGACCTCGACGCGCATGACTACGCCCTGTTGTGCGCCTACACCCACCCCGACTGCTCGGCCGCGGACCTGTCCCTGGTGACCGACTGGTACGTGTGGGTCTTCTTCTTCGACGACCACTTCCTGGAGACCTTCAAGCGCTCCCAGGACCGTGCGGGCGGCAAGGCATACCTGGACCGGCTGCCCGCCTTCATGCCGATGGACGCGGGCGCGGACACCCCCGAGCCCGTGAACCCGGTCGAGGCGGGCCTCGCCGACCTGTGGGCGCGCACGGTGCCCGCCATGTCGCGGGAGTGGCGGGCGCGGTTCCGGGAGTCGACGGAGAACCTGCTCGATGAATCGCTCTGGGAGCTGTCCAACATCAACGCGGACCGGATCCCCAATCCGGTCGAGTACATCGAGATGCGCCGCAAGGTCGGCGGCGCGCCCTGGTCGGCCGGTCTCGTGGAGTACGCGGCGCGCGCCGAGGTCCCCGCGGCCGTCGCGGGGACGCGGCCGCTGCGGGTGCTGCGGGACGCCTTCTCCGACGGTGTGCACCTGCGCAACGACCTCTTCTCCTACCAGCGGGAGATCGAGGACGAGGGTGAGCTGAGCAATGGCGTGCTGGTGCTGGAGACCTTCCTCGGCTGTTCCACCCAGCAGGCCGCCGACGCCGTCAACGATCTGCTGACGTCACGGCTCCAGCAGTTCGAGCACACCGCGCTCACCGAACTCGGCCCGCTCTTCGCCGCACACGGGGTGGACGCGGAGGGCCGCTCGCGCGTCCTGGCCTATGTGAAGGGGCTCCAGGACTGGCAGTCCGGCGGCCATGAATGGCATCTGCGCTCCAGCCGCTACATGAACGGCGGCGGGGCGGGACCGGTGTCCGCGGCCCGTGTCCCGTTCGGGCTGAGCGGGATCGGCGGCGGTGGTCTGGGGACCTCGGCGGCCGATCTGCGGCTGACCACCGGGCGGGCCGAGGCGGCGCGCGGCCGCGGCTTCGCCCACGTCCCGTTCCAGAAGGTCGGACCGTCCCGGATCCCCGACCTCCCCATGCCGTTCACCCTGCGGCTCAGTCCGCATCTGAACGCTGCGCGTTGCCAACTGACCGCATGGGCGCACCGGATGGGCATCCTCCAGCCGCAGCCCGGGATCCCCGGGTCGTACGTCTGGGACGAGCACCGCCTGCTCGCCGCCGACCTCCCGCTGTGCGCGGCGGGGATCCATCCGGACGGTTCGCCCGAGGAGGTCGCCCTCGCCTCCCTCTGGCTGGCCTGGGGCACCTACGCGGACGACTACTACCCGGCGGTCTTCGGCCGCACCCGTGACCTCGCCGGGGCGAAGGTGTGCAACGAGCGGCTGGGCGCCTGCATGCCGCTGGGCGCGGAGGCCGCCCCGGCCCCGGCGAACGCGCTGGAGCGGGCGCTGGCGGACCTGTGGGGCCGTACCGCCGGTCCGATGACGCGGACCGCGCGCCGCGCGTTCCGCGAGGCGGTCGAGGACATGACCGAAAGCTGGCTGTGGGAGCTGGCCGACCAGGCGCAGAACCGTATCCCTGATCCGGTGGACTACATCGAGATGCGGCGGCGCACCTTCGGGGCGGACCTCTCGATGAGCCTGTGCCGCCTGGTCCAGGGGCACCGGCTGCCGGACGAGGTCCACCGCAGCGGACCGGTCCGGTCCCTGGAGAACGCGGCCGTCGACTACGCGACCCTGCTCAATGACGTCTTCTCCTACCAGAAGGAGATCGAGGCCGAGGGCGAGGTGCACAACGGCGTCCTGGTGGTGCAGAACTTCTTCGACTGCGACTACCCGGCCGGGCTCACCATCGTCGAGGATCTGCTGGCCTCCCGGATGCGGCAGTTCCAGCACGTCGTGGCCCGCGAACTGCCGGTGCTGTGCCAGGACTTCGGTCTGGGTCCGGAGGCCCGCACGGCCCTGGACGGCTATGTCCGGGACCTGCGCCACTGGATGACCGGGATCTTCAACTGGCACCAGGAGGTTCCGCGCTACCGGGACGAGGAACTGCGCCACCGGCTGGCCCCTCCGGCCGGGGGCGTGGTGGTGGCCCCGCCCCGCTGGCGCGGTCCGACGGGACTGGGCACCGCGGCCGCGCGGATCCCGCTGGCGGCGGGAGCGCGTCCGTAGTTCCGGCGTCCCGGCCGCCACGCCCGCGGTGCGTCCCGGCCGCCACGCCCGCGGTGCGGCCGGGATCCGGTGGCGGAGGCCCTTGCCTGCCCGGGGCGAGGGGCGCAAGCTGGGGATATGGGTGCTCAGGCGGGCCCTACGCTCATCACCTCCGTACAGCGAGCCTTCCGCTTGATGGAAGCCGTGGGCGCACATGAGGGCGGTGCGCCGGCGAAACAGCTGGCACGTGAAGTGGGGCTGCCGCTGGCCACCACCTACCACCTGCTGCGGACCCTGGTGCACGACGGCTACGTCAACCGGCTGGACGACGGCGGCTTCGTGATCGGCGACAAGCTGCACTCCCTCCAGAGCGGTGCCCAGGACCAGGCGCTGCTGGGCCGGATCCGCCCCGCCCTCGCCGCTCTGCGCGATGAACTGTCGGCCGCCGTGTACCTCACCTTCTACGAGGACGGCGAGATCCGGGTCGCGGAGATCGCGGACGGGCCGCGGGCGCCGCGGGTCGATCTGTGGGTGGGGTTCGAGGATGCCGGGCACGCCACCGCGCTGGGCAAATGCGTGCTGCGCGAGCTGGACGACGAGGCCCGTCGCGACTACCTCTCCCGCCATCAGCTCGCCGATCTCACCCCCCGGACCATCACCCGCCCCGCCGAGCTGCTGCGGCGGCTCGACGCCAGGCCGCAGCCCTCGCTGGTGGCCGATCTGGAGGAGTACGCGCTCGGCACGGTCTGCTTCGCGGTACCGGTGTACAGCGGGGACCGGCTCGGTTCGCTCGGGATCTCCCTGCGGTCGGAGCGGGTCGCACCGCTCACCCACCGTGACGACGAGCGGCTGGAGCAGGTCCGGCAGCGGCTGCTGCCCACCGCGGACCGGGTGAGCAGGAGCCTCTCGCTCACTATCTGAAAACGTGGCCCTTGCCGCGAGTATGGAATCGCTGTTTCTCTGGGTGAACCGGACAAAAAGCTGTCCGGCGTCCCCTGCCCAAGTCAAGCCCGCGTGGGAAAGAGAGCAGCGATACAGGACATGATCCAGGCCCGATTCTTCTTGTCTGACCCGGACCGGCCCTACGCCCCCGCCCGTCTCTCCGGCGCGGTGCCCGTGCTGCTCATCTGTGCTGTCGCCCTGCTGGACGTCCTCACCGGTGCCGGGATCAGCTGGCTGCCGCTGCTGGCCGTCGGTCCGGCGCTGGCCGCCGCGGTCTGCGGACCGTGGGGGGTCCTGCGGATCGGGCTGCTCGCCGTGGCCGTCGGCGGATTCCTGATCGCTCCGACGGACATCCCGGTACGCGGCCGGGCGATCATGCTGATCGCGGTGGCCGCCGTGACCCTGGCGAGCTGTCTGGCCAGTCTGCTGCGGCAGCGCCGGGAACGGGTGCTGGCGGCCGTCCGCTCGGTCGCCGAGGCCGCCCAGAACGCCCTGCTCAAGCCGGTGCCCGCCAGGGTCGGCCAGTTCCAGGTGGCGGTCCGCTACAGCGCGGCCGCCGCGGAGGCCAGGGTCGGCGGCGATCTCTACGCGCTGGTCTCCAGCCCCTACGGGGTGCGGGTGATCGTCGGCGATGTCCGGGGGAAGGGGCTGCCCGCGGTGTCCACCGCCGCCCTGGTGCTCGGTGTCTTCCGCGAGGCCGCCTATGACGAACCCGATCTGCTGGACGTGGTCGGCCGGATCGAACGCAGCCTGGCGCGCAACCTCGCCCCCGACGACTTCGTCACCGCCGTGGTCGCCGGATATCCGCGGTCCGGCCGGATGGAGATCGTCAACTGCGGTCACGCCCCGCCGCTGCTGGTCAACCGGTCCGGGGTGGTGGCCGTCGAGCCGACCCGCCCGGCCCCGCCGCTGGGGCTGGGGTCCCTGGGCGGTGAGCTGCCCAGCCTCCAGCTCGTGCCGTTCGACGACGGGGACCAGATGCTGCTCTACACCGACGGGGTGATCGAGGCCCGGGACCACGGCCGGGAGTACTTCCCGCTGATGGAGCGGGTGCCGCGGCACCTCTGCGACGAACCGTCCCAGACCCTCGCCGCTCTCCACGGCGATCTGCTGGACCATGTGGGCGGACGGCTGCACGACGACGCCGCGCTGCTGCTGCTCCGCAAACCGGTCGCCGGTGCGGTGCCCGCCCCCGCCGAGGCGCCGCTGGGCTGAGTGCCCGGCGGGGTCAGTGGAGTCCGCGTCTGCCCGGTGCCCAGAACGGCTTGAGCCTGATCGCGGACTTCGGCCAGCCGCGTTCACGCATCAGGTGGTCACGGACCATCCGGCAGCTCCGGGCCTCGCCCGCCAGATACGCGAACCCGGGCTCGGCGGGCAGTTCGAGCGCGGCGACCGCGTCGCGCAGGAGGGGGGACGAGGCGGCGGACGCGCCGTCGCGATGGACCCGGCGCAGCGGATCCGGACGGTCCGGCATCGGCGGGTCGTGCTCGGGCCCCGCGCTCTCCAGCACGCCGTACACCCGGGCCGAGGGGGCGAGCGCGCGGAGCATCGGGGCGAACGCCACGCTCGCCGTCTCCTCCCCGGCGAACAGGTGGTACGGCGCTTCGCGCAGGACGAAGTCCCCCTGCGGCCACCACAACGTCACCGGGTCCCCGGGGGCCGCCGTCCGCGCCCAGGACAGGCCGATGCCGTCGCCGTCGTAGAGGTGGACGCGCAGTTCGAGGGTGCGCTCCCCGGGGTCGAACTCCCAGATGGTGTAGGTGCGCAGGGTCTCTCCCGGGCGCAGGATCCCGCCCATCGACAGCGGGTCGTTGAGCTGGACCCGGACGTGCTGGCCCGGTGTCCAGGTGAACGGGACGGGGGCGTCGGCGCGCAGCAGGATCCGCCGCATGCTCGGGGTGACCGGCCCGGTCTGGGTGACCACCGTGTCCAGCGTGTACTTGGCCAGCATTCCGGCCAGGGGATTGCGCCGCGCGCGGCTCGCGACCGGTTGATCGGTCATCTTGCGGCCCCTTTCTCTATTGCTTATAGAAGTTTCTAGAGTCATTAAGCAAACATAGATGCCTTAGGGTGTCAACGGCGTCCACCCGCCAACCCCCCGGAGAGAAGGGCCGATTGGATGGCTGCGCAGACCGGAAACCGACGGGAACGGCTCCGCCGGGCCACCCTCGAGGAGATCCGCACCGCCGCGCGCCTCCTGCTGACCTCCCACGGGTCCGAGGCGGTCACGATCAACGCCGTGGCGCGCGAGGTGGGAATGAGCGGACCCGCCCTCTACCACTACTTCTCCAGCCGGGAAGCGCTGGTGGGCGCGGTGACCGCGGACTTCTTCCAGGAGCTCACCGAGCGGATGGAGGCCGCCCGCGACGGTCACCCCGGCGGCCCGTCCGCCCAGCGGCTGCTGGCCATCTGCCGCGCGATGCGGGGCTGGGCGACCGAGCACCCCGCCGAGTTCGGCTGGATCTTCGCCAGCCCCATCCCGCCGTCCGACCGCCGGGAGGACTCGGCACGCCACCAGGCCGGGCAGCGCTTCGAGCGGGTGCTGCTCGACGAGGTGGCCGCCCTCTGGGAGGCCCGGCCCTTCCCCGTCCCCGCCCCCGGGGAGCTCGACCCCTCGCTGTGCGAGCAGTTGGCCGCCTACGCGATATCGCTCGACGGACGGCTGCCGCCGGAGGCCGTCCACGTCTGTCTCTCCTGCTGGTCCCGGCTCTACGGACTGCTGTGCATGGAGGTCCTCCACCAACTGGACTTCGCCTACACCGATATGGAGCCGGTCTTCGAGGAGTGTCTGCGGGAGGTCTGCGAACGACTGGGACTGCCGTACGCGCGGTAGCGTGCCGGTCTGAGCGGTGACCGGAGTGCCGGCGGGCGCAGGTCCGGTCGGCTACTCCCCGGTAGCCAACCGGCCCGGTGCACACCGCCGCTGACCTGCGGCGGACCGGACCGTGGCGGGCGGTTGCCCCGGCCGGAAACATCAGTACTGTGGGCGTCGTTCCCCCCGTGCGGCGGAACGGACCCGCGCCGGTGCGCGGTGGCACGCCGCACGGCGGCACGGCAGTCCGGCACGAGGCCGGGCCCCGACCCCAGCGGCAAGAGGCGTCGATCATGGATCCAGCGGACGGGGCGCTCCACTCCGGCAGCGGTGTCAGCCTGCGCCAGCTGCTGATGTCCCTCGGTGAACCCTTGGTGGAGCTCCAGGCCGCCCCCGCCGGGCTCGACGTACCCATCCGCGGTGTGGCGCTGCTCGACCCCGAGGACGAACCGGTCGCCCACCCCGCCGAACTGGTCCTCGCCATCGGCGTCCGCGGCCGCGCCGCCCTTCCCGCGCTGCGGGCCGGCGGACGCGGCGGAGCCGCCGCCGTCGCGGTCAAGGTCGACAGCCCCGGCCAGGCCGCGGCCCTCTCCGAGGCCGCCGTCGAGGCCGGGGTCGCCCTGCTCTCCGTACGGCGCGAGGCGCGCTGGGAACAGGTGGACGCCCTGGCCCGCGCGGCGCTGGAGGACGTCCCGCTCGACCGGGACGCGGAGGGGTACGAGGAGGGCGAGGGCGACCTGTTCTCGCTCGCCCAGACCACCGCCGTGCTCACCGGCGGCATCGTCAGCATCGAGGACACCGCCAACCGCGTCCTCGCGTACTCCCGTTCCACCGACTCCGACGAGGTCGACGACCTGCGGCGGCTCTCCATCCTGGGCTGGCAGGGCCCGGAGGCGTATCTGGCCCGGCTGCGCCGCTGGGGTGTGTTCCAGCGGCTGCGCGCCTCCGACGAGGTCATCTCCGTCGACAGCCACCCGGAACTGGGCATCCGCCGCCGGCTCGCGGTGGCGGTGCGGTCCGGCGACCGGCAGCTCGGCACCATCTGGGTGCAGGAGGGCGCGACACCGCTGACCGAACGCTCCGAGCAGGCGCTCACCGGCGCGGCCCGCGTCGCCGCGCTCCATCTGGTGCGGCGGCGCCGTGAGCTGTCCGCCGACGTCACGCTCACCGCGACCCTCTCGGCCGGACTCCTGGAGGGCAGCACCGGACCGCAGCCGCTCGCGACCCACGTGGGCGTGGATCCGGGCCGCCCCGCCGCCGTCCTCGGCTTCTCCTACGGCACCGCGGAGGCGACCGGACCGGAACTGGCCCGTGCCGAGGTCACCAACCTGATCTCCGTCCACACCGCCGCGCGTCATCGCAGTGCCCTGGTCACCCCGCTCGACCAGCGCATCTACGTGCTGCTGCCCCAGCTTCCGCGCAGCATCGACCTGGGGACGCTGCGGAGCTGGGCCGAGGAGATCGTCGAGGCGGCCCACCGCCACCTGGGCCTGCCGCTGCGCGGCTCGGTCGGCCGTATCGTCCCGGGACTCGCCGACGTCCCCGGCTCACGCCGTGAGGCGGACCGCATCCTCGACGCGATGGTGCGCACCGGGGTGGCCACGACGGTCGCGGCGCTGCCGGACATCCAGGCGGAGGTGCTGGTCAGCGAGATCCTCGGGCTGCTCGCCGAACGGCCCGGGATCCGTGACCCCCGGCTGACCGCCGTCGTCGACCATGACAGCCGCCACCGGGGGCAGCTCGCGGCGTCGATCCTGGCCTATCTGAACGCGTTCGGCGACGTCCGCGCGGCCGCGGCCGAACTCCACGTCCACCCCAACACCCTCCGCTACCGCATCCGCCGCGCCGAAGAACTCACCGGCCTCGACCTTACCCGCGCCGACCAGCGCCTGCTGGCCATGCTCCAGCTCCGGCTCCCGCCGGCCGGGAACTGAGCCCGGGCCGGAACGCGCCGTCGTGGGGGCGGTGCCGCGGGCCGTGGGGATGACGGCGGCTGTCACGGTCTGCCGGACGGGGCGGGGCCCGGGATCACCACCGGCGCGGCGGGGACGTGGTCGCAGTCGTCCCGGGCCGGGACCGGCCAGGCGGTCAGACCGCGGTCCGGCAGATCGACGTAGTCGCAGTCCGCGTCGGCCACGACGCGGCGCGGGGCGAGGCCGGTCAGCCGAGCGGTGACATAGGCGGCGCTGGTGCGGGTGATGTCGCGGGTCAGACCGAGGGGGAGCAGAGCGCGGGTCTCGGCGATCGCCTCGTCCTCACCGGCCCGCAGGACCACCCGGACCTCCGGGGCCACCCCGTGGGCGGCCACGGCGACGGCGATGTTGTCCAGCTCCTCCGAACCGACCGCGGCGAGCGCGTCCGCGCGGGCCAGGCCGAGCCGGGCGAGCACCTCGCGGTCCTCGCCGTGTGCGAGCACCACGGGGATCCGCATCGCACGGGCCAGCCGGAGGTTGGGCGCGGTGGGCTCCCGCTCCACCCCGATGACCGGCACCCCCACCTGACGGAGCGTCTGGCACAGCCGCAGCCCCACCTGTCCGAGCCCCACGACGATCACATGCCCCGCCCGCGGCAGCACCCGCCGCCCCAGCACCCCCACCAGCCGGGCGCCGAGCAGCCGGTCCACGATGCCCGCGGTGAGCAGGGCGGTGAAACCGACCGTCACCAGCATCGCCACCCCGGACACCACCTCGTATCCCGGATGGCCCTCATGCGGAACGGCGGGCCCGACCCCGGCGACCACCCGTGCGGCCTCCAGGAAGGCCGTACTGGCGGGCCGGTGGAAGGCGGTCACCAGCCACAGCCAGTCCAGCACCAGCACCGCGGCGATGCCGAGCAGTCCGATGAGCAGCAGCCGGGCGTCCGCGTCATGGGGCTGCAACTGGCCGCGCAGCCGCCCGAACACGGCGCGCCGCCGCGCCGCCGCGGTGGGCCGCCAGGCCGTGCGCGCCAGATGGCCGTCGGCCCGGCGGACGACCGCCACCGGGCCGTCGGGCCCGTCGTCCCACACTGCCAGCACACCGCGTCCCACACACGGCCCGGCCAGCGACGGCGCCAGCAGATCGGCGGGGGAGACCGTCACGCACCGCCGCAGCAGCGACTGGAGCTGCCGTGCCACGGTGCGGTCGAAGACCGTGGCGACGATCCGCACGGTGTCGCACACATGCCGTACCGCCAGGGCGTAGCGCAGGGCGGACAGATCGTCGCCGACGAGCACCGCGACCCCGGCGGGCCGTATCCCGAGCGCCCGGCGCAGCTCCTGGTCGTCGGGGGCGGTGAGGTGCTGTACGGGGCGGCCGTTCTCCGTGACCGCCGCGCAGACCCGCCGTGCCAGGGTCGTCGCGCCGATGACCACGATCCGGTCGCCGGGGCCCGGATCCCCGCCCTCGTGGCTCCCGCCCCCGTACGTCTCGCCCTCGTACGTTTCCATGGCGTGCTCCCTGGGGCTCCTCCGGTCGGCTCCTCCGGTCCGGTGCGGCTCGGGTCCTCACGCTAGGGCGGCCGCGGGGCCCCGCATGCTGTGCGGCGGACCAAGGTGGCGGCCGCCGCGTTGTGCGGCCGTACGTTGCCCCGGTCCGTCCCGGCCACCGGACAGGACACCGGCCCGGGGCGTCCGGACCCCCGAAAGTCCACGGCACCCCGCGACCGCATTGGCCGTTCGCACAGTCCTCGGCCGGGATGTTGGCGAACTTCACAGGTACGCCGCCGCGGACCCCTGCCTACGCTTGCGCACATTCATCCCGAGTCGCTGTGGTTCATCTCCCACAAGGAGCTCCCGCAAGGAGGCCGAGCGACCCGCGGACACACGGGCCGCCGCCCGTCGACACAGCCGCTTCACGCCCGGGGCTCCGGGACCTGACTCCGGGCCCCGGCCTGCGGACCCGAGCCCGGACTCACCGGCCGGTCTTCCCCTCATGCGCACCGCCGATTGCCGCGCCCCGGCCGCCGGACCGCCGAAACCCTCACCCACCACGCAATGGATGTCGAGATGACTACACGTCCCCCTGCTTCCGTGGCCTCTCCCTCCTCGCCCCCCGGCTCCGCCGGGCCTCCGGGCGGTGGAGCCCCGCATGGATCGGGGCTCCAGAGCGGTCTCAAGAACCGCCATCTGTCCATGATCGCTGTCGGCGGAGTCATCGGCGCGGGCCTCTTCGTCGGCTCCGCGTCCGGTATCGCCGCCGTCGGCCCCGGCATCCTGCTGTCCTACGCCCTGGTCGGCGCGCTGGTCGTGTTCGTGATGCGGATGCTCGGCGAGATGGCGGCGGCCAACCCCACCTCCGGCTCGTTCTCCGCCTACGCGGACCGGGCGCTCGGGCGCTGGGCGGGCTTCTCGATCGGCTGGCTGTACTGGTTCTTCTGGGTCGTGGTGCTGGCCGTGGAGGCGACCGCGGGCGCGGTCATCCTGGAGAGCTGGGTGCCGTCCGTTCCGCAGTGGGCCTGGGCGCTGATCGTGATGGTCCTGCTGACCGCCACGAACCTCGCGTCGGTCGGCTCCTTCGGTGAGTTCGAGTTCTGGTTCGCGGGCATCAAGGTCGTCGCCATCGCCGCCTTCATCATCCTGGGCGCCCTGGCCATCGCCGGTGTGCTGCCCGGCTCCGAGGGCGCCGCGACCGGCTTCGGCAATCTCACCGAACACGGCGGCTTCCTGCCGCACGGCCCGAGCGCGATCCTCAACGGTGTGCTGCTGGTGGTCTTCTCCTTCATGGGCAGCGAGATCGTCACCCTGGCCGCCGGTGAGTCCGAGAACCCGCAGCGCGCGGTCACCAAGGCCACCAACAGCGTGATCTGGCGGGTGGGCGTCTTCTACCTCGGCTCGATCCTGGTCGTGGTGTCCGTCCTGCCGTGGGACTCCAAGACCATCGCGGACAAGGGCAGTTACGTCGCCGCGCTGGACGTGATGGGCATTCCGCACGCCGGTCAGGTCATGAACGTCATCGTGCTGACCGCCGTGCTCTCCTGCCTCAACTCCGGTCTCTACACCGCCTCCCGGATGGCCTTCTCGCTCGGCCAGCGTGCCGACGCCCCGGCGGCCTTCGCCCGGACCAACTCCCGCGGTGTCCCGCAGACCGCGATCCTCGCCTCGGTGGTCTTCGGGTTCGTCGCGGTCGGCTTCAACTACATGTGGCCGGAGACCGTGTTCCAGTTCCTGCTGAATTCCTCCGGTGCCGTCGCGCTGTTCGTGTGGCTGGTGATCTGCTTCTCCCAGCTGAGGATGCGGGGCATCATCCTTCGCGAGGATCCTAGGAAGCTCTTGGTGCGGATGTGGTTGTTCCCCTATCTCACGTGGGTGACGATCGGGATGATCTCGTTTGTGCTCGTCTACATGCTCACCGACGACAGTGAGGGCGGAGGAAGGATCCAGGTGCTGCTGTCCGTACTGGTCGCCGCCCTGGTGGTCGCCATCGCACTGGTCCGCGACCGGATCCGCCCGCACACCGCCACCGCCTCCGCCGACGACGCCGCGGGAATCGCCACCGCCACCGCCACCGAGGAGGACAGCACCAGGGCCCGGTAGCCGAAGTGCGGCGGCCGGGGTGAACGCCCGAGGGCCGGCGGTGTGCGGGGGCACACCGCCGGCCTCCCCCCACCACTGGAAGGTCGCCGACCGAGATGCCCGTCTTCAGACGCCGCAAGGGCAGCCGCCCCCGTCTGGTCCCCGAACTCGACGACGTCCCCCTCGGCCGCGTCCGGCAGCGCCTCGGGGCGAGCTGGGTCCGCGGTGAACTCGACACCACCGTGACCGCCCAGGTGTCCCGGGTGATCGAGGACGCCGGGGAGGACTGGGACCGCAAAGCACACCGGCTCGGTGTGCTCGCCGCGGCCGCCGGGCGGGCGCTGCCCGGGATCTGGCGCCGCCACCAGCCGCACGATCAGAACGCCTTACTGCTGCATGCCTGGTCGGAACTGGTCCAGGCGGGCAGACAGGGCTCCTCCGCCGATCTCGGCGAGGCCCGCGCCACCTGTCTCCAGGCCGCCGATCTGCTCCCCGCCGACCCCACCCCGTGGGTGGTGTACCTGGCCACGCTGCGCCATGAGCGACGGCCCTACCAGGAACTGTCCGCGGTCTGGAAGGAGATCAAGGCCCGCGACCCCTGGAACCGTGAGGCGCACCTCCAGGCGCTGGGCTATCTCTCCCCGGACGAATGCGGTTCCACCGTGCAGGTCGTCGATCTGCTCGACTCGATCCGCTACGGCATGCCCGCCGACGCCCCCGCCGCCGGACTGGAGATGACCTCGATCGTCCGCGGCCACCAGCGCGCCGTGGCCACCGGCGGGCTGGCGGCGATCAGCGCGGGTGACCACTGGCGCCGCCCCGAAGTGGCCTCGGTCCTCGACCGCGCCGCCCAGGACTGGCCCCGCCCCGGTTTCTTCCGCCACGCGGCGGCCCTGGCCGACCTCAACGTCCTGGCCTTCGCCCTGGTCAAGTCCGTCCGTATGGACGAGGCCGCGACCGCCCTCCGCGCCACCACGGGTGTGGCGACCCCCTGGCCCTGGAACGCCGAGGGCGACCCGCTGGAACGCTTCTCGCAGCAGTACGAGCGCCTGGCGAAGACGGGCTCGTAGCCGCCACGAGGGCCCGGAGCACAAACGCCCGGGCCCTCTGCCGGACGTCATTCCCCGCGAATTCCCGCTATGGATATGGCCAGTTGGTACATTCACCCGCGCGCCGGCAGGAAGGCCGGAGCGATTCGGGCGGGATGCCGGGCCGCGAACTGAACCCCCCGCCGCCGCCGGGTCGGACTAGGATCCGGGCCATGGCCCTGACCATGAACGACGTCGAGCGGTTCGAGGCTTCCAGGCCCCGTCTGGAGGCCATCGCCTATCGGCTCCTCGGCTCCGCGAGCGAGGCCGAGGACGCCGCGCAGGAGACGTTCCTGCGCTGGCAGTCCGCCGACGTCGACCGGATCGAGGTGCCCGAGGCCTGGTTGACGAAGGTACTCACCAATCTGTGCCTCAACCAGCTCACCTCGGCCCGCGCGCGGCGTGAGACCTACGTGGGCCAGTGGCTCCCCGAACCGCTGCTCGCCGGGGACCCGATGCTCGGCCCGGCCGACACCGCCGAACAGCGCGAATCGGTCTCGTACGCGGTCCTCACCCTGCTGGAGCGGCTCTCCCCCAACGAGCGGGCGGTGTACGTGCTGCGGGAGGCCTTCGCCTACCCGCACGGGGAGATCGCCGAGATCCTCGACATCAGCGTGGCCGCCAGCCAGCAGATCTTCCACCGGGCCAAGAAGCACGTCGCGGAGGGCAAGGCACGCACCGAGGTCGACGAGGAGACCGCCCGGCGGATCATCGACGAGTTCCTCGCGGCCGCCACCAGCGGCCGGACCGAGCCGCTCGTACGGCTGCTCACCGAGGACTCCTTCGCGGTCGGCGACGGCGGCGGGAAGGTCCCGGCCCGCACCAAGGCGTTCGAGGGCGCCCTCGCGGTGGCGAAGTTCATGCGGGGCCTGTTCAAGCCCAGCAAGGCCAAGCGCGCCCTGGTGGGCGGCTCGCCCGACATCCACGTCACGACCGCCAACGGGAGCCCCGCCCTCGTGGTGGTCGTCGGCGACCGGGTCGTCGGTGTCATGTGTCTGGAGATCACCACCGACGGCATCGCCGCGTTCCGCAACCAGGCCAACCCCGACAAGCTGGAGCGCGCGACGGAGCGTTGGGCGTCCGGCGACCACGGTGAACCCCTGCTGACGGCCTTCTGACCGTGATGTGAGGTGCTTCACATCGCGCTCCTGTCAGGAATCGGCGGGCCGCCCGGTTCAAGGGGCGAATCCGCCCACGACAGGAGTCAGAAATGCAGCACCGCATCGTCGTCCTCGGAGCCGGATACACCGGAGCCATCGCGGCCGGGCGCCTCGCCAAGCGGCTGCACCGCGAAGACGTCGCCATCACCCTCGTCAACGCCGGGCCCGACTTCGTCGAGCGCGTCCGGATGCACCAGCTCGCCGTCGGCCAGGAGCTGGCGCCCCGGCCGTTGAGCACGATGTTCGCGGGCACCGGCGTCACCCTGAAGCTCGCCGAGGTCACCGGTGTCGACGTCGACCGCCGGACCGTCGCGGTCACCACCGCCCACGGTGCCGAGGAGCTGGCGTACGACACCCTCGTCTACGCCCTCGGCAGCGGCTGGGACGACCAGGGCGTCCCCGGCACCGCCGAGCACGCCCATGACATCGCGGGCCGCGCCGGAGCGCTCCGGCTGCGCGAGCGCCTGGCCCGGCTGGACGCCGGACAGTCCGTGGTCGTGGTCGGCGGCGGCCTCACCGGACTGGAGGCCGCGACCGAGATCGCCGAGGCCCGCCCGGAGCTCGACGTCACCCTCGCCGCCCGCGGCGGCCTCGGCGACTGGCTCTCCCCCAAGGGCCGCGACCACCTGCGGAAGGTCTTCGCCAAGCTGGGCATCACCGCGTACGAGCACGTCGCCGTCACCGGCGTCGGGGCCGACCGCGTCACCCTGGCCGACGGCACGTCCGTCCCGGCCGCGGTCACCGTGTGGACCACCGGGTTCGCGGTCCACCCGATCGCCCGGGCCACCACCCTGGAGGTCACCGAGACCGGCCGGATCGTGGTCGACGGAACCATGCGCTCGGTCTCGCACCCGGAGGTGTACGCCGTCGGCGACGCGGCCATGGCGATGGGTCCCGGCGACAAGCCGCTGCGCATGTCATGCGCCTCGGGCACCCCGATGGCATGGCAGGCCGCCGACGCCATCGCGGCACGTCTGACCGGGGGGAAGATGCCGGACGCACCGCTGCGCTACTTCAACCAGTGCGTCTCGCTGGGCCGCCGGGAAGGGCTGATCCAGTACGTCACCGCCGACGACCGCGCCGTCCGGGCGGCCCTGACGGGACGGCTCGCCGCCGTCTACAAGGAACTGGTCTGCAAGGGCGCCGCCTGGGGCGTCGCCAACCCGACGCTCGGGATGCCGGTCCGGCGACGCCGCGTCGTGCGGCAGACGGCCCCCGTCGCGGGTGCGGCGGCCGGGACCCCGGCCTGACGAGCCCGGCGCCCGGGTGCTCCGGGGCGGGGGGCGTCCGGTCCGGCGTCCCCCGGGAGACGTCAGCGGGACGGGCGGGTGTTGAGCCGGGCGGCCTGGCGCGTCAGGTGGTCCCGCTCGGTGAGGCTGGGCGCCTTCCGGGCCGCCTCGGCGTACAGCCGGGCCGCCGTCGCCAGGTCTCCGTCCCGCTCGTGGAGATAGGCCGCCACCGCGGTGTGGCGGGGCAGGGAGTCGTCCAGCTCCGCGAGCGCCGCCAGCCCGGCGCGCGGTCCGTCGGCCTCTCCGACGGCCACCGCGCGGTTGAGCCGGACGACCGGGTTGTCGGTCAGCCGCGCGAGCTCGTCGTACCACTCGACGATCTGCACCCAGTCGGTCTCCCCGGCGGTGGGCGCGTCCGCGTGGAGCGCCGCGATCGCGGCCTGGGCCTGGAACTCGCCCAGCCGGTCACGGGCGAGCGCCGTCTGCAGGATCCCGACGCCCTCGGCGATCGCCCCGGTGTCCCACCGGCCGCGGTCCTGCTCGGCGAGCGGCACCAGGCTGCCGTCCGGCGCGGTCCGGGTGGCGCGCCGGGCGTGGTGGAGCAGCATCAGGGCGAGCAGCCCCGCCACCTCGGGGTGGTCGATCACGGCCGCGAGCTGCCGGGTGAGCCGGATCGCCTCGGCGGCGAGGTCGACATCGCCGGAGTAGCCCTCGTTGAAGACCAGATAGAGGACGCGCAGCACGGTCGCGACATCGCCGGGCCGGTCCAACCGCACGCCCGAGACGGTGCGTTTGGCACGGCTGATGCGCTGCGCCATCGTCGCCTCGGGCACCAGGTAGGCCCGGGCGATCTGGCGGGTGGTGAGCCCGCCCACGGCGCGCAGGGTGAGCGCGACCGCGGACGACGGCGTCAGCGACGGATGGGCGCACAGGAAGTACAGCCGGAGCGTGTCGTCCACCGAGGACACGGGGCCGGGTTCCGGCTCCTCGTCGACGAGGTCCTCACGCCGGCGGCGGGCGGCGTCCGCCCGGGTCGCGTCGAGGAACCGCCGCCAGGCCACGGTGACCAGCCAGCCCTTGGGGTCCCGCGGCGGGTCGGCGGGCCAGACGCGGACCGCCTCGACCAGGGCGTCCTGAACGGCGTCCTCGGCCGCCGCGAAGTCGGCTCCGCGGCGGACGAGGATCCCGAGGACACCTGGTGTGAGGCTGCGGAGCAGGGCCTCATCCACCGGCGTGGCAGTCGGCGACGGTGGGTGCCGCGGTGAGGAACGGACGCACCTCGAGCCATTCGTGGATCGGCTTCCCGCCCTTCCCCGGCGCGGCCGACAGCTCCCCGGCCAGTTCGACGGCGCGCTCGTAGGTGTCGACGTCGATCACCATCCAGCCGGCGATGAGGTCCTTGGTCTCGGCGAACGGACCGTCGGTGACCGGCGGGCGGCCCTCCCCGTCGTACCGGACCCACGCCCCCTCGGGGGCGAGCGCCTGACCGTCGACGAACTCACCGGTCTTCTCGAGCCGGGCCGCGAAGTCGTTCATGTACTGCACGTGGGCCGAGATCTCCTCCGGCGTCCACTGGTCCATGGGAACGTCGTTCACCGCGGCCGGGGCTCCGCGGTAGTGCTTCAGCAGCAGGTACTTGGCCATCGTGGTTCTCCTCGGTGCTGGTGCGACCCATTGTGGTCGCCTTCACCCCGGGGACGGAGCCGGACGCGGGTTCTCGACATGGCGGCCCGAACTTTTTTCTCCCGGTTCTCCCGGTCCTCCCGGTCCTCCCGAGGAGGGGCAACGGCCGTGGATCGGCCGATGGCCCCCGCGAACCCGGCATCGTGTCCGGGGCATCGCGGAGGCCATCGGCGCCCCCTGAGAGCTGGAAGCCCTTAGTAGATCTTGATCCAGGTCAGTTCCTGGTCCAGGCCCTCGATGTCGACGATCGACCGGTTCTTCTCGAGGTGGTACTTCGTGCCACCGAGAATGACGTCGACCCGGTTGTTCCCCGAACTCACGTGGTCCACGTCGTAGATGTTGACACTCCGCTCGCCCGAGTTGGCGTAGCAGAGCGAAGCGGTGCCGTTGTAGTTGGTGATTTTGAGGAAGTCCGTGCGGCTACCGCACTCCGTACGGCTGATCGCCGCAGCCGAACTCATGGGAATGAGCGCGGACAGGGCAACCGTGCCGATGGCAGTGGCCAAAATTCGCTTGAGTGGGGCCTTCATGGAGCGCTCTCCTATGCTCTGGTCAATTGCGCGTGCCAGGCTAGTCGCGCGTTTTCCTTTCGCTGGCCCCGTACTTGCCTGCGGCAAGAGCTACTGGGGAAACCACTAGGAAACGGATATGGGGCTCCGTCTGGCCATGGCTGGTGGAGTAAAGAGCGGGCGCGGTGACGGGCCCATGGGCAGCCACCGTCCGCTCCACCGGCGCCGGAACCGCGGTATACACCGAGGTGGAAGCCTTCCACCGCTACTGCCCCGGTGCGCTGCCCTCCCCGGCATACCCGGCTTCCCCGCCATCGAACCCCGCGCTCCGCGAGCACGGTCAATGCCTCGGTGAACGCACTGCCTACGGGTCCTTCAATTCCCAGGTGCTTTCGGTGTCGGAAGCAGAGCGACACGTCGTGTCGGCTTCTTCGATTTCCGTGCGGTCGTCGCGGCCGATATGAGCTTCGTAGAAGTACTCGGACTCGGTAACGACGACGATCATGTCGAGCGCTCCCGAGATGAATATCCACGGCTCCTCCACCGCCTCACGGACCTGTGCCATCCATTCGTGCGCGGGCACGCGAATCTCCAGCCACGGCACGATCGTGAGATGACTCGCCACGAGTACGCGGTCGGTGACGCCATGGGCGATGAGCAATTCCTCGACCCACTCGTCGAGCCGGGCCGGCGGTACGTCATCGGGCAGCGTCTCCTGCGGCTCCGTGAAGAGGTCCCACGTCCGGCTGACAGCCTCCGCCACCCAGCGGGGTACCGCGCAGGCGTCCACCGCCCGTCCGGTACGCAGCTCACCGAGCCCACGCTCGATCTCCGCCAGGGCAGCCTTCTCCCTGCGCTCCCTGAGCTTCTGCTGCAACCTGCTCTCCACCGCGGCGCTCCTGCGGGTCGTGGGTGTGGTGCTCCGGCACGATCGGCTCGTCGATCCTGCCCGGCCGTGGCTCCCGAACCGACGGCGATCCGCCGCCCACCCCCGTGGGGCGGCGGATCGCCGGTCTAGGTGTGTTGTCCCGAGAGGTTGGTGACGCGGCTGGCTGGGGTGTGGCCGCTGATTCCGGTGTGGGGTCGGTGGTAGTTGTACCAGTCCAGCCAGTCGGGGAACGCTGCCTGTCGTTCGGCGTCTGAGGT
>NZ_JANCLX010000017.1 GCF_024295805.1 Streptomyces cucumeris
CAGGCCGGGGCCCTGCTTGCGCAGGTACATCACAACCGGCTCGTCGTGCTCCGAGGAGACGACGAGCTGCTTGATGTTGAGGATGAGGTCGGTGACGTCCTCCTTGACGCCCGGCACGGTGGTGAACTCGTGCAGGACCCCGTCGATCCGGATGGACGTGACCGCCGCACCGGGGATCGAGGAGAGGAGCGTACGACGCAGGGAGTTTCCGAGGGTGTAGCCGAAGCCCGGCTCCAGCGGCTCGATCACGAACCGGGAGCGGAACTCGTCGACGACCTCTTCGGTCAACGAGGGACGCTGAGCGATCAGCATGGGTTTTGCCTCCAGTCTCCGGCGCCCGCTATTTGACGCCGAACCCTTCAATGGTACGGGCGGTACGTGCCTTACGGCGACGTACCGCCCGTTTCGCCCGCCCGACTACGTCAGCGGGCGTACACACTCAGACGCGCCGGCGCTTCGGCGGACGGCAGCCGTTGTGCGGGGTCGGAGTGACGTCCTGGATCGAACCCACCTCCAGGCCGGTGGCCTGGAGCGAGCGGATCGCGGTCTCACGGCCGGAGCCGGGACCCTTGACGAACACATCGACCTTGCGCATGCCGTGCTCCTGGGCGCGGCGGGCGGCCGACTCGGCGGCCATCTGCGCGGCGAACGGAGTGGACTTGCGCGAGCCCTTGAAGCCGACGTGGCCGGCCGAGGCCCAGGAGATCACGTTCCCGGTGGGGTCGGTGATCGAGACGATCGTGTTGTTGAACGTGCTCTTGATGTGAGCGTGCCCGTGGGCGACGTTCTTCTTTTCCTTGCGGCGCACCTTCTTGGCGCCGGCCGTCCTGCTCTTCGGAGGCATTCCTGAATTCTCCCGTGGAGGTGGTCGGTCCTACAGCTCGGACCGCTTGGCAGCGTCCGGTGAGGACTACTTCTTGCCCGGCTTCTTCTTACCGGCGATCGCGCGACGCGGGCCCTTGCGGGTGCGGGCGTTGGTGCTGGTGCGCTGACCGTGGACCGGCAGGCCGCGGCGGTGACGCAGGCCCTGGTAGCAGCCGATCTCGACCTTGCGGCGGATGTCGGCCTGGATCTCGCGACGGAGGTCACCCTCGGTCTTGAAGTTGTTGTCCACGTACTCGCGGAGCTTGACCAGGTCCTCTTCGGCCAGGTCGCGAACGCGGGTGTCCGGGTTCACACCGGTGTTGGCGAGCGTCTGCTGGGCAAGGGTACGACCGATGCCGAAGACGTAGGTGAGGGCGACCTCGACGCGCTTTTCGCGCGGGAGGTCAACGCCTGCGAGGCGTGCCATGAATCTGGCTCCAGATGGTTGTCGGAGGTCTTCCGCAGCACCGCTCCCGGCCTGCCGGCCGGGTCCCCGGCCTCCGACCGGGGGTGTCGCCCCCTAGAAAAGGGAACGGGTGACTGCGTATGTACGTACGGTTATACGTCGCGCGAAGATTGCTGCGAGAAATGCAGGTCTGCGGCCGGCGTGCGTCAGCCCTGGCGCTGCTTGTGGCGCAGGTTGTCGCAGATGACCATGACCCGGCCGTGGCGGCGGATCACCTTGCACTTGTCGCAGATCTTCTTGACGCTCGGCTTGACCTTCATGGGATGTGAGGTTCTCCGGGTCGTGAGATCTACTTGTAGCGGTAGACGATCCGTCCGCGCGTCAGGTCGTACGGAGAGAGCTCCACCACGACCCGGTCATCGGGCAGGATGCGGATGTAGTGCATGCGCATCTTGCCGCTGATGTGCGCGAGGACCTTGTGACCGTTCTGGAGCTCCACCTTGAACATCGCGTTCGGCAGAGACTCGATCACGGTGCCCTCGATTTCGATGGCGCCTTGCTTCTTGGCCATGTCCTGCTTTCGGGATCGGCTACCTTGATCGGCTCGCGACATGCGGGAGGGCATGCGTGAGCCGACGTGTCAGTCTACGTCAGCGCATCCCGAAACACGAATCCGGGGCAGCATGCCCGGATCCTGAGATCTTTATGCCGGGGTTCACGCCCACGGGGAGGGGCGCGCGGGAGCGTTGGGGCCCTAGGCCAGCGGGTCCGGGGCGGTCTCGACGCCCAGCGTGGCCAGCTTGGCCTTGCCGCCGTCCACGGCGGTCAGCACCAGCGGACCCTCCTCGGTCAGCGCGACCGAGTGCTCCCAGTGGCTGGACCAGGTGCCGTCGTCGGTCTTGACGGTCCAGTCGTCGGCCAGCACATGCGTCTTCGCGGTGCCCAGGCTCACCATGGGCTCGATCGCGATACAGAAGCCGGGCACCAGCTTCGGTCCCTTGCCGCGCTTACGGGAGACGTAGTTCAGCAGATGCGGGTCCATGTGCATCTGGCTGCCGATGCCGTGGCCGCCGTAGTCCTCGATGATCCCGTACTTACCGGAGGCGGGACGCGGCTGGCGCCGGATGTAGCCCTCGATCGCCTTGGAGATGTCGATCAGCCGGTTGCCCTTGGCGACCGCGGCGATCCCGGCCCACATCGACTCCTCGGTGACCCGGCTGAGCTCATGCAGCTCCGGGGCGTGGCCCTCGCCGACGAAGACGGTGAGGGCGGCGTCGCCGTGCCAGCCGTCGATGATCGCGCCCGCGTCGATGGAGAGCAGATCACCGTCCTTGAGCACGGTCTCGCGGTCCGGGATGCCATGCACCACGATGTCGTTCACCGAGGTGCAGATGGTGGCGGGGAACCCGCCGTAGCCCAGGAAGTTCGACTTGGCGCCGTGGTCGGCGATCACCTTGCGGGCGACGTCGTCGAGGTCCTTGGTGGAGGCACCGGGGACGGCGGCCTCCCGCGTCGCCCGGTGGATGGCGGCGACGACCAGCCCCGCCTCACGCATCTTCGCGATCTGCTCGGGGGTCTTGATCTCCACCATCGTCCTGCCTTCCGCGTTTCCGTCGTCTCTGCAACAGTACGGCCGCGACGCCCTGGGGGCGTCGCGGCCGTGACCGGCACCGCTTGCTCAGGCCGCCTTGGCGGCCAGGGCGTCCATGGCCCGCTGGGTGACCTCGTTGACCTTGCCGAGCGCCGAGATCGTCACGACCAGGCCCTTGGACTTGTAGTAGTCGATGATCGGCTCCGTCTCGCGGTGGTAGACCTCCAACCGCTTGCGGACCGTCTCCTCGCTGTCGTCCTCGCGCTGGTACAGCTCACCGCCGCACTCGTCGCAGACGCCCTCGGCCTGGGGCTTCTTGTACTCCACATGGAAGGTGTGCGCGCTGTCGTTGCGGCAGGTCCGGCGGCCGGCGATGCGCTTGACCACCTCGTCCTCGGGGACCTCCAGGTCCAGCACCGCGTCCACCGAGAGGTCGTGCTCACGCAGGAAGCCGTCCAGGGCCTCGGCCTGGGCCAGGTTCCGGGGGAAACCGTCGAGCAGGAAGCCGCCCGCGGCGTCCGCCTGGTTCATCCGGTCCTCGGCCATGCCGATGGTGACCTCGTCGGGGACCAGCTGCCCGGCCCGCATGTACTCCTGCGCCTGCTTGCCGAGCGGTGTGCCCTGGCTGATGTTGGCGCGGAAGAGGTCGCCCGTGGAGATGTGCGGGATCGACAGGTTCTCGGCGAGGTACGCAGCCTGCGTACCCTTGCCGGCTCCAGGGGGCCCGACGAGGACGATTCGCATCAGCGGAGGAACCCTTCGTAGTGTCGCTGCTGAAGCTGGCTCTCGATCTGCTTCACGGTCTCCAGGCCGACACCCACGATGATCAGGATGCTCGTGCCGCCGAACGGGAAGTTCTGATTTGCGTCGAGCGTCACGAGTGCCACCGTGGGCACGAGGGCGATCAACCCCAGGTAGAGCGCACCGGGCCACGTGATGCGATTCAGCACGTAGCTCAGGTACTCCGCAGTGGGACGACCAGCCCGAATACCCGGGATGAACCCACCATACTTCTTCATGTTGTCGGCAACTTCTTCGGGGTTGAAGCTGATGGCGACGTAGAAGAAGGCGAAGAAGACGATCAGCAGGAAGTACGTGGCGATGTAAGCGGGGTGGTTGCCCTTGACGAAGTTCTGCGAGATCCAGGTCGCCCAGCCCGCTTTGGAATTGCTGAACTGAACGATAAGCGCCGGGATGTAGAGCAGCGATGAGGCGAAGATCACGGGGACCACGCCCGCCTGGTTGACCTTCACCGGGATGTAGGTGGACGTACCGCCGTACGAGCGACGGCCGATCATGCGCTTGGCGTACTGCACCGGGATCCGGCGCTGGGCCTGCTCGACGAAGACCACCAGGCCGACCATGGCCAGACCACAGGCGATGACGAGGCTGAACTCCAGCCAGCCGCCGAGGATCTTGCCCTGCTGCTTGATGGCCCACATGGAGCCGGGGAAGGCCGCGGCGATCGAGATGAACATCAGGATCGACATACCGTTACCGATGCCGCGGTCGGTGATCAGCTCACCGAGCCACATGATCAGCGCGGTACCGGCGGTCATGGTGATGACCATCACGGCCGTGGTGAAGATCGTGTCGTCCCGGACGATCTGGTTGCCGACCGGGCAGCTCTGGAAGAGCTGGCCGCTGCGGGCGGTGGCCACCAGTCCGGTGCCCTGGAGGACGGCGAGGGCCACGGTCAGGTACCGGGTGTACTGCGTGATCTTCGCCTGACCGGACTGACCCTCCTTCTTGAGGGCCTCGAGACGCGGGATCACCACGGTCAGCAGCTGCAGGATGATGCTCGCCGTGATGTACGGCATGATCCCGAGCGCGAAGATGGTGATCTGAAGCAGCGCGCCGCCGCTGAGCATGTTGACCAGGCCGAAGAGACCCTGCTGGCCCTTGGCCAGGTCCATACACGTCTGGACGTTCTTGTATTCGATGCCCGGCAGCGGGACATGTTGCCCGAGCCGGAACAGCACGATGATGCCCAGCGTGAACAGCAGCTTCTTGCGCAGGTCGGGCGTCTTGAACGCTCGGGCGAACGCGGTGAGCACGGTGCCTCCTGCGCCCCCCGCGTGCATGCGCGAGAGGTGACGGTCTTGAGGATCGACGAATACTTATCAGCCAGGACCCGCACGAAGACGTACCGCGCGGACGGTAACAACGCACGCCACCTTACCGGCGACCTGGCTCCCCTTGGAACGACCAACCGGGGATGCCCCAGAACTGGGGCATCCCCGGCCAGTTGTGCACCGTGCTCAGACGAGCTCGGTGACAGTGCCACCGGCAGCGGCGATCTTCTCCTTGGCGGAACCGGAGACGGCGTCGACCGTCACCTGGAGTGCCACGGAGAGCTCACCGGTGCCCAGCACCTTGACGAGCTGGTTCTTGCGAACCGCACCCTTGGCGACCAGATCGGCCACCGTGACCTCGCCACCCTGCGGGTAGAGCGCGGCCAGCTTGTCCAGGTTCACGACCTGGTACTCGGTGCGGAACGGGTTCTTGAAGCCCTTGAGCTTCGGGAGGCGCATGTGGAGGGGCATCTGCCCACCCTCGAAGCGCTCCGGAACCTGGTAGCGGGCCTTGGTGCCCTTGGTGCCACGACCAGCGGTCTTACCCTTGGACGCCTCACCACGACCGACACGGGTCTTGGCGGTCTTGGCGCCCGGGGCGGGCCGGAGGTTGTGGACCTTCAGCGGGTTGTTCTCCGCCATGTCAGTCGACCTCCTCGACCGTCACGAGGTGCCGCACGGTGGTCGCCATGCCGCGGAACTCGGGGCGGTCCTCCTTGACAACCACGTCGCCGAGCTTCTTCAGCCCGAGCGAACGCAGGGTGTCGCGGTGGTTCTGCTTGCTGCCGATGTAGGACTTCGTCTGCGTGATCTTCAGGCGGGCCATGCTCACGCACCCACCCCAGCACGCGCCCGCAGCAGAGCGGCGGGGGCGACGTCCTCGAGCGGCAGACCACGACGGGCGGCGATCTCCTCGGGACGCTGAAGTCCCTGGAGGGCCGTCACCGTGGCGTGCACGATGTTGATCGGGTTCGACGAACCGAGCGACTTGCTGAGCACGTCGTGGATGCCCGCGCACTCCAGCACGGCGCGCACCGGGCCACCGGCGATCACACCGGTACCGGGGGACGCCGGCTTGAGCAGCACGACGCCCGCGGCCTTCTCGCCCTGAATGGGGTGCGGGATGGTGCCCTGGATCCGGGGGACCTTGAAGAAGTGCTTCTTGGCCTCCTCCACACCCTTGGCGATGGCGGCCGGCACCTCCTTGGCCTTCCCGTAACCGACACCCACGGTGCCGTCACCGTCGCCCACCACGACCAGCGCGGTGAAGCTGAAGCGACGACCACCCTTCACAACCTTGGCGACGCGGTTGATCGCGACAACGCGCTCGACGTAAGCGGTCTTCTCGGCAGCTGCGCCGCCGTCCCGCCGGTCCTTCCGGTCCCGCCGCTCGCCGCCACCGGCGCCGCCACCGCGGCGCTGGGGTCCAGCCATTGGATTTACCTCTCTCGTTTACGTCCGCTAGCTCCGGAACCGGGGCTCAGAACTTCAGCCCGGCCTCGCGGGCGGCGTCCGCCAGAGCGGCGATCCGCCCGGCGTACTGGTTGCCACCGCGGTCGAACACCACGGCCTCGACGCCGGCGGCCTTCGCCCGCTCGGCAACCAAGGCGCCGACCTGCTGTGCCTGTGCGCTCTTGTCGCCCTCGCCGCCACGGATGGAGGTGTCCAGGGTCGACGCGGAGGCCAGCGTGTGGCCGGCGATGTCGTCGATGACCTGAGCCACCATGTGACGGTTGGACCGCGTCACGACCAGGCGGGGACGCTCCGGCGTACCGGAGATCCGCTTGCGGACGCGGATGTGGCGGCGCTTGACGGCGGCGGCCTTGCGGGCGTTGCCCTTGGCGATCTTCACACCGTATGCCATGGCTTTACTTACCAGCCTTTCCGACCTTGCGGCGGATGACCTCGCCCGCGTACTTGACGCCCTTGGCCTTGTACGGGTCCGGGCGGCGCAGCTTGCGGATGTTCGCGGCGACCTCGCCGACCTTCTGCTTGTCGATGCCCTCGACGCTGAGCTTGGTGGGGGACTCCACCTTGAAGGTGATGCCCTCCGGGGCCTCGACCAGGATCGGGTGGCTGTAGCCCAGCGCGAACTCCAGGTTGGAGCCCTTCGCCTGGACTCGGTAGCCGACACCGCTGATCTCGAGCGCCTTGCTGTATCCCTGGGTCACGCCGGTGATCATGTTCGCCACCAGCGTGCGGGACAGGCCGTGCAGGGCCTTGTTCTGACGCTCGTCGTTCGGGCGGGTGACAACGAGGTTGTTGTCCTCACCCTTGGCGACCTCGATCGGCGCGGCGACGGTGTGCGAGAGAGAGCCCTTGGGACCCTTCACGGCGACCGTGCGGCCATCGATGGTGACGTCCACACCAGCGGGAACCTGGATGGGCAGCTTGCCAATGCGCGACATTGACCTGTTCCTCCGTTCCCTGTTACCAGACGTAGGCGAGGACTTCCCCACCCACGCCCTTCTTGCCGGCCTGCTTGTCGGTGAGGAGCCCGTGCGACGTGGAGATGATCGCCACGCCCAGGCCGCCGAGCACCTTCGGCAGGTTGGTGGACTTTGCGTAGACCCGCAGGCCCGGCTTCGAAATCCGCTTGATGCCGGCGATCGAGCGCTCACGGTTCGGGCCGAACTTCAGCTCGAGGGTGAGGCTCTTGCCGACCTCGGCGTCCTCGACCTTCCAGCCGGTGATGTAGCCCTCCTGCTGGAGGATCTCCGCGATGTGCGACTTGATCTTGCTGTGGGGCATCACGACGGAGTCGTGGTACGCCGAGTTCGCGTTTCGCAGACGCGTCAGCATGTCTGCGATCGGATCGGTCATGGTCATGATGGCCTTCGGCCTCTCTCGCCGGGGTTTCCTATCTGCGCCATCCCTCTCACCCACTCACGGTGGGCACGGGTGCGGCGCGGGGACCTACGGCGTAGTAAGACGATTCTGGGCGGCGGGCGCCCAACCCTTCCACTCTACGGGAGAAGAAGAGCGGGGCCCGCCATCCATTTGCTTACCGAGAGCCCGGTACCAGCCCGTATGGGCTGATTACCAGGAGCTCTTGGTCACGCCCGGCAGCTCGCCGCGGTGAGCCATCTCACGAAGGCACACACGGCACAGGCCGAACTTGCGGTAGACGGAGTGCGGACGACCGCAGCGCTGGCAGCGCGTGTAACCACGCACGCCGAACTTGGGCTTGCGGGCGGCCTTGGCAATAAGAGCCTTCTTCGCCACGGCTCACGCCTCCTTGAACGGGAAGCCGAGGTGACGCAGCAGGGCCCGGCCCTCTTCGTCGTTGGTCGCCGTGGTGACCACGGTGATGTCCATACCCCGGACGCGGTCGATCTTGTCCTGGTCGATCTCGTGGAACATGACCTGCTCCGTGAGACCGAAGGTGTAGTTGCCCCGGCCGTCGAACTGCTTCGGCGACAGACCACGGAAGTCGCGGATGCGCGGCAGCGCGAGCGACACCAGGCGGTCCAGGAACTCCCACATGCGGTCACCACGGAGGGTGACGTGGGCACCGATCGGCTGGCCCTCACGCAGCTTGAACTGCGCGATGGACTTACGGGCCTTGGTCACGGCCGGCTTCTGGCCGGTGATCGTGGTGAGGTCGCGGATGGCGCCCTCGATCAGCTTGGAGTCGCGGGCGGCGTCGCCCACACCCATGTTGACCACGACCTTGGTCAGACCCGGGATCTGCATGACGTTCTCGTAGGAGAACTGCTCACGCAGCTTGCCCTGGATCTCTTCGCGGTAGCGCGTCTTGAGACGCGGTGCACTGGTGGTGGCAGTCATCAGATGTCCTCACCGGTCCGCTTGGCAACGCGGATCTTGTTGCCCTCGTCGTCGAAGCGGTACCCGACGCGGGTGACGACCTTGTTGCCGTCCTTCTCCACCACGAGCTGCACATTGCTCACGTGGATCGGGGCCTCGGTCGTCACGATGCCGCCGGTCTTCGACCCACGAGCGGTCTGTCCGGCCTTGGTGTGCTTCTTGACCCGGTTGACACCCTCGACCAGGACGCGGTCCTCACGGGGGAAGGCCGCGATGACCTTGCCCTGCTTGCCCTTGTCCTTACCGGTGATGACCTGGACCAGGTCGCCCTTCTTGATCTTCATCGGTTACAGCACCTCCGGCGCGAGCGAGATGATCTTCATGAACTTCTTCTCGCGCAGCTCACGGCCCACGGGGCCGAAGATACGGGTGCCGCGGGGGTCGCCATCGTTCTTGAGGATGACGGCCGCGTTCTCGTCGAAGCGGATGTACGAACCGTCCGGGCGGCGGCGCTCCTTGACGGTGCGCACGATGACCGCCTTGACGACGTCACCCTTCTTCACGTTGCCACCGGGGATCGCGTCCTTGACGGTGGCGACGATGACGTCACCGATGCCCGCGTAGCGGCGACCGGAGCCACCGAGAACACGGATGCAAAGGATTTCCTTCGCGCCCGTGTTGTCGGCGACGCGCAGTCGCGACTCCTGCTGGATCACGTCTATCTCCTGATCGTCTGCCGGTTCCCGGCAGGGGCTCGATGTACCGAGCCCCTGCCGAGCCTGGCGGAACTGTCCAGAAGGCTGTTGCCTTCAGGAATTACTTGGCCTTCTCGAGGATCTCGACGACGCGCCAGCGCTTGGTCGCGGACAGCGGCCGGGTCTCCATGAGGAGGACGCGGTCGCCGACACCCGCGGCGTTCTGCTCGTCGTGGGCCTTGAGCTTGTTGGTACGGCGGATGACCTTGCCGTACAGCGCGTGCTTGACGCGGTCCTCGACGGCGACGACGACGGTCTTGTCCATCTTGTCGCTGACGACCAGACCCTCACGGGTCTTGCGGAATCCGCGCTTCTGCGTTGCGTTCTCAGTCACATTCGTCTCGCTCATCAGGCGCTCTCCACCGTCTCGATGCCGAGCTCGCGCTCCCGCATCAGGGTGTAGATCCGGGCGATGTCCTTGCGGACGGCCTTCAGCCGGCCGTGGTTCTCAAGCTGTCCGGTCGCCGCCTGGAAGCGGAGGTTGAACAGCTCTTCCTTGGCCTCACGCAGCTTGCCAACGAGGTCCTCGTTGTTCAGCTCACGCAGCTCGGACGCCTTGGTACCGGCCGCCATCACGACTCACCTGCCTCGCGCCGCACGATCCGGCACTTCATCGGGAGCTTGTGAGCAGCGCGGGTGAGCGCCTCACGCGCAGTCTTCTCGTTCGGGTAGGACAGCTCGAACATCACCCGACCGGGCTTGACGTTCGCGATCCACCACTCCGGCGAACCCTTACCGGAACCCATGCGGGTCTCAGCAGGCTTCTTCGTCAGCGGACGGTCCGGGTAGATGTTGATCCAGACCTTGCCGCCACGCTTGATGTGGCGGGTCATCGCGATACGAGCGGCCTCGATCTGACGGTTGGTGACGTACGCCGGGGTGACGGCCTGGATGCCGTACTCGCCGAACGCCAGCTCCGTACCGCCCTTGGCCATACCGGACCGCTTGGGGTGGTGCTGCTTGCGGTGCTTGACCCTGCGAGGGATCAGCATGTCGGTCAGGCCTCCGTTCCGGTGCTCTCAGCAGCCGGAGCGGCGGCAGCCTCGGCCTTGGGGGCCTCGGCGGCGGGGGCGCTCTGCTGCTGCTGCGGCTTACGGCCGCGGCCACCGCGCTCGCCACCACGGCGCTGCGGGCGGTCGCTGCCACCACGCGACGGGCGGTTGCCCGCACGGGCGGCGGCGTTCTCGGCGCGGACCTCGGCGATGTTCTTCACATCGCCCTTGTAGATCCACACCTTGACGCCGATGCGGCCGAAGGTGGTCTTGGCCTCGAAGAAGCCGTAGTCGACGTTGGCGCGGAGCGTGTGCAGGGGCACACGGCCCTCGCGGTAGAACTCCGAACGCGACATCTCGGCACCGCCGAGACGGCCACCACACTGGATCTTGATGCCCTTGGCACCGGCCTTCATCGTGGACTGCATGCTCTTACGCATGGCACGACGGAAGGAGACGCGGGAGGAGAGCTGCTCGGCGACGGCCTGCGCGACCAGCTGAGCATCGGTCTCGGGGTTCTTGACCTCGAGGATGTTCAGCTGCACCTGCTTGCCGGTGAGCTTCTCCAGCTCGCCGCGGATACGGTCGGCCTCCGCGCCGCGGCGGCCGATGACGATGCCCGGCCGGGCGGTGTGGATGTCGACGCGGACGCGGTCACGGGTGCGCTCGATCTCCACCTTGGAGATACCGGCGCGCTCCATGCCCTTCGTCATCATCCGGCGGATGGCGACGTCTTCCTTGACGTAGTCCTTGTACAGCTTGTCGGCGTACCAGCGGGACTTGAAGTCCGTGGTGATGCCGAGCCGGAACCCGTGCGGGTTAACCTTCTGGCCCATTACCGGGTTCCTTCCTTGCTGCTGACGACCACGGTGATGTGGCTGGTCCGCTTGCGGATCCGGTAGGCGCGGCCCTGGGCGCGCGGACGGAACCGCTTCAGGGTCGGGCCCTCGTCGACATAGGCCTCGGAGATGACGAGGCTGTCGGCGTCGGTGTGGTCGTAGTTGTGTGCAGCGTTGGCAATGGCGCTGTCCAGCACCTTGCCGACGGGCACGCTCGCGGCCTGCGGGGCAAAGCGCAGGACCGCCTGGGCCTCCGTGGCGCCCATGCCACGGATGAGGTCCACCACGCGGCGGGCCTTCATGGGCGTGACGCGGATGTACCGCGCCTGGGCCCTGGCTTCCATGGTTGTCCCTTCGGTGTCAGTCATAGTCTTCGCACTCCGCCGATCAGCGACGACGCGACTTGCGGTCGTCCTTCTCGTGGCCGCGGAAGGTGCGGGTCGGCGCGAACTCGCCGAGCTTGTGGCCGACCATCGACTCGGAGACGAACACCGGGACGTGCTTACGGCCGTCGTGCACCGCGATCGTGTGGCCGAGCATGGCCGGGACGATCATCGAGCGGCGGGACCAGGTCTTGATGACGTTCTTGGTGCCGGCTTCGTTCTGGACATCCACCTTCTTGATCAGGTGGTCGTCGACGAAGGGCCCCTTCTTGAGACTGCGCGGCATCTAAACCCGCTCCTAGCGCTTCTTGTTCGTCTTGCGGCGGCGGACGATGTACTTGTTGCTGGCCTTCTTCGGCGAGCGCGTACGGCCCTCCTTCTGACCCCACGGCGAGACCGGGTGGCGACCACCGGAGGTCTTGCCCTCACCACCACCGTGCGGGTGGTCGACAGGGTTCATGACCACACCACGAACGGTCGGGCGGACGCCCTTCCAGCGCATGCGGCCGGCCTTGCCCCAGTTGATGTTCGACTGCTCGGCGTTGCCGACCTCGCCCACAGTGGCGCGGCAGCGGACGTCGACCAGGCGGATCTCACCGGACGGCATACGAAGGTGGGCCATGGAGCCCTCCTTCGCCAGCAGCTGCACGGAGGCACCCGCGGAGCGGGCGAACTTCGCGCCGCCGCCGGGCCGCAGCTCGATGGCGTGGATCGTGGTACCAACCGGGATGTTGCGCAGCGCCAGGTTGTTACCGGGCTTGATGTCGGCACCGGGGCCGTTCTCGATCCGGTCGCCCTGCGACAGGCCGCGCGGCGCGATGATGTAGCGCTTCTCGCCGTCGGCGTAGTGCAGCAGCGCGATGCGCGCGGTGCGGTTGGGGTCGTACTCGATGTGCGCGACCTTCGCCGGGACGCCGTCCTTGTCGTGACGGCGGAAGTCGATCACGCGGTACGCACGCTTGTGACCGCCACCCTGGTGGCGGACCGTGATGCGGCCGGCGTTGTTACGACCACCCTTGCTGTGCAGCGGGCGGACCAGCGACTTCTCCGGCGTGGACCGCGTGATCTCGACGAAGTCGGCGACGCTGGAGCCACGACGGCCCGGGGTCGTCGGCTTGTACTTGCGGATACCCATTTCTCAGTCCTCGGAATATTCCGGACTTCTGGACGTTCCGATCTCCGTTAGGAGACCGGGCCGCCGAAGATGTCGATGCGGTCGCCCTCGGCGAGGGTCACGATGGCGCGCTTGGTGTCCTTGCGCTTGCCGTAGCCGGTCTTGGTCCGCTTGCGCTTACCCTGCCGGTTGATCGTGTTGACCCCGGTGACCTTGACCGAGAAGACCGTCTCGACGGCCTGCTTGATCTGGGTCTTGTTGGCGCCGGGCGCGACGATGAACGTGTACTTGTTCTCGTCGAGCAGCGCGTAGCTCTTCTCCGAGACCACCGGCTTGACGAGAACGTCGCGGGGGTCCGTGAAGGTCTTGCTGGTGACAGCGGTCGCCTCACTCATCAGGCGGCGCTCCCTTCGGTCTTCTCAGCGGCCTTGGGACCAGCCACGAAGGACTCGAAGGCGGCCTTGGTGAAGACCACGTCGTCGGAGACGAGCACGTCGTACGTGTTCAGCTGGCCCGGCTCCAGGAGGTGCACCTGGGGCAGGTTGCGGGCGGACAGCCACGCGGTCTCGTCGCTCCGCTCGGCGACCAGGAGCACGTTCTTGCGCTCGCTGATCTTGCCCAGCAGGACCTTCGCGGCCTTCGTGGAGACGTCGCCGTCGACCACGCCGGACACCACGTGGATGCGGCTGTGGCGCGCCCGGTCGGAGAGGGCACCGCGCAGGGCGGCGGCCTTCATCTTCTTCGGGGTGCGCTGGCTGTAGTCGCGCGGCACGGGACCGTGCACGACGCCACCGCCGGCGAACTGCGGCGCGCGGGTCGAACCCTGGCGGGCGCGGCCGGTGCCCTTCTGGCGGTACGGCTTCTTGCCACCGCCACGGACCTCGCCGCGGGTCTTGGTCTTGTGCGTGCCCTGTCGGGCAGCGGCCAGCTGTGCGACGACGACCTGGTGGATCAGCGGGATGCTGACCTGCGCGTCGAAGATCTCCGCGGGGAGCTCGACGGTCCCGGCCTTGTCGCCAGCCGGCGAAAGGATGTCAATGGTGCTCATCGGTTACCTCAGGCCCCCTTGGCCGCGGTACGGACCAGGACGAGGCCGCCGTTCGGACCAGGAACCGCTCCCTTGATCAGGAGCAGACCCTTCTCCGCGTCAACGGCGTGGACGGTCAGGTTCTGGGTGGTGACCCGCTCGTTGCCCATGCGGCCGGCCATGCGCAGGCCCTTGAACACGCGGCCCGGGGTGGCGCAGCCACCGATGGAGCCCGGCGAGCGGTGCTTGCGCTGGGTGCCGTGGCCGGCGCCGAGGCCGGCGAAGCCGTGGCGCTTCATGACACCGGCGGTGCCCTTGCCCTTGCTGGTGCCGGTCACATCGACCTTCACACCGGACTCGAACACCTCGGCGGTGACCTCCTGGCCGAGCGTGTACTCGCTGGCGTCAGCGGTACGCAGCTCCACCAGGTGGCGGCGCGGGGTGACGTCGGCCTTGGCGAAGTGGCCCTTGAGGGGCTTGTTCACCTTGCGCGGGTCGATCTCGCCGAAGGCGATCTGGACGGCGTCGTAGCCGTCGGCGTCGTCGGTACGGACCTGGGTCACGACGCAGGGACCGGCCTTGACGACGGTGACCGGGACGACACGGTTGTTCTCGTCCCACACCTGCGTCATGCCGAGCTTCTCGCCCAGGACGCCCTTGATCTGCTTAGCCATCTCGCGCGTCACCTCAGAGCTTGATCTCGATGTCGACGCCCGCCGGCAGGTCGAGACGCATGAGCGAGTCGACGGTCTTCGGCGTGGGGTCGAGGATGTCGATGAGGCGCTTGTGCGTACGCATCTCGAAGTGCTCGCGCGAGTCCTTGTACTTGTGCGGCGACTTGATGACGCAGTACACGTTCTTCTCTGTGGGCAGCGGCACCGGGCCCGCGACCGACGCACCAGTGCGGGTCACCGTCTCGACGATCTTCTTCGCCGAGGAGTCGATGACCTCGTGGTCGTAGGCCTTGAGCCGGATGCGGATCTTCTGTCCCGCCATGGCTACTTCGTAGTCCTGTCTCTCGTAACGCTCTGGGACCCGGTCGAGTACGCGGCTTCCGCCCCTCCCACTTCCGACCCACGCGGTCGGGCGTGTCGCGCCCCTTCTCGTAGATCTCCACAGAAGAGATCCCTGGTGAAGGGGTTTGCTGGGGGAGAAAGTCACCCACCGGGCGCCTGGCTGGGGCCCCGCTGACACTTCCCGGAAGATTCCCGTACTTCCGCCCCTGAGCAGGGACGACGAGTACTGCGGGACTCGCTTCCAGTCCTCCCGGCGGGAGGCGCGCAGCATCGGCACTCAACCGAGCAACCTGGCTAGTGTGCCATAACGGCTGCTTCGGACGCCAATCAGGAGCCGGAGAGCATACCCCCTGCGCGGGAGCGCCCAAACCCGGCGCCCCGCGCCCCTGTCACGCCCGGTGCCGCCACCACCAGCGCCAGTCCTTCAGGGGGTGCGAGGGCTCACGGTACGCGGTCGGCGGCTGCGGCTTCGCACCGTCCACCGGAATCCCGGCCTCCGCGGCGCAGCCCAGCTTCGCGGCCAGGGCCCGGGCCACCGAGCGGAGGATGGTCATCGCGGCGCGGCCCTGCTCGGCCGCGGGCAGGTCCGAGCGGCCCGCGGCCCCCTCCGGGCGGTGGAAGCCCGGCAGCGACAGGGCGCCCATCAGGAACGGCGGGCCGTTCCGGTGCAGCCCCTCGGTGCAGGGGAAGACGATCTCCGCCCCGCGCCCGCTCGATGAGCCGTACATGCCCACGTGATAGGACTCACCGTCCGCGGGCAGCCGGTCCGGCCAGTCCATCAGCGCGTCGACGTGCACGAACTCGACGGTGAACAGGGCGTCGGCCGCATCGTCCGCCGGACGGTGCACCCGGCACAGCTCGGTGCGGGTCGTCGGCACGTCCGCCCGGCGGCGCAGACGCGGGACGGCCCGGTCGAAGGGCACCCCTTTCCGCTCCCGCAGGGCCGACTTCCCGCTCAGCCGGTCCAGAGCCCTCCGGGCGTCCGCGTCGAGGGAGGATCCGCACAGCGTGGTGGTGGGAACGCCCTCGGCCTCCGGCTCCTCCGTCCCGTCCGCGCAGGAGGCCGTGGCCAGGGCCATGGCCAGGGCGAGCGCGAGCAGCGCCGTCCGGCGGCGCCGGAACCCGCGGTCAGCCCGGATAGGGCTTGCGGCCCAGATGAGCGGCCTCCCCCGCCCCGGTTCCGTGGTACTTCTCCTTGAGGTCATCGGCGAGATTCCCCTCGGCGTCCAGTTCGTTCCCGTGCCCCTTGAAGTACTGCGCCGCCACCTCACCGAACTGGTTCTCCCCGCGCCGGTAGAACTCCGACGCATCCTGCGGAGCGCTGGGCAGATCCGGTCCACCGAAGATCGCGTCGTTGTGGAAGACCTTCGCGAACTCCTGGCCCGCGCTGACGGCGACGGGCACCACCAGCCCCCACGGTCCCGCCTTGCCCACCAGGCTGACGATGCCCTGGCTCACCACGGGCGTACCGGCGTTGAACCCGACCCTCGTCCAGTTCGACGAGTTCTGGAACGCCTTCTGCGCCTCGGCGCTGTCATGGGCGTAGGTCGCCTCGATCTGCGCCGCGCGGGACTGGTCGAGGACACCGCGCACCTCGGCCTCGGTGAGCAGCGCCCGGCGGCCCATGGCGTAGTTCTCGGCGCTGTCCGCCGGGGGGTCCGCCGCGAGCCGGCTGATCGAGTAGAGGTGCTCGGCCTGGTTCATGAGCCCGTGCGAGGTCTCGTGCTGGCCCAGAACGCTGAGGAAGTTGAGCGCGCCGTCGCGGCCGAAGTCGGCCCGGCCCCGGTACGCGGGCGGGAAGGCATCGCCGTTCTTGCCGTGCTCGCCCACTCCGGACATGTGGAAGTTGACGTCGTCCACGTACGCCCCGCCCATACGTCCCAGGCTCTCCGCCATCGCCGGCTGGTCGTGCAGCAGCCGGGGGCCGTTCTCGCCGCCGTAGACCGCGACGACCTGCTCCATCACATCCGCCGTCGCCGCGGTGCGCCGGTCGCCGCCGTGCCGGAAGATCTCCGGGTCCCGGCCCGTGACCTCCGCCGCGTCCCAGGAGTAGCCGGTCGTCGCCGCGGTCAGGGCGTGGCCGAGGGCCTCATGGCCCGGGAGGTCGCGGGAGCCGCCCCGGACATGGCCGTCGAAGATCCAGTTGCGGTCCTGGGTGAGGTACTCGAAACGAGGGTCGACCCCGCCGTCCCGGGGCTTTCCGAAGAACTCGGTGGACGCCTCCGGGTTGTGGCCTAGCCCCTCCAGGAATCCGGTCATCGCGTCCTGGCCGCTGTCGCCGCGGCGGCCGTGCAGGGTGAGGGTGTCGACCTCGCCGGAGTTGGACCAGTAGGCGTAGCCGTCACGGGTGTTGTGCTTCCGGTCCCAGGCCACCAGCTTGTCGCCGTACGCGTTCAGGAAGCCCTTGTCGTACGTCCCGGTGCGCATCAGGTTGCTCATGATCTGGAAGCCGTAAGGGTGGGTACGGCCGCCGGAGTCCTCCAGCCGCGACGGGCCCAGGCGGATCATCTCGTCCTTCCACGCCGCCATGGCGGGGCTGTCCGAGTGGGAGGCGGTGGCCAGGGTCGTCCCCAGGCTCTCCTGGAGGCTCTTGGCCGACTTCCACCACGCCTTGTCGTCGATGTCGGTGTCGGGGTGCAGCGGGTTGTACGGGTGCGTCGCGTTGTACCAGAGCTTGAGGGTGCCCTCCGCCTTCAGCCCGGTGGTGAACCGCTCGGCGAACTCGGGGTCCCGGCTGTGCCGCGCCATCAGTACCGAGAGCTGGGCGAGCTGGTCGGAGGACAGCCGGCCGTTCCCGGTCCCGGCCAGCTCGATGGCCTTCCTCAGGTCCCTCGCGGTCGCCTCGCGGGCCTGGTCCAGGCTGGTGTAGGCGTGGTCGTTGAAGCCGCGCCGCTCACCGTTGACGTCCGCGGTCAGGGCCTGGACCAGGGCGCTGTCCGCCTCCCCGGCCAGCTCCAGGGCCTTGCGGGTGCGTTCCCGGTAGCCCTCGAACGTGTCCTGGTAGGACTTGGTCATCGCCGCCCGGTTCTTCTCCTCGCCGGCGGGGAGATCGAGGTAGACCGAGCCGTCGTGCTGGTTGAGCTTCAGATACTCATGGCCCTCGAGTTCCTTCTCGATGGCGTCCAGGGTGGCCTTGGCCGAGGTGAACTTCTCCAGCCCCTGCTTCATGACGGTGTGCACCCGGCGGGCCTCCTCGGCCGCCGCCAGGATCTGGTGCCGCACCCCGCGCAGGGTGCGCCAGGCCGCGTCGGCCGCCTCGCCGTGCCAGTCGGAGTGGACGAGACCCTTGGTGACGTCCGTGCCGAAGTTGGTGTCGACCTGCTGGAACTTCCCCGGCGCCTGGCTCCACTTGGTGACCGCCTCGCGGAGCGGGGTGAGGTTCGCGTTCTTGACGTCGGTGTAGCCGAGCTGCTCGGTCATGGATGCGCCCCGCGGTCCGTGCGGTAGCCCAGGGCCTGCTCCGTGTCCTCGTGGGTGAAGGCGTCGGCGGCGGTGCGCAGAGCGGACGCGGTACCGCTGAACTGCCCCTTCACAAAGGCCATCTGGTCCTTCCAGCGCTCCAGGAAGGTGTCGATGGCCTTGTCGGTGGCGAAGCCCGTCAGGCTCCCGCTGACCTGGCCGGTCTCGGTCATGACCTCGTCGTCGGCGGTGAGGAACTGCCCCCGTACCGTCTCGGCCCTGCCTGCCCGTCCGCGCAGCACGGACGCCGTGACATGAAGCTTCTGCGGGCCTCCCGGCCCGCTGCCGCCACCGGCCGAGTCCAGCCGTGTCCCGGTGGCCGCCGCCGGTGCCTGGGCGGCCGCCTTGAGCTGCGCCCACTCCTCCTCGAACGTCATCTCTCCCCCTGTGTGCCGATGACGAGCCCCCCGTATGAGGCGCCACGAACGTAATGAGCCAAAGCGAACGTGAGATGACGGCGGCCGGGGCGCCAACTGAACGCCCGGGCGCGGGTGTTGTCCGAGCTGTGACCAAGACCGCCCGCTTCAAGGTCAACCCCGGGCGATCCCCCACCGTCCCCTCTTACGTGAGAGCAGCCGGAGATCACGCGCTGCCCAAGTGACAGGGTCACCGAATTGAACAGTCGAAGGATTTCGTCCGGCACCACGCGCAGGCGGACGCTGGCCGCGCTGGCGGCCCTGACCGCCGCCACCGCCGCGGGCGCCGCCGGATGCGTCGGCCAGAACGGCTCGGCGTCCGCCGGACCCGCCGAGCCGCACCCGAGCAAGCCGGGCGCCGCCGAGCCGTTCACCTCGGCGTCGGGCGACAAGAACGCCCTGCTGCTCCAGGTCATGGCCCATCCCGATGACGACCTGTACTTCATGAACCCGGACGCCGAGCAGGTGCTGACCGCCGGGGTGCCCGTGGTCTGCGTCTACGTCACGGCGGGCGAGGCGCGCGGTATCAACTACGTGGCCGGACGGCCGGTCCCGGCGCCGGACAAGGCCGACTACTCCGCTGCCCGCCACCAGGGGCTGCGCCAGGCGTACGCGCGGATGCTGGGGCTCGACCCGTTCGCCGACTGGAAGCGCTCGGTGCTGCGGCTGCCCGGCGGTGCCACCGCGGAGACCAATGTCCTCACCCACGGCGGCCGCAGCGTCCGGCTGATCTTCCTCAACATCGCGATGCTCTCGGAGGGCGGGGTGCGGATCCCGTCCCTGTGGGACACCCCGGGCACCGTGATGCGCACCCTGCTGGCCACCGGCTCACCCGTGGCGCACTCCAGCTCCTACGTCCACCAGACGCTGGTCGACGTGCTCGCCGAGATCATGCACCGCTACCGGCCCACCCTGATCCACACCCTCGACCCGGACCCCGACTTCCAGGTGCACGACGCGCTGAACCCCCGGGACAACGACCAGCCCGGCTGCTCCGACCACCGTGACCACACCCCGGTGGCCCTGTTCACCTGGAAGGCGATCACCCAGTGGGTCGCCGACGCCACCCGCCGCGACCGGCACGCCCCGCGCTTCGTGACCACCGCGTTCCGCGGGTACTACAACCAGCGCTGGCCGCACAATCTGCCGCCCGCCGTCCTGGCCGGCAAGGCCCGGGCGATCAAGTCCTACGGCGGCTCCCCGGAGTGGGAGTGCGGCAACACGGCGGGGTGCGGCGACTACGGCCAGGGCGGCCGGCGCCCGATGAAGAACCGCAAGGGCTGGATCCGCTCCACCCACCACCGCTACCCGAACGCCCTGCCCGCCCCCACCACCGACGGCGAGGGCCGGCTCGTGGCCTACGGCGTCCTGGGCACCCAGGCGGTGCGCTGGCGCGAGACCTCGGCCGGCAGCGGACGGTTCGGCGCGCCGAAGGGGCTCGGCGGCGGTCCGCTGGCCCCGGCGCTGTGCGCGGTGCGCGACACCGCGGGGAAGCAGCTCCTCATCGCGCTGCGGTTCGCATCACTCGGCGGCCAGGGCGCGACCGGGCTGCGGGAGATCGTGGTGCTGGAGCAGCGCCGCCCCGACGGGCCGTTCCGCCCCTGGACCGCGCTCGGCTCCCCCGACTCCGACCCCGAGCGGGCCCGCCGCACCGGCTGCCCGGTGGCGGTCGCCGCCCCGGACGGGCGGATCCACCTGTTCGTACGGACCTCGGACAAGGGCCTGGCCACCCGGGTACGGGACGCGAGGGGCCACTGGAGTCCCTGGCAGCGGCTCGGCGGCGGTGAGATCCAGGACGGGCTCAGCGCCGCCCTGGACGGCGAGGGGCGCGTCCACGTCGTGGCCGCGGGCCGGGACACCGTGCACCACTGGGGCCAGCAGCACACCCACGGGCCGGTGACCCTGATGCCGCCGACCGGACTGCCGCGTCCGGGCAACCAGCCGGGTGTCGCGGTGGCCGCGGACGGCTCGCTCTCGCTGGTCTACCGCACCCCGGCGGCCTCCGTGCCCGGGGTGCACCCGCTCGACGGCGGGGCCGGGCGCACCGTGCCGCATTTCGAGGGCTACGGACCGGTCGCCGCCCACACCGTGACCGCACGGCACGGCCACCGCAAGGCCCGGACGACGGTACTGCTCGGCCGTGGCCTCGACGGCGAGGTGCGGATCCAGTACGGCACGGGGCGGCGTGTCCGGCCGCTGCGGGCGCCCGGGCGGCTGGTCCCGGTGGGAACCCCGTCACTGCTGTCGCAGGGGCGCAAGGGGGTGGCCGTGGTCGGGATGGCGCCGGACGCCACCCCGTGGATCTGGCGTCCGCGCCCCACGTCCCGGGCGTAGGGCGTGTCCGCAAAGTCCCGCACACACCGCTCCCCGGGGCCCGCGCGGCGGCGGCGCCCCGGGGAGCGGTGTGTGATCAGCGGCGGGCGGGCTCCCGCTCCCCGGCCTCCTCCTCGGCCTCGGCCTCGTCGTACTCCTCGCCCTCCTCGTCCCAGGGCTCCTCGTCGGCCTCGTACTCCTCGTCGTCGTACTCCTCGCCGGGTTCGAGCTCCTCCTCGTACCCGTCCTCGGGCTCCTCCTCCGGCTCGTCCTCGTCCTCGTAGGCGTCGTCGTCCTCGTCCTCGTACGCGTCGTCCGCCTCGTCGTGGAGTTCGTCGTCGGCCCCGTCCTCCGGCTCATCGGCCTCTCCCCCGGCCTCCGCGCGCTCTTCCTCCTCCATCGCGGTCTCGTGGTCCATGACCACCTCGCCGTCCCGGATCTCGCCGCGCCAGCCGTCGGTGGCCTCGCCGCGCATCATGATGAACTTGCGGTAGAGCTTCAGGTCGAGCCGGGCCCGACGGCCCTGGGCGCGCCAGATGTTGCCGGTCTTCTCGAAGAGCCCCTTGGGGAAGTACTCCAGGACCAGCAGCACCTTGGTGAGGTTGTCACCGATCGGGTGGAAGGTGACCACACCCTTGACGGTGCCCTTGGAGCCCTCGGTGGTCCAGGTGATCCGCTCGTCCGGCACCTGCTCGGTGACGTTCGCCCGCCAGCTACGGGTGGACTTGGCGACCTTGACCTTCCAGTTGCTGTTCAGCTCATCGGTCTGCTCGACGCTGACGACACCCTTGGCGAAAGTGCTGAACTCCTGGAACTGGGTCCACTGGTCGTACGCCTCGCGGACCGGCACCCCGACGTCGATGTCCTCCACGATCGTCACGCTCTTGGACTTGCCGCCGCCGCTCTTGCCGCGGCCCTTGCCGAACAGTCCGGAGATCTTCTCCTTGAGGGAGTCCTTGAGCTGCGCGGTCCCCGCCTTCAGCACGGCCTGGCCCGGGGACTTCCCCTCCGCCAGCGCCTGGGCGCCCTTGCCCAGACCGCCGCCCACTCCGCCTGCGGCCAGCCCGGAGAGCGCCCGGGTGGCCCGTGCCTTCAGATAGCCCTGGAGCTCGTCCTTCAGCCGGTCGGTGGCCGGGTTCTTGGTGATCTCTTCCTTCAGCTTGCCCAGCGTGTCAGCCACGGCGGCCTCCCGCGGTCTTCTTCGCCTTGGCGGCGGAGGAGGCAGCGGTCTTCCGGGTCCGGGCGGGAGCCTTCGACGCCGATGTGGAGGCGGTCTTCCTGGCCGGGGCCTCGGCCGCGGCCTTCTTGGCGGACTTGGCGGGCTTGGCGGACGTGCCGGGAGCCTTCTTCGCAGCCTTCCCTGCGGAGGCCGGGCGGCGCGCCCTCGGAGCCCGTTCCTCCCCGGTCTCCTCCTCCCCGTCGTCCTCGGGCTCGTCCTCGGCGTCCTCACCGGCGTCCTCGTCCTCGGACGTCCCGGTGGTCTCCCCGCGCAGGCTCAGCGTCCGGTCGTGGAGGGAGTCGGCGAGGTTGTTGGCCCGGTTGGTCACGGCCTTGGTCGCGGCCGTCCGCGCGGCGTCGACCAGCTCCTTGCGCGCCTGTGCGTTCAACCCGCTGAGCAGCGGGGAGTCGGCGAGGGCCTTGGCCAACTGTTGTGGATCAAGGGAGAGCTTCTTTCCGGCCAGCATCATCCCGAGCCCGAAGGCCAGCTTCGCCTTCTTGGTGCGTCCGAGGAGATAGCCCCCCGCAACCGCTATAGCGATCTTGCCATTGCTCGTCATCTGTTCGCTCCCGAGGGTCGAACTCAGCTTCGATGTGGCTGCCGGGTACCCACATAAGGCCGAGCCCCACATACGACGGAGCCCCACTCGCCGACCAGCGGCGAATGGGGCTCCGAATGCTCCGGGGAGCGTCAGGTCACTTGTTGATCTTGGTGACCTGACCGGCGCCGACGGTCCGGCCACCCTCACGGATGGCGAACTTCAGGCCCTCCTCCATGGCGACCGGCTGGATCAGCTGGACCGACATCTCGGTGTTGTCGCCCGGCATGACCATCTCGGTGCCCTCGGGGAGGGTCACAACGCCCGTCACGTCCGTGGTACGGAAGTAGAACTGCGGACGGTAGTTGTTGAAGAACGGCGTGTGACGGCCACCCTCGTCCTTGGACAGGATGTACGCCTGGGCCTCGAACTCGGTGTGCGGGGTGACCGAGCCCGGCTTGATGATGACCTGGCCGCGCTCGACGTCCTCGCGCTTGATGCCACGGAGGAGCAGACCGACGTTCTCACCGGCCTGGCCCTCGTCGAGCAGCTTGCGGAACATCTCGATGCCGGTGACCGTGGTGGTGGTCTTCTCGGTCTTGATGCCGATGATGTCGACGGTCTCGTTGACCTTGAGGACACCACGCTCGATACGGCCGGTGACGACCGTACCGCGACCGGTGATGGTGAAGACGTCCTCGATCGGCATCAGGAACGGCTTGTCGACGTCACGCTCGGGCTGCGGGATCGACTCGTCGACGGCCTTCATCAGGTCGAGGACGGACTTGCCCCACTCGGCGTCGCCCTCGAGCGCCTTGAGCGCCGAGACCTTGACGACCGGAACGTCGTCGCCCGGGAACTCGTACTCGGAGAGCAGCTCACGGACCTCGAGCTCGACGAGCTCCAGGATCTCCTCGTCGTCCACCATGTCGGCCTTGTTCAGGGCGACAACGATGTACGGCACGCCGACCTGGCGGGCCAGGAGCACGTGCTCCTTGGTCTGCGGCATCGGGCCGTCGGTGGCGGCGACCACGAGGATGGCGCCGTCCATCTGCGCCGCACCGGTGATCATGTTCTTGATGTAGTCCGCGTGACCGGGGCAGTCAACGTGCGCGTAGTGACGCGACTCGGTCTGGTACTCGACGTGCGCGATGGAGATGGTGATACCGCGCTGGCGCTCCTCAGGAGCCTTGTCGATCTGGTCGAAGGCCGAGGCCTCGTTCAGGTCCGGGTACGCGTCGTGCAGCACCTTGGTGATCGCCGCGGTAAGGGTCGTCTTACCGTGGTCGATGTGACCGATGGTGCCGATGTTGACGTGCGGCTTAGTCCGCTCGAACTTCGCCTTCGCCACTGGGGTCCTCCTGTGGAGTGGTTCTGTACGCATCCACACTTTGCGGATGGGTTCAGGTGGTCTTACCGAACCGGCCAGGACCCCGAGGGGGATGCCCTTCGCCGTATTCGTATGGGGGGCCGGCGGCCGGGGCCCCCGCCATGGACCGCCCGGTAAGGACGATCTATGGCGGAGTTCCCCGATGCCTTTTGCTCCAGCCTAAAGGGTGAGGATTCGGGATGAACCCGACTTACTCGCCCTTGGCCTTCGCGATGATCTCCTCGGCGACGTTCTTCGGAACCTCGGCGTAGGAGTCGAACTGCATGGAGTAGCTGGCGCGGCCAGAGGTCTTGCTGCGCAGGTCTCCCACGTAGCCGAACATCTCCGACAGCGGGACCAGGCCGGTGACCAGCTTGGCACCACTCCGGTCCTCCATGGACTGGATCTGTCCACGGCGGGAGTTGATGTCGCCGATCACATCGCCCATGTAGTCCTCGGGCGTGGTGACCTCGACCTTCATCATCGGCTCGAGCAGGGCCGGGCTGGCCTTGCGGGCGGCCTCCTTGAAGGCCATCGAACCGGCGATCTTGAAGGCCATCTCGGACGAGTCGACCTCGTGGTAGCCACCGTCGAGGAGGGTCACCTTGACACCGGTCAGCGGGTAGCCGGCGAGCACGCCGAACTCCATCGCCTCCTGGCAGCCCGCGTCCACGGACGGGATGTACTCCCGCGGGATACGGCCACCGGTGACCTTGTTCTCGAACTCGTAGCCATCGCCCTCGAGCGGCGCAAGCGCGATCTGCACCTTCGCGAACTGGCCGGACCCACCCGTCTGCTTCTTGTGGGTGTAGTCGTACCGCTCGACCGCCTTGCGGAGGGTCTCGCGGTAGGCCACCTGCGGCTTGCCGACGTTGGCCTCGACCTTGAACTCGCGGCGCATACGGTCGACCAGCACGTCCAGGTGCAGCTCGCCCATACCGGAGATGATCGTCTGGCCGGTCTCCTCATCGGTCTTGACGCGGAAGGACGGGTCCTCCTCGGCAAGACGCTGAATGGCGACGGCCAGCTTCTCCTGGTCACCCTTGGACTTCGGCTCGATGGCCACCTCGATGACCGGGGCCGGGAAGTCCATGGACTCCAGGATCACCGGGTTCGACGCGTCGGAGAGGGTCTCACCGGTGGTGGTCTGCTTCAGACCCATGACGGCGACGATGTCACCGGCACCCACCGACTCGATCTCCTCACGCTTGTTCGCGTGCATCCGGTAGATCTTGCCGATGCGCTCCTTCTTGCCCTTCACGGAGTTCAGCACCTGGGTGCCGGCGTCCATGCGGCCGGAGTACACACGGATGAAGGTGAGCTTGCCCAGGTGCGGGTCGCTCGCGATCTTGAACGCCAGCGCCGAGAGGGGCTCCTCCTCGGACGGACGACGCTTGATCACCTCGTCGGGGTCCTTGACGGAGTGACCCTCGATCGCCTCGATGTCGATCGGCGACGGGAGGTACCGGACCACGGCGTCGAGCAGGGGCTGCACACCCTTGTTCTTGAACGCGGTGCCGCAGAACACGGGGGTGACGGTGGTGCCGCCGCCCTTGCCGGAAGCGATGGTGATACGGCGGATCGCCGCGTAGAGCTGCTCCACGGTGGGCTCCTGGCCCTCCAGGTACAGCTCCATCATCTCTTCGTCGTGCTCGGCGACGCCCTCGAGGAGCTTGCCGCGCCACTCGTCGGCGGCCTCGGTGTGGGTGTCCGGGATGTCGACGGTGTCGTACATCTCGCCCTTGGTCGCCTCGGCGGACCAGACCAGCGCCTTCATGGTGACGAGGTCGACGACACCCTTGAAGTCGGCCTCGGTGCCGATCGGCAGCTGCATGACCAGCGGCACCGCGCCCAGGCGGTCCGTGATCATGTCGACGCAGCGGTGGAACTCGGCACCGGTGCGGTCCAGCTTGTTCACGAAGCAGATACGCGGAACGCCGTAGCGGTCCGCCTGACGCCACACCGTCTCGGACTGCGGCTCCACACCGGCGACACCGTCGAACACCGTGACGGCACCGTCGAGGACGCGCAGCGAGCGCTCCACCTCGACCGTGAAGTCGACGTGGCCCGGGGTGTCGATGATGTTGATGGTGTGATCGACGTTCTCAAGCGGCCAGTGACAGGTCGTCGCGGCCGACGTGATGGTGATGCCGCGCTCCTGCTCCTGCTCCATCCAGTCCATGGTGGCAGCGCCATCGTGGACTTCACCGATCTTGTAGCTCACACCGGTGTAGAACAGGATCCGCTCGGTGGTGGTCGTCTTGCCCGCGTCGATGTGGGCCATGATCCCAATGTTGCGGACCTTGGCCAGGTCAAGTGAAGTGGTGGCCATATGGCTCAGTCTTCTCTCGGTTCTCGATGGGGTAGCGACTACCAGCGGTAGTGCGCGAAGGCCTTGTTGGACTCGGCCATCTTGTGGGTGTCCTCGCGGCGCTTCACAGAGGCGCCCAGACCATTGCTGGCGTCCAGCAGCTCGTTCATCAGCCGCTCGGTCATGGTCTTCTCACGACGAGCGCGCGAGTAGCCCACGAGCCAGCGCAGCGCGAGGGTGGAGGAACGGCCGGGGCGGACCTCGACCGGAACCTGGTAGGTGGCGCCACCGACACGGCGGGAGCGGACCTCGAGGGTCGGCTTCACGTTCTCCAGCGCGCGCTTGAGCGTGATGACCGGGTCGTTGCCGGACTTCTCGCGCAGGCCCTCCATGGCGCCGTACACGATGCGCTCGGCGGTGGAGCGCTTGCCGTTCAGCAGCACCTTGTTGATGAGGGACGTCACCAGAGGAGAGTTGTAAACCGGGTCGATGATGACCGGGCGCTTCGGGGCGGGACCCTTACGAGGCATTCTTACTTCTCCTTCTTGGCGCCGTAGCGGCTGCGAGCCTGCTTGCGGTTCTTGACGCCCTGCGTGTCGAGGGAGCCGCGGATGATCTTGTAACGAACACCCGGCAGGTCCTTCACACGACCGCCACGCACGAGCACGATGGAGTGCTCCTGCAGGTTGTGCCCCTCACCCGGGACGTAGGCGGTGACCTCGATCCCACTGCTCAGCCGGACACGCGCGACCTTGCGGAGCGCCGAGTTCGGCTTCTTCGGCGTCGTGGTGAACACGCGGGTGCATGTACCACGTCGCTGCGGCGACCCCGCGAGGGCGGGGGTCTTGTTCTTCTCGACCTTGTCCTGGCGGCCCTTGCGGACCAGCTGCTGGATCGTAGGCACCGTTTCTCCGGTTTCTGTGTGCCGTCTCGGTAAAGCTAACCTGGGATTTCTCCGACCCACGCGGTCGGGTGTGTCGCGCACCGCAGACCCCTGCGAATGTCAGGAGAGTGCGAATTGTTGGTGTCGACACCTCGGGCTCCCGAGCGGTCTAGAAGCGCGCACAGGAGCCCAGGGACACCCCAGGCACAAGGTCAGAGCGTACCTACCGCATCGGCTCCGGTCAAAACAAATGCACACGCGCTGGACACACCAACCCGGAGCATAGCCGCAGGGCGGCCACCCCCGCCATGGGGTGACCGCCCTGTGAGCATGACCAGCCGTCCGGCCGGTCCTACTGGTTGTACGGACCGTAGTCGTAGTCCTCCAGCGGAACCGCCTGGCCGGAGCCCGTGCCGAAGGGCGAGTAGTCGATGTCGTCGTAACCGACGGCCGAGTACATCGCGGCCTTCGCCTCCTCGGTCGGCTCCACCCGGATGTTGCGGTAGCGGGACAGACCCGTACCGGCCGGGATGAGCTTACCGATGATCACGTTCTCCTTGAGGCCGATCAGGGAGTCCGACTTGGCGTTGATCGCCGCGTCGGTGAGCACCCGGGTCGTCTCCTGGAAGGACGCCGCCGACAGCCAGGACTCGGTCGCCAGCGAGGCCTTGGTGATACCCATCAGCTGCGGACGGCCGGAGGCCGGGTGGCCGCCTTCCTGGACCACACGACGGTTCTCGCCCTCGAAGCGCGACCGCTCCACCAGCTCGCCCGGCAGCAGCTCCGCGTCGCCGGACTCGATGATCGTCACACGGCGCAGCATCTGCCGGATGATGATCTCGATGTGCTTGTCGTGGATCGACACACCCTGCGAGTTGTAGACCTTCTGGACCTCGCCCACCAGGTGCACCTGGACGGCGCGCTGGCCGAGGATGCGCAGCACGTCGTGCGGGTTGACCGCACCGACGGTCAGCGGCTGGCCGACGTCGACCCGGTCGCCCTCGCCCACCAGCAGACGGGCTCGCTTGGAGACACCGAAGGCGGTCTCGTCGGAGCCGTCGTCCGGGGTGACGACGAGCTTCTTGGTCTTCTCGGTCTCCTCGATCCGGACGCGGCCGGCCGCCTCCGAGATCGGGGCGACACCCTTGGGCGTACGGGCCTCGAAGAGCTCGACGACACGCGGCAGACCCTGGGTGATGTCGTCACCGGCCACACCACCGGTGTGGAAGGTACGCATCGTGAGCTGGGTGCCGGGCTCACCGATGGACTGGGCGGCGATGATGCCGACCGCCTCACCGATGTCCACCAGCTTGCCGGTCGCCAGCGAGCGGCCGTAGCACATGGCGCAGGTGCCGACGGCGGACTCGCAGGTGAGCACCGAGCGGGTCTTGACCGTCTCCACGCCGTGGCGGACCAGCTCGTCGATGAGCACGTCGCCGAGGTCGGTACCGGCCGGGGCCAGGACCTTGCCCTCCACGACGATGTCCTCGGCGAGGCAGCGCGCGTACACGCTGGTCTCGACGTCCTCGGCCTTGCGCAGCACACCGTCGGCGCCGCGGGAGGCGATCCCCAGCTTGAGGCCACGGTCGGTGCCGCAGTCCTCCTCGCGGATGATCACGTCCTGCGAGACGTCCACCAGACGACGGGTCAGGTATCCCGAGTCGGCGGTACGCAGCGCGGTGTCCGCGAGACCCTTACGGGCACCGTGGGTGGAGATGAAGTACTCCAGCACGGAGAGACCCTCACGGAACGACGCCTTGATGGGCCGCGGGATGGTCTCGTTCTTCGCGTTGGACACCAGACCACGCATACCGGCGATCTGACGCATCTGCATCATGTTTCCGCGCGCGCCCGAGTCGACCATCATGAAGATCGGGTTGGTCTTCGGGAAGTTCGCGTTCATCGCCTCGGAGACCTCATTGGTCGCCTTGGTCCAGATCGCGATGAGCTCCTGGGTGCGCTCGTCCTTGGTGATCAGACCGCGCTCGTACTGCTTCTGGACCTTCTCGTCCTGCGCCTCGTAGCCCGTGATGATGGCCTTCTTGGCCTCGGGCACGACGATGTCGGAGATGGCGACGGTGACACCGGAGCGGGTGGCCCAGTGGAAACCGGCCGCCTTCAGGTTGTCCAGCGTCGCCGCGACGATGACCTTGGGGTAGCGCTCGGCGAGGTCGTTGACGATCTCGGAGAGCTGCTTCTTGCCCACCGAGTAGTCGACGAACGGGTAGTCCTCGGGCAGCAGCTCGTTGAAGAGCGCACGGCCCAGGGTGGTGCGCAGCCGGAAGCTGTCGCCCTGCTGCCAGATGGGCTCGCCCTCTTCCGCGACCGGCGGGGTCCAGCCGCGGGGCGGCACGGTACCGATCGGGAAGCGGATGTCGATCTTCGCCTGGAGCGAGAGCTCCCGGGCGTCGAACGCCATGGTCGCCTCGGCGCTGGAGCCGAAGGACCGGCCCTCGCCGATGACCTTGCGCTCCTCCTCGTCGGTGGTGAGGAAGAACAGGCCCAGCACCATGTCCTGGGTGGGCATGGTCACCGGACGGCCGTCGGCCGGCTTGAGGATGTTGTTCGAGGACAGCATCAGGATGCGGGCCTCGGCCTGCGCCTCCGCGGACAGCGGCAGGTGCACGGCCATCTGGTCACCGTCGAAGTCCGCGTTGAACGCGGTGCAGACGAGCGGGTGGATCTGAATGGCCTTGCCCTCGACCAGCTGCGGCTCGAACGCCTGGATACCGAGGCGGTGCAGGGTCGGCGCACGGTTCAGCAGCACCGGGTGCTCGGCGATGACCTCTTCGAGCACGTCGTACACGACCGTGCGGCCGCGCTCGACCATGCGCTTGGCCGACTTGATGTTCTGCGCGTGGTTCAGGTCCACCAGGCGCTTCATCACGAACGGCTTGAAGAGCTCCAGCGCCATGGCCTTGGGCAGACCGCACTGGTGCAGCTTGAGCTGCGGGCCGACGACGATGACCGAACGGGCCGAGTAGTCGACTCGCTTACCGAGCAGGTTCTGACGGAACCGGCCCTGCTTGCCCTTCAGCATGTCGCTGAGGGACTTCAGCGGACGGTTACCGGGACCGGTGACCGGGCGACCGCGGCGGCCGTTGTCGAACAGCGCGTCGACGGCCTCCTGGAGCATCCGCTTCTCGTTGTTCACGATGATCTCGGGGGCACCGAGGTCCAGCAGACGCTTGAGGCGGTTGTTCCGGTTGATCACACGGCGGTACAGGTCGTTCAGGTCGGAGGTCGCGAAGCGGCCACCGTCGAGCTGCACCATCGGACGCAGGTCCGGCGGGATCACCGGGATGCAGTCCAGCACCATGCCGTTGGGGCTGTTGCGGGTCTGCAGGAAGGCGGAGACGACCTTCAGGCGCTTGAGCGCACGGGTCTTCTTCTGGCCCTTACCGGTCCGGATGATCTCGCGGAGCTTCTCGGCCTCCTCGTCGAGGTCGAAGGACTCCAGGCGCTTCTGCAGGGCAGCGGCGCCCATGCCGCCCATGAAGTACGTGCCGAAGCGGTCACGCAGCTCACGGTAGAGCAGCTCGTCGCCCTCGAGGTCCTGGACCTTGAGGTTCTTGAAGCGGTTCCACACCTCGTCGAGACGGTCGATCTCGCGCTGCGCGCGGTCGCGCAGCTGCTTCATCTCACGCTCGGCGCCCTCGCGCACCTTGCGGCGCACATCGGCCTTGGCGCCCTCGGCCTCCAGCTCGGCGAGGTCCGCCTCGAGCTTCTTGGCGCGGGCCTCCAGGTCGGCGTCGCGGCGCTGCTCGACCTGCTGACGCTCGACGGAGACATGGGCCTCCAGCGAGGGCAGGTCGCGCGTACGGCGCTCCTCGTCCACCCACGTGATCATGTAGGCGGCGAAGTAGATGACCTTCTCGAGGTCCTTCGGGGCGAGGTCGAGCAGGTAGCCCAGACGGCTGGGCACGCCCTTGAAGTACCAGATGTGGGTGACGGGAGCGGCCAGCTCGATGTGGCCCATCCGCTCACGGCGCACCTTGGCGCGGGTGACCTCGACGCCACAGCGCTCACAGATGATGCCCTTGAAGCGGACGCGCTTGTACTTGCCGCAGTAGCACTCCCAGTCCCGGGTCGGACCGAAGATCTTCTCGCAGAAGAGTCCGTCCTTTTCGGGCTTCAGGGTGCGGTAGTTGATGGTCTCCGGCTTCTTGACCTCACCGTGGGACCACTGACGGATGTCGTCAGCGGTGGCGAGGCCGATCCGCAGCTCGTCGAAGAAGTTGACGTCGAGCACTTGTCGTCAATCCCTCTTTCAGGGTCGTGTCTTCGGTCTGACTGGGGGTCCGGGGAGAGGCCGGGGCGGAGGTGGGACAGCCGCCCCGGCCAGACCCGTCAGACCTCTTCGACGCTGCTCGGCTCGCGCCGGGACAGGTCGATACCGAGCTCCTCCGCAGCGCGGAAGACGTCCTCGTCGGTGTCGCGCATCTCGATGGACATACCGTCCGAGGACAGCACCTCCACGTTGAGGCACAGGGACTGCATCTCCTTGATGAGCACCTTGAAGGACTCGGGGATGCCGGGCTCGGGGATGTTCTCGCCCTTGACGATGGCCTCGTAGACCTTCACTCGGCCGGTGACGTCGTCGGACTTGATGGTCAGCAGCTCCTGGAGGGCGTACGCGGCGCCGTATGCCTCGAGCGCCCACACCTCCATCTCACCGAAGCGCTGGCCACCGAACTGAGCCTTACCGCCCAGCGGCTGCTGGGTGATCATCGAGTACGGACCGGTGGAACGGGCGTGCAGCTTGTCGTCCACCAGGTGGTGCAGCTTGAGGATGTACATGTAGCCGACGGAGATCGGGTCCGGGAACGGCTCGCCGGAGCGGCCGTCGAAGAGCCGGGCCTTACCGGACGACTGGACCAGGCGGTCGCCGTCGCGGTTCGGGATCGTCGAGTCGAAGAGACCGGCGATCTCGTCCTCACGGGCACCGTCGAAGACCGGGGTCGCGACGTTGGTGCCGGGCTTGACCTCGTCCGCGCCGATCGCCTGCAGCCGCTGCATCCACTCCTCGGAGCCCTCGACCTTCCAGCCGCGGGAGGCCAGCCAGCCGAGGTGGATCTCCAGGACCTGTCCCGGGTTCATCCGGGACGGGACACCCAGCGGGTTGAGGATGATGTCGACCGGGGTGCCGTCCTCCAGGAACGGCATGTCCTCGACCGGCAGGATCTTGGAGATGACGCCCTTGTTGCCGTGACGGCCGGCCAGCTTGTCACCGTCGGTGATCTTGCGCTTCTGCGCCACGTAGACGCGGACCAGCTGGTTCACGCCGGGGGGCAGCTCGTCGCCCTCCTCGCGGTCGAAGACGCGGACGCCGATGACCTTGCCGATCTCGCCGTGCGGCACCTTCAGCGAGGTGTCACGGACCTCACGGGCCTTCTCACCGAAGATCGCGCGCAGCAGGCGCTCCTCCGGGGTCAGCTCGGTCTCACCCTTCGGGGTGACCTTGCCGACCAGGATGTCCCCGGCCACGACCTCGGCGCCGATGCGGATGATGCCGCGCTCGTCGAGGTCGGCCAGGACCTCCTCGGAGACGTTCGGGATGTCCCGGGTGATCTCCTCGGGGCCCAGCTTGGTGTCACGGGCGTCGACCTCGTGCTCCTCGATGTGGATCGAGGAGAGGACGTCGTCCTGCACCAGACGCTGGCTGAGGATGATCGCGTCCTCGTAGTTGTGGCCCTCCCACGGCATGAACGCCACGAGCAGGTTCTTGCCGAGCGCCATCTCGCCGTCCTCGGTGGACGGGCCGTCGGCCAGCACCTGACCGGCGATGACACGGGCGCCCTCGTCCACGACCACCTTCTGGTTGAAGGAGGTGCCCTGGTTGGAGCGGGAGAACTTGGCCACCCGGTAGGTGGTGTAGGTGCCGTCGTCGTTGGCCACCGTGACGTAGTCGGCGGAGACCTCCTGGACGACACCGTCCTTCTCGGCCTTGATGACATCGCCGGCGTCGACCGCGCAGCGGTACTCCATACCGGTGCCGACCAGCGGGGACTCCGCCTTGATCAGCGGCACGGCCTGGCGCATCATGTTCGATCCCATGAGCGCGCGGTTGGCGTCGTCGTGCTCGAGGAAGGGGATCATGGCGGTCGCGACCGACACCATCTGGCGCGGCGAGACGTCCATGTAGTCGACCTCGGAGCCGGGCACGTAGTCGACCTCGCCGCCACGGCGGCGGACCAGGACGCGGGCCTCGGCGTAGGTGTTGTCATCGGTCAGCGGCGCGTTGGCCTGGGCGATGACGAAGCGGTCTTCCTCGTCCGCGGTGAGGAAGTCGACCTTGTCGGTGACGACACCGTCGGTGACCTTGCGGTACGGGGTCTCGACGAAACCGAAGGCGTTGACCCGGCCGTAGGAGGCCAGCGAGCCGATCAGACCGATGTTCGGGCCTTCCGGCGTCTCGATCGGGCACATCCGGCCGTAGTGCGAGGGGTGCACGTCACGGACCTCGAAGCCGGCCCGCTCACGGCTCAGACCACCCGGGCCCAGCGCCGACAGACGGCGCTTGTGGGTCAGACCCGACAGCGGGTTGGTCTGGTCCATGAACTGCGAGAGCTGGCTGGTGCCGAAGAACTCCTTGATGGAGGCGACGACCGGCCGGATGTTGATCAGGGTCTGCGGCGTGATCGCCTCGACGTCCTGGGTGGTCATGCGCTCGCGGACGACGCGCTCCATCCGGGCCAGACCGGTGCGGACCTGGTTCTGGATGAGCTCGCCGACGTTACGCAGACGACGGTTGCCGAAGTGGTCGATGTCGTCGGTCTCGACGACGATCGTGGTGCCGCTCTCGCCGGCCGTCTCGGTCTCGCCCGCGTGCAGCTTGACCAGGTACTTGATGGTCGCGATGACGTCATCGGTGGTCAGCACACCGGCGTCGAGCGGGGCGTCCGCGCCGAGCTTCTTGTTGACCTTGTAGCGGCCGACCTTGGCCAGGTCGTAGCGCTTGGGGTTGAAGTAGAGGTTCTCCAGCAGCGTCTGCGCGGCCTCACGGGTCGGCGGCTCGCCCGGACGCAGCTTGCGGTAGATGTCCAGCAGCGCGTCGTCCTGGCCCTGGGTGTGGTCCTTCTCCAGGGTGGCGCGCATGGACTCGTACTCGCCGAACTCCTCGAGGATCTGCTCGGTGGTCCAGCCGAGCGCCTTGAGCAGGACGGTGACGGACTGCTTGCGCTTGCGGTCGATACGGACACCGACCATGTCGCGCTTGTCGATCTCCATCTCCAGCCAGGCACCCCGGGACGGGATGATCTTGGCGGAGAAGATGTCCTTGTCGGACGTCTTGTCGATGGAGGAGTCGAAGTAGACACCGGGAGAACGGACCAGCTGCGAGACGACGACACGCTCGGTGCCGTTGATGCAGAAGGTGCCCTTCGGCGTCATGAGCGGGAAGTCGCCCATGAAGACCGTCTGGGACTTGATCTCACCGGTCTCGTTATTGGTGAATTCAGCGGTGACGAAGAGCGGCGCGGCGTACGTGAAGTCGCGCTCCTTGCACTCGTCGATCGAGTTCTTCGGCGGCTCGAAGCGGTGATCACGGAAAGTCAGGGACATCGACCCGGAGAAGTCCTCGATCGGGGAGATCTCCTCGAAGATCTCTTCCAGACCGGACTTGGTGGGGACGTCCTGACCGCTGTCCAGCGCAGCCTCGACGCGAGCCTTCCAGGCGGCATTGCCGAGCAGCCAATCGAAGCTCTCGGTCTGCAGTGCAAGGAGGTTCGGAACCTCGAGAGGCTCCTTGATCTTCGCAAAGGAGATGCGCAGCGGGGCGGTGCTGGCGCCGTTGTTCGTATTGGCAGTCGAGGCGTTGCGCGAGGCGGCCAAGAGGGGGTCCTTCCGAGGGCTCGGACTCACTACGCGCGTACCGGTCCCACCGAGAGCCCATGGATGAAACCCCTGGTCAGGGCGTTTTCATCGGCTGTGCTCGAAGGTGAGTATGCCCCTGGTGACGGGCAGGGAGCAGCTAACAGGCAGCGCAAAGGGTCAGTGTAGCCACTTGGCACACTGATGTCCAGCGCCGAGTTTGTGAGACCGGCAGTGCCAATCTCTCCCTCCGGTGAGGGGCGCGCCCCTCGTTGTCTTCACAGCCCTTGCCGACGGCCACCCGCCGGGAGCGCATATCGATACTGCCCGCTTCGCCGACGATCCATGCCTCGGAGTTTGGATCGCTGTGCCGTCGCGTCCTGAGAATTGCGCGCTGCGTGCCGTTCGTCAAGGCCCCCCACTCCGGCGAGATCGTCACAGGGCGTGGCGACGGGCAACGAAGATCACCATACCTGTCGCAACCGACAAGACAACGTAGCCGTCACGGGTACGCCGAAGGGCGACCACCCGAACGGGTGATCGCCCTTACGGAACGCGGCCTCACCGCCGTGCGCCAGGGGCGCGCGGCGGTGGGCCGAAAGGTCACTTGACCTCGACGGAGGCGCCGGCGCCCTTGAGGGACTCGGCGGCCTTCTCCGCGGCTTCCTTGTTGACCTTCTCGAGGACCGGCTTCGGGGTGCCGTCGACGAGGTCCTTGGCCTCCTTCAGACCCAGCGAGGTCAGCTCACGCACGACCTTGATGACCTGGATCTTCTTGTCGCCGGCGCCGGTGAGGATGACGTCGAACTCGTCCTTCTCCTCGGCGGCCTCGGCGCCCGCACCCGGGGCACCCGGGGCGGCGGCGACGACGGCGGCCGGGGCGGCGGCGGTGACGTCGAACTTCTCCTCGAACGCCTTCACGAACTCGGAGAGCTCGATGAGGGTCAGGGTCTCGAACTGCGCGAGCAGCTCTTCCTGGCTGAGCTTCGCCATGATGGCGGTCCTTCCACTAAGTCGGCAGGTGCCGGATGTACATGTCGGCGGGCTTTCGGGCCCGCTGCGACCGGGGCCTGATTACTCGGCGGCCTCGGCCTCGGCGGGAGCCGGGGTGTCGGCACCGCCCTGTTCGGCCTGCTTCTGCCGGAGCGCCTCCGCGGTGCGGACGAACTTCGACAGCGGGGCCTGGAAGAGCGCCGCAGCCTGGGACTGCTTGGCCTTCATCGCACCCGCCAGCTTGGCGAGCAGCACCTCGCGGGACTCGAGGTCCGCGAGCTTCTTGATCTCGTCGGCAGACAGTGCCTTGCCGTCGAGCACGCCGCCCTTGATGACGAGAGCGGGGTTTTCCTTGGCGAAGTCACGGAGACCCTTCGCCGCCTCGACCGGGTCCCCGGTCACAAAGGCGACGGCCGACGAACCCACGAACAGGTCGTCGAGCTGGTTGATCCCGACCTCGTTGGCCGCGATCTTGGTCAGCGTGTTCTTCACCACACGGTACTGAGCGTTCTCACCGAGTGAACGGCGCAGCTCCTTGAGCTGAGCAACGGTGAGACCGGTGTACGCGGTCACGACGGCACCGTTGGAGCTGCGGAACTTCTCCCGCATCTCGTCGACGGCATCGACCTTGTCAGGACTCGCCATGAGCTTCGGCCTCCTTCCGGGTGATGAGGACCGCTAAGGTCTGAAGGAAGGAGACTGAACAACACGAAAACGCCCCGGCGCAGGCGCTCGGGGCGTGACTCGACCTTGCGGACCCGATGGGCCCGTCCGGGAGCTCAACCACAGTCACCTGCGCAGGTCGTCCGCAGCTAGCGGATCCTTCAGCCACCGTGTCCCCTTGCGGAGGCACAGCGACAACCAGCGGTCTTTGGCTTCTGCAGCAGATTACGCGAACGGGCCGCGGCCAGGCAAATCCGCTCGGCGGCGGCTTACTGGCCGCTGAGGTCCTCGAAGTTCACCGTGTCCGAGGAGGCCGGCTCCTCGACCGTGACCTCGGTGCCGTAGTCCGAGTAGTAGACGGTGGAGTCGTAGGGGCCGTTGTTGCTCTTGGCCTGCTCACGCTTCTTCACCAGCAGGTCGTCACCGTCGATCCACAGATCGATGGTCTCGGTCTCCATACCGGACTGCTCGAGCTGCTTCTGGAGCGCCTCGAGGTCGGACTCGCTGAGGTCCTTGGACTGCATCTTGGCCAGCTCGGAGACCTTGACCGTGCCCGAGTAGTGGGTGGCCTTGGTGCCCTTCACGGTCTCGGTGCCGACGCTCTTGACCTTGCCGGTGGCGATCAGGAGCTGCACCGAGCGCGCCGGGTCGGTGTTCTGCATCTGGTCCTTCAGGAAGGCGCCGGACGCGCCCGCCTTCTCGGCCAGCACGTCGTAGTCGTACTTGACCCAGTGCTTGCCGCCGCCCGCCTGGGCGGCGAACTCGTCGCCCAGGTTCATGAACATCGCGTCGGGCGTGTAGCGGGCCGGCATCGGCTTTCCGGCCAGCGGCGAGGAGGCCGCGGCGCCGCCGTTCTGCGTGATGGTCATATCGGCCCGCATACCGTCGGCCCAGTCCATCTCACCCTTCATGGACGAGTTGCCGCCGCCCATCGAGGTGGTGCCCTCGACCTTGGCCGAGTGCTGCTGGTCGGTGCGCTGCGAGGCCTTCTTCAGCGCCGCCAGCGGGCTGTTGACCTGCTCCTGCGCCGTGTCGCCGGACTTCTTGCCGCCGTTGTCGCCCTTATCGGACTTATCGCTCCCGCACGCGGTGAGCCCGACCATCAGGACGACGCTCCCGGCCGCTATCACGGCTCGCGTAGCAAAATGAGTACCGCGCACAGGGTCCCCCTCTTTAACCAACTCTTATGACTGGCAGAGACTTTAACTCAGGGGGCCGACACCGAACGCCGACGGGCCCCCGCACCACTGTGACGTGGTGCGGGGGCCCGTCGGTTGCACGGGACGCGCTGGATCAGACGGTCTCGTCCTCGACCAGCAGGTTGCGGGTGCGGTTGGCGTCCAGCGGGATGCCGGGGCCCATGGTGGTGGTCAGGGTCGCCTTCTTGATGTAGCGGCCCTTCGCGGCGGACGGCTTGAGACGGTTGATCTCCTCGAGCGCCGCGGCGTAGTTCTCCACCAGCTTCGTCTCATCGAACGACACCTTGCCGATGATGAAGTGCAGGTTGGAGTGCTTGTCGACGCGGAACTCGATCTTGCCGCCCTTGATGTCCGTGACGGCCTTGGCCACGTCCGGGGTGACGGTGCCGGTCTTCGGGTTCGGCATCAGACCACGCGGACCGAGCACCCGGCCGAGGCGGCCGACCTTGCCCATGAGGTCCGGGGTGGCGACGACGGCGTCGAAGTCCAGACGCCCCTTGGACACCTCGTCGATGAGCTCGTCGGAGCCGACGATGTCGGCGCCGGCGGCCTCCGCGGCTGCGGCACGGTCACCGGTCGCGAAGACCAGGACCCGGGCGGTCTTACCGGTGCCGTGCGGCAGGTTCACGGTGCCGCGGACCATCTGGTCGGCCTTGCGCGGGTCGACGCCCAGGCGCATGGCGACCTCGACGGTCGCGTCGAACTTGGTGTTGCCGGAGGTGTCCTTGGCGAGACGGACGGCCTCGAGCGGGGCGTAGACGCGCTCCCGGTCGATCTTGGCGTCCGAAGCGCGGAGGGTCTTGCTGCGCTTGCTCACTGCTGCTCCTGATGTCTGCGTTCGGAGTCGTGGTCCGGACCAGCGCTTGGTCCTGCCACGGTGGTGCTACGGGGTGTGTCAGCCCTCGACCGTGATGCCCATGGAACGGGCGGTGCCGGCGATGATCTTCTCGGCGGCGTCCAGGTCGTTGGCGTTCAGGTCGGGCATCTTGGTGGTGGCGATGTCGCGGACCTGGTCGCGGGTGATCTTGGCGACCTTGGTCTTGTGCGGCTCGCCGGAGCCCTTCTCCACACCCGCAGCCTTCAGGATCAGCTTGGCGGCCGGCGGAGTCTTGGTGATGAAGGTGAAGGAACGGTCCTCGTAGACCGTGATCTCCACCGGCACGACCATGCCGCGCTGCGACTCGGTCGCGGCGTTGTAGGCCTTGCAGAACTCCATGATGTTGACGCCGTGCTGACCCAGCGCGGGGCCGACCGGCGGAGCCGGGTTCGCGGCACCGGCCTGGATCTGGAGCTTGATCAGCCCCGTGACCTTCTTCTTCTTGGGAGGCATGCTCTCTCCGGGTCTTAGTGAGAGGTAGTTCGCCCCCGAACCGGATCATCCGGATGGAGGCATACCGCACAACGATAACGGGTATAGCTGCGCGCCTTAAAACCGAGCAGGTCAGACCGGCCGCGAGGGCTGGTCTGACCTGTTCGGAAGCGGGTGGACGCCGGTGGGAAACCGGTGTCAGTTCTTCTGGATCTGGTCGAAGCTCAGCTCGACCGGGGTCTCCCGGCCGAAGATCTCCACCAGGCCCTTGACCTTCTTCGAGTCGGCGTTGATCTCGTTGATCGTGGCCTGGAGGGTCGCGAACGGGCCGTCGGTGACCGTGACCGAGTCGCCCACCTCGAAGTCCAGCACCTGGACCTCGACCTTGCGGCTGGGCGCCGGCAGACCGCCTTCCTCGGCGGCGGCCTTGGCGGCCTTCTCCTCGGCCTCCGGGGCGAGCATCTTGACGATCTCGTCCAGGGTCAGCGGGTACGGGTCGTAGGCGTTGCCCACGAAGCCGGTGACGCCGGGAGTGTTACGGACGACGCCCCACGACTCGTTCGTCAGGTCCATGCGCACCAGCACATAGCCGGGCAGCTTGTTCTGGCGGACGGTGCGGCGGTCGCCGTTCTTGATCTGGACGACCTCTTCCTGCGGCACCTCGGCCTGGAAGATGTAGTCCTCCACGTTCAGCGAGACGGCACGCTGCTCGAGGTTGGTCTTCACGCGGTTCTCGTAGCCCGCGTAGGTGTGGATCACGTACCACTCACCGGGGAGGGTGCGCAGTTCCTCGCGCAGCGCCTCGACCGGGTCGACCGCCTCTTCCTCGGTCTCGCCCTCGGCGGCCTCGGCGGTCTCGTCCTCACCGGTCTCGTCGTCGTCCGCCTCGGCGGCCTCGGCGTCGGCCTCGTCCTCGACGTGGAGCGCTGCCTGCTCGGCCGGCTCGCCGACTGCTGCGTCGGCTGCCTCAGCCTGGTCGGAATCCGCCGCCTCGACGATGTCGAGCTCGTCCTCACGGGACTCGACGGGCTCGGCGGCGTCGTTCAGGTTCGGGTCAGACACGGTGGCTGCTTCTTCCTGGCTTCAAGGGGTGGAACGTGCGAAGAGGCGACGCCGGAACGGCGGCACCTTCCGCGGGTCATCAGCCGAAGACGTACTTGATGGCGTGGTTGAACCCATAGTCAATCACGGTCACGATGCCGATCATGATGACAACGAAGACGATCACCACAGTGGTGTACGTCGACAGCTGACCGCGGGTGGGCCAAACGACCTTGCGCAGCTCGGCGACGATCTGGCGGTAGAACAGCGCGAGGCGGCCGAAAGGCCCCTTCTTCCCGCGCTTGCCACCACGGCGGCCCTTCTTGGCCGCCACCTCGTCCTCGGGACGACCGCTCTCAGGCGTCGCGGTGGAGCCAAGGGCTTCCGTCACTCGTCCTCACCTGAATCCGGGTCGTGGCCGTGCCGCGTCCGGCCCGGCCGCACAGCGGTGCATTGTCCTTGCGTACGCATGCACGCACCCTAGATGGAAAGTGCGTGTAGCAGGGCCGGAGGGACTTGAACCCCCAACCGCTGGTTTTGGAGACCAGTGCTCTACCAATTGAGCTACGACCCTTTGCGGCACTCCCAACCTACCGCATCCGCCCGGATGCACGGAGTGTGCGGGGCGGAACGGCCGTTGAGCGGCCAACGACGGTTGAGTGTACGTGCTTGACGCCCGGTCGTCGAACGAGAAGCCGTCCAGGGGGTGTCCGGGTCGCGTGGCGCGCCCCGTCCGCGGACCGCCACGCACCCCCGGAAGCCGTGAACCGGGCCCCGTGCGGAACGGCCCGTCAACCCCCGTGTCGCCCGGGACGCGGGTCTGCGACGATGCAGGTATGACCGCTGCTACTCCCCCAGTACAGTCCCCGACCGACCGGCGGGTGTCAGCCCGCGTCGGCTCCATCTCCGAGTCCGCCACGCTCGCCGTGGACGCCAAGGCGAAGGCCCTCAAGGCCGCCGGGCGCCCGGTGATCGGCTTCGGCGCGGGCGAGCCGGACTTCCCGACGCCCGACTACATCGTCGAGGCGGCCGCCGCGGCGTGCCGCGACCCCAAGTACCACCGCTACACCCCGGCCGGCGGCCTGCCCGAGCTCAAGGCCGCGATCGCCGCGAAGACGCTGCGCGACAGCGGCTACGAGGTCGAGGCGGCGCAGGTCCTGGTGACCAACGGCGGCAAGCAGGCGATCTACGAGGCGTTCGCCGCGATCCTCGATCCGGGCGACGAGGTCATCGTGCCCGCGCCGTACTGGACCACCTACCCGGAGTCGATCCGGCTGGCCGGCGGTGTCCCGGTGGAGGTCGTCGCGGACGAGACGACCGGCTACCGCGTCTCCGTCGAGCAGCTGGAGGCCGCCCGGACCGAGCACACCAAGGTGCTGCTCTTCGTCTCGCCCTCCAACCCGACCGGCGCGGTCTACAGCCGCGAGCAGATCGAGGAGATCGGCCGCTGGGCCGCCGAGCACGGGCTGTGGGTGCTCACCGACGAGATCTACGAGCACCTGGTCTACGGCGACGCGGAGTTCCACTCGCTGCCGGTGGTCGTGCCCGAGCTGCGCGACAAGTGCATCGTGGTCAACGGCGTCGCCAAGACATACGCGATGACCGGCTGGCGGGTGGGGTGGATCATCGGCCCCAAGGACGTGGTGAAGGCCGCGACCAACCTCCAGTCGCACGCCACCTCCAATGTGAGCAATGTCGCTCAGGTCGCCGCGCTGACCGCCGTCTCGGCCGACCTCGACGCGGTCGCCGCGATGCGCGAGGCGTTCGACCGGCGCCGCCGCACCATCGTGCGGATGCTGAACGAGATCGACGGCGTGGAGTGCCCGGAGCCGGAGGGCGCGTTCTACGCCTACCCGTCGGTGAAGGGGCTGGTCGGCAAGGAGATCCGCGGCAAGCGCCCGCAGAACACCGTGGAGCTGGCCGCGCTGATCCTGGAGGAGGTCGAGGTCGCGGTGGTACCGGGTGAGGCCTTCGGCACCCCGGGCTACCTGCGGCTTTCCTACGCCCTGGGCGATGAGGACCTCGTCGAGGGCATCTCGCGCATCCAGAAGCTGCTGGGCGAGGCGCGAGCCTGATTCCCGGCCCCGCGCCCGGCCCCGACGGCCCCTGTCCCGCCACCCCCGGCGGCGGGACGGGGGCCGTCGTCATGGGCGGGGGCACGGAGCGGCCGCGGCCGGGCCCATCAGGGACGGGAGGGGGCCGGAACACCTCAGTTCGGACAGCCCCCGTTCGGTGAAAGCGGTACCGATGGCCATCGCCGTACGGCAGGATCACCAGATGGCACGCGATGTACATCTGCTCCCCAAGGCGCATCTGCATCTCCACTTCACCGGCTCCATGCGCCCCTCCACCCTGCTGGAACTCGCCGACAAGTACGGCGTCCACCTGCCCGAGGCGCTGAGCGGCGGCGAGCCGCCGAGGCTGCGCGCCACCGATGAGCGCGGCTGGTTCCGCTTCCAGCGGCTGTACGACATCGCGCGGTCCTGTCTGCGGACCCCGGAGGACATCCAGCGGCTGGTGCGCGAGGCGGCCGAGGAGGATGTGCGGGACGGGGCCGGCTGGCTGGAGATCCAGGTCGACCCCACGTCGTACGCCCCGCGGCTCGGCGGGCTGATCCCGGCGCTGGAGATCATCCTGGACGCGGTGGAGAGCGCCTCCCGGGACACCGGGCTCGGGATCCGGGTGCTGGTCGCCGCCAACCGCACCAAGCACCCGCTGGAGGCCCGCACACTGGCCCGGCTCGCGGTGCGCTACGCCGACCGCGGCGTCGTCGGTTTCGGCCTCTCCAACGACGAGCGGCGCGGTTTCGCCCGGGACTTCGACCGTGCCTTCGCCATCGCCCGCGAGGGCGGGCTGCTCGCCGCCCCGCACGGCGGTGAGCTCTCGGGCCCGGGCAGCGTCCGCGACTGTCTGGACGACCTCGGCGCGGGCCGGGTGGGCCACGGGGTGCGCGCCGCGGAGGATCCGCGGCTGCTGGCCCGGCTGGCGGAGCGCGGGGTGACCTGCGAGGTGTGCCCGGCGTCCAACGTGGCGCTGGGCGTCTACGAGAAGCCGGAGGACGTACCGCTGCGGACGCTCTTCGACGCGGGCGTGCCGATGGCGCTGGGCGCCGACGACCCGCTCCTCTTCGGCTCCCGCCTGGCCGCGCAGTACGAACTGGTCCGGGAGCGCCACGGCTTCACCGACGCCGAACTCGCCGAACTGGCCCGCCAGTCCATCCGCGGCTCCGCCGCCCCCGAAGCGGAGCGCGCCCGCCTGCTGAAGGGCATCGACGCCTGGCTGGACGACTGATCCACCGCGGGGCGGTGGAACGGGGGCCACAACGCCGGGACCGGCCTACCGGCGGCTCCCGCCGCCATCCGCGGCGCGGGCAATCCTCGGCGGGCGGGGCAGCCGCCGGTCAGGGGCCTCGGACGCGTGTGCCGCGCGTGCGCCGGCGGGGACGGCGCACACCGTCCGTGCCCGGCCGTCCGGTCGCGGACGACGGTGTCCCGGGCCGCGCCCGGGTGTGGTCAGAGGGTGACGCCCACCGTGACCGGCTCGTTGATCAGGCGGATACCGAACGCCGATTCGACGCCGGTGACCACTTCGCGGGCGAGGGCCAGCAGGTCCTCGGTGGTGGCCTCGCCGCGGTTGGTGAGGGCGAGCGTGTGCTTGGTCGAGATACGGGCCGGGCCGGAGCCGTAGCCCTTGGTGAAGCCCGCGCGGTCGATCAGCCAGGCGGCCGAGGTCTTGACGTGGCCGTCGCCCGCCGGGAAGGCGGGGGGCGCGGTGTCCGGGCCGAGGCGCTCGGCGACGCGGGCGAGGAACGCGGCGTACGCGGCCTCGTCCAGCACCGGGTTGGTGAAGAAGGACCCGGCCGACCAGGTGTCGTGGTCCTCGGTGTCCAGCACCATGCCCTTGCCCGCGCGCAGACCGAGCACGGTCTCGCGGGCGATGGCGGCGGGGACCCGGTCCCCGACCTCGACGCCCAGCACCCGCGCGGTCTCCGCGTAGCGGACCGGCGCGGACAGCCCGTCCGCGTCCTCCAGCTCGAAGCGGACCCGCAGCACGACGTGGCGGTCGGGGTCGGCCTTGAAGCGGCTGTGGCGGTAGGAGAAGGCGCACTCGGCGTTGGGGAGGGTCACCACCTCGTCGGCGCGCCGGTCGTAGGCGACCACCTCGGTGATGGTGGCGGAGACCTCCTGGCCGTACGCCCCGACGTTCTGGATCGGGGTGGCACCGGCGGAGCCGGGGATCCCAGCGAGGCATTCGATTCCGGCCAGTCCCGCCTCGACGGTGCGGGCGACCGCGTCCGACCAGTTCTCCCCCGCGGCCAGCTCCAGGCGGGTGCCGTCGAGCGAGAAGCCGCCGGTGGCGATGCGCAGGGCGGTGCCGTCGAAGCCCTTGTCGGAGATGACCAGGTTGCTGCCGCCGCCGATCAGCAGCAGCGGGGTACCGGTCGCGTCGGCCTCGCGGACCGCGGCGATCACCTCGTCATCGGTGGTGGCCGTGATCAGCCGGGTCGCCGGTCCGCCCAGGCGGAACGTGGTCAGCGGGGCGAGGGGGGCGTCATGGAGTTCCTGCACGCGCTCAAGAGTACGGGGGCGCCCGCCGGGCTCCCGGGGGCGGCCGCCCCCGGTGCGGAGACCGGGGGCAGGCCCAGGGCCCGGTGGCCCGCCGGGGCGGGCGCGCGGCGGCTCAGGCGAGGCGGACCACGGCGCGGGCCCGGCCCAGCACCTTCTTTCCACCGCTGGTCGCGGTGATGTCCAGGCGGACCGTACGGGCCTCGTCGTCCAGCTTGGCGGCGACCTTGGCGCCGATCTCGATGACCGCGCCCTTGTCGTCGTTGGGGACCACGACGGGCTTGGTGAAGCGCACGCCGTACTCGACGAGGGCGCCGGGGTCGCCGGTCCAGTCGGTCACCACGCGCGCCGCCTCGGCCATGGTGAACATGCCGTGGGCGATGACATCGGGCAGGCCGACGTCCTTGGCGAACTTCTCGTTCCAGTGGATGGGGTTGAAGTCGCCGGAGGCTCCCGCGTAGCGGACCAGCCCGGCGCGGTCCACACGGAACTCACGCACCGGCACCTCGGTGCCGACCTCCACGTCCTGGTAACGCACCGTGGCCGTCATCGGCTCTCCTCCGCCTCGGCGGCACGGGCCACCAGCGTCGTGAACGAGGTCACGACGTGCTCGCCCGCCTCGTCATGGACCTCACCTCGCACGGACAGCACATCGTTGCCCGCGAGTGACTTGATCGAGTCGATGGTCGAGGTGACCCGCAGCCGGTCACCGGCCCGGACCGGGCGGGTGTACGCGAACTGCTGGTCGCCGTGGACGACGCGGCTGTAGTCCAGCCCCAGCGCCGGGTCCTCGACGACCTGGGCGCCCGCGGCCTTGAAGGTGATCGCGAACACAAAGGTGGGCGGCGCGATCACATCGGGGTGGCCGAGCGCCCGGGCGGCCTCGGGGTCGGTGTAGACCGGATTGGTGTCACCGATGGCCTCGGCGAATTCCCGGATCTTCTCCCGGCCGACCTCGTACGGGGCGGTGGGCGGATAGCTCCGTCCGACGAAGGACTGGTCGAGCGCCATCGGCTCGCACCTCCTGCGGTTGGTTACCAACGAAACGAGGCCACCCCCCGCATGTGGGGGCGGCCTCGCCGGTAAAGACTATTGCTCAGCGCGTCTCGCGGTGCGCCGTGTGCGCGTTGCAGCGCGGGCAGTGCTTCTTGATCTCAAGACGATCCGGGTCGTTGCGCCGGTTCTTCTTGGTGATGTAGTTCCGCTCCTTGCACTCCACGCAGGCCAGCGTGATCTTCGGGCGGACGTCGGTGGCAGCCACGTGAGTGCTCCTTGACGGACGGATGGATTAACGCAGAAAAGAGTAGCCGATCGGAGGACCGACCTCACAATCGGCTACTGTCAGTAGCGGTGACCGGACTTGAACCGGTGACACAGCGATTATGAGCCGCTTGCTCTACCGACTGAGCTACACCGCTTCGATGCGATAGATACCCCGTCCGACCGAAGTCGAACGGGAAACCTGAAGCATCAGAGCCCCAATACGGAATCGAACCGTAGACCTTCTCCTTACCATGGAGACGCTCTGCCGACTGAGCTATTGGGGCGAGCGATGAAGACATTACACGCTCGGCCGCCGAAGGTGAAATCCGTATCGGCGCACGGTCACAGGGTCCTCGGGCACCACACCGGTACGACTATTCGGCTCCTCCGCGAAGCCGTCACCACCGCGTCCTAGGCTCGGATCCAGGCCGAGTGATCTTGGCTGCTCATGCGCCCGTCACGCGCCCTCTTTGCGCCCTCACACGCCCCGCGGAGTGCGATGCCCGACAGCCAGCCGCAGCAGCCCCAGCAGCCCCCCAACGACGCGGCGGCCGGGTCCGGCGGCGCGCTGGTGCTCGGCGGTGCCCGGCTGGCCGACGGCCGCACGGTGGACGTCCGGCTCAGCGGCGGGCGCATCGAGGCGGTCGGCACGGCGGGCAGTCTCGCCCCCGGTCCGCGGCTGGACCTCGGCGGCTATCTGCTGCTGCCCGCCCCCGCCGAACCGCACGCCCACTGCGACACCGCGCTGACCGCCGAACTCGCGGGCCCGGTGCCGTACGCCCCCGAGGACGTCCGGCGGCGCACCACCGAGGCCGCCCTGCTGCACCTCGGCCACGGGGCGACGGCGCTGCGCACCCATGTACGGGTCGGCGGGGTGCACGGGTTGCGCGCGCTGGAGGCCGTCCTCCAGGCGGGCCACACCCTGCGCGGCCTCACCGACCTCGGTGTGGTGGCGGTGCCGAGGGTGCTGACCGGAGCGGCCGGGGCGGACGGGCTCGCGGTGCTGCGGGACGCGGTGAAGATGGGTGCGGGCGTGATCGGCGGTTGTCCGGATCTCGACCCCGACCCCACCGGTCATGCGGAGGCCGTGCTCGACCTCGCCGCGCGCCACGGCTGCGCGGTCGATCTGCACACCGACGGTGACGACCCGGCGCGGCTCGCGCGGTTCGCGGCCATGGCCGGAGGGCTGCGGCCGGGGGTGACCATCGGCCCGTGCGCGGGGCTCGCCCGACTGCCGGGCGAGGTCGCCGCGCGGCTCGCGGACCGGCTGGCCGCGGCCGGTGTCACGGTGGTCTGCCTGCCGCAGGGCGACTGCGGCGGACTGGAGGACCGGGGTGCGCGGGGTGCCTCAGGACCACCCGGTCCCGCGACCCCGGCGGCCCCCGGCTGTGCACCGGTACGGCTGCTGCGGGCGGCGGGCGTACGGGTCGCGGCGGGCAGCGGCGCGCTCCGGGACGCCGCCAACCCGGTGGGCCGCGGTGACCCCCTGGAGGCCGCCTTCCTGCTGGCCTCCCGCGAGGGGCTGACCCCGCCGGAGGCGTACGAGGCGGTGTGCGGACGGGCCAGGGCGGCGCTCGGCCTGCCCGAGGTCCGGGTGGAGGCGGGGTTCCCGGCCGAACTGCTCGCGGTGCGCGGGGAGGGGCTGGCGAGTGTGCTCTCCCTCGCGTACAGCCGGGTGGTGGTCCACCAGGGCCGGGTGGTGGCGCGCACCAGCGCGGTGCGCGAGTACTGCGATTCCGCCGCCGCGGTGGCGCTGGACCTGCCGCGGCAGACGCGGGCGCAGAAGCCGGACGGCGACCAGGCGTAGGGAAGGCGCGGGGGCGGGCGCCACCGCCCGCGCCGCGCACGGCGTGGGGCACGGGCCGCGGGCCCAAGGGGGGTGTGCGGGCGTCGGCTTGGGGCCCGGCGGGGGTTCCGGGCGCGCGGGGCGGGGACACGGGGCGTACGGTCGGGATCATGCGCATTGTCATCGCTGGTGGACATGGACAGATCGCGCTGCGGATGGAGCGGCTGCTCTCCGCGCGCGGCGACGAGGTGGCGGGCATCATCCACCGGCCGGAACAGGCCGGTGACCTGCTGGCGGCGGGTGCCGAACCGGTCGTCTGCGACCTGGAGTCGGCCTCCGTGGAGGATGTGGCGAAGTATCTGGAAGGCGCGGACGCGGCGGTGTTCGCGGCCGGTGCGGGTCCCGGCAGCGGCGCGGCCCGCAAGGAGACCGTCGACCACGCCGCGGCGGTGCTCTTCGCGGATGCGTCCGAGGCGGCGGGGGTCCGTCGGTTCCTCGTCGTCTCCTCCATGGGCGCGGAGGGTGAGATCCCGGAGGGCACGGACCCGGTCTTCGCCACCTACCTGCGGGCGAAGGGCGCGGCGGACGCCGACGTCCGGGCCCGCGACGGCCTCGACTGGACCGTGCTGCGCCCCGGCATGCTGACGAACGACCCGGGCACCGGCCAGGTCGAACTGGCCGAGCACACCGAGCGCGGACCGATCACCCGTGACGATGTGGCCGCGGTCCTGGTCGCCCTCCTCGACGAGCCGCGCACGGTGGGCCGCACCCTGCATCTGATCAACGGCTCGGAGCCGGTGGCGGAGGCGGTGCGGGCGGTGGCCGGACAGGCGTAGTCCGGCCCGCCGGCGGTTCAGAAGTCCACGCGGGCCGGGGTGTCGGCGCGGGCCACCGACTCCTGGGCGTACGTCCGTTCGTAGGCCGTGCGGATGCGTTCGATCTGCGGGTCGTGGGCGCGTGCCTCGGACACCGGGTAGAGCAGGACCACCTCGTAGGAGCGCTCGCGCTCGATCACCCCGTGCCGGTCCCGCCACTGCCCGCGCCCGTCCCGGATCGTCAGTCCGGCCGGGAAGCGCGGGGTGACGGACCGGTCCACGAAGGCGAGGAACTGCTTGTCCGTGACGGGCGGCCCGCCGTCGGGCCGTCCGGTCCCGAAGAAGAGCCGGGTCTCGACATAGGCCGCGCCCCTGGCCGGGGCGGAGACGGCCGTTCCCGGCCCGGTGTCGAGGGCGGCGTGGGCGACGACGGGTGTGGCGGCGGCGAACGCGACCGCCGCGGCGAGGGCGGCGGTCCTGGTGCGCGGGTTCATGCGCGGCATGCTCGCGGCCGCCGACCGCCAGGTGGAAGACCGCCTCGGGCGGAGTCGACCGAGCGCCGAGCGCGGCTCATGCACCGCTCAGCCGGAGGGCCGGGGCGGCCCGGTGGCCCCGCATCACGAGCGCCGAACGGCGGCACGGGCCCGGCGGACCGGTCCGCGACCGCCAGGGCGGCCGCGTCGTCCGCTGACAATGCCCCCGGCAGCCGGGAACACCCTGCACTCCGCCGCGCGGATGCCCCGGCATTCGCCACGGCCGTCCGGGCGGCGCGGCACCGGACCGGCCAGGCCACCGCCCCGCCCAACCGACGCCGCACCGCCGGACACGGCGCGGCGCGCGGGTCCCACCGCGTGGGGTCCGCGCGCCGCCGTCGACGCCCGCCGGGGTACCGGCACCGGTACCGGCATCGTTCAGACGCGGCGCCAGCGGGCCATCGCGAGGGAGAAGACACCGAACAGGGCCAGGCCCACCGCGACCGCGACGAGCAGCCAGGGGCCCGCCGCCGTATCGGCGAAGGTGCGCAGGGTGTCGTCGAGCCCCTTGGCCTCGTCCGGGTCGTAGCGCCGGGCGGCGGTCACCGCGAAGCCGCCCGCCACCGCGAAGACCACACCGCGCGACGCCCCGCCGCACACGCCCAGCGCGTACACCGTCTGCTTCACCCTCTTCGGCGTACCGGCCATCTGGAGATGCTTGCGGAAGCTGCGCCGGATGGCGCGTACGGCTATCCAGACGCCGGCCACGGCCACCCCGAGCCCGGCCAGTCCGACCAGCCACCGGCCGTACGGCAGGTCGAGGGCGCGGGCGGTGACGTCCTGGGACTGCTTGTCGCTGGAGCCGCTGCCCTTCTCCCCCGCCGCGAAGGAGAGCACCGAGTAGGCGACGACGCCGTAGAAGACCGCGCGGGCCGCGGAGGCCAGCCGCTTCTTCGCCTTGCGCCCGTCCGCGCCCGCCGCACCGAAGACCGCCTCGGACAGCCGCCACAGCGCCATCCCGGCGAGCCCCACGCCGACCGCCCAGACCAGGAACGAGCCGAAGGGCTGCTCGGCCAGTACCTCCAGGGCTCCGCCCCGGTCGGCCTGTTCACCGCCGCTGTCGCCGAAGGCGATCCGCACCGCGAGCACCCCGACCAGCAGGTAGATGACCCCGCGGGCGATCAGCCCGCAGCGGGCGGCCGCCTCGATGGCCCGGTCGCCCGCCTCGCCCGGGCTGTCGGGCTTTGCGCGTGCTGCCGAGCCGAGTCCCCGTGCGATCGACGATGCGTTCACCGTTACCTCCCGGCCGATTGACGTGTGCACTGCGTGTGCCCTGCGTTCGCGGCCGAAAACAAGGCATCCGGAGAGCGGCTCCGGTCACCGGGGAGCGCGTCCCTTGTTGCTTGGAGCGGTGCCGCCTACTCTGCGCATAACTGACGGGCCGTCAGATCTGCGCGTCGGGTTCGGACCCCCGGAGGTCGATGTGACCCCCGGGAGAAGGGGAGTTGGCGGGATGACGGGCACAGCGGTGAGTGGATCGACGGGTGCGGCAGACGGGGCGGGCGGTACGGGCGGGACGGACGACGGGGCCGGGCTGCCCAAGGTCATCAGCGTGGACGACCATGTGATCGAGCCCGCGCACCTCTTCGAGCGCTGGCTTCCGGCCCAGCACCGGGACCGTGGCCCCAAGCCGCTCACCGCCGGTATCGGGGAGCTGGCGTACATCGGCGGCAAGTACCGGATCACCACCGACCCGGACGGTCCGCCCACCGACTGGTGGCAGTACGAGGGGGACCTGTTCCCGTACAAGCGCATCATCGCGGCCGTCGGCTTCTCCCGGGACGAGATGACCCTTGAGGGCATCACCCGCGACCAGATGCGCCGCGGCTGCTGGGACCCCAAGGCCCGGCTAGCCGACATGGACATGAACCACGTCGAGGCGTCCCTGTGCTTCCCGACCTTCCCCCGCTTCTGCGGCCAGACCTTCGCCGAGGCCGACGACAAGGAGGTCGGCCTCGCCTGTGTGCGCGCCTACAACGACTGGATGGTCGAGGAATGGTGCGGCGACAGCGGCGGACGGCTGATCCCGCTCTGTCTGATCCCGCTGTGGGACGTGGAGCTGGCCGTCCAGGAGATCCGGCGGAACGCGGCGCGCGGGGTGCGGGCGGTGACCTTCAGCGAGATCCCCACCCACCTGGGCCTGCCGAGCATCCACAGCGGCTACTGGGACCCGTTCTTCGCCGAGTGCGAGGCCACCGGAACGGTGGTGTGCATGCACATCGGCTCGTCCTCGCAGATGCCCGCGGCCTCCCCGGACGCGCCGCCCGCCGTCCAGGCGTCGCTGAGCTTCAACAACGCCATGGCGTCGATGATGGACTTCCTCTTCAGCGGGGTGCTGGTGAAGTTCCCCCGACTCAAACTCGCCTATGCCGAGGGCCAGATGGGATGGATCCCCTACGCCCTGGAGCGCGCGGACGACGTCTGGGAGGAGCACCGGGCCTGGGGCGGCGTACGCGATCTGATCCCCGAGCCGCCGTCCACGTACTACTACCGGCAGATCTACTGCTGCTTCTTCCGCGACAAGCACGGGGTCGCCTCGCTGGAGACGGTCGGCGAGGACAACGCGACCTTCGAGACCGACTATCCGCACGTCGACTCGACCTGGCCGCACACCCGGCGGATCGCGGCCGAACATGTGGCGGGGCTGTCGGCGGAGACGACGTACAAGATCCTGCGGGGCAACGCGATCCGGATGCTGGAGCTGGACTTCGACCGGGAGCGCACCCGGTAGCCGGCACGGACGGCGAGGGTGGGGTGCCCGCGGGTGCGGACACCCCACCGATGGGTCAGACGCCGAAGGCGGCCGGGTACTCGATCACGCCCGACGGCACCGGGCGCGACGGGTCCAGCGCGAGGGCCATCAGCGCCTCGTCCGGCACCTCGAAGGAGGCCCGGATACCGAGGCGGGACGCCGGGGCGAAGCCGAACCTGGGGTAGTAGTCGGCGTGTCCGAGGACGACGACGAGGTTCTCCCCCATGGACCGGGCGGCTTCCAGCGCGGCGCGGATGGCGGCGGATCCGGCACCCCGGCCCTGGTGGGCGGGGAGCACCGCGCACGGGGCCAGGGCGAGCGCGGGCCGGCCGCCGACGTGGCAGCGGGTGAGCAGCGCGTACCCGGCCGGCGTTCCGTCCTCGTGCTCGGCCACGACGGACAGTCCGTCGATCCACGCGCCGGAGTCGGCGCGCAGGGCCTCGATGAGGTCCGCCTCCCCGGCGGTGGGGAAGGCCGCGACGTTGACGGCGCGGATGGCTTCGGCGTCGCCCGGCGTCTCGGGGCGGGTGGTCCAGACGGTCATGGCGTTCCGTTCGTACGGGGGCTCGGTGGTGCCCGGGGGAAGCGGTGCGGTACGGGGGCGCGCGGGGTCGTCGGCCCCACTCCCGGGGTCGGCGGCCGTGGACGAGGGATCGGCCGTCAGACGGCCCGGGGCAGCGGGCGGGTGCGCCGGGTCGGCGTCGGGGTCGGCGTCGGGGTCGGCGTCGGGGGTGACCGGGTGCAGGACGTAGCCCGCGTAGCGGTAGTCCGCACCGTGGTTCCGGCGCAGGTCGATCTCCTCCCGCACCGCGGCGACGGCCTGCGCCATTCCTGGCCGGTCCGGGTCGGCGGTGGCGAGACGCCGGGTCAGCGGTGTGTAGTACTCGGTCCACCAGTCGCCGTCGGGCAGCGGATGGTGGGCCCCGACCCGGTACCCGGCCTCCTCCGCCGTACGAACGTTGTCGGACCGGGACCGCAGCGGATAGGCGGCGTCCCAGAACGCGCGCACCCGCGGGGCGGGACGGGACGTGGCCCATTCGGCCTCGGTGACGACCAGCACGCCGCGGGGCGCGAGCAGGCGGCGCCACGCGCGCAGCGCCGTCCGGAAGCCGATGTTGTAGACCGAGCCCTCGGCCCAGATGAGGTCGAAGCTCCCGTCGGTGAAGGGCGGTTCGTCCATGGAGTGGTTGAGCGCCGCGATCCGGGGGCTCAGTCCCTCCTGCGCGGCCGCGCCCAACAGCTCGTCGAGGAAGGGCTGGTGGAGGTCGACGCCGGTGACATGGCCCCCGGTCGCGGCGGCCAGCACCAGCGCGGAGCGGCCGGGGCCGCAGCCCAGGTCCAGGATCCGCGGCCGCGGGGGCAGCGGACCGGCCAGACGCAGCAGCCGTGCGGTGGTGGCGTCCGATCCGGGGCCCTGCCGGGGCAGGCCCTGGTGCAGCGCGAAGAGCGCCGTGGTCACCGGATCCGGACCGTTCGCACCGTTCAGGCCGTCAGCGCCATGTGGCGGCAGGCCGGAGGAAGGTGTGTTCGAAAAAGGTTGAGACAACGTAGAGACCCTTGGGAAGGGGCCCCGATATGCGCCAAGCGCCGAAGACCAGCCGCGCTCGCGGCAGGGGGAACGTCAGGTCAGACCGGGGCCCGGGACGTGAGGATGGTCCGGGCACTGCACACGGCAGTGGCCTCTACGGCAGTCATCAACTCACCTCCCATGTCCGCTCCGGCAGTCGACCTGGTGTCACTGCTCCTCCCGGAGAGTAACACGCCCGGTCTCCGGCCCCGGAGTGGAGGGGCCGGGGACCGGGCGAGGGGGTCACGCCGGTGTCGCACACCGCGGGGGAAGCGTGACCGTACCGGGCGTGCGCTCGAACGTGTCCATCACGGCCCACTCGTCGAGCTCGGGGTCGTAGAGGTTCTGGATGCCGAACTGGAGCACCTGCCAGAACGTCCCCCGGTCGCGCTGGTCGACGTAGATGTCGCCCGAGGGCGAGCGGCAGCCGCGGGTACGCCCCCGGAGGGAGCTGCGGCCGGACGACACCGACCCGCCAGTGGTTCACCCGCCGGTCCGGGTTCCCCTGGAGGACCTCCCGGCCGACGAACCGCGCGCCCGCGAGCCCCTCGTTCAGCCGCTCCAGGTTGAACCCGGGGAACTGCGAGCACGGATGCTCGGTCACGCCCGGCCACTTGTAGGTGAGGGTGTAGAGGGTGTCGCGGTAGATCAGGTTGGTGAACCAGATCGGGTACTGCGGCCCTCCCGCGGTCATCTGGCTCTCGCCGTCCCTCCCCTCCCAGGTGAACGGCACGGTGATACCCAGGTCCCGGACGATCCACTTGCCGGTTCCGCGGAAGTTCCGCGGCAGCCGGGGCGGTGGCGGGGTGCCCGTCCCGTGCCGCCCCTCGGTGGCCGCGGCCACGGGCACGGGCGGGGGTGCGGGCGCGGCCACGGTCCCGAGGGACGGGGCCGCCTCCGCCCGCGTTCCGGCGCCGACCGGCGGCAGCCCCGCGGTGACGACGGCGATCGCCCCGGCGATCACCGCCGACACCGCCGTCCTGCGTGTGAGTCTCCAGCCCATGGGTCTCCCTCGGCAGAGGTGCGTCAAGTGAGACATTTCGTATCAGGTGGCGGAAGACTTCACGGGCAGGCAAGGCTCCGTCGGGGGCGGAATTCCCCCACCCGGGGAACTCCGCCCCTGAGCGCTTCAGCGGGGCACTTGCTGCCAGCTCTCATCGGATGCGCCGTTGCAGGTGTACTGGATCAATTGCGTGCCCTTCGTGGCGGTGGCGCCGAGGGCGAGGCATTTCCCGGAGTAGACGTTGCGCAGGGTTTTACCGCCGGTGTCGTACCACCACTTCTCGTCGACCGCGCCGTTGCAGGTGTACTGGATCACCTTGGCGCTGTTGTCGAGCGTGGACCCGACCCCCATGCATTTGCCCGAGTATTCGTTCCGCAGGAAGTACGCGGTCTTTCCGTCGGAGTCCTCGGTCTTCTCGAACACCCAGCGCTCATCACGCGCGTTGGTGCAGCCCCACTGGATGACGGGAGCGCCGTTCCCCGTTTTGTTGCCGCCGCCCGCGCACAGGGCGCTGTAGGAGTTGCGCAGATAGACGCTGTGATCGGCGGCCCTTGGCTTGAGCGAGAAGACGACGTTGTTCCCGATGTCCTCGTTGATGCCCCACAGCCGGCCGGAGGACGGCGCGTACGAGAGGTTCTGCGTCAGGCTGGGCGAGCGGGTCAGCACGGTCGGCACCTCACCGGGCTTCGCCTGGTAGATACAGGAGTAGGAGTGCCTGTCCGTGGGATCGGCGTCGCCCATGTAGCCATCGGGGCACTGGGCGGACAGGTAGTAGTACGTGCCGTCCGTGGCGACGCCCTGCAATTGGCGGACGGGTGCATGGAAGGCCCCGGTCGCGGTGGACGAACCGATGGTGTCGCCGTTGTCCGCGCGGGGAAGGGCGGTCGACGGGTTCAGCGGCCATCGCACCACCCGGGCGACCGGATTGCTCTTCGGGCCGTAGTACTCGCCGGACACGAGATGGTCCACCGGGCCGCTGCGGTCCAGGCTCAGCGAACCGAGGCACGAGCGCTTCGTACTGGGATCGGCGGGGCAGTACCGCGGGTCCTTGCCGGGTTCGATGCTGTAGCGGCCCACCATGGGCAGGGCCCAGTTGTGCCAGCGGGCCGAGGAGACACCGTCCTTGGTGCCGACCCGCTCGGCACTGGTCTTCATCTTCCACAGGTGCTGGAAGTCGTAGACCTGCAATTCGCCGCCGTTGGCGACGAAGAGCTTGTTGCCGTACCAGACCATGCCGTCGGTGTGGACATTCGTGACCGCTTCGAAGTCGGCGTGCGACTCGTCACCCGTCGGCTTCACCAGCAGCACATGGCCGTACGTCCGCTCGCTTCCCGTCGAATCGAGGATGGAGACACGGCCGAACTGGTTCTGCGCCTTGCTGTCGCCGTACAGCCAGCTCGCCAGATAGAGGTGGCGGCCGTCGACGGTGCCACCGGGCTGGGCGTCATGGGAGGCGGTCAGTCCCTGCGGACGCCAACCACCCTTATCGGAATAGGAGTTGGTGGTCGAGTCCTCCTCGTCCCAGCAAAAGCCGTTGTACTGGAACGTTCCGTTGAGCCCGGTGCTGTGGCACAGCGGGCGCCCGGTGTGCTGCCGGGACAGCGCGACGTCCACGGGCGCCACCTTGGTGACGGCGCCGGACTTCTCCATGCCCCGGATCGCGGCACCGTTGGCGTCGTAATCCGCTTTCCGGTCGATGAGCAGGCGGAAGTTCGAGACAACGTCCTGGCTCAGCGGCTTCAGCGGCCCATCCGCGGCGTCCCCGCCGGCCGCGGTGGCGGGTCCGGGAACCAGAAAGGCCAGTGTCACAAGGGCCACGAGCGTGGACAGTAAATACCTGAAGGGTTTGTTCGCTTTCATCTCACTCAGTTCCCCGGCCCGTGGAATCCGGAACCGGACGGCTCTGGCAGGTCTCGTCGTTCAGGTCATCCGGCTCGTCGTCCGCATTCTCGTCCTCATCACGACGAACCACGCCTTCTCCGAAGACCGCCTGCGCATGCTCCAACACTTGGCGTGGCACCGGACCGAGCGCGCCGGAGAGTCGTCTCAACAACTCCGCCTGCTCGTGATCCATCGCTACGGCCCCCAACTGCGCGACGGCGGGCACGTCCCCGTGACCACACCCCGTCACGCGGAAAAACTCCGCGATTACCTCGCCCAGGGTCCCGTAGTACGGCCGGTACGTCGTGAGCACCGAGTGGACATCTGCTTGGCAATACGTCCACTCCTCACCACGAGCCGCACCACGACGGCCCCCGGCCGCGTTTCCGCGACTCGGGGGCCGTCTCCTCAGCGCAGCGGCGCATACGAACCCACCGCATGCACCGCCACTGCTCCGCCCGGATGTCCCGCCCGGATGTCCCGCCCGGATGTCCCTGACGTCAGACCGGGGTACCCGGGATGGCCGTGAAGCCCGGGGCGCACGCCGTCGCGATGTTCGCCGGGGTGAGGGGAGTTGTGCTGGATGTGTCGCACTGGGCCTCGTACAGCACTCCGTCGCCTCCCAGCAGGGTGATGAAGAGGAGCCCGGGGTTCTCCTCGGTCACGGAGACGGCCGTGTCCTCCGTACAGGTCGGAGCCCCGGTGACGAGGTTGAGGTTGATCCAGACCCCCGGACCCCGGCTGTCATTGAGGAAGGCGCGTCCCCAGCGGTCCGTCGTCGAACGGAATACCGTCTCGAACAGACCACTGCCCGAATAGTCCACGACGGCGGAGCTGACGTCGCGCTCCCGCGACAAGCACTTTTCTCCACCCGAGGGAGCGGCGGAAGCGGTGGCAGCGACCGACGGGTCGTCGTCCGCGACCGCGGGCACAGCCACGAGGGACCCGACGAGGAGAACCCCCGACGCCGCCGCGAGCCCCCGGGCCGCCCAAGCGAACTTCTTCATGTTCCTGCCTTTCTGGCCGTGAATACAAAGGTTCACCGGCGGCCGAGCGGAAGGCTTCTGATCACGTTCGCATTGCGCGCATCCATCCAGAACGCCGTACAGAACCATGGCGGGAAGCGATATTCCACAGGGATCGCGCGTTTGTGCATATCATTGGATGAATCACCTTGGAGGAGTACGTCTCATGCTCCTGATGGAGCACGGAGACGTCACTACGGGAGCCCCCCTCCGGGCCCGGCCCCACCCGCCCCCGCATCTCAGCCGGAGCCGGGCCGCGCTAGACCGTGGAAACCGCCGTCGGGGCCGGCTCCTTCTCCTGGACGGGAGAGCCGGCCGCGCGGCGGTGAGCCGCCAACTCCTGCTGCAGCCGCTGGATGTGGTAGTGCTGAACCCGCGCCGTGCGCTGCAGGGCCATCACCGCGGTGAGGAAGTGATCCATCTCGGCGGCCCGGGTGAGGATGTCGTCGGGCACGTGGTCGTCCCGCAGCCAGGCTTCCGCGCCCTGACCGAGCACGGCCCGCGCCCAGTCACGGCTGACCGGCTTGAACAGGCTCGGGTGGTTGGCCACGATCCGCGCCCGGATGGCCAGGTCGTTCTCGGCGGCCTCCACATGCAGTCCCGTGTCCTTGTTGCGCGCCCCGAACAGCGGCTCATGAATGTGGTGGGCATCGAAGCCGTGCTCGACGCAGCCGACCCAGAAGTCCCAGTCCTCTCCGGCCCGCATGCTCTCGTCGTAGCCGCCCACGGTCTGCCACGCCTCCCGGCGGTACAGCGAGCAGTAGAACATGATCAGGCGCTGGAGCATCAGTTCCCGGCTGTAGGCGGGGAGGGACATCGCCTGCGGGGGCAGATCGTCGTCGGTGAAGGTGAACACGTCGGTGGAGGCGATCGCGATGCCGGGGTTGTCCTCCAGGACCGCGACGGTCTTCTCGAGCATCGTGGGGGCGATCACATCGTCGGCGTCCAGCGGAAGGATGTAGCGGCCGGCCGCTGCCTCGATCCCGGTGTTGCGGGCGGCCGAGACACCGCCGTTCGCCCGCTGGACGAGCCTGATGCGGCGGTCGGGGTGGCGGGCGACCAGGGACCGGGCCACCTCGGCGGTGTCGTCGGTGCTGCCGTCGTCGACGATGAGGAGCTCCCAGTCCTGGAAGGTCTGGGCAAGGATGCTGGACACGGCCTCGGGCAGATAGCGGGCGTAGTCATGACAGGGGATGACCACCGAGACCACAGGGTCGGGGTTGTGGGGCATGCGCCGTCTTTCGGTTCGGGCCGGGAAGGGGAAGGGAAGTGGGCATCGGGCGGGCCGGCAGCCGGTGTTCCGGGCGCCGGCCGTCCCCCCGGGGCCCGCTTCCGCGGGCCCACGGCCGGACTCGGCGACGGATCCCGGGCTAGCCGCGCGCGGGCTGCTCACGACGGGGGTCGTAGGCGTCGTCCGTGTACTCGCGGAAGTGGCCGATCCGGCTCTCGCGTCCGAAGTCGTCATCGACCTCGCAGATCCACCCGTAGTCCGTGATGGTCATGTTGTTCACGGGCGGGCAGCAGTGCCCGTAGTCCGCGATGGTGACGTTGTTCACGGGTGGACAGCAGGGTCCGTAATCCGTGATCGTGACGTTGCCGATCGGCTCGCAGGGGTGGCTGGTCCCGGACGTGAGGGTGACGTCGTCGCCCATCGGCTGTCCCGGGTAGCCGTACGTCGCCGTCCTCGTCTGCGCGTCCGGGGCGATGGCGGCGTAGGCCGCCTCCGCGCCGCTGAGCAGTCCGGCCGTGGCCAGCGCGGCAGGGAGGGCCAATGAGGTCATGACACGGGATTTCACGGCAGCACCTTTCCTTTGGGTGCGGGAGAGCTGCCCCGGACTGCCGGTGTACCTCGCGGCGCGGGCAGCAAAGCCACCGTAAATTTCGTCACCCAATGTGTCAAAGTGACTACTCACCGTGCGTGACGGCCAGGGGGACGGGCTCCGGCTGCCGTGCGCCGTGGTGTGGATGCACCACTTCCAGATCGGGCAGCGCCCAGCAGGCGATCCCCATGTCCAGGGCCATCGCGGCCAGCCCCTCGGTCTCGATGAGCTGCCGGTAGGGGAAGGAGGGGAAGATGAGGCCATTGCGGTGCAGCTCCGCACGGACCAGCAACGCGGCTCCGCCGACCGAGTCGACACGGACGAGTCCGCGTCCGCGCAGCTCGTCGAGGTACGTCCGGCCGAACCCCCTGGGCGGCTGAAGGATGCCGTCGCGCAGCCACTGGTCCCAGTTGAGCCGGCCGGCTCCGCTCTTGAGGACGAAGGTGTTGAGATCGTACGTCGGCCCACCGGGTGCGGTGGCGCAGTGCGGGACGACGATGTCCTTGCGCGCGCCGAGCAGGCGCTGGACCAGGTCCTCCGGGTAGCCGGTGACATCGGCGTCAAGCCACAGCACCCACTCCTCGTCGGCCAGGGCCCGGGCGAGGAGGTGGTTGCGCACCTTGGCCAGCACCGACCGGCGCCGGCGCTGGATACCCGGCTCCCAGCGGGGTCCGGCGAGCTGGAGTCCGAAGTCACGGTGGACGAGGGTCACCCGCCGGAACTCCGACTCGATACCGGGCAGGATCTGCTGGAGGAGTTCCCGGGTCGAGTCCGTGCTGTCGCCCTCCAGCAGGCCCAGCGAGATCGCCTCGCGCGGGTAGTCCAGCAGGCGCAGGCGGTCCAGATAACCGGGCAGGAACGCGGCCGCGTCCTTGAGGGGCGTGAGCACCAGCACCGTGGGCCGCTCGCTCGCCGGTGCCGGGGCGGGCTCGGGGGCCGGCCGCGGCTTCCGCCCGTCCGTGCACGCGGCGCCTGCGGCGGTCTCGGGGGTCTCGGCGTGTGCGATGTCCCCCGGCTCGAGCGGCAGCCGGGCCGCCATGGCGAGCAACTGCTCGGCGTAGGCGACGGGTTCGGCCCACATCTGGGTCGCCACCTCGAAGTGCTCGGCGAAGTGCGACTCGTCGAAGGTGTTGTTCCCGTGGCACACGTAGGTGTACAGGTCGGGCGCGTCCACCGAGACGACCCGGCAGCGCCGGACCAGCTCTTCGGCCACCGGGGTGTCCTCGCCGCGGCGCTCGGCCGGATAGCGCGGGAGCCGGTCCTTCGCGCACACCATCGACCCCTCCCAGACCCGGGCGCAGGAGATGGCGAGCTTGTGACGGGCGGGCCACCACAGCCGCTCACGTGCGAGGAAGCACGCGTCGGCACCGAGCGCGAGGATCGCCGCCATCTGGGTCTCCACCCGCTCCGGGTCGTACAGGTCGTCGTCGTCCCACTGGCACACATACGGCCCGGTGGCCCGGTCCACCGCCTCATTGCGCAGCTCCCCCAGGGTGCGTCGCTCCGGGGGGAGCCGGTGATGGCGGATCCTCGGGTCGGCCAGGTCACGGATGTGCCGCTCGAGCGTGTCGTCCGTGCCGTCCTCCAGTACGACCAGCTCCAGATGCGGGTAGGTCTGAGCGGTGAAGCACCTGATCGCGCGGCGTGCGGTTGCCGAGCGGTCCTTGGTCACCATCAGACAGGACACGGCCGGCGCCGGCGCGCCCGAGGCCCAACGGCGGCGCTGCGCCTCCAGGTTGAGCAGCCCGTCGGCGACCGGTTGCCGCTCCTGGCTCGCCCAGAACGGAAGCCGTCTGCCCGCCGAGACCCTCGGCGCGGTCGCGGTGTCGCAGGCCCAGCTGTCCGACCAGTGGTGCACCGCGTAGGCCCGGTCGTAATCGGCCTCCTGCGGGCCGAACAGCTCCGTCGCGTACGGGCTCACCTCCGGATACAGCGCCTCCGCGCCGACCACCGTGATCGAGTCCGCCTCCGGGGCGCTGTCGACCGCCCTGGTGAGGAAGAACGGGCCGGTCGTGTCGAGCGTGCCCGGCAGCTTGTGGGCACCGACCAGCCGACGGTGCACATGGGCCGCCCAGAAGGGGTGGCCCGGCCGTGACGCCATGAACGCGTTGCCGACGATGCGGGTGAATCCGCGCCGTCGGGCCAGCAACAACCGGGTGTGCACCTCGGGTTCACAGCCGAGGACGAGTTCCCGCCCGTCGAGAAGTTCGGAGACCGGCTTCAGACACTCGAAATCCAGATCCACGTAGAGGCCGCCGAAATGGTCGAGCAGGAAATAGCGGATCGCGTCGGCCCGCATGATCGGTTCGGGATAGCCGTCGTAGACCGGCAGGAACCACGGATAGTGCTCCTGGAGAAAGGCACGGTTGTCCGCGTCCGTCCACAACCGGTAGCCCCAGCCGGGGTGGTGCAGCCGCCAGGACTCGGACCACTTCTGCCATGCCGGAGGGAGGTCGGCGTCTTTCCATGTCTGGTGAATCAGGGGAGGAATTGTCTTTTGTGCGGTCATTCACACAGTATGTCCACTTGGTTTGGACAGCCGGATATCCGGTGATGTCCGTCGCCGGAGCAATCACCCGAACGGTGGGGCCGGTGCCTCGGGCAGGACGGGGGCACTGGCGGGCCGATCCGCCGGGCGCGGGAAGCGGGGCGAGCCGCCTCGATGTCAGCGGCCTACCGCAGCCGGAGCCGAGCCCAACGGTGACGGTCGGAGAAGAAGACGGCGGCCCAAGCAGCAAGCGCCACCGAATGGTTGCCGGTGCGCCCATGAGGCGCGTGGAGTGTCTCCGCGTCGGCACGGAGAAGCGGGTGGCCGTCGTCCACAGCCCGCCCAGAGCTACTGGCGGAGAGCGGGCAGGAACGCTACGGAGCGTGACAGCACCCCGCTGCCGACGACAGGAACGACAACGGCCCCCGGCCGCGTTTCCGCAGCTCGGGGGCCGTCTTCCCAGTGTGGCGGCGCCAGGATTCGAACCTGGGTAGGCTAAGCCGACGGATTTACAGTCCGCTCCCATTGGCCACTCGGGCACACCGCCTGGGATGTGGCCAGGTGCTCCGCTCGCGCGTCGCTGCTCCCTGGCAACGACGTAAACAATACCTGATGCGGAGGGGTGGTTCGCCACCCGGTTGATCGCCTCTGGATCATGGCCGAGATCGCTAGGCTGGCTGGTGCGGTCCGTGGGGCCGTACCACTGACGGATCTACGTACGAGGAGCCAACTCAAGATGGCCGACTCCAGTTTCGACATCGTCTCGAAGGTCGAGCGGCAGGAGGTCGACAACGCTCTCAACCAGGCGAGCCGCGAGATCTCCCAGCGCTACGACTTCAAGAACGTCGGTGCCTCGATCGAGTGGTCGGGCGAGAAGATCGAGATGCGCGCCAACTCCGAGGAGCGGGTGAAGGCGATCCTCGATGTCTTCCAGTCCAAGCTGGTGAAGCGCGGGATCTCACTGAAGTCGCTGGACGCGGGCGAGCCGCAGGCGTCGGGCAAGGAGTACAAGATCTTCGCCTCCATCGAGGAGGGGATCACCCAGGAGAACGCGAAGAAGGTCGCCAAGATCATCCGCGATGAGGGCCCGAAGGGCGTCAAGGCGCAGGTGCAGGGCGAAGAGCTGCGGGTGTCGTCCAAGAGCCGCGACGATCTCCAGTCGGTGATCGCCCTGCTCAAGGGCAAGGACTTCGACTTCGCGCTCCAGTTTGTGAACTACCGCTAGACCCTCTCTGACCTGTGTGAATGCCACAGGGGCTCGTAGTGCCCACTGCGATGGGCGAGACCAGTGCTCCGCGCCGGACCGGCGCGGAGCACTGGTCGTGAGGGGCCGGGTACGGGGCCGCTCAGCGGAGGTCGAGGAGCAGCACGTCGTGGAGGTCAGCCCCCTGCCAGGGACGTGCCTCGCCGATCTTGCGGTAGCCCCACGCCCGGTATGCGGCCGACGCCGCCTTGGCGTCCGGGTGGACGTTGAGGATCACCCGCTCGGCCTCGATGCCGTCGAGCAGCGCCCGGTGCAGGCGGTGGGCGATGCCACGGCCTCGCCACGGACCGCGAACGGCGAGCTCCATGAGCCCGAAGGTGCGGTTCCCGGTCTCGCGCCGCATATCGTCGGGCACCGGCTCGGTCAGTTGGTCCCACCACCGTGTGTCGCGGCCCAGCGGGTAGCCGTACGCCATGCCGGCCGGCTCTCCGTCCTCGGTCCGGGCGAGGATGGCTCGGAAAGTGTCTTTGCGGGTCTGGGAACGGAAGCGGCGGAAGGTGGCGTCGACATCTTCCGCGGTCTCGTAGTACGGCGGTTCCGCGAAGGCTTCGGCGTAGATCAGCCGGATCGCGCCCTCGGCCCGCGCCGCGGCGCGCCCGTCCATTCGCTCGACAGTGATGGCTCCTGGCGTCGTCATGTCGTGCTCCCCCGGACGGTCCCGTCGATCCGCTCGCCACACTCCCGGAGAGCCCCGCTGTCGATGCGCCGACTTACGAGGCGAGCCGAGTTGGGCACCTCAAGTCCCGGTCCGTGCGCCCCTGGAGGGGCGCACCCGGCCTCAAGGCCCCGCCTCAGCGGCCCGCGAAGGGCTGGTCCGTGGGGACGATCTCGTGGCCCAGGGGGGTGAGGGAGATCGGGATGAGCTTGAAGTTGGCCAGGCCCAGCGGGATGCCGATGATCGTCAGGCACATCACGACGCCCGTGACGATATGGCCGAGCGCCAGCCACCAGCCCGCGAGGACGAGCCAGAGGACATTGCCCACGCAGGAGGGGGCGCCCGCGTCGCGGCGGGGGACGGCCATACGGCCGAAGGGCCAGAGGGCGAAGCCCGCGATGCGGAAGGAGGCGATCCCGAAGGGGATGCCGATGATGGTGATGCACAACAGCACACCGGCCAGGACATAGCCGAGGGCCATCCAGAGGCCGGCCAGGACCAGCCAGATGATGTTCAGGAGCGTCTTCATCGCTGGTTGCCTGCCATCTCCTCGAGGCGGGTGATGCGCTCCGCCATGGGCGGGTGGGTGGAGAAGAGCTTGGACATGCCGCCACCGGCGCCGAAGGGGTTGGCGATCATCATGTGGCTGGCGGTCTCCAGCCGGGGCTCAGGGGGCAGCGGAAGCTGCTTGGTGCCGGCGTCCAGTTTGCGGAGGGCGCTGGCGAGGGCGAGGGGGTCGCCGGTGAGCTGGGCGCCGGAGGCGTCCGCCTCGTACTCGCGGGAGCGGCTGACGGCGAGCTGGATCAGGGAGGCCGCCAGCGGGCCCAGGATCATGATCAGCAGCATGCCGAGAAAGCCGGGGCCCTCGTCGTCGTCGGACCGGCCGAAGGGGATCAGCCAGGCGAAGTTGACCAGGAACATCACCACGGTGGCGAGGGCACCGGCGATGGAGGAGATGAGGATGTCGCGGTTGTAGACATGGCTCAGCTCATGGCCGATCACCCCGCGCAGCTCACGCTCGTCGAGCAGCCGCAGGATGCCGTCGGTGCAGCACACCGCCGCGTTCCGCGGGTTGCGTCCGGTGGCGAAGGCGTTGGGCGCCTCGGTCGGGGAGATGTAGAGGCGAGGCATCGGCTGGCGGGCGGCCGTGGAGAGCTCACGGACCATGCGGTAGAGCTGGGGCGCCTCGAATTCGCTCACCGGGCGGGCGCGCATGGCGCGCAGGGCCAGCTTGTCGCTGTTCCAGTAGGCGTAGGCGTTGGTCGCGAGGGCGACGAAGACCGCGATGATCAGTCCCGTACGCCCGAAGAGACTGCCGATCACGATGATGAGCGCGGACAGTCCCCCGAGGAGTACGGCGGTCTTCAGCCCGTTGTGCCGGCGGTGCACGGTACGCCCTCCCAAGTAGTGCCGCGGGGGAACCTTCGGTCGGTTTCTCCACCTTCCAGTGGACCCTCCCGAACTGGTCAACGCCAGGTGAGGACCACTAGTTCCCTTGTGCACACCGCCGGGGCGGCAGACCGGTGAGGATCAGATCACAGCAGGGTGCCCGAGGCGAAGCGGAGCACGAGCTGGGGGGCGCCGGACAGGGCGATGCCGAGGACGGCGGCCAGGCCGATGGCGGCGGTGAGCGGGGCACCCGCCGTCCGGGGGAGGGCCGTCTCCCCCAAAGGGGCGTCGGCGGGGGCGTCGGCGGGAGTGCGGAAGAGCGCCGCGGTCCACTGGAGGTAGTAGTAGAGCGCGATCACCACGTTCACGGCCATCACCACGGCCAGCCAGCCCAGCCCGGCGTCGACGGCCGCGGAGAAGACGGCCACCTTGGCGAAGAGCCCGATGATGCCCGGGGGCAGTCCGGCCAGGCAGAGCAGGAAGAAGCCGAGGGCGAGGGCGGCGGCCGGGCGGGTGGCGTACAGACCGCGGTAGTCGGTGAGCCGGTTGCCCGGACGGGAACGGGCGACCAGGGCGGCCACGGCGAACGCGCCGAGGTTCACGGCCGCGTACATCAGGGCGTAGGCGACGGTGGAGCCCACGGCGTGGGAGATCTCCCGGTCGCTGTCCCCGTACCCGGCGGCGGCGATCGGCACCAGCAGGTAGCCCGCCTGTGCGACGGAGGACCAGGCGAGCAGCCGGACGGCGCTGAAGGGGCGCTCGGGGCGCTGGCGCAGCGCGGCGGCGTTGCCCGCGGTCATGGTCAGCGCGGCGAGGACGGCGACCACCGGGCCCCACACATCGGCGTAGGACGGGAAGGCGAGGACGGTCACCAGGATCAGACCGGAGAAGCCGACGGCCTTGCCGATGACGGAGAGGTACGCGGCGACCGGGACGGGCGCGCCCACATAGGTGTCCGGGACCCAGAAGTGGAAGGGGACGGCCGCGGTCTTGAACGCGAAGCCGACCAGGGTGAGCACCACGCCCGCCTGGGCGAGCGTGTCGAGCCGGGGGTCGACGTGGCCGAGGCCCTCGGCGATCCGGGAGAGGTGGAGGCTGCCGGTGGCGGCGTAGACGAAGCTGACGCCCAGCAGCATCACGGCGGTCGCGGTGACCGAGGAGAGGAAGAACTTCAGCGCGGCCTCGGAGGAGAGGCGGTCGCCGCGGCGCAGCCCGACCAGGGCGAAGGCCGGGAGGGAGGCCACCTCCAGGGCGATGACGAGGGTCGCCAGATCACGGGAGGCGGGCAGCAGGGCGGCGCCGGAGGCGGAGGAGAGCAGCAGGAACCAGAACTCGCCCGCGGGGAGTTTGAGATCCGCGATGTTGCTGATGGACAGCAGCGCGGTGAGCAGCGCCCCGCCGAGCACCAGGAACTGGATGACGAGCGCGAAGCTGTCGGCCGTGTAGCTGCACACCTCGGCGTCGGAGGTCAGGCAGAACGTGGAGCGGTCGCCGTCGAGCAGCGGCAGCAGGCTGAGCGCGGCCAGGGCCAGGCCCCCGATGGCCAGCGAACCCAGCAGCGGTTTGCGGTGCTCGGGCAGGAAGAGGTCGGCGACGAGGCAGACCAGGGCGGCCACGGCGGCGATGGTGGGCGGGGCGATGGCGAGCCAGTCGACCGACTGGACCAGGCTCCCGGCCAGCGCGGGGGCGTCCGCGGCGAGCCCGGAGGTGCCCGGGGCGATCGGGGTCATCACTTGCCTCCCGCGAGGAGCTGCTGCACGGCCGGGTCGCTGAGGCCGAGGAGGGCCGCGGGCCAGAGCCCGGTGAGGACGGTGAGGGCCACCAGGGGGCTCCATGCGGCGGCCTCGTGGCCGCGGACGTCGGCCAGGGCGGGCCGCGCCCCGGGTTCGGCGGGGTGCTGCCCGGGCTCGGCCGGGTGGTCGCCCATGCAGACGCGCCGGACCACGATGAGCATGTAGGCGGCGGTCAGCAGGGTGCCGAACCCGGCGAGCGCCATGAAGGTGAGGAACGCCGGGCGGCTGAGCCCCTCGGCGGGTTCGAACGCGCCGAACATGGCGAGCATCTCGCCCCAGAACCCGGCGAGTCCGGGCAGTCCCAGGGAGGCCACGGCGCCGAAGGCGAGCAGTCCGCCGAGGCGCGGCGCCCGTCCGTAGAGGGCCGCGCCGCTGCTGCCGGAGAGCTGGTCGAGGTCGGTGGTGCCGGTGCGGTCCTTGAGCGCGCCGACGAGGAAGAACAGCAGTCCGGTGATCAGGCCGTGGGCGATGTTGGCGAACAGCGCACCGTTGACCCCGGTGGGGGTGAGGGTCGCGATGCCCAGCAGTACGAAGCCCATATGGCCGACGGAGGAGTAGGCGATCAGCCGCTTGAGGTCGCCCTTGGCCCCGGAACGGGCCAGCGCCAGACAGGCCAGCGATCCGTAGAGGATGCCGATGACGGCGAACGCGGCGAGGTAGGGCGCGTAGGTGTGGGCACCGTCGGGGGTCATCGGCAGCACGATGCGGACCAGCCCGTAGGTGCCCATCTTCAGCAGGACGCCCGCCAGGAGGACGGAGCCGACGGTGGGGGCGGCGGTGTGGGCGTCGGGCAGCCAGCTGTGCAGCGGCCACATCGGGGCCTTGACGGCCAGTCCGGTGATGATGGCCAGGGCGGCGATCAGCTGGGTGGTGTGACTGAGCCCGGAGCCGTTGTCAGAGGCGAGCGCCACCATGTCGAAGGTGCCGCCCTTGAGCCCGACGAGCAGCAGGCCCAGCAGCATCACGACGGAGCCGAGCAGGGTGTAGAGGATGAACCGCCAGGCGGCGCGCTCGCGTTCGGCGCCTCCCCATCGGTGGATGAGGAAGTACATCGGGATGAGCACCATCTCGAACGCCAGGAAGAACAGCATCAGGTCGAGGACCGCGAAGCTGGCGAGGGTGCCGCCCTCCAGGAGCAGCAGCAGCGAGACGAACGCCTTCGGCGACCCCCCGGCGGGCGGGTTGAAGTAGCCGTAGAGCGCGCAGAGGAAGGTCAGCAGCGCGGTCAGCACCAGCAGCGGCAGGGAGACGCCGTCCACCCCGAGGTGGATACGGATGTCCAGCGCCGGGATCCAGCTGACGTCGGTCTGCGCCTGCATCCGGGCCGGTCGGTCGTGGTCGAACCCGGCGGTCAGGGCGATGGCGACGGCCAGCACCGCACCGGTGACGGTCACCCCGTGCCGGAGCACGGCCTGCTCGGGGCCGCGGCCGCGCAGCCCGGGCGGGGCCGGGAGCAGCGCGGCGACGGAGCCGAGCAGCGGCAGCACGACCAGGGCCAGGAGGAGGACTTGCAGGGCGGTGTGGTTCACGGGTCAGGCTCCCGCTGCGACGAGGACGGCGGCGACGGCCAGGACGAGGGAGCCCGCGAGCAGTGCGCCGAGGTAGGTCTGCACATTGCCGGTCTGGGCCCGGCGGACGGCGGCGCCGAACAGGCCGGGCGCGGCGGCGAAGCCGCGTACGTAGGTCTCGATGACCTCGCGGTCCAGGAAGCGGACGAGACCGGCGGCGGCGCGCACCGGGCGGACGAACAGCGCGCCGTAGACGGCGTCGAGGTGGAAGCCGGTGGCGGCGTGGCGGTGCAGCGGGCCGAGCAGGAGGCGGCCGGGGTCGGCCGGGTCGGGCGCGGCCGCGACGGAGCCGTAGGCGGCCTCGTGGGTGGCGATCGCCTCGGCCTCGGAGACGGCGTCGGCGGCGTCGGGGTGGGCGGCGACCGCGCCGAGCGGGACGCGGGCGGCGCGGGCGGAGGTGTGCCGCCAGGCGCCGTACATCACCAGGGCTCCGGCGAGCGCCATACCGGTGCCCAGGACGGAGGTGGTGAGGGTCGGGGTGAGGCTCTCGCCGTCGAACCAGTCGGGCAGGGCGCCGTAGCCCAGGCCGAACGCGGCGGTGGGCACGAACAGCACCCACAGCACGGCGTTCATGGCGACCGGCTGCTTCCCGTGGTCCGGGACGGGCTCGCCCTTGCCGTGGAAGGCCATCAGCCACAGCCGGGCGGCGTACCCGGCGGTGAGCAGGGCGGTGAGCAGTCCGGCGAGGAGGACGGTCCAGCCGACGCCCTCGGGGATGTCGGCGGTGTGGCCGGTGGCGGCGTGTTCGGCGGCGCCGAGCACGGCCTCCTTGGAGAAGAAGCCCGCGAAGGGCGGGATGGCGGCGAGCGCGAGCAGCGCGACCGTCACCGTCCAGAAGGCGTCCGGGATCCGCTTGGTGAGACCGCTCATCCGGGACATGGCGGCCAGCGAGTTGGTGCCGGCGGCGTGGATGATCACGCCCGCGCCGAGGAAGAGCAGCGCCTTGAACGCACCGTGCGCGATCAGGTGGAAGACGGCGGCGCCGCGGTCGCCGACGGCCAGCGCCCCGGTCATGTAGCCGAGCTGGCCGACCGTCGAGTAGGCGAGGACGCGTTTGATGTCGTCCTGGGCGAGCGCGGCGAGCGCGGAGCCGACCATGGTGACGGCCGCCATGACGGCGAGCACGGCGAGCGCGGCGGCGGAGGAGAGGAAGACGGGCAGCAGCCGGGCGATGAAGTAGACACCGGCGGCCACCATGGTCGCGGCGTGGATGAGCGCGGAGACCGGGGTGGGACCGGCCATCGCGTCGGGCAGCCAGGTGTGCAGCGGGAACTGCGCGGACTTGCCCGCGACCCCGGCGAGCAGCAGCAGCGCGATCAGGGTCGGATGGTCCAGCGGGGCGCCGGAGTCCGAGGTGAGCCGGGTGACGATACCGCTGATGCTGAAGGTGCCGGTGTCGCCCGCGAGGACGAAGAGGCCGATCAGGAACGGGACGTCGCCCAGCTTGGTGACCAGGAACGCCTTGAGGGAGGCGGACCGGGCGGCCGCGGTCTCCCAGTAGTGGCCGACCAGGAAGTACGAGCAGATGCCCATGATCTCCCAGCCGACCAGCAGCACGATGAGGTCGTCCGAGTAGACGACGAGCATCATCGCGGCGGTGAACAGGGAGACCAGCGCGGCGTAGGAGGAGTAGCGCGGGTCGTCGCGCAGATAGCCGGTCGAGTAGATCTGGACGCAGCAGGCCACCACCCCGACGAGGACCGCGACCAGGGCGGCGAACCCGTCGACGTTCAGGGCGAGGTCGACGGGGACCGAGCCGGTGTCGGCGAGCCGGGTCGAGGCGTGCAGGGGCGCGGTTCCGGAGCCCTCTCCCCCGCCCTGGCGCACGGCGACGAGGACGGCGAGCGCGGTCGCGGCCAGGGTGGGCAGCACGGCCAGCGGACGGACGAAACCGGGAGCGCGGCGGCCCGCCCCGAGGCCCACGAGGGCGCCGAGGAAGGGCAGCAGGGGGACGAGAACGGCGGCGGTCGTGGTCGTCACGCGGTCTGCCTCCGGACGGGAGTTGCCTCGTCGGCGCCGTTGTCGGTGGGGGCTGTCACGCTGTCGTCAGCCGCGGGGGTACCGGCCGGAGGGGGGTCGGCGAGGTCCCGGAGCCGGTCGACGTCGGCGGTGCCGCGGTTGCGGTGGACGAGGAGGACGATGGCGAGACCGATGCCGATCTCGGCGGCGGCGATGGCGATGGCGAACAGGGTGAGCGCCTGGCCCGCGTGCAGCGTGTCGCGGAGCCAGACGTCGAAGGCGACGAGGTTGAGGTTGACGGCGTTGAGCATCAGCTCGACCGACATCAGCACCAGGATCGCGTTGCGGCGGGCGAGCACGCCGTAGAGACCGGTGCAGAAGAGGAGGACGGCGAGGACGGCGGGGTAGGCGAGATGCATCAGCGCTTCTCCTTGCCGCGGGTGGGGGCGCCCTTGTCGCCGCCGGTGCCGCCGGTGCCAGTGGTGCCGCTGGTGCCGCCGGTGTCGCCGTTCCTGCGGGACAGGACGATCGCGCCGACGAGCGCGGCGAGCAGCAGCACGGACAGCGCCTCGAACGGCAGCACCCAGTGCCGGAAGAGGCTCTCGCCGGAGACGGCGGTGGAGCCCTGTACGCCCTTGTCGAGGTCGATCCAGGTGGTCCGGAAGGCGTCCACGACCACCCAGACCAGGGCGGCCGCGGCGGCGAGGGCCACCGCGAGCGCGGCCGGGCGGTTGCCCGAATCGGCGTCCGGCGAGCGGCCGATGGGCGCCTTGGTGAGCATCAGCCCGAAGAGGAGGAGGACCACGACGGAGCCGACGTAGATCAGCACCTGCACCCAGGCGATGAACTCCGCCGTCAGCAGCAGGTACTCCACGGCGAGTCCGCCGAGCGTGACCACCAGCCAGAGGGCGGCGTGCACGAGCTGCCGGGTGGTGACGGTGACGACGGCCGCGCCGAGGGTGGCCAGGCCGACCAGGAGGAACGCGATCTCCACACCGGTGGGCGACAGGAAGCCGTGGCCCGGGGCGGCGAGCCCGTGGCCGGTGGCCGCCGCGAGCTGGACTGCGGAACTCACGAGGCGGCTCCGTTCCCACGCGGAGTGTCGCCGGGGGTGTCGTTGTCCGCACCGGCGGCCTCGGCGGCCGCGGCCGCTTCCGCGGCGGCCAGCTTGTCGGCGGCCTTGCGGGCGGCGGCGATCTCCTTGGGCTCCTCCGCGGCCGGGTCGAGCGCGGGCGGCGCGGGCACCGTCCACATCCAGTCGCGGAGCTTGTCCCGCTCATGGGTGAGTTCGCGGATGTCGGTCTCGGCGTACTCGAACTCCGGCGACCAGAAGAGGGCGTCGAACGGGCACACCTCGATGCAGATACCGCAGTACATGCACAGTGCGAAGTCGATGGCGAACCGGTCCAGCACGTTCCGGCTGCGCTCCCGTCCGCCGGGGGCGGCCGGGGGCACCGTCTCCTTGTGGGAGTCGATGTAGATGCACCAGTCCGGGCACTCCCGGGCGCAGAGCATGCAGACCGTGCAGTTCTCCTCGAACAGCCCGATCACCCCGCGGGTGCGGGGCGGCAGTTCGGGCTGTGCGTCCGGATACTGCGCGGTGTGCGACTTCCGGGTCATCGTGCGCAGGGTGACGGCCAGGCCCTTGGCCAGACCGGAACCGGGGATGCCCATCAGGAGATCACCACCTTGACGACGCCGGTGAGGGCGATCTGGGCCAGCGAGAGCGGGATGAGGCAGGTCCAGGCGAACCGCTGGATCTGGTCCTCGCGCAGCCGCGGGTAGGTCACCCGCAGCCAGATCACCACGAAGGCGAGGACGGCCGTCTTCAGCAGGGTCCACAGCCAGCCGAGGTCGTCGGCGAACGGGCCGTGCCAGCCGCCGAGGAAGAGCACGGTGGTGAGCGCGCAGAGGATCACGATGCCCGCGTACTCGGCGAGCAGGAAGAGCGCGAAGCGCAGTCCGGTGTACTCGGTGTACGCACCGAAGATGATCTCGGAGTCGGCCACCGGGGCGTCGAACGGCGGACGCTGCAGCTCGGCCAGGCCCGCGGTGAAGAACACCACCCCGCCGACGATCTGCCAGGGCACCCACCACCACTCGAAGGCGTCGAGGATGCCGGGCAGCGAGACGGTGCCCGCGGCCATCGCCACGGACGCGGCGGTGAGCAGCATCGGCAGCTCATAGGCCATGAGCTGGGCGGCCGTCCGCAATCCACCGAGCAGCGAGAACTTGTTGGCCGAGGCCCAGCCCGCCATCAGCGAGCCCAGCACGCCGACGCCCATCACGGCGAGCACGAAGAAGATCCCGGCGTCCACGAACTGGCCGACCGCGCCCTCGGCGGGGCCGACCGGGATCGCGATGAGCACCAGGAGGTACGGGAGCAGCGCGACGGCGGGCGCGAGCTGGAAGATCCGCCGGTCCGCCCCGTTCGGGACGATGTCCTCCTTCTGCGCGAACTTCACGCCGTCCGCGACGAGCTGGGCCCAGCCGTGGAAGCCGCCCGCGTACATCGGTCCGAGACGGCCCTGCATATGGGCCATCACCTTGTGCTCGGTCTGTCCGACGAGCAGCGGGAGGACCAGGAAGGCGAGCAGCAGGGCGAGCAGTCGCAGCGCGACGTCGAGGACGTCGTTCACCCGGTGCCTCCTGGCTGGTCGTCGGTGGTGTTCTCGTCGGGGCGGGGGTCCTCGCCGGACGGGCGGGGTTGCTCCTCGGCCGCCGGTTTCGCGGTCTCCGGTTCCGCGGCCTCCGGTTTCGCGGTCTCCGGTTCCGCCGCGTCCTGCCGCTCGGCTTGCGCCGCATCGGCTGCCGGTTTCGCGGGCGCGGTATCGCCCGCGGACGTGTCGTCGTGGGCCGGGCGGGCGTGGTGCCAGGGGGCGTCGGAGGACCGCGTACGGCCCGCGGGCCGCTCGTCCGGAGCGGCTTCCGGCGCCGGGGCCTCCGGCGCGGCCGGGGCGGCGGCGTCCGAGGCCGGAGTCTCCGCACCCGGGATGCCGGTGGCCTCGGGGGCCTTCGTCTCGCGCTGGCTTGCCGAGCCCTCACCGGCGCTGCGCGCGCGGCGGGCCGGGCGCTCGGCCGGGGTCGTGGTCGCAGACGTCTCCGCCGTCGGCTCGGCCGCCGTGTCCGCCGCAGGCGTCTGCTGGCTCGCCGAGCCCGCGCTCGCCGTACGGGTGCGCCGCACCGGGCGCTCGCCCGCCGCACGGGCGCCACCGGCCGCGCGGGCGCCGCGGGCCGGACGGGCCGGGGCGGGCGGTAGCTGGCCCTTGAGCGGGCCCCATTCGTTGGGGTCGGGAACGCCGGGCGGCAGCATCTGCCGCCGCTTGGGACCGCCGTGGTCGGACTCCCCCGGCTCCTTCGCACCCGGCCACGCCTTGGCGACCCGGGCCGCCAGGACGAAGTCCTTGCGCAGCGGATGGCCCTCGAAACCGTCGGGGAGCAGCAGCGGCGCCAGATGGGGATGGCCGGTGAAGCCGATCCCGAACATCTCGTGGGTCTCCCGCTCGTGCCAGGCCGCACCGGCGTAGACACCGGTGGCGGTGGGCAGCGCGGGCGCGTCGTGCGGCACGGTGGTGCGGACCAGCAGGGTGCGCACCGCGGGGCCCGGGGCCCCCGGGGCACCGAGCGCGACGACGTACGCGGAGACACGGAACCCCGTACCCGGTTCGTCGACCGCGCTCAGCCAGTCGAAGTAGGTGCAGCCGAGGGTGTCGCGGGCCGTCTCCAGCGCCGCGGTCCAGGAGTCGGCGGGAACGTCCACGGTGAGCAGGCCGTACGCCTCCTCGGCCGTGGCGCCCTCGCCGAACAGCTCGGCGGCGGACCGCGGCAGCCAGCCCACGGGCGGCGCGGCGGCCGGGGCCTGATCGGCCGGCGCCGTCTCCTCCGGGGGCTCGGTCGGTTCGGGTCGCTGCTCGGTCATGGGGTGTCTTCCTGCGCCGGAGGCTGCTGCGGAGCCTGCTGCGGGGGCGTGACCAGGCTGCTGCGGAGGGCGGCCGTGGAGGGCCGGCCCGCGGCGGCGTCCGCTCCGTAGCGCTCGCCCAGCGACTCCCGGGCGATCTTCTCCTGGAGCTTGAGGATGCCCTGGAGCAGGGCCTCCGGCCGGGGCGGGCAGCCGGGGACGTAGACGTCGACGGGGATGATCTGGTCGACGCCCTTGGTCACCGAGTACGAGTCCCAGTACGGGCCGCCGCAGTTGGAGCAGGCCCCGAAGGAGATCACGTACTTCGGTTCCGGCATCTGCTCGTACAGCCGCTTCACCGCGGGCGCCATCTTGTCCGTGACCGTGCCGGACACGACCATCAGGTCGGCCTGGCGCGGCCCCGGCGCGAAGGGGATCACGCCGAGCCGGATGAAGTCATGGCGGGCCATGGAGGCCGCGATGAACTCGATGGCGCAGCAGGCCAGCCCGAAGTTGAAGACCCACAGGCTGTAGCGGCGGCCCCAGTTCAGGACCACCTTCATCGGCTCGGGGGCCAGCCGGGCGAGCGCGCCGAGGCGGCGGGGCTCCGGCAGGTCCACCGGGGTCGGCGTCGGGGTCGGTGTCACGTCCATTCCAGGACGCCCTTCTTCCATGCGTACAGCAGACCTACGGCGAGGAACCCGAGGAAGATGAACATCTCCACCAGCGTGGCGGCACCGAAGCCGGGCGCGGCGAAGACCGTCGCCCACGGGAACAGGAAGATCGAGTCCACCGCGAAAATCACATACAGAAAAGCGTAGACGTAGTAGCGGACCTGGGTGTGTGCCCAGCCCTCGCCCACGGGGTCCACACCGCATTCGTACGTCAGCAGTTTCTCGGGTGTCGGCACCACGGGGCGCAGCAGCCGCCCGGCCCCGAAGGCCACGGCGACGAAGATCACCCCGACCGCTCCGAGCAGACCGACCACCGCGTATCCGTGGAAGTAGTCGGCCGCGAGCTGGACGCTGGTGGTGGTGCGCACGGTCGTCGCCTCCGGCACGTCCGCCCCTCGCTCCCTGATCCTGGCTTTCTGGCCTGCTCCTCGTCGACCTCGTGTGTTCGACGATCCGTACGGACCGGAGTCTAGGCCCTGACGGTCCCCGGCTGATCCGCCCGTCCGGCATGCGGCGGGGGCGGACCCGGCGCACGGTGGTGCCGCGGGTGGCGGGGCTGGGGGGATACGTCCCGCATCCGGTGGGGTTAGCCCTACGTCCGTCCGGCGACGGACCCCATGGCGCGGGACCTCCGGGCCCGGCACTCTTGGCTGCTATGACCTCCCGTTCCTCCGGTTCTTCCGGTTCCTCCGGCGCAGCCGCCGGTGCCGCCGTGGACGGCGCCGCGAGCGGCGCCGATGAGCGCCTGCCCCGGCCGCCCGCCGTCGCCTATCCCGCGCAGACATGGAAGGAGATCGCCCATCTGCTGCTGAACCTGCCGGTGGGCATCGTCGGCTTCGTCTACGCCGTCGTCTGGATGTCCGTGGGCGTGGGTCTCTCGGTCACGGTGGTGGGACTGCCGCTGCTGGCCTTCGGACTGATCGGCGGGCGGCTGTTCGGCCGGTTCGAGCGGGCGCGCGCCAGGGCGCTGCTCTCCCTGCGGGTGGACGAGCCCAGCCCGCTGCCGCACGTACGGGGCCAGAGCTTCTTCGGCTGGCTGTGGACGAGTCTGCGGGACCCGGTGGGCTGGCGCAGCGGGCTGTACGCCCTGATCCGGCTGCCCTGGGATGTGGTCACCTTCGCCATCGCGCTGACCTCGCTGTTCGTCGCCTGGCCGGTGCTGCCCTGGGTCGCCCGCGCGCTCACCAACGTGGACCGGGCGCTGGTGCGCGGACTGCTGTCGCCGTCGGACGAGCTGGAGCGGCGGATCGCGGAGCTGGAGGAGGACCGGGGCACGGTGGTGGACACCGCCGCGGCCGATCTGCGCCGGATCGAACGCGATCTGCACGACGGGGCCCAGGCCCGGCTGGTGGCGCTGGCGATGGGTCTCGGTCTGGCGAAGGAGAAGCTGGAGGAGGACCCGGAGGCCGCGGCCAGAATGGTCGACGAGGCCCACGGCGAGGTGAAACTCGCCCTCCAGGAACTGCGGGACCTCGCCCGCGGTATCCACCCCGCCATCCTCACCGACCGGGGGCTCGGCCCGGCGCTCTCGGCGCTGGCCGCCCGCTGCACCGTGCCGGTCACCGTCACCGTCGACCTCCCCCAGCGCCCCGCACCCGCCATCGAGGGCATCGCCTACTTCACCGTCTCCGAACTCCTCCAGAACATCAGCAAGCACAGCGCCGCCCGGACGGCGACGGTGGAGATGTGGCACGCGGACCGCAGACTGCTGTTCCAGGTGCGGGACGACGGACGCGGCGGGGCGAGCCCGGCCGGGGGCAGCGGACTGGCGGGTCTTGCCGAGCGGCTGGGCTCGGTCGACGGACTGTTCACGGTGGAGTCGCCGCCCGGCGGGCCGACGACGATCACCGCCGAGCTGCCGTGGCGGGACCGCGTCCCGGCGCCGCACTGAGGAGACCCGCTGAGGCTGCCGCGCACCGCGGGAGGTGGGGCTAACCCCCGGGTGAAGACGCCCACCTCCCCGATGGCCCGGCCCGGCGCGCTCCGGAAGCCTGGACGCACACGGACGACGCACCCACTTCAGCCGGTGCGCCGGGACACCCGGCGCCGGGAGGACGGACGGACACCACGATGGCCACCGCATACGGACCGTACGGGCCCGGGGCCGCGCCCCACGGCAGCCTCGGCGCGGCGCTGCGGGCGCCGTTCCATGGCCGCGTCTGGCGCGAACTCCTCTATCTGCTGATCAGCCTGCCGATGGCCGTCGTCTCCTTCGCCTACACGGTCACGATGATCTCGCTCGGCGTCGGGCTGCTGATCACCTTCCTCGGTATCCCGGTGCTCGGTGTCGCCCTCGCCGGCTGCCGCGCCCTGGGCTACGTGGAGCGGGCGCGGGCCCGGGGGCTGCTCGGTCTGGTGGTGGCCGATCCCGGACCGCCGCGCCCCCGGAACGGCAAGGACGGCCGTCGCGGGACCGGTCCGCTGGCGTGGGTCGGGGCGGTCCTCAAGAGCGGCACGTCCTGGCGCCACGCGCTGTACGCGGTGCTCCATCTGCCGTGGGCGGTCTTCGCGTTCGTCGTCGGGACCGTTCTCTTCTCCTACGGCTGGGGCTTCGTCACCTATCCGCTGTGGCGCTGGGTCTTCCCCGCCTTCACCGACCGGCCCGGCCTCCAGCTCTGGGGCGACCACGACGGGAACGCCTTCTACCTGGACACCCCGCTGGAGATCGCCGCGACCTGTGTGATCGGGGCGGTGGTGCTGCTGCTGACCCCGCCGACGGTCCACGGGCTCACCTCGGTCGACCGGCTGATGGTGGCCGGGCTGCTGGGCCCCTCCCGGCTGGCCAGCCGGGTCTGGGAGCTGGAGGAGGACCGGGGCACGGTGGTGGACACCGCCGCGGCCGATCTGCGCCGGATCGAACGCGATCTGCACGACGGCGCCCAGGCCCGGCTGGTCTCCCTCGCCATGGACCTCGGGCTGGCCAAGGAGAAGCTGGAGGAGGACCCGGAGGCCGCGGCCAGAATGGTCGACGAAGCCCACGGCGAGGTGAAACTCGCCCTCCAGGAACTCCGCGACCTCGCCCGCGGCATCCACCCCGCCATCCTCACCGACCGCGGACTCGGCCCGGCGCTCTCCGCACTCGCCGCCCGCTGCACCGTGCCGGTCACCGTCACCGTCGACCTCCCCCAGCGCCCCGCACCCGCCATCGAGGGCATCGCCTACTTCACCGTCTCCGAACTCCTCCAGAACATCAGCAAACACAGCGCCGCCCGGTCCGCCGAGGTGGATGTCTGGCGGGCCGCGGACCGGGTGATGCTCCAGGTCACCGATGACGGCCGGGGCGGAGCCCACACGTCCGCGGATTCCGGGCTGGCAGGTCTTGCCGAACGGCTCGACGCGGTGGACGGCATCCTCGTCGTCCACTCCCCCGCCGGCGGCCCGACCGCGGTCACCGCCGAGCTGCCCTGGCGCTGAGCACCGGCGCTCCCCGCCCACCCCCGTCCCGCCGGGTCCGCGCGACGCGGGCGTCCGAATCCTGGGATGCTGGTCCCGACGAACCGAGCGAACGGGGGCCGTGCATCGTGGAGGACAGAGTGCGGGTGGTCATCGCCGAGGATTCGGTGCTGCTGAGGGAGGGACTGACCCGGCTGCTGACCGACCGTGGGCATGAGGTGGTCGCGGGGGTGGGCGACGCCGACGCGCTGATCAAATCGATCCGCGAGCTGGCGGACGAGGGCGCGCTGCCGGATGTGGTGGTCGCCGATGTGCGGATGCCGCCCACCCATACCGACGAGGGGGTGCGGGCCGCCGTCCGGCTGCGCCGCGACCATCCGGGACTGGGTGTGCTGGTGCTGTCACAGTACGTGGAGGAGCAGTACGCCACGGAGCTGCTGGCGGGCAGCAGCCACGGGGTGGGCTATCTGCTGAAGGACCGGGTGGCCGAGGTCCGCGAGTTCGTGGACGCCGTGGTGCGGGTCGCCCGGGGCGGCACCGCACTCGACCCGGAGGTGGTCGCCCAGCTCCTGGGCCGCAGCCGCAAACAGGACGTGCTGGCCGGGCTCACCCCGCGGGAGCGGGAGGTGCTGGGGCTGATGGCCGAGGGCCGGACGAACTCGGCCATCGCCCGGCAGCTCGTGGTGAGCGACGGGGCGGTCGAGAAGCACGTCAGCAACATCTTCCTGAAGCTGGGGCTGTCCCCGAGTGACGGGGATCACCGTCGAGTGCTCGCGGTGCTCACGTATCTCAGGTCCTGACCGGCCGATCAGAACCGGTGAGCACCGCTGTGACCTGCCGTCAGGCCCCTGGACGGGGTGGGGGTGTGCACCGGGGGCCCGGCGCTGAAGCGAGGCCAAAGGCTGAACGGGGGATCAGCGGAAATGACAACACGGGGGAGGGGGCACGTTATGTCAAACCATGACATAAAGGGTTCATATAGCGACGTCCACCATGTGATCCGGCCAAGGAAGGCGACCCTTACCGACGTACGATGGTCATGGGACAACCGGTCGGCACCGACTGTCCAGGAGCGCCGCCTCGAAGGAGGTCCGAAGCAGTGACCAGCCAGGTCAGTAGCCCGGCCGAGCAGGCCGAACCAGCCGATCAGCAGGGCGGGCCCGGGTCCGCCGGGGAGCGGCGAACACCGGACGGCGGTAAGGAAATCCGCCGTCTGGACCGCGTGATCATCCGGTTCGCGGGTGACTCGGGCGACGGTATGCAGCTCACCGGCGACCGGTTCACCTCCGAGACGGCGTCGTTCGGCAACGACCTGTCCACCCTTCCGAACTTCCCGGCGGAGATCCGTGCCCCCGCCGGCACGCTGCCGGGAGTCTCCAGCTTCCAGCTCCACTTCGCCGATCACGACATCCTCACCCCCGGCGACGCCCCCAATGTGCTGGTCGCCATGAACCCGGCCGCGCTCAAGGCCAACCTGGGCGATGTGCCGCGCGGCGCCGAAATCATCGTGAACACCGATGAGTTCACCAAGCGCCCGATGGCGAAGGTGGGCTATGCGACCAGTCCGCTGGAGGACGGGTCGCTCGACGGCTACAGCGTCCACCCGGTACCGCTGACCACTCTGACCATCGAGGCCCTGAAGGACTTCGGGCTGTCCCGGAAGGAGGCGGAGCGCAGCAAGAACATGTTCGCGCTCGGCCTGCTGTCGTGGATGTACCACCGGCCCACCGAGGGCACCGAGACATTCCTGCGCCAGAAGTTCGCCAAGAAGCCGGAGATCGCGGAGGCCAACGTCGCCGCGTTCCGGGCGGGCTGGAACTTCGGCGAGACCACCGAGGACTTCGCCGTCTCCTACGAGGTGGCCCCGGCGACCACCGCCTTCCCGGCGGGCACCTACCGGAACATCTCCGGGAACCTGGCGCTGTCCTACGGGCTGATCGCGGCCTCCCGCCAGGCCGATCTGCCGCTGTTCCTGGGGTCGTACCCGATCACCCCGGCCTCCGACATCCTCCACGAGCTGTCGCGCCACAAGAACTTCGGGGTGCGCACCTTCCAGGCCGAGGACGAGATCGCGGGCATCGGGGCCGCGCTGGGCGCCGCCTTCGGCGGAGCGCTGGCCGTGACCACCACCTCCGGCCCCGGAGTGGCGCTGAAGTCCGAGACCATCGGGCTCGCGGTGTCGCTGGAGCTCCCGCTGCTGATCGTCGACATCCAGCGCGGCGGGCCGTCCACCGGACTGCCCACCAAGACCGAACAGGCCGATCTGCTCCAGGCCATGTACGGGCGGAACGGCGAGGCGCCGGTGCCGATCGTGGCTCCGCGCACCCCGGCCGACTGCTTCGACGCCACCCTGGACGCGGCCCGGATCGCGCTGGCCTACCGCACCCCGGTCTTCCTGCTCTCCGACGGCTACCTGGCCAACGGCTCGGAGCCGTGGCGGATCCCGGAGATCGACGATCTGCCCGATCTGCGGGTGCAGTTCGCGACCGGGCCCAACCACGTACAGGCCGACGGCACCGAGGTGTTCTGGCCGTACAAGCGCGACCCCGAGACCCTCGCCCGCCCCTGGGCCGTGCCCGGTACGCCCGGTCTGGAGCACCGCATCGGCGGGATCGAGAAGCAGGACGGCACCGGCAACATCTCGTACGACCCGGCCAACCACGACCACATGGTCCGCACCCGCCAGGCCAAGGTGGACGGCGTCCGGGTCCCCGACCTCGAGGTGGACGACCCCACCGGTGACGCCCGCACCCTGGTGCTGGGCTGGGGTTCGACCTACGGGCCCATCACCGCCGCGGTCCGCCGGGTGCGGGGCGCGGGCGACCGGATCGCCCAGGCCCATCTGCGCCACCTCAACCCCTTCCCGGCCAACCTCGGGAAGGTGCTGGAGGGTTACGACAAGGTGGTCGTGCCCGAGATGAACCTGGGCCAGCTCGCCACCCTGATCCGCGCCCGCTACCTCGTCGACGCCCGCTCTTTCACCCAGGTCAACGGCATGCCGTTCAAGGCCGAGCAGCTGGCTGCGGCCCTCAAGGAGGCCATCGATGACTGAGACCGTCGCACACGGAATGCCCGGCATCGAGGCGCTCTCGCTGGTCTCCAAGGCCGAGGCCAAGCAGTCCATGAAGGACTTCAAGTCCGATCAGGAAGTGCGCTGGTGCCCCGGCTGCGGCGACTACGCGATCCTGGCCGCCGTCCAGGGCTTCATGCCCGAGCTCGGCCTGGCCAAGGAGAACATCGTCTTCGTCTCCGGTATCGGCTGCTCCTCCCGCTTCCCGTACTACATGAACACCTACGGGATGCACTCCATCCACGGCCGCGCCCCCGCCATCGCCACCGGTCTCGCCGCCTCCCGCCGCGATCTGTCGGTGTGGGTGGTCACCGGTGACGGCGATGCGCTGTCCATCGGCGGCAACCACCTGATCCACGCCCTGCGGCGCAACGTCAACCTGAAGATCCTGCTGTTCAACAACCGCATCTACGGGCTGACCAAGGGGCAGTACAGCCCGACCTCAGAGGTCGGCAAGATCACCAAGTCCACGCCGATGGGCTCGCTCGACGCGCCCTTCAACCCGGTGTCGCTGGCGCTGGGGGCCGAGGCGAGTTTCGTCGCCCGCACGGTGGACTCCGACCGCAAGCACCTCACCGAGGTGCTGCGGCAGGCCGCCGCCCACCCGGGCACCGCGCTGGTGGAGATCTACCAGAACTGCAACATCTTCAACGACGGCGCCTTCGAGGTCCTCAAGGACAAGCAGCAGGCCGAGGAGGCGGTCATCCGGCTGGAGCACGGCCGGCCCATCCGCTTCGGCGCCGACCAGGACAAGGGCGTGGTGCGCGACCAGGCCACCGGCGATCTGGAGGTGGTCACGGTCACCCCGGAGAACGAGCACCGGATCCTGGTCCACGACGCCCACGCCGACTCCCCCACCACCGCCTTCGCGCTGTCGCGGCTGGCCCACCCCGACACCCTGCACCACACCCCCATCGGGGTGCTGCGCTCCGTGGGGCGGCCGGTCTACGACACCGATATGGCCACCCAACTCGACGCCGCCGTCGAGCAGAAGGGCAAGGGCGATCTCGGCGCGCTGCTCGCCGGGAACGACACCTGGACCGTCGTCGGCTGAGCCGGTCCCCTCGCTCCGCCCGCCCCCGCGGCCGCTCAGGCGTCCGCGGGGGCGTTCGTACGTACGGGCGCAGGCGGCCGCCCGGCCGGAGCGTCGGCCCGCGGCCCGGCCGGGCAGCCGCTCTCATAAGCCCATGTCCGACACCGCCGCCCCGCTCCAGCCGCCCGACCGCCTCGGCTACCGCGTCAAACGGCGTCTGCTCGGCCCGCCCCTGGTCACCGAGCGCATCCGGCGGGAGAAGCTGCGCAACCCCGTCGCCCTGGGCGTGCTCGCCTCGGACTGCATCTCCTCCACGGCCTACGGCAGCGAGGAGATGCTGCGGGTGCTGGTGCCCGTCATCGGGGTCGCGGCGTTCACCCTGATCCTGCCGGTCACCGGGTCGATCCTGCTGGTGCTGCTCCTGCTGACGCTCTGCTACAGCGATGTGGTGACGATCTACACCCGCGCGGGCGGTTCGTACATCGTGGCCCGGGAGAACCTCGGCCCCGACATCGCGCAGATCGCCTCGGTCGCGCTGCTCGTCGACTACATCGTCACCGTCGCCGTCCAGGTCTCGGCCGGAACCAACGCGATCATCTCCTTCGCCCATCTGCTGGGCGACTCCTGGACCGGTCTCGACCACCTCCAACTGCCCCTGAGCGCCCTGGTGATCGTGATCCTGGCCTACGGCAACCTGCGCGGACTGCGCGAGGCGGGACGGGTCTTCGCGGTCCCCGCTTATCTGTTCATGCTCGCCGTCGGGCTGATGCTGGTGATCGGGGTGGTCCGCGGCCTGACCGGACAGCTACCGCACGCCGATGTGCACGCCGCGGGCGCGGTACCGCTCGGGGACCCGGGCGACGGACTGCTCTACGGCGCCTCGCTCTTCATCGTGCTGCGCTCCTTCGCCAACGGCGGCTCCTCGCTCACCGGTCTGGAGGCGATCTCCAACGGGGTGTCCGTCTTCCGGGAGCCGCAGGGGGTCAACGCCCGCCGCACGCTGGTCGCGATGAGCTGTGTCCTGGGCACCCTGGTGCTGGGCGTCTCGGCGATGGCCCACTTCACCCATGCCATCCCCTACCGGGACGGCACCCCGACGGTGCTCGCCCAGGAGGCCCATCTGGTCTTCGGCGACGGGGTGCCGGGCGCGCTGGGGCTGGCGTTCGTCCAGCTCTCGACCGCGCTCATCCTCTACACCGGCGCCAACACCCCGTTCACCGGCTTCCCCTTCCTGGCCAGCTTCGTCGCCGAGGACCGCTTCCTGCCCCGGCAGCTCACCCGGCGCGGTCACCGGCTGGCGTTCTCCAACGGGATCATCTCGCTGGCGGTGGTGGCACTCGTCCTGCTGGTGGTCACGGACGCCAATGTGGACCGGCTGGTGGCGCTGTACGCGATCGGGGTGTTCACCGCGTTCACCATGGCCGGGGCCGGGCTGACCGCGTATCACCTGCGGCGCAGGGAGCGGGGCCGCCGGTGGAAGGTCGCGGTCAACCTGACCACCGCGGTCGTCTCCGCCGCGGTGGTGCTGATCTTCGCGGTCACCAAGTTCACCGAGGGCGCCTGGCTGGTCGTGGTGGTCTTCCCGCTGGGGGTCTGGGCACTGATCCGGATCAACCGCGAGTACCGCGCGGAGGTGGCGGCCCTGGAGGAGGTCCCGAGCCTCGGTGACGACACCTCACGCTGGCGCCGCCATGTGGTGTACGTGCTGGCGGACAGCATCGACCTCGCCACGGTCGAGGCGCTGCGCTACGCCCATGAGCTGCGGCCCGACGAGGTGCGGGCGCTGCACGTCATGGTCGACGAGGCCCATGCCCGCAGGCTGATGACCCGCTGGGAGCAGACCGCCGGGGTGACCGTGGCGCTGGAGGTCGTGGAGTGCCCGGACCGGCGGCTGCGCCATACGGTCATGGAGCTGGCGGCCCGCACCACGGAGGACGGCCGGACCGCGCTGACCCTGCTGGTGCCGCGCCGCACCTACTCCTCACCGCTGGGCAAGCTGCTGCACCGGGGGACGGCGGAGGCGCTGGCGAAGGCGCTGGAGCATCTGCCGGGGGTGGCGGTGACGATCCTGCCGTTCGACGTGGGGCGGGCGGTGCGGACGATCGGGCGGCGCCGGAAGGGGACACGCAACCGGTCGCGGAACCGGTCGCGCTGAGGACCGTCACGGGTGTCATCGGCCACCCCCGCCCCTGTCATCACCGTATCCATGGAACGGGAATGACAGGCGGCCTCCCGGGCGCTACCTTCGTGACGTCGCCAGGGACATCCACCAGGTCGGGGAGGGGTTATGAAACCGCAGCAACAGGACCGCGCGGGGCTCCTCTACGGCTTCGCCGCGTACGGCATGTGGGGGCTGGTACCACTCTTCTGGCCGCTTCTGGAGCCGGCGGACGCGGTGGAGATCCTCGCCCACCGGATGGTGTGGTCGCTGGCGGCCGTCGGGCTGCTCCTGCTCGTGCTGCGCCGCTGGGCCTGGATCCGGCCGCTGCTGCGGCAGCCCCGGCGGCTGGGCCTGATCGCGATCGCCGCGAGTGTGATCTCGGTCAACTGGGGTCTGTACATCTGGGGCGTCAACAGCGGACATGTCGTCGAGACCGCCCTCGGCTACTTCATCAACCCGCTGGTCAGCATCGCCTTCGGGGTGCTGCTGCTGCGGGAGCGGCTGCGGCCCGCGCAGTGGGCGGCGGTCGGCGTCGGCGCGCTGGCCGTGGTGGTGCTCTCCATCGGCTACGGCAAACTGCCGTGGATCGCGCTCACCCTGGCCTTCTCCTTCGCCACCTACGGGCTGGTGAAGAAGCGGGTCGGGCTGGGCGGACTGGAGTCGCTGGCCGCGGAGACCGCCGTGCAGTTCCTGCCCGCGCTCGGCTTCCTGCTGTTCCTCGGGTCGCGCGGTGACTCCACCTTCGGCAGCGAGGGGGCGGGCCACTCGGCGCTGCTGGCGAGCTGCGGTGTGATCACCGCGCTGCCGCTGATCTGCTTCGGGGCGTCCGCGGTGCGGCTGCCGCTGTCGACGATCGGGATGCTCCAGTACATCGCGCCCGTCTTGCAGTTCACCCTGGGCCTGGTGGTCTTCCATGAGTCGATGCCGCCCGAGCGGTGGGCGGGCTTCGGGCTGGTCTGGCTGGCGCTCACCCTGCTGACCTGGGACGCGCTGCACACCGCACATCGGGCGCGGCGGGAGCTCGCCCGGGCCGCCGCACGGGCGGAGCGGTCCCCCGCCGCCTCCGACACCGACCCCGCGTCCCCGCCCACTTCCGGTTCCGCTTCCGGCTCGGTCTCCGACTCCGGTTCTGGCTCCGGTTCCGTGGACGAGGTCCCGGTGGCCCTGGCGGAAGCCGCCGCCGGGGTGGTGCCCGATGTCATCCCGGGCGCCGGTCCCGAGTCCGCCTCCGACGCCATACCCGACCTCACCATGGACATCACCCCGGGCACCCCCGGCACTCCCGGGAAGCACGGCGGCTCGATATCCGGCGGCTGATGTCCGGTTTCCGCTCTTGACGCGGAGTCATGGCCACCCGGACCATCAGCCGCATCACCACCGCATCGCCGGTTCACCGCTCCATGCCCCCCACGGGCACGTGCGTCACCTGTGTCACCACAGCGCAAACGTCATTCCGTCCTGTCCTCGTTCGGAATTCGGAGCCCCCCATGTCGTCATCGGCAGATCGGCACCCCCTCACGTCCCGAAGATCCTGGCTGCGCCGCGCCACCACCGCGGCGGCCGTCGGCACCGCGGTCGCCGCCCTGGTCGGGGCCGCGCCCGCCGCCGCACCGGGCGGCACCGCCGCCGCGGCCTCCCACCGCGCGGCGCCCGGCACCCTGGCCGCACCGGACATCCCGGTGGCCAATGTGAAGGCCCACCTCAGCCAGCTCCAGTCCATCGCCACCGCCAACGGCGGCAACCGTGCCCACGGCCGCCCCGGCTACAAGGCGTCCATCGACTACATCAAGGCCAAGCTGGACGCCGCCGGATTCACCACCACCGTGCAGCAGTTCAGCTACTTCGGCACCACCGGTTACAACCTCATCGCCGACTGGCCCGGCGGTGACACCGACAATGTGGTGTTCAGCGGAGCCCATCTGGACTCCGTCTCCGCCGGGCCCGGTATCAACGACAACGGCTCGGGCTCCGCCGCCGTGCTGGAGACCGCGCTGACCGTCGCCCGTACCGGGGCCCAGCCCACCAAGCATCTGCGGTTCGGCTGGTGGGGCGCCGAGGAGATGGGGATGGTCGGCTCCCGGAACTACGTCAACCGGCTGTCCTCCGCGGACCGCGGCAGGATCGACGCCTATCTCAACTTCGACATGATCGGCTCGCCCAACCCGGGCTACTTCGTCTACGACGACGACCCGACGATCGAGTCGGTGTTCAAGCAGTACTTCAGCGGTCAGAACATCGCCACCGAGCCGGAGACCGAGGGCGACGGCCGCTCGGACCACGCCTCGTTCAAGAACGTGGGCATCCCGGTGGGCGGGCTGTTCAGCGGTGCCGACTACCGCAAGACGGCCGCCCAGGCCCAGAAGTGGGGCGGCACCTCCGGGCAGGCGTTCGACCGCTGCTACCACCGCTCCTGTGACACCACCAGCAACATCAACGACACCGCGCTGGACCGCAACAGCGACGCCATCGCCTACGCGGTCTGGACCCTGAGCGGCGCCTGACCACCGGCTCCACCGTTCGTTCGTACCGCGCCGTGTTCGGCCCGGTCGGCTCAGGCCGTGATGTCCTTCGCGGTGAACCGGGCCCAGGCCGCCGAGCCGAACACGGCCGCGTACAGTCCCTGCAACTCCAGGTTCTTGACCAGGTCGTCCCAGTAGACCGGCGCCCGCAGCAGATCCGCGAAGCTCAGCCAGTAGTGCGGGAAGAGATACGGGTGGATCCCGTGGAGCTGCGGGATGGTGTCCAGGATCTGCGCGGTGATCACCAGCCCCACCGTGGTGGCCATCGCCGCGATACCGCTGTTGGTGAGGGTCGAGATGAACACACCCAGCGTCGCGATGCCCACCAGGGACAGCGCCACGACGGCCGCCACCCCCAGCGCCCGCACCAGCCCGTCGCCGAAGGAGACGGTGGTGCCGGAGATCAGGGTGACGTCCCCGAGCGGGAAGAGCAGTGCCCCGGTCGCCAGTCCGCTGACGGCCACCGCCAGGGTCGCCACCAGGCAGAAGGCCATGACGGCGGTGAACTTGGCCAGCAGCAGCCGGATCCGGCCCGCAGGCGCCACCAGCAGATAGCGCAGGGTGCCCGAGCTCGCCTCGCCCGCGATCGAGTCACCGGCGATCACACCGATCGCCATCGGCAGGAAGACCGGCAGGGTGGCCGCCAGCGCGGCGAAGACCAGGAAGATCCCGTTGTTGGTGATCTGGGAGAAGAACGCGGGGGCCTCGCCCTCGCCACCTCCGCCGCCCTGTCCGACCGTGCCGCCGTCACTGGTCTCGATCTTCACCGCAATGCCGATGAGCACCGGGACGGCCGCGAGCACCCCGAGCAGGGCCAGGGTCCGCCAGCGCCGGAAGGTGGTGGTCAGCTCACTGCGGAAGAGCGCCAGCGTCCACAGCGGACGGGACGGCCGCACGGCGGCGACCGGTGCCGCCGGCGCTCCGGTCTCAGCCCGCGACATCGAAACCCTCCCCGGTCAGCGCCACGAAGGCATCCTCCAATGAGGCACGCTCGGTGCCGAAGGCACGGACCCGCACCCCTTCGCGCACCAGCGCGGCGTTGAGGTCGGCCAGCTCCAGGGGCGTCTGGGGCAGCTCGCCGACGACGCGCTCGTCGAGCGTCACCAGATCCGTCACTCCGTGCTCCTTCAGGACCCGGACCGCGTCCACCGGGTCCGGGGTGGTGACCGAGAGCCGGCCGCGGCTGCTCGCGGCCAGTTCGGCCACGGTGCCTTGGGTGATCAGCTTCCCCTGGGCCATCACGGCCGCATGGGTGCAGACCTGCTCGATCTCGTCGAGGAGGTGGGAGGAGAGGAAGACGGTGGTGCCCTCCCCCGCCAGCTCCCGCACCAGAGCGCGGATCTCCCGCATGCCCTGGGGGTCCAGACCGTTGGTCGGCTCATCGAGGACCAGCAGCTCACGCGGCTGGAGCAGGGCGGCGGCCAGACCGAGGCGCTGCTTCATCCCGAGCGAGTAGGCGCGGGCCTTCTTCCCTGCCGCTGCGCCGAGGCCCACCCGGTCCAGGGCGGAGGCGACACGGGCGGGGCGGGTGCGCGGATCGGCGGTGGGATCGGCCGCGTCGTAGCGCAGCAGATTGTCCCGGCCGGTCAGATGGGAGTAGAGCGCGGGGCCCTCGATGAGGGCCCCGACCCTGGGGAGCACGCTCCGGGCCGCGCGCGGCATGGGCTCGCCCAGCAGCCGGGCGGCTCCGGAGGTCGGCTCGATCAGCCCCATGAGCATGCGGATGGTCGTCGTCTTCCCCGAGCCGTTGGGCCCGAGGAAGCCGAAGACACTGCCCCGCGGCACCGTCAGATCGAGTCCGGCGACGGCGAGCTGGCCGCCGCGGTAGCGCTTGGTGAGCCCGCGGGTCTCGACCGCGGCCCCGGTTTCCTCCACGGGCTCCCCTTCGCCGTTACTTGGCCTTGTTGGCCGCCGCGACCAGGGCGTCCTTGTCGACCGCGCCGACGTAGACCTTGCCGTCATCGGTGAGCAGCGCGTTCACCAGACGGGTGCTGAAGACATGGCCGGAGCCGAAGTCGCCCGTGACCTTCTTGCCGAGGCTGTCCAGGAACCCTCCGGCGTCCTGGCCGGGACCGCCGTCGCCCTTTCCGGGCGAGGCCGACGCGCCGCCGGGGCCGTCGAGCGTGGCGATGCTGTCCCAGCCCTCGCCGATCACGTTCAGACCGGACAGCGCCTCCTGCGCGTCCTTGTTGTCCTTCATGCCGTCCTTGCCGCCGCGCCGGTGGTCGCCCTCCTCGGTGACCTTGGCGCCCTTGGGCGGGGTGAAGTCGAAGGTGCCGGCCGCGGGCTTGCCGAAGTCGACCTTGGTGAAGGCCACGTCGACCACGGCCTTGCCGCCGCTCTTGGGGGTGAGGGTGAACTTCAGCGGGGTGCCGTTGTCCGCGTCCACCGCGATCCGGACCGAGCCGACCGTGGTGTCGTCCGACTTCGGTTCGATCAGCAGTTCATAGGCGTCCCGCCCGGCGACCCGGGTGGTGCCGTCGACCGAGACGTCCGTGGTGTCGTCCACGGAGGCGAGCACCTGCTTGGCGAACTGCTGCGGGGTGACGTCCTTCAGGTCCTTGGGCAGCTCGCGCGGATGGCCGTCCTTGGCCCCGGCGCCCTCGGGGGCGGTGGAGTGGACCACGGCGTTGGACTTGCTGTCGTACGCCCAGGTCTCGTCGCCGTTGTGGATCAGGCTGTACTCGGCGGCGTTCTCGATGATCGATACGCGCTGGCGCTCCGGGCCGTCCGCGGCCACCCGCAGGGTGTGCGAACCGGAGGCCAGCTCCATCAGCTTGTTCTCGGGCGCGGCCGAGGAGCCGTCGCCGCCTTCGCCGCCCGCGCCGCCGCCGAAGTCGGAGAACGAACCGCCGCCGGGCAGCGAGGGCAGCCCCAGATCGGTGGTGATCTTCACCGAACCGGAGAGCCGCTCGGTGTCCGAGGCGGCCATCTTGCTGATCAGCCGCTCCGCCGAAATCTTCGGCAGATCGGGGTCACCGCTGCTGGCCAGCGCCGGGACCAGCCCTATCGTCGCCGCCGCTATTCCCGCGACCGCGACAGGGACGGCGTACCGGGCGGCCTTGGTCCGGCGTGCCGGGCGCTTCTCGTCCCAGAAGCCGTCGTCCTCGACCTGTGTCGGTCGGATCCGTGCCATGTGTGCTCTACCTCCGTCGTGGGCGGCGGTTGTCAGCCTGCACTCGTCCACCTCTCGGGCCATTGTCGCCCGTTCCCGCCCTGTGGTGGTGTGTCCATCCCACCAAATCCGCCGGCCCGGGGCGTCAGCCCGCAGGATCAAGTGCACTCTCATGCTCGGGGATGACAACCGGCACCGCACGGGTGAGCTCGTACGTCCCCGGGAGACCCCGGGGTCCTGACGCCCCTTAGGCCCTGTCCTGCCGATCTTCGTGGGCCCGCGACGCCTGGCACCGCACCTCGCCGCGTTGTCGGGATCATCCGAGTACGCCCAGTACAAGGACGACCCTCCGCCTTGCGAGCCACGGCACCAGACGCCGCGGCCTGATCCACGAAGATCGACAGGACAGGACCTAGGGGTACGGGAAACGGGGCGGGGGTCAGCCCGCGCGGTGCACCACCGCGTCGCACAGCCCTTCGAGGGCGGCCTTCGCCGGGCCCTCGGGCAGCGGCGCCAGCATGGCCCGGGCCTCCGCCGCGTAGCGGAGGGTGTCCCGGCGGGCCTCCTCCAGCGCCGGGTGGGCGCGCAGCAGCCGCAGTGCCTCGGCGTGCCGGGTGTCGTCGGTGAGGTCTCCGGCGAGCAGCTCGCACAGCGCGCGGTCCTCGGCCGAGCCGCTGGCCTCCGCCCGCGCCCGCAGCCGCAGGACCGGGAGGGTGGCGATGCCCTCACGCAGATCGGTGCCGGGGGTCTTGCCGGACTCATGGCTGTCGCTGGCGATGTCCAGGACGTCGTCGGCAAGCTGGAAGGCCATGCCCAGCCGCTCGCCGTACTGGGTCAGGATGTTGACGACCGACTCGTCGGCGCCGGACATCATCGCGCCGAACCGTCCGGAGACGGCGATCAGCGATCCGGTCTTGCCCGCCAGCACCTCCAGATAGTGCTCGATCGGGTCCTGGCCGTCGCGCGGTCCCGCGGTCTCCAGGATCTGGCCGGTCACCAGCCGCTCGAACGCCTCGGCCTGGATCCGGACCGCCTCCGGGCCGAGGTCGGCCAGGATGTGCGAGGCACGGGCGAAGAGGAAGTCGCCGGTGAGCACCGCCACCGAGTTCCCCCAGCGGGCGTTGGCGCTGGACACCCCGCGCCGCACCTCGGCCTCGTCCATCACATCGTCGTGGTAGAGCGTCGCCAGATGGGTCAGCTCGACGACCACGGCGGAGGGCACCACACCGGGGGCGTGCGGATCGCCGAACTGCGCGGCGAGCAGCACCACCAGGGGGCGGAACCGCTTCCCGCCCGCCCGCACCAGATGCTGGGCGGCCTCGGTGATGAAGGGCACATCACTCTTGGTGGCCTCCAACAGGCCCTCTTCGACAGCCGTCAGCCCGGCCTGGGTGTCGGCTTCCAGAGTCTGGTCCCGCACGCTCAGCCCAAGGGGCCCGATGACGCTCACGGGGTACTCCTGTCTGCCTACGATCACGCGGAATGTCGATGTGTCGCTGTCTTCACCAACAGGCAGCGTATCCGGTCGGGTATCGATCACTGTGGGCGGCTTCCCGCCTTGTGCGCCGCACAGCGTCCGTGCCCTGGAGCGACCGGTATCCCCTCGCGTACCGCGATCACCAGCAGATCATTCCTGTCCGCGCCCCGGCCGTTCGCCGAACGGCCGGGGAACGGCCCCCGCGCGCCCTATCCGTGAGCGGCCGCCACCGCCTTCGCCAACCGTGGTGAGGCGTATTCGGTGCCGCAGACGAACCGCATCACCGGGCCGAAACTCGCCGCCGCGGGCAGCCCGGTGAAGTACAGCCCCGGCACCGAGGAGCGATAGCCCGTGTCCAGCCATGGCCCGCCGGCGGAGGTGACCACCTCGGCGCGCAGCTCGGGACCGAGGAAGCCCAGCGCGGCCAGATCCATCCGGTAGCCGGTGGCCGCCATGATGTGGTCCGCGGCCAGCTCGCCGACCCGGCCGTCCGCGCCGCGCAGCGAGAGCACCGGCCGGCCGTCACCCTCCACGGAGACCCGGTGGACCCGCCGGCCCTGGGTGACCTGCACCCGCCCGGCGAACCGGTCCCGCAGCCACCAGGCGCCCTTGGGGCCCAGCACCCTGCGGACCAGATACTCCCGGGCGGACGCGGGCAGATTGCGGAAGCCCACCGCGTGGTACGACAGCGCGTACAGCGACCAGGCGCGGCCGAAGGGCGACTCGGGCCGCAGCCGCGGCTGGCGGTCCGGCGGGGCGCCGAAGCCGACCGCGCGGGGACCGCGCGCCACCACCCGCACCGAGGCGGCGCCCGCCTCGGCCAGCAGCACCGCGCTCTCCAGCGCGGACTGTCCGGCGCCGACGACCACCACCCGCTGCCCCGCGAACCGCCCGAGGTCATGGTGCTGGGAGCTGTGCGAGACCGGTCCGGCGGGGGACGGCCCGTCGGGGACGGCCGCGGCGAGCGGCCGGGGCAGATGGGCCAGTCCGCTCAGCCCGCTGGCGACCACGACGGCACGGGCGGTGAACTGCTCCCCCGAGTCCAGCTTCAGCTCGAACCGGCCGCCCCGCCGGTCGACGGAGACCACCCGCACCTGCTCCAGCTCCGGCACCAGCCGCCGCTGGAACCACAGTCCGTACTCCGAGAAGGTCTCGACCGGGATGATGTCCCAGTCGGACTCATAGCGCGGACCGCCCGACGCCTGGCAGTAGTCGAGCAGGGTGTGCCCCGGCTGCGGTGCGTCGATGGTGGACGCCACCGGTGTGGACTTGAGCAGCATGCCCGCGGGCATCTGCGCGCGCCAGCTCACCATCGGCTCCCCGAAGACGCGGACCGGCAGACCGCGGGCGCGCAGATGGGCGGCGGTCGACAGACCGTATGGACCGGCCCCGATGACTGCTACCGGATCGTTCACAGAACCCCTCCCCAAGGCATTACCTCTTCCTGGCGCGCCAGAGCTGGTACAGATGTGCCGCGCCGGGCCGTACACAGCGGGCCAGCATGGTGAAGAACGGCCGCATATCGTCGCGGGCGGCCCAGGCCAGCTCGGTGCCGCTGGGTCCGGCGGGTGCATGCGGTGTGGTGTAACCGCCCCGGCGGTAGGCGAGCAGCGCGGGCAGATCGATGTTCTCCACCAGGAAGCGCCGGTCGGCGATCTGCTCGGCCTCGGGGACCTCACGCCCGGTCAGGTCCAGGTGCTGGGCCCGGACGACATCGGCCCCCGCCCGGTTCTCGAAGAGCCGGAACTGCGCTCCCATCCGCGGATTGAAGTCCAGCAGCTTGTACCGGCCGTCGCGCCGGTCGAAGCGCCAGTCCAGATCGACGATGCCGCTGAACCCGATCCGCTTGATGAACTGGGCCGCCATCTGGGCCAGCTCCTTGTTGTCCACCGCGTACGCGCACGCCGTCATCCCCGCGTGCGGCGGCCAGGACCGCACCTTGACCCCGGTGAACAGCGCCAGCGGTGTGCTCCGGGAGTCCACATAGGCGTGCACGATCCAGTCCTCGGCGTGCTCGCGCGGCAGGTACTCCTGGAGCACCACCCCCGGCCGCGGGCCCCAGGACGGCGCCAGCGCCAGCAGCTCCCGCGGCCCCTCGATCCGGGTGGTGCCGCCCACCGCGGGCTTCTCCCGCCGCTCGAACGCCTCCCGGTTCTTGGCGACCACGGGGAACCGGCCGCTCACCGCGAACGCCTTGACATCGGCGAACGTCGCGGGGAACGCGGCCTCCGGGGTGGGCACCCCGTGCTCGGCACAGAGCTCATGCAGCCCCTGCTTGCTGGCCAGCCGCCGGGGCAGCTCCGGGTCGGCCCGCGGGAAGAGGAACCGGCCGTCGGCGGCGAGCACATCCGCATGCTCGGCGATCAGCACCGCCGCCTCCTCGTCCGTGGGCAGCAGCACCGTCGGACGGCCGATCGCCCGTCCGATCCGCAGCAGCCCCTCCACCAGCCGCTCCGGCTGCTCGCTGCCGGTGGTCGGCCAGACGAAGGCCCGGGTGAGATAGCGCGAGAGGGCGGCCGGGGTCCAACGGTCCTCGGTGACCGCGTACATGGGGACACCCAGACGGCCCAGGGACCGGATGGCGCCGACACCCCCATGGTGCAGGGGATAGTCACCGATCTTCACGATCAGTCCGGGTACCGAACGGTCCAGCGCACACGGCATGGCACTGCTCGCCACGAGCCCCCCTCGGTCACCTCAGCGCAGTGGCCCCCCCACTGTGTGTGACCCGATGAAGGACGCTACTTCGGAATTACCGCCTCCAGCAAGAACTATCCGGACATTGCCAGCTCTTTAGGCAGCACCCGACACCCCCTCCCCTCGCACCCCGCGAGCCGTAGGGTGTGGCCTGGCCACCACGGTGACGAGGAGAAGGCGAGGCAGCATCCATGCCGCAGCGAAGCCCGCTCGATCTGCCCGAAGGAGACCCCTTCGGGCCGCACAATCTCCCCTATGGCGTCTTCACCACGCCGCATGCGCCGCATCTGCGCAGGATCGGCGTGCGCTACGGGAGTCATGTGCTGGACGCGGGAGCCGCGGCGGCCGCCACCGCCTCGCCGTACGCCGAACTGCTGGGCGCCGCCACGCTCAACCCGCTGATGGCCGCGGGCCGCCCGGCCTGGCAGGCCGTCCGCGCCGAGGTGCTCGACTGGCTGACCAATCCGGCGCACCGGCCGACCATCGAGCCCCTGATGCACCCCCTCACCACCCTCGCCCTGCACCTCCCGATCGAGGTGGCCGACTACGTCGACTTCTATGCGAGCGAGCACCACGCCGCCAATGTGGGGCGGATGTTCCGCCCGGACGGCGACGCGCTCACCCCCAACTGGAAGCACCTTCCGATCGGCTACCACGGCCGCGCCGGTACGGTCCTGGTCTCCGGCACCCCGATCGTGCGCCCCCAGGGCCAGCATCTGCCGCCCGCGCCCGACCCCTCGGCCGCTTCCTCTTCCCCGGCCCATACGTCCTCCCCCGCTCCGGTCTTCGGCCCCTCCCTGCGCCTCGACTTCGAAGCGGAGGTGGCCTTCGTCGTCGGTGCCCCTTCCCCTTTGAATACACCGGTGCCGCTCTCCGGGTTCCACGATCACGTCTTCGGGCTCTGCCTGCTCAACGACTGGTCCGCCCGCGACATCCAGAGCTGGGAGTACCGTCCGCTCGGCCCCTTCCTGGGCAAGTCCTTCGCCACCTCCCTGGCCGCCTGGATCACTCCGCTGGAGGCCCTCGCCCCGGCCCGCACCGCCCCGCCCGCCCGTGATGTCCCGCTGCTGCCCTACCTCGACGACTCCGCCGCCGAACCCTTCGGCTTCGACCTGCGCATCGAGGTCGCCGTCAACGGCCACACCATCTCCCGCCCGCTGTTCTCCGCCATGTACTGGACCGCCGCCCAGCAGCTTGCCCATATGACCGTGAACGGCGCCTCGCTGCGCACCGGCGATGTCTTCGCCTCCGGCACGGTCAGCGGTCCGCGCCCCACCGAACGCGGCTGTCTGCTCGAACTCAGCTGGGGCGGACGGGATCAGGTGCGCCTCGGCGACGACACCCGCACCTTCCTCGAGGACGGCGACGAGGTGACCCTCACGGCCTGGGCACCGGGCCCGCACGGCGCCCGCATCGGTCTGGGTGAGGTGAGCGGCCACGTCGTACCGGCCACCCCCTGACCGGCTGCTACGTTGTCGTGCCCCTGTCCCTGACAACCGAGGAGATGTGCGTGATCAAGGCAGCGAGCGTTGCCGGAACGGTGGCCGTGGCCGCCCTTCTGCTGACGGCCTGTGGCAGCGACAGCGACGACGGCAAGAAGGACACCTCCAAGGACACCCCGTCGGCCTCGCAGTCGAGCGACCCGGCCGAGGGTGGCGCGGGTGCCGAGCTGACCGGCGCCTACGTGGCCAGGAGCGGCAACGAGACGCTGATGCTGTCCATCAGCGGGGAGAAGGCGGCCCTGGTCGCGGGCAAGCACACCTGCTCCGGTGAGTACACCGACACCGGCGAGAAGATGCTGATGCTCAAGTGCGCCGACGGCAACGACGACCGCACCATGGGCAAGGTGGCCCCCAGCAAGGACGGCAAGACGCTCACCGTCGACTGGGAGGCGCTCTCGGAGAACGACACCTTCACCAAGGCGGCCTCCCCGAAGGACCTCCCGTCCGACATCCCCACCTCGCTGCCCTCCGGGCTGCCGACCGGGATGCCCGACCTCCCCACCAACTGACGCGTGGCCACCGGCGAGCGGCCCCCGCCCTGCTGGGCGGGGGCCGCTCGTCATCGGCCGGCGCACCCGGCGCGGTCCCGGTCCACCCGGGCTCACGGCTCCAGCAGGCGCAGTTCCTCCATCGCGGTCCGCTCGATCCGCGCGAGGTCGTGGAGCGCGGCACCGGCCCGTCCGAGGTGGGCCGCCTCACCGGACTCGCCCGCCCGCGCGATGAGGGCGGCCACCTCCGTCCACAGGGCGGCTGCCTCTGCGTACAGGGTGTGGCCGGTCCGCAGGCGGCCGTCGCCGAGCAGATCGGCGCACTCCCCGAGGAAGTCGCGGTAGAGGTTCCGGAAGAGCGCACCGCCGGTGCCCGCCTCCTCCATGAGACGGGCGGCCCGCGTCAGGTCCTGCCGCGGGTCACTGGTCCGGTCCAGCCACCCGGGCACCCGGCCGGCCGCCTTCTCGATGCCCCGGTGGCCCAGGTTGGCGATCGGCGGGTCGAGGAAGGCGTCCGCGCACGCCGTGACCGCGGCGGTGATCCGCTCGCGCGGCGGAGGGAGGTCGCCGGGCACGGAGAGCGTGAAGGAGCGGTGCCGGGCGGTCATCGGTCCGCGTTCGGCCCTCGCCCGGGCCAGGCTCTCCAGACCGGTGGACACCGCGCCGCCCTGTTGTTCGGTGTCGACCAGGTACGCCTTCTCCTCGTCGTAGCCGTACATGGCCACGACATGGGCGCCGAAGTGCACCTTGGTGGTGAAGTACTCCAGGTGGTAGCTGTCGAGCTGCAACCCGACCGGGCGCCCGGCGTCGAGGGACGCCACCACCTGCCGCCACGCCGTGCGCGCGGACGTGGTCTCGTGGACCAGCAGCTCCAGCCCCGGCCCGGCGGCCAGATTCCGGGTCAGTTCGAACGGTTTGACGCGGCCCCCGAGGAAGGGGAAGCCCATCGCCTTGCTGTCCCAGTAGATGAACGACAGTCCGGCACCGAGACCGAACAGCATGGGCTCGGACCAGGTGACGCCCTCGTGCCGCAGCAGCACCCCCAGCGCCGTCGTCTCGCAGTGCCGCATCCCCCGGGTGTCGACGTCCCGCACCATGGTCATGCCGGGTCCTCCTCGACGGGGATGACGAGCCGGGTCAGCAGCTCTTCCTCGGGAGCCTCTCCCGGCCCCACGAGATACGCCTCGCGCACCGGCGCCCTCGGGCGCAGCCCGCGCTCGTGGACGGCGGCGAACAGCGCGTTGTAGGCGAGGGGAAGCTGGGCGTACGGGCCGGTGTGCAGCGTCTCGGCCACCGGTCCGCCGGGCAGCACCGTACGGACCAGACCGGGCGGCTCCGCCCCCTCCGGTACCCGGGCCCCTACGGCGATCTCCGCGCGGTCCTCCAGTTCCACGGGGTACAGCCCCCACAGGGGCGGCTCCCAGGCGATGCCCGCGGCCTGCAGCGCCGCGAGCACCAGGCCCACCCGCTCGCCGGCCCGCTGCCCGATCTCGGCGGGCGCGCAGACCGTCCGGGACACGGCCAGCTCCAGCGGGAGTTCACTGCCCCAGGTCACCTCGTAGCCGGGCAGTCCGCCCTCGGCCAGCCGCTCCAGCATGTCCATCCGCGTGCGGTCCCGGCGGACCCGCTCGGCCAGCCGGTCCCGCTCGGCGCGCAGGATGCGCGCCCTGGACGGGGGCGGGGCGGCCAGGATCTCGGCGATCACGGTCAGCGGGAGGTCCATCTCGCGCAGCAGACCGATGGTCAGGGCGTCACGTGCCTGGTCGGGGGCGTAGTAGCGGTAGCCCGAGGCGGCGTCCACCTGGACGGCGGCCAGCAGGCCCAGTTCGTCGTAGTGCCGGAGCTGTTTGACGCTCAGCCGGCAGAGGCGGGCGAACCGCCCGATGGTGAGGAGATCGTTTCGCACACCAGAAGGGTGGACCCTCCCACGATGGGAGAGTCCACCCCGCGCGGCCGGATCCCTGGCCACTAGGCCGGACAGGGCCTAGCGCACGAACACCCCGGCCTGGCCCGCAAGGTCGAGGAAGTACTGCGGTGCGACACCGAGCACCAGCGTGACCGCGACCCCGATGGCGATCGCCGAGGAGGTCAGCACGCTCGGCACGGCGACCGAGGGGCCGTCCGTGCGCGGCTCGCTGAAGAACATCAGCACGATCACCCGGATGTAGAAGAACGCCGCGATCGCCGACGAGATCACACCGACCACCACCAGCGCACCCGCGCCGCCGTCGGCCGCCGCCTTGAAGACGGCGAACTTCCCGGCGAAGCCGCTGGTCAGCGGGATACCGGCGAAGGCCAGCAGAAAGACCGCGAAGACCGCTGCCACCAGTGGCGAACGGCGGCCGAGCCCGGCCCACTTGGACAGGTGGGTGGCCTCGCCGCCCGCGTCACGCACCAGGGTGACCACCGCGAAGGCGCCCAGGGTCACGAAGGAGTACGCGGCGAGGTAGAAGAGGACGGAGGAGATGCCGTCGGGCGTGGTGGCGATGACACCGGCGAGGATGAACCCCGCGTGCGCGATCGAGGAGTACGCCAGCAGCCGCTTCACATCGGTCTGGGTGACCGCGACGATGGCGCCGCCCAGCATGGTCACGATCGCGACGCCCCACATCACCGGCCGCCAGTCCCAGCGCAGCCCGGGCAACACCACATAGAGCAGCCGCAGCAGGGCGCCGAACGCCGCGACCTTGGTGGCCGCCGCCATGAAGCCGGTGACCGGGGTCGGGGCGCCCTGGTAGACGTCCGGGGTCCACATATGGAACGGTACGGCGCCGATCTTGAACAGCAGGCCCATCAGCACCATGGCACCGCCGATGAGCAGCAGCGCGTCATTGCCCATGGTCCCGGCGAGCGCCGGGGTGACGTTCCGGACCTGGCCGTCGACGACATCCGCGATGCCCGCGTAGCCGACGGTGCCCGCGTAGCCGTAGAGCAGGGCGATACCGAACAGCAGGAAGGCGGAGGAGAAGGCGCCCAGCAGGAAGTACTTCACGGCCGCTTCCTGCGAGAGCATGCGGTGGCGCCGGGCGAGCGCGCACAGCACGTACAGCGGCAGGGAGAAGACCTCCAGCGCCACGAACAGCGTCAGCAGGTCATTGGCGGACGGGAAGACCAGCATCCCGCCGACCGCGAAGAGCACCAGCGGGAAGACCTCGGTGGTGGTGAACCCGGCCTTCACCGCGGCCTTCTCGGCCTCACCACCGGGCACAGCGGCCGCCTGCGCGGCGAAGGAGTCGACCTGGTTGCCGTGCGCCACCGGATCGAGCCGCCGTTCGGCGAAGGTGAACACCGCGACCAGCGCCACCAGCAGGATGGTGCCCTGGAGGAAGAGCGCCGGACCGTCCACCGCGATGGCGCCCATGGCCGCGACATGGGCCTTGCCGGTGCCGTAGTCCCCGGCGGCCAGCCCGACGACCGCGGCGAACGCGGCGGCCAGGGTGAGGACGGAGACGAACAGCTGGGCGCCGTAGCGCTGGCGGCGCGGCAGGAACGCCTCGACCAGGACGCCGAGGATCGCCCCGCCGAGCACGATCAGTGTCGGGGACAGCTGGCCGTACTCGATATGCGGCGCCGGGATCTTGTCGGGCGCCGCCGCCGCTGTTGTCCACAGGCTGTGGACAGGGGCCGCGTGGGTCACTTGGCACCTCCGGAAGCACCGTCGTGCATCGGGCTGTAGCTGAACCAGCCCGCGTCGACGGGGTGGTCGGGCTTGGGGTCCTTCTCGTCCACCACCGACAGCGTGTGGTCCACCGCCGGGTTGACGATGTCGGCCAGCGGTTTGGGATAGACACCGAGGAAGATCAGCAGCGCGATGAGCGGGGCGACCACCAGCAGCTCACGCGCCTTGAGGTCGGGCATCCCGCGCACCTCGTCCTTCACCGGGCCGGTCATGGTGCGCTGGTAGAGCACCAGGACGTAGAGCGCGGCGAGCACGATGCCGACGGTGGCGATGATCCCGAGCACCGGATAGCGGCTGAACGTGCCGACCAGGACCAGGAACTCGCTGATGAACGGGGCGAGACCGGGCAGCGACAGGGTGGCCAGACCGCCGATCAGGAAGGTGCCCGCAAGCACCGGGGCGACCTTCTGCACCCCGCCGTAGTCGGCGATGAGCCGCGAACCGCGGCGGGTGATCAGGAACCCGGCCACCAGCATCAGCGCGGCGGTCGAGATCCCGTGGTTGACCATGTAGAGGGTGGCGCCGCCCTGGCCCTGCGTGGTCATGGCGAAGATGCCGAGGATGATGAAGCCGAAGTGGGAGATCGAGGCATAGGCGATCAGCCGCTTGATGTCCCGCTGGCCCACCGCGAGCAGCGCACCGTAGATGATGCTGATCAGCGCCAGCACCAGGATCACCGGGGTGGCCCACTTGCTGGCCTCGGGGAAGAGCTGGAGGCAGAAGCGGAGCATCGCGAAGGTGCCGACCTTGTCGACGACCGCGGTGATCAGCACGGCCACCGGGGCGGTGGACTCCCCCATCGCGTTGGGCAGCCAGGTGTGCAGCGGCCACAGCGGCGCCTTCACCGCGAAGGCGAAGAAGAAGCCGAGGAACAGCCACCGTTCGGTGCCGGTCGCGATGGAGAGGTCACCACTGGCCCGCGCCTGGACGATCTGCTGGAGTGAGAAGGTGCCGGTGCCCAGGTCGTCCGCGGTGACCGCGTACAGACCGACCACCGCGGCCAGCATGATCAGACCGCCGGCGAGGTTGTAGAGCAGGAACTTCACCGCGGCGTACGAGCGCTGGGTGGCCGTCTCCTCCTCGGACCGCTCCCCGGCCCGGTCCCCGAAGCCGCCGATGAGGAAGTACATCGGGATGAGCATGGCTTCGAAGAAGATGTAGAAGAGGAAGACGTCGGTGGCCTCGAAGGAGATCACCACCATCGCCTCGACCATCAGGATCAGCGCGAAGAAGCCCTGGGTCGGCCGCCACCGGCGGTTGGGGCGCTCCCCCTCCAGCGGATCGGCGTCATGCCAGCCCGCCAGGATGACGAAGGGGATGAGCACCGCGGTGAGGGCGATCAGGACGACCGCGATCCCGTCCACGCCCAGTTCGTAGCGGACGCCGAAGTCCGCGATCCAGGCGTGGGACTCGGTGAGCTGGAAGCGGGCGCCCCCCGGGTCGAAGCGGACCAGGGCGACCGCCGCGAGGACGAGCGTGGCCAGGGAGAAGGCCAGCGCCACCCACTTGGCGGCGGCGCGCTTGGCGGCGGGCACGGCGGCGGTGGCGATCGCGCCGAGCGCGGGCACCGCGGCCGTGACCGTCAGCAGGGGAAAGGACATGACTCAGACCGCCCTCATCAGCAGGGTCGCGGCGATGAGCACCGCCGTACCGCCGAACATCGAGACCGCGTACGTACGGGCGTAGCCGTTCTGGAGCTTGCGCAGCCGGCCGGAGAGCCCGCCGACGGAGGCCGCGGTGCCGTTGACCACTCCGTCGACCAGCTTGTGGTCGACGTAGACCAGTCCGCGGGTGAGGTACTGACCGGGCTGGACGAGGGCGACATGGTTGAAGTCGTCCTGGAGCAGGTCCCGGCGGGCGGCCCGGGTGAGCAGACTGCCGCGCGGGGCGGTGCGGGGCACCGGGCGACGTCCGTACTGCGCCCAGGCGAGGCCGACACCGATCACCAGCACCACCATGGTGCCGCCGGTGACGGCGGCGGCACTGAGCGGTGAGTCGCCGTGGCTGTGGCCGGTGACCGGCTCCAGCCACTTCACGAACGCGTCGTTCAGGCTGAACAGCCCGCCCGCGAAGACCGATCCGAAGGCCAGGACGATCATGGGGAAGGTCATCGAACCGGGCGACTCGTGCGGATGCGGCTCATTGCCGTTCTCATCCGCGACCCAGCGCTTCTCGCCGAAGAAGGTCATCAGCATCACGCGGGTCATGTAGTACGCGGTGATGGCCGCGCCCAGCAGGGCCGCCCCGCCGAGGATCCAGCCCTCGGTGCCGCCCTTGGCGAAGGCGGCCTCGATGATCTTGTCCTTGGACCAGAACCCGGAGAGTCCGGGGAAGCCGATGATGGCGAGGTAGCCGAGGCCGAAGGTGATGAAGGTGATCGGCATGTACTTCCGCAGGCCGCCGTACTTGCGCATGTCGACCTCGTCGTTCATGGAGTGCATGACCGATCCGGCGCCGAGGAAGAGCCCGGCCTTGAAGAAGCCGTGGGTCACCAGGTGCATGATCGCGAAGACATAGCCGATCGGGCCGAGCCCGGCCGCCAGGATCATGTAGCCGATCTGCGACATGGTGGACCCGGCGAGGGCCTTCTTGATGTCGTCCTTGGCACAACCGACGATCGCACCGAAGAGGAGGGTGACGGCACCGACGGTGACCACCGCGGCCTGGGCGTCCGGCGCCGCGTTGAAGATCGCGCCGGAGCGGGTGATCAGATAGACGCCCGCGGTCACCATGGTGGCCGCGTGGATCAGGGCCGAGACCGGGGTCGGGCCCTCCATCGCGTCCCCGAGCCAGGACTGCAGCGGCACCTGGGCCGATTTTCCGCAGGCGGCGAGCAGCAGCATCAGCCCGATGGCGGTGAGCTTGCCCTCGCCCGCCCGGTCCGCCTCGGCCAGCACCGGAGCGAAGGCGAACGACCCGAAGGTCGTGAACATCAGCATGATCGCGATGGACAGGCCGACATCGCCGACGCGGTTGACGATGAACGCCTTCTTCGCCGCCGTGGCCGCGCTCGGCTTGTGCTGCCAGAAGCCGATCAGCAGGTACGAGGCGAGGCCCACACCCTCCCAGCCGACGTACAGCAGCAGGTAGTTGTCGGCGAGGACCAGCAGCAGCATCGCCGCGAGGAAGAGATTGAGGTAGCCGAAGAAGCGGCGGCGCCGCTCGTCGTGCTCCATATAGCCGATCGAATAGACGTGGATCAGCGTGCCCACACCCGTGATCAGCAGGACGAAGGTCATCGACAGCTGGTCGAGCTGGAAGGCGACGTCCGCGTGGAAGCCGCCCACCGGGATCCAGCTGAACACGTGGCTGTGCAGGGCCCGGTCGTGTTCACCGCGGCCGAGCATGTCGGCGAAGAGCACCGCGCCGATCGCGAAGGAGGACGCCGCGAGCACCGTGCCGATGTAGTGGCCCTTGCCGTCCAGCCGCCGCCCTCCGCACAGCAGCAGGGCCGCGCCCAACAGCGGCACCGCGACAAGCAATCCGATGAGGTTCTCCACTTGAACGCGACCCCTTCTAGAGCTTCATCAGGCTGGCGTCGTCGACCGAGGCCGAATGGCGGGAGCGGAAGACGGTCACGATGATCGCGAGACCGACCACGACCTCGGCCGCGGCGACCACCATCGTGAAGAAGGCGATGATCTGGCCGTCGAGATTGCCGTGCAGCCGGGAGAAGGCGACGAACGCGAGATTGCACGCGTTCAGCATCAGCTCGACGCACATGAAGAGGATGATGGCGTTCCGCCTGATCAGCACCCCGGCCGCACCGATGGTGAACAACAGGGCGGCCAGGTACAGGTAGTAGACCGGATTCACTTGGCGGCTCCCTTGTGGCTGCCGGCGTCCTGGGACCGCTCGTCGGCACCCTTGCCGTTCGCATGCGCGCCGTTCTCGCCGTTGCCGTCGGCACCGTCGCCGTCGGCGCCGTTGACGGCACCGTTCGCCGAGGTGCCGTTCGCGCCCTTACCGGCTGCCCCGCCGCCCTTGGCGCCGCGGCCCAGCCAGCGCTCGGAGCGCTGCTCCAGGGCGGCCAGCTCGGCCAGCGCCTCCCCGGAGACGTCCCGGATCTGACCACGGGCGCGCAGCGTGGCGTTGACCGTGAGCTCGGAGGTGGTGCCGTCGGGCAGCAGACCGGGGATGTCCACCGCGTTGTGCCGGGCGTAGACACCGGGGGCGGGCAGCGGGGGTACGTTCCGGCCGGTGCGCACCCGCGCCTCGGACTGCTCGCGCTGGGTGCGCGCCCGCTCGATCCGCTCGCGGTGGGTCAGCACCATCGCACCGACGGCGGCGGTGATCAGCAGCGCGCCGGTGATCTCGAAGGCGAAGACGTACTTGGTGAAGACCAGCGCCGCCAGCCCCTCCACATTGCCGCCGGAGTTGGCCTGGCCCAGGCCGTTCCAGCTGGTGAGCGAGGCGTTGCCGATCCCGGCGCAGAGCAGGATGCCGAAGCCAAGACCGCACAGGACGGCGAGCCAGCGCTGCCCCTTGAGGGTCTCCTTGAGCGAATCGGCGGCGGTGACACCGACCAGCATCACCACGAAGAGGAAGAGCATCATGATCGCGCCGGTGTAGACGACGATCTGGACGACGCCCAGGAAGTACGCGCCGTTGGCGAGGTAGAAGACCGCCAGGATGATCATGGTCCCGGCCAGGCACAGCGCACTGTGCACGGCCTTGCGCATCAGGATGGTGCACAGCGCGCCGATCACGGCGACGGTGCCGAGCACCCAGAACTGGACGGCCTCACCGGTGGAGGTGGTGGAGGCCGCCGCGGCCAGCGCGCCGGTCATGCCTGGACCTCCTCGTTCCCCGCGGGCCCGTCGGAGGGGGTCTCGCCCTTGCTGACCGCCACCTGGCGCCGGGCCCCGGGCGCCGCCTCGGTGACCAGGCCCCGGTAGTAGTCCTGCTCGTCCATCCCGGGGTAGATGGCGTGCGGGCTGTCGACCATGCCCTCCTCGAGACCGGCGAGCAGCTCCTCCTTGGTGTAGATGAGCGACTCACGGCTGCGGTCGGCCAGTTCGTACTCGTTCGTCATGGTCAGCGCCCGGGTGGGACACGCCTCGACGCACAGGCCGCACAGGATGCAGCGCAGGTAGTTGATCTGGTAGACGCGGCCGTAGCGCTCCCCCGGGGAGTACCGCTCCTCCTCGGTGTTGTCCGCGCCCTCGACGTAGATCGCGTCCGCCGGGCAGGCCCAGGCGCACAGCTCGCAGCCGATGCACTTCTCCAGCCCGTCCGGATGGCGGTTGAGCTGGTGGCGTCCATGGAAGCGGGGCGCGGTGGGCTTCTTCTCCTCGGGGTACTGCTCGGTGAGCCGCTTCTTGAACATGGCCTTGAAGGTCACGCCGAAGCCGGCCACCGGGTTCTGGAAGTCAGACACCGTCGGCCTCCTTTCCGTCACTGACAGTGTCGGGGCCGCCACTGACAATCAACTCGCGTTCCTGGCGGGACCGTCGGCGGGGTACGGGTGGCAGGGACTGTCCGGGCAGCGGCGGCACCGGGAAGCCGCCCGCCATCGGGTCGAAGGCGGGCTCGGGGGCTTCCGCCGCCGCGGCCGCGGCCTTGGCCGTCTCGCGGTCGCGGAAGATGTCCACGACGAAGGAGAGCAGCAGCAGCGCGATCACTCCGCCGCCGACGTAGAGCACGATGTCCTGGTAGTCGTAGTTCTCGTTGCGCAGCGCCCGCACGGTGGCGACCAGCATCAGCCAGACCATCGAGATCGGGATGAGCACCTTCCAGCCCAGCTTCATGAACTGGTCGTAGCGCACGCGCGGAAGCGAGGCGCGGATCCAGATGAAGAGGAACAGCGAGGTCACGACCTTGCCGAGGAACCACAGCAGGGGCCACCAGCCGTGGTTGGCGCCTTCCCAGAAGGTGCTGATCGGCCAGGGCGCGCGCCAGCCGCCGAGGAAGAGGGTGACCGCCACCATCGAGACGGTGACCATGTTGATGTACTCGGCGAGCATGAAGAGCGCGAACTTGATCGAGGAGTACTCGGTGTTGAAGCCGCCGACCAGGTCGCCCTCGGACTCCGGCATATCGAACGGCGCCCGGTTGGTCTCACCGATCATCGCGATGATGTAGATCAGGAACGAGACCGGCAGCAGCACCGCGTACCAGCGGTCCTGCTGGGAGGCGACGATCTGCGAGGTCGACATCGACCCGGAGTAGAGGAACACCGCCGCGAACGACAGCCCCATCGCGATCTCGTAGCTGATCATCTGGGCGCATGAGCGCAGTCCGCCGAGCAGCGGATAGGTCGAACCCGACGACCAGCCCGCCAGCACGATCCCGTAGATGCCCACCGAGGCGGTGGCCAGGATGTAGAGGACGGCGATCGGCAGATCGGTGAGCTGCATCGTGGTGCGGTGGCCGAAGACCGAGATCTCGTTCCCGGCCGGGCCGAACGGGATCACCGCGACCGCCATGAAGGCGGGGATGGCCGCGACGATCGGCGCCAGGACGTAGACCACCTTGTCCGCGCCTTTGACCGTCAGGTCTTCCTTGAGCATGAGCTTCACGCCGTCCGCGAGGGACTGCAGCATGCCCCAGGGGCCGTGCCGGTTGGGCCCGATGCGCAGCTGCATCCAGCCGACGACCTTGCGCTCCATGACGATGGAGATCAGCACGGTCAGCATCAGGAAGGCGAAGCAGAAGACGACCTTGATCAGGATCAGCCACCACGGGTCGCGGCCGAACATCGACAGGTCCTCAGCGGCGACGTTCATGCGGTCACCTCCGGCTCGGTCGCGGGAGCGGCGATCCGGACCACATCACCGGGGCGGGCCCCGAGATCGCGGTGGATACCGCCGCCGGTGGAGGCCATCGGCAGCCAGACGACCCGGTCGGGCATATCGGTGACGGCCAGGGTGAGCTGGACGGATCCGGCCGGGCCGGTGATCCGCAGCGGCAGACCGTCCGTCACCCCGGCCTCCTCGGCCGTGGCCTCCGAGAGCCTGGCCACGGCGGCGTGGCGGGTGCCCGCCAGCGCCGGATCGCCCTCCTGGAGCCGTCCGTGGTCCAGCAGCAGCCGGTGACCGGCGAGAACCGCCTCGCCCTCGGCGGGCCGCGGCAGCGGACCCCCGGTCTCCAGCGGAACGGTGGTGTGCGGGCCCTGCCAGGCGCCCAGCCGGGACAGCTCGGCACGGGCCGCGTCCACGTCCGGCAGGTCCAGCGGGGTGTCCAGCGCGTCGGCCAGCATATGCAGCACCCGGGTGTCCGGGAGGGTGTGACGGCGGGTCATCTGGTCCGGTTTGAGCGCCGCCTCGAACGGCCGGGCCCGCCCCTCCCAGGTGAGGAAGGTGCCCTGCTTCTCCGGGACCGCCGCGACCGGCAGCACCACATCCGCCCGCTCGGTGACCTCCGAGGGCCGCTGCTCCAGGCTGACGGTGAAGCCGACCGCGTCCAGGGCGGCCAACGCCCGTGCCGGATCGGGCAGATCGCCCACCTCGACCCCGGCGACCAGCAGCGCGCCGAGCGCCCCGGTGGCCGCGGCCTCGATGATCCGGCCGGTGTCCCGGCCCTCCTGGTGCGGCAGCCCGGACACGCCCCATACGGCCGCGGTCTCCTCGCGGGCGCGCGGATCGGCGGCGGGACGGCCGCCGGGCAGCAGCCCGGGCAGGGCTCCCGCCTCGATCGCGCCCCGCTCCCCCGCCCGGCGCGGGATCCACGCGAGCGTGGCCCCGGTGGCGGCGGCGGCCCGCACCGCGGCGGTCAGCGCGCCCGCCACGGACGCCAGCCGCTCGCCCACCAGGATCACCGCGCCCTCGGCGCGCAGCGCCTCCGCCGCGGACTCCCCGGTCTCGTCCAGACCGGTGCGGCCCGCGATGGCGTCCAGCCACTCGGTCTCGGTACCGGGGGCGGCGGGCAGCAGCGTGCCGCCCGCCTTCTCCAGCCCCCGGGTGGCATGGGTGGCGAGCGAGAAGGTGCGCTGGCCGTGCTTGCGGTGGGCCTTGCGCAGCCGCAGGAAGACCCCGGGTGCCTCCTCCTCCGCCTCGAAGCCGGCCAGCAGCACCGCCGGGGCCTTCTCCAGCGTGGTGTAGGTGAGCCCGGTGCCGTCCAGGTCACGGCCGCGGCCCGCGACCTGCGCGGCCAGGAAGTCGGCTTCCTCCTGGCTGTGCACCCGGGCGCGGAAGTCGATGTCGTTGGTCTCCAGGGCCAGCCGCGCGAACTTCGCGTAGGCGTAGGCGTCCTCGACCGTGAGCCGGCCGCCGGTCAGCACCCCGGTCCGGCCGCGCGCCGCGGCCAGCCCCGCCGCGGCCGCCTCCAGCGCCTCCGGCCAGCTCGCCGTCTCCAGCTCACCGGTCTCCCGGTTGCGCACCAGGGGGGTGGTGAGCCGGTCGGGGAGCTGGGCGTAGCGGAAGCCGAAACGGCCCTTGTCGCAGATCCACTCCTCGTTGACCTCGGGGTCGTCCGCCGCGAGCCGCCGCAGCACCTTGCCGCGCCGGTGGTCGGTGCGGGTCGCGCAGCCACCCGCGCAGTGCTCGCACACACTCGGCGAGGAGACCAGGTCGAAGGGGCGGGAACGGAAGCGGTACGCCGCCGAAGTGAGCGCTCCCACCGGACAGATCTGGATGGTGTTGCCGGAGAAGTACGACTCGAAGGGGTCGCCCTCACCGGTGCCCACCTGCTGGAGCGCGCCCCGCTCCAGCAGCTCGATCATCGGGTCCCCGGCGACCTGGTTGGAGAAGCGGGTGCAGCGCGCGCACAGCACACAGCGCTCGCGGTCCAGCAGCACCTGCGTGGAGATCGGCACCGGCTTCTCGAACGTCCGCTTCCTGCCCTCGAAGCGGCTGTCGGCCGAGCCGGTGGACATCGCCTGGTTCTGCAGCGGGCACTCACCGCCCTTGTCGCAGACCGGGCAGTCCAGCGGGTGGTTGATCAGCAGCAGCTCCATCACCCCGCGCTGCGCCTTCTCGGCGACCGGCGAGGTGAGCTGGGTCTTCACGACCATGCCGTCGGTGCAGGTGATGGTGCACGAGGCCATCGGCTTGCGCTGGCCCTCGACCTCGACGATGCACTGGCGGCAGGCACCCGCGGGGTCCAGCAGCGGATGGTCGCAGAACCGGGGGATCTCGATGCCGAGCAGCTCGGCGGCGCGGATGACCAGGGTCCCCTTGGGGACGGAGATCTCGATCCCGTCGATGGTGACGGACACCAGATCCTCTCGCGGCACCGCCGCCTCCCCGCCTCCCGAGGGTGCGTTGGTGGTCACGGTCATGCGTTCACCCCCAGGTGAGTGGAGCGCGGCTCATCGGCCCACACCGTGGACCTCGCCGGGTCGAAGGGACAGCCGCCGCCGGTGATGTGCTGCTCGTACTCCTCGCGGAAGTACTTGAGGGAGGAGAAGATCGGGCTGGCCGCGCCGTCGCCCAGTGCGCAGAAGGACTTGCCGTTGATGTTGTCGGCGATGTCCGCCAGCTTGTCGAGGTCGTCCATCCGCCCCTTGCCTGCCTCCAGGTCGCGCAGGAGCTGGACCAGCCAGTACGTGCCCTCGCGGCAGGGCGTGCACTTGCCGCAGGACTCATGGGCGTAGAACTCGGTCCAGCGGGTCACCGCCCGCACCACACAGGTGGTCTCGTCGAAGCACTGGAGCGCCTTGGTGCCCAGCATCGACCCGGCCGCGCCCACGCCCTCGTAGTCCAGCGGGACATCGAGGTGCTCCTCGGTGAGCAGCGGGGTGGAGGACCCGCCCGGGGTCCAGAACTTCAGCCGGTGGCCGGGGCGCATCCCGCCGCTCATATCGAGCAGTTGGCGCAGGGTGATGCCGAGCGGGCCCTCGTACTGCCCGGGGTTGGCCACATGGCCGGACAGCGAGTAGAGCGTGAAGCCCGGGGACTTCTCGCTGCCCATCGAACGGAACCATTCCTTGCCCTTGTTGAGGATCGCGGGAACCGAGGCGATGGACTCGACGTTGTTCACCACAGTGGGGCACGCGTACAGACCCGCGACCGCCGGGAAGGGCGGCCGGAGCCGGGGCTGACCGCGCCGCCCCTCCAGCGAGTCCAGCAGTGCGGTCTCCTCACCGCAGATGTACGCGCCGGCGCCCGCGTGCACCGTGATGTCGAGACCGGGCAGTCCCGCCATCCCCAGCTTCTGGCTGCGGCGTTCGGCCGTGCCGAGGTAGCCCGCCTCGTACGCCTCGCGCACCGCCTCGTGCAGCCGCCGCAGTACGGGGACGACCTCACCGCGCAGATAGATGAAGGCGTGCTCGGAGCGGATGGCGTGGCAGGCGATGACCATGCCCTCGATGAGGGAGTGCGGATTGGCGTAGAGAAGGGGGATGTCCTTGCAGGTACCCGGCTCCGACTCATCGGCGTTGACCACCAGGTAATGCGGTTTGCCGTCGCCCTGCGGAATGAACTGCCACTTCATCCCGGTGGGGAAGCCCGCGCCGCCGCGGCCGCGCAGCCCCGCGTCCTTCACCAGCGCGATCACATCGTCCGGGGCCATGGCGAGCGCCTTGCGCATACCGTCGTAGCCCTCGTGGCGCAGATAGGTGCGCAGCGTCCACGCGTTGGGCTGGTCCCAGAACGCGGAGAGCACCGGTGCCAGCAGCTTCTCCGGGCTGTGCTCGTTGAGCTCGGTCGTCACAGTCATCACTCCCCCTCCTCGGTGACCGGACCGGACGGGTGCTGCGGATCGGAGGCCGAGGTCCGCTGCGGCGCGTCGTGCGAGCTCGGGTGGGACGCGGGCGGCTCGTCCGACGGAGCGCCGGAAGACCTGGGCGAGACGACCCGGCCCGGTGCGCTCTCGCCCTTGGCCAGCCGCAGTCCGACCAGCGAGGCGGGTCCGGCGGCGCCGCCGGCCTCGACGGCGCCCGGCCGCGGGTCGGGGAAGCCCGCGAGGATCCGCGCGGTCTCCTTGTAGGTGCACAGCGGGGCGCCGCGGGTGGGCTCGACGGTCCGGCCCGCCCGGAGGTCGTCGACCAGCCGCTTCGCGGAGTCCACCGTCTGGTTGTCGAAGAACTCCCAGTTGACCATCACCACGGGGGCGAAGTCGCAGGCCGCGTTGCACTCGATGTGCTCCAGGGTGACCTTGCCGTCCTCGGTGGTCTCCCCGTTGCCCACCTCCAGATGGCGCTGGAGCTCCTCGAAGATCGCGTCGCCGCCCATCACCGCGCACAGGGTGTTGGTGCACACCCCCACCTGGTAGTCACCGGAGGGCTTGCGCCGGTACATGGTGTAGAAGGTGACGACCGCGGTGACCTCGGCGGTGGTGAGGTCCAGCACCTCGGCGCAGAACCGCACCCCGGTGCGGGTGACATGGCCCTCCTCGGACTGCACCAGGTGCAGCAGCGGCAGCAGCGCGCTGCGGCTGTCCGGGTAGCGGGCGATCACCTCCCGGGCGTCCGCCTCCAGCCGGGCACGCACCTCGGCCGGATAGTCGGGGGCGGGAAGCTGCGGCATCCCCAGAGTTACGTCACTCACCTGTCGACGCCTCCCATCACAGGGTCGATGGACGCCACGGCGACGATCACGTCGGCGACCTGGCCGCCTTCGCACATCGCCGCCACGGCCTGCAGATTGGTGAACGACGGATCCCGGAAGTGGACGCGGAACGGGCGGGTGCCGCCGTCGCTGACCATGTGCACGCCCAGTTCGCCCTTGGGCGACTCCACCGCGATGTACGCCTGTCCGGGCGGGACCCGGAATCCCTCGGTCACCAGCTTGAAGTGGTGGATCAGGGCCTCCATCGAGGTGCCCATGATGTTCTTGATGTGGTCCAGGGAGTTGCCGAGACCGTCCGGGCCGAGCGCGAGCTGCGCGGGCCAGGCGATCTTCTTGTCCTCGACCATCACCGGGCCGGGCTCCAGCCGCTCCAGGCACTGCTCCACGATCCGCAGCGACTGGCGCATCTCCTCCAGCCGGATCAGGAAGCGGCCGTAGGCGTCGCAGGTGTCGGCGGTCGGCACCTCGAAGTCGTAGTTCTCGTAGCCGCAGTAGGGGTTGGACTTGCGCAGATCGTGCGGGAGTCCGGTGGCGCGCACGATCGGGCCGGTCGCGCCGAGGGCCATACAGCCCGCCAGGTCGAGATAGCCGACGTCCTGGAGCCGGGCCTTGAAGATGGGGTTCCCGGTCGCCAGCTTGTCGTACTCGGGCAGGTTCTTGCGCATCTGGATGAGGAAGGCGCGGATCTGGTCGACCGCTCCCGGCGGCAGATCCTGGGCCAGCCCACCGGGCCGGATGTAGGCGTGGTTCATCCGCAGCCCGGTGATCAGCTCGAAGATGTCGAGGATCAGCTCACGGTCGCGGAAGCCATAGATCATCACGGTGGTCGCGCCCAGCTCCATACCGCCGGTGGCGATGGCCACCAGATGGGAGGAGAGCCGGTTGAGCTCCATCAGCAGCACCCGGATGACCGAGGCCCGGTCCGGCACCTGGTCCTCGATGCCGAGCAGCTTCTCGACGCCCAGGCAGTACGCCGCCTCGTTGTAGAAGGGCGTCAGGTAATCCATGCGGGTCACGAAGGTGGTGCCCTGCGTCCAGTTCCGGAATTCGAGGTTCTTCTCGATTCCGGTGTGCAGATAACCGATTCCGCAGCGGGCCTCGGTGACCGTCTCGCCGTCGATCTCCAGGATCAGCCGGAGCACCCCGTGCGTGGAGGGGTGCTGCGGACCCATGTTGACGATGATCCGCTCATCGTCGGCCCGGGCCGCGGCGGCCACGACCTCGTCCCAGTCGCCGCCGGTGACGGTGTAGACGGTGCCCTCGGTCGTCTCGCGCGCGGAGGCGGAGGGAGTGGCATGGGTGGCAGACATCAGCTGTACGACCTCCGCTGGTCCGGAGCCGGGATCTGGGCGCCCTTGTACTCGACGGGGATACCGCCCAGGGGGTAGTCCTTGCGCTGCGGGAAGCCCTGCCAGTCGTCCGGCATCATGATCCGCGTCAGCGCGGGATGGCCGTCGAAGACCAGGCCGAAGAAGTCGTAGGTCTCGCGCTCGTGCCAGTCGTTGGTCGGGTACACATCGACGATCGACGGGATGTGCGGATCGTCGTCGGGGGCGCCCACCTCCAGCCGGATCATCCGGTTGTGGGTGATCGACCGCAGGTGGTAGACGGCGTGCAGCTCCCGGCCCTTGTCACCGGGGAAGTGCACCCCGCTGACCCCGGTGCACAGCTCGAAGCGGAGCGCCGGGTCGTCGCGCAGCGTCCGGGCCACCCGCGGCAGGTGCTCGCGCGCGATGTGGAAGGTCAGCTCATCGCGGTCCACGACGGTCTTCTCGATCGCGTTCTCGGGGAGCAGCGACTGCTCCTCCAGCGCGCCCTCGAGTTCATCGGCGACCTCGTCGAACCAGCCCCCGTACGGACGGCCGGCCTGGCCGGGCAGCCGCACCGGACGCACCAGCCCGCCGTACCCGGTGGTGTCACCGCCGTTGTTGGCACCGAACATGCCGTGCTGGACCCGGATGGCCTCGCCGTGGTCACCGCGCCTGCCGGGGAGGTTCTCCGCGTTGAGGTCCTGGTCGGGATTGACCCCGTTCGCCTTCACCTGAGCAGCCCCTTCATCTCGATCGTCGGGAGCGCCTTGAGCGCCGCTTCCTCCGCCTCCCGGGCCGCGCGCTCGCGGTTCACGCCGAGCTTCTCCTCGCGGATCTTCTGGTGCAGCTTGAGGATCGCGTCCAGGAGCATCTCGGGGCGCGGCGGACAGCCGGGCAGATAGATGTCGACCGGGACGATGTGATCGACGCCCTGCACGATCGCGTAGTTGTTGAACATGCCTCCGGAGGAGGCGCAGACGCCCATGGAGATGACCCACTTGGGGTTCGGCATCTGGTCATAGACCTGCCGCAGCACCGGTGCCATCTTCTGGCTGACCCGGCCCGCGACGATCATGAGGTCGGCCTGCCGGGGCGAGCCCCGGAAGACCTCCATGCCGAAGCGGGCGAGGTCGTAGCGGCCGGCACCGGTGGTCATCATCTCGATGGCACAGCAGGCCAGGCCGAAGGTGGCCGGGAACACGGAGGACTTGCGGGCCAGTCCGGCGGCCTGTTCCACGGTGGTGAGCAGGAAGCCGCTCGGGAGTTTCTCTTCGATACCCATGCGCTGTTTCCCCTATCTCCTCTTGGCCCCTTCAGTCCCACTCCAGTCCGCCGCGCCGCCACACATAGGCGTAGGCGACGAAGACGGTGAGCACGAAGAGGAGCATCTCCACGAGCCCGAACAGCCCCAGGGCGTCGAAGGAAACGGCCCAGGGGTAGAGGAAGACGATCTCGATGTCGAAGACGATGAAGAGCATCGCCGTCAGGTAGTACTTGATGGGGAAGCGCCCACCGCCGGCCGGATGCGGAGTCGGCTCGATACCGCATTCGTAGGCCTCGAGCCTGGCCCGGTTGTAGCGCTTGGGGCCGATGATCGCGGCCATGAAAACCGAGAAGATCGCAAAACCTGCCCCGAGGGCTCCCAGTACGAGGATGGGCGCGTATGCGTTCACCGTCCTCGCTCCCTTCAGTCGACGATGACTGTCTGGCGGACCGCACGGACGTGCCGTCGCCCCACGAAGATCGTGCTCATGTGAGGCAGTTCACAAGCCCGTTTCGCCTGCATCCTATGCCCGTCGGTCTGTGATCTGCGACACGGGGTACGTCACCGTCTTTGTGATCTCCACCACCTGACGAAGGATCATGAAGTCGGATGAGCGGTGATCTTGTACGCGAAGCATCCGAACGATCACCAGAAGTGACATTCGGGGACGTCGTCACTGGTGAGGGCGTTGCGCCCTTACCAAGACATGGTACATACATGCAAATTTGCGATGGACATCGTCAGCTGATATTTGTCCGCCACCCTCCCGGGTGACCCGGTCGCCGGGCCGGCGCCCGCACCACCCGCAGGACGCACCCGGCGTCCACCCGCCCTCCTTGATCGCCGGTTCGCGCTTTGTTTCACGAGCGGTCCGCGCGGTCACTCCACGTATCGGCCGTACCCGCTTCACGCGTCGGCCCCGTCCGCTTCACCACCCACCCACGGGAGCCCCGCGAACGGGCGCCACGGAGTGAGGTATCCCACGTCCCGATGGGTTGTGGAACCCGAATTCACGGGAACCTTTGATATGCGGGCTGCATCGGTGGTAGACCGCCCGCCGGCTCCGCACGGCCGCCAAATGCCGTGCGTAGAGACATGATCGAGAAATTCGGACATCGCGGCGGGCGCCGCGGTGGCGGCCGAATCAGCCGATTTTTAGGCGTGTACACGCCAAATGTGGCGCACCCCACTTTTGTTGATCCGGGCCTTTCGGCCCTGATAGCCAGTGACCTATGTCCCCAGTCGCACACATACCCAGCCACCGGAAGCCCCGCCGTGCCGCGTCCAAGGGCACACTCCGCGCAGGGGTGACCGGTGGCTTCCTCACCATCGCGGTGGCCGGTGCCGCCGTGCCCGCTTCCGCCACCGAGTCGTCGGCCGCCGAGTCGACGATCGAGATGCCGACCGTCAGCGCCACGCTGGCGAGCACGGCCGCCCAGACCGCCGACGCCACGCAGCAGGCAGCCTCGGACTACCAGCTGCAGGCGCAGCAGGACCAGGCCGCCGCCCACGCGAAGGCCGAGGCCAAGAAGGCCAAGGCGGAGGCCGACCGCAAGGCGAAGGAAGCCAAGGAGGCGGCGCGCAAGGCCGCCGCCAAGCGTGCGGCCGAGGCCAAGGCCGAGAAGGCGTCCCGCTCCGCCGAGCGCTCGACCCTCTCCACGCCCAGCACCAGCAACGCCACGGGTAACGCCGCCACCGTCATCAGCTTCCTGAAGGCGCAGCTCGGCAAGTCGTACGTGCTCGGCACCAGCGGTCCGACCTCCTACGACTGCTCCGGTCTGACCCAGGCCGCGTTCAAGCAGATCGGCATCGACCTGCCGCGCGTCTCCCAGGACCAGTCCACCGTCGGCACCCAGGTGTCGCTGGACAACCTCCAGCCGGGCGACATCCTCTACTGGGGCAGCTCCGGCAGCGCCTACCACGTCGGTGTCTACATCGGCGACGGCAAGTTCATCGGCGCCCAGAACCCGAGCACCGGCATCGTCGAGCGTCCGCTGGACTACGACATGCCCACCGGCGCGGTGCGCGTCCTGTAATTCCCGCACGGCTGTCGTCCGCGCACGGCCAACTGCCGCGCACGGCACCGCCGAACGGCCACGGGGCCGCCGTTCCCTCCCGGGGGCGGCGGCCTCATGCCGTTCACGCCGTGGCGTACACCTTCTCCACGAACTCGCCGATCTGCTGGTCCGAGAGGTGCCGGGCGAGGTCCGCCTCGCTGATCATGCCGACCAGCCGCTTGTTCTTGTCGATCACCGGCAGCCGGCGGATCCGGTGCTCCTCCATCTCCCGCAGCACCTCGCTGACATCGGCGTCCGCGCTGATCCAGCGCGGGGTGCCCTTGGCGAGGTCCCCGGCCGTCATCCGGGACGCGTCGCCGCCGCGCGCCACACAGCCGACCACGATGTCGCGGTCGGTGAGGATGCCGCACAGCCGCTCGTTGCTGTCGCTGACCGGCAGCGCCCCGACGTTCAGTTCGCGCATCAGCTGGGCGGCGCGGTCCAGCGACTCGGTGGCCGGAATCCACTGCGCGCCCGGGTGCATGATGTCCGCTGCCTTCGTCATGGGAGTACCTCCTGACGGCCCACCGGCGGCGGAACCGGCCCGCGGGCCCCATCGTTCCGGTCGCCGCGGCTGACGCTCACGGCGCCCCCCACACGTTCATTGTCACCGCCGCCGGGTGACCGCGTCATATCGGGAGCCGCACCGCACGCGGAGGTCCGGGGCCGTTCCCGGTCCCGGCGGCGGCGTTCCGGGGCCGGTGCCAGACTGAGGACGAGAGGTCCTTCACGCCCGACCGCCGGAGGAGCATCCATGCTCACCACCGACTACGTCCCCGGCGCGCCCAACTGGCTCGATCTCGGCGCCCCCGACACCGACGCGGCCGTGGCCTTCTACCAGGGGCTGCTGGGCTGGAGTTTCGAGTCGGCCGGGCCCGAGGCGGGCGGCTACGGCTTCTTCACACGGGACCGCAAGACCGTCGCGGCCCTCGGTCCGCTCACCGAGCAGAACGCGCGCTCGGCCTGGACGCCGTACTTCCACACGCCCGACGCCGACGCCACCGCGGCATCCGTCGAGATGGCGGGCGGCGCGGTGGTGGTCGCGCCGTTCGATGTCTTCCACGAGGGACGGATGGCCCATTTCGCCGATCCCGGGGGCGCCCGGTTCGCCGTCTGGCAGCCCGGCAAGACGGCCGGTCTGGAGCTGGTCAACGACCCGGGCAGTCTGTGCTGGACCGAGCTGCACTCCCCCGACCCCGTCGTGGCCCTCGCCTTCTACCACGCCGTCTTCGGCTGGGACGCCGAGGACGTCTCGTTCCCCGGCGGGACGTACACCGTGCTCTCCACGTCCGGCGCCGGGAAGGACGGCGCCTTCGGCGGGGTCGCCAAGCTCCAGGAGGGACATTCGACCCCCGCGCAGTGGCTGCCCTACATCCAGGTCACGGACTGCGACGGAGTGGTCACCAAGGGGCAGGAGCTGGGCGGTTCGGTGCTGATGCCCGCCTTCTCCGCCGAGGGCGTCGGCCGGATGGCCTGGCTGACGGACGTGGCCGGGGCGCCGTTCGGCGTCCTCACCAGCGAGGGCGAGGACGGCGGCGGCTGACCCGCTGCGGCCCGGCCGACAGGACAGGGCCTAGGCCCGCGGGGTCACCTTGGTCAGACCGTTGATGATGCGGTCCATCGCGTCCCCGCCCGTCGGGTCGGTCAGGTTCGCCAGCAGCTTCAGGGTGAAGCGCATCAGCATCGGGTGGGTCAGCCCGCGCTCGGTCGCCAGCCGCATCACCTTCGGGTTGCCGATCAGCTTCACGAAGGCGCGGCCCAGCGTGTAGTAGCCGCCGTAGGTGTCCTTGAGGACCTTCGGATAGCGCTGGAGCGCCATCTCCCGCTGCGCGGCGGTGGTCCGGGCGTGGGCCTGCACGATCACATCGGCGGCGAGCTGCCCGGATTCCATCGCATAGGCGATGCCCTCGCCGTTGAACGGGTTGACCATGCCGCCCGCGTCGCCCACCAGGAGCAGCCCGCGGGTGTAGTGCGGCTGGCGGTTGAACGCCATCGGCAGGGCGGCGCCGCGGATCGGCCCGGTCATGTTCTCCGGGGTGTAGCCCCACTCCTCCGGCGTCGAGGCGCACCACGCCTTGAGGATCTCCCGCCAGTCCAACTCCTTGAAGGACGAGGAGGTGTTGAGCACGCCGAGGCCGACGTTGCTCGTCCCGTCGCCCATGCCGAAGATCCAGCCGTAGCCGGGCAGCAGCCGGTCCTGCGCACCGCGCCGGTCCCACAACTCCAGCCAGGACTCCAGGTAGTCGTCGTCATGGCGGGGCGAGGTGAAGTACGTGCGCACCGCGACGCCCATCGGACGGTCCTCGCGCCGGTGCAGCCCCATCCCCAGCGACAGCCGGGTGGAGTTGCCGTCGGCGGCGACGACGAGCGGGGCGTGAAAGGTGACCGGCGTCTTCTCCTCGCCCAGCTTGGCCTCGACACCGGTGATCCGGCCGGTGCGCGGATCGGTGATCGGCGCGCCCACGTTGCAGCGCTCGTACAGCCGCGCCCCGGCCTTCTGCGCCTGGTTCGCGAGCTGCTCGTCGAAGTCGTCGCGCTTGCGGACCAGTCCGTAGTCCGGATAGGCGGCCAGATCGGGCCAGTCCAGCTCCAGCCGCACCCCGCCGCCGATGATCCGCAGACCCTTGTTACGCAGCCAGCCCGCCTCCTCGGAGACGTCGATGCCCATGGCGACGAGCTGCTTGGTGGCGCGCGGGGTCAGCCCGTCACCGCACACCTTCTCGCGCGGAAAGGCCGTCTTCTCCAGCAGCAGTACGTCCAGACCGGCCTTGGCCAGGTAGTACGCGGTGGTGGAACCGGCCGGTCCGGCACCGACGACGATCACGTCGGCGGTGCGCTCCGAGCTCCCGGAGGACACGCTCTGGGTGGGTGCGGTCTCGCTCACGCGGGGTCTCCCGAAGCCTCGGTAACGGCGTGCCGGTCGCGCCGGGCACTGGACAGCAGCAGTCTATGGGGGCCGTACTCGACCACTCGCGAAGGGCCGCCCCTGATGACCGTGACCCAGCCCGCCGTACACCTGCGCGTGCCCACCCCCGAGGACGCCTCGGCCTGGCACCGCGTCTTCGACGATCCGGAGGTGATGGAGTTCCACGGCGGGGCCTCCCATGACCTCGCCCACTACGAGGAGTTCACCGCCCGCCAGCGCGCGCACGCCGAGGCGCACGGCTTCTGCCTCTACACCCTGCTGAACGACTCGGACGAGGTGATCGGCTTCACCGGCGCCCAGCCGTGGCCCCAGGACTGGGGTCCGGTGGGCGAGATCGAGATCGGCTGGCGGCTCGGCCGGGCGTACTGGGGCCGCGGCTACGCCACCGTGGCGGCCGAAGCCGCGCTGGAGCGGGTGCGCGCCGCCGGGGTCGGCCATGTGGTCGCGATGGTGCACGCCCGCAACGAGCGCTCCATAGCGGTGACCCGGCGGCTGGGCATGCGCGCCGCGGAGCACCTGGAGTCGCCGGTCTCCCGGGTCCCGGCCATCTGCCACCGGCTGGACCTGTGAGACCGGCGGCTTGACCTGGAGGACCGGCGGCCGGACCGCCGGGCGGCGGCCGCGAGCCGCCTACTCCGGCCGGTACGCGCGGTGCAGGGCCACCACACCGCCGGTGAGGTTGCGCCACGCGGGCCGGGACCAGCCCGCGCGGCCCAGCCGGGCGGCGAGTCCGGCCTGGTCGGGCCAGGCACGGATGGACTCGGCGAGGTAGACGTACGCGTCCGGGCTGCTGCTGACCGCGGTGGCGATCGGCGGCAGCGCGCGCATCAGGTACTCGGTGTAGACGGTGCGGAACGGCGCCCAGGTCGGATGGCTGAACTCGCAGATGACGATCCGGCCGCCGGGCCGGGTCACCCGCAGCATCTCGCGCAGCGCGCCCTCGGTGTCCTGGACGTTGCGCAGCCCGAAGGAGATCGTGACGGCGTCGAAGACCCCGTCGGCGAAGGGCAGCCGGGTCGCGTCACCCGCGGTCAGCGGCAGCCCGGGGTGGCGCTTCTTGCCCTCCTTCAGCATGCCGATCGAGAAGTCGCAGGGGACCACGTAGGCGCCCGCGGCACGGAAGGGCAGCGAGGAGGTACCGGTACCGGCGGCGAGGTCGAGCACCCGCTCACCGGGGCGCGCGTCCACCGCGCGGGCGACCGCCTTGCGCCACTGACGGGCCTGCCCGAGGGACAGCACGTCATTGGTGCGGTCGTACTTGGCCGCCACGTCGTCGAACATGGCGGCGACTTCCTGCGGCTGCTTGTCCAGGGATGCTCGGGTCACAGCCCCATTGTTCACCTCGTGCGGCACGGTCCGCCGCAGGGGTCGGCCCCCGCCGCGCCCCGGCTCACCGCCGCCGGTGCACCAGCCGCCCGTCCAGGGCCGTGACGAGGCAGTCACCGTCGTCGGCGAAGACCGCGAAGTCGGCGACGCCGCTCGGGACCAGGGCGCGCGGCCGGGGGCCGGACGCCTCCCGGATACCGGACCGGGCCACGGCGGTGCGCACCGCGGGCCGGGTGAACGGCCCCGTGAGCACGGTCGTGCCCCGCGCCAGCAGCCGCTGCACCCCGCGCCGGGCACTGGCGCCCCAGCGCGCGTCGGTCAGCTCCAGGGCCGCGAGCGCCTCCCCGGTGAGTGGTTCACCGCCGAGCGCATCGGCCTCGCGCGGATCGGGGTGGTAGGCGGCCTCCAGGTACGCGGCACCGTCCGGTTCGTAGCGGCCGGGGGTCAGCGTCCCGTCCCACTCCCGGATCCGGGCGCGCTCGCCGTACTCGGCCAGGAGGTCCTCGTACGGCCCGATGGCCGCGAAGCGGGCGCCGGTGACGACCACCGCGTACCCCGGCTCCGTCCGCTCCTCGGACGGGTGGTCCACCACGAGGCGGACCGCGCGCACACGGTGGATCGTCAGCACGGGGGCGCGGTCACTTCGCGTCGATGAGCTTGAGCTCGGGGTGGGCGGTGCCGCCGGCGATCGCCGTGGAGGAGACATGGGAGACGACACGGTCGTCGACGGGGTCGTTCGCCGGGTCCTCGTGCACCACCAGGTGCTCGTACGTCGTGGCGCGCTGTGCGGGGACCCGGCCCGCCGCGCGGATCAGATGCAGCAGCTCCATGCGGTTGGAACGGTGCCTGGCACCCGCCGAGGAGACCACGTTCTCCTCCAGCATCACCGAGCCGAGGTCATCCGCGCCGTAATGCAGCGACAGCTGACCGGCCTCCTTGCCCACCGTCAGCCAGGACCCCTGGATATGGGCGACGTTGTCCAGGAACAGCCGCGCGATCGCGATCATCCGCAGGTACTCGAAGATCGTCGCCTGCGTCTGCCCCTTCAGCTTGTTGTTCTCCGGCTGATACGTGTACGGGATGAACGCGCGGAAGCCACCGGTGCGGTCCTGCACCTCACGGATCATCCGGATGTGCTCGATCCGCTCCGCGTTCGTCTCCCCCGTCCCCATCAGCATCGTCGAGGTGGACTCCACGCCCAGGCGGTGGGCGATCTCCATGATCTCCAGCCACCGCTCACCGGACTCCTTCAGCGGCGCGATCGCCTTGCGCGGCCGCTCCGGCAGCAACTCCGCACCCGCGCCCGCGAACGAGTCCAGACCCGCCGCGTGAATCCGCCGGATCGCCTCCTCCGCCGACACACCCGAGATCCGCGCCATGTGCTCGACCTCGGACGCCCCCAGCGAATGGATCACCAACTGCGGGAACGCCTTCTTGATCGCCGAGAAGTGCTCCTCGTAGTACTCCACCCCGTAGTCGGGATGGTGCCCACCCTGGAACATGATCTGCGTACCGCCGAGCTCCACGGTCTCCGCACAGCGCTTCAGGATGTCGTCGAGATCACGGCTCCAGCCCTTCTCCCCATCCTTCGGCGCGGCGTAGAACGCACAGAACTTGCACGCCGTCACACACACATTGGTGTAGTTGATGTTCCGCTCGATGATGTACGTGGCGATGTGCTCCGTACCGGCGTAACGACGTCGGCGCACCGCGTCCGCGGCCGCACCCAACGCGTGCAGCGGCGCGAACCGGTACAGGTCGAGCGCTTCCTGCGGTGTGATGCGGCCCCCGGCTGCGGCGCGGTCGAGGACTGCCTGCAACTCTGCGTGTGCGGTCACCGGGGCGTACCTTTCGGAGGTTTACGGGCGGACCGAATCAGCCTACGCCAGCGGTGATGCGCCGCTCCCGGGGCGTGTCCCGTCCACGCGGGCGCCCCCTGGCGACGGCTAGGTCCTGTCCTGTCGATCTTCGTGGATCAGGCCGCGGCGTCTGGTGCCGTAGCTCGCAAGGCGGAGGGTCGTCCTTGTCCTCGGGTAGCGGGCGTACTCGGATGATCCCGACAACGCGGCGAGGTGCGGTGCCAGGCGTCGCGGGCCCACGAAGATCGGCAGGACAGGGCCTAGCGGAGCCTGTGCAGGGTGCCGCTCGGATCGCCCGCCCGGTCGTCCTTCGCGCGGTAGCGCAGGGTGTCGCCCGCTAGGACGAACCGCTCCTGGGTGGAACCGTCGCTGCACCCCTCCTGGGGCCGGTCCCGCTTCAGCGCGGCGTCCAGCCGGAGTTCACCGGAGGAGGCGGAGACCAGCTTCCAGGTGCTGTCGCAGCGCAGCACCGACAGCGTCACCCGGCCGGTCGCGACCTGCTCCCCGACCCGGCCCTGCCGGAAGGTGATGGTCATGGTGCCCACGGGGATGCCGGAGTCCGAGGTGAGGTCGCCGCGCCAGGTGCCGAGGAACGTCTTGGGGATCGCGCCGGGGCCCGCGCCGTCGCTCGGCGTCGCCGAGGACGGCGGCGTCGCGGACGGGCTCCCGCCGGGCCGGGCGTCGCCGCGCGGACCGGCCTTGGTGTCCTTGCCGCTGCCGGGCAGGACGTCGAAGACCACCGCGGCGGTCGTCGCGGCGGCCAGGGCGCCCGCGACGGAGAGCACCAGGGTGCAACTGAGCGCCTTGGGGCGGTTGCGGCCGCCCACGGACGCGCTGAGCGCGACACCGCGTCCCCGCTCGGGGAGCGGGGCGGGGTACGACGGCGGCGGAGGAGGAGTGGAGCGGTCGGCCGGTTCACGGCCCGGGAGTCCGTCCGCGTACGAGGGGTCCGGGGGTCCGAAGGCGCCGAGCGCGGGCGATCCGGCGGTGGACGGCTCGGGGACCCGGGCCGGAACCGGAGCCGGAGCCGGGGTGTGGGGCGCCGACCGGTCCGGGCCGGTGGCGGACGTCTCTTCGGCCCGCGGTGCCGGGGTCGCTTCCGCACTCGCCTCCGGTTCCGCAGGCGCGGCTGCCACGTCCCCGGTCGGTTCCGGATCCTCCGTTTCCGCCTCCAGATCGAGCAGTTGCACCGCGCGCCGGCTCACCCGCTCCACCAGCGTCCCCGGCAGCCAGCCGGACCGCACGAGCCCCGAGGCGCCGTCCGCGGGCGCCAGCCGCCGGGCGATCTGCTCCGGGGTGGGACGCTCGGCGGGGTTCTTGGCCAGGCACGCGGCCACCAGCTCGCGCAGATCGCCGGTGAGCTGCTCGCTGAGCCGGGGTTCGGCGTGGACCACCTTGTACAGCAGCGCCGCCGAACTGTCGCCCGGGAAGGGACCCTCACCGGTCGCCGCGTACGCCAGCACCGAGCCCAGCGAGAAGACGTCCGCCGGTCCGCCGACGTCCTCCCCGAGGATCTGCTCGGGCGCCATGTAGCCGGGCGACCCGATGGACGCCCCGGTGGAGGTGAGCGAGGCGGTGCCGTCGGTGGCGCGGGCGATCCCGAAGTCGATCAACCGCGGCCCGTCGAGGGCCAGCAGCACATTGGACGGCTTGACGTCCCGGTGGACCAGGCCCAGCGCATGCACGGCGGCCAGCGCCTCCGCGAGCCCCGCCCCCAGCGCCCGTACCGACGCCTCGGGAAGCGGTCCCTCGTCGGATATCGCCCGGCTGAGCGAGGGGCCCGCCACATAGCCGGTGGCCACCCACGGCACGGCGGCCCCGGGGTCGGCGTCCAGCACCGGCGCGGTCCACGCACCACCGACCCGGCGCGCGGCCTCGACCTCACGCCGGAAGCGCGCGCGGAACTGCTCGTCCAGCGCGAAGTGGGGGTGCACCACCTTGACCGCGACCGTGCGCCCTCCGGCGCTGCGCCCGAGGTAGACACGGCCCATACCGCCCGAGCCGAGCCGTCCGAGCAGCCGGTACGCGCCGATGACCCGTGGGTCGTCCGCTCCCAGCGGATCCATGGCGGGCCTCCCCCGTCGACGGCGCGGTCCAGCTTAGGCGGGCCCGGGACGGCACGGGCCGCTCAGACCGCGGAGGTCTGCCCGTCCAGCAGCTCCACCCGGACGTCCGCCGGGTAGCCCCCGTCATGTCCGGTCCGGCGGGCGAACTCGGCGATGCCCTTCAACTGGGCCCGGCCCAGGCTGAAGTCGAGGGTGGTGAAGTAGCGCTCCAGCACCGGCGGTTCCAGGGCCTCCCAGCGCGCCGCCTGCTCGGCGACCTTGCCGACCTCCTCCAGCGAGACGTTCCGGGAGGCGAGGAACGCCTCATGCACCTTGTGCACGATCACCGGCTCCCGCTCCAGGTAGTCGCGGCGGACCGCCCAGACCGCGAAGACGAACGGCAGCCCGGTCCACTCCTTCCACATCTGCCCGAGGTCATGGACCTGGAGGCCCAGCCGGGATGCCTCGTGGAGGTTGGCGCGCAGCGCCGCGTCACCGATGAGCACCGCCGCCTCGGCCTCCTGCATCATCAGGCTGAGGTCGGGCGGGCAGGTGTAGTACTCGGGGGTGATCCCGTGCCGCTCGGCCAGCAGAAGCTGGGCCAGCCGTACGGAGGTGCGGGAGGCCGAGCCCAGCGCCACCCGCGCGTGGTCGAGCTGCTCCAGCGGCACCTGCGAGACGATCACGCAGGACATCACGGGCCCGTCGCAGCCCACCGCGATGTCCGGCAGCGCCACCAGGTCGTCGGCGTTGCGCAGGTACTCGACCAGGCTGATCGGGCCGATGTCGAGGTCGCCGCGGACGAGCTGGTCGTTCAGGGCGTCGGGGGTGTCCTTGGTGAGCTCGAAGTCGAGGAGCGAACCGGTCCTGGCGAGGCCCCAGTACAGCGGCATGCAGTTCAGGTACTGGATGTGGCCCACTCTCGGGCGGCTGCGCCGGCGGTCGCCGTCGGGCGTGACGCCGTCGGAGGCACCCTGTGTACTCCGCGAGGGGGAACTCGGTGAAATGTCCACATGCGGAGGCTAGCCCCGCAGGGCGCCCACGGCGGCGGCGGGGTGCCGCGAGCCCTCCGGCGATTCTCCGGCAGTAGCTGCGCGACCTGCGATCTTATCCATCTCCGAGGTGCTGGAAACCCCACTTATTCGTGATCTTCGGCTCTTTCCCCTCGCACACGCTGCGTGCTAAGCTCGCCGCAAGTTGCAGTTTGGTTTCCCTTGCAGTACAGAGCCTGCGGAGCATGTAACCGCGGGCTTTTGTAGTTTTCAGACTTCTTGCAGGTTCTGGAGCAGGGCAACCCTTTGGCCCAAGGAGGGCTTATGGCTACCGGAACCGTCAAGTGGTTCAACGCCGAGAAGGGCTTCGGCTTCATCGCCCAGGACGGCGGCGGCCCCGATGTCTTCGTTCACTACTCCGCGATCAACGCGTCTGGCTTCCGCTCCCTCGAGGAGAACCAGGCCGTGACCTTCGACGTCACCCAGGGTCCGAAGGGCCCGCAGGCTGAGAACGTCAGCGCGGTCTGATCTAGCAGTACCCAAGGAGCCCTGCTCCCTCCACACCGGTGGGGGAAGCGGGGCTCCTGCCTTTCCGGGCCCCGGACCCGGACCCCGAGCCCGGACCGGGGTCACCCCTCCCACCTGCGGAAATCCGCGAGCTCAAAGCCCGGTGAGACCACTCGGCTCACCAGCACCTCCTCATCCGCCGCCGGCCGCGCCGACTGCCACACCCCCGGCGGTACGACGGCCTGGGGCCGCTGCCCGGCCGCGATATCCGGCCCCAGCGCCACCTCGGCGGGCTCGTCCGTCTCCGGCCGCTCCCCCGGCCCGCCCAGCAACAGCCGCAGCGGACCGCCCCGGTGCCACAGCCACAGCTCGGCCGAGAGCACCCTGTGCCAGTGCTGCTCCTCACCGGGGGTCAGCAGGAAGTAGACCGCCGTGGCCGTGGCCCGGTCACCGGTGTACCCGGGGAGCGGGGCCGAGACCGCACCGCGCCAGGTCTCCCGGTACCAGCCGCCCTCGGGATGCGGCCGCAGGCCGAGCCATTCGGCCGTGGCGGGACGACGGGTCATGGCCATGCTCGCTCACCGCTCTCACACGTCCGGCAGGACCCGTCGAGATTAGCCAGCGCATGGAGGACGACGGCGGCGCACCGCGGAGGTGCGCGCCCGATCAGGTGACCGCGCGCCCCGTAAGCGAGGCGGATGACACCGCGTCAACCGTCCTACCCGGCCGGGTGCGGGACGGCCTCGCGGGCCCATCCCTCACCGCGCAGCACATTGCCCAGCCCGGCCCAGGCGAAGTCCATCAGGGTCGCCGCCGCCTCCTGGGCCGACGGCCCGCCCTGGTCACCCGCCCAGTCGGCCAGCGACTCCGCCGCGCCCACCAGGGCGTACGCGATGGCGGCCACATCCGCGCGGTCCAGCCGCTCGCGCGCCGCGTTGTCCCGCGCCGCCACGGCCAGCAACTGGGTCACGAAGGCCACCAGTTCCTCCCGCATCGCGGCCACCTCACGCGCGAACGGCCGTCCGTGCGTACGGGCCTGGACGTGCAGCAGCGTCCAGCCGTCCGGGTGGGCGGCGGTGTGCGTGAAGAACCCGCTCAGCCCGCTCCACAACTGCCGGTCGGCGGAGGCCCCCTGCTCCACGGCGACGCGCACCGCCGCCACCAGGGCCGCGGCCTCACGCCGGATACAGGCCGCGAACAGCTCCTCCTTGGAGTGCAGATACAGATAGACCAGCGGTTTGGAGACGCCCGCCAGCTCCGCTATGTCGTCCATCGAGGCGTGCTGGTAGCCGCTGCGCGCGAACGCCCGCACCGCCGCGTCCAGCATCTGCTGCTCCCGCACCGCCCGTGGTACGCGCTTGCCCCTCGTCGCCCCGCCCACGCAGGCAGCCCCCTTCGATCCGTGCCCCCGCACACATATCGCCGCCTAGCCTAGGCCCTGTCCTGCCGGTCTTCGCGGGCCCCGAAGTAGGTGAACCCCTACGGGACATGGCTCACGGCACCGTGCCCCCGGACCCCTACGGGACATGGCACCGTGCCCCCGGACCTCTGCGGGTCCGGGGGCACGGGGATGCCGTCGCGGCGGGCGCGCCGCTCGCGGTGTTACGCGGCGGCCAGCTGGGGTTCGGCCGGGTCCGCCTGGCCGGTGCCGTCCGGGTCGTCCAGCGGGGACGAGGAGGCGTGGGCGTAGGCGTCGCGGTCGAGGATCTTCTCCCGGGCCGAGACCAGGACCGGGATCAGGGCCTGGCCCGCCACATTGGTGGCGGTCCGCATCATGTCCAGCACCGGGTCGATGGCCATCAGCAGACCCACGCCCTCCAGGGGCAGGCCCAGCGTGGAGAGGGTCAGGGTCAGCATGACCGTGGCGCCGGTGAGGCCCGCGGTGGCGGCGGAGCCGATGACCGAGACGAAGGCGATCAGCAGGTAGTCGCCGATGCCGAGCTGGACGTCGAAGATCTGGGCGATGAAGATCGCGGCGATGGCCGGGTAGATCGAGGCGCAGCCGTCCATCTTGGTGGTGGAGCCGAACGGCACCGCGAAGGAGGCGTACTCCTTGGGGACGCCCAGGCGCTCGGTGACCTTCTGGGTCAGCGGCATGGTGCCGACCGAGGAGCGGGAGACGAAGGCGAGCTGGATGGCGGGCCAGGCGCCCTTGAAGAAGTTCAGCGGGTTGACCTTGGCGACCGTGGAGAGCAGCAGCGGGTAGACGCCGAACATCACCAGCGCGCAGCCGATGTAGATGTCGGCGGTGAAGGTCGCGTACTTGCCGATGAGGTCCCAGCCGTACTCGGCGATGGCGAAGCCGATGAGGCCGAGGGTGCCCAGCGGGGCGAGGCGGATGACCCACCACAGCGCCTTCTGGAGCAGCTCCAGCACCGCCTGGCTCAGGTTCAGGATCGGCTGGGCCTTCTCACCGAGCTGGAGGGCGGCGACGCCCGCCACGGCGGCGAGGAAGACGATCTGGAGGACGTTGAGCTCGGTGAACGGCGTGACCACGTCGGTCGGCACGATCCCGGTCAGGAAGTCCAGCCAGGAACCCGCCTCCTCGGGCTTGGCGCCGTCCTTGGGGGTGAGGTCGGTGCCCGCGCCGGGGTCGGTGAGCAGACCGATGGCCAGGCCGATGGCGACCGCGATCAGCGAGGTGGCCATGAACCACAGCAGGGTGCGGGTCGCCAGCCGGGCGGCGTTGTTGACGTTCCGCAGGTTGGTGATCGATATCAGGATCGCGAAGAAGACCAGCGGGGCCACGGCCAGCTTCAGGAGCTGGACGAAGATCGAGCCGACCTTGTCGAGCGTGGTGACCAGCCAGCCGATGTCACCGCTGCGGGCGACCCAGCCGAGCAGCACACCCAGCACCAGGCCGAGCAGGATCTGGGCCCAGAAAGGCACCTTGGGCAGGCGGAAGGACGACGACGTCTTGGGGGACGTCTCGGGAACGGACGACAACGGACACACTCCGGGGAGGTCACAGTGAGGGAGAAGAAGAAGAGCCAGGAGTCCGTACGGGATCTCCGGCCGCTGTACGCGAGGTGGGTCAGCGGCGGCGACAGGCCGCGGACAGGCAGCGGCAAAGATCGATGTGCAGGCGCGCCACGAGCGGAACGCTCGCTGCGATACGGGGCGCGGCTGCTGTCGTCATGACAAGTACGTTAACACCGCTGCTTTGAGTAACCCAAAGAAAATCTTTGGGCCCGGTTCCCCGGTCCGGCCCCGCACACGGCAACGCCCCGTGGGTCAGCGGATGCTGACCCACGGGGCGTGGCGAAGCGGTGTGGGTGGTGTGAGGAGGGTTACAGCGGGGCCGGTGCGGCGCCGGTCAGACGCCGTCCTCCTGGCTCTGGTTCGCCGCCAGGCGCTCCTTGGCGCGGTCCACCCTCCCGGCGACGTGGACCGCCATGGCCTCCCGCTGCTTGCGCAGCAGCACCCAGCTCAGCGGGGCGGAGACGACGAGGGCGAGCAGCGCCACCCAGAACAGGTTCGACCGGCCGAGGCCCGAGGGGACCAGCCGGAACCAGACCAGCGCCCAGATGGCCAGGAAGGAGCCGGCGAAGATCCCCAGGCGCATCAGGGTGTAGCGGAACGTGGCGCTCGGCTGGAGTGACACGGCTGGACTTCTTTCTGCTGGGGGGATCTGCCCTCCCAGTGAAGCACGTCCGCATTTCGATCAATTCAGCGGCAGCCACATCGTGATGTCGTCGCGGAACTCGCCCTCCGCGACCCGGATCGCGTCCGGTACCCGGCCGACCTCCTTGTAGCCGCAGGAGCCGTAGAACCGCTCCAGACCGCGGCCGCCGCGACAGGTCAGCCGTATCCCGGTGATCCCGCCCAGTCCGCGGGCGGCCTCCCCGGCCGCCGCCATCAGCGCGCGGCCGTATCCCTTGCCCTGGTGGGAGGGGTGGACCATCACCGTGAACAGCCAGCACCAGTGGCGCATCAGCCGGTGGGTGTTGAGGCCGAGGACGGCGGTCGCGGCGACCGTGCCGTCCTCGTCGCGGCCGACCAGCAGCCGGGCGCGGTCCTCGGCCATCGCCACCAGGTGCTTGACCAGCTCCGAGCGGACGTCGTCGACCGTGACGGGGGGCACGAAGCCGACCGCCCCGTCCGCGTTCGAGGTGTCGGCCCACAGGGAGCAGATCCCGTCGCGCAGCTCGGGGGTGACGGCCGGGTCGAGTTCGAACGTCAGAGGCATGGGCCGACGATAACCAGCCGGGCCCTCAGACCCGCATGGGCTGGGGGGACTCGCGGCGGTCCGGGTCGGGACCCTCGTAGTCGCGGATGATCTCGTAGCGGGTGTTGCGCTCGACCGGACGGAAGCCCGCGTCCCGGATCAGATCCAGCAGATCGTCACGGGTCAGCTTGTTCGGCGTCCCGTAGTTGTCCGCGTCATGGGTGATCTTGTACTCGACGACCGAGCCGTCCATGTCGTCCGCACCGTGGTTCAGCGCGAGCTGAGCCGTCTGCACCCCGTGCATGACCCAGAAGACCTTCACATGCGGGACGTTGTCGAACAGCAGCCGCGAGACCGCGAACGTCTTCAGCGCCTCCGCGCCGGTCGCCATCGTCGTCCGCGCCTGCAGCCGGTTGCGGATCTTGCCGTCCTTCATGTCCACGAAGTCGTGCTGATAGCGCAGCGGGATGAAGACCTGGAACCCTCCGGTCTCATCCTGGAGCTCCCGCAGCCGCAGGACGTGGTCCACCCGGTGCCGGGGCTCCTCGATATGCCCGTAGAGCATCGTGCACGGCGTCTTCAGACCCTTCTCATGGGCCAGCCGGTGGATCCGCGACCAGTCCTCCCAGTGGGTCTCGTGGTCCACGATGTGCTGCCGGACCTCCCAGTCGAAGATCTCGGCACCGCCGCCGGTCAGCGACTCAAGACCCGCGTCGATCAGCTCGTCCAGGATCTCCGACGCGCCGAGCCCGGAGATCTTCTCGAAGTGATGGATCTCCGTGGCGGTGAACGCCTTCAGCGAGACCTCCGGCAGCGCCTCCTTCAGCGCCCGCAGCGACCTCGGGTAGTACCGCCAGGGAAGGGTGGGGTGCAGACCGTTGACGATGTGCAGCTCGGTGAGGTTCTCCCCCTCCATCGCCTTGGCGAGCCACACCGCCTCCTCGATCCGCATCGTGTAGGCGTCCTTCTCACCCGGCTTCCGTTGGAACGAGCAGTACGCACAGGACGCCGTGCACACATTGGTCATGTTCAGATGGCGGTTGACGTTGAAGTGCACGACATCGCCGTTCTTACGCGTGCGCACCTCATGGGCCAGACCGCCCAGCCACGCCAGATCGTCGGACGCGTACAGGGCGATGCCGTCCTCACGGGACAGCCGCTCCCCGGCGAGAACCTTCTGCTCCAACTCCCGCTTGAAACCCACGTCCTGTGTGGTCGCCGTCACGCGGTCGCCTCCCATGCGTTCGCCCCCTGCGTCCGGCCGTCTTTCTCCGGCCCTTCCTCTGCCGATGTCGGCTTCGCCGAGACTACGCCTCGATGTCCTCGGGGAGCTCTCCGACCCGGTTCTCCCACTTGGTGGACAGCACGATCGTGGTGCGGGTGCGGGAGACGCCCTTGGTGCCGGACAGCCTGCGGATGGTCCGCTCCAGACCGTCCACGTCCGAGGCGCGCACCTTGAGCATGTAGGAGTCGTCGCCCGCGATGAACCAGCAGTCCTCGATCTCGGCGAGGTCGCGCATCCGCTGTGCCACGTCCTCGTGGTCGGTGGCGTCGGAGAGCTGGATGCCGATCAGCGCGGTGACCCCGAGCCCGAGGGACGCGGCGTCGACGGTCGCGCGATAGCCGGTGATGACACCGGCCGCCTCCAGGCGGTTGATCCGGTCCGTGACGCTGGGTCCGGACAGGCCGACCAGCCTGCCCAGCTCCGCGTACGAGGCCCTGCCGTTCTCCCGCAGCGCCTGGATGAGCTGCCTGTCCACCGCGTCCATATGCCGTACGCCTTCCATTATTCAGAGTTCGAGCGACATTACATGTAGAATCTAAGGCATCAGGGCCACAAGCCCTGCAAATTTTCAGGCGATCGACCTGTTTTCCTCAGGAGATGAGACTCACCGTGTACTCGATCGAGGGTCTTGAAGCCCGTATGCATGAGCTGCGGGACCTGGCCAACCGCTCGCGTGCGAACCACCGGCCCACCTCCCGTGCGGGGCGCCGCGCGGTCGTCGTCGCGGCCCGCGCCGCGATGGCCCGGAAGCGCTGGACGCGCTAACCCCTCCCCCGGTCCCCACCGAGTTCCCCTTCCCACCGGCGGTACAGCTTGTGCGGCACTCCGGCCGCGTCGAGTACCCGCCCCGCGACGAAGTCCACCAGATCCTGGATATGCGTCGCGCCCGCGTAGAACGCCGGAGAGGCGGGCAGTACCACCGCGCCCGCCTCGTCCAGTGAGACCAGGTGCCGGAGCGTCTGACCGTTCAGCGGGGTCTCCCGCACCGCGACCACGAGCGGGCGCCGCTCCTTGAGGGTCACGCTCGCGGCCCGCTGGAGCAGGTCCTTCGACAGCCCCAGCGCCACCCCGGCCACACACGCCGTGCTCGCCGGGACGATCAGCATCCCCTTGACCTGGTACGAACCGGAGGACGGCCCGGCGGCGAGGTCCCCGGCCGCCCAGTGGCGCACCTCCGCGACCCCGGCCGGCACCTCGAAGGCGTCGGGCGTGCCGTCCGCGCCGCGGGCCAGCCAGCGGCACAGGTCGTCACGCCAGTGCGCGTCCCGGAACGCGATCCCGGTCTCGTCCAGCAGCGTCAGCCGGGACGCCCGGCTGATCACCAGGTCGACGGCCTCCCCCGCGGTCAGCAGCGCGCGCAGCACCGAGGCGGCGAACGGCGTCCCGGACGCGCCGGACACACCGACCACCCAGGGGCGTCGGCTCACCTCTTCGTACGGCTCGTACGGCTCCTGCGGCGGCTCCACACGCCCGAGCCTATCCGCCGCCGTCCGGCCGCTCTCACAGGCTCAGCCCCCGCACCAGCAGGTCGAGCAGCGCACAGCAGAACAGCGCGATCCCGATGAAGCCGTTGACCGTGAAGAAGGCCCGGTTCAACCGTGACAGATCGCCCGGGCGCACGATGCTGTGCTCGTAGCCGAAGGCCGCCGTGACGATCACCAGCCCCGTCCAGAAGAACGCTCCGGCGTCCGTGGCCAGTCCGTACCAGACCAGCAGGCCGACGGTGAGCACATGGCAGAACCGCGCGCCGTACAGCGCTCCCGCGATCCCGAAACGGGCCGGGACCGACCGCACCCCGTGCGCCCGGTCGGCCGCCACGTCCTGGCAGGCGAAGATCAGGTCGAAGCCGCCGATCCAGATGCCGACCGCGAGCCCCAGGATCACCGCCTCCCAGGACCATTCACCGGTGACCCCGATCCAGGCACCGACCGGTCCCATCGCCTGGGCCAGGCCCAGGATGGCGTGCGGATAGTCGGTGAACCGCTTGCCGTACGGATAGACCACCATCGGCACCACGGCGACCGGCGCCAGCACCAGGCACAGCGGGTTCAGCAGGGCGGCGGCTCCCAGGAAGACCGCGAGCGCGACCAGCGCACCGGTCCACGCGGTGCGCACCGACACGGCGCCGGTGACCAGTTCGCGGCCCGCGGTCCGCGGATTGCGGGCGTCGATCTCGCGGTCGATGATCCGGTTCGCGGCCATCGCGAAGGTGCGCAAGCCCACCATCGCCACCGTGATCAGCAGCAGCCGGGTCCAGTGGACGCGCTCGTCGAGCCGGAACATGGCGGTGAGCGCGGCGATGTAGGCGAAGGGCAGCGCGAAGACGGAGTGCTCGATCATCACCAGCCGCAGGAACGACTTGGTGGCCCCGGGACGCGGCGCGGCAGCGGCGGCGGACGTCACAGCCCGTACTCCTTCCAGCGGCGCGTCACCCGGTCGGATGTCGCGGGATCGGACTCGACCATCCGGGGCCAGCCGCCGTCCCGTGTGTAGCCCTCCTCGGGCCACTTCGCGGTGGCGTCGATCCCCGCCTTGCCACCCCAGAACTGCTGGTACGAGGAGTGGTCGAGATGGTCGACCGGGCCCTCGACCACGGTGAGGTCGCGGGCGTAGTCCGTGTTCCCCAGCGCGCGCCAGGACACCTCATGGAGGTCGTGCACATCACAGTCGGCGTCCACCACCACGATCAGCTTGGTGAGCGACATCATGTGGGCGCCCCAGATGGCGTGCATCACCTTCTGCGCGTGCTTGGGGTACTTCTTGTCGATCGAGACGATCGCGCAGTTGTGGAAACCGCCGGACTCGGGGAGGTGGTAGTCCACGATGTCGGGGACGACGATCTTGAGCAGCGGGAGGAAGAACCGCTCGGTGGCCCGGCCCAGCGGACCGTCCTCGGTCGGCGGCCGCCCCACCACGATCGACTGCAGCAGCGGCCGTTTGCGCATGGTCACACAGTCGATGGTCAGCGCCGGGAACGGCTCCTGCGGGGTGTAGAAGCCGGTGTGGTCGCCGAACGGGCCCTCCGGCAGCATCTCCCCCGGCTCCAGCCACCCCTCGATGACCACCTCGGCGTTGGCCGGGACCTGGAGCGGCACCGTCTTGCAGTCGACCATCTCGATCCGCTTGCCCTGGAGGAATCCGGCGAAGAGGTACTCGTCGATATCGCCCGGCAGCGGGGCCGTGGAGGCGTACGTCACGGCGGGCGGCGCGCCGAAGGCGATGGCCACCGGCAGCTTCTCACCGCGCCTGGCCGCCACTTGGTAGTGGTTGCGGCTGTCCTTGTGGATCTGCCAGTGCATGCCGATGGTGCGGCGGTCATGGCGCTGGAGGCGGTAGAGGCCGAGGTTGCGCACCCCGGTCTCCGGATGCTTGGTGTGTGTCAGGCCCAGGTTGAAGAACGAGCCGCCGTCCTCGGGCCAGGTGAACAGCGCCGGGAGCGCCTCCAGGTCCACGTCCTCACCGGTGAGCACGACCTCCTGGACCGGCGCGTCCTTGACCTTCTTCGGCGGTACGTGCGCCATGGCGCCCAGTTTCCCGAACGCCTCGCGGACGCCGACGAAGCCGTGCGGCAGCTCCGGCCTGACCAGACCGCCGATCTTCTCGCTGATCTCGTCGTAGGAGCGCAGGCCGAGGGACTTCAGCAGCCGGCGGTCGGTACCGAAGACGTTCATCGCCAGCGGCATCGACGAGCCCTTGACGTTCTCGAAGAGCAGCGCGGGACCGCCCGCCTTGTTGACCCTGTCGACGATCTCGCCGATCTCCAGGTGCGGATCGACTTCGGCCTTGACCCGCTTGAGGTCACCTTCCCTGTCCAGCGCCCGCAGAAAGGAACGAAGATCGTCATAAGCCATGCGTCCCAGTATCCGGTACGCACTACCCTGGTCCCGTAACTGGGGCCCGTGCCTTCGGCCCCGAACACCACACGCAGGGGGATCGCCTCATGCTCCGGGTGCTGATGATCCTGGTGCCGCTGGCACTCAGCATCTACGCGTTCATCGACTGCATCACCACCGACGAGCAGGACATCCGCTACCTCCCCAAGCCGATCTGGGCGATTCTGGTGCTGCTGTTCCCGGTCGTCGGCTCGGTCTCCTGGCTGATCGCGGGCCGTAAACGCGCGGTGGCCGGCGAGGTCCGGGGCGGCGCGCGCGGGGGCGGCGGCTGGGTCGCGCCGGACGACAACCCCGAGTTCCTGAAGTCCCTCGGAGGACAGAAGGACGAGAAGGACACGGGGGAGGCGCAGGAGGCGGCAGAGCGGCCCGCGGAGGACGACGAGCAGCGGCTGAAGAGCTGGGAGGCCGATCTGCGCCGCCGCGAGGAGGAACTGCGCCGCAAGGGCGAGGCCCCCGGGGACACGAACGAGTGAGACGACACGGCGGGGAGGCGCGCGAGCCGATGTGCTCGCGCCCCTCCCCGCCGTGAGACGTCGGCCCGCCGGAGCGGACCGTCCTGCGGTCAGACCCCGGCGTAGGAGTGCTTGCCGGTGACGAAGATGTTCACGCCGTAGTAGTTGAACAGGTAGCAGCCGAACGCGATCAGCGCGAGGTAGGCGGCCTTACGGCCCTTCCAGCCCGCGGTGGCCCGGGCGTGCAGGTAGCAGGCGTAGGCGACCCAGGTGATGAAGGACCAGACCTCCTTGGGGTCCCAGCCCCAGTAACGGCCCCAGGCGGCCTCGGCCCAGATCGCGCCCGCGATGATCGTGAAGGTCCACAGCGGGAAGATCGTGGCGTTGATCCGGTACGCGAACTTGTCCAGGGACGCCGCCGAGGGCACCCGCTCCAGGACCGAGGAGGCGAACCGGCCGAACTTCTTCCCCTTGGGGTTCTCCAGCTGCGCCTCGTACCGGTCACGGAAGAGGTAGAGCAGCGTGGAGACGGCGCCGATGTAGAGCGAGGCACCGGAGACGATCGCGCAGCTGACGTGGATCCACAGCCAGTAGGAGTGCAGCGCGGGAACCAACTGGTCGCTGTCGGTGTACAGGACGGAGACGGCGAGCCCGAGGTCGAGGAGGACCGTGGTGACCAGGGGCAGACCGATCCAGCGCACGTTCTTCTTCAGCGCCAGCAGGACGAGGTACGTGCCGACCGCGACCATGGCGAAGGTCGTGGAGAACTCGTACATGTTGCCCCACGGGGCCCGCTGCACCGACAGGGCGCGGGCGAGCACGCCCCCGGCGTGGAAGAGCAGGGCCAGCACGGTCAGACCGACCGCGATCCGGCCGTAGACATCGCCCTGTTCCGTGCCCCCGGCGGCGCCCGGACCGTCCGGGACGTCCCGGCTGCCCGCGGCGGAGCGGGTGATCACCTTGGGCCGCTCCAGCACCGCGGTGCCGCCCTTCTCGGCGGTGTTCCCGCCGACCTGGACGGTGACCTGGGCACGCGGGGCGGCGGCCGCCTCGGCGGTGATCGCGGCGGCGGTGCGGCCGACGGCGCTGCGGCTGCCGAACACCCACTCGGCGATATGGGCGAGGAAGGCGAGGGTGTAGACCGCCATCGCCGAATAGATCAGCACATTGCTGTAGTGCGCCAGTGTCTCGTTGACTTCGGCGGCGAGGTTCACGCGTGCGCTCCTTCGGATGGATCTGCGGGATCCGTGCCGTCGGCCCCGGGTGCCGGATCGGATTCCGGTTCACCTTCCGACTCGGGTTCCGGCTTCGATTCCGGTGCGGGTTCCGGTTGGCGTTCCGGTTCCGTCCCGGACGCGGGGGAGGTTGCGGCCTCCGACGCGGGGGGCGCGTCGGCTTCCGGCGCGGGCGCATCGGCTTCCGGTGCGGGCGGCGCGTCGGCCTGGAGGCGGACCGCCAGATCGGCGAGCTCCTCCGGCAGCTTGGCGGACTCACTGCGGCCGAGCCCGGCCATCTCGACCACGGTGGTGCCGTCCTTGCCGGCCACCGCGCGCACCCACACCCGGCGGCGCTGGATGAACAGGGAGGCGGCCAGACCCACCAGGGCGGCCACCGCGCCGATCAGCGCGCCCTCATTACCGGGCTTGTGCGAGACCTGGAAAGTGGCCCACTCCTTGACCCCCTCGAACTTCAGAGAGCCCGCGCCGTCGGGCAGCTTCATGGAGTCGCCGACCGCCAGCGCGCGGGCGTACTTGGTCTTGCCGTCGGACTCCATGAACTGCTTCATCCGCGACTTGTCGAGCTGGTACACGCTCTGCGGTGTACCGCCGTTGATACCCAGGCTGCCGTGGTAGGCGGTGAGCACGAGCGTCGGATTGTCCAGCGCGGGGAAGACGGAGAACATCCCCTGGCTGCGCACCCAGGTGGGCAGGAACTGGCCCTGGAAGGCGATCTGGTCCTTTTTGCCCGCCTTGTTGTGGTAGTCCGGGACCTTGATGACCATGCTCTCGGTGAGGTTGGCCCCGTCGATCGGCAGACCGGCCACCGGCCCCTTGTAGGCGACCTCGCCCTCCCCGTCCCTGACGGTGACCACGGGGGCGTAGCCGTGGTTCAGCAGGTAGACCTTGTAGCCCGAGACCTCGAGCGGCTCATTGACCTTGATCCGGGCCTTGCGCTCGGCGCCGTCCGCGCCCTGCCAGTAGGTCACGTCCGCGCTGAAGGTGCGCGGGGTGCGCATCTGCGGTCCGCTGCGTTCGTAGGTCGCACGGAAGTCGTCGAGCTCGAAGCCGAACGGGGCCAGGTCGTTCTTGTCGAAGAGCTGGCCCGTCTTGAGGTCGTCGAAGCTCACCGCGCTGTTGACGAAGCCGTCGCCCTCCACGACCAGCTTGCTGGCCTCGACCTTCCAGAGCTGTCCCGCCGCGAAGGACACCAGCAGCACGATCAGCGCGATATGGAAGACGAGGTTGCCCACCTCGCGCAGATAGCCCTTCTCCGCGGCGACCGCGTCCCCCGCGCTCTCGGTGCGGAAGCGGCGCCCCTTCATCACCCGGCGGGCGGCGCGGAGCACCTCCTCCGGCTCGGCGTCGGTGCGCCAGGTCGTATAGGCCGGAAGCCGGGTGAGGCGGCGCGGGGCGCCCGGCGGACGGCCGCGGAGCTGGCCGATGAACTGCCAGGTGCGCGGGACGATGCAGCCGATCAGCGAGATGAACAGCAGGATGTAGATCGCCGAGAACCACACCGAGCTGTAGACGTGGAAAAGCTGGAGCTTCTCGTAGACGGGCGTCAGCGTCGGGTGGTCGTCCTTGAAGGTCTGGACCTTGAGCTGGTCGATGCTGGTCTGCGGGATCAGCGAACCGGGGATCGCGCCGAGCGACAGCAGGAAGAGCAGCAGCAGCGCCACCCGCATCGAGGTGAGCTGGCGCCAGAACCAGCGGACCCAGCCCAGCAGCCCCAGCGAGGGGAGGCTGATCTCCTCGGACGGTGCGGTGGAGAGCTGCGAACCGGCCGCGCCCAGTTCGCGCTCCTCCGCGCTGGCGCCGCGCGCCGTATCGGCCGCGGTGTCGGTATCGGTGGTGGACATCGATCAGATCCCAACGTTGAAGCCCGCGGCCCAGCTTTGCATTTCGCTCATCATGGTGTCCCAGACACCGGTGAGCATCAGCACCCCCAGGGTGATCAGCAGTCCGCCACCGGCCCGCATCACCCAGACGTAGTGCTGCTTGACCCAGCCGAAGGCGCCGAGCATACGGCGGTAGGCGAGGGCGACCGCTATGAACGGCAGGCCCAGCCCCAGGCAGTAGGCGGCGACCAGCAGCGCACCGCGCGCCGCTGTCCCCTGCTGGAAGGCAAGGCTGGTGGCGGCGCTGAGCGTCGGCCCGAGGCACGGCGTCCATCCGACACCGAACAGGACCCCCAGCACCGGTGCGCCCGCCAGCCCCATGGTCGGCTTGATGTGGAAGCGGAACTCCCGCTGCCCGAACCCCTTGAGGATCCCCATGAAGGCCAGGCCCAGCACGATGGTGATCACCCCGAGGACCTTGCTCAGGGTCTCCCGGTGCGCCTGGAGGTCATTGCCGAAGTTGCCGAACAGGGCCCCGCCGGAGACGAAGACCGCGCTGAACCCGAGGACGAAGAGAGAGGCGCCCGCGAGCATCCGGCCGCGCCGGGCCTCGGCGAGATCGGCACCGGTGATCCCCGTGACGTACGACATATAGCCGGGCACCAGCGGCAGCACACAGGGGGAGAAGAAGGAGACGAGTCCGGCGAAGACGGCGATCGGCAGGGAGACCAGCAGTCCCCCCGTCATCACGGTCTCGTTGTATCCGGCGACGGCGGCGAGTGTGCTCACGCTCACTTCTCCGCGATCAGCGGGTCGAGCATCGAGCGGAGCCGCTCCTCGCTCAGCGCGGTGAGCGTACGGGCCGCGATCCTGCCGTCCCGGTCCAGGACGATGGTGGAGGGGATGGCCTGCGGGTTGAGGCTGCCCTTGGGGAAGCGCAGCATCAGCTTGCCCATCGGGTCGTACAGGCTCGGGTACTCGACGCCGAACGCCTTCTCGAACCTACGGGCGGGGGCGCGGTCGTTGTCACGCGTGTTGATCCCCACGAACTCCACGCCGTCGCGCTTGGTGTCCTTCGCGACCTTGGCGAGATTGGGCGCCTCAGCCCGGCACGGCGCGCACCACGAGCCCCAGACGTTCAGCACGACGATCTTACCCTTGAGGTCGGCCACATCGAGCTGCTCGTCCTCGAGGGTCGTGCCCGACAGCTCGGGGGCCTCGGTGCGCTGTCCCTTGGGCACGGTGTCCACGCCACCCTTGCCCTGGACGAACTTGGTGTCGGAGGAGCCGCCCGAGGTGCCGCCGGAACCGCAGGCGGTAAGGGTCAGCGCGGCAACCGCGGCCCCAGTGGCCAGCACGGTTGCGCGACGTCGGGTCGCGAGGCGCCGAGGGGCGCGGCAGGCACTCATGTGAAAAGTTTCGCATGGACCTTTTGGGGATCTTCGCCACCCCCCTTCGGCCTGGCGGTCCGGGCCGTTCCCCACCCACGACCCGGACCGCCGGAACCCGCTCGGCGACCGGCCGGCGGCCGGTCAGCGGTTGGCCCGCCAGGTCTCGCCCACCTCGAACGAGCGCAGCTCCTGCAGTACCGCCGGGTCCTGGGCGTCCATCCAGTCGGTGAACTGCCGGAAGGAGACCAGCCGCACATCCTTGTGCTTCTCGTCCGCCATATGCTTCAGCGCTTCCTCGACGGCATCCATGTAGATACCGCCGTTCCACTGCTCGAAGTGGTTTCCGATGAACAGCGGCGCGCGATTGCTCTCATAGGCGCGCCGGAATCCGGCTATGTACGCCTCGGTGGCCTGCTTGCGCCAGCCCGGGTAGTTGGACGGCGGCGCGTTCGTGGAATTGCGCGACTGGTTGGCCAGGATGTTGTAGTCCATCGAAAGCACTTCGAAGGAGTGCCCGGGAAAGGGAATCTGCTGCAACGGGAAGTCCCACAGTCCCTGCTTCTTCGAAGGCCACACCTGGCGGCCGCCGGGGGAACTCGCGTCATAGCGCCAGCCCAGCTTCCTGGCCGTCGGCAGCAGATTCTCCTGACCCTTCAGACAGGGGGTGCGGCCGCCGATGAGCTCCTTGCGGTAGTCGAACGGCAGCGGATCGAGGTCCTTGAAGCCGGTGTTCGTCCGCCATTTCGTGACGAAGGACACAGCCTGCTCGATCTCGGATTCCCACTGGGCCGGCGTCCAGCGCTCGACCGAACCGCTTCCGGCGCAGAAGTGGCCGTTGAAGTGGGTGCCGATCTCATGGCCCTCCAGCCACGCCTTCCGCACGTTCTCCAGGGTCATCCTGACGTGCTCATCGGTGAGGTAGCCGATGTCGGAGGCACCGACCGGGTTGTTCGGCGGCCGGTACATCGACTTCTTCGACTCCGGCAGGCAGTAGATGCCGGAGAGGAAGAAGGTCATGGTCGCGCCGTGGTCCTTGGCCAGCTTGCGGAACCGCGGGAAGAGACCGTTGCCGACCTCTCCCGCGCCGTCCCACGAGAAGATCACGAACTGCGGGGGCTTCTGGCCGCGTTCCAGCCGCTCCGGCTTCGGCTCCTTGGGCCGCTGGACGCCCCGGGAGGTCGAACCGTCGCCGATCGGCTTCGCCTGCTGCGTCTCCCGCGGCTTGGGCTTGCTGGAGGACCCCGACGAGGAGCAGCCGGCGACAGCAAGTGACGCCACCGCTCCCGCACCGAGACCGAGGATCCCCCTCCGGCTGACCTCACGCATAACGTCCTCAATTCGCACTCGCCGTACTGGTTGTCCGGGGCTGGCGGACAACTCTTGAGATGACGAGACGAATAGCGGGGTTCCGGAGGGACGCCGTCAATTACACAAACAACACATTGTCTTCAGGCGATTACCGCGCGCATTGGAACCGATACGCCGGGAAATCCGTCGGGGCCCTATGGGCGCGCCATGAGTTGATCAGGCTGCCATGAGTCGATCACGCGCCGAACCCTTTGGACGCCCCTTTCACCGGCTTGGCGCCCGCCAGCAGATGCGCCGGGACGAGATCACGGGCCGGTTCGCTGTAGCCGACCGACACGATCTGGTCACCGCGGTAGGTGAAGCTGGTGAGGCTCGCCAGCGTGCACTGCCGCTTGCGCGGGTCGTGCCACAGCCGCCGCCGCTCCACGAAGCTGCGCACGATCCAGATCGGCAGCTGATGGCTGACGCACACCGCCTCATGGCCGCGCGCCGCGTCCCGCGCCGCGCCCAGCGCCGCCATCATCCGCACCACCTGGTCGATGTACGGCTCACCCCAGGAGGGGCGGAAGGGGTTGGTGAGATGGCGCCAGTTGGCAGGCTTGCGCAGCGCGCCGTCCCCCACGCCGAAGGTCTTGCCCTCGAAGGCGTTCGCCGCCTCGATCAGCCGCCGGTCCGACGCCACGTCCAGCCCGTGCGTCTTGCCGATCGGCTCCGCCGTCTCCTGCGCCCGCTCCAGCGGGGAGGCGACGACATGGGTGATGTCACGGTCGGCCAGGTGCTCGGCGACCCGGTCGGCCATCCGCCGGCCCAGCTCGGAGAGGTGGTACCCGGGCAGCCGCCCGTACAGCACACCCTCGGGGTTCTCCACCTCACCGTGGCGCATCACATGGACGACGGTGATCTCGTTCTCGCTCTGAGTCATGTCACCCATCATTCAGTCGCCTCGGCGGCGGCCCGCGCCGCCCCCGGCAGAGCCGCGGCCACCCGCTCCAGCGCCCGGTCGTCATGGGCCGTGGAGACGAACCACGACTCGAAGGCGGACGGCGGCAGGTACACCCCCTGCGCCAGCATCGAGTGGAAGAACGCGGTGAAGCGGAACGCCTCCTGCGCCTTGGCCTTCTCGTAGTCGGTGACATCCGCACCGGTGAAGAAGACCGAGAACATGTTGCCCGCGACCTGGAGGCGGTGCTCCACGCCCTCCTTGGCGAGCGCCTCCGTCACCAGCGACCGCAGCCGCTCGGAGAAGGCGTCGACCTTCTCGTACGCCGCGTCGTCCAGCAGCCGTAGCTGCGCCACCCCGGCGGCCGTCGCGACCGGGTTACCGGACAGCGTGCCCGCCTGGTACACCGGTCCGGCCGGGGCCAGCCGCGCCATCACATCGGCGCGCCCGCCGAAGGCCGCGGCCGGGAAGCCGCCGCCCATCACCTTGCCGAAGGTCATCAGGTCCGGCTCCACGCCGTCGAGGCCGTACCAGCCCGCCCGGGAGACCCGGAAGCCGGTCATGACCTCGTCGGAGACGTACAGCGCGCCGTTCTCCGCGCACAACTGCTTGAGTCCGGCATTGAATCCCGGCAGCGGCGGCACCACGCCCATGTTGCCCGGCGACGCCTCGGTGATCACACAGGCGATCTCGCCCGGGTGCGCGGCGAACGCCTGCCGCACCGCCTCCAGGTCGTTGTACGGCAGCACGACGGTCTCCCCCGCCTGCGCGCCCGTCACCCCGGGGGTGTCCGGCAGCCCGAAGGTCGCCACCCCGGACCCGGCCGACGCCAGCAGCGCGTCCACATGCCCGTGGTAGCACCCGGCGAACTTGATCACCTTGGCCCGGCCGGTGAACCCGCGGGCCAGCCGGATCGCCGACATCGTCGCCTCGGTGCCCGACGACACCAGGCGCACCTGCTCGACGGGCCCGACCCGGCCCACGATCTCCTCGGCGAGCTCCACCTCGCCCTCACCGGGCGTACCGAAGGACGTACCGCGTGCGACCGCGGCCTGCACGGCCGCCGTGACCTCGGGGTGGGAATGGCCGAGGATCATCGGTCCCCACGAACACACGAGGTCGACGTACTCCCTTCCGTCGGCATCCGTGAGGTACGGACCGGCACCGGACACCATGAATCGGGGCGTACCTCCCACGGCGCGGAAGGCCCGCACCGGAGAGTTCACGCCGCCGGGCGTCACGACCGCCGCGCGATCGAAAAGCGTCTGCGAAACTGGGGCTGCGTACGGATAGCTCACGCAAGCCATGTTGTCAGAGGCCGACGGAGTCCTGCCGTGGGGCGTTTCACCGCTCCGGTGCGGGGGAGGTCTCTCTAACATTGATCGGGTTGCGCGGTGGTGGCCGCGAGTGGTCGGGTGGAGATATGCATCGCGGTGGCGAACTGGGTGAAGGGACCGACGACCGAGGCCCCGAGCGCGCCCGCCCCGGACGCCATCGGCGGGAGAATGCGGGCAGGGCAAGCAGAAGCGGGGGCCGCATGGGGGTGACCTACAAGTACTTCGGCGCGCCCGACGGGGCCACCGCGGCCCGGGTCCCCATCTCCATGCGCCCCGAGGAACTCGGCGGTGACGAGCTCGGCCACGGCATGTTCACCAAGATCAAGCCGGAGACGGTGGCCGCGATGGTCCTCACCGGTATCGAGGGTGTCCCCCTCCACAAGGTCCCCCCGCTCGAACTGGTCGTCCTCCACCCCGACTACGCCGTCGTCAAGCTCCCGATGACCGCCGTGGACCCCCTGCGCGGCGTGGGCGAGGAAGCCGTCGGCGCCGCCGCCTTCATCTGGTCCACCGTCCCCGACCGCGGCGGCCCCCGCGACGCCTTCACCGTCTACCAACTCCTCCACGAGTGGCAGGACTTCTCGCATCGGTTGCATGAGGCGGGGCACCAGCCGTACTGCCTGGTGTGGCCGTGACGCGGAGCTGAGGCCCTGGGGACCTCAGCGCGGGCTCCTGCGGGTGGCGGGGAACAGATGCACTCCTCCGCGAAGAGTGCGGTGTAGCCGGGCGCATCCCCGCGGACGGGGAACAGTTGGCCATCGCGTACCGCATGCGCGCGTAGACGGGGCCATCCCCGCGGGGCGGGGAGAACTGGGTCGAGGCCGAGGGCGCGATCTACGACATGGGGTCATCCCCGCGGGTGCGGGGAGCAGACGCACGCGACCGGCCACCCGACGGAATGAGGGGGACCATCCCCGCGGGTGCGGGGAGCAGCGCATGAGGGTCTGCCCGCACTGCCAGGAGTCGGGACCATCCCCGCGGGTGCGGGGAGCAGAGGAGTTGACCTGCGGCTTTATCGTGGGCGGTGGGCAATTTTACTTACTTTCAGGGATTCCGGCATTGCTCGCAATTCCCCCCTCGTCCGCTCATCCACCCGCCAACCCTAAGCCCCACCTCCCCATCCAGCCAGCCGGTCAGGGACTTGGATCCCTCTTGTTGAGGCCCAGTTCGGCGATGACGGATCGGACGAGCGCTTCGCGTAAGCGGTGGGCGTCGGTGAGATAGCGGTCCGGGCCGACCGGGATGTGCCAGTGGAGGCGGGGGCCCGTCGTACGGGTGATGGGTGGGACGCCGACGTAGGTGATGGTGGGGAGTTCCGTGCGGAGGATCCGTACCTGGCGGATGCGTTGCCAAGCGTGCGCTGCGCCGGGGCGGATCAGCCAGTAGACATGCGCGTAGTCGGCGATCACCGCGCCTGATTGGCTGCCCAGGAGCGCGAGGGCGCGTTCACCGATGGGGGCGGGGGCGCGGACGGCGTCCCAGTGGATGCTGGCCTCCGCCATTTCGACATCGTGGCGCGGTGGGGCCCACGGCGATGGTGTTGCGATACGGGTGTGCACGCGGCCGACCGTAGGAGCAGCGGCGGCGCGGCCAGGGCAGAGATCCTGCCTCTCGAACCCGGGTTCAGGGCCGGGACAGGTAGTCCGCCAGGGTTTCGCGGCGGCGCTGGAGGGTGGCGATGCGGTCGTCGGTGGCCGTCAACTCCCGCGCCAGCGTGGAGCGCAGATCCGCGCACCATTCGAAGTGCGGCTGCTCGCCCCGGACGCAGGGCAGGACATCGCGGATGACCTCGGTGGACAGGCCCGCCTCCAGGAGGCCGCGGACCTGGTGGACGGTGAGCACCGCGTCCTCGTCGTACGCACGGTAGCCGTTGGAGCCGCGGCGGGCGGTGAGGAGGCCCTGCTGCTCGTAGTAGCGCAGCAGGCGACGGCTGACGCCGGTGCGCCGGGAGAGCTCTCCGATCAGCATGCGGTCCGTCCCGTCCCCTTCGGAGTTGACCTTGTCATCGGTGTGAAGGCTTAACGTCGCTGTGGGCGCGGGCATTCCGCGTCGAGTTCCTTCCGACGGGGTTGGATATGAGCAGGTATGTCGTTCAGCGCAACGGGGTGGCGGCGTCCGTCGAGGAGTTGGCGCCGCTCGCGTTCGCGGGGTACGCCCACTTCACCGCGGCGCAGGTGCGTGACGGCGGGGTACGGGGGCTCGATCTCCATCTGCGGCGGCTGCGGGTGGCCTCGGAGGAGATGTTCGGGACGGCGCTGCCGGACGAGCGGGTGCGCGAGCTGCTGCGGGCCGCGCTGGAGGCGGGCGGGGCGTCCGATGTCTCGCTGAGGGCCACGGTGTACTCCCCCGTCGGCGAGTTCAGCACGGACGAGATCGGGCCGGAGCTCGACCTGCTGGTGAGCACGGGGCCGCCCGCGGACGGGCCCGCGGGACCGCTGGCCATGGACACCGTGGAGTACGAGCGGGTCCTCCCGGCCGTGAAACACGTCGGCGAGGTGGCCAAGACGTATTACCCGCGACAGGCGGTGCGGCACGGCTTCGACGACACCGCCTTCGTCGACCGGCGGGGACGGCTCAGCGAGGCGTCGATCTGGAACCTGGCCTTCTGGGACGGCTCCGCGGTGGTGTGGCCCGTGGCCGACGTCCTGGGCGGGGTGACGATGGGCATCCTTCGGCGTCAGCTGGAGCGGCTCGGGGCGCCGCAGCGGGACGCGGAGATCACGCTCGCCGATCTGCCGGGGCTGGCGGGGGCCGTGGTCATGAACTCCTGGACGCCGGGGGTCTCCGTGAACCGCGTCGACGGGACGTCCGTCCCCGAGGCGCCCGCCTTCCTGGAGCTGCTGCACCGCGCCTACGAGGCCGAACCGCTCACCGCGCCGTGAGCCGTGAGCCGTGAGCCGTGAGCCGTGAGCTGTGAGACAGCGGCATCACACGGATGACGCCCGGCCGGGGTTGCCCCCGCCGGGCGTCATCAGATGCGTGAGGCTCGCGGTCACGCGCCGGGGTGACCGTGCCCGGCGTGGTCCTTGTGCTTCTCCACCTGGGTGGTGCTCAGCACACAGCCGGTCTTCGGGTCGATCAGCACCCGCTTGACGACGTGGTCACACTCGACCTCGACCGCCCACACCAGGCGCTTCTTCTGGTGCTGAGGGGCCCGGTCGGCCTTGTGCTGCGCGTCCTCCGGGGGGCAGTCCTCGACCAGCTCGGCCTTGAGGGCCCGGCCCCCGACCTCGCACTCAGCGATCCGGAGCGCGTCGGCGAGGGTCACAGAGCCGTTGTGCTTCGCCTCGGCCTTCGGAGCCTTGTGGGTCTGGTGGTCCTGGTGGTCCTGGTGGTGGGACGGGTCACCGTGGTGGTCGCCGTGCGCGGGACGCATCGCGCTGCGGTCCTGCGCCTGCGGTGCGGCCTGGGGCATGGCCCGCAGCGGGGATCCGTCGCCGTAGTGGCCCTCGTCGCGGGTGCCGGCCTCGTCACGGCCCTCGTCGTCACGGCCTTGGTCGTCACGGCCCTCGTCGTAACGGCCCTCGTCGTCCCGGCCGTTGTCGTAGCGGCCCTCGTCGTAGCGACCGCTGTCGTAGCGGCCCTCGCCGTTCTCGCCGTACTGCTCACGCTGGCCGTTCTCGCCGCTCTCACCGTTCTCGCCGTACTGCTCACGCTGGCCGTCGGCCTCGTTCTCGCCGTTCTCGCCGTAGTGCTCGCGCGGGCCGTTGCCGTGCTCGCCGTACTGCTCGCGCTGGCCGTTGTCCCCCTGCTCCTCGCGCTGCTCCTCCTGCTGCCCCTGCTGCTCGCGGGGGCCGCTCTGCTCGCGCTGCTGCTCGTGCTGCCCGTGGTGCTCGCGCTGGCCGTGCTCCTCGCGCTGCTCACGCTGCTCGCTCTGCTCCTGCTGGCGGCCATCCCCATGTTCATGCCCGTGCTCATGGTGCTTCCGCGGCTCCTGGGACCGCTGCTCGCACGAACCGTTGGACTTCGGGTGCGGGGCCGTGGCCCACGCGGCCGCCGGAGCGCCCGTCACCAGCGCCGCCGCCGCGACGGCACTTGCCGAGACGACGCCCCAGCGGCGGAAGGACCGACGGGGCCGCTGCACGAATCTGTTCTGCTGCGTCATGGGCTGCATTCACTCCTTGGGCATGGGGATGCTCCTCCGCCGGCGCCACGCCGGTCGCTGTGCTCCCTTCCCCAGGCCCCCGAGCCCGTAGCGGTTTCCGATCTTGAGTCCCCTGATTGGAGGAAAATCTGACCGTCATATCCTGCGTACGGATCACCCACGGACGGACCAGTCCGCATCCCGGCGCGAAGCTCGCCATCGGATACGTCACAGGAGGGCCGATGACCACCCGTACCGCAGTCATCACCGGCGCCAGCAGCGGCATCGGCGCCGCGACCGCTCACCGGCTCGCCGCCGCCGGTTTCCGCGTCGTCCTCACCGCGCGCCGCGCGGACCGGATCGAAGCGCTCGCCGCCGAGCTGACGGAGGCGGGCCACGAGGCCCGGGCGCACGTCCTGGACGTGACCGACCGCGAGGCCGTGAACGCCTTCGCCGCCTCCCTCGACCGCTGCGACGTCCTGGTGAACAACGCGGGCGGCGCCGTCGGCACCGAGACCGTCGCCAAGGCCGAGCCGGACGACTGGCGGGCGATGTTCGAGGTGAATGTGCTGGGCGTCCTCCAGGTCACCCAGGCCCTGCTGCCGGCGCTCACCGCGTCCGGCGACGGCACGGTCGTCGTGATGTCCTCGACGGCGGGCCATCTCGCGTACGAGGGCGGCGGCGGATACGTGGCCGCCAAGCACGGAGCGCACGCCATCGCCGCCACCCTGCGGCTGGAGCTGTGCGGTGAGCCGGTGCGGGTCATCGAGATCGCGCCGGGCATGGTCAAGACGGACGAGTTCGCGGTGAAGCGGTTCCGCGGTGACGCGTCGAAGGCCGCCGCCGTCTACGAGGGCGTCGCCGAGCCGCTCACCGCGGACGACGTCGCCGACACCGTGGAGTGGGCCGTCACCCGGCCCTCCCACGTGAACATCGATCTGCTGGTGGTCCGGCCCCGCGCCCAGGCCGCCCAGCACAAGGTCCACCGCGAGCGCTGAGACGGCCCGGGGATACCTGGCCCGAGGGGCCGGGCTCCGTTTCCGGCGGGCACGGCGAACGAAGAGCCCCGCCGCTCCGTGCCCGGAGCGGCGGGGCTCATGGCTGCGACTGGCCGCGACGGTGGCTCAGCCGACGCAGCCGGTCACCGACGGTGCACTGCCGAGGCAGTTGTTGGGGATATTGCCGGCCACCGCGGACGCATTCACGGTGGTGGTGGCGGCGTTGTTGTAGATGCCACCCGCGGTCGTACCCGCCCTGTTCGTGACGACGGCGCTGGTGTTGACCGTGGTGTTCGCGCCGGTGAAGGTGGCCAGTCCACCGCCGAACGTAGTCGCCCTGTTGGCCTGGAAGACGCTGTTGTTGATGGTCGCCTGACCACTGGCGCTGAAGTTGGCCAGCCCGCCACCGCGGTTCGCGGTGTTGCCGGTGAAGATGCCGCTGGTGAGCGTCAGGGTCTTGTCGTTGGCCAAGCCACCACCGTCACCATTGGCGGTGTTGCCGGCGAACTGGGTACCGGTGACCGTCAGGTTGCCGTCGTTGGCCAGCCCGCCGCCATTGACATTTGCCGTGTTCTGCGTGATGAAGCTGGACCGGATGGTGCCCGTGGTGCCGGTGTCGAAGCCAAGGCCGCCGGAGAAGTTTCCGCTGTTGGCGGTCACCCTGGTGGCGAAGAGATCGAGTGAACCCCCTCCGCTGACTCCGATGCCACCGCCGAATCCGGACGCGGAGTTCCCGCGGATCGTGCTCGACTGGATATCGGTGATGCCGTTGGTGAAGATGGCACCCCCATTGCGAGCGCTGTTGCCGGTGATGGTGCTGGCGTTCCTGACCTTCAGCGTGCGTCCCGAATCGACGAGAATCGCGCCACCGTCATCGGCGGCATCGAGATCACCGTTGCGCAAGGTGATCGAGTTGAGGGTGAGCTTGCCGGCCGGGCCCCCCACTTCGAAGATGCGGAAGAGCGGCGAGCCCGTATCGCGCTCGATCGTCGCGAAGTTGCCGTTGATGGTGACATCCGCGGTGATCACGGGCAGCCCGTTGGAGTCGTTGTCGGTGGAGTCGAGGGTGTAGGTGCAACCCGGCGGGAGATCGATGGTGCCGCCACCGCCGTTGGCCGCGATGATGGCGTTCTTCAGGTCCCCGACCGTACAGCCGATGGGTGCGGCGGATGCCGGGGTGGGCATGGCGGCCAGTCCGAGGGCCAGCGCGAGGGCGGCGAGTACACCGCCCGCTCTGGGTGAGAATCTCATGTGAACTCCTTGTGTCGTGGGAAGCCGTTGGTCGGCTTGGCCCATGAATCGGAGTTGAGACCGCTGCAGCGCCGGATCGGGACGATCGATTGCGGCGACCGTATCCGGCCGCCTCCGCCCTCACGGCGGTTCAGATCTCAGCTCGGAGCGAGACAACGCAAGTGCGGAACAAAGCGGTGCCACGCCCAGCCACATTGAACTCAGACACCACAGCGAGAAAAAGGCGTGAACAACACACCCTGAAGCCAAGAGGAGCTCATGGGACAATCCGACAAGGAATGCCCGGGGACAACGCGCGCGCCGGGGTACGCCTCCGGTTCCACAGCACGGGGACGCCGCCTTTCCACCCGTCCCCTGATACGCGAAGCCCCCGGAATTCACCTGGAGGGAATTCCGGGGGCATATTTCACATTCGCGTACGGACGCCGCGCCGCGCTCAGCCCTTCACACACACCACCTGCTTGAGCCTCGCCACCACCTCGACGAGGTCCCGCTGCTGGTCGATGACCTTCTCGATCGGCTTGTACGCACCCGGGATCTCATCCACGACGCCGGAGTCCTTACGGCACTCCACGCCCCGCGTCTGCTCCTCCAGGTCCCGTGTCGAGAAACGCTTCTTCGCCGCGTTGCGGCTCATCCTCCGGCCCGCGCCATGCGAGGCCGAGTTGAACGAGTGCGCGTTCCCCAGGCCGCGCACGATGTACGAACCGGTGCCCATCGAGCCCGGGATGATCCCGTAGTCACCGCTGCCCGCGCGGATCGCGCCCTTGCGGGTGACCAACAGGTCCACGCCTTCGTAGCGCTCCTCGGCCACATAGTTGTGGTGGCAGGAGATCACCGGCTCGAAGACCGGCTTGGCCTTCTTGAACTCCCGGCGGACCACGTCCTGGAAGAGCGCCATCATGATCGAGCGGTTGTACTTCGCGTACTCCTGCGCCCAGAAGAGATCGTGCCGGTACGCCGCCATCTGCGGGGTGTCCGCGATGAAGACGGCCAGGTCGCGGTCGACCAGGTTCTGGTTGTGCGGGAGCTTCCGGGCCTCGCCGATGTGGTACTCGGCCAGCTCCTTGCCGATGTTGCGGGAGCCGGAGTGGAGCATCAGCCAGACCGAGCCCTCGTCATCGAGACAGAACTCAATGAAGTGGTTTCCCGAACCGAGCGAACCCATCTGCTTGGTGGCCCGGCCCTGACGGAACTTGACCGACTCGGCGACACCGTCGAAGCGCCCCCAGAAGTCGTCCCATGTCGCGGTCGGGAATCCATGGAGACGGCCCGGGTCCACCGGATCGTCGTGCATCCCCCGGCCCACCGGGATCGCCTGCTCGATCTTGGACCGCAGCCGCGACAGATCTCCGGGCAGGTCGTTCGCGGTGAGTGAGGTCTTGACCGCGGACATACCGCAGCCGATGTCGACGCCGACCGCCGCCGGGCACACCGCGCCCCGCATCGCGATCACCGAGCCGACCGTGGCGCCCTTGCCGTAGTGCACATCGGGCATTACGGCCAGGCCCTTGATCCACGGCAGGGTGGCGACGTTGCGAAGCTGCTGCATGGCGACGTCCTCGACCGTCGTGGGATCCGTCCACATACGGATCGGGACGTTCGCCCCGGGTACCTCGACGTACGACATGATTTACTCATTCCCCCGTGAAAGACAGAAAACGCAAAAACCGGGCCTATGCCTTATTGAAGGCGGTCGACCGGCAGGCACGGCAGCGCGTGCGGTAGACATTGTGTCCAGCCACCGCCTCCGGGCGGCAAGCAGTTTTCGCTCGAAGGGACACGGACAGTGCAGCCAGCGCAGCGGAGGGCGTACGGACGGCGTGCCACCCCGGCCGTCGCCGTGCTCATCGGCGTGCTCGCGGCCGTCGGGCTCAGCGGATGCACCGGCTCCGGCTCGGAGCCCAGCGGGGACGACGGCTCCTCGGACGACGCGGGCCGGCAGGTCTCGGCCGAGCCCGGCCGCTACACATCGCTGCCCGAGGCGTGCAGCGCCGTGAGCGCCAAGACCCTCCAGACGCTGCTGCCCGGCGGCGAGGAGGAGGACAAGGCGTACGAGGGCCAGGCGGCGCTCACCTTCGACATCGACCGGCGCGACGGCTGCCGCTGGAAGATGGAGACATCCGCCGGCACCCGCTATCTGACCTTGGACTTCGAGCGGGTGGTCTCCTACGACCCGGCCGTCAGTGATGACGACCGGGCACAGGAGTCCTATGAGGAGAAGGCCGTCGCGGCGCATATCCCGGACGCCCCGAGCAGCCCCGCGCCGACCGACGACGGTTCCGATACGCCCGGCGCGGCGTCCGACGACGAGGGCGGGAGCGGCGACGACGGCACGGTCGCCGGTTCGGAGCCCGGCTCCGCCACGGACGACTCCGGCAAGAAGGGCAGCAAGTCGGACGAGGGCGACAAAACGCCGAAGGGTGATGAGTCGCCTGAAAGTGAAGAAAGCGATGAAAGTGCCGCCGAGGACGAGGACTCCGCGGACACCGCGCCGCGCCGTCTCGACGATCTCGCCGACGACGCTTTCCTCAATGACCAGCTGATCACCAAGGACTCCGGTGTGCACCGTGACATCACCGTGGTGTTCCGGTCCTCGAATGTGATTGCCACCATTCGCTACAACCAGTGGTCGACCGACAAGAAGAGCATTCCCGATAGCGAAGAACTGCAGGAAAACGCGGAAGACTTGGCCCAGGAGCTGACCGACACCCTGAACGAATAGCGGGCCCGGCAGCACCCGTGGAATGACCTCGGACACCCCGCGAAGACCTCGGAGATTGGGACGCCCGCGCGTCGGCCGCGTACCGTGCCGACTAATGACGCGGGCGGTACGTCCGCCCATCGACAGAGAATGAGCGAAGGATCCATGCACCGTTCAGCCCCGCGACTCGCCCGAATACTCGCCTGCGCGACCGTACCTGTGGTGCTGGTGGCAGGTTGCTCGTCCGGTTCCGATGACGACAAGAAGAACGCGGACAGTCCGTCCAGATCTTCCTCGCCCAGTCCCACCCCGACCGTAGCGAAGGCAAAGTTCAGCAAGCTGCCCGATGTCTGCACCTCCCTGTCGGGGAAGACCGTCGGCGAGCTTGTGCCGAAGGCGGAGAGCAAGAAGGGCAAGGCGCTGCCCTCGGCGGACACCAATACGTCCGCGAGCTGTCTGTGGAGCGGCCTCGACGGATTCAAGTACCGGTCGCTGACCGTCTCCCTCAAGCTCTTCCACTCCGACTCCGGAATGGGCACCGGTGACAAGCGCGCCCAGGCGTACGCGGGCCAGCAGGCCACCAAGGCCGCCACGGCCGACGGCGCCAAGGACGCCAAGACCGAGCAGGCCGGGGCCATCGGCGACGCGGCGACCACGGTCAGCACCAAGAGCAAGAAGGACGGCGACGACTTCCGTAACCAGACGGTCGTCGCCCGTACGGCCAACGTCGTCGTGGTGATCGAATACGACGGTGCCGGTTACGAGACCGCCAAGGCACCCGACGCCGGCGACCTGATGAAGGACGCCAAGGACGCGGCCAAGGAGGTCGTGGAGTCCGTCGCCAAGGGTGACCAGGGCGACAAGGGCACGTCGAGCGACTCCAGCGACGCGAACGGCTCCGGAAAGTCGGGCGACAAGTCCGGCGACAGCGGCTCTTCCGACAAGGACAAGAAGAAGAGCGGCGCCTGAGCCCTCCCGCCACCCCTTCCCGTCCGCGGCGCTTGACGTGTATGCGACGCTGGGCGCGCTGTTGCCAAGGACGGGGAGGGATCGCGGGTGGCCGCGATGCAATTGACACGCACGCATCGAATACTGATCGGGGTGGTCGTCGCCGGAGCGGTGGTGATCGCCGCGATCGGCTTCGCCGGCTCCTACGCGGCCGTGCGCGATCTCGCACATGACAAGGGTTTCGGGGACTTCGCCAACGTCTTTCCCATCGGCATCGACGCCGGGATCGTCGTGCTGCTCGCGCTGGATCTGCTGCTCACCTGGATCCGGATCCCCTTCCCCCTGCTCCGCCAGACGGCCTGGCTGCTGACCGCCGCCACGATCGCCTTCAACGGCGCGGCCGCCTGGCCCGATCCGCTCGGCGTCGGGATGCACGCGGTCATCCCGGTGCTCTTCGTGGTGTCCGTCGAGGCGGCGCGGCACGCGGTCGGCCGGATCGCCGACATCACCGCCGACCGGCATATGGAGTCGGTCCGCATCGCCCGCTGGCTGCTCGCGCCGGTGCCCACCTTCCGGCTCTGGCGCCGGATGAAGCTGTGGGAACTGCGCTCCTACGACGAGGTCATCAAGCTGGAGCAGGACCGGCTGGTCTACCGTGCCCGGCTGCGGGCCCGCTACGGGCGCGCCTGGCGCCGCAAGGCGCCCGTCGAATCGCTGATGCCGCTGCGGCTGGCGCGGTACGGGGTGCCGCTGGCGGACACCGCCCCCGCCGGACTGGCCGCGGCCGGTCTGGAGGCGACCGCGGTCCTGCCGTCCGCACTACCGGCCGGTACGGGCGCGGGGTCGTCCGACGCGGCGGACGCGGACGGCGTCACCGGCCCGGCGGTGTACGACGCACCCGGAGCCGAGACCGGCGTGCCGGGGACCCCGGGCGCCCCCACCGCGCCCGGCGCGGTCCCCGTCCCCGGAGCCGCCGGGCAGCCCGGCGGTGTCGGTGTGCCCGGTGCCCCCGGCGCCGGTCCGGCGGCCCCGGCCCCGGCCCCCGCCGGACCGCAGGAACTGCCGCTCTCCCTGCCGCTGCCGGTCTACCAGCAGACCGGTTACCAGCAGGCCGCGTACCAGCAGCCGGTCACCGCCGACCCGGCACCGCAGCCGCAGCCGGGGCAGCAGCCGGAAGCGCCCGATCAGCAGCAGGTGACCGTGCCCGTGAGCCCCGGCCGGGTGCGCCAGCTCGGCGGTCAGGGCGTGCTGAACGGCCAGGGCGCCTACGTCCCCGAACAGCGCGAGCCGGAGTCGTACCCCGGTTACGAGACGGTGGGTCAGCCGCCGGCCCAGCTCCCGGACGATGTCCCCCAGGACGAGGTGTTCTACGGCGCCTTCCGCCAGTACACCGCCGACAACCGCCGGTTCCCCTCGGCCTTCCAGTTCGGACAGCTGCTCCGGGAGACCTACGGCATCAGCGAGCTGAACAACAACGATCTGATGGCCTACATCAAGGACTTCAAGGAGCGTATGCAGGCCGAGCAGATCCCGTAGGACGGCCGGCCGCGCAGGTCCATCCGTACACGCCGAAGGGGGCGGACCGGGAAACCGGTCCGCCCCCTGCGCGCGATGCGATGCGCGCGATGGCGATCAGGCCGCGAGCAGCTTGCGCACCCGGTCCGCCCCCACCGCCAGCAGCAGCGTGGGCAGCCGGGGGCCGGTGTCCCGGCCGACCAGCAGCTCATAGAGCAGTGCGAAGAACGCGCGCTGCGCGACCTTCAGCTCCGGGGTGGGCTTGGCGTCCGGGGCCAGCCCCGCCTGGATCTTCGGCACGCCGTAGACCAGGGTGGTCAGCCCGTCCAGCGACCAGTGGTCGTCCAGGCCCTCCAGCAGGAGCCGCAGCGATGCGCGCTCGGTCTCGCCGAGTGCGCCCAGCCGCTCGGTGTCCGGCTCCTCGCGCACCCGGGTGCGCTGGTCGGCCGGGACCTGGGTGGTGATCCAGCGCTCGGCCTTGTCGAGCCGCGGCCGTGTCTCCTCCAGCGACTTCACCGGGTTCTCCGGGTCGAGGTCGCTGAGGATCCGCAGCGTCTGCTCGTCATGGCCGGTGGTGATGTCCACCACCGACGCCAGCGTGCGGTACGGCAGCGGACGCGGGGTGGCCGGGAGCTCCCCGCCCGCGGTGCGGGTCGCGCGGCTGTGCGCGGCGGCGTCCGCGGGCTGGGCCGAACCCTCGGCGATCTTGCGCTCCAGCGCGTCCCACTCGTCGTAGGTCCGCTGGATCTCCTGGTCAAAGGCGATCTTGAAGGCCTGGTTGGGGCGGCGGCGGGCGTACAGCCAGCGCAGCAGCGGGGCCTCCATGATCTCCAGGGCGTCGGCCGGGGTCGGCACCCCGCCCTTGGAGGACGACATCTTGGCCATACCGCTGATGCCGACGAAGGCGTACATCGGTCCGATGGGCTGGTCTCCGCCGAAGACCTCGCGCACGATCTGCCCGCCGACGACGAACGAGGAGCCGGGCGAGGTGTGGTCGACACCGGAGGGCTCGAAGACCACGCCCTCGTACGCCCAGCGCATCGGCCAGTCGACCTTCCAGACCAGCTTGCCGCGGTTGTGCTCGCTGAGCCGGACCGTCTCGGCGTGGCCGCACGCGCAGGTGTAGCCCAGCTCGGTGGTCTCGTCGTCATAGGAGGTGACGGTGGTCAGATCGCGCTCGCACACCGAGCAGTACGGCTTGTACGGGTAGTAACCCGCGCTGCCCGCGCTGCCGTCGTCCTCGGCGGCCGCGCCGGAGCCCTCGGCGGCGGCGAGCTCGGCCTCGTCGACCGGCTTCTGCTGCTGCTTCTTGCCGCCCTTGGCCGCACCCGGCTTGTCCTTGGTGCGGTACCGGTCGAGCACGGCGTCGATCTGGGCGCGGTGCCGCATCGCGTGCAGGATCTGCTCGCGGTAGGTGCCCGAGGTGTACTGCTCCGTCTGGCTGATGCCATGGAACTCGATGCCCATCTCCCGCAGGGCCTCGATCATCGGCGCCTTGAAGTGCTCGGCCCAGCTTGCGTGGGGGGACCCGGGCGGGGCCGGGACCGCGGTGAGCGGCTTGCCGATGTGCTCGGACCAGGACGGGTCCACCCCGGCCGGGACCTTGCGGTACCGGTCGTAGTCGTCCCAGGACAGGATGTGGACGCACTCGTGTCCACGGCGCCGGATCTCATCGGCGACCAGGTGCGGGGTCATGACCTCGCGCAGGTTGCCGAGGTGGATCGGGCCGGACGGGCTGAGTCCCGAGGCGCAGACGATCGGTTTGCCGGGGGCGCGGCGCTCCGCTTCGGCAATGACCTCGTCGGCGAATCGGGAGACCCAGTCGGTCTCGGTGCTCTGAGCCACGGTCGGCACTTCCTTCCTAGCGGTCATGGCACCGCCCATTGTCCCAGACGGAACGGGCACCTCCGGGGCCCTGTGGACAGTCTGTCCACAGGGCCGGAAATCCGGTTGGACACACCGTGAAATACTGGGCTGGCCACATCGGCAACCCAGACCTCTACGGAACGGCATCTCACCCATGGCCTCGGTTCCCTCTCTTGCCGCTACGGTCCACCAGCGCGTCTCGGACGCCCTCTCGGCTGCCCTGCCGGAGGCCGCGTCGGCCGACCCGCTGCTGCGACGAAGCGACCGGGCCGACTTCCAGGCCAACGGGATGCTGGCGCTCGCGAAGCGGCTCAAGGGGAATCCGCGCGAGCTGGCCACGAAGGTCGTGGAGCACATCCCGGTGGCCGCGACCTCGGCCGACCCCGATTCGGTGATCGCGGACATCGAGGTCTCCGGCCCCGGCTTCCTCAACATCACGGTGGCCGACTCCGCCATCACCGCCACCCTCGCCGCGCGCGCCGCCGACGAGCGCCTGGGCGTGCCCCACGCGCCGGACGCGGGCACCACCGTCATCGACTACGCCCAGCCGAACGTGGCGAAGGAGATGCACGTCGGCCATCTGCGGTCGGCCGTGATCGGTGACGCGGTCGTCCGGATCCTGGAATTCTCGGGCGAGAAGGTGGTCCGCCGCCATCACATCGGCGACTGGGGCACCCAGTTCGGCATGCTCATCCAGTACCTGATCGAGCACCCGCACGAGCTGGACCACAAGGACCAGGCGTCCTCCGGTGAGGAGGCCATGTCCAACCTCAACCGCCTCTACAAGGCCGCGCGCTCCCTCTTCGACGCGGACGAGGAGTTCAAGGAGCGGTCCCGGCGCCGGGTGGTCGACCTCCAGGCCGGGGACGAGGAGACCATCGCCCTGTGGCGGAAGTTCGTCGATGAGTCGAAGCTCTACTTCTCCTCGGTCTTCGACAAGCTGGACATGGAGATCCGCGACCCCGACGTGGTCGGTGAGTCCGGGTACAACGACATGCTGGCGGAGACCTGCCGTCTGCTGGAGGAGTCCGGTGTCGCGGTCCGCTCCGAGGGCGCGCTCTGCGTCTTCTTCGACGACGTCAAGGGCCCGGAGGGCAAGCCGGTCCCGCTGATCGTCCAGAAGTCCGACGGCGGCTTCGGCTACGCGGCCACCGACCTCTCCGCGATCCGCGACCGGGTGCAGAACCTCCAGGCCGACACCCTGCTGTATGTGGTGGACGCCCGGCAGTCGCTGCACTTCAAGATGGTCTTCGAGACCGCCCGCCGGATCGGCTGGCTGAACGAGAAGACCCATGCCCTGCAGCTCGCCTTCGGCACCGTCCTCGGCAAGGACGGCAAGCCGTTCAAGACCCGTGAGGGCGAGACGGTCCGGCTGGTCGACCTGCTGGACGAGGCGATCGACCGGGCGGCGGCCGTCGTCCGGGAGAAGAGCGAGAAGCTGGGCCTGTCCGAGGAGGAGATCGCCGAGCGTGGCGCCCAGGTCGGCATCGGCGCCGTGAAGTACGCGGACCTGTCCACCTCCGCCTCGCGCGACTACAAGTTCGACCTGGACCAGATGGTCTCGCTGCACGGCGACACCTCGGTGTACCTCCAGTACGCGTACGCCCGGATCAAGTCGATCCTGCGCCGCGCCGGTGAGGGCCAGACGCCGGTCGCCCACCCCGAGCTGCCGCTGACCCCGGCCGAGCGGGCCATGGGGCTGCACCTGGACCAGTTCGCGGAGGTGGTGCGCGAGGTCGCCAAGGGGTACGAGCCGCACAAGCTGGCCGCGTATCTCTACCAGCTGGCCTCGCTGTTCACGACCTTCTACGACCAGTGCCCGGTGCTCACTGCCGAGGGTGGTCCGTCCCAGGCCGCGAACCGCCTCTTCCTGTGCGAGCTCACCGCCCGCACCCTGCACCAGGGCATGGACCTGCTCGGTATCCGCACCCCCGAGCGGCTCTGATCACCTGACGGAGCCCCGCGCTCCGGAACGGCCGACAGCGCCCCGCCCCCGTCGCGAACGGGGGCGGGGCGCTCTCATGCCCGTGGATGCGCGGCGAGGATCAGCCGTACCGGGTGAAATCCCCCGTGGTGATCTTCAATCCGAGTGCCGTCAGCTCGATGTCCTCGCCGTACAACCCGTGGAGGACTCCTTGATAGGCCCCTTCACGGGGCACGGTGTACAGGGTCCATGTGCCGTCCCGGGGGTCGACGATCAGATAGGTCGGCACGCCCGCGTCGGCGTACCAGCCGACCATGTCCCGGGTGTCCTTGGAGCTGTTGCCCTTGGAGACGACCTCGCAGACGAGCTCGACATCGCCGGGGTCGGCCAGCCATTCGTCCGACTCACCGAAGCCCGCGTCGCAGACCAGGAGATCAGGCGTCGCGTAGTCGTCCTTGTCCCCAGGCATCGACACGGATGCGACCTGGTACGACTCCAGGTGGTCCGGCAATGCCGGGTCGATCTGACGGAAAAGGGCGTTGATGATCCCGGCGTGCCTGCCACGCAGGGTCGGGGACATCATGAGAACTCCTCGGATGATCTCGGCACGCAGGCCACTGGCTTCCTCGGCTGCTTCGGCGGCCTTGCGAAGCGGGGTCATGCCGGGCTCCGGCGGAGTGAGGCCCACGATGTCCTCTCTTCCGACAAGCGATGTCGTCATGGTGTATTCCCTTGCGATACGAAATTCTAGCCGCGGGAGCGGCCGCCATCCCGTGACCGTGGCAGTCCCCCGCCGCCCGTGTCAGCCAAGGCGCCGGAGGTCACCGCATCGAGCTAACGGGGCCCTGACCGGGGACGGCTGGGCAGGTGATGTCCCCGGCCGGTCGCTCACCGGTCAGCAGGAAATCGGTCACCCGGCGGTCCGCACAGGCACTGCCGCCTCCCCCCGTGTAGGCCGCGCCGTGGCCCATCGCGTCCACGCTGACCATCCGCGCCCGGTCGCCATAGGCGCGCCGCAGCTTCAGGGCCTCGCGGTACGGGGTGGCCACATCGCGCTTGTTCTGCACCAGCAGGACGTTCGACGGGCCCTGGTCGGTGATCCGCACCGGCTTGTCACGTGGGGCGTCGTGCCAGAACGCGCACGCCGAGACGTTCACCGGCATCCCGGCGGTCAGCGGGTGGCTCTTGCGGCTCGCGGCGACATCGCGCGCGTAGCCGGGCAGGGACCGCGGCCACTCCACGTCGTTGCAGAGGGTCGCCAGGGACACCGCCGCGATGTCCTGACCGGGGTCGGGCGGGATCGCGCCGGGCACCTTGCCCGCGTCCGCGTCCACGATCAGCCGGGCCAGGCCCTCGAAGTTGTTCCGGGAGAACAGGGCGGTGAGCACGCTCTGGCGGAACACATTGCCGTTCAGCTCCGGCGGGTTGGCGCCGGGCCACGCCAGCGGCTTCGCGTCCAGCCGGTCGGCCAGGTCCAGGACCCGGCGGCGCACCCCGGCGGGGGTCCCGGCGAGCCGGACCGGGCTGTCGGGGGCAGAGGCCCACGCGGCGAAGTCCGGGAAGGTGTCCTCCACGCCGACGGCGTAGTTGGCGAGCCAGCCGCGCCCCACCCGCTCCGGGTCCGGGTTGTCATTGCTGTCCAGCACCCAGCGGTCGGTGCGCTCGGGGAACATCTGCGCGTACACCGACCCCGCGTACGTTCCGTAGGAGGTGCCCCACGCCGACAGCTTCCGCTCCCCGAGCGCCCGGCGGATGCTGTCGATGTCCCGCGCCTCGTTGACGGTGCTGAGGCTGCGCACCAACGCACCACCGTTGCGGGCGCAACGGTCGGCGATACGGCGTCCCGTGGTCACGTTCCGCGCGATGCTCCCGTCGGCGGCGGGCCAGGGGCGCGCGGCGGTCAGCGACAGATCGGCGGTGGACAGCCCGCAGTCGGCCCGGGTGGACGCGCCCAGGCCGCGCGGATCGAAGCTGACGAGGTCGTAGGCGTCCCGTACCGACTGCGGCAGCCGCTTGCCGTACGTGGTGGGCCGGTCCAGGCCCGGCGCCCCCGGGCCGCCCGGAATCAGCAGCAGGACACCCCGGCGCTCATGCGGCCGTTCACTGGCGATCCGCGAGACGGCGAGGGAGATCCGCTTCCCGTCGGGGTCGCGGTGGTCCAGCGGTACCTTCAGCGTCGCGCACTCCTGGCGCGGATCGGATGAAGTGCCCGGACAGGGCCCCCAGTCGAGCGGCCGGCCGGCGGCGGAGGGGTCGCCGACGGCCGCGTCGGCACCGGAGACGGTGGTGAGCACCGCGGCCGTGGCGGCGGTGGCGAGGGCGAGCGCGGTGGTCCTGGCGGAGAGGGTTCGCATGACGTCGAGCCTCGTGGAACCGGGCCGACGATCCCATCCGGCCACCCGGCGGACGCCCTTGGGGGCTAACCCCCGCCACTCCGTCCACCGGTCGGCGTACTCTGGCCGGAACGCGATCGTCCTCTTTGCGACAGTTTCCGTCATGGGCACAACCTCGGACGGCTACGGTCCGTCAAACCCCTTGTACATCCCTTGTCCACTCTCATGGGGGTTCGATATGCGACGGTGGGGGACCGCGCTCGCGGCGATGGCGCTGGCGGGAGCAGGACTGGCGACGACGATGGGGACGGCGCACGCCGCCGCCAAGCCGTCGGCGGCGGCCGCCTGCGCCACCGGCTGGGGCAGCGGCGAGAAGAGCGCGCAGACAGCGGCCTACAAGCCGCTGGAGAACATCAGGACCGGTCAGCACGAGTGCTTCGACCGCATGGTCTTCGACGTCAAGGGGGCCACGGCGGCCGACAAGCCCGGCTACCGGGTGAGTTACGTCGACACCCTCTACCAGGACGGTTCCGGTGAGGAGATCCCGGTCGGCGGCGGCGCCGTCCTGGAGATCCGGGTGGCCGCACCCAGCTACGACCCCGAGACCGGGGCCGAGGCGTACCCGGGCCGTGCCCGCAAGCCTCTTCCGGGTGTGAACCTGACGGGGTACAAGACCTTCAAGGACACCCGGTTCGGCGGCAGCTTCGAGGGCGACACCCAGGTCGGGCTGGGCGTGCGGGCCCGGCTTCCGTTCCGGGTGTTCCAGTCCGACGGCCACGTGATCGTGGACGTGGCGCACTCCTGGAACGCGGTGCGCTGACGCCGGACCGGCGGGGGCGGACCCGTGTCCGTCCCCGTCCCGCACGGGCCGGCCGCCGTGTCCGGCCGGCCCGTGACCGGCGCCCATGGCCCGTTCCCGGGCGCCGTAGCAGGATGGGGTGCATGATCGAACCGGCAGATACCTCCATGGCCCCCCGCTCCGCGCCCCCCGGACTGCTCGACGGCAAGGTCGTCCTGATCACCGGCGCCGGACGGGGCATCGGCGCCGCCTCGGCCCGGCTCTTCGCCCGTGAGGGCGCCGCGGTGGTGCTGACCGCCCGCACCGAGTCCCAGCTCAAGGCCGTGACCGAGGAAGTGCGGGCGGCGGGTGGCACCGCCGACTACGTGTGCTGCGATCTGGCCGACACGACGGGTGTCCAGGCGGCCGTCGACCGGACCGTAGAAATACACGGCAGACTGGACGCCGCCTTCAACAACGCGGGCGCCGCCATTCCGCCCGCCCCGCTGGCCGATGTGACCGAGGCCGACTTCGACCTGATCACCACCGTCAGCCTCAAGGGCGTCTGGCGCTCCATGGCGGCCGAGATCAAGGCCATCCAGGCCACCGCGGGCCGCGGCGCCATCGTCAACAACTCCAGCGTCGGCAGCTTCCGCGGCAACGCCGCGCTGCCCGCGTACGGCGCGGTCAAGCGGGCCGTCAACAGCCTCACCGAGTCCGCCGCGATCACCTACGGACCGGAGGGCATCCGCGTCAACGCCGTCGCGCCCGGCACCACCATGACCGAGATGATCGAGGCGTGGGCCGAGCGTTCGCCCGGGGTCGTCGACCAGCTCAACGCCCGGACACCGCTGCGCCGCCCCGCCGAGCCGATCGAGGTCGCCGAGGCCGCGGCCTGGCTGCTCAGCGACCGCGCCTCCTACGTCACCGGCGCGGTACTGCCGGTCGACGGCGGTATGCGAGCCTGAACCCCTACCGCTCGCACCCGTTGCCCGAAGGCGCCGCCATGACCCCCCAGGACCTGCTGGACCGCGCCGAGCGGCTGGCCGCCCCCGGCACCCGCCGACTGCTCGGCATCGCCGGGGCTCCCGGCGCCGGGAAGACCACCCTGGCCGGACGGCTGGTGGACGCGCTCGGCCCGGAGCGGGCCGTCCTGGTCCCGATGGACGGCTTCCACCTGGCCGACGCGGAACTGCGCAGACTCGGCCTCTTGGACCGCAAGGGCGCCCCCGAGACCTTCGATCCGTACGGCTACACCGCACTGCTGCGGCGGCTGCGCGCGCCCCGGTCCGGGGAGACGGTGTACGCGCCGGGGTTCGACCGCGAGCTGGAACAGCCGCTGGCGGGCGCGGTGCCGGTGGCACCCGAGGTGCCACTGGTGATCACCGAGGGGAACTACCTGCTGCTCGACGAGGGACCGTGGCGTCCGGTGCGCGCACTGCTGGACGAGACCTGGTGGATCGAGCTGGACGGCGAGGAGCGGATGCGCAGGCTGATCGACCGCCATGAGCGGTTCGGCAAACCGCGGCCGGAGGCCGAGCGGTTCGTGCTCCGCTCCGACGAGGCCAACGCCCGCCGGGTGGCACCCGGGCGGGCGGTGGCCGATCTCGTGGTCAGGGGCGGATGACCGGCCCCGGCCCGGGGTTACTCCCCGCGGTTCAGCCGCTGGGCGGCCTCGGTGGCCCAGTAGGTGAGGATCATCCCGGCGCCCGCGCGCCGCACGGACGTCAGGGTCTCCGTGATCGCCCGGTCGCGGTCGATCCAGCCGTTGGCCGCGGCCGCCTCGACCATCGCGTACTCACCGGAGATCTGGTACGCCGCCACCGGTACGTCCACCGCGTCGGCGATCCGCCGCAGGATGTCCAGGTAGGGCAGCGCGGGCTTCACCATGACCATGTCCGCGCCCTCGGCGAGGTCCAGCTCCAGTTCCCGCAGCGCCTCACGGGCGTTGGGGGTGTCCTGCTGGTAGGTCTTGCGGTCGCCCTTGAGCGAGGAGCCGACCGCCTCACGGAAGGGACCGTAGAAGGCGGAGGCGTACTTGGCGGTGTAGGCCAGGATCGAGACGTCCTGGTACCCGGCGCCGTCCAGGGCCTCGCGGACCACGCCGACCTGGCCGTCCATCATCCCGCTGGGGCCCACCGTGTGGACGCCCGCGTCCGCCTGCACCCGCGCCATCTCGGCGTAGCGCTCCAGCGTGGCGTCGTTGTCCACCCGGCCCTCGGCGTCCAGGACACCGCAGTGGCCATGGTCGGTGTGCTCGTCCAGGCACAGGTCCGACATGATCACCAGGTCGTCGCCGACCTCGGCCCGGACATCCCGGATGGCGACCTGGAGGATGCCGTCCGGATCGGTGCCGGGCGTACCGACGGCGTCCTTCTTGGCCTCCTCCGGCACTCCGAACAGCATGATCCCGCCGATACCCGCCTCGACGGCCTCGGCGGCCGCCTTCCGCAGGGTCTCCCGGGTGTGCTGGACCACGCCCGGCATCGACGCCAGCGGCACCGGCTCGCTCACGCCCTCCCGCACGAACGCGGGCAGGATCAGCTCCGCCGGGTGCAGCCGGGTCTCGGCGACCATCCGCCGCATCGCCGGTGTGGTGCGCAGCCGACGCGGCCGCGCCCCCGGGAAACCGCCGTACCTGGCTGTCACGAGCGTGCCCTCCTCCTCGATCCCGGCCGCCGCTCGCTGGGGCGGGTGACCGGATCCCCGTTCTCGATCGCGGCCTGGCGCCGCGCGGTCCCGAAGTCCGCGAGCGCCTCGGCCAGCTTGAGCACCGAGGGCTCGGGCGACAGGACGTCCACCCGCAGACCGTGCTCCTCCGCGGTCTTCGCGGTGGCCGGGCCGATACAGGCGATGACGGTGACGTTGTGCGGCTTGCCCGCGATGCCGACCAGGTTCCGCACGGTGGACGACGAGGTGAACAGCACCGCGTCGAACCCGCCGCCCTTGATGGCCTCACGGGTCTCGGCCGGCGGCGGCGAGGCGCGCACGGTCCGGTACGCGGTGACGTCGTCGACCTCCCAGCCCAGTTCGATCAGTCCGGCGACCAGGGTCTCGGTGGCGATGTCGGCACGCGGCAGGAAGACGCGGTCGATCGGGTCGAAGACCGGGTCGTAGGGCGGCCAGTCCTCCAGCAGCCCGGCCGCGGACTGCTCACCGCTGGGCACCAGATCCGGCTTGACGCCGAACTCGATCAGCGACTTGGCGGTCTGCTCACCGACGGCCGCGACCTTGATCCCGGCGAACGCGCGGGCGTCGAGCCCGTACTCCTCGAACTTCTCGCGCACCGCCTTGACCGCGTTGACCGAGGTGAAGGCGATCCACTCGTAGCGCCCGGTGACCAGGCCCTTGACCGCGCGCTCCATCTGCTGCGGGGTGCGCGGCGGTTCGACGGCGATGGTCGGCACCTCACTGGGCACCGCGCCATAGCTGCGCAGCTGGTCGGAGAGCGAGGCGGCCTGCTCCTTGGTCCGCGGGACCAGGACCTTCCAGCCGAACAGCGGCTTGGACTCGAACCAGGAGAGCTGGTCGCGCCGTTCGGCCGCGCCCCCCTCGCCCACCACGGCTATCACCGGCTGGGCGCCCTGCGGCGAGGGCAGCACCTTGGCGGACTTCAGCACCTGGGCGATGGACCCGAGGGTCGCCGTCCAGGTCCGCTGGCGGGTGGTGGTGCCCGCGACGGTCACGGTCAGCGGGGTGTCCGGCTTGCGGCCGGCGGCCACCAGCTCCCCGGCCGCGGCGGCGACGGTCTCCAGGGTGGCGGAGACCACGGCGGTGGCGTCGGAGGAGCCGACCTCGCTCCAGCAGCGCTCGTCCGCGGTCCGCGCGTCCACGAAGCGGACGTCGGCGTTCTCGGCGTCCCGCAGCGGCACACCCGCGTAGGCGGGTACGCCCACCGCGGCGGCGATGCCCGGCACCACCTCGAAGACGATGCCCTCGGCGGCGCAGGCGAGCATCTCGTCGGCGGCGTACCCGTCGAGACCGGGGTCGCCCGCGACGGCGCGGACGACCCGCTTGCCGCCGCGCGCGGCCGACATGACAAGATTGGCGGTGTCCCGGAGTACCGGAACATCAGCGGCGCTTGACGAACCGTCAGCGTCCATCTGCTGCGGAGTGCCCTGCACATCCGCGGCCACCCCCGGCCTGACGTGTGCGCGCACCACTTCGAGCACATCAGGGTCGGCGATCAGTACGTCGGCGGTGGCAAGTGCCTCCACGGCGCGCAGCGTCAGCAGGCCCGGGTCACCGGGTCCTGCGCCGAGGAAGGTGACCTGCCCGCAGCCGGGGTGGTTCGGGGCGGTGGGGTTCAAAGTGCTCGCTCCCCCATAAGACCGGCCGCGCCCTTCGCGAGCATCTCGGTGGCGAGTTCGCGACCCATGATCTGAGCCTGCGACACGGCTTCACCAGGCGAAGCGGGTACGGGACCGGTGGTGGACAGCTGCACCAGCGCCGAGCCGTCGGTGGTGCCGACGACGCCGCGCAGGCGCATTTCGGTGACATCCTGAGCGTCGCCCAGCAGGTCGGCCAGCGCGCCCACAGGTGCGCTGCAACCGGCCTCCAGGGCGGCGAGCAGGGTTCGCTCGGCGGTCACGGCGGCCCGCGTGTGCGGGTCGTCGAGCTCGGCGAGCCGGGCAGCGAGGTCCGCGTCGGACGCGGCACATTCGACTGCCAGAGCCCCCTGGCCGGGGGCGGGCAAAATGTGGTCGGCGTCGAGGAGCTCGGTCGCCTCGCCGATCCGCCCCATGCGGATCAGACCGGCGGCAGCGAGCACCACGGCGTCCAGTTCCCCCGAACGCACATAGCCGATACGGGTGTCGACATTGCCGCGGATCGGCACCGTCTCGATGTCGAGGCCGAACGCACGGGCCCATGCGTTGAGCTGGGCCGCGCGGCGGGGCGAGCCGGTGCCTATCCGGGCGCCCGCGGGGAGCTCGGCGAAGGTGAGCCCGTCACGGGCGATCAGCGCGTCGCGCGGGTCCTCGCGCCGCGGTATCGCGGCCAGCACCAGACCTTCGGGTTCGGCGGTCGGCAGGTCCTTCAGCGAGTGCACCGCGAAGTCGATCTCACCGCGCAGCAGCGCCTCGCGCAGCGCGGAGACGAATACGCCGGTACCGCCGATCTGCGCGAGCTGCTCCCGCGAGGTGTCGCCGTAGGTGGTGATCTCGACCAGTTCGACGGGGCGTCCGGTCAGCTTGCGCACCGCGTCGGCGATCAGGCCGGACTGGGCCATGGCCAGCTTGCTGCGACGGGTGCCCAGTCGCAGCGGCGCGGTGGAGGTGGCGGGGGTGGCAGGGGTGGCGCTCATGCCCGGCCTCCCTTCGGGTCGTTCGGTTCGGCTGTGCCGCGTGCGGAGGCGGCACCGGGGCCGCCCGCGTCGGCGCGGCTGACGGCGGCGACCGCCTGGGGGTCGAGGTCGAAGAGCTCACGCAGGGCGTCCGCGTATCCGGCGCCGCCCGGGGTGCTCGCCAGTTCCTTGACCCGCACGGTGGGCGCGTGCAGCAGCTTGTCGACGACCCGCCGCACGGTCTGCGTGATCTCGGACCGCTGCTTGTCGTCCAGGTCGGGAAGACGTCCCTCGAGCCGGGCGACCTCGCTGGCGACGACATCTGCCGCCATGGTACGCAGCGCGACCACGGTGGGCGTGATGTGCGCGGCGCGCTGGGCCGCGCCGAAGGCGGCGACCTCGGCGGAGACGATGGAACGGACCAGGTCGACATCGGCGGCCATCGCCCCGGCGGCCGGGCCCGAGCCGCCGGCCGGGGTGGCGGCGGCCTCGGCGAGCGACTCGATGTCCACCAGGCGCAGACCCTCGACCCGGTGGGCCGCGGCGTCGATGTCCCGGGGCATGGCCAGGTCGAGCAGCGCGACGCGGTCCTCGTCGCCGGGGCCCGCCGAGGGGCAGGCCGCGCGCTGGGCGAGGGCGGTGCGCAGTTCGTCGGCGGTGAGCACCAGGCCGGTGGCGCCGGTGCAGGAGACGACGATGTCGGCGTGCGGCAGCTCGGCGGCCACCCGGTCCCGCGGTACGGCGCGGGCGACCAGTCCGGCGACCCGGACCGTGTCGGTGGCGGCGTGCTGCTCGGCCAGCGACTCGGCGAGCCGCAGCGCCCGCTCCAACGTCCTGTTGGCGATCACCAGTTCTGCCACACCGGCGCGCGCGAGGGTCGCGGCGGCCAGCGAGGACATCGAACCCGCGCCGATCACCAGGGCGCGCTTGCCCGTGGCCCAGTCCGCCACCGGCACCGGTCCGGCCAGCTGCTCCAGGCCGAAGGTGACCAGCGACTGCCCGGCCTTGTCGATCCCGGTCTCGCTGTGCGCCCGCTTGCCGACCCGCAGCGCCTGCTGGAACAGGTCGTTGAGCAGCCGGCCCGCGGTGTGCAGCTCCTGTCCGAGCGCCAGTGCGTCCTTGATCTGGCCGAGGATCTGGCCCTCGCCGACGACCATCGAGTCCAGTCCGCAGGCCACCGAGAACAGGTGGTGGACGGCGCGGTCCTCGTAGTGCACGTAGAGATAGGGGGTGAGCTCGTCCAGGCCGACGCCGGTGTGCTGGGCGATCAGCGTGGACAGCTCGGCCACCCCGGCGTGGAACTTGTCCACGTCGGCGTAGAGCTCGATGCGGTTGCAGGTGGCCAGCACCGCGGCCTCGGTGGCGGGCTCGGCGGCGAGGGTGTCCTGCACCAGCTTCGCCTGCTCGTCCCCGACCAGGGCGGCGCGCTCCAGCACGCTCACGGGCGCGCTGCGGTGACTCAGTCCGACGACCAGGAGACTCATGCCGGCATCACGGCGGGTACGTCCCCGTCAGGTCCCTGCCGGCCGCTGCTGTCGGCGCCGGGGCTGCCCGCGGCCGTCCGGTGCGGGGCCACGGGGGGCTGCGGAACGGCGTCCGCGCCCTCCTCGTGACCGGTGGAGTCCTCGCCCGCCTTGCGCTGCTCGTGGAAGGCCAGGATCTGCAGCTCGATGGAGAGGTCGACCTTGCGCACGTCCACGCCGTCCGGAACGGACAGCACGGTGGGCGCGAAGTTGAGGATGGAGGTGATGCCCGCGGCGACGAGCCGGTCACAGACCTGCTGGGCCGCGCCCGCCGGGGTGGCGATCACACCGATCGACACACCGTTGTCATCGATGATCTTCTCGAGCTCATCGGTGTGCTGGACCGCGATGCCCGCGACGGGCTTGCCCGCCATCGCCGGATCGGCGTCGATCAGCGCGGCGACGCGGAAGCCGCGGGAGGCGAAGCCGCCGTAGTTGGCGAGGGCGGCGCCGAGGTTACCGATACCGACGATCACCACGGGCCAGTCCTGGGTGAGGCCGAGCTCCCGCGAGATCTGGTAGACGAGGTATTCGACGTCGTAGCCGACCCCACGGGTGCCGTACGAACCGAGATAGGAGAAGTCCTTGCGGAGCTTGGCCGAATTGACTCCGGCCGCGGTCGCCAGCTCCTCGGAGGACACCGTGGGCACCGAGCGCTCGGAGAGCGCCGTCAGGGCGCGCAGATACAGCGGTAGCCGGGCGACGGTGGCCTCGGGAATCCCTCGGCTTCGGGTCGCCGGTCGGTGAGTTCGGCCAGTTGCCACGGTGCTCCTGCGGGTAGAGCGGGGCTGCGGGCGGCGCACGGTTCCATGACCGCCCCATCGACAGCAGGCTATGTCTTTGTGAACGCGTGCACAAAGATGGTGTCCGCTTTGTCCGAGCAAAGTGACCGGTGTCACGCGCCTTTTCCGGCCGCGCCCGGAACCACGACCTGCGTCACACCGTTCCCGGCAGGCACATCCGCGCCCGGGGGGCGTCGACGGGAGCACAGGCTCTCACTCCTCACCTTTTTACCCCCGGACACCAACAAATCGCCCACGATCGTAAACGACCCCGAGGACCCGGGCACAATGGCGAGCATGAGTCCCCTGCTGCGCCGCACCCCCCGCAAGAATCCCACCGAGCGCACGGTGACGCTGATCGGCAAGCCCGACTGCCATCTCTGCGAGGACGCCGAGGCCGTGATCGAGAAGGTCTGCGGCGAGCTGGGCACCCCCTGGGAGAAGAAGGACATCACCCAGGACGAGGAGCTGTACCGCAAGTACTGGGAGCAGATCCCGGTGATCCTGGTGGACGGCGCCCAGCACGACTTCTGGCGGGTGGACCCCAAGCGGCTGCGCACCGCGCTGGGCGGCTGATCCGCCGCCGGACCGGCGGCCGCCCCCCTTTCGCGTAACCTGAATCGTCCCGACACCCGGGCGTAACGGGATGGGCCGCACCGCTGGCTATGCTCCCTTCATGGCCGCACTGGGATGGTTCACCCGCCGTCGACGACCCGCCACGGAGCGGAGCGTCCTCGCCGGAGAGGCGTCGGCCGAGGCGGCGCGCAAGTCGTCGGCCGAGACTCCCCCGCCGCAGCCCGCCGCAGAGCCGGAGTTCCCCGTCGTCGGGGACGAACGGGCCGCCGCCTTCTTCGACCTCGACAACACGGTCATGCAGGGCGCCGCCCTCTTCCACTTCGGCCGCGGCCTGTACAAGCGGCACTTCTTCCGCAAGCGCGAACTGGCCCGCTTCGCCTGGCAGCAGACCTGGTTCCGGATGGCGGGCGTCGAGGACCCGGCGCATATGGAGGACGTGCGCAGCAGCGCGCTGTCCATCGTCAAGGGCCACCGGGTCTCCGAGCTGATGTCGATCGGCGAGGAGATCTACGACGAGTACATGGCGGACCGCATCTGGCCCGGCACCCGGGCGCTGGCCCAGGCGCATCTGGACGCCGGACAGCGGGTCTGGCTGGTGACCGCGGCCCCGGTCGAGACCGCGACGATCATCGCCCGGCGGCTGGGGCTGACCGGGGCGCTGGGCACCGTGGCCGAGTCCGTCGGCGGGGTCTACACCGGCAAGCTGGTCGGCGAGCCGCTGCACGGCCCGGCCAAGGCGGAGGCGGTACGGGCGCTGGCGTCGGCCGAGGGGCTGGACCTGGGCCGCTGCGCGGCGTACAGCGACTCCGCCAATGACATCCCGATGCTGTCGATCGTGGGCCACCCCTATGCCGTGAACCCGGACGGACGGCTGCGCGAACACGCCCGGGAGAACGGCTGGCGGCTGCGCGACTACCGCACCGGCCGCAAGGCGGCCCGGATCGGCATCCCGGCGGCGGCCGGAGTGGGCGCGGTGGCGGGTGGCACGGCGGCCGCCGTGGCGCTGCACCGGCGCCGTCGCTGACCGCGCTCCGGCGCACCCCCGCACCCCGGCTCGGGCCGAACCCCGCGGCCCGCTACCACCAGCGGTGACGGCTGCCCGCGACCGAGCGCGCACACGGCTGACCGAGCACGGTCAGGACTGACCGCTGATCGCACTGCGTGACGGCGTGCCCATCGATACGGAGCGTCACCGACCGACCGCGACCATCCTGTTTCAGTCATTCCGCACTTCCTACCCCACAGCGCCCCCGCCAGTCCCCTTACCGCCGGTTTGTCACAACACGCCATGTAATCGCACAGAGTGGGGAACTTTCCGATCAAAATCCGTCCTCCGTTCGATACTTGATGCGTCATCAATCCATAACGGAGTGAACGGAAACGATGATTTGAGCAACGGGGTGTAGTGCTGCCTATACGAAGCGTTATTCTCCTTAGACGCAAACCGGTACCCACGCGTCCCTACGGCGGGTGAACGGTCCCGTACTGCACGTGATGGAAGCTCTGCCTCTGGGAGTCCCGTGTACCCACACGTCGGGGTTGACGCCTCGGGCCTGGCTACGCTGCGCGCAACGGTCCTCGACTGTCTGCGCGGCTTCGTCCCCACCGCGTATGCCGTCCCCGCGCTCGCCACGCCCGCGCCCGCCAGCCCATCCGTCGGCGGGGTCCATCAGCCCGGCCGCGCCAGCTCCTGCTATGCCCTGGCCGACAACGGCGCGGCGGTGGGCAGACGCTCCCGCGGCGGCGCCTCCACCGCCCGCCGACCGAGTGCCGACAGCGACAGCCGCCGGATGATGGACCTGGTCGAGCGCGCCCAGTCGGGCGAGGCCGAGGCCTTCGGCCGGCTCTACGACCAGTACGCCGACACCGTCTACCGCTATATCTACTACCGCGTGGGCGGCCGGGCCACGGCCGAGGACCTCACCAGTGAGACGTTCCTGCGCGCCCTGCGCCGTATCGGCACCTTCACCTGGCAGGGCCGTGACTTCGGCGCCTGGCTGGTGACGATCGCCCGCAACCTCGTCGCCGACCACTTCAAGTCCAGCCGCTTCCGGCTGGAGGTCACCACCGGCGAGATGCTCGACGCCAACGAGGTCGAGCGCAGCCCGGAGGACTCCGTCCTGGAGTCACTGTCCAACGCGGCCCTGCTGCAGGCGGTGCGCAAGCTCAACCCGCAGCAGCAGGAGTGCGTGACGCTCCGCTTCCTCCAGGGGCTCTCGGTCGCCGAGACGGCCCGGGTGATGGGGAAGAACGAAGGTGCGATCAAGACCCTTCAGTACCGGGCCGTGCGCACCCTGGCCCGGCTCCTTCCGGACGACGCCCGCTGACCGGCGTCCAGGGCCGCACGGTGACGGTTCCGGCACGCCCGGTCAGCTCCTCGGGAAGGCGTAACCCCGGTGCTGCGCCGCTCGTTGTGGGGGATGCAGGCGCCTTGTGGTCGTACCCTGCCCGTACCCACTCACTCGATCGGGTGGACCCACGGGTGGGAAGGAACCTTCGGGTGTCCTGGGGAGTCGACCGTCACGACGAGAGGAGGTGCCGCCTGTGATCGCGAACGTATCGGCACACCGGCGGGCGAACGCCTTCGCCAAGGCCCTGGAGGCCCTGGAGGCCCTGGAGAGCAAGCACCAGGCCACCCGGGACGAGACGCCGCACCCACAACCCGGCTCATCGGCGGAGAGCGCCGAGCAGAGACGGATGGTGGCCCTGGCGAGCGGGCTCGGCGAATTGCCGGCACCGGCATTGGACCCCGAGGTCAGGATCACACAGCGGGCCCAGCTGATCGCCGCCATGGAAGCGGCCTTCGCCGAAGGCGCGCCACGCGTGCCCGAGCAGCGCCGCCGCCCCGGCGGCGCCCACCGCGCCAAGCCGCCGGTGTCCAGACTGCGGCCCCGTTCGCGCTGGTCCAAGGGGCTCGCGGCCGGGGGGCTCACGGTCGGGGTCGCGGCGGGCGCGTTCGGCGGGGTCGCCGCGGCCAGTTCGGACGCCCTGCCGGGTGACACCCTCTACGGGTTCAAGCGCGGCATGGAGGACCTGAAGCTGGAGATGGCGGACGGCGACTCCGCGCGGGGCCGGATCTACCTGGACCAGGCGTCCACGCGGATGAGCGAGGCGCGGCGGCTGATGGAGCGGGCCCGTTCCGGTGAGCTGGACCACGATTCGCTGCGGGAGATCCGCCGCGCGCTGTCCGGTATGCGCCATGACGCCTCCGAAGGCCACCGGCTGCTGCACCAGGTCTACGAGCGCGAGGGTTCGCTCGGTCCGATGCAGGAGCTGTCCTCCTTCGCCAAGGCGCACCGCGAGGGCTGGAGCCAGCTCCGCGAGAGGCTGCCGTTGCAGCTCGCGGACGTGGGGGACGAAGTGAGCTCGGTCTTCGCCGCCATAGACCAGGAGGTCGGTCCGCTGCAGCCGCTGCTGCCCACCACCAAGGACCAGCGGAGCCAGTCGCGCCAGCCGGGCGGTGAGACACCGCAGCGCTCCGGCGGGGCCACGGAGGACCGCTATCCGTCCTCGTCCTCGGCCACCCCGAGCGGCGGCCGCACCGGCGAGGCCAGTCGGCCCGGTCCGTCGTCCCCCGCCGTCTCCGAGGACCAGGGGCTGATCGGCGGTGCGGGCGATCTGCTGGACCCGCCGTCGGGCGGGGTGACCCCGAGCCCGTCCCCGGGCCGCGGTGACACCGGCAGCAAGCCGACGCAGCCGGACATCACCATCCCGCCGCTGCTGCCCGACCTGTTGCCGGGCCTCGACCTGGACGGCGACGACACGAGGTGACACGGCCGGGGCCGGAGGACGCGCTGAGCGCCCTCCGGCCCCGCCGCTCTCAGAAGAACACCGGCGGGACGCCCCGGGCTCAGTAGAACACCGGCGGGACGCCCCGGGCTCAGAAGAACACCGACCGCCGCTGCACCAGCAGCTTGTAGAGGGTGTGCTGGATCGTTTCTCGTACCTGGTCGGTGAGGTTGAACATCAGCATCGGGTCGTCCGCCGCCTCCGGCGGGTGCCCGTCCGTCGGGATCGGCTCACCGAACTGGATCGTCCACTTCGTCGGCAGCGGCACCGCGCCCAGCGGCCCCAGCAGCGGAAAGGTCGGCGTGATCGGGAAGTACGGCACACCCAGCAGCCGCGCCAGCGTCTTCGCGTTCCCCACCATCGGGTAGATCTCCTCCGCGCCCACGATCGAGCACGGCACGATCGGCGCCCCCGCGCGCAGCGCCGTCGAGACGAAGCCGCCGCGGCCGAAGCGCTGGAGCTTGTAGCGCTCGGAGAACGGCTTGCCGATCCCCTTGAAGCCCTCCGGCATCACCCCGACCACCTCGCCGCGCTCCAGCAGCAGCTGGGCGTCCTCGGCGCAGGCCAGGGTGTGGCCCGCCTTGCGGGCCAGCTCGTTGACGACCGGCAGCATGAAGACCAGGTCCGCGGCGAGCAGCCGCAGATGGCGCTCGGCCGGGTGGTTGTCGTGCACCGCGACCTGGAGCATCAGCCCGTCCAGCGGCAGCACCCCGGAGTGGTTGGCGACGACCAGCGCGCCCCCGCTGTCCGGGATGTTCTCGATGCCCTTCACCTCGACCCGGAAGTACTTCTCGTACATCGGGCGCAGCAGTGACATCAGGACCTGGTCGGTGAGGTCCTCGTCGTAGCCGAAGTCGTCGACCTCGTAGTCCCCGGTGATCCGGCGGCGCAGGAAGCTCAGTCCGTGGGCGAGTCTGCGCTCCCAGTCGCCACCGCCCGGGGCGCGCCGCGGCGGGTGCGGCGGCACGGGCGGCACCGCGGACGCCGCCGTGGTGGCCTCGGCGGCCTCGTCGGCGCCCCGCTCGAGCTCCTCGTCGCGCTGCTGCGGCACCGGCTTCAACGAGCCCTGGGACCGCTTGGCGCGGCCCGGCCGGGGGCCCTTCCGCCGGGACCGCGGTTCCTCACCGAACGGAATGACCTTGGCATCCGCCATGGTGGCTGCGCTCCTCAGTTCTGGGCGGCGCCGGCGGGCAGCAGCCCGGCGAGCCGGTCGACGGTTCGGGCGAGGGTCTCGGGCGGGAGCAGCCCGGGACCGCGGCTGTGCGCGAAGTCCGCGAAGGCGCCGGCGGTGGTGTGCTCGGGTACGAAGCCCAGGGTCTCGCGCATCTGGTTGGTGGCCACGACCCGGCCGTGGGTGAGCAGCCGGACCTGCTCGGGCGAGAAGTCGGTGACGCCGAGGGACCGCAGCGCGCTACGGGCCCAGCGGAGGGTGGGCAGCAGCAGCGGCAGGGTGGGGCGGCCGAGCCGCCGGGCGGCCTGGGACAGCAGCAGCACCCCGTCCCCGGCGATGTTGAACGTCCCGCTGTTGAGGGTGCCGCGGCGGGGCTCGGAGGCGGCGATCCGCAGCACCTCGATGGCGTCCTTCTCGTGGACGAACTGGAGCCGGGGGTCGTAGCCGATCACGGTGGGCAGCACCGGCAGCGCGAAGTACTCGGCCAGCGGGGAGTCCGCGCACGGCCCCAGGATGTTCGCGAAGCGCAGCACACAGACCGCGACATCGGGGCGGCGCCGGGCGAAGCCGCGGACATATCCCTCGACCTCGACGGTGTCCTTGGCGAAACCGCCGCTGGGCAGCGACTTGGGGGGCGTGGTCTCGCTGAAGACGGCGGGGTCGCGGGGCGCCGAGCCGTACACATTGGTACTGGACTTGATCACGAGCCGCTGTACCGACGGTGCCTTCTGGCAGGCACCGAGGAGCTGCATGGTGCCGATGACGTTGGTCTCCTTGACCGACGCCCGGTTGCCGCGGGCTCCCAGCGGGGTGCCGTTGATGTCCATGTGGACGACGGTGTCGACGCCGAACTCGGCGAGGAGCTTCCCGATCGTGGGGTGGCGGATGTCGGCCCGGACGAAGTCGGCGCCGCCGAGGTGGTGTTCGGGTGCGACGGCGTCCACGCCGATCACCCGGTCGACATCGGGCTCACGCTGTATGCGCCGTACGAAACGGCCCCCCAGCTGGCGTGCGACTCCGGTGACGAGCACGACCTTTCCCAAGATCAGCGCCTTCCTTCCCACCCTCGTCCGAGCCGGGCTGTGCCGAACACCGTAACCGGTCGATGTTGCGCTGTGATGACCACTCGCCGCGCGGACCGGCGTTTTAAGCCGTGGTCAGGGCTGTGACCGGGGTCACGGCCGAGATCGCGGCAGAAGTCGCCATATACACACCGCAGCCCTCCCACCGGCGGTGGAAGGGCTGCGGGACGAACACAGCGTCGCTTGCTTACTTCTTGTTGCGACGCTGGACGCGCGTGCGCTTGAGCAGCTTGCGGTGCTTCTTCTTAGCCATCCGCTTACGCCGCTTCTTGATAACAGAGCCCACGACTACCCTCGCTCACTTCGATTCACTCGGTGCGGGGCGTCCGAGCCCACACGACCTACATCGGGCCAGCCTACCCGGCACCGAGCGAACCACGTAATCCGAGGGCCCTCCCCAGGCCCGGGACCGGACCTAAGCGGACTCCACCCCCACATAGGACTCGCGGAGGTACTCATGAACCGCCTGCTCTGGGACCCGGAAGGACCTGCCCACCCGGATCGCCGGCAGATGACCGCTGTGCACCAAGCGGTACACGGTCATCTTGGACACTCGCATCACCGAGGCAACTTCCGCCACGGTCAGAAACTGAACCTCGTTCAGAGGCCTTTCGCCAGCAGCCATGACACACCTGAACCTTCCGCACATGTCGGGCACCGGCTTCCCCTCCGGTGACTCCTGGTCGCATGCGCGCTCCTCCCCAGGTTAGGGGCGCGTGATGCAAGTGGGGAAGAGGAGTAGCTATCGGACGCCTACTGTGACAGACACGCCCGATTGAGTACATAGCGAGTGAGCGGCCGGTAGCAACCAGGCCGCACAGCGTCATCAAGCGGAACGGCGACCGACACCCGCCCCTCGGCCTCCCCGACGAACAGCGCGGGGTCGTCGGTGTCACCCAGACCCACCGCCTCAAAGCCGAGCTGACCTGCTCCGCAGACCCATCCGTGGTCGCCGATCACCAGCCCCGGCAGAGCGCCGCCGGACGCCGCGGCACAGCCGAGCGCGACCCGAACCGGGAGCGGGGAGTGGCTGTGGGCGCCCGGCTCACTCGGGCCCGGGCGGGCGCCGGGCGCCCGCACCATCGCGACTCCTCGTACGTAGGCGAGCTGGTACATACGTACCCCGAACCGGGTCGTTATGTCGACACATCTACCCTGCCCGGGGGTGAGGATCCGGCATCCGGCCGCCGACAGTGCGGACGCCAACGAGGCGTAGAACCCCAGGAGACGGTGGGGATGGCCGGTGCCGAGCAGCACCGGGAGGCGGGCCCGGGCGACGACGCGCAGCCGGGCCGCGAAGGCATCCAGAGCGATGATCGTCCGCTCGGGATCGATCACATCGTGACCTGAAGTGTGAGAAGGGTTGACCGAAACCCCGCATTTGTCGCCCATCAGCCGAAGCAATTCCAGGAACGACCAGTCGTTCTCGGGCTCCAACCCGAGCAGCACCCGGGGGTCACGGGCCGCGAAGTGCCGGTAGCGGCGCAGGCTCTCCTCCCGGCTGGTCGACACCGGTCCGGCGAGCCGCGCCGCCAGCAGATGCGCACGCAGCGAGGCGGTACTCAACACATCCACGATGCTGGCGGATCATGGCCGTCCGCTGCCGGGGAACGGCCCGAGACCCCACGGTTGGCCTAACGGCGGCCGCCCGCTACGGCAGGAGACCGTGGTGCGGGAACACCGCGCGCCGGGTCGCCAGGATCGACTGGTCCAGCCGGTCCGCCGGGTCGTAGCCGAACTCCGCGAACTCCCGCCAGCGCGGCTCCCGTCCGTCCGTCATCCGCCGCGGCGCCTCCAGCCGCGTGCGCCGGTAGACCTCCCGCCGCCAGTCCTCCGGCACCTCGGTCTCCGGGGCCAGCGGACGCCCGGCCGCGATCGCCACCAGATGCGTCCACGACCGCGGCACCACCTCCACCACCGCGTAGCCGCCGCCCCCGAGCGCGATCCACCGTCCGTCGGCGTACTCGTGCGCGAGCTGGTGACAGCTCTCGGCGACCGCCCGCTGCGCGTCCACGGTCACCCCCAGATGGGCGAGCGGATCCTCGACATGGGTATCCGCGCCGTGCTGGGTCACCAGCGCCTGCGGCCGGAACGCGGCCAACAGCTCGGGCACCACCGCGTGGTAGGCCCGCAGCCATCCGGCGTCCCCGGTACCGGCCGGCAGCGCCAGGTTCACCGCGCTGCCCTCGGCGTTCTCCCCGCCGGTCTCCTCGGGCCATCCGGTCTGCGGGAACAGGGTGCGGGGGTGCTCGTGCAACGAGATCGTCAGCACCCGCGGATCGTCCCAGAACGCCGCCTGCACACCGTCCCCGTGGTGCACATCGACGTCCACGTACGCGACCCGCTCGGCGCCCAGCTCCAGCAGCCGGGCCACGGCGAGGGCGGCGTCGTTGTAGATGCAGAACCCGGAGGCTCCCCCGGGCATCGCGTGGTGCAGACCGCCCGCGAAGTTCACCGCGTGCAGCACCTCCCCGCGCCAGACGCTCTCCGCGGCGCCCACCGACTGCCCGGCGATCAGCGCCGACGCCTCGTGCATCCCCGCGAACGCCGGATCGTCCATCGTGCCCAGGCCGAACGAGCCGTCCGCGGCGGCCGGATCGGCCGACGCCCGCCGCACCGCGTCGATGTACTCCTGGCGGTGCACCAGCCGGAGCGTCGAATCACCGGCCGCCTTGGCGGCCACCACCCCGACCGCGCGATCCAGCCCGTACGCCTCGACCAGGCGCATGGTCAGCGCGAGCCGGACCGGGTCCATCGGATGCCCGGTGCCGAAGTCGTATCCGGTTACTGCCTCATCCCACATCAACTGTGCGCGGCCGCTCATGACCGTCACCGTATCTGGCGGGTACAGGAGCGAACGACCGCGCATACAGCATCGTCGCGAGCACGAGCGCCATCGGCACCAGCATCGCGCCCCGATAGCTCCACGCGCTGCCGAGTGCGCCCACGAGCGGTGAGCCGACCAGGAAACCGACGTAGTTGAAGATGTTCAGACGGGCGACGGCGGCGTCGGACGCGCCCGGGAAGAGCCGCCCGGCGGCCGCGAAGGTCTGCGGCACCAGGACGCACAGACCCAGCCCCAGCAGCAGGAAGCCGACCATGCCCATGGCGGGGCCGGGCGCCGTCGCGACCACCGCGAACCCCCCGGCGGCCAGCAGGGTTCCGGCCCGGACCACCGTGACGGCACCGAACCGCCGCACCCCGAGGTCGCCGAAGGAGCGGCCGAGGAGCGTGGTCACCATGTAGAGGTTGTACGGGAGGGTGGCGAGCTGCTCGGAGCTGTGCAGCACGTCCTCCAGGTACTTGGCGCCCCAGTTGGAGACGGTCGAATCGCCGATGTAGGTGAACGCCATGACCAGGCAGAGCGGCATCAGCGGTTTCATGCTCAGCGACGCGTCGGCGACAGCCGGAGCCGCTGGTGACGCCGTCGGCGACTCCGGCGGGGCCGCCTCCCGCTGGTCCACGAACCAGCGGGAGGCCACGAGCGCGAGGGGGACCAGGAGCGCGACCACCGGTGCGTAGAGCGCGGGCAGCGGCAGCTCCTCGTGGGCGCCCGCCCAGGCCGCGGTGGCACCCGTGATCCCGCCCAGGCTGTACGCCGCGTGGAAGCCGAGCATGATGCTCCGCCCGTACGCGCGTTGCAGGCTCACCCCGAGCATGTTCATGGAGGCGTCGAGCGCGCCGACGGTCAGGCCGAACACCCCGAGCGCGACGGCGGCTTGCCACAGGGCCGTCCCGGAGCCCGCGGCGAGCAGGGCGAGGGAGACGACGGGCTGCACCCAGCGGAGCACCTGGCCCGGTCGCACCCGCCTCACCAGGTACTCGGTGCCGACGCTGCCCAGGCCCGCGAGGACCGGCACCGCGGCGAGGAACGCGGGCAGCAAGCCATCGGATATCCCGTAGCGGTCCTGGAGCGCGGGTATGCGGGTCACCAGCAGAGCGAAGATCGCGCCCTGGACGAAGAAGCTGAGGGCCAGTGCGGTCCGGCCGTGTCTCAGACGCGGGGTCGGGCGCATATCCGTCATGGCCGTGGAGCGTACGGCCAGGCCCCTACTTGTGGGTAGACGCCAGCAGTCGGGGAAGTTCAGCCATGTCGGAGAAGAGGGCCTGCGCGGCCGCCAGCTTGTCGGCCGGGGTCATCGCCGTGAAGCCGTACACGTCCATCTCGGCGGCCACGGCGGCCTGCACACCGAGTGGACTGTCCTCGATGACCGCACAGTGCGGGGGCGCCACGCCCATCCGCTCGGCGGCGTGCAGAAAGAGATCCGGGGCGGGCTTGCCGCGGCCCACGTCCTCGGAGCTGAAGATGTGCTCCTCACCGAAGAGTTCATAGAGCCCGGTCTTCCGCAGGGCGACCCGGATGCGCTCATGACTTCCGGACGAGGCGATACAGAACGGGATGTTGTCGGCGCGGAGCTTCTCCAGCACGGTCCGGACGCCGGCGACCGGCTCCAGCTCACGGCGGAAGGCGTCGAAGACCCGGCTGTGGAAGGTGGAGTCGAAGTCGGCGGGAAGCCGCTGTCCGGTGCGGGCCAGAACCAGTTCATGGATGCGGTGCATGGCAGAGCCCATGTAGTCGCGTATGGAGTCCTCGTAGCTGGTGGGGTGACCCAACTCGGTGAGATAGGCGGCAAGGTGCCGATTGGAGATGGGCTCGCTGTCGACGAGCACCCCATCGTTGTCGAAGATGACCAGGTCATAGCGCATGGCGCCAGACTACAAAGCGGACGCGAACCGGCAACGCAAAAAAGCCCGGTTGGGAGACAATGCTCCCAACCGGGCTTCTTTGAATGATTGTTCGGCGGCGTCCTACTCTCCCACAGGGTCCCCCCTGCAGTACCATCGGCGCTGAAAGGCTTAGCTTCCGGGTTCGGAATGTAACCGGGCGTTTCCCTAACGCAATGACCACCGAAA
>NZ_JANCLX010000018.1:0-74186 GCF_024295805.1 Streptomyces cucumeris
CTGATCGGTGAGTCGGCGTACACGGACAGGCTCAGCCACTCGCACCTCCAGCGATCGAAACGGACGTGACCGCCAATCCAACCGCCCCAGCCGCCAACCCGGCCAACCTTCCCGGTCACAGCACTAGGCCGAGGGCTGTCCGGGCGGTCCGGCGGGGCCGCGGTAGGGCAGGGTCCGGCTGTAGACCAGGCTGGTGGTGGTGGAGCCGAACTGGGCCAACTCGTCCACGACCTCCTCCAGATGACCCATGGAGGTCGCGGCCACCCGCACGGTGTAGCAGTCGTCGCCGGTGGTGCGCAGACACTCCAGGATCTCCTGGCGTTCCTCGAGCACCCGGTGCAGCGGCTGGTGCAGATTGCCGGAGTACTTCAGGCGCACCAGCGCCAGCAGCGGGAAACCGGCCTTCTCCAGGTCGAGTTCGGCCCGGTACCCGGTGATGACGCCCAGCGACTCCAGCCGTTTGACCCGGTCGGTGGTGGCGGAGGCGCTCAGGCTCACCCGGCGGCTCAGCTCGGTGATGGGCAGTCGTCCGTCCCGCTGGAGCTCGGCCAGGATCGACCAGTCGGTGGTGTCGAGACTCTCGGTCATTCGGCCACAGTACCGGCAGATCCACGGCGAGAACACCCTGATGCCGTGAAAACCCTGTTCCGCCGGAGGGTGATCACTGCCTACGCTGAGGGCCATGGAGATAGGTGTGAACGTCCCGAACTTCGGCCCCGGAACCGACCCGGAGACGCTGCGGAGATGGGCGCGGACGGTGGAGGGCCTCGGCTACGACCTGCTGATGGTCTCGGACCACCTCGTGGTGACGCCCGATGTCGCCGAGCAGTACCCGGCACCGTTCTACGAGCCCTTCACCACCCTGTCGTGGCTGGCCGGGATCACCGACCGGGTGCGCCTGGGCACCACCGTGCTGATCGTGCCGTACCGCCATCCGCTCACCGTGGCGCGTATGGCGGCCAACCTGAACCAGCTCAGCGGGGGGCGGCTGGTACTCGGGGTGGGGGTCGGCTGGGCGCGCCAGGAGTACGAGGCGCTGGGCGTCCCCTTCGAGCGGCGTGGCAGGCTGACCGACGAGTATCTGACGGCCATCCGCGGCGCCTGGGAGAACGACGCCGACTACCGGAGCGGGGACATCCCGGTCTGGGTGGGCGGCAACAGCCCCGCCGGGATCCGCCGGGCGGTACGGCTCGGCGACGCCTGGCACCCGCTGCGGCTGACCCTCGACGGCATGCGTGAGGGACTGGGCCGGCTGAAGGCGGCCGCGGACGAACTGGGCCGTCCGGTACCGGACTTCGCACCGCGGATCCTGCTCCAGCTCACCACGGAACCGGTCACCGGACCGGACCGCCCGGCCGGGAAGGGCACCGCCGGCCAGATCGTCGCGGACCTCGAGGAGTTGCGGGTGCTGGGTGCGCGCAGCGTGGTCCTGGATCCGTTCGTCGGCGATCCGGAGGAGACCCGGAACCCGGAGGTGGCATGGCAGGCGCTCGCCACCGTGGCCGCCCGGCTGGGGCGCGGACCCGGGGGCTGACCACCCGTCCGGGCGGCGCGGCCTCCTCGCCGGACTCAGCTCCGGGGCTGGTCCGTCCCACCGGCGATCAGCCGTTGCAGGGCCGGGCCGTACAGCTCGGCGATGTGCTCGACGGTGGCCGCCGCCGAGGCCCCCGACCGGTGGAGGCTGAGCGTGGCCCCCAGGCCGATGAGCTGACCCGCGATCAGCTCGGCGCGCAGCGCGCGCTCCGCGCCGGGCAGCCGCTCGGCGAGCCGCGCCGTCACCTGCTCCCGGAACCGCTCGCGCAGCAGTGCCAGCTCATCGGTGTTGCCGAGGGAGAAGACCACCCGCAGCAGGGGGTCCATCAACTCGGTGCGCCGGGTGGACACCAGGCTCAGCACCATATGGCGGCCGAGGTCCGCCAGGGGTGCGGCCAGCAGCTGGTCCGCCGCGCCGCCGAAGTCCGCGACGCTGTTGAACAGCCGCTCCTTGCTGCCGAAGTGCTTGACCACGAGGGAGGGGCTGACCCCGGCGTCGGCCGCGATCCCGCGGATGGTCACCTCGGCGTACGGCTGCCGGGTGAACGCCCGCCGGGCGGCGCGCTGGATGGCCTGCTGACCGGTCTCGCCGACAGGGCTCGTCATACGTTCTCCTCGCTGCGTACGGCGCCCCGCCCGGTGCCGCCGTCCACCGCGGCCACCGCCCCGGCCACCGGTGCGTCGCGCCCCGGCAGACACAGCGTAACGGCGAGCGCCAGCACCGCCGCCCCGGCCGCGATGAGGAAGACGAGCTGGTAGGCGTGCAGGGTCGGGGCGGTACGGCCGTCGACCACGAAGGTCATATGGGCCAGCACCGCGGCCACCACCGCGCTGCAGCATGCCTGGCCGACCGAGCGCATCAGGGTGTTCAGACCGTTGGCCGCGCCCGTCTCGCTCGCCGGGACCGCGCGCATCACCAGGGCCGGGAGCGCGGAGTAGGCCAGGGCCGTGCCCGCCGCCACCACGGTGGCCCCCGCGATGATCTGCCAGAGGCTGTGGCTGGTCCCGTAGCGCACCCCGTAGCCCAGCGCCAGGATCGCCGAGGCGAGCGCGAGCGCCACCTTCGGCCCGTAGCCGGCGGAGATCCGGGCGGACACCGGGGAGAGCGCCACCATGGCCAGCCCGCCCGGCAGCAGGCACAGACCGCTGACCACGATGGACGCGCCCAGCCCGTAGCCGGTGCTGGTGGGTTCCTGCACCATCTGGGCGGTGGACAGCGAGTTGGCGTAGAAGGCGAATCCGACCAGCAGCGCCGCGATGTTCGTCAGCAGCACCGCGGGCCGCGCCGACACCCGCAGGTCCACCAGGGGGTCGGTGGACTTGAGCTCATGCGCGCCCCACAGCGGTGCCACGACCGCGGCGGTGGCCAGCAGCCCGAGGGTGGGCGCGGACGTCCAGCCCCAGTCCCCGCCCTGGGTGACGGCCAGCAGCAGGGCCACCAGCGCGATGGACAGGCCGAGTGTTCCCAGGGTGTCGAAGCGCCCGTGCGAGCGCACGGCGGACTCGGGGACGAACCGCAGCACCAGGACGACGTCGAGCAGCCCCAGTCCGGCCGAGACCCAGAACATGGTGTGCCAGTCGGCGTTCTCCACCACCAGGGCGGCCACCGGAAGCCCGATCGCCGCGCCGATGCCCAGCGTCGAGCTCATCAGCGCCACCGACGACAGCACCCGCTCGGGCGCCAGTTCGTCCCGCATGATGCTGATGCCCAGCGGGATCACGGCGAGCGCGGCGCCCTGGAGGGCGCGTCCGGCGATCAGCATTCCGATGTGCGAGCTGACGGCGCACAGCACCGAACCGGCGACCAGGACGCACAGCGAGATCAGCAGCACCGCGCGCTTGCCGTACATGTCCCCGGCCCGCCCCAGGACCGGGGTGAACACCGCACCGGTGAGCAGGGTGACGGTCACCAGCCAGCTCGCGGCGGTGGGGGAGCTGTGGGTGAGGGCCGGGACATGCGGCAACAGCGGGACGACCAGCGTCTGCATCACTGCGACGATCACGCCGCAGAAGGCGAGGACCGCGACGAGGGGACGCGGATGGGGGGCCGGGACCGGGGCGCCGGGTATCGCTGCGGACATCTCTCTCCGTGGGCCGGGAGCGGAGCGCACCCAGGGGTGGGGGGGGGGGGACCACCCACCGCACACACCCGTGACCCCCCCCGACCCCCCAGCACCCCGGGGTTCCACCGGCTCACCCCCCGCGGGCAACCCCGTCGCCACCCCCGTGTCCGCGCATTCCCGTGGGTGCCCGCCGCCGCGGACGGCGGCGGGGCGGCACGGTCAGCCCACGCGCTCGATCCGCGCGTTGCGGATCAGGTTCTTGCCGGGCTCGCGGACCTCCTCGAACGCGGCGTTGTTGAGCAGGGCGCAGCTACCCGACGGCGCGGTCACGGAGACGGTCGTGGACTTGTCGTTGTCCAGGTTGGTCACCTTCAGCTTGGTGCCGATCGGGAAATCGCCGCTGGAGGCGGCCGGTGCCCCGCCCTCACCGGAGAGCGTCACGGTCGAGCCCTTGCAGACGACCTCGCCCGCGGTCCCGCCACCGGCGTCCCCGGCGCCGCCCACCTGGTCGTCCGCTCCGCCGCCGGCCTGATCACCGGCGCCGGCCTCCTCGCCCGCGCCCTGTCCGGCGGCGCCGCCCTCGTCGCCCGCGCCGGCGTCGGCCGGGGGCTGGGCCCCGGCCTGGCCGGCGCTCTCGCCGACCTCGCAGCCCGATGCCTCCTGCTTGCGCTTGATCTCCTCGATGACGGCCTCGCGGTTCTCGATCCGTGCCTGGGACTGCGCGTCCGGGTTGGCCTTCTGGTCCGCGATGAACTTCTCGTTGTTGGCCAGCGCCTGGGCCAGTCCGGCGCAGGCCGAGGAGGACTGGGCCGCTCCCTCGGTGCTCGCGTTGCTGGTCGCCGCCATCACTCCGGCGCCGGTGCCCGCGAGGGCCAGCGAACCGACCAGCAGGCCGAGCTTCTTCTTGCGGCTGAGCGTCCTCTTGCGTGTCATCTCGACTCCTTTTCCGATTGCCCGCAGCTCCATACGGACGGGATCCGGAGTCGTTTCAGAGCGTTCGGAAATTTCTGCCATGAATATGCTTGAGGATTGAACGGAAAGGCGCATTCCGGACCGGACCTTAAAGCAGCCTTAAGCGTTAATGAAGGCTTAAGGTGGAGCGTCTCCGCCGGTCGTCCAGCAGGTCAGTCCCCTTGCTTCTGGCAGCCGTTGTCCGTGCGGGCCGTTCGCGCGGAGCATTGCGCGAGGGCGTCCGGGCCTTCTGGAGCGGCCCGCGGGAACGAGAACTCCACCGCAATTCCCGGCCTCCGTGAGGGGCGTTTCGCCGAACGTCCGACGGTGCGATGACGTCCTTTTCCGATGCCGGGACGGCCATGGTGGAACGCCTCCGCCGAAGATCAGCAACGCCCCGTGTGATGTAGGGTTTTTGCTATGGATGGGCGACTTGCCCTGCTTGCCGCCGTGGGCCGGAACACCACGGAGAGCGAAGTCTTCCGGCTGGCCCTTCAGCACGCGGTGGCCGAGCTGGGCGGTCTCGGCGGCATGGTCCACCTGCGGGGCCCCATGTCCGCGTTGCGCCTGGTGTCCTCCGCCGGGCTCCCCCCGGCGTACACCCAGCCCTGGGAGATCGTCGACCAGGAGGACGAGACCGCCCCCGCCGAGGTCGTCCGCCGCGGCCGGCCGGTCTGGGTACCGGGATCCCCCTCAAACGGTGCTCCCGGGGCCCGTAGCGGGATGGCCGCCGTGCCCGTCGCCGACGGGGACCGCACCGTGGGCGCGCTCACCGTCTGGAGCGGCGACCGCGGAGAACCGACCGCGGAGCAGTGGGCCTTCCTGCGGGAGGTGGCCACCTGGGCCGAGGAGCGGATGGGCCTGGCGCCCCCGCTGGTCCGCCCGCCGCGGGAGGAGTCGATCGGCAACCACCTCACCGCCGCCCGCCGGACCATGGAGGTCGGCTCCTGGGACTGGAACATCCGCACCGGTGAACTGGCCTGGGACGAGGCGGCCATGAAGGTGTACGGCACCGACCCGGCGGACTTCGTCCCCAGCGTCGAGAGCTGGATGAAGGTCGTCCACCCCGATGACCTCCCCTCCATCCTGGCCGCCGCCCAGCAGGCGATCCGCGAGCGCGGTGTCTTCGAGGCCGAGTACCGGGTGCGCCGCCCCGACGGCGGCTACGGCTGGACCCAGGCCCGCGCCCGGGTGATCGTCGACGAGGACGGGGAACCGGTGCGGATGGTCGGCCACGGATGGGACAGCAACGAAGCGCGTTCGGCGTCCGATGCGCTCAGCCGCGCCCTGCGCCATATGACGGACGGCTTCCTCGCCCTCGACGACACCGCGCGGATCTCCTTCGTCAACCTGGAGGCGGAGCGCACCCTCGGCTCCTCCGAGGCGGAGCTGATCGGCCGGGTGCTGTGGGAACTGCCCACCCTGCGGCGGGTGCCGGGCCTGGAGGAGCGCTGCCGTCAGGCCACCGCGACCGCCACCCCGGCCGGGTTCGAGATCGAGCTGCCGGACACCGGACGCTGGTACCACCTGCGCCTGGTCCCCGCGCCCGGCGGCACCACCTGCTACTTCTCCGATGTCACCGAGCGGCGGCGGCACGACGCCGAACGCGAGGCCGCCGAACGGGCCGCCGCCCGCCGCGCCGCCCGTATCTCCGAACTGACCGCGGCCCTCGCCAAGGCGACCACCTCCCGGGACGTGGTGGACGCGGTGGCCCGCCGGGTGCTGCCGCCGTTCGGGGCCAGCGGACTGATCGTGCAGGCCATCGAGGACAACCGGGGCTACAACGTCGGAGCGGTCGGCTACTCACGGGAGTTCCTGGCGGAGATGGACGGCGACCCCGTCTCGGAGTCCACCCCCACCGCCCAGGCGATGCGCACCGGTGAACCCCTCTTCGTCTCCTCCGCCGCGGAGTACATCGAGCGCTACCCCAATCTGGCCGACCGTCCGCACGCCGTCGGCAAGCAGTCCTGGGCCTTCCTGCCGCTGACCGCGTCCGGCCGCCCCTTCGGCGCCTGTGTGATCAGCTTCGACCAGCCGCGCCGCCTCAACGGCGAGGAGCGCACCCTGCTGACCGCCATCGCGGCCCTCGTCGCCCAGGCGCTGGAGCGCGCCCGGCTCTACGACGCCGAGCACACCCGCGCCCAGGAGCTGCAGCGCGGACTGCTGCCCCGTGAACTGCCCTCGCCACCCGCGTGTACGGCGGTCGCCCGCTACCTCCCCGCCGGACAGGGCATGGAGGTCGGCGGTGACTGGTACGACATCATCCCGCTCTCCCTGGAACAAGTGGCCTTCGTCATCGGCGACGTGATGGGCCACGGGCTCTCCGAGGCGGCCACCATGGGGCGGCTGCGCACCGCCGTCCACACCCTCGCCCATCTCGAACTGCCCCCCGACGAGATCATGAGCCATCTCAACGAGATCGTCGGCGGCCTCGGCGCGGACTCCTACGCCACCTGCCTGTACGCGCTGTACGACTCCACCACCCGTAGCTGCACCTTCGCCCGCGCCGGACATCCGCCGCCCGCCGTGGTCCACCCCGACGGCACCGCCTACTTCCCCGGGGTGATCCCCGACCCACCGCTGGGCGCCGCCGTCCCGCCCTTCGACACCGTCGATCTGACCCTTCCCGAGGGCAGCCTGCTCGCCTTCTACACCGACGGCCTGGTGGAGTCCGCGGAGCGCGACATCGACGAGGGGATGGAGCGGCTCTCCCGGCTGCTGCGCGACTCCCGGAAGCTGGATCTGCACCGCGTCTGCGACGCCGTCACCGCCGGTCTGCTCCCCGTCGAGCAGCAGACCACCGATGACGCCGCCCTGCTGGTGACCCGGGTGCGCGGACTGTCCCCCGAGCAGATGGCCTCCTGGCCGCTCCCGGAGGATCCGCAGGCCGCGGGGGAGGCCCGGAAGCACGTCCGCGAACAGCTCACGCTCTGGGGCCTGGACGAACTGGCCATGACCACCGAACTGCTCGTCAGTGAGCTGGTCGGCAATGTGGTGCGGCATGCCAAGGGGCCGGTGCGGCTGCGGCTGCTGCGCAGCGCCAGCCTGCTCTGCGAGGTCTCCGACGGAAGTCTGACCACCCCGCGGATCCGCCGTGCCCTGGAGATGGACGAGGGCGGGCGCGGACTCCAGCTGATCTCCGCGCTCTGCCAGCGGTGGGGGACCCGCTACACCGCCACCGGCAAGAGCATCTGGACCGAACAGGCGCTGCCCTCGCGGTGACCGCGGTCCCGCCGTCCGGTGCGGACCCCTGGCTCTGGGGCGGCGGGGAGAGCGGGGAGGGCGGAACGAACCACCACCGACGGGGGGCCGACGCGCACTCAGGTACGGTGCCGTGCACCGTGAACACGTCGGGCCCACGGTGCTCGGCGGCGATGGTGCTGGTCATCGCGCCGGGCCCGCCCGTACGGCGGAGTACCCGTTCCGCGGCTCTCTCCGCCGCGCGCCTCCACTCTCACCCCACCGCGGCCACCTGCGCAATTCCCTTGTCGCCCCTCTGACACCGGATCCCCATGGTTTTGACGCGACCTTTACGTCCGGTGCGCCGGGACACGCGGTGTCCGGGGCCCCCGTCGACCGCCAACAGCCCACTGACCAGCGGCGACAGCCGCCCCGATACCCTCGTCGGACCCCTGGCCCCGAAGTACCGAGGTGAACCCCGTGGAGTTGCGTCCGTACGACCTCAAGCGGATCGGACGACGACTGGACTCCCCGGCGTCCTGGGGCACCTGGTGCCGGATCGGCCCGATCCCCGAACCTCCCGCCGAGGTCCGCTTCGCCGCCGGGGGCGGACGGCTGCGGCCCGGGTGGATCCGTCCGCATGTACTGCTCGGCTATCTGCTCGTGGCACCGGTCATCCTGCTGGGGATGGCGATACCGCTGGGATTCGCCCTGCTCGGGGAAGCTCTGGGCGCCGTCAACCGCGCCTTCTCGGCCACCGCGCGTGACACGGTGCGCCGTGAGAAGGAGGAGCGGAAGGAAAGGAAGGCGCGGCAGGAGGCGAGGGAGCGGGACGAAGCGGCGGAACGGACCGCGCACCGGCTCGACGAGACCTTCGACGGCGACTGGAACGGCCGCGCCGGACAGCTTCTGCTCGGCTGGTACGGGAAGTCCAAGTACCCCCGGAGGATGCTGCTGCGCACCGACACCCATCTGGTGATCGCCGGGCCGCGGGGGCGGGTGAGCACCGGAACGGTCAGGAAGTCACGGGTGCTGGAGCGGATCCCCCTGGAGGAGGTGGTCCTCGAGACTCCGCTGCCGGACGACCGGCCCACCGTCAACCGGCTGCGTTTCCGGGACGGCTCCTGGCTCGTCGTCACCCAGGTCGTGGATGAGGGACTGCTCGGCAGCCTCGACTTCTAGCGCGGCGGGGGCCGTGCCCGCACCTGGTGATGGGCACGGCATTTCGGTCTGATCCCTACACATCGTCCCGCTCGCCAGATACAGTACCTCTCCCCCCACGAGCACCAACCACCACATTCTGGGGGAGACCCATGTCCATCCGCACCACGGCGCTCCTCGTCGCCGCCCTGGGCTTGTCGCTGACCGCATGTGGCACCGAGGACGGCACCACCGTGGACACCACGCCCCAGGCGGGGGCGTCCTCGTCGGCGGAGAGGAGTCCGGAGGGGGCCAACGCCGCCGACGCCCCGCGCGACGAGGCCACCACCGACGGACCGCTCGGCCAGGGGGTGTCGACCGTCGGCGACACCATCAGCCTCAAGGGCGCGGAGGACGGCGAGAAGCTGGACGTCACCCTGGTGAAGTGGCTCGATCCCGCCAAGAGCGCCGACAGCCACACGATCCCCAGCCCCGGCAAGCGCTGGGTCGCCGCGCAGATCCGGCTCGTCAACACCGGTTCCGAGAGCTACCGGGACAGTCCGCCGGACTGTGTCCGGGTCGCGGACGCCGACGGACGCCGCTATGACGCCACCGTCGCCGATATCGCCGCCGGGGCCTCGATGGCGACCGATCTGAAGCTCACCACCGGGGAGAAGACCGTGGGCTGGGTGGTCGCCGAGGTGCCCAAGGGGTCCGCGGTGACCTCGCTGCAGTTCATCCCCAGCGGCGGCGCCGCCGATGAGACCGGCCAGTGGGCGGTCCGCAAGGGCTGACGCCGGACGACGGGGCCGTCCGTGGCGACGGAGCCTCCGTCTGCGACGATCACTGCCGTGGACTACCCCAATGACCAGGCCCCCGGCGCACCGGTCCGTGCCGGTATCCCCGAACACGGGCGTGTGCCCAAGTACTACGCGGTGAAGACCCGGATCGCCGCGCTCCTGGACGATCTCGGCGAGGGCGGGCTGCTGCCCACCGAACGCGATCTGTCGGAGCGCTATGAGGTCGCGCGCGAGACCGTACGGCAGGCGCTGCGCGAGCTGTTGCTCGAGGGGCGGGTGCGACGGGCCGGACGGGGCACCGTGGTGGCGGGGCCGAAGCTGGCGCAGCCGCTGGCGCTGGCCAGCTACACCGAGGGCGTACGCCGTCAGGGGCTGCGCCCGGGCCGTACCCTCATCGGTCTCGACCGGTTCCCGTGCCCGCGGGAGCTGGCGGACGAGGCGGGGCTCGAACGGGGCGAACCGGTGTGGCACCTGGAGCGTGTGCTGCTGGCGGACGACGAGCGGGTCGGTCTGGAGAGCACCTATGTGGCGGTGGCGCGGGCGCCGCGGCTGGACACCGACTTCGATCCCGACTCCTCCTTCTACGTCTATCTCCGCGACCGGCTCGGCATCGGCTTCGGCGACGCGGACGAGCGGCTGGAGACGGTGCTGGCCACCCCGCGCGAGGCGCTGCTGATCGGCACCCCGCCCGCGCTGCCGATGCTGCTGATCCACCGGATCTCCCGGGACACCGAGGGGCGTCCGCTGGAGCGCGTCCGCTCGCTGTACCGGGGCGACCGCTTCAGCTTCACCACCCATCTCGGGCGGCGGGCCGGGGCGGACGAGCGGGAGCCGGAGGGCTGAGCGCCGTTCGGGCATAGCGGGATATACAAGAACGAAAAGGGGCGTCGGAGATCTCCCGGTGCCCCTCTTTCTATTACGGAAGGATAACGGGTCTAGTCCAAGATTGGGTGGCCGTTCACGATGGCGTTGCCATCCGGATGAGTCCGGTCCACCCGAGCGGAGGAGCGTCACAGCCATGAGAGTGATAGTCGTCGGAGCAGGCGTGGTGGGAACCATGCACGCCTGGCACGCCGTGGAGCGCGGCCATGAGGTCCTGCACATCGAGCGCGAGACGGAGGCCCGGGGCGCGTCCCTGCGCAACTTCGGCCTGGTGTGGGTCAGCGGCCGGGCCGGCGGCGAGGAACTGGAGACCGCGCTGCGCGCCCGGAGCCTGTGGGAGTCCATCGGTGAGCGGGTGCCCGCCCTCGGCTTCCGGCCCAACGGCTCGCTCACCGTCGTCCGCGACGAGGCCGAGCGGGCCGTCGCCGAGGCCGCCGTCCAGCGTCCCGACGCCGCCGCCCGCGGCTACAAGCTGCTCGGCGCCGATGAGGCGCGCCGGCTCAACCCGGCCCTGCGGGGTCCGCTGCTCGGCGCCCTGTGGTGCGAGCGCGACGCCGCGGTCGAGCCGCGCACCGCACAGCGGGCGCTGAAGGCCGCGCTGCTCGCCTCCGGCCGCTACACCTACCTCGGCGGCCGCGAGGTCCGCGAGGTGCGCGAGGGCTCGGGCGGCCCCGCCGTCCGCGACGACCACGGCGATGTGCACACCGGGGACACCGTGGTGCTGTGCACCGGGGCCTGGCTGGGCGGTCTGGTCCGGGAGCTGGTCCCCGAGCTGCCGGTGCGCCGGGTGCGGCTGCAGATGATGCAGACCGCCCCGCTCGGCGAGGAGCTGACCACCTCCGTGGCCGACGCCGACAGCTTCCGCTACTACCCGGCCTACGGCGGCGCCGCCCTGGACACCCTCGCCGCCACCCGGCCGCAGCCGCCCGTCGCCGCCGAGCACCGGATGCAACTGCTCATGGTGCAGCGCAAGGACGGCGGGCTCACCATCGGCGACACCCACGAGTACGAGGACCCCTTCAACTTCGACGTCGTCGAGGATCCGTACGACCATCTCAGCGCGACCGTCGAAGCGGTCCTGGGCCGTCCGCTGCCGCGGATCCGGCGCCGCTGGGCCGGGGTGTACGCACAGTGCGCCGACACCACCCGGGTGATCCACCGGGAGCAGGTACGCGACGGGGTGTGGCTGGTCACCGGGCCGGGCGGCCGCGGTATGACCTGCGCCCCCGCCATCGCCGAGACCACCGCAGACGAACTGGGCTGGTAGGAGATATGACCGAGAATCACCACACCCCCGCCATCGACCTCGCCGTGCTCGACATGGCCGGAACCACCGTCGCCGACGGCGGCCTCGTGGAGCAGGCGTTCGCCGCGGCCGCCGAGCGGCTGGGCGTCACCCCCGGCTCCCCCGAGCACACCCGGCAACTCGACTACGTCCGCGCCACGATGGGGGAGTCCAAGATATCCGTCTTCCGGCACCTCTTCGGCGACGAGGAACGCGCCCAGCGGGCCAACACCGCCTTCGAGGGGGCCTACCACGACCTCGTCGACGGCGGTCGGTGCGCCCCGCTGCCCGGTGCGGCCGAAGCCATCGAGAGCCTGCGGAAGGCGGGCATCACGGTGGTGCTCACCACCGGCTTCTCCCGCGCCACCCAGGACCGCATCCTCGATGCCCTCGGCTGGCGGGAGCTGGCCGATCTCACCCTGTGTCCCGCCGACGCGGGACGCGGCCGCCCCTACCCCGACATGGTGCTCACCGCGCTGCTGCGCACCGGTACCGATGATGTCCGCGCGGTCGCGGTCTGCGGTGACACCTCCTACGACATGCTCACCGGGCGGCGCGCGGGCGCGTCCGTCGTCGCGGGCGTCCTCACCGGGGCACACGGGCGGGAGCAGCTCACCGGGGCCGGGGCCACCCATGTGCTGCCCTCGATCGCCGGTCTGCCCGAGCTCCTCACCGGCCGGGCGGCCTGAGATGACCGCCGCCATGTCCGAGACCGCACCGGCCACCGCCGGTACCCGCCCGGCCGGGATCCATCTCGACCGGGTGTCCGTCGCCTACGGCAAGCACACCGTGCTCGACGGGCTCGACCTGACCGTGGCACCGGGGGAGCTGATGGCGCTCCTCGGCCCGTCCGGATCCGGCAAGACCACCGCGCTGCGGGCGGTCGCCGGATTCGTCCGGCCGGTGTCCGGCCGGGTGTACCTCGGTGGCCGGGACGTCACCGCGCTGCCCCCGCACCGGCGGGGCATCGGGATGGTCGTCCAGAGCTATGCGCTCTTCCCGCATATGCGGGTCGCGGAGAACGTCGCCTTCGGGCTCAGGGCCCGCAAGACGCCCCGCCGCGACATCGCCGAACGGGTCGCGGAGGCACTGGAGATGACGGGCATGGCGGCGTACGCCCGGCGGTACCCGCGCGAACTGTCGGGCGGCCAGCAGCAGCGGGTGGCCATCGCGCGCGCCCTGGCGATCCGCCCCTCGGTACTGCTCCTGGACGAACCGCTGTCCGCGCTGGACGCCCGGCTCCGCTCCGGGATGCTGGCCGAACTGGCCCGGCTGCACCGGGAGTTGGCCGATGTCTCGATCCTCTATGTCACCCATGACCAGATCGAGGCACTGACCCTCGCCGACCGGATCGCGGTGATGGACAACGCCCGGCTCCAGGACTGCGGCACCCCGCAGGAGCTCTACCGGCGGCCGCGCACCGAGTTCACCGCCTCCTTCGTCGGCAACGCCAATCTGCTGCCGGTGACCCTGGCGGAAACGGGGCCCGACGGCACCGTCGGCGCCGATCTCGGCGGCACCCGGCTGCGGGCCCACGGCGCCGGGGCGCCCGCCGCCCGCGGTGCCGCCGCCACCCTGTGCGTACGCCCGCATCTGGTCGGGCTCGGACCGGGCCCCAACGCCCTGCGCGGCACGGTCGCCGAGGTGCAGTGGCGCGGGGCGACCCACCGGCTGCTGGTGGACGTCGCGGGCACCCGGCTCACGGCCGACGTCCGTGAACTGCGCACCCCGCCCGCGCTCGGAGCCCAGGTCGAGCTGCACTTCGCGGCCGAGGACGCGGTCCTGCTCCCGGTCACCTCCGCGCCGGAAGCGGTCCCCGGAGGTGGCGGCCGTGGCTGAGGTCCTGAAGAGCCCCGCCCCGGCCCGGAGCGCCGGGGGCCGTTCGCTGCCGAGCCGGCTGTGGGTGCTGCCGCCCGTCGTCGCGCTCGGGGTCTTCTTCCTCCATCCGCTGGCCCTCGTCGTCCAGCAGTCCTTCACCCCCGACGAGGGCGGCACCTCGGTGGAGCCCTACACCGAGCTGTTCGCCTCCGAGGTCTTCCACGAGGCGCTGACGACCACCGTCTGGATCGCCCTCGCCGCCACCGCGGGCTGTCTGCTGCTGGGCTTTCTGCTCGCCCTCGTCATCGCCTTCGTCCCGTTGCCCGGCGGGAAGGCGGTGTCCACGTTCATCGACGTCTTCCTCTCCTTCCCGTCCTTCCTGATCACCCTGGCGCTGCTGTTCCTGTACGGCAACACCGGTGTGGCCAACGGACTGTGGACCTCCGCCACCGGCGCGGCCACCGGCCCCTTCGACTTCCTCACCACCCCCTGGGGTGTGGTGCTCGCCGAGATCACCTACTTCACCCCGTTCGTGATGCGTCCGCTGCTCGCCGCCTTCTCCCAGCTCGACACCGCGCAGCTCGATGTCGCCTCCTCGCTCGGCGCGGGCCCGCTGCGGATCGTGCGGCGGATCATCCTCCCCGAGGCGCTGCCCGCGCTCGCCGCCGGGGGCAGCCTGGTGCTGGTGATGTGCCTGAATGAGTTCGGCATCGTGCTCTTCACCGGGGCCAAGGGGGTGACCACCCTGCCGATGCTGGTCTACAGCAAGGCCATCCTGGAGTCCGACTACCCCTCCGCCTGCGCCGTCGCCGTCGTCAACATCTGCCTCTCGGTGGGTCTCTACGGTCTGTACCGGGTGGTGAGCCGTCGTGCTGGTGCATAGCCGCGCCGCCCGCTGGGCCGTCCGCATCCTGTTCCTGCTGCTCTTCCTGCCGCTGTTCGTGCTCCCGCTGCTCGTCATCGTGGCCGCCTCGCTGTCGAGCTCATGGAGCGGTGTCCTGCCGTCCGGGCCGACCGGCGCGCACTACACCGCGGCCGTCCGCGGTGACGCGCTCACCGCGCTGACCACCAGTCTGATCACGGCCGTGACGGCGAGCCTGCTCGCCCTGGCCGCCGGGACCTGGGCGGCGCTGGCCGCCTCCGGTGCCGGGCGGCGCACGCGACGGCTGCTCGACGCGCTGTTCATGCTGCCGGTGGCCGTCCCGTCCGTGGTGGTCGGCCTCGCCGTACTGGTGGCGTTCAGCAAGCCGCCGCTCCTGCTCAACGGCACCCCGTCGATCGTGATCGTCGCGCATACCGTCCTGGTCACCGCGTTCGCCTATCAGTCCGTCGCGGCGGCCCTCGCCCGGCTGGACCCGGCGTACGAACAGGCGGCCGCCGGTCTCGGCGCGCGCCCCGCGTATGTGCTGTGGCGGGTCCGGCTTCCCCTGCTGCTCCCGTCGCTCACCGCGGCGGCGGGTCTGTGCTTCGCCCTGTCCATGGGCGAGCTCAGCGCCACGATGATGCTCTATCCGCCGGACTGGCTGCCGCTGCCGGTCCGGATCTTCTCGGCCACCGACCGGGGTTCGCTCTTCACCGGCTCCGCGGTCGCCGTCGTCCTCATGGGAACGACGCTGCTCGTCCTGCTCGCCGTCTCCCGCCTCCGCACCAGAGCCACCTTCCGCTAGGAGAAGCGAAACGTCATGTCCCGCGCACTCAAGCCGATCACCGCCGTCGGCGGGGTCCTCGTCCTCGCCGTGTCCCTCACCGCCTGTGGCGGTGCCGCCGCCGATCCGAACGCCAAGGTCGTCACCGTCTACAGCGCCGACGGGCTCAAGGGGGAGGGCGGCGACGGCTGGTACGACAGGGTCTTCAAGGACTTCGAGAAGCAGACCGGCATCAAGGTCAAGTATGTGGAGGGCGGCTCCGGCGAGATCGTGCAGCGCGCCGTCCGGGAGAAGTCCAACGCCCAGGCCGATGTGCTGGTCACACTGCCGCCGTTCATCCAGCAGGCCGACGCCAAGGGGCTGCTGGGCTCCTACGCGCCGAAGGGGTCGGACAAGGTCGCCGCGTCCGGCAGGTCCGCCGACGGCACCTGGACCGCCGTCGTCAACAACTACGCCGGATTCGTCTACAACAAGAAGGAGCTGAAGACCGCCCCCACCACCTGGGAGCAGCTCCTCGACGGCTCGTTCCGGGACAAGGTGCAGTACAGCACCCCCGGGGTCGCGGGCGACGGCACCGCGGTCCTCATCAAGGCCATCCATGACTTCGGCGGCGAGGACGCCGCGCTGGACTATCTGAAGAAGCTCCAGGCCAACAACGTCGGCCCGTCCTCCTCGACCAGCAAGCTGGCGCCGAAGGTCGACAAGGGCGAGATCCACGTCGCCAACGGCGATGTCCAGATGAACTACGCCCAGTCCCGGTCCATGCCGAACCTCGGCATATGGTTCCCGGCCAAGCGCGGCGGCAAGCCCACCACGTTCCCGCTGCCCTACGCCGCGGGGCTGGTGAAGAACGCCCCGCATGAGGGCAACGCCAAGAAGCTGCTGGACCACCTGCTCGGGGCGGCCGCGCAGCGGCAGGTCAGCGAGATCGGCGGCGGCTTCCCGGCCCGTACGGACATCGAGGCCACCGACGCCAACGCCCGTGCGCTGGCGGAGATCATGAAGGGTGTCCAGGTCTTCCACCCGGACTGGAAGGACATCGACGAGAACCTCGACGCGTATATCGATGGCTGGAAGTCGGCTACCGGGAGCTGAGTTTCCCGGACCGGAACGATCCATGGCGACGCAAGTGCGCCATGGATCGTTCCGCTTTGGCCAAGTGGCTTGATTTGACCGTCCGTTGACACTTCATTGACGATTCTTTTACTGTCGGAACGCGGCGACAGCAACATCATCTTCGCCGTCCATTCCCCATTCCGGAGGTGTCACACATGGAGCAGTTGATCAAGAAGATGGCTCAGGACGAGGTCTGGAAGAGCTGGGTCGCGGCCAACTCCGCACAGGGCGGCAGCAAGGACGGCTGTATCAGCGCGTCCCCGAAGGCCGGGTGCATCAGCGCCGCGGGCAAGACGGGCTGCATCTCCTGACCCGTCGCTTCCCGAGCACCACCGGGGTGGGGCCGGCGGGCCATGGTGACCGCCGCCCCGCCCCGGCACGTTCACGCCCCGCCCGCGCGGGGCCCTCCGTCTCCCCGAGGACGCCCAAGGTGGCCATGGACGACCAGCCGACGCCCGACATCATCGACCAGGTGCGGAACATCCCGCTGTACCGCGAGTCGATCGAGCGGGGACACTTCCCCGTACTGGAAAAGACCGAGATAGCCCGCGACTTCCCGCACAACTGGATGACCCCGGAGCTCGCCCGCGCCCTGGAGACCGGCGCCGCCGAGTATGTGCTGTCCACCGGCACCAACCACGCCCGGATGCGGCTCATCCGGCCCCCGTACTTCCTGCTCCACTCCTACTACCGGCTGTGGAGCGAACACCCCGACATCGCCCACACCTGGCACGACGGATGCAGGCGGGTCTCCCTGACCACCGTGCTCGCCACCGAGCACGTGGCCCGGGTCAACGCCGCCAAGCGCGGGGCCCAGCCGGATGAGCTCCCCTCACTGGAGGAGCGGCGGCTGGACGAGCGCACGCTCTACCTCAATCTCCGGCTGGACCCGGACCACTGGGACCGTGCCGATGTCGAGCGTATGCTCGCCGAGATCCGCGACATCTGCGCCGGCCACCCGCAGGGCCGCTACCACCTCGACTGCTCCGGGTACCACCTCGCCCATCTGGTGCGGAAGGTGGACCAGTGGGGTCTGTGGGACGACTTCCCCCGGCCCGCGAGCATCATCCACGCCTACGAGTACACCCCGCGCGGGGTACGGCGGTATCTGCGCGAGCACTTCGACTGCCCGGTCATCGACCTGTTCGGCAGCACCGAGCTGGGCTACCTCTACTACAGCGACCGCGAGGGCCGCTATCACCCCTATCTGGACCGGATGAGCGTCGAACTGCTCCCCGTCGCCCCGGGCAGCGATATCCACCGGCTCGTCGTCACCAGCGTGCGCAATCCCCATATGCCGCTGATCCGCTACAACTCGGGTGACTGCGTCCGCACCCTCGACGGCTCGGCCGACCCCGGCAAGGTGGCCGCCTTCTGCGGCCGGGAGAAGGAACTGCTGGACACGGTGCGCGGACCGGTGGCCCAGTCCGATCTCGACGACCGCATCGACGCCGTCTCGCCCCGGATCTTCCTGCACCAGCTCGTGCTCACCGGGGAGAAGGAGTGCCGGTTGCGCTACACCACCTTCGACGGACGGCCCCTGGAGCCCGGCGAGAGCGCCGTACTGGAGCACGGCACGGCCCAGCTCACCGGCCTCCACTGCGTCCTGGAGCACCGGAGCCGGCTGCCCGTCGGCGCCTCCGGCAAGTACGCCTGGCTCGCCACCGAGCGCTGACGGCCCGGTCCTCACCCGGACCACCGACCCCTCACCACCCGACCACACCAGGGACGTGCCCATGACCCCACAGACCACCCGGCCACCGGTGCCGGCCGAGGAACTGACCGGCCTCCTCGGCGAACGACTGCACCAGGAGGTGGTGCGGTACGCCGAGGCGAGGACCGACGCCGGACCGGAGTACGCCGGGCGGCAGGTCCTCGAATGTCTCCGCTACCTCTATCTCGTCTCCCGCCACCAGGACCGGCTCAGCGGTCTCTTCCTGCCGGTCGAGCAGGAGATCGACGAGATCTGGCACTACCTGATCCTCCAGACCCGTGAGTACCGCACCCTGTGCGAGGAACGGCTGCCGGGCCGCTACTTCATCCACCACCGCAGCATCGGCTACGACGACTACCAGCAGGAGCCCGGCCGGGAGCGGGCCATCGAGGAGGCGCTGCGCTGGATCCCCCTGTACCGCGCGGCGTTCGGCCCCTTCGACGAGGGCGCGCTGCCGCACTGGACCGTGGTGCGCTTCCTCCACACACGGATGGACATGTCGCTGGAGGAGATCTCCGCGCTCGAACCGCTGCCCGCCGGATAACCTGCCGACGGCCGGACACCGGTCCATGTGAAGGGGGATGACCATGAGCGTCACACCGGCCGGGCGGACCGCCCGCGCCAGCGCGGAGCCGGATGCGGTACACGCCCAGCGACGGGCACTGACCGTCCTGGTCACGGCTCAGATCCTCAGCGGCGCGGGAATGGCCGCGGGCATCACGGTCGGAGCGCTGCTCGCCGAGGACATGCTCGGCACCACCGGTCTCGCGGGACTGCCCGCCGCCCTGTTCACCGCGGGCGCCGCCGTGGGGGCCATGGCCATCGGACGGCTCTCCCAGCGCTGGGGCCGGCGCCCCGGACTGGCCCTCGGCTACGCCACCGCGGCGGCCGGAAGCCTCGGTGTGGTGGTGGCGGGCACGGCGGACAGTGTGCCGCTGCTCTTCCTCTCCCTGGTGCTCTACGGCGCGGGCAGCGCCACCAATCTGCTCGCCCGCTACGCGGGCGCCGATCTGGCCCCGCCCGACCGGCGCGGACGCGCGGTGAGCACGGTGCTCCTCGCCACCACCTTCGGTGCGGTCCTCGGGCCCAATCTCGTGGGCGTCACCGGGGACCTCGCCCACTCCTGGGCCATGCCACGGCTCGTCGGACCCTTCCTGCTGGCCGCCGTGGCGTACACCCTGGGCAGTTGTGTGCTGGCCGGGTGGCTGCGGCCCGATCCGCTCCTGCTGGCCCGTGAACTGGCCGCGCGCAAGGCGGCGTCGGACGGAGGCGGCGCAACGGAGGCGGGGACCGCCGCGGGCCCGGCCGTGGTTCCGGCTCCGGGGGAGCGGACCGCGCCCGGGGTCGTCACCGGTGCCACCGTGATGGTCATCGGTCAGCTGGTGATGATCGCCATCATGACGATGACCCCGGTGCATATGAAGGACCACGGCCACAGCACCCAGGCGGCCGGTCTGGTCATCGCGCTCCATGTGGGCGCGATGTTCCTGCCGTCACCGCTGAGCGGCTACCTCGTGGACCGCGTCGGACGGCTGCGGGTCGCGGCGGCGGGCTCCGCCGTACTGCTCTCCGCGGGTCTGGTCGCCGCGTTCGCCTCCCCGCACAGCATGCCCGCCCTGGCCACCGCGCTGGTCCTGCTGGGCCTCGGCTGGAACCTGGGGCTGGTCAGCGCCACGGCCATCATCACCGACGCGGTACCGCTGGAGCGCAGGGCGGCCGTCCAGGGGCTGGTCGACGTCGGCGTGGCCATCGCCGGTACCACCGGCGGACTGGCCTCGGGCCTGGTCGTGGCGGGCGGCGGCTACGGATATCTGGCGGCGGGCGGTGGCATCCTGGCGCTGACGGTCATCCCGGTCCTGGCCCTGGCCACACAGCCCCGGCCAGCTCCGCGGACCTGAGACCGCCCGGCGGATACGCGCACCGGTCCGTGAGGTGCTCGTACCCGCCGGGCGGCGGAGTTCACTTGAGGGGCGTGGCCCTGATGTCATGACCCTCGGACGTCAGACAGCGCCCGGTCGTCAGGTCGTAGCGCCAGCCGTGCAGGGTGCAGGTCAGCACCTCGCCGTCGATCTGCCCGAACCGGCCCAGATCGGCGCTCAGATGGGGGCAGCGGCGCTGGACCCGCCAGTCGCCGAGTTCGATGTCCTGTCCGTCGTCGGCGCTCGCGTCGTAGTAGTTCTCCACGTACTCGATGCGCTCCATCGACAGGCACTTGAAGAACACGTACAGGAACTCGTTGTAGGGACCGATCCGGCTCGCGGTGAACCGCATCGACAGCAGCAGGCTGTTGGACCAGTCCACCTCACGCCGCGCGATGTTGGTGGCCACCAGATCGCCCGAGGTGGACAGGGTGTAGCGGCAGCGCTCACCGTCCCACAGCCTGACCTCCCGCGCCGGGAAGTCGATCACGATCGGCACCTCGCCCACATCCAGCCGCGCCGGACCGCCCACTCCGGTGCAGATGTGCTCGGCGCGCGCCAGCAGCGGTTCCCACCACTCCTTCAGCTCAGCCAGCAGCCGGTCGGGCGGCAGTTCGGGGGAGCGGGCGGCGCGCTCCGCGGCGAGTACCTCCCGCTGTCCGCGGGCGAAGTCCTCCAGATACGCGCGCTTGTTGCGGAAGATGTGCTCGATCTCCCGGTCGGTGTAGCGGTGGGTGAGCTTGCAGACCGATTCCTCGGGCTCGGCGACCGTGCCCGGCAGCAGCAGATGGGCCTGCACCTGCGGCCGTGCCCCGGCCAGTTCGCCCAGGAACTCCATTTGGTCGACGAAGATGCTCTCCCCGTCCCGGCCGGTGCCGTTGTGCTCGAACAGCGCCTCGTCGAGGAAACAGGGCGGCCCCGCGTTGGGGAACACATGCGTCGCCCCCACCGCGTCGATGTAGCGCAGTGCCCGATCGAACTGGCCCTTGCGCTTGCGCGCGGCGAACTCCTTCTTCGCCGACAGCGGCAGCCGGTACACCATCGGGTACCAGATGGCCCCGGAGAACTGCACGAAGTACGCGTCCACCTCGCCGAACTCCCGGATGGCCGCGATGTCCAGCGGATGCGCGTCGTTCTGGTTGAGCAGGACGGTCCCTCCGTCGTCGAGCGAGAGCGCGGAGTCGCCGATGGGGCCGTCACCGGGGCCGGTCAGCGCGGTGATCATGATGCGCAGGCCGTCGCGCTCCACCGGGACGCCCGACTGTGTGCGCAGGAACCGGCTGAAGCCGAGTCCCCGCAGCTCACGCTCGAGTTCGTCGGTGGCGAAGGCCGGCAGCAGCACCGTGATGTCCTTGCGCACGTTCCGGCGCAGATTCTCCGGGTCGAAATGGTCCCGGTGCAGATGGGAGACGTACAGATAGTCGGCCGACCGTCCGTAGTGGGCCCAGTCCAGATCGGTGTTGTCCGGGAACGGGAACCACGAGCCGAAGAAGGCGGGGTTGACCCACGGGTCGCAGAGCACCGATCCCGCCGCGGTCTCGATGAACAGTCCAGCGTGCCCCAGTCCGGTTACGCGCATTCCACAGCACCCCAGCCAGCTAGGCGACATCGGATATGTCAACCGTGTCGGGGTTCTGCGTCGTCTGCACCCCGAGTTGGGCTCCGCGGGTGGCGGCCGTCCGCCAGCCGGGTCATGCCCGGGCCAGGGGCCTTCACCGCGGGCCGGAAACCGGTCGGCCGCCGGATACCCGCTGGCGCGGGGGCACCCCGTGGCGGAATGATCCCCGCGGAACATCGCCACCGAACGCCGGAAGAGGAGCTGAACCGCATGTCCCAGGTACGCCGGGCCCGTGTCTCCGACCATCGCGCCCTCGTCGAGTGCGTGGGGACCTGGTGGGGCGATTCGCGCACCCCCGAACAGGCCCGTGAGCTGTCGCTGTTGCTGCCCAGCCTGTTCCTCCGGTTCTTCGCAGGCACCAGCCTGGTCCGGGAGCACGCGGACGGGTCCATCGCCGCCTTCCTGGTCGGCTTCCACTCGGCGGACAACGACGACGAGGCGTACATCCACTTCGTGGGCGTGGATCCGGCGCTGCGCGGCCGGGGGCTGGCCCGTGAGCTGTACACCGCGTTCTTCCGGAGCGCCGCCGAGGCGGGACGCCGCGAGGTCCGCGCCATCACCTCACCGGGGAACACCGGCTCCATCGCCTTCCACCGGGCGATGGGCTTCGCCCTGGAGCCGGGCGACCACGAGCTCGACGGGGTGCCGGTGCACCTCGACTACGACGGTCCGGGACGGCACCGGGTCTGCTTCCACCGGCCGATCACGAGCACCGCATGAGCATTCCGCGCCCGCGGTGAGCGTCACGCCGGTCCGGTCCGTATAGGGGGAGGGTCCTCGCCGTCCGGGGCCCGGTGCGGATCGACGTGAAGGAGGCAGAGTGGTGAAGCACACGCGGCGACGCGTGCGCCGAGGCGTACGGTTCGCGGCCGTAGGCGCGCTGGTGGCCGGCGGTCTGATGGTCTCGCAGTCGGTGTCGAACGGAGCGGTCCAGGGGGCGGGTGATGCGCCCGGGGTCCTCCGTGACGGGGGCGCGGGCCTCGGCGGCCGTCTGGAGACGGCACTCGGCGCCTCCCGCACGGCCGGGAGCTGGCTCGCGGCCGATGGGCGCACGGTCGTCGCGGTGACCGACGAGAAGGCCGCCGCCGAGGTCACCCGGGCCGGGGCCCGGCCCAAGCAGGTGCGCTACAGCATGGAACAACTGGACTCCGCCGCGCGGACGCTGCGCGCCGGGCCCCGGGTCGCCGGGACCGCCTGGATGGTGGACCCCACCTCCAACGAGGTGGTGGTGCTCGGTGACAGCACCGTCTCCACCGACCGCTGGTCGCGGATGAAGGGCGTCGCCGCGCGGGTGGGCGGCGAGGTGCGCATGGAGCGCACCACGGGCGCCTTCACCCTCAGAACCAGCGGTGCCGCCCCGATCTTCGCCAGCGGCAGCCGCTGTTCCGCCGGGTTCAACGTCACCGACGGACAGAACGGCTACATCCTGACGGCCGGGCACTGCGGTCCCAACGGCACCACCTGGTTCACCGACACCTCGGGCAGGACCGGTATCGGGACCACCGTCCAGAGCAACTTCCCCGGCAATGACTTCTCGCTGATCCGCTACGACAACAGCGCCGTGGACGGGAGGGGGATCGTCGACATCGGCGGCGGCCGGACGGTGCGCATCACCGGTGTCGCCGATCCCGTCGTCGGCCAGGAGGTGTTCCGCAGCGGCAGCACCACCGGACTCCGCTCCGGCAAGGTGACCGGTCTGAACGCCACCGTCAACTATCCCGAGGGCACCGTCAGCGGGCTGATCCGCACCACCGTGTGCGCGGAACCCGGTGACAGCGGCGGACCGCTGCTCGCCCAGGGCGTGGCGCTCGGGGTCACCTCCGGCGGCAGCGGCGACTGCGACAAGGGCGGAGTGACCTTCTTCCAGCCCGTCACCAAGGCGCTCACCGCTCTCGGGGTGACCATCCCGGGCACCAAGACCGGAGGCGCCAAGGCGGGCGGCGCGCCCACCGGCCCCGCGGGCGGCGCGATCACCCCCGAGGGCACCGGGGCGGAGGACCGCTCCCTGTCCGTGGACGGTGTGCTGAACCGCTTCCGGGACCTGGACCCCGGTGTGCTGATCATCGGAGCCGGTCTGGTGGGACTGCTGTCCACCCTCACCATCCGGCCCGGCGGCCGGAAGCGCCGCTACCCCGACCACTACTCCACCGGCTGGGGCTGATCCCACGGACCGGGGCGGCGGCGCGTCCGGGCCATCCCGCGAACGATCCGCCCGGCGATGCGCGCCGTCGCCCCTCCGCCTCCCGCGGAGGGGCCTTCCGCGGACGGGCCGGAGCGCCCGCCCCGGCACGCCGGGTCCCCGCGCTCCGTCACGGCGGCGGAGGGGTTGCGTACGGTCGGGGCGTGCGGACCGCCGATCCACGGCGACGACAGGGAAGGGCGCAGACGTGCAGATCGACCTCACCGGCAGGACCGCCGTCGTCACCGGCTCCTCCCAGGGCATCGGCCTCGCCATCGCCACCGGTCTGGCCGGGTCCGGTGCCACCGTCGTCCTGACGGGCCGTCGCGCGGAGGGCCTGGCCGCGGCGGCCGGCCGGCTGCGCGAACGGGTGCCCGCGGCGGACGTCATCACCGTCGTCGGCGATCTGACCGAGGAGGAGGGGGCCGCCACGCTGTACGACGCGGTGCCCGCCGCCGACATCCTCGTCAACAACCTCGGTGTCTTCGGCGCCCAGCCGCCCCTGGAGATCACCGACGCCGAGTGGCGTGCCTACTTCGACACCAACGTCCTCAGCGCCGTCCGGCTGATCCGCCGCTATCTGCCGGGCATGACCGACCGTGGCTGGGGACGGATCCAGAACATCGCCAGCGACTCCGCCATCGTCATCCCCGCCGAGATGATCCACTACGGGATGTCCAAGACCGCGCTGCTCGCGGTCTCCCGGGGCTTCGCCAAGGAGGCCGCCGGAACCGGGGTGACCGTCAACTCCGTGATCGCGGGTCCCACCCACACCGGGGGAGTGGAGGACTTCGTACGGCAGCTCGTCGGCGATGAACTGCCGTGGGACGAGGCACAGCGGGAGTTCATGCGGCAGCACCGTCCGCAGTCCCTGCTGCAACGGCTCATCGAGCCGGAGGAGATCGCCCATATGGTCGTCTACCTCAGCTCCGCCCAGGCATCGGCGACCACCGGGGCCGCGGTCCGGGTGGACGGTGGCTACGTGGACGCGATCGTGCCCTGAGCCGGGGAGACGGCCGAGGGGACGGGAAACGCGGATGGCCCCGTCGTCACGGGGCCATCCGCGTCGGAAGGAGTGACTCGGACTCAATAGGTGTGATGGTGCCGGTGCTCCGGGTCCTCCACCATCGGGGCCTGCGTCGGCGCGACCACGCGCCGCCGCTTGTAGACGCTGACGTACGCGGCCATGCCGATCACGCCGACAGCCATCAGGATCAGACCCACCAGGTGGACGTTGAGGCCATTGGCGTCCCAATCCGTAGCGAAGGTGAGGATGCCCCCCACCGCGATCATGAGTATGCAACCGCCCAAGCCCATGGGTATTGCCTCCGTACACGAGTTGTCCGATCCGGGCTGGTGAGAAGTCGGGTACCCGCACCCGGCGGGGTCATTCCCGCCCCGGCGTCCTCAGTGGTTCCCCTCGGCCCGGGCGGCCGCCGCCTCCGCCAGTGCCTGGTGGTCCCGGCGCGCCCGCGCCCGGTCCTTGGCCGAGGCGTCGGTGACGTCCAGGAAGATCTGGTCGGCGTGCGGCCAGGCGCGCGCCATCGCCGCCTTCACGCGGACGAGCACCTCCTCCACCTCCTCGCTGTCCAGCCCGGAGACCAGGTCGACCCGGGCCGCGACCAGGGTGGAGTCATTGCCCAGACGCATCGTCAGCAGCGAGGTCACGGTGTCGATCTCCGGCTGCTCATCGAGGAACACCCGCAGCTCATGACGCTGGACCGGGTCGATCGCCTCCCCGATCAGGCGCCCGCGCGACTCCATCGCCAGCCGGTAGGCCACATAGCCCAGCAGCACACCGATCAGGAACGAGGCCGCGGCCTCGTACGCCGCGTCCCCGGTGACCATGTGGAGCCACATCCCGGTGATCGCGAACAGCACCCCCAGACAGGCGGTGGAGTCCTCGGCCAGCACGGTCCGCAGGGTCGGGTCATCACCGTTGCGCAGCTCGGCGAGCACACCGCGGTCCGCCTCCCGGGCCTGGCCGCGGACCTGGACCAGCGCCCGGACCAGTGAGGAGCCCTCGGCGAGCAGGGCCACCCCCAGGACGGCGAGTCCGACCACATAGCCGCTGTGGTCCTCCGAACCCCCGGCGTGCAGCGCCTCGAACCCCTGGAAGACGGAGAAACAGCCGCCCATGACGAAGATCCCGACGGCGGCGAGCAGCGACCAGAAGTAGCGCTCCTTGCCGTAGCCGAAGGGGTGCTGGTCGTCGGGGGCCTTCCTGCTGCGCTTGAGGGAGGCGAGCAGGAACACCTCGTTGAGGCTGTCGGCCACGGAGTGGGCGGCTTCGGACAGCAGCGCGGGGGAGCCCGCGAACACCCCGCCCACCGCCTTGGCCACGGCGATGACGAGGTTGGCGGCGAGCGCGACGAGTACCGTGACCGCGGTCTTCGCGTCCTGGTCCGGCGTCTCCTCCCCGGATCGGTCTGCGGACCGCGTGGTGTCGCTCATCGGCTGGATCTCCGTCCGTCGTCCTGGGGTCTTCCGGGCTCTCCGGTGGCCGGGTGCCCATGTCCTTCCGCTTCTGTCCAGGCTCCGGTACGTCATTCGTCACACACCGCGGGGGGGGGCGCCCCCCCCGGGGGGGGGGGGGGGCGCGGGGGGGGGGCGGCGGGGGGGGGGGCGGGGGGGGGCCGGCGCCCCCCCCCGCGGCCCGGCCCCCCCCCCCGCGGGGGGGGCCGCCCCGCGGTGTGGGTCCGACGGGGGGTCAGCCGGTGGCGCCACCGGGGGAGGAGGGGATCGTGGGAAGCGCGGTGAACAGGTCGAGCCCCATCGCCGTGGCGATGAGCAGCCCGATGACACCGAGCGCCACGGCACCCCAGGCCACCGCGGTGACCCACGGGGCGGTGACCGGGGCGGGCGAGGTGGCATCCGGCGCCACCGCGCGGCGGCGCGCCAGCACCACGGCGGCGATCACCACGGCGGCCAGCGCGAAGAGTCCGTTGACGAGGGCGGCGGTGTGCCACGGGGTGCCGTACAACGCGGCGACCTGGTCCCGGGTCGCACCGGTCTGGGCCGCGATCTGCCCGCTCAGCTGCTTGCGCTCCTGCATCATCGTGCCGAGCCAGGTGCCGCTGACGGAGGCGAAGCCCAGGCCCGCGGCGACGATCGCGGCCGCGCCCGGGAGCACACCGGGGGTGGCAGTCCGCGGCGCGGGCCGCTCGTCCGGGTGGTCGTCGGTGAGCGCGTCGTCGTGGTCGTCCGCGGCAGGGTCCCCGCCGGGGGTGTCCGTGCGGTCCTCGGCCGCCCCTGGGACATCCTCCGCCGTCTTCTGCCCGGCGTCCTCGGGTGCTTCCCCGGTCTTCACGGGGTCGGTCGCGTGGTCGGTCCTGGTGGTGGTGTCCATGGTCGCGACCGTAGGCACCGAAGATGAGAGTCGGCTGAGAAAGCGATGTCATCCGTCCGCGCCGGAACGGCGGTGCCGGCCGGGTGGAGGCCGGCACCGCCGCATACGCTGGCCGAAGCGTCTCTCCGTTGGCCGGAAACCATCGCTGGACGACAGGAGCACACCGTGGTCAGCCCCACCCACGACGGCGCCGCCCCTGACGGAGGACCGCGGCACCGCCTCCGTGCGTGGCTGCTGGAGGGGCTCACGGACATGGCGAGGCGCCAGCCCGGCCCCCATGCTCAGGTGGAGTCCGCGCACCGGGGACAGCCCTGGTGGCGGGTGATGTGTCTGACGGGTCTGGACTACTTCTCCACCCTGGGTTACCAGCCGGGCATCGCCGCGCTCGCGGCCGGGCTGCTCTCCCCGCTGGCCACCGTGGTGCTGGTGGTGGTCACCCTGGTGGGCGCCCTGCCGGTGTACCGGAGGGTGGCCGAGGAGAGCCCCCACGGCCAGGGGTCGATCGCCATGCTGGAGCGGTTGCTGACCTTCTGGAAGGGCAAGCTGTTCGTCCTGACCCTGCTGGGCTTCGCCGCCACCGACTTCCTGATCACCATCACGCTCTCGGCCGCCGACGCCACCGCCCACCTGGTGGAGAACCCGCACCTCACCAGCGCGCTGCATGGCCATGAGGTGGCGATCACCCTGGTCCTCATCGGCATGCTGGGCGCGGTGTTCCTCAAGGGGTTCACCGAGGCCATCGGCATCGCGGTGGCCCTGGTCGGGGTGTATCTGCTGCTCAACGCGGTGGTGGTGGCCGTGGGGCTGTGGCATGTGTTCACCGCCCCCCATGTGATCCCGGACTGGTCCCACGCCCTGACCGCCGAACGCGGCAGTCCACTGGTCATGATCGGGGTGGCCCTGATCATCTTCCCCAAGCTGGCGCTCGGCCTCTCCGGGTTCGAGACCGGCGTGGCCGTCATGCCGCATATCGAGGGCGCGCGCGAGGACACCGAGGACCGTCCCACCGGGCGTATCAAGGGCGCCCGGAAGCTGCTGACCACCGCCGCCGTGATCATGAGCGTGTTCCTGATCACCTCCAGTTTCATCACCACCCTGCTGATCCCGCAGCAGGCGTTCGAGGAGGGGGGCCAGGCCAATGGCCGCGCCCTGGCCTATCTCGCCCACGAGTACCTGGGCTCGGCGTTCGGCAGTGTCTACGACGCCTCCACCATCGCCATCCTGTGGTTCGCCGGGGCCTCGGCGATGGCCGGGCTGCTCAACCTCATGCCCCGCTATCTGCCGCGCTACGGCATGGCACCCCACTGGGCGCGCGCGGTCCGTCCGATGGTGCTGGTGTTCATCCTCGTCGCGTTCCTGGTGACCTGGCTCTTCAAGGCGAGCGTGGACGCCCAGGGCGGCGCCTACGCCACCGGTGTCCTGGTGCTCATCACCTCCGCCGCCATCGCCGTCACCATCGCCTCCCGGCGGGCCCGGCAGCGCGGCTGGACGCTGGGTTTCGGGATCATCGCGGTGATCTTCCTGTACACCACGGCGGTCAACGTCATCGAGCGGCCCGACGGCGTCAAGATCGGTGCCTGTTTCATCGGCGGGATCATGGCGGTGTCCCTGCTCTCCCGGGTCGCTCGCGCCTTCGAGCTGCGGGTGACCAGCGTGACCTTCGACCCCATGGCCGAGCGGTTCATCCGTGACACCGCCCACCGCAGGATCCGCTTCATCGCCAACAAGCCCGAACGCCGCGACCTGGCCGAGTACCGCGAGAAACAGCACCAGATCCGGTCGGACAACGACATCCCGCCGGAGGAGGACATCGTCTTCGTCGAGGTCACGGTGGCCGACCCGTCGGAGTTCGAGAGCGAGCTGCGGGTGTGCGGGGAGGTCGCGCACGGCCGCTACCGGGTGCTCACCCTCCAGAGCGCCACCATCCCCAACGCGCTGGCCGCGCTGCTGCTGCAGGTGCGGGACCAGACCGGACAGCGGCCGCATATCTACTTCGAGTGGACCGAGGGCCATCCGCTCGCCCACTTCCTGCGCTTCTTCCTCTTCGGACAGGGCGAGGTGGCGCCGGTCACCCGTGAGGTGCTGCGGGAGGCCGAACCCGACCGGGCCCGCCGCCCGCACGTCCACGTCGGCTGAACGTCAGGGTTCCGTCAGGGCCGGGCCGCCGGGCGTACGGACGGCGTCTGCACGACAGGCAACCGGCCCCCGTTCGGCCTAGCGTGGAGACATGGGACGGGGAACGGAACAACCGGCCCCGGTGCCCGGCGGGGAGCGCGCCGGACACCGGGTGTCCGCGCCCTCCGACACCGACCGCCGGTGGCGCGGGGACGCCCGCTGCGCGGCGTACTGCGCCCTGGCGTTCGTGGCGCTGACCACCCTGCTCGACTGGGGCTCGGGCGGGCTCACCATGGGCCGTGCCGATCTGTGGGCGCTGATCGGCGCCGTGGTGTTCACCGTGCTCCGACCGGCCAGGGTCACCGCCGGAGACGGCTGGGTGGCCGTCCGCGGACTGCTGTGCGAACGCCGGGTGCGCACCGACGCCCTGGTCTCGGTGACGCAGTACGGATCCGTCTCCACCCGGCTGGTGCTGCGCGATGTGCACGGCCATGTGGTGGAGCTCGACCCCGATGTGCTGGTGGCCAACCCCCTGCTGTGGCACCGGCTGGACACCGGTGCCCGCCGCTCCCGCCGGAGCGGCACACTGCGGCAGGGCGGCGCCGTACTCGACCGGCTGGGTGAGCGCATCGACGGCGGCACCGCCCGCGAGATCCTCAGGGCGTCCGGGCTGGACTGACCCATGTGGGGGAGGCGTGTGGGGGAGGCGAGCCGCGGTCAGCGGGGGAGGCGCAGCCCGTAGCGCGCCTTGTCCCGCCGCACCGCACCGAGCCGGTCGTAGAAGCGCATGGCGTCCGCGTTCCACAGCGGGGTGTTCCACTGGATCTCGGTCAGCCCCAGCGCACCGGCCTCGGCCGCCACCGCGTCGAACAGCCGTCGGCCGAGCCCGTGGCCGCGGTGCTCCGCACGCAGGTACAGACAGTCCATGTGCAGATAGCGCCGCCCCTGCCAAGTGGCGAACTCCGGCGCGCAGGTGGCGTATCCGGCCAGCCGGCCGTCCGGGAGGGCCGCCACCAACAGGCTCACCCAGGGCGGTGACCGGTCGAACAGCGCCTCGGCGAGCCGCTCGGCGAAGTCCCCGGCCGGCGGGTCCGCCCGCTCGTACGCCGCGTGTTCCGCGGCCAGCTCCGCCACCCGCGGCAGATCCTCCCGGACCCCGGCCCGCACCTCCACGCCGTCACCGCTCATCGCCCGCCCTCCAGGGTGGGGAGCACATCCTTGCTCCAGGCGTCCACGCGGTCGGCCAGCGTGCCCTCCCCGGCCAGCACCCGGTCCACATAGGCGGTGCGTTCATGGGCGAGGACGGCCGCCTCCCACACGCAGGGTGCCAGGCCCGCGGGGGCCGGCCGCATCGAGTCCGGGGCGCCGGCCGGGCCGGTGAACACGGCCAGCCGGGACATATAGCCCTCGATCCAGGTGTGCACCAGGACGTAGTCGCCGTCACCGCCCGCGTGCACGATGCCGCAGGCGAGCCCCACCGACCCCGAGTGCCGGTCCAGCCGGAGCTGGTCGGTGGCGAGCTCCAGCGCCTTCTCCGTGGCGCGCGGCGCCACCGTACGCCCCGGCGCCTCGATGGCGTACAGCTTGAGCAGATGACCGGCCAGCCGGTGCAGCCCCAGGAATTCCGTGGTGCGCCGGTGATACCCCTCGGCGAGGGTGAGCAGGGGCGCCGTACCCGGGTCATGTGTGGTCATCGCATCCGCCTTCCCGTCTGACCGGCCGTCATGCGGCCGCCGTTTCCTGGAGCGCGTCGAGCAGTCCGCGCAGCGCGGGCTGGGCGAGCGAGGTCTCGCGGACCGCCGCGTACACGGCCCGGGTGGGCTCGGGGCGGCGGACGTCGCGCACCACCACACCGGGGTGGCGCGCTCCCATCCCCAGCCGTGGGATCAGACCCACCCCGAGCCCGGCGGCGATGAAGCCCTGGGCCGTGGCGTAGTCCTCGCTCTCCACCGCGAAGTCCGGGGTGAACCCGGCAGCGGCACACGCCTCCAGCACGAAGGCCAGACAGGTGCCGTCGGCGGACTCGGCGTTGACCCACGGTTCCCCGCCGAGGTCGGCGAGGTCGACCACCGGCTCGGCGGCCAGCGGATGGCCCTCGGGCAGCACCGCGCGATACGGGTCGTCCAGCAGCGGCACCAGCCGTACGCCGTCGCGCATCCGCTCGCGCGGGCGGACCACGATGGCCAGGTCCGCGGTGCCGTCGCGCATCCCGGCCAGCGGGTCACGGGGGTCGGTCAGCCGCAGATCGACCTGGACGCCCGGGTGTTCACGCCGCAGCCGGGCCAGCGCGGGCGGCATCAGGGCGGCGCCCGCGGTGGCGAAGTAACGGATCGCCAGCCGTCCGGTGCGACCGGCCCGCAGATCGGCCAACGCGGTCTCCGCCTCGGCCACATGACGCCCGATGACGGCCGCGTGCTCGGTGAGCAGCCGCCCCGCGGCCGTGGGCCGCACACCGCGGCCGACCCGCTCCAGCAGCGCCGTACCGGCCTGCTTCTCCAGCGCCGCCACCTGCTGGCTCACGGCGGACGGGGTGTAGCCGAGGTTCGCCGCGGCGGCGGTCACCGAACCGCTGGTGACCACGGCGCGCAGCACCTGCATGCGTCGCACATCAAGCATGTAGGGGAGCTTAATGGTTGATGCAGTTCTTTTCGCTTGTTCTGTTGAATTCGCTGCGGGAGCGTAGGGAGGGCGACGGACGCACCGGGGAGCACCGGACACATGGGAGGGCACGGATGATGGGCGGCGGACACGGAACAGGCGGACACGGAACACTGGTACGCATGGGCGCACTCGCCCTGCTGTGGGGATCCACCTTCCTCTGGATCAAGATCGCCCTCGACGCGCTGGCCCCCGCTCAGGTCACCCTGGTCCGCTGTGCGCTCGGCGCCGCCGTCCTGCTGATTCTGTGCCGCCGCAAGGGACACCGGCTGCCGCGCTCGCGGGCCCTGTGGGGACGCCTCACGGTGGCCGCCTTCTTCTGCAACGCCCTGCCGTTCGCCCTGTTCAGCCTCGGCGAGCAGACGGTGGACTCCGGGGTGGCGGGCGTGCTGAACGCCACCACCCCGCTGTGGACCCTGCTCATCGGTCTGACCACCGGCACCGAGCGCGGGCTGTCGCGGGCGCGGCTGGGCGGGCTGCTGCTGGGCTTCACCGGGGTGCTGCTGATCTTCGCCCCGTGGCAGCGGTCCGGACTCGCCGGATGGGGGTCACTGGCCATCCTCGGCGCGGCGGCCAGTTACGCCGTCGCCTTCGCCTATATGGGACGCGCGCTCGTCGGCAGGGGCACCCCCGCCCTCGCCCTCTCCGCCGCCCAGCTCGTCGCCGCCACCGGGCTGAGCGCGCTGGCCCTGCCCGCGGGCGGGCTGACCCCGGTGCACACCGACGCGGCGGGCCTGGCCGCCGTGGTGGCCCTGGGCGTGCTCTCCACCGGCGTCACCTTCCACCTCAGCGTCCGGCTCATCGCGGACGAGGGCGCGACCACCGCCGCCACCGTGGGCTATCTGCTGCCGGTCGTCTCGGTGCTGCTCGGCGCCGCCGTCCTCGGCGAGGCCCTGAGCGTACGGGTCGTCGCGGGGATGGCGGTGGTGCTGACCGGGGTCGGGCTGACGCGGTGGCGGAGGCGGACGCCCGGGACGGCGGTGGCGGCCGCCGAGCCCGCCCCGGCCGTCCGCTGACGCGGCCGGGCGGCGCGCCGCGCGCCCTCCGTGGTCTCCGCCCGGATCAGCGGGCCGCCGGCTCGGTGTCCGGCTCCGGATCCGTGGCGGGCAGGCTGTCCATGAAGGAGCTCACCGAGAACACCGCACGCCCCGGCCCCGGCGGACCGTAACCGGGGGGCGAGGTCAGCCCGAAGTCCTCCAGCGTCGCCCGGTAGGTCTCCAGCAGCCGGATGTGGTACTCCAGCGGCGCGCCCTGCGGATTGGCCTTGCCCAGCGGGGTGGTCGGCTCCGGGCACCAGGTGGTGAACCGGGGCACCACCCCGTGCGACATGAAGAACCGCAGTCCCTCGGCGGTCGAGTCGATGGCCTCGCCCACCGAGGTGAAGCCGAAGGGCTCGGCCATCTCCACGCCCGCCACGAAGTTGGGGATCACATTGCGGGCACCGAACACCTCGGTCGAGTCCAGGATGCGCCGGTGCCACTCGTCACGGCCGACGTAGCGCTCCTTGCCGGGGCAGTACAGCTCGAACAGACGTCGGTCCCACACCTCGAAGTTGGGGTGGTAGATCCGGACCCCGTAGTCGTGGAACCGCTGTACGTCCGCCTTGGGCAGCGCCTGCGCCACCACCTTGCCGATCCACCGGCCCGGGAAGCGCTCCTCGATGGCCTTCGCGTACTGCCCGTAGAAGTCGGCCTCGTCCCGGCCGCCCACGCGCGAGGTGATGGCACCGCCGGTGAGCGTGTACGCCTGGGAGGCACGGGCGGTGTCGTGGCGGTCGATGATCTCCAGCGCCTCCAGCACCTCCTCGACCGGCTTCACCCCCGTGTAGGGGCGCCCGGCCGCCTTGTGCTGACGCCAGTTGTGGTTGATGTCGCAGTACTGGCATTCCTCCTTGGCGCCGAAGTACTGGCACACCCGGAACACCGTCAGATAGACGAGATAGCCCCACTGGATGGTCGGCGCGACCTCCATCACCGACTTGCCGTTCGCCAGGGTGTGGCGGTAGTAGTCCGGCATCGGCGGCAGCCCCACGTCCGCGATCCGCCGCCCGTCCAGATACAGCCCCAGCGCACCGTCCTCCCCGGCCCGCACCACATACGGCGACTCCGGGTTGACCCGCACGGACACCACGGTGCGGCGCAGTTCATAGGGGCCACCGGTGAGCACGATCTCCTCGGGCGGCCGGTTCAGGGCCGCCGCCCCCAGCTCCGGCAGGGTGCGGTGGTCGAAGGAGAAGATGAAGTACGACTTCGGCTTGACGTCGCCGTCCTCGTTGCCGCTGAGCGCCGACTCGTCGAACGCCATGCCACCGCGCAGCAGGTCCTCCTTGAGGACGGCTTCCCGGGGCACCTGGGGGAAACGCCCCATCAGGTCCTCGACCAGCGCGGTACGTCCTTGGCTCGCCATCAACTGCACCATCCCTGACTTCGTATGGACTCTCTCGGGGCTCGGTGGTGTCCATGCAGGTCATCTGCGTTCCACACGATAGATGAGGGCTGGTGTCGCCCCGCGGGGAGGCCCCCGCACACGGCGCCCGGGCGCGCCGGGACCGGCCACACGGCCGACCGGGACGCGCCCCGTGGCGGTCCGCTCTACGGTGGGAGGCATGGCCGTCACCCGGCTCGGCCTGGTGATCCACCGGGCCCGGCCCGCCGCCGTCGAGGCCGCCCGTGCCGCGAGCGCGTGGGCCGCCGCCCATGGCCTGAGCTGTACCGAGATCGATGTATGGCGCGGTGATCATCCACGGCGCAGCGCCCAGGAGGAGGCCGAGGCCGCCGGGCACCCCGATCTGATCGTCACCTTCGGCGGCGACGGCACCTTTCTGCGCGGTGCCCGGATCGCGGCCAAGGACGGGGGCTCCGCGCTCGGGGTGAACGTCGGCAGGGTCGGCTTCCTCACCGAGATCACCCCCGACCAGGTGGAACGGGCGCTGGACACCGTGCACGCGGGCGACGCCACGGTCGAGGACCGGATGCTGCTCACCCTGCGCTGCTCACGGCTGCTGGAGATGCCCGTCGGCATGGAGGCGCTGCTGCGCTACGGCCGCGGCCCCGCCCTGCCGCCGCCGAAGATCCGTCCCGGCGGTCCCGAGGAGGTCGGCTGGGGCGTGGCGCTCGACGTCGTCGCCGTCAACGACGTGGTCTTCGAGAAGCTGGCCCGGGACCGGCAGGCCAGCCTCGGGGTGTACGTGGCCGGGCAGCTGCTGGCCTCCTACTCGGCCGACGCCATCATCGTGGCCACTCCCACCGGCTCCACCGCCTACAGCTTCGCCGCCGGCGGCCCGGTGGTCTCCCCGTCCATGGACGCGCTGGTGTTCACCCCGGTGGCACCGCACATCGCCTTCGACCGCACCGTCGTGGCCGCCGTCGACGAGGCCGTCGCCGTACGGGTGCTGCCCCATTCGGGGCGGGTGGCGGTCAGTATCGACGGCCAGCTGCGCGGTGTCCTGGAGCCGGGGGACTGGGTGGCGGCCTACCGGGCGCCGGACCGGCTGCGGCTGGTGCGGCTGGAGCCCATGGAGTTCTACCGGCGGCTGCGCGAGCGGTTCCGGCTGGCCGACTCACCCGCGGCCGACCCGGCACCGCCGTTCTACCGTCCGCGCACCCCGGTCCCCGCCGACCTGGCGCATCTGCGGCTGCCCCCGCCACCACCGGACCCATGAGGCGGGCCGCCCGACTGGAGATGCGGGGCCCCGGGCCCGGTGCCAGTCTGAAGGGTGTGACAGCTCACACGTATCACACCGATCTCACGCTGCGTGTCAACGGTGATGACCGGGTCCTCACGCTCGACAACCGGGTGACGCTGCTGGACGCCCTGCGCGAACACCTGACGCTGACCGGGGTCAAGAAGGGCTGTGACCACGGGCAGTGCGGAGCCTGTACGGTCCTCCTCGACGGCGAGCGCGTCAACAGCTGCCTGGTACTGGCGGTGACGGCGGCCGGTCATGACGTCACCACCATCGAAGGGGTCGCGGACCTCGCCGCGACGGGTGAACTCCACCCGCTCCAGCAGGCGTTCCTCGACCACGACGGTTTCCAGTGCGGCTACTGCACACCGGGCCAGATCTGTTCGGCGGTCGGCGCCCTCACCGAGGCCGCGCGCGGCTGGCCCAGCCATGTCACCGAGGATGTGGCCGCCGGTGTGTCCGGGGCCGAGTCCCTGGACGCCGACGAGATCCGGGAGCGGATGAGCGGCAACCTCTGCCGCTGCGGCGCCTACCCGGGCATCGTGGCGGCGATCCGCGAGGTCTCCGGCGGCAACGGCGGCAGAAGGGCCGCTGCCACGGCACCGGGCGGTGCCACGAGGCCGGGCGGTGTCCGGTGAAGCCATTCGCCTATGAACGCGCCACCGCGCCCGACGCCGCGGCCACCCTGGTCACCGACACCGATGACGCCATGTTCCTGGCCGGTGGCACCAATCTGGTGGACCTGATGAAGCTGGGCGTGGCCGAACCCACCCTGCTCGTCGACATCACCGGGCTGCCCTACGACCGCATCGAACACCGCGCCGACGGCGGTGTGCTCATCGGCTCGCTGGTGTCCAACAGCGAGCTCTCCGGCGACCGTGGCATCCGCGAACGCTTCCCCGCGGTGTCCGAGGCGGTGCTCGCCGGGGCCTCGGGACAACTGCGGACCAGGGCCACCACCGGCGGCAACCTGCTCCAGCGCACCCGCTGCGCGTACTTCCAGGACGTCACCAAGGCGTGCAACAAACGGGAGCCGGGGAGCGGGTGTTCGGCCCTCGAGGGCAGCCACCGCGACCTGGCCGTCATCGGCACCTCCGACGCCTGTGTGGCCACGCATCCGTCCGACATGGCGGTGCCGATGGCCGCGCTCGACGCCGTCGTCCACCTCCGCCGCGCCGACGGGGACTCCCGCGCCGTGCCGCTGACCGACTTCTATCTGCTGCCCGGTGACACCCCGGACCGGGAGACGGTGCTCCAGGCCGGGGAGCTGATCACCGGGGTGGAGCTGCCGGCGCCCCCCGCGGGGGCCGCCATGCGCTACCGCAAGGTCCGCGACCGCTGGTCCTACGCCTTCGCGCTGGTGTCGCTCGCCGCCGTGGCCGCCACCGGACCCGACGGCACACTGAGCGAGATCCGGCTGGCGCTCGGCGCGGTGGCGCCACGCCCCTGGCGGGCCCATGAGGCCGAGCGGCGGCTCATCGGCCGGCGGCCGACCGCGGAGACGCTGCGCGAGGCGGCCCGCGCCGAGTTCGCCTCCGCGCGGCCGCTGCCGCACAACGCGTTCAAGATCGACCTCGCGGTGGACCTCATCGCCGACACCGTGCTGGACCTCGTCGGAGGGGGAGGACGATGACCACCCTCGAACGGACCGTGGGCGCCGATGTGACCCGGGTCGAAGGGCGCGACAAGGTCACCGGTGCCGCGCTCTACGCGTACGAGTACCCGGTGCGCGACGCCCTCTACGTCTGGGCGGTGCAGTCGACCGTGGCGCGCGGCCGGGTGCGCGCCGTGGAGGCCGGCGCCGCGCTGGCCCTGCCGGGCGTGGCCGCCGTGCTCGACAGTGGCAACGTCCAGCGGCTGCACCCCACCGACGACCCCGAGCTCTGCGTCCTCCAGTCCGCCGATGTCGCCTACCGCGGCCAGATCGTGGCCGCCGTCGTCGCGGACACCTATGAGACGGCGTGCCAGGCCGCGGCGCTGGTGCGGGTCGAGTACGACGAGCAGGACCACGACGTCGAGCTGCGCGACCACGACCCGGACGCCTTCGTCCCCGAGACCGTGAACGCGGGCTACCCCGGTCTGCTGGAGACCGGTGATGTGGACACCGCCTTCGCCACCGCGCCGGTGACCGTCGACGCCACCTACACCACGCCCTCCGAACACGCCTCCCCGATGGAACCGCACGCCACCATCGCGGTCTGGGACGGCGACGCGCTCACCCTCTACAACGCCGACCAGGGCCCCTGGATGACGGCCGCCACCCTCGCCGAACTGTTCGGCCTGCCCCCGGGCGGCGTACGGATCGTGGCCGACCACGTCGGCGGCGGCTTCGGTTCCAAGGCGGTGCCCCGGCCGCCCACCGTGCTCGCCGCGCTGGCCGCCCGGGCCGTCAGCCGTCCGGTGAAACTGGCGGTGACCCGGCAGCAGATGTTCAGCATGGTGTCCTACCGGACGCCCACCGTGCAGCGGGTCAGACTCGCCGCGGAGCGGGACGGCCGGCTCACCGCCATCTCGCACAATGCGCTCCAGCAGAGTTCCCGGCTCACCGAGTACTGCGAGCAGACGGTGGCCTCCACCCGCATCATGTACGCCGCGCCGCACCGCCGCACCATCCACCGGCTGGCCCAGCTGGATGTGCCCACCCCGTCCTGGATGCGCGCCCCCGGTGAGGCGCCGGGGATGTTCGCGCTGGAGAGCGCGATGGACGAACTGTCGTACGCGCTGGGCATGGACCCCGTGGAGCTGAGGGTGGTCAATGAACCGTCGGTGGACCCCGAGTCCGGACGGCCGTTCAGCAGCCGCAACCTGGTGGCGTGTCTGCGCGAGGGCGCCGCCCGCTTCGACTGGCGGCGGCGTGACCCGGCACCCGGCCGCCGCCGGGAGGGGAGATGGCTGCTCGGCACCGGGGTGGCGTCGGGCAACTACCCCGTCTACACCATGCCCGCCTCCGCGACCGCCCGCGCCGAACCCGACGGGAGCTTCGTGGTGCGGATCGCCGCGGCGGACATCGGCACCGGCGCGCGCACCGTGCTGACCCAGGTGGCCGCCGATGAACTCGGCGTCCCCCTGGACCGGGTCACCCTGGACATCGGCCGCAGCGTCTACGGCAACGCCCCGATGGCGGGCGGCTCCATGGGCACCGGGTCCTGGGGCTGGGCGGTGAGCAAGGCGTGCCGGGCGCTCACCAAGCGGCTCGACGAGACCTCCGGCGCGGTGCCGCCCGGGGGACTGGAACAGAGCGCGGACACCACCGAGGACGTCCGCGCGCAGAAGGACCTCGCCCGCTGCTCGTTCGGCGCCCAGTTCGCCGCGGTACGGGTCGACGCCGTCACCGGCCAGGTGCGGGTGGACCGGCTGCTCGGTGTCTTCGCGGCGGGACGCATCATCAACCCCCGCACCACGCGCTCCCAGTTGCGCGGCGGGATGTGCATGGGACTGTCCATGGCCCTGCACGAGATGCTTGAGATGGATCCGCGCTACGGCGACTTCGCCAACCACGATTTCGCGGGTTATCACGTCGCCGCCCACGCCGATGTGCCGGACATCGAGGCGTACTGCCTCGACGAGGAGGACGACGAACTCAATCCGATGGGCACCAAGGGCGTGGGCGAGCTGGGGATCGTCGGCACGGCCGCCGCGGTGGCCAACGCCGTGTACCACGCCACGGGTGTGCGGGTCCGGGACCTGCCGGTCACTCTGGACCGGGTGCGGGCCGGACTTCCGGGCTGATCCGACGGCGGCCCGGCCGGTGTTCCGGGGTGGAACGACGGCCGGGCCGGTGCGGTCCGGGTGTCCCGCGGTGACGGCGCGGGACACCCGTGGTGTGACTGCCGGTGTGACCGGGTGTGCGGGGATCAGCCGTTGTCGGCCGCGCCGCCCTGCTCCTCACCGGCCGCACCCTGCTCGGCGCCTTCCTGGCCGCCGGCCGCGCCACCGTCACCGGCGGCACCGCCCTGGTCGTCCGCCGCGCCACCGTCGTCGCCTCCGGCCGCGCCGCCGCCGTCACCGATGGTGGCGCCGACCGCGGTCAGCGCGGTGGTCACCGGCTGGAAGAAGGTCTCGCCACCGGAGGTGCAGTCGCCGCTGCCGCCCGAGGTCAGACCGATCGCGCTGCCGTCCTGGCTGAACAGGGGGCCACCGCTGTCGCCGGGCTCGGCGCACACATCGGTCTGGATGAGCCCGCTGACCGTGCCCTCCGGGTAGTTGACGGTGGCGTCCAGGCCGGTGACCGAACCGTCGTTGAGTCCGGTGGTGCTGCCCATCCGGGTCACCTGCTGGCCCACCGTGGCGTCGGCCGCCTTGGCGATGTTCACCGTGTTGCCGTCACCGGTGTTGACCGTGCTGGGCGCCTCGGTGTTGGGGTCGTCATAGGTGACCAGCGCGAAGTCGCCGTCACCGGGGAAGGTGGCGTCCTGCACGGTGCCGATCGGGGCACCGTTCTGGGAGTCCGACCACTCCTGGGCGGCGACACCGCAGTGACCGGCGGTGATGAAACCGGGCGCGCCGCTGTCGGTGGTGACGTTGAACCCGAGCGAACAGCGCGAGCCGCCGCCGAAAATGGCGTCACCACCCTCGGCGAAGGGCTTGAACTGGCCCTTGGACTTGGTGATGGTGGCCACGCCCTTGCCCAGCGAGTCGACGGTGGACTCCAGCTTGTCCCAGCTCGCGCCGGTGACGGTGCGGTCCGCGGTGACCCGGATCTCGTTGGTCTTGGGATCGACGGACCACGCGGTGCCGGGGATGGTCGCCTTCGTCTTCAGCGTCTTCGCGGCGGACTTGAGGTCGGCGGTGCTGTTGTTGACGCTTCTGGCCACCGCCCCGGCCTTCTTCACCTCCACGTCCACATCGTTGCCGTCCCCGATGACATTGACGATGACCTGCTGCTTGTCCTTGTCGTAGTAGGCACCGGCGAAGGCCTCGCCGAGCTGGGACGCCAACTGCGAGGCGATGTCCGCCGCGGAGGCCGCGTTGACCTTCTTGGGCTGGAGGTCGGTCTGGTCGCCGTCCTGCGATGCGTTGGCGTTCGGCAGCAGGATCGCCGCCGCCACGACGGCGGCCGCCCCGGCCCCCGCGAAGACGACCTTGCGCTTCGGTACGCGTTTGTGGCTCAACTCATGACCTCCTGTCAGGGGGTGCTCTTCGTCCGCAACGGACGAGGCTCGACCCGGAAGTTGATACGAGCGGTGTGCCAGTTGTGTTCAGAGTGACTTTGGCCGGTTGTGCCGAGCGGCCCCTGGAACCGCCGCCACCAGCGGTTCCAGCAGGGGATCGCGGCGGGCCAGGTCGAGCGCCGCGCACAGGGCGGCCTCGTAGGTCGGACGCGCCTGGCCGAGCAGCCGCAGTCCGGTCCCGGTGACATCGGTGTAGATCCCGCGGCGGTCCGTGGCGCACAGATACCGCGAGAGCAGTCCGCGGTCCTCGAGCCGGGTGACCAGCCGGGTGGTGGCGCTCCGGCTGAGCACCACGGCCCCGGCGACCTGCTTCATCTGGAGGTGGCCGCCCTCGCCGTCGTGCTGGCGGCTGAGGACGTCCAGCAGCGCGTACTCGCGGGCGCTCAGCCCGTGCCCGGTATGCAGGGCCGCTTCGATCCGCGCCTCGATCCTGTCGTGCAGCAGGGACAGGGCGCACCAGCCCTGGACGAGGGCGGCGGACGAGGCCCCTGCGGCGTCTCCGGCGCCGGGGTCGCTGGTCTGGGGGATCTCCGAGGTGGTCATGGGGCCTCCGGATCGACGGGACTGAGCTGATGGGGCCGATGGGTGGGTGGGGGCTTCGGGCCCGCGCGCGGGATGAGCGGGTTGGTGATACACGGCACTAGCAATATAGCGCGCTTGCAATTAATTTCTCACGCAAGTATTGTCGACGCATGTAAGACGCAGATGCAATCGCTTGGAGTGAACCCACATGCCCATCGCACTGCTGGCCCTGGCCATCGGGGCCTTCGGGATCGGAACCACCGAGTTCGTGATCATGGGCCTGCTGCCCGAGGTCGCCGGCGACTTCGGTGTCTCGATCCCCACCGCCGGTTTCCTGGTGACCGGCTACGCGCTCGGCGTGGTGGCCGGGGCGCCGCTGATGACCGCGCTCGGCACCAAGATCTCCCGCAAACGCATGCTGATGCTGCTGATGGGCCTGTTCATCGTGGGCAATGTGCTCTCCGCCGCCGCCCCGGCCTTCGGGGTGATGGCCACCGGGCGGATCGTCGCCTCCTTCGCCCATGGCGCGTTCTTCGGTATCGGATCGGTGGTCGCGGCCGACCTGGTCGCCCCCGAGAAGAAGGCCGGAGCCATCTCGATGATGTTCACCGGCCTGACCGTCGCCAACGTCGTCGGCGTACCGCTGGGCACCTCCATCGGCCAGTCCCTGGGCTGGCGGACCACCTTCTACCTCGTCGCCGCCCTCGGTGTGATCGGCCTCGTGGGCATCGCCCGGCTGGTCCCCGAGATCCCCAAGCCGGAGGGTGTGCACCTCCGCCATGAGCTGGCCGCCTTCCGCAATGTGCAGGTGCTGCTCGCCATGGCGATGACGGTCCTCGGCTTCGGCGGTGTCTTCGCCGCGATCACCTACATCGCGCCGATGATGACCGAGGTCGCCGGATTCGCCGACTCCTCCGTCACCTGGCTGCTGGTCCTCTTCGGCCTCGGCATGGTCGGCGGCAACCTGGTCGGCGGCAGGTTCGCCGACCGCGCCCTGATGCCGATGCTGTACGTGTCGCTGGGCGCCCTGGCACTGGTCCTCGCGCTGTTCACGGTCACCGCCCACCACAAGGTCGCGGCCGCCGTCACCATCGCCCTGGTCGGCGCGCTCGGCTTCGCCACCGTCCCCCCGCTGCAGAAGCGGGTGCTGGACCAGGCGGCGGGTGCCCCCACCCTCGCCTCCGCCGTCAACATCGGCGCCTTCAACCTGGGCAACGCACTCTCGGCCTGGCTGGGCGGCCTGGTGATCTCGGCCGGGCTCGGCTACACCGCCCCGAACTGGGTCGGCGCCGCCCTCGCCTCCTCCGCCCTGGCACTCGCGGTGCTCTCCAGCGCGCTGGAGCGCCGTGCGGCCCACCACCGGCCCGCCGCCGAGGTCCCTGCCACGACACCGGCCCCCGAGCCGGTCCGCGTCGCCGCCGACCACGGCTGACCCCGCGGCCGGGCCGCACCGTCCCTCCGTTCCCCCGGCCCTCCCCGTTCCACCCCTTTCGCACCACCAGAGGAGTACACCGCTCATGAGCACCACCGAGACCGCCGTCGCCCCGCTGACCACCCAGGACGCCGAGGCCCTGCTCGACGCCGCCCGCGCCGCCGCCGAGGCAGCCGGGGTGACGGCCGCCGTCACCGTTCTGGACGCCGGCGGTCATCTGCTCGCCTTCCGGCGTGACGACCGGGCCGTGCTGATCGCGGGCGAGACCAGCACCCGCAAGGCGTTCACCGCCCTCCAGCTGAACGCCCCCACCGCGGACCTCGTCGAAGCGGTCCAGCCCGGCGGACCGTTCCACACCCTGCCCACCGCCCTCGACCGCCCACTGCTCTTCATCGCGGGCGGGGTGCCGGTACGGCGCGGGGACCGGCTGATCGGAGCCCTCGGGGTGGGTGGCGGCGCGCCCGAGCAGGACCACGAGATCGCCACCACGGCGCTCACCACCCTCGGCTGACACCGCCCCCTGCCGCTTCCGGCCGCGCCCGCCCCGAGCGCGCGGCCGGAAGCGGCGGCGGCTTCCCGTCGGCGCATCCCTGTCCGGGACTTCCCCGCGTCGGCCTCTGCTGATGTAGTCGGCGCATGAGCATCGCACTGTTCACCCTCGGGGGCACCATCGCCATGGCCGGGCACGGCGGAGCCGGTGTGGTGGCCCGGCTGACCGGCGCCGACCTCACCGCGGCGGTACCCGGCCTCGCCGACCTCGGCGTACCGCTGGAGGTGCGGGACACCCACGCCGTACCCAGCGCCCATCTGACGTTTCCTCAGCTGCTCGCCGTCGTGGGGGCCGCGTCGTCCGCGGTGGCCGCGGGTGCGGAGGGCGTGGTGGTCACCCAGGGCACCGACACCCTGGAGGAGACGGCCTATCTCGCCGACCTGGTCTGGGCCCATGAGGCACCGCTGGTGTTCACCGGAGCCATGCGCAATCCGACCCTCGCGGGCGCCGACGGCCCGGCCAATCTGCTCGCCGCCGCCCGTGTCGCCGCCGCCCCCGAGGCCCGTGGCCTGGGAACGCTGGTGGTCTTCAACGACGAGATCCACGCGGCGCGCTGGGTCCGCAAGACCCACAGCACCAGCACGGCCACCTTCGCCTCGCCGAACGCCGGCCCCCTCGGCCATGTCATCGAGGGCCGGGTCCGCGTGCTCACCACACCGCCGCGCCACGCTCCGCGGCCCGTCCCGGCCGCCGCGCAGGAGGGCGACACCCCCCGGGTGGCGCTGTACACGGTGTCACTCGACGACGACGGGGTGCTGCTCGACGGGCTCGCCGACACCCATCAGGGCCTGGTCGTCGCCGGGTTCGGCGTCGGCCACGTACCGGGCACCCTCGCCCCGGTGCTGGGCGCCCTGGCCGAGCGCGTCCCCGTGGTGCTGACCTCGCGCTCCGGCAGCGGCTCGGTGCTGCGCCACACCTACGGCGCGGTGGGCTCGGAAACCGATCTGCGGCGCCGTGGTCTGATCGACGGCGGACTGCTCGATCCGTACAAGGCGCGTGTGCTGCTCCGGCTGCTGCTGGCCGGGGGCGCGGACCGGGAGGCGGTCACCGCCGCTTTCGCCCGGCACGGCTGACCCCGCATGGGCGCCTCCCGACCGGGCACTCGCCACGGGAGGCCGCCCCGGCCGGGTGGCCGGCCATCGCGGAGACGCGGGTGTGCATCGGCCCGGATGTGCTGGGTACGGGCCGTGGTATGCCCGTGCACACGCCGAGGAGAGGAGCGGCACCGTGAACGAGGACCGCAGGCGCGAGGAGCCCGGAGACGACAACCGCGCCATACCGCGGGACCTGCCCGATCAGCAGGCTGGGGAAGGACCCGATCCGCTGGACGTGGAGGGCGCGGACCCGGCGCCGGACCACGCCGAGGACGTACCCGACCTGGACGAGTCCGGGACCGGACGCCGGGGGAGGCCCCAGACCGGGGGTGTCCACCCGGAACAGCCCGTCCCCGACGAACCGTCGGGCTGAGCATCCGGGCACCGTGCGGTGGCGCCGGTCAGGTGGCGGTGGGGCGGGCCCTGACGTGCATCCGCTCGCCCTGCGCCCCGAAGAGGGAGAGGAACTCCACCGGCCGGTCCCCCGCGTTGCCGAAGCCGTGCGGGGTCCGGGTGTCGAACTCGGCGGCCTCGCCGGCGGTGAGCACCAGGTCGTGTTCGCCCAGCGTCAGCCACAGCCGGCCGGAGAGCACGTACATCCACTCATAGCCCTCGTGGACCCGCTGCTCCGGCCGTCCGCGCTCGGCGGGCGGCCGGGGCGGCAGGATCAGTTTGTAGGCGTTGAGCCCGCCCAGATAGCGGGTGAGCGGCACGATCGTCTGGCCGTTGCGGGTGAAGGGCCGCGGATGCACCCGCGGATCGCCCGTGGCGGGTGCCCCGACCAGCTCGTCCAGCGCCACTCCGTACGCCTTGGCCAGCGGCAGCAGCAGCTCCAGGGTCGGTTTGCGCTGCCCCGACTCCAGCCGCGAGAGGGTGCTGAGCGAGATCCCGGTCGTCTCGCTGAGCCGGGCCAGGGTGAAGTCACGGGTCCGCCGCAGCGCGCGCAGCCGCGGGCCCACCGCGGTCAGCACGTCGGAGAGGTCATCGTCGGCCATGCCCTCCATTTGCCGCCTTGGCAAAGGTGTTTGTCAAGTGGTGGCGTACACGCGCACGCTGCTTCCACGAACGGAGGTACCGCGTATGAACGGATACACAGCACACCCGGCGGACCCGGACCGCACACCCGCTGAACGGCGCTACGACGTCGTGGTGGTCGGCGGTGGCGCCGCCGGACTGAGCGGGGCGCTCACCCTGGGCCGGGCACGGCGCTCGGTGCTGGTCGTCGACGCCGGCGAGCCGCGCAACGCCCCCGCGGAGGGGATTCACGGGCTCCTGGGGAACGAGGGCACCCCGCCCGCGGCCCTGCTGGCCACCGGCCGTGACGAGGTCCGCGGCTACGGCGGCGAGATCGTGGACGGCACCGTGGTGGCGGCGGAGCCCGGTGCGGACGGAGGTTTCCGCGTCACCCTCGCCGACGGCGGCGCGGTCCGTGCCGCACGGCTGCTGGTGACCACGGGGCTCGTCGACCGACTGCCCGCGCTGCCCGGTCTGGCCGAGCTGTGGGGCACCGATGTGCTGCACTGCCCGTACTGCCATGGCTGGGAGGTCCGGGACCGGGCGATCGGGGTGCTGGCCACCGGTCCCCAGGCGGTGGCCCAGGCACTGCTCTGGCGTCAGTGGAGCGACCGCGTCACTCTCTTCACGCACACCGGACCCGAGCCGGGGGAGCAGGAGTACGAACAACTCGCCGCACGGGGCATCGCCGTGGTGGTCGGCACGGTGGCCGCGCTGGAGACGGCAGGGGGCGGCCTCTCCGGGGTCCGCCTGGCGGAGGGGCCGGTGATCGCCTGCCACACCCTGGTCGTCGCCCCGTACTTCGCCGCCCGCGCCGACGTCCTGGCCTCCCTCGGACTTCAGACGGTCGGTCAGGAGGTGGCGGGCCAGGAGACCGCCCGCCGGATCGAGGCGGACCCGACGGGCGCCACCGCCGTCCCGGGGGTGTGGGTGGCGGGCAACGTGGCCGATCCGCTCGAGAAGGTGGCCGGTGCCATCGCCTCGGGCGTCCGGGCCGCCGCGGCCGTCAACGCCGATCTGGTGGCCGAGGAGACCCGCCGTGCGGTGGCCGCGCGGCGGGACCCGTTCTCCGCCGAGCGGGAACGTGAGGTGTGCACGGCGGTGCTGGGGGACCGCCGCCACGGACTGTGAGGGAACCCGCGGGGGCCGGGGGCCTGCCATCCACCGGCTCCCGGCGGATGGCATGTCCCCTTCCGCCCGGCCTACTTCCGCAGGGGCCGGAAGGCCCGGTCCACCCGTGGTTCGACCAGCGGACGGAAGACCCTCCGCACCGGGGCGGTGCACAGGACGGAGATCATGGTCACCGCGGCCATGGTCACCATCAGCTCGCCCAGCGGGGTGTGCACCCAACCGTGGTCGTACCAGTCCCCGTAGCGGGATGCCTTGATGATGAAGCCGTGCAGCAGATAGCCGTAGATCGTCCCCGTGCCGAGCGTGGTGAACCACATCGCCCGCCCCGGTACCCAGGCCAGAAAACAGGCCGTCAGGGCGAGCGCCAGCAGGAACAGCGCGGGTGTGGTGAGCAGTCCGGCCCAGCGCGGGACGTCCAGTCCGGTGACGCTCTTGCGGTGGTAGAACCACTCCGCGTCGAACCACGGCGCCGCGGCGTAGGCGGCGCACAGCACGAAGGCGATGAACGGCAACGAGGCCAGCCGGGCCCGCCGGGTGCGCAGCCGTGTGAAGTGTGCCGGCCGCAGCGTGAGCCCGGCCACGAAGAAGGGGAGGAACGCCAGCACCCGCTGGAGCGACAGATCGCCGCCGGACTCCGGTGAGATCGAGGCCGCCGCGGCCACCGCCAGCGAGATCGGCACCGGATGACGCAGCGCCAGCCACAGCGGGGTGGTCAGCCGCCAGATGAACAGCGCGGCCAGGAACCACATCACGTACCAGGGGTCCAGCAGGCTGAACGGCTCGCCCGGGTTGTCCAGCACCCACCGGGAGAAGAGGGTGTACGCGGCCTCGAAGACGAGGTAGGGCACCACCACACTGCTGATGAGCCGTCGGGCCCGGCCGGGCGCGAGGTCGAAGTTGCGCGAGAAGTAGCCCGATATCAGCGCGAAGGCGGGCATGTGGAAGGCGTACACCATGAGATAGACCGCGGTGGCGGCGCGGCTGTCGTAGGTGAGCGGTTCCCATGCGTGGCCACAGGCCACCAGCACGATCGTGAGGTACTTCGCGTTGTCGAAGTAGGGGTCGCGGGTTCTGGATCCGGACGCTTCACCGCCCGTGGGCCGGGTCGCGGCCGGTGGTGGGGTCAATCGGGCGGTGGTGTCCTGTGGCATGTGGTTCCCGGGCACATTCGGTGGAGACGTCAACGCGTCCCCTGCGCCTGCCCGGTTCGGCCCGACCCATGCGGATTCAGTGTTCCGGGAGCCGGTTCAGCACGGTGACCTCCTCGTTCGCGGAGGCGAACAGCAACGCCACGGCCAGCGCCCCGGGATCGGGGACCCCGCGCGAGTGGTCGCCGGTGTAACTGGCGCGGCCGCGCCGGGCGCGCAGCCCGCTGGTGGACAGGGCACCCCGGTGGGCGGCGACCGCGGCCAGATGGAGCGCGGCCGCCGGGTCGGCGGTGGGCGGGCATTCGGCGAGTGCCTTCGCGGCCGGGACGAGGGCGTCCACCATCGTCTTGTCGCCCACGTCGGCCTCCCCGACGCGCTGGATCGCGGCCACCCCGGCCGCGGTACCGGTGGCCAGCGCGGCGGTGGCGGGCAGTGCGGGGGAGGCGTCGTACAGCGCGTCGGCGAGCTCCTGGAAGAGCAGTCCGAACAACGGCCCGCTGGTGCCGCCGACATCGTCGAGGAAGACGCGCGCGGCGGCGGCGAGCGGTGCGGCCGGGCCGTCGCCGTCGGACCGGGGAACGGCCGTCAGGGCGTCGAGGGCGCGCCGCACCCCGTCCATCCCGGTGGCCAGGTTGGCGCCGAAGTCACCGTCGCCCGCCTGCTGGTCGAGGGCGGTGAGCTCGGGTTCGACGGAGCGTACGGAGGCGGCGAAGCTGATCAGCCACGCCGCGACGCTGTCACGGGTCAGGGTGTTCGAACCGGGTCGGTCGGACATGGTGGGGCTCCTCGGGGCGGTCGTGGTGTGGGGCGGGGCTGCGCGCGCTGAGGTGGCGTCACCGCGCGGACCTCTCGGTGCGCACGGCGACGCACGGACCTCACAGCGGCCAGGCCGGGGTGCGGGCGGGGGCGTCCCACAGCCGCAGTGTCTCGGCGTCGGAGGCGAGCAGGGTCAGGGAGAAGCCGCGCATGTCCAGGGCGCTGACGAAGGTGCCGGTCAACGAGCGGTCCAGGGCGACGTCCCGGGTGTCCAGGGCCTTGGCGAGGGCGTGGCGGATCCCGTACAGCTCCAGCGAGGTGATCGAGCCCAGTCCGTTGCAGAGCGCGAGCACCCGGGACCGGGAGCCGTCGGGGAGGGCGGCCAGCAGCTGGTCGGTCATGGTCTCCACCAGCTTGCCGAGCGGTGCGTGCGGGGTGGTGCCCTCGGCGCGTTCCCCGTGGATGCCCACCCCGAACTCCAGGACGCCCTCGGGCAGGCCGAAGGCCGGGGCACCGGAGGCGGGCGCGGTGTGCGCGGCCGCGGCCACGGCCAGACTGCGGGCCCGGCCGGTCAGCTCGGTGCCGAGGGCCGCCAGTTCGTCCAGTCCACGCCCCTCGTCGGCGGCGGCGCCGAGAATCTTCTCGATGAGCAGGGTGGCCCCGGTGCCGCGGCGGCCGACCGCGATGTCGTCGGAGTCGGTGGCGAGGTCGTCGTCGATCAGGACGCGGGCACAGGCGATCCCCTCGTGGTGGAGGCGTTCGGCGGCGATACCGAAGTTGATGCGGTCGCCGGTGTAGTTCTTGACGATGTGCAGGACACCGCCGGGCCCGGCCACGGCACGGCTGGCCTCGAAGATCTGCCGGTTGTGCGGTGAGGCGAAGATCCGGCCGGGGCAGGAGGCGTCCAGCATCCCCATGCCGAGGAAGCCGGAGTGCAGTGGCTCATGGCCGGAGCCGCCCCCGGACACCAGGCCCACCCGGCGGGTGGGGGCGGGGTGGCGGGCGCGGAGGTAGCCGTGGTCGGGGTGGTAGGCGACGAGGTCGGCGTGTGCGGCGGCGAAGCCCGCGAGCGCGTCGGGAACGAGGGACTCGGGTGAGTCACGGAAGTACTGGGGCATGAACGCGGCTCCCTGGGCGAGTGGGGCGGACGGGGTGGACTCGGGGGTCGTGCGCCGGACCCGGTGGTGCGGTGCCTCAGCCAACGATGGTCGCCGTGACAGGGCGACAGGGTGCTCAGGCGGGACAGCAGCGCGACCCCAACGGCCTACTGTCATACGCCGGTCGTGTGCTTTCCGTACTGCTCGGACGGGTCTGCCGGGCGTGGTCCGATGGGAGCAACGGGGGCGATCCGGGACCGGGATCGGGGTACCGGACCCCTGCCGTGGATGCGGACGCGCGGAGGGTGCGAGCATGCGTACGGCAGATGATCGTCCGCACGAGCAGGGAGCCAGGGTGACGGAGACGAGGACGGGGAACGACCGGGGTACGGACACCCCGCTGGCGGGGTGCGCCGTGCTGGTGACCGGCGCCTCCAGCGGGATAGGGGCGGCCACCGCCCGGTCGCTGGCCCGGCAGGGCGCCGATCTGGCGCTGGTCGCCCGCCGTACCGATCGGCTCGAGGAACTGGCGTCCGGGATCCGGGAGCAGGGCCGCTCCTGTGTGGCCCTCACCGCCGATCTGCGGGACCCGGCGCAGGCCCGGCAGGCGGTCGAGGACACCGCGGAGCGGTTCGGGCGGCTGGACGTGCTGGTGAACAGCGTGGGTTTCGTGGCCGCCGGGGACATCGAGGACGGCGACCCCGAGAACTGGGAGCGGATGATCGACCTCAATGTCAGGGCGGTGCTGCACACCGCGCAGAAGGCGCTGCCGCATCTGCTGCGGGCGGCGGAGGAGGGCCCGCGCGGAGTGGCCGACCTGGTGACCGTGAGTTCGGTGGCCGGCCGGGTCGCGCGGGCCCACAACGCCGTCTACTCGGCCACCAAACACGCGGTGGTCGCGTTCAGCGAGGGCCTGCGGCAGGAGGTGACCGCGCGGGGTGTGCGGGTGGGGCTGATCGAACCCGGTATGACCGCCACCGAGATGACGGCCGACAGCACCACCGGGGCCGTGGCCCGCGGTATGCCGCGGGAGCTGTGGCTCCGGGCCGAGGACATCGCCCGGTCGATCACCTTCATGGTCACCCAGCCCCCGCACGCCGCGATCAACGAGATCCTGGTGCGTCCGACGGCCCAGCCGCACTGACCAGTGAGGACGGTGCCGGGTCGGTGACCTCCGCCCCGGCCTTCCCAGCGGTCGCCGCGGGATCGTCATCGGGCAGCCGCAGGAAGAGGGTGAGCACCGCGCTGACCACGTAGAGACCCGCGAAGATCCACATGACACCACCGACGCCGAGCGGCCCGATCGCCAGCCCCACCACGGCCGGTCCGATGAAGGTGCTCAGCCCCGCTCCGAGGTTGAGCACGGACATCGCGGCGCCCTTGTGTTCGGGGGAGAGCGAGGGCATCAGCGCGGACAGTGGTACGTATCCGGCGAGCGTGGCGCCGTAGACGACACCCACGGCCACGGCCACCCACACCTCGGCGCCCGCGGCCAACGGGACGTAGTACAGCAGCAGGGTGCTGGCCGCGCAGCCCAGCCCACCGCAGTACGCGATGGTCCGCCGCCAGCCGAGCCGGTCGCCGATCACCCCGAACAGCAGGTTCCAGACGATGTTGCTCATGAACATCGCGCTGAGGACGGTGAGCCAGGAGCTCATCGACAGTCCGACGGTGTCGGTGAAGAAGAGCGGGAGGAAGACCAGGAACCCGAACTCGGGGGCGGTGTTGATGGCCCGCACCACACCCCCGATCCCGATCTTCGGCTGCTGCCAGATGATGGTGACGCTCTTGAGGAGGGTGGCGACCGGGCGGCCCTCGGCCACCCGCAGATCGCCGTGCGGCTCACGCACGCACAGCAGCGTCAGCAGCCCTCCGGCCAGGACGAGCACGAGCGACAGCCAGAGGGTGAGGTACTCGCCCACCACCGGGATGGTGGCCTTGGCGAACAGCGAGCCCAGGGTGGGCAGCCCACCGGTGAAGGCGAACCAGAACCAGCCGACGGCGGTCCCCAGGCGTCGCCGCGGGGTGGCGGTGGTGATCCAGACCAGGAAGCCGAAGGCGAAGAGCGGATAGCCGAATCCGCGCAGCATGTAGGCGGCCACCATCACGGGGTAGCTGAACGTCATCACGCCGAACACGAGGAACAGCACCTCGCACACGGCCCAGATGCCCAGGCCCGCCCACATCACCCGGCGCGGACCCCACAGCTCCGACAGGGCCCCGGAGGACCACGCCGCGACGGCGGCGGTGATGCCGTAGGCCGACAGCAGCACGGCGACCTGCTGGGTGGACAGGCCGCCGCGGACGAGGAACGGCGACAGATAGCCGGATTCGACCCCGTCGCCGATCATGAACAGCAATAGCCCGAGGAACCCCCAGGCCAGTGGCCGGGGGATGCCGATGCGGTCGAGGAACGTCGCCGACGATGGCCCGGTGTGGGTGGGGGACGGTGCGGAACCCACGGGTGCCTCCTTGCCTAGGACGTCCGACGGCCGCGGTGGCCGTCCGGACGGTCCGGGGTGGCTCCCCGGACCGCACTCAGCGTCGGTGTCTCCGTTCGAAATATCAAGAGCAATGTTAAAACTAACGAATCCACTGTTGCGGCGATGTGATCTCGACCGATGCCATGGTGGTGCTGCCGGAATGGTTGCGTCCATGCGTGATCCGCGGGGAGTCGCGACGTGTGTAGTGCCCATCTCATCGCGGAGCGCGTGACAAGTAACGAGGGCGATGTTAAGTTCCGGTGGAGCACGGTGGCGATTGCGCTCATCAGGTGACGGATGCCGCGCCGGGGGTCACACGAACGCCGTACGGCGGCGTGGGGTCCCGTGGCTGTCGGCGCATCGTGCCGGTGTGCCCTCCCGAGGGTGTGCACCAGGTGTTCCCGTGTCCGTCTCAAGGCGTTGACCTGCGCAAACCATGGACGTGGCGGATGCCGGCGGCGATATGACGAGGTGTCGGCGGTGTGTGAGCCGTACGCTCCGGTGGCGTAACTCCGGTGTTCCGCGGGGCCGCCGTCCGGCCTACGGCACGGCTCGTGCGGGTGCTCGACCTGCCCCGTCTCGGATGACAGCGTGTGCCGACATGGAGCACAGCCCTGGACCGCAAAACGTGCGCGCGAGGCTGCTGCTGGCCAGCGCCACCATGCTCTTCGTCGAGCTGGCGCTGATCCGGTGGACCGGCGCCAATATCGTCCATCTGAGCTATTTCTCGAACTTCATCCTCTTGGGCTCGTTCCTCGGGATCGGCCTGGGATTCCTCATCCCCGCCGGCCGTGGGCAGTGGCTCACCCGCTGGGCGCCCATTCCCCTGGCCGTCCTGGTCGTCCTGGTGCGGGAGTTCCCCGTCCAGGTGCGGCAGAGCAGCGGTGAGGTCATCTACTTCACGGCCGTGAAAACCACCGGACTGCCCCAGTGGGTGACGCTGCCCGTCCTGTTCGGACTGACCGCGCTCATCATGATGGCGATCGGGAAGATGACGGCGGACCAGTTCCGCCGGCTGCCGTCGCTGGAGGCGTACCGCTTCGACCTGCTGGGTTCGCTCACCGGGTCGGTGTCCTTCGCGCTGCTGTCCTGGCTGCGCGCGCCGTCGGTGGTCTGGGGAGTGATCGCCGCGGTGGCCCTGCTCGTCCTGGGCGGTCGCCGCAACACCATCCGGTACACGATCCCGCTCGGGGTGATGGTGGCGGTTCTCGCCCTGGAGTCCGTGGCGAGCGGTATCTCCTGGTCCCCCTACTACAAGATCGAGACCAAACGCTCGACCTCGACCGCCCGCGACTACAACATCTCCGCCAACGGTGTGCCGCACCAGAGCATCGCGCCGCTGAAGGCGCTGACCAAACCGGGCTCACCGTACGACCAGCCCTACCGTGAGACACCGCGCAACTCCCACCGCAACGTCCTGGTCATCGGGGCGGGCAACGGCAATGACGTCGCCCTCGCCCTCGCCCACGGCGCCAAGCGGGTGGACGCCGTGGAGATCGACCCCCGGCTTCAGGAGATCGGTGCCTCGCTGCATCCGGCCCGTCCGTACGACAACCCCCGGGTGCACGTCCACATCAACGACGGCCGGGCCTTCCTGGAGCAGACGAAGACCCGCTACGACCTGATCGTGCTCGCCCTCCCGGACTCCCTGACCCTGGTCTCCGGCGCCAGCAATCTGCGTCTGGAGAGCTACCTCTTCACCCGTCAGGCGTTCGAGGCGGCTCATGAGCACCTCGCCCCCGGCGGCGCGTTCGCCATGTACAACTACTACCGGCAGAACTGGCTGATCGACCGGTTCGGATCGACCCTCACCTCGGTCTTCGGCCACGCACCCTGCATCACCCACTACGGCAACAAGCGGGCCGCGATCATGGTGGCGGGTGTCACCACGCGCGATCAGTCCTGCTCCAGCTCCACATGGCAGCCCTCCGGCAAGGTGCCCAGCGCCGCCACCGACGACCACCCCTTCCCCTATCTGCTCCACCGCACCATCCCCAGCCTCTACATCGGTGTGCTGGGCGCGATCCTGCTGGTGACCCTGGTGTCGGTGCGGATGACCGGTGTGCGCATCCGGCGCACCGCGGCCTACGCCGATATGTTCCTGCTCGGGGCCGCCTTCATGCTCCTCGAGACCAAGAACGTCATCGGCTTCGCGCTCTACTTCGGGACCACCTGGCTGGTCAACGCCATGGTCTTCGCCGGAGTGCTGGTCGCCGTGCTCTGTGCGGTGGAAGTGCGGCGCAGGATGCGCAGGCTCAACCAGCTCGCGCTGCAACTCCTGCTCTTCGCCACCCTCGCCATCGCCTGGCTGATCCCGACCGATCTGGTGCTCGGGCTGCCGTTCGCGGGGCGTCTCGCCGCCGCGATCGCCCTGGCCTTCGCACCGATCTTCTGCGCCAACCTCATCTTCTCCGACCGGCTGGCCGCGGCCTCCGATCCCACGGCCGCCTTCGGGGCCAATCTGCTGGGTGCCCTCACCGGCGGCGCCCTGGAGTACCTGGCCCTCGTCACGGGCTACCAGGCCCTGCTGCTGGTGGTGGCGGTGCTCTACGCGGGCGCCAGCATCACCATGCGGTTCACCCGGCCGGGCTCCCAGGACACCCCGGCCCAGGAACCGCTCACGGTGCAGGCCGCGCCGCGCACCTGACCCTCCGCCACCGACTCCCCGTCCGTCCCCCTACCTCCATCCCGCCCCCGTCTCCCGGAACGCTCCGGAAGACGGGGGCGGTCCCGTTCGGTGCCGCGGTCCACTCGTCCCTGCCGCGGTTCACTCGTACATGATGTAGTCCGGCCGCGGACGGAGGGCGAGCACCTCCTTGGGGGTCATCAGCCGGCTGCCCTCGGCGTCCTCGTCGTAGAAGAGCTTGAACCCGGTGCGCACACCCTCCGGCTGGTCCTTGACCAGCTTGCGCCAGGTGCTCCGCTTCATCCCCGGCGATCCGATTCCGTCCGCGCTCTTGATCATCACCACCCCGGGCTGTGGACGCAAGCCCGACTGGTCGTGCACCACGGACACCGCCACCTGGTGGTAGACCAGCGGCTTCTGCGGCAGATCGTGCTCCTCCACCAGCTTCGACAGATAGCGCGCCACCTCGGTGAGTTCCTTGCCGCTGGTGTGGCCGTAGGTGTCGCCCGGCACCTCACCGGGACCCATGTCCCACTCCGGATCCAGTGCTATCCCCACATCGGGGTGGACGAGCCAGCGGCGCAGGGCCTTCACCTCGTCCAGCGCGGAGGCACGGCCCGGCTGGATGTTCAGCATCAGCAGGGCGCGATGGCGCCGGGCGGCCTTGTGGAAGCGGCGGATCGTGGCGGCGGGTGTGCGGGAACGGTAGGTGCCGTCGGGGCCCGCGCCGCTGTTGGCCACGGTGGCGAGGAGTTCCAGCACGGGCTGCGGCTCCCGGCCCGCGGCGTACGAGCGCGCGGTCTTCTCGATCTCGGCCACCCGGTCGTCGAGATCCCCGGTGCCCAGACGGCCGAGCGCCGCCGCACCCGGGAGTCCGCAGTAGCCCACCAGCCGGTACCGCGACAGCTCCCGGCCGCCGCGGGGCAGTTCGGGGCGGCGCTCGGCCGGGCGGCTGCCCGGTGCGCCGCGGCCGGACCCCGACGGTGGGCGGGTGGCACCTCTGGAGCGCCCGGGGGACGTGGACGGCCGGGCGGACGCCGAACCCTTCGCGGAGGCGTCCGAGCCGACCGTCCGGCCCTGCTCCCCGCATCCGGCGACCAGGCCGAGACCGGCCGCAGCCGTCGCCGTGAGCAGTCCGCGCCGGGTGGGCGAGGCCGCCCGGGTACGGTCCGCGCCGTCACCGGTCCACCCGGCGCCGCCCCGGATTGACGCGTCGTCATCCGGCGCGGTGTTCCCCGATGTGCTCTGAGCCACGTTCCCTCCGTCCGCGGTGCCCGGCGGGGGCCGTGCACCGGTGTGTTCTGCGGGCCGATGGGGCTTGTCCGTGTCCTCACGCCTCTCCGGAACGAGCGGAGGTGAAACGGAATCCGTGGCCTCCATGTGACGAAGAGCAACGGTCGGCAGCCGCGGCGCCGCCGGGGCACCCTGGTGACCAGGAAGACGATCCGGCTCGACGAGAGGTCCCGGGAACGATATGACCCTGCTGATCGGCATCGACATCGGCACCTCAGGCTCCAAGGGCGTCCTGGTCAGAACCGACGGCGCGCTGCTCGCCCAGGCGTCCCGGGAGCACACCACCGCCACCCCCCGGCCCGGCTGGGCCGAACACGATGCCCGGACCGTGTGGTGGCGGGAGCTGACGGAGCTCAGCGCGGAACTGCTCGCCGCGGCCCCGGCCGGGGAGCCGATCGGCGCCGTGGGCGTCAGCGGGATCGGCCCCTGTCTGTTGCCCGTCGACGCCGACGCCACCCCGCTGCGCCCGGCGATCCTGTACGGCGTGGACACCCGCGCGGGCGAGCAGATCGCCGCCCAGCGGGAGCGGTACGGCGAACGGCGGGTGCTCGAGCGCTGCGGCTCACCGCTGACCAGCCAGGCCATCGGGCCCAAACTGGCCTGGGTACGGGAGCGGGAACCCGAGGTCTTCGCCCGCACCCGCCGCTGGTTCATGGCCAGTTCGTATCTGGTGCACCGGCTCACCGGGGCGTACGTCCTCGACCACCACTCGGCCAGCCAGTGCACCCCGCTGTACGACCTGCGGAACGGCGGCTGGATCGAGGAGTGGTGCGAGGAGATCGCGCCCGGCCTCGTATGGCCGCGTCTGGTGTGGCCGGCGGAGGTGGTCGGAGAGGTGACCCCGTGGGCCCAGCGCGCCACCGGCATCCCCGCGGGCACCCCCGTGATCGCGGGCACCGTCGACGCCTGGGCCGAGGCCACCGCGGCCGGGGCCATCGCGCCCGGCGATCTGATGCTGATGTACGGCAGCACGATGTTCCTGGTCGACGTGGTCGACGAGGCCGCCCCCGATCCCCGTCTGTGGTCCACCCGGGGCGCCTTCCCGGACACCTACTGCCTGGCGGCGGGCATGGCCACCTCCGGCGCCGTCACCGGCTGGCTGCGTGACCTCACCGGCATCGGCTACGACACGCTCGTGGCCGAGGCAGCGGCGGTCGCCCCCGGTGCCGAAGGGCTGCTGATGCTCCCGTACTTCGCGGGTGAGCGCACACCGCTCTTCGACCCCGACGCCCGCGGACTCGTCCTGGGGCTGACCCTGCGCCACGGCCGGGGACACCTCTACCGCGCGGCGCTGGAGGCCACCGCCTTCGGGGTGCGGCACAACCTGTCCGTCATGGAGGCGGCGGGCGGGGGCATCCGCCGGGTGACCGCCGTGGGCGGCGGCGCCCGGGAGCTGTGGACCCGCATCGTCTCCGATGTGACCGGCCGGGCGCAGGACGTCCCCCGGTACACCACGGGAGCGGCCTACGGGGACGCGTTCCTCGCGGCGGTCGGGACGGGCCGTGCGGAGGCGGTGGACATCGCCGAGTGGAACCCGGTCGCGCACACCGTGGAACCCGATCCGGCGACGGCGGGCACGTACGACGAGCTCTACCGCCTCTACCGCGAGCTGTACCCGGCCACCCGCGACGCGGCGCACGCCCTGGCCGCGCGTCAGCACGCGGCTGCGGACGGCCCGGCCTCCTAGGGTGTGTCCGCAACGTCCCGCCGGGGCGAGCGGTCTACCGCGCGGTGAGCTCCCGGACCGGATCGCCCGCGAGGAAGGCGCGGATGTCCTCGACCGCCTCGGTGAAGTACCGCTGGTAGTTGTTCCGTGTGACATAGCCCAGATGAGGGGTGGCCAGCAGGTTCGGAAGCGAACGGTAGGGGTGGTCGGGGGCCAGTGGCTCCTCCTCGAACACATCGAGCCCCGCGCCCGCGATCCATCCGCCCCGCAGGGCGTCGGCGAGCGCCCGCTGGTCCACGATCGCCGCGCGCGAGGTGTTGACGAGGAAGGCGCCGGGCCGCATCCGCCGCAGCTCGGCCGCGCCCAGCAGTCCCCGGCTGCGGTCGCCGAGCACCAGGTGCACCGAGAGGACATCGCTGGTCCCGAGCAACTCCTCCAGGGAGGAGGCGAGCCGGACGCCTTCGGCCTCCGCCCGCTCCGCCGTGAGGTTCTGGCTCCAGGCGGCCACCTCCATGCCGAACGCCTGCCCGATGCGCGCCACTCTGGCGCCGATCTTGCCCAGACCGAGCAGCCCGAGGCGGCTGCCGTGCAGATCGGTGCCGACCGTGCTCTGCCACGGACCGCCGTCGCGCAGCGCGGTGCTCTCGGGGACCACATGGCGGACGAGACCGAGGATCAGCGCCCAGGTCAGCTCGACGGCCGGGTCCGAACTGCTCGCCGTGCCGCAGACGGTGACCCCGTGCCGGGCGGCTGCTGCCAGGTCCACGGCGGCATTGCGCATCCCCGTGGTGACGAGCAGCCTCAGCCGGGGCAGCCGGGCGAACACCTCGGCGGGGAACGGGGTGCGCTCCCGCATGATGACCACGATCTCGCAGTCCCCGACCGCCTCGACCAGCGCGTCCTGACCGGTGATGGGCCGGCGGTGCACCACCACGTCCACCGCGTCGCGCAGCTCCGACCAGTCGGCCATCGACAGCGCCACGTCCTGGTAGTCGTCGAGCACCGCGCAGCGCCGCTTCATCGTCGTCCCCTCGCCTGGTACGGGTAGGTCGTTTCTACCACCCCGCGGAAGCGGCGGTGCCGGTACGTGTCTCAGTCCAGCGTCGCGGAGAGCACCTCGGCGAACTCCGCCGGGTGTTCGGCGACGCCCACATGGCCGCCGGGGAACTCCGCCACCGCACTCCCGAAGCGCTCCGCGAGCAGCGCGGCGGGCCGCCGCAGGAGCTGACCGCGGGACTCCCGGCCCGCGGCCAGGACCAGCCGGTCCGCCACGCTCCCCAGGGCTGCCACATCCGGGACGTGGGAGGTGAACTGGCGCAGGATGTGCTCCAGGAAGTACGGCGTGTTGGCGTACATCCGGCTGAGCATGGGGGCCAGATGCGGCGGCAGTTCGTCCGCCGGCGGGCTCTGCGCCCCTTCCCCGGCCGCCGGCCGCTCGCTCTCCCGCTCCCCGCCACCGGTCCCGGCGCTCATCGTGGCCATCGCCGCCGCGACGCCCTCCCTGCGGTACGCCGCGTGCACCTCGGCGAAGAGCGCGCGGTGGCGCTCGGCGTCCGGCAGCAGCTCCACCAGCGGCGGCTCATGGGCCACCACCCGCCGCAGCCGCTCCGGATGGCGGGCCAGCAGGTCCAGCGCCGCGATGGCGCCCGAGCTGGTGCCGAACACACAGGCCGGTGCGCCGTCCGGCGCCACCTCCTGGAGCAGGCGGTACGCGTCCTCGCCGTGCCGCTCCACCCGCTGGTCCTCCGGCGGGCCGTCGAGCGGGCTGCGCGACATCCCGCGCGGGTCGTAGGAGACCACCGTGAAGCGGTCGGTGAAGACCGGTGTCACCGCGTCGAAGAGGGCCGCGTCCGCGGATCCGCCCGGTATCAGCAGCAGCACCGGACCGCTGCCGCGCACCTCGTGGTGGAGGGTCGCACCGGGCACCCGCAGGGTGCCGGTGGTGGGTTCGCCGGTGGTGTGCGCGCTCATGAGGTGCGTCGCCTTCCGCTCGTTCGGGACCCTGAGGCGGGCCAGTTCTCCAGTGCGATGTGCAGGGCCTCGACGGCCCGTTCCCAGGACGCTCCGAGGTCACGGGGGTGCCCGAAGCCACCACCGGCCTCGAGGCTGACGAAGCCGTGGAAGGTGCTGCGCAGCAGCCGTACCGCGTCGGTGAGATCGGGCTCCGCCAGCCCGTAGCCCCGCAGCATCGAGTACGTGAGGTCGATCTTGTGCCGTGCGCCCGCCGATTCGGCGGCCAGGGCGGGATCGATCTGGAGCTGGGTGGCGGCGTACCGGCCGGGGCGCTCCAGCGCGTAGGTGCGGTAGGCGTCGGCGAACGCCACCAGGGCGTCCTTGCCCGAACGGCCCGCCACGGCCGCCCCGAAGCGGTCCGCGATCTCCTCGGCGGCCAGCAGTGCGATCCGCTCCCGCAGCTCCGACACGTTCTTGATGTGCGAGTAGAGACTCGCGTCCTTGACGCCGAAACTCCGCGCCAGCGCGGACATCGTGACGCTGTCCAGTCCGACGATGTCCGCCAGATCCGCTGCCGCCCGCACCACGCGCTCGGTCGTCAGACCGGCACGGACCATGTGCCACCTCCGTGTTGCTCATCGTGCTCATCCGGCAAAAAACCTAGGGGCCCTAGGCAGAAAACTAAGATACACAGGAAGTGTGACTGCACACATCGATTAATCAGCCGGTGGGACGGGGTGCCGGGCGCTTCGCGCAGGACCGCGGGCGCCCTGCAACCAAGGCCACCATCAGGAGTTCTGACGTCTCGTCATCGTGTTTGTGGCGCCACTCTTCCGGATGACATCCGGGGCCCGCACATGGTGTCCGAGGACCGGTTCTTCACCAGAAGTTGGCCTCTCACGAGGGATCCGGACCCCTCCAGTTGTTTTGCGTCGTTGCACACCGGGCACCGCACACTTCTGATAGCAGGCATAATCGCAGCTGCGATGGGCCCAGAGGCCCAGAAAGGGGACGAATGATGGCGCACACGTTGAGCGCGGACAGCAGTGTCGGATCCACCATCGAGGCATTGGAGGCGGAACTCCCGGGGCTCCAGAAGCAACAGCAGGCCCTCAAGGACGATTTGGACGCCGTCACCAAGCGGCTGGAGGCGGTCAGCACCGCTCTGAGCAGCCTTCAGCTGCTCTCCACCGGAGCGGTGTCCCCGCGGGAGGCGGCGACCGCGGTGGCCGTGGCGGCTTCGGTCACCGAGTCCGCCACCGGTGACGCGGCCGCGGACGAGGCCACCGAGGTGTCCGAGGAGGCCACCGCCACCCGTGCCCCCGCCGCCACGCGCAAGGCGGCCATCGGCCGTCAGCGCAGCGGGGGCAAGGCCAAGCCGGCCACCGGCCGGGCCACCAAGACGGCGGCCAAGAAGACCGCCACCGCCAAGAAGGCCACCAAGAAGGCCGTGGCCAAGGCTCCGAAGGCCACCAAGGCCGCCGCGGTGAAGGCCACCAAGGCGCCCAAGACCGCCACCAAGGCCGCCAAGCCCGTGGCGAAGGCCGCCGAGAAGGCCAAGGAGTCCGGCACCGGTTCGGAGCGCGCCACCGGGCTCTCGGACAACGTGCTCGCCGCCCTGCGCAAGGCCGGACGCCCGATGCGGGCCTCCGAGGTCAACGAGGCGCTGGGCCGCGAGGAGACGCGCACCAACGTCAACTCGGTGCGCAACACCCTCGAGCGGCTGCGCTCGACGGACCGGGCCCAGCGCTCCGGCCGTGGCCTGTACGAGGCCGCGGCCACGAGCTGACGGCCCGGTGTCGCGCCGGTTCGGCACCGGCGTACCACACGGTCCCGCCCTCCACCACGGCCGCGCCGCCACCCCACCGCCACCCACGGGCAGCGGTGTTGGCGACGGCGCGCTCGCGGATCCGGACGGGTCGGGCCGACGTGGTCCGCGGAGCCGGCGATCGGCGCGGAGCGGCCCGGGAGAGGGTGGATCCGACAGGCTTCGGCGGTCCGGAACCCGTCGAAGGCCATACGGTCCACCTTCTCCCGCCCGGTCTCACCGCGCCCGGCGCCCCGTTCAGCGTGGCGCCGCCGCGTTCCGCACCGCCTCGGCGAGCCGGGCCGCGGCGTCGTCCGCGAACAGCTCACGCCCCGCCGCGATCCGGCGCTCACGTGTCCCGGACGGCACGGTGAGCACATCCAGCAGCCGGAGCAGATCCCATGAGTCCGTCGCGTGGTCGGACAACCCCAGGGCGGCCATCCTGCGGACACCTTCCCGGCCGTGCCCCGGGATCGGGCGGTAGCCCACCACCGGCACGCCCGTCGCCAGCGCCTCCAGCGCGGTCTGTCCAGCGGCGTTGTCCACCAGGGCCCGGGAGGCCGCCAGCAGCCCCGGCATATCCGGCTCCCAGCCCAGGGCCAGCACCTCGGGCCACCGTGCGAGACCGCGGCGCAGCCGCTCGTCCCGGCCGCACAGCACCACCGGCAGATAGCCGCCCCCGTACAACAGCCGTGCCGTCTCCGCCACCCGGGAACCGGCGCCCCAGGCGCCCACCGACAACAGCACCGGGGGCTGCCCGGGGGCCTCGGCGGTGAACCGCCGCCGCCAGTCGTCGGCGCCCGGCGCGGGTGCGGAGAACCGCGCCGCCACCACCGGGCCGGTGGCCGTGGCCGGACGTCCCAGCGTCCGCCGCACGGTCTCCGCGGCCTCGGCGGAGACGCACAGATACCGGTCGTTGCCGGGGTGCAGCCACTGCCGGTGCACCGAGAAGTCGGTGACCACGACCGCGCTCGGCACGGTCAGCGCACCGCGCTTCCGCAGCCGCCCGGTGAGCTGGGCGGCGAGATGGAACACCGGGACCACCGTGTCGGGCCGCAGCCGTTCCACGGTGTTCAGCAGACTGCCCTCGGCGAGCCCGGCCAGGGGAGCGGTGCCCGGACGCGGACCCGGTCCCGGGCGGAAGAACGCCCGGTAGATGCCCGCGTACAGCACCGGGGCGCGGCGGATCGTCGTCCGGTAGAAGGACCGCAGTCCCGCCCCCACCCCGGCGGGCAGCAGATCCAGCACATCGACCCGGTCCGCCCGGTGGCCCATCGCCTCCAGCCTGCGCACCAGCTCGGCCGCCACCGCGTCGTGTCCCGCGCCCATCCCGGCGCTCACCACCAGCAGACGCCCGGTGGCGGAGGTGCCGGACCGATCGGACGCAGGACGCATGGACAACCTCCGATGGTGCGAGGCGCGCCGGGACATGGCTCACTGGAGGTATCCGCTCCGCGTGCCGTCAAACCGCACCCCGCCGGCCGGTGTCCCGGCGCCCCCGGTCCGCAGCGAGACAGGGAGATGACATGATCCGCCCCCTCCCGGACGTACACCTCCACCGCGGCGCGGGCCGGGATCCGGGGCGTGCCACTCGTGCCGGGGCCAGGTTCGCCCTGGTGACCGGTGCCTCGTCGGGTATCGGCGCGGCCATCGCCGACCGGTTCGCCGCCGAGGAGGACTGGCGGCTGCTGGTCAGCGGCCGCCACCGGGAACGGCTGGCCCGGGTGGCCGGGAGGACCTCGGCCATCGCCCTGCCCGCCGATCTGGCCACCCCCAAGGGCGGTCACGACCTGGTGCGCGACGCGCTGGACGCCTCCGGACGGATCGATCTGCTGGTGGCCGGGGCGGGCGTGGGCTGGGCCGGATCGTTCGCCACCATGCCACCGGCCGCCATCGACCGGGTGGTCGGGGTCGACCTGCTGGCCGCCGTACGGCTCGTCCGCGCCGCGCTGCCGCATATGCTCGACCGGCGGCACGGGCACATCGTGCTGATCGGGTCGGTCGCGGGCAGCGTGGGCGTCCGCGGCGAGGCGGTGTACTCGGCCGCCAAGGCGGCCCTCGGGATCTTCGCCGACTCCCTGCGCTACGAACTGCGCCGGGCCGGGGTACGGGTCACCCATGTGGTCCCCGGTGTGGTGGACACCCCGTTCTTCGCACGCCGTGGCACCCCGTACACCCGAGCCCGCCCCCGGCCGCTGCCGCCCGAACGGGTCGCCGACGCGGTCTGGGACGCCGTCATACGCGGCCGCGAGGTGGTCTACGTCCCGGCGTGGCTGCGGTTGCCCGCGCTGGTCCACGGCGTGGCGCCGGGGCTCTACCACCGACTGGCCTCCCGTTTCGGGTGACACCCGGTGACCATCCTGACCGTCCTGCTGGCCCTGTTGTCCGCACTGGGCAACGGAGCGGCGTCGGTGCTCCAGCGACGGGCCGCGATGGACCAGGAGCGCGAACAGCCGGGCGGAGAGGGCCTCGGCCACGCGGTCCGGCGGCTCGGCCGGCTGTTGTGCCGCCCGTACTGGCTGGCCGGGGGAGCGGCGATGGTGGTGTCGGCGGTGGCCCAGGTGGGCGCGCTGGCGGTGGGGCGCCTCTCCGTCGTACAGCCCCTGCTCGTCAGCGAGCTGCTGTTCACCCTCGTGGTGGGCAGCCTGGTGTTCCGGCAGCGCCCGGACGGCCGTACCTGGCTGGCGTTCGTGATGCTCGCGGCCGGTCTCGCGCTCTTCCTCGTCGCCGCCGACCCCTCGCACGGACAGGCCACCGCGCAGAACGGCCGCTGGCTGCCCGTGGGTGTGGTCGTGGTGCTGGCCGTGGCCGTGCTGGGCGCGGTGGCCCGGGCGCTGCGCGGCGCGCCCCGCGCCGCCGTCCTCGGCTGTGCCACCGCGGCCTGCTTCGCCTGTACCGCCGCCCTGATCAAGGAGTTCACCGGCCGGTTCTCCGACGGTGTGGCCGCGGTGTTCACGAGCTGGCCGCTCTACGCCGTGTGCGTGGTCGGGCTGCTGAGCTTCCTGCTGCTGCAGAGCACCCTGCGCGCCGGCACCCTGGCCGCGTCCCAGCCCGCGCTGACCCTCGGGGACGCGCTGGTGAGCATCGTGCTGGGCTGGGTGCTGTTCGGCGAACGCGTCGAACTGGGGCTGCGCATCATCCCGGAGGCCATCGGCATCGCCCTGATGGCCGTGGGCATCGTCGGTCTGGCCCGCTCCCCCGCGATGGCGGGCGGCTGGGACGCCGACACCCCCGGGGCGGCCGAACCCTCCGCGGCCGCCCCCGCCGCCGTGGACGTCCCCGGCCGCCGCGACGGCCCCGGGAGCCCGGGGAGAAGCCGGTGAGTGCCCGCGGCCGGTCCGGCGCCATGGCGCGGAACACCGCGCTGCTGGTGGCCGCCGCCCATGCGGTTCCGGCCGGCACCTGGCTGGCGGGTCCGCGGCGCGCACTGTTCCCAGCGCTGGCGGGCCACGGCCGCGACGACCACGTCGCCCTCACCTTCGACGACGGCCCCGACCCCCGGTCCACCCCGCGGTTCCTCGACGTCCTGGACGAGCTCGCGGTGCGGGCCACCTTCTTCGTCCTGGGCGAGAGCGTGGTGCGCTATCCGCGGACCACGCGTGACATCGCCCGCCGCGGCCATGAACTCGCCGTCCACGGCTGGACCCACAGCCGTCCCTGGCTGCCCACGGTGGCCCGGGACGTGCGTGAGGTCACCCAGGCCGCGCGTGCCGTACGGATGGCCACCGGTTCGGAGCCGCAGTGGTACCGGCCGCCCTACGGCATCCTCACCGGCGGCCGCTGGCTCGCGGCGCTCCGGGCCGGGCTGCGGCCCGTCCTGTGGTCGGCCTGGGGGCGCGACTGGTCCGCTGACGCCACCCCGCGCTCGGTCCTGGCCACCGTACGGCGCGATCTGCGCGGCGGCGCCACGGTGCTGCTGCACGACTCCGACCGGGCGGCGGCACCGGGCTGCTGGCGCGCCACACTGGCCGCGCTGCCCGCGCTGGTGGCCGAATGCCGGGTGAACGGCCTGGAGGTGGGGCCGCTGGCCGACCACGGACCGGCCGGGCTCATTCGGTGAGCCGGGCCATCCTCCGGGGGTCGACGATGCGGTCGAAGTCCTCGGCGCCGATATGACCGCTGGCGATGGCCGCCTCCCGCAAGGTGGTCCCCTCGTCGGCGGCCATCTGCGCGATCCGGCGCGCCCTGTCGTAACCGAGCTCCGGGCAGAGCGCGGTGACCAGCATCAGCGAACGCGCCACCTGGTCGTCGATCCGCTCGCGGTTCAGCTCGGCGCCCTCGACGCAGTGGATCCGCAGCATCTCGCAGGCATCGGCGAGGACCCCGGCGGAGTGCAGCACGTTGTTGATGACCAGCGGCCGCATCGTGTTGAGCTCGAAGTTGCCCTGACCACCGGCCAGCGCCACACTGCCGTCCTCCGCGAGCACCTGGGCGCAGACCATCAACATCGCCTCGCACTGGGCGGGGTTCACCGCGCCGGGTACCAGGGTGCTGCCGGGCTCGCTGGGCGGCAGGATCAGCTCCCCGATGCCGCAGCGCGGGCCGGACGCCATCCAGCGGATGTCATTGGCGATCTTCATCAGCGGGACCGCGAGGGCCCGCAGCCCCGCCGAGGCGGCCACCATCGCGTCCAGACTGCCCTGCGCCGCGAAGGAGTTGACCGCCACCCGGAACGGATGGCCGGCTGCCTGGGCGATCTCCTGCGCCACCGCCGCGCCGAACCCCTCCGGGGCACCCAGCCCGGTGCCCACCGCGGTGCCGCCGATGGCCAGCTGGTACAGGCCGGGCAGAGTCGCGCGCAGCCCCTCGATCGCGTCGGACAGCTGTGCCGCGTAGCCGGACCACTCCTGTCCGACCGAGAGCGGGGCCGCGTCCTGGAGATGGGTGCGGCCGGTCTTCACCACGTCGTACCAGGCACGGGACTTGGCGGCGATCGCCTCCTGCAACAGGCTCACCCGGGGCAGTACGTGGTCGTGCAGGGCTGCCACGGTGGCGAGGTGCATGGCCGTGGGGAAGGTGTCGTTGGACGACTGGCCCATCGCGACATGGTCGTCGGGGTGCACCGGGTCCTGCGACCCCAGTACCCCGCCGACGAGCTGGATGGCGCGGTTGGCGATGACCTCGTTGACGTTCATGTCGACCTGGGCGCCGGATCCGCTCTGCCACACGTGCAGCGGGAAGTGGTCGTCCAGCGCGCCCGAGACGACCTCGTCGGCGACATGGGCGATCAGATCGGCCTGCCAGCCCGCCAGCCGTTCCTCACGGCCGTTGACCAGCGCGGCGGCCTTCTTGACGGAGCCGTAGGCGTGGTAGACGGCCAGGGGCATCCGGTCCTGGCCGATCGAGAAGTGGATCAGTGCCCGCTGGGTCCGCGCGCCCCAGTACCGGTCGGCGGGTACGTCGATCGTCCCCAGCGCGTCCGACTCGCGGCGGCGGCCGGTGGCGTCGATACGTGTGGGCAGGTCCCACACCTGCGGGACCCCCTCCCCGCCCGGGCGCCCGGGGCGCTCGGTCATCGCGGCGGCCCACCCATACGCATACACCCCGCATCACAGAGATCCACCTCCCCCTGCCAGTGTGGCCCCGCACCGGCCGGGTCGCATCCGGCCCGTCCGGCGGGAGGGCCGGACCGGACACCGGCCGGTCAGAACGGGCGGTCGCCCTCGACGGCCACCCGTTCGGCCACCCTGCGGTGCGGGGCGTAGTCACCCACCGCGTAGTGCTGGGTGGCGCGGTTGTCCCAGAACGCCACATCGCCCGGCTGCCAGCGGAACCGCACCTGGTACTCGGGGGTGTGCGCCTGCCGGCACAGCAGGCTCAGCAGCCGGTCGCTCTCCGCCTGCTCCAGACCGGTGATCCGGGTGGTGAAGGAGGTGTTGACGAAGAGCGTCCGCCGCCCGGTCTCCGGATGGGTGCGCACCACCGGGTGTTCCACGGGCGGGAACACCTCCTGGAACGGGGCCAGCCGTTCGGGCCCGTAGAAGCGGGCGAAACCGGGGATGAAGTCATGGACCGCCGTGGCACCCTCGATCCGCTCCTTCACCTCCGCCGGGAGGTTGTCGTACGCGGCGGCCATGTCCGCCCACATGGTGTCCCCGCCGAACGGCGGGACCTCACGGAGCTGGAGCACGGCGCCGAGCGCGGGCCGCTCGCGGAAGGTGACATCGGTGTGCCATACGTTCTCGAAGGTCACGGGGGCACCGGCGGCCTTGTCGAAGCGGGCGACCTCGTCACTGGCACCGGCCGCGAGCAGCGGGTTGGTCTCCAGCGGCCCCCAGTGGCGGGCGAACGCGCGCTGCTGCGCGGAAGTGAGGTGCTGCGCGCGGAAGAACAGCACCTTCCACTCCAGCAGTGCCCGGTTCAACTCCTCGCGCAGCGCGGGCTCCAGGGGGCGTGCCAGATCCACGCCCCGCACCTCGGCCCCGATGGTGGCGGCCAGCGGTACGACATCGAACCGCCGGTACGGACGGTCCGGCCACCCGTCGGGCAGCCGGCGCAGGGTGCGCTGCCCCTCGTACATCCCGTCCGGCGGGATCCGTGCCTCGCGCAGGGCGGACGGTGGCGTGCTGGAGGTGGTGGCGGCGATGCTCACAGGGGCTCCTGACCGGCGTGGACGCGGTGGTACGGGACGGGCGGATCGCGCGGGGCGGAGCGCCCGCGCGGCGGTCTCCGGCTATCGGCCGGAGCGCTCACACCCGGTGCGGTCCGGGGTGCGCGGACATCCCGTGGTGGTGAACCGGCGCCTGGTCATACGCCAATTCTGGAATTCCCCATGCGGCCCTGTCAATGCTGTGTAATATGCGAAGTGCCTAGTTGCCTATTACCGACGGGGGATGTCGTGATGCTGTATCAGATGGCTGCCGAGCGTGTGGACGCCGGGCCGGTGGATCCGGAGCTGGTGCGGGCGTGGGTCGAGGGATGGGTGATCTCGCGGCTGGCATCGCCGCCGGAGCGGACCGCGTACGGCTTCGTCCTCGATGTGGGGGCACAGCCCCGTCAGGTGACCCGCCATGTACTGCCCGCGGCGGACGAGGCGCTGGTGGGCGAGCTGACCGGCACCGTCACGGCGCCCGGCACCTGGATCAAGACGTTCGTGCCGGAGGAGGTCATCGGCCCCTGGATGGCGCCGGGCTGGGCCTTCGACGACCCGGGCTTCCTGATGTCCACCTCTCTGGAGCCGGTGGCCGTGCCGGTACCCGAGGGCTTCCACCTGCGCACCTGGACCCGGGGCGGGCTCACCCGGGCCCTGGTGGTCACCGACGACGGCACCTTCGCCGCCCGTGGTCAGGTGGCGGTGCCGACGGGTGCGGGGACCGCCGTGGTGGACCAGATCGAGACCGCCACCGACCAGCGCCGCCGGGGTCTGGGCCGCCTCGTCATGAGCACCCTGGCCAATGAGGCGTTCGCGGCGGGCGCGCGGTCCGCGGTGCTCGGCGCGACCATCGAGGGCCGGGCGCTGTACGAGGCGCTGGGCTGGCGCATCGATGCCCCGCTGACCGGGCTGATCTACAAGGCGTCGGCGGCACCGAAGGTCTGATCCCGTGACGGCTTCCTGTCGGGCCGGGGCGGTCCCGGGCGGGGTGCCGGATGCTGTTCAGGTCAGGGCCTCGCGGGCGCGGGCGACCAGGGCGCGTCCGGCCGGACCGCTCGGGCCGCCCGCCCGCCAGGCGAAGACCAGCCGTCCGCGCAGTGCGGGCGGATCGATGACGATCGTCCGCAGCCGGTCCGCCCGCGCCTCGGCGAACGAGCGGGGCAGGATGGCCGCGCCGAGACCGCGCGCCGCGAGCTGGGCCAGCACATCGGGATCGCTGGCCTCGAAGGCGATATGCGGGGTGAAACCGGCCGCGGCGCACGCCTCGTTCAGCCGAGTGCGCAGCCCGGTGCCGCGCGGCAGACTGATGAGCGCGCGGCCGCGCAGGGTGTCCAGTGAGATGACCGGGTGGACGGCCAGTTCATGGTCATGGCTCACCGCCGCGACGATCGGCTGGTCGGTGAGCACCTCCATCTCCAGACCGGCCGGGGGTGTGGGGCCCACACTGGCGATCGCCGCGTCCAGGCGTCCGGTGCGCAAGCCCTCGACGAGCTCGTCGGACGTGGCCTCGGTCAGGGTGATCTCCACCGCCGGATGTGCGTCGTGGAACTCGGCCAGCAGCCCCGGGAGATCGACGCTGTGCGAGGTCACGGTGCCCACCGCCACATGTCCCCGCAGCAGCCCGGTCAGCTCGTCCACGGCGAGCCGGGCACCCTCCACGGCGGCCAGTGCGGCCCGTGCGTAGGGGAGCGCCGCGGTGCCCGCCTCGGTGAGCCGTACCGAGCGCCCGGAGCGGTCGAGCAGCTCCTCGCCGAGCTCCCGCTCCAGCCGTCTGATCTGGGCGCTGACGCCGGGCTGGGCCACATGCAGCCGCTCCGCGGCCCGGGTGAAGTTGCGCTCCTCCGCCACCGCCACGAAGTAGGCGAGCTGTCGCAGTTCCATAACTGATGATTCTAGCTGCCAGGCCAACCATCTCTTGGACTTCTGGTACCGGCCGCGGCAGGGTGGAAGACGACGAAAGGAGCCGATCATGACCGAGACGACACGTGAACGCGCCACCGCCCCCGAGGACCTGGCCCGGCTGTTCGTGGAGCGGGCCAACGCGGGTGACGCGGAAGGACTGGCCGAGCTGTACGCGCCGGACGCGGTGCTCGCGTATCCGCCGGGGTCCTCGACCGTCGGCCGGGACGCCATCCGCGCGGTGCTCGAGCGGATGCTCGAGCACACCACCGAGCCCTTCCGGCTGGAGGAGGCGATGCCGACGGTCCGCTACGGAGACCTCGCCCTCACCTCCACCCGCCCCGCCGACAACACCGGGGGCCGGGTGCAGGTGGCGCGGCGTCGGCCGGACGGCACCTGGCTGCGGATCATGGACCGTCCCGAGGTCCGGGCGCCTGGCCGGGACGGGGGATGACGGTACGGGGCACCGATCTCCATCGGCGTGCCACCGGCGGTGCCCGACCGGAACCCAACACCCGCCCGCCGCCGGGCTCGACGCCTTCCCGGGAGCGTCCGGGGAGGTGCTCCGCGCCGCGATGGCGGCGCTCCGGCACCGCGCTTAGCGTGGAAGGGACAGCGTCTTCGCAGGGACGTCCGCCGCGCGGTTGTGGGAGGTCCGAGGTGGAATCTGTCACCTTCCTTCTCATCGCCGTGATCCTCACCGCGCTCGCCTTCGACTTCACCAACGGATTCCACGACACGGCCAACTCGATGGCCACCTCCATCGCCACCGGGGCGCTCTCCCCGCGCGTCGCGGTGGCCGTGGCCGGGGTGCTCAACCTCGCGGGGGCGTTTCTCTCCACCGAGGTGGCCAAGACGATCTCGGGCGGCATCATCGACGACACCAAGGTGTCCCCGGTGATGATCTTCGCGGGGCTGATCGGCGCCATCCTGTGGAACCTCATCACCTGGCTCGCCGGACTGCCCTCCAGCTCCTCGCACGCCCTCTTCGGGGGACTCATCGGCGCGGTGTGGGTCGGGTCGGGAGGCTCCGCGGTGCGCTTCGACGCCATCATGGAGAAGATCGTGATCCCGGCGCTCGCCTCACCGGTGGTGGCCTGTCTGGTCGCCCTGCTGGCGACCTATCTGGCCTATGTGATCACCCGGCGGATCTCCGGCCGGACCGTGCGCAAGGGCTTCCGCGCCGGGCAGGTGGGGTCGGCGTCCCTGGTGGCGCTGGCCCACGGCACCAATGACGCGCAGAAGACGATGGGCGTCATCACCCTCGCCCTCATCTCCGGCGGTGTGCTGAGTCATGGCGCCGGACCGCCGTGGTGGGTGGTGCTCAGCGCGGGCCTCGCGATCTCGCTGGGCACCTACGCGGGTGGCTGGCGGATCATCCGGACCATGGGCAGGGGACTGACCGACATCCAGGCGCCCCAGGGCTTCGCGGCCGAGACCAGCGCCACCGCGGTCATCCTCTCCTCCTCGCACCTGGGCTTCGCGCTGTCCACCACCCAGGTCTGCACCGGCAGCATCCTGGGCGCCGGGCTCGGCCGCAGACTGGCCCATGTGCGCTGGGGCGTGGCCGGGCGGATCGCGGTGTCCTGGCTGCTCACCCTGCCCGCGGCGGCGGCCGTGGGCGGCACCGCCGCCTGGGTCGCCGACCAGGGTGACGGGGGAGTGGCCCTGGTGGCCGGTGTGGCCGTCGCGGCGGCCACCGGCTTCTATGTACTCTCCCGGCGCCGGCCGGTCAACCCCGACAACGTGAACGAGCTGCCCGCGCCCACCGCCGAGGGGGACACGGTGCGCTCGGCGGCGTGACACCGGACGCGGTACCGCGGAGCGGCGGCAGGGAGGAGCCGGACGGGATGGACATCGAATGGGGCAGCCTCGGCGGGGTCCTGGGGGTGAGCCTCGGGGTCACGGTGGTGGTGGTCGTCATGTTCTCGCTCGGTGTCGCCGCGTGGAGCCGCGCCGAGTCACACGCCGGGCGCGCCGGTGCCACCCGGCACGGTCTCCTCCACCGCCCCGGTGCCGTGGCCGCCGCCATCGCCGTGGTGTGCTTCGCCGCCTGTCTGGCGGTCGCCGCTTATGGAATCGACCTGATCGTTCCCGGCTGAGACACTGGGCGCTTGTGCCGAGCGCCGCTCCGGGCCCACGGCGTCAGTGGAAACGGGAGATCACACACGGTGTCACAGCAGTCCGAAGCCCCCTCGGGCCACACGCCCTCCGATGCGGCGGACCGTCTCGGTCTGCGGGCCGACTGCGGCAGTTGCTTCGCGCTCTGCTGCGTGGCGCTGCCCTTCGCCGCCTCGGCGGACTTCGCGTTCGACAAGGACGCGGGGCGGCCCTGCCGCAATCTGCGCGAGGACTTCGGCTGCGGCATCCACGCCCGGCTGCGCGCCGAGGGCTTCTCCGGCTGCACGGTCTTCGACTGCTTCGGCGCCGGCCAGAAGGTCTCCCGTGACACCTTCGCCGGACGGGACTGGCGACGCCATCCGCACATCGCCGCCGATATGTTCGCGGTGTTCCCCGTGATGCGGGTACTCCATGAACTGCTGTGGTACCTCAGCGAGTCGCTGGCGCTCCCGGCCGCGCGCCCCCTCCACGACGAGCTGCGGGCCGCGCTGGAGGAGACCGAACAGCTCACCCGCGGCGGCGCCGACGAGCTGAAGGCCCTGGATGTCGCGGCCCACCGGGAGAAGGTCAACGGGCTGCTGCTGCGCACCAGCGAGCGGGTCCGGGCCACGGTCCCCGGAAAGAAGAAGAACCGCAGAGGAGCCGATCTCATGGGTGCCCGGCTCCGTGGCGCCGATCTGCGCGGTGCCAACCTCCGTGGGGCGCTGCTCATCGCGGCCGACCTGACCCGCGCCGATCTGAGCGCGGCCGATCTGATCGGCGCCGACCTCAGGGACGCCGATCTGAGCGGAGCCGATCTCACCGGCGCCCTCTTCCTCACCCAGGCCCAGCTCAACGCCGCCCGGGGGGACGCCGCCACCCGGGTGCCCGGCGCACTCACCCGCCCCGCGCACTGGTGACGCCCGCCGCGGGCCGCGGTGTGGAATCCTGGCGGGCATGTCCGACGCATCCGACGCGCCCGTGATCCGGAGCGATACGCCCGGGTCGTTCGCCCGGAGCGTCCTGGCCGAGCGGCATCCGGCGCTCATCGAGAAGGTGCGCGACGCCTTCCCCTACGGCCCCGGACAGCACCGCGCGCTCGACGCCCTGCGCGATGAGTGCGCCGAGGGCGTCATCACCCCGCTCCCCGCCACCGCCTACGACCACGGCCAGTGGCGGGAGTGGGGACGGGAACACTTCGGCCGGTCCTGGTTCGAGGTGCCCTTCCTGTGGGCCGAGAGCTACTTCTACCGCCGACTCCTGGAAGCCGTCGGCTACTTCGGCCCCGGTCCCTGGCAGGGCGTCGATCCGTTCCGTCCCTTCAAACACGCCGAACTGCACACCCCCGAGGCCGCCGGGGAACTGGCCGCGCTCAACGCCGTGCTGCGCATGCCCGTCGAGCGGCAGCGGGACGCGCTGGTGCACGGGTCGCTGTGGGGCAACCGCGCGGACCTCGGCTTCCGGCTCTCCGCGACCGGTGACACCTCCGGCGCCGCCGGTACCCCGCTCGTCGCGGACGACAGCGGCACCCTGTGGTCCCTGCTGAGCGGCGAGTCCCCGGCCACCGTGTACCTGGTGGCGGACAACGCTGGGCGGGAACTCCTGCCCGACCTCGTCCTCCTCGACCATCTGCTGCGCCATGGCCGTGCCGACCGGTGTGTGCTGGCGGTGAAGCCGTGTCCGTACTACGTCTCCGACGCCACCACCGCCGATGTCATCGACTGTCTGCGCCGGCTGATCCGGGCCGGGGGCGCCGCCGCCGAGGTCGGCGGACGGCTGTGGTCGGCGATGGGCGACGGCCGGCTCACGGTCCGGGCCCATGACTTCTTCCGGGCGCCGCTGCCCTACGCTGATATGCCGGGCGACCTGCGGAGCGAATACGCCGCAGCCACCGTGACCATCATGAAGGGCGACCTCAACTACCGCCGTCTGGTGGGCGACCGGCTGTGGCCCCCGACCACCCCCTTCACCGAGTGCACCGCGTACTTCCCCGGACCGGTCGCCGCGCTGCGCACCCTGAAGTCCGATGTGATCACGGGCCTCGACGCGGCCACCGTGAGCGCGCTCGACACGGAGCGTCCCGACGGCTGGCGCACCACCGGCAGTCATGCGCTGATCCAGGTCGACCCCGGCCCGGCGCCCCCGCGGGGGGGGCCCCCCCGCGGGGGGGGCGGGGGGCCCCCCGGGGCGGGCGCCGGGGC
>NZ_JANCLX010000018.1:74196-145417 GCF_024295805.1 Streptomyces cucumeris
CTCCTGTTCCTCCGCGGCCCGCCCCCCCGGCGGGTTACCCCCCGGGGGGCGGGGGCCGGGGCCGCCCGGGTCGAGGCCGTCGGGGCCGGTGGGAGCCGCCCGGTCAGCCCAGGCGGATGCCCAGCGCCCAGGCGGTGAGGGTGGCCGGATCGGGTGTGTGGTGGTCCTTGGACGCGGCCGCGAAACTGGGGGTCTGCGTGGTGGCCGGTTCCAGCTTCCACAGCAGATTGCCCGAACCGTTCCAGTGCACCTCGGCGCCGCCGCCGGTCAGCGCGTAACCGGGCGTCAGCGACGCCACCGCGGCCGGGTGCGGGGCACGCCCGGCGTCGGCCCGGGTGAAGGTGTTGAACACCGTCCCGACCGGCAGCCGGCGCCGCAGCGCGATGGCGTACGCACGGATGTTGGCGGGGTCGGAGACGATATGGTCCTTCGACCGCGCCTTCCAGGAGGTCTCGGTGGCAGGGAAGGACGCGGTGGCGAGATTGCCCCCGCCGTGCCAGTCCACCCGGAACCCGCCGCCGACCAGGACGTAGTCGTTCGACGACGGCAGCCCGGCCTCGGCCTCCGGGTGCGGGGCCACTCCGCTGTCCGCGCGCGAGACGTACACCGACCGCAGCAGCTCGTCCCGGCTCATCCCGGCGATCTTCAATCCGATGACGTAGGAGACCAGCTCATACGCCTGGGCGTCGATGTGGTCCTTGGCGCCGACGGTCCACCCCGACAGGTCGTCATTGGGGTACGACGCGGTCAGCAGCGCGCCGTGCGGGGACTCCACCGCCGTGGCGCCGCCACCGATGGCCACCATGTCGCCGTCGCCGACGAGCACGGTCTCGTCGATCCAGTGCTGCTGCGGCGGGTTCCCCCGGTGCGAGAACACCGACACGGTCACCCGGCCCGAGGCGTCGTGGAAGGTGTTGAGCCGGGTCCCCACCGAACTCAGCACCCGTCTGGTGTCCCGGGAGCCGCTGGTCACGGCGGCGGCCGCACCGGCCCCGGTAGCACCGACCGCGGCGGCCCCCGCCACGGCTGTCGCCGCCCTCAGTACGTCCCTTCGGCTACGCGTCACGTCAGTCAACCCACCTTCTCCATTAAAGACCTGACCTGATGTCAGGGCGAGCAGAAAGCTAGCCGTGCCCCGCAAGACACGGATATACCCGAAATGACGGATTGACAATGTCCTGGGTGGCTAGGCAAACACCCCAGGTATCTGTCCACACCGTCCCCACCTGGAGGAAACCGCTCCGCAGAGGGTCCCGTCCCGGGCTTCCGGGACGCCGGAGAACCACTCGGGTCCGGCCGGACCCCGCCAGGTCGGCCAATTCGGGCCCCGGCAGGGCGTGCCCGTCGGCCAATCTCGCCGTGGGGAGGATGAACCGGGGAACCGAGGGCCCGGGCGGCGTTCGCGGCGCGCCGAAAAGCCGTGGCGGATCGCTCGTCCCTCCCGCAGAATCCACGGATGAGCTCGCCGCCCCCCGGCCCGACGGCCGACTTCGCCACCAAACCCGTCCTCGTCGGCCAGAAGGTGGCGCTGCGCCCGTTCACCGAGGACGACGCGGCGGAGATGGCCGTGATCCTGGAGGACGAGGAGGTCCGCGGATTCACCGGTGGTTCGAACTCCACCGCCTTCGATGAGCAGCGACTGCGTGACTGGTACGGAAGCCGGAGCGCACAGCCGGACCGGCTGGACCTCGCCGTCGTCGACCGGGCCGATGACTCCCTGGTGGGCGAGGTGGTGCTGTACGAATGGGACGAGCCCAACCGCAGCTGCGCGTTCCGTACGCTCCTCGGGCCGCGCGGGCGGAACCGGGGCCTGGGCACCGAGGCCGCCCGGCTGATCGTCGGCCACGCCTTCGAACGGCTCGGACTGCACCGTGTCTCGCTGGGTGTCTACGCCTTCAACCCCCGGGCCCGCCGCGCCTACGAGAAGGTCGGGTTCATCGCCGAGGGAGTGGAGCGCGAGGCGCTGTGGCACGACGGTGCGTGGGCCGACGCCGTGATGATGTCTCTGCTCGACCGGGAGTGGGCGGCGCACCGCGGCCATCCGTGACCCGCCGTGCAACCCTGGCCTCCGGACCGCGCCCCGCGGACGGTGGGTCCCGGCCCGGTGGGGCGGGACGTGCCGCCATGATGGAGCCGCGCCGCGAAGTCCCGCACCCCGCTCGTCCGGAGGAGATCCCATGCCCTCGCCCCGTCGGTTCACCGATCTGCCGTACGCGCGCCATCTGCGCGCGTACGACGGTCCCCTGGCCGAAGGGGGCGACTACGACACCGTCCATCTGGACGGCGCCGCCTACGACGGGGCCGTCGCCGACCACGCCCGGTTCCTCGAGTGCGCCCTCTCCGCCGTGACGTTCACCGCGGGGCGGCTGCGCGGCACCCGTTTCAACGACGTCTGGCTGGACGGGGTGCGCTGGGTCGGTACCGGCCTGGCGGAGACGGACTGGACGGACGCCGAGCTCATCGGCTGTGTGCTCGCCGGTCTGGAGGCGTTCGGCGCCACGCTGCACCGGGTCACCTTCCACCGCTGTAAGTTCGAGTCGGTCAACCTCCGTACCGCCACCCTGCGGGAGGTCACCTTCGCCGACTGTCTGCTGCGGGACGTCGACTTCGGCGGTGCCGCGCTGACGAGGGTGGAGTTCCCGGGCTCGGCCCTGGAGGGGGTCCGGTTCGTGGGGGCGCGGATGGACGGGACCGATCTGCGGGACGCCACCCGGCTGGAGATCAGCGACGGCCATGACGCACTGCGCGGGTCCGTCATCACCGGGGCACAACTGATCGAACTGGCACCGGCGTTCGCCGATGTCCTGGGGATCACGGTGAAGGACCACGGGCGTGCCGGGCGCTGAGGGCGCGGAGCCCCGCCCCGGGGACGACTGGACCCGGGGCGGGGGAGGGCGGCACGGTGGTCGGGTGCACACGACACCTTCCCCTCGGCCCGCCACCTGGTTCGCCCGCCCCGCCTCCCGGTCCTGGCGGTGTCCGCCCGCCCCGGACGCGGTGCGCCGCTTCCACGCCGGACAGCCCGGCCACGTACCCACCCCGCTCATGGAACTGCCCGTACTCGCGGATGAGTTGGGCGTCGGCCGGGTGTTCGTCAAGGACGAGTCGTGTCGCTTCGGACTGCCTGCCTTCAAGGCGCTCGGCGCCTCCTGGGCGGTCCACCGGATCCTGGCGGAGCGGGCGCCCCAGGACCCCGTACTGCTGGTGACCGCCACGGACGGCAACCATGGCCGGGCGGTGGCCCGGACGGCGCGGCTGGCCGGACGGCCCGCCCATGTCTTCGTACCGCGCGGGGTGCACCCCGAGGCGGTGGCCGCCATCGAGGCCGAGGGCGCGCGGGTGACCCGGGTGGACGGGCCGTACGACGCGGCGGTGCGCCGCGCGGCCGGGGCCGCCGCCGAGCCCCCGGCCGTACTGGTCCAGGACACCGCCTGGCCCGGCTACGAGGAGATCCCGGGCTGGATCGTCGAGGGCTACGCCACCCTGTTCCACGAGATCGACGGACAACTGCGCGCAGCGGGTGCCGAGCCGCCCGGTCTCCTCGCCGTACCGGTGGGTGTGGGCTCGCTCGCCCAGGCCGCCGTCACGCACTACCGGAGCCGGCCCGGCGGGCCCGCTCCCGCCGTGCTGGCCGTGGAACCGGTGGCCGCGGCCTGTGTGCTGGCGAGTCTGGTGCGCGGGGAGCCGGTGACGGTGGAGACCGGCGAAACCGCCATGGCGGGTCTGAACTGCGGCACTCCCTCCAGCCTCGCCTGGCCGTCACTGCGCGAGGGGCTGGACGCGGCGGTCGCCGTGACCGACGCCGACAGCGCCCGCGCCGCGTCCGACCTCGCCGCCCTCGGGCTCTCCTCGGGCCCGTGCGGCGCGGCCTCACTGGCCGGGGTGCGGGCCGCCCTCACCGGGGCGGACGCCGGTGAGCGCCGTGCCGCGCTCGGACTCGGAGCGTCGGCCACCCTCGTACTGCTGAGCACCGAGGGCACGGCCGCGAATCCCGCCACCGCGCCGTAGAACCCGTCCTGACGGGCCCGCGCCCGGCGGCAGCCGGTCAGCCGTCCGTCAGCCACGGCTGCCCCGGCGCCTTGAAGACCTTGTCTATGTCCGGCTGGTGTACATCTGCTGTACCTACTAGTATGTACAGCTCTTTGAGCCCGCGACGACGAAGGAGAACCCCGTCATGCCCCTGGTCCGCATCGACGCGCTGAAGGCCGACCGAGAGCGGCTGGACGCGCTCGGCCGCGCCGTGCACGACGCCCTCGTGGAGACGATCGGCTTTCCGCCCGACGACCGGTTCCAGATCCTCACCGGCCACGACGGCATCAGCGGCACCCTGGTCTACGACGACTACCTCGGGGTGCGCCGCGACGACGGCATCGTGTTCATCGCCATCACCATGCGATCCGGGCGCCCGGCCGAGCGGAAGCGGGCGCTCTACCGGCGGATCGCCGAACTGGCCGAGGAGTACGCCGGGACCGCACCGCGGAACGTGTTCATCACGGTCACCGAGAACGAGTCCGTCGACTGGTCCTTCGGCCACGGGATCGCGCAGTACGCACCCTGACACCCCCGGCCGCCGGTCCCGCTCCCTAACGCCGCTGCAGCGCCCCGCGCACGAAGGCCGCCTGCCCGGCGTGCTGCAGATCGTCGGCGATGACGCTCACCAGCCGGACACCGAGGGTCACCGCCGGGGTCCACGCCTCGTCCACGATCCGGTCGAGTTCGGTGTCCCGGAGCCCGCGTACGTAGGCCAGGGTGTTCTCGTGCACGGCGTCGTGATACCCGGTGAGCAGTTCGGCGTCCGCGCGGACCGCCGCCACGTCCTTGGCGCGGTGGCCGAAACCGGTGGCCGCCGGAGGGAACGGCAGCCCGAACCGCTCGTACCAGCCGTCCGAGGTCCACAACTGCCCGGTGCCCGCCGCGTCGGCGATGTGGTCGTCCTGAATGCGGGTCAGATGCCACACCAGCCAGGCGATGGAGTTGGCCCCGGCGTCGAGCCGTACGGTGAGCTCCTCCTCGCCCAGGCCGTCCACGGCCTCGTGCACGGTCTCGGACACCCGGTCGAAGGCGTCGGCCAGCAGATCTGCGCTCCTCATACGGGCTCCTCGTCGCTGTCGGGCGGTGCGCCTCCCGGGTGGCCGGTCGCCCGGTCCGTGGGTCATCGTCGCACCCCGCGGCGGCCGGACGACGGGCTCAGACCGGTGGCACGAGGGTGAAATACCGGTCGAGCACCGCGCGGTCACCCTGCACGGAGGTGAGCCGGTCCGCGGGCAGACGCTGCCAGAGGAAGAGCATCAGCTCCGAGGCCGTGCCGGTCAGCTCCACGTCACACGGTTCCTCCGGGGCGCCGGAGGCGGAGTATGCGGTGAGCCGGACATCGGGGCCTGCGAAGCGGACCGACCAGACCTCCGGGCCGTCGGCGCGGCGGAACCGGAAGCGTTCGCCCGCGCCGGGTGGCGCCTGCTTCCAGCGGCGCCGGGCCGGTGCCATCACCTCGAAGGTGTGGGGGATCGCGTCGACCGCCAGCGCGGCGTCCATCGGCCGGGGCGGCAGGGAGGCGGCGCGTTCGGCGTCCCAGCGGTGCAGGGCCGCCTCGATGGTCTGGATCCGCAGCCAGAACCCGGCCGTCTGCTCCGTGGACAAGGTCCACGCCGGCTCGTCCGGATCGACGGTCCGGAACAGGGAGTCCAGCGCGGCGGCCCCCTCGGCGAACCAGTCGAGGAGACTGACCGGCACCGGTCCGAGATGCGGTCCGCCCTCGGGCGAGGGCCAGCCCTCACGGTCCTCCGGCGGCTGGAACAGGGAGAGGTCCGAGGTGTCCGGCGCCTCCGTGAGCCGCTCCCGCACGGTGTGGGCGACATAGCGGTGGACCGCGCCCAGATGGAACACCAGGTCGGACATCGACCAGCCGGGACAGGAGGGGACCAGCGGTGCGTCCCTCCCATCGGCGGTCCGGCGGGCGGCAGCCTCGAAGGCCGTGATCTCACGGTGGAACTGCGCGGTGAAGTCCATGCCCGTCAGTCTTCCCGCCCGGCTCCGGCCGCAGGCCGCCCGTTCACCGGTGGCGGATCTTCTCGGCCGAGAGCCGAATTCCGCCGCCCGCCGGACCGTCAGGTGGTGACCACCTCGACCGGCAGGTGCTTGATGCCGTTGACGAAGTTGGAGCGCACCCGGGGCACCTCACCGGTCAGCCGGATGTCGGCGATGCGCGGGATCAGCTCCTCGAACATGATGCGCATCTCGGTACGGGCCAGCAGATTGCCCAGGCACAGATGGGGGCTGCCCTTGCCGAAGGTGACGTGGTCGTTGGAGGTCCGGGTGACGTCGAAGCGGTACGGATCGGGGAAGACGGCCTCGTCACGGTTGCCCGAGCCGTACCACATGACGACCTTGTCGCCCTCCTTGATGTGCTTGCCGCCCAGTTCCACATCGCGTGTCGCGGTGCGTCGGAAGTGGTGGACGGGGGAGGCCCAGCGCAGGAACTCCTCGACGGCGCCCGGGATCAGGGACGGGTCACGGCGCAGCAGTTCGAGCTGGTCCGGGTTCTGGATCAGCGCGAGCATGGAGTGGGTGATGGCGTGGCGGGTGGTCTCGTTGCCCGCGACCACCAGCAGCAGAAAGTAGTTGTCGAAGTCCTGCCCGGAGAGCGGTACGCCGTCCCGCGGGGTCTCGTTGACCAGCCGGGACACCAGGTCGGTACCGTTGCCGCCACGCCGCCGGCGGGCCAGTTCCCGGCCGTAGGCGAACACTTCGAGGGAGGCGGGGGAGCGGAACGGCAGATCGCGGTAGGCCTCGCTCTCCACGCTGTCGAGCAGGACGTCGGCGTAGTCGGGGTCGGTGTTGCCGATGATGCGGTTGCCCCAGTCGATGAGCTGCTGGGTGTCGTCCTCGGGGACGTCGAGGAGACGGGCGAGCACATTGATGGGGAAGTCCGCCGACACCTCCCGGACAAAGTCGAAACGTCCCTTGACCAGGGCCGCGTCCAGGGTCTTGGCGGTGAGTCCGCGCAGGAAGTCGGTGTAGGTGTTGATGACCCCGGCGCCGAACTGGCGCTGGAGCAGCCTGCGCAGCGCCTGGTGGCGCAGCCCGTCCAGTTCGAGGATGGAGGCGCGGCGGGCGATCTGGTCCTCGTCCACCTCCTCCAGGTTGACGAACCGGGTGGAGGTGAACGTGTCGGGGTCGCGGTCGACCCGGACGATGTCCTCGTGCCGGGTCACGGCCCAGAAGCCGTGGTGCGGCGCGGCCTCGGGCTGCCAGTGGACCGGGTCCTGGTGGCGCAGGGTGTGGAACATCCGCCAGGGGGTGACCCCGTCGCGGAAGCTGTCGAGGTCGGTCAGGTCCACCTCGTCGAGCGGCAGGGGTTCGGGCACCCCGGTGAGGGCGGTGGCGGGGGAGGTCACGCTGGCTCCTTCGCGGGCGGGGTCGTCACGGCCGGGCTCGGCGCGGCCGTCAGAGGTGGTAGGCGTACTCGGTGAACTCCCAGTCGGTGACGTGGCGTTCGAAGCGCTGGACCTCATCGCGTTTGTAGGAGAGGAAGGACGCGGTGAAGTCCTTGCCGAGGACTTCGGTCAGGGCCTCGTCGGCCTCCAGGGCGTCCAGCGCCGCGCCCAGGGTTCGCGGTAGCTGAGCGGACTTCCCCGGGTCGTAGCCGTAGCCCTCGAGCGGGGCGGGTGGCTCCGCCGCGTCCCGGATGCCGAGCAGCGCGGCGGCGCACACCGACGCGATGGCGAGGTAGGGGTTGGCGCCCGCGTCGCCGAGGCGCAGTTCGAGGCGGGTGCCGGCGCCGCGCTCGGGCGGTATGCGGACCATGGCGCTGCGGTTGTCCAGGCCCCAGTCGATGAGCCAGGGAGCGAGGGTGTCGGGCCCGAAACGCTTGTAGGAGTTGACGGTCGGGTTGTGCAGCGCGGCCAGCGCCGGGGCGTGGGCGAGGATGCCCGCGACGGCGTGGCGCGCGGTGTCGGTAAGGCCGAAGGGGGCGGCGGCGTCGGCGAAGGCGTTGTGGCCCTCGGGGGTCTCACAGGACAGGTGGAGGTGGAAGCCGGAGCCGCCCGCGTCATTGCGCGGTTTGGCCATGAAGGTGGCCAGTTTGCCGTCCTTGCGGGCCAGTTCCTTGACGGCGGACTTGAAGCGGAAGGCGCGGTCGGCGGCGTCCAGACAGGCGGAGTGGATCAGGTTGATCTCGTACTGGCCCCCGTCGAACTCGTGGTTGCCGGTGACCACCCCGATGCCGAGGTCGCGCAGCTGCCGCAGGGTGCGCAGCAGGTGGTTGCCGGGGTCGGCGCGCAGCCCCGCGGTGTACACGGCGCCGGGGACCTCCGAGTGGCGCCGCCAGCCGGACGGCGCAGCCGGATCCGGTTCGAACAGGAAGTACTCCAGCTCGGGGCCGACGACCGGGTGCAGCCCGGCCTCGGCGCAGCGGGTGAGGACGGAGCGCAGCAGATCGCGCGGTGATTCGGGCGCCGGTGCGCCGGTGGCCGGATCGGTGGTGTCACCGAGGCACCAGGCGACCCCGGGCTCCCACGGCAGGGTGACCAGGGTGTCCAGATCGGGGGTGACGACCACATCGGGCAGTCCCGCGTCGAGACCGCCCGCGACCGGGACCACGTCCCCCTGGGGGCTGGTGTGGTAGACGGCGCGACAGAAGGCCAGTCCGTGTGCGCAGGCGGACGGGAGGTGTTCCAGCAGGACGTCGCGGGACCGGTCGATCCCGATGAGATCGGGGAAGGACACCCGGACCACGTCGATGCCCTCGGTGGCGAGCCGATCCATGTGGTGGCGGATATGCGCGGGGTCGTGGGCGGTCACCGATGCCTCCTCGGGCGGTTCGGATACCTGGGGGCGTTCATTTGACGCCAAACGTTATGGAGGGAGGTCTCGCCCCGCAAGGGGGTCGGGCCACATATTTATCCATCTGGATAGGCATTGACCAGGGTCCGATGGCTGCCTATCTTGTTTGAAGCCAAACGAGTCAAGGGATGCGTTCCGCGCCCCTTGTGGCCGGGGCCCGGCCACCGTGCCGGGCCCCTTCTTCTTCCCGCACTCCCCGGACGCCCTCACCTCCAGGAGGAACCGGCCATGAAGGTCGTCGTCGACATGAACAAATGCCAGGACCACGGCCAGTGCGTCTTCGCCGCCCCCGATGTCTTCCAGCTCGACGACGCGGGACATCTGGTGTTCGTGAGCGAGCCGGACGAGGCGCTGCGCACCGATGTCGAGGACGCGGCCGACGTCTGTCCGCTCCAGGCCATCCGGGTCGAGGACACCACCCCGTGACCGGCCGCATCGCCGTCGCCGGTGCCTCCATGGGCGGACTGCGCGCCGCCGAACAACTGCGCGCCGCGGGCTGGGCCGGAGAGATCACGGTGTTCGGCGACGAACCCCATATGCCCTACAACCGGCCACCCCTCTCCAAGGAGGCGCTGGCCGGGGAGACCCCCTTCGCCTCCCTCGCCCTCACCCCGCGTGCGAGCGCCGCCGATGTGGTGTGGCGGCTGAACACCACCGTGACCGGCGCCCGGCTCACCGAGCGGGTCCTCGAACTGGACGGCGGCGAGCGGTCCGGCTACGACGGACTGGTGGTCGCCACCGGTACCCGCCCCCGGCGGCTGCGCTGCGCGGGCCCCTCCGGCCCCGGCAGCGGCCGCCACACCGTACGCACCCTCGACGACGCCCACGGGCTGCGGGAGGAGCTGATTCCCGGCGCGCGCGTGGTCGTGATCGGCGCCGGATTCATCGGCTGCGAGGTGGCCGCCACCGCGGCCGGACTCGGGGTCGCCGAGGTGACCGTGGTCGACCCCGAACCGCTGCCGATGCTCCGCCCGCTCGGCGCGCCCCTCGCCCGTGAACTGCTCCGCCGCCATGAGCTGCGCGGGGTGCGCTTCGCGCTGGGCCGGGGCGTCACCGGCCTCGAAGGCGCGCGGCGGATCAGCGGTGTGCTGCTGGCGGACGGCTCGGTGCTGCCCGCCGACGTGGTGGTCGAGGCCATCGGCTCGGTCCCCGGCACCGGATGGCTGGAGGGCAATGGACTCGACCTGTCCGACGGGGTGCTGACCGACGCGCACCTGCGCGTGGTGGCACACGGTGAGGCCGTACCGGAGGTGGTCGCGGTGGGTGACGCGGCCCGTTTCCCCAACGCCCGCTACGACGCGGTGGCGCGCCGGGTCGAGCACTGGTCCATCCCCGGCGACACCGCCCGATGCGCCGCCAGGAGCCTGGTGGCGGCCCTCACCGGAGCCGAACGCGACCCCGCGCCGTTCGCGCCGCTGCCCACCTTCTGGAGCGACCAGCACGACTTCCGGCTCCAGTCCTTCGGCGCCCCCGGACTCGGCACCGCCGACATCCGGATTCTCGACGGCGACCTTACGGGCGATGTGGTGGCCGGCTACCACACCGCGGACGGACGGCTGACCGGAGTGGTCGCGCTCGGCGGCCGCGGCGCCGCCGCCCTGGCCGCCCGCCACCGCGCCCGGCTACTCCAGCAGCCCGCCCTCACCGACCCCGCCCCCACTCCCGCCACTGTCTGAGGAGCCACGCCATGTCCGGCCTCCGCGGCTACTTCCACCCCAAGACGGCGACCGGAGCGTCGTCCCTCATCCCCGCACCGCCCTGGCACTACTCCGGCGACCTGCTCACCGTCGAGTACCGCACCGACCCCGCGCGGGTGCGGGAGCTGCTGCCCGCGCCACTGGAGCTCGCCGAGGAGGACCCCGGCGCGGTCGCGCTGATCTGGGCCGACTGGCAGTCGTGCTCGGCCACCGGGGAGGAACTGCTGGACCCGGTGCGCGCCCAGTACAAGGAGGTGTTCGCGGTGGTCCGCTGTGCCTACCGCGGACAGACCTACTCCCGCTGCGTCTACATCTGGGTCGACAAGGACTTCGCCATCGCCCGCGGACTGCACCAGGGCTACCCCAAGAAGCTGGGCTCGGTGCACCTGACCCGTCCCCACCCCTACGGTCCGGCGCCCCGGATCGCCCCCGGCGCCCGCTTCGGCGCCACCCTGGCCGCCGCGGACCGCCGGCTGGCCCAGGCGGTGCTGACGCTGCGCGAACCGTCGGAGACCGGTGGTTTCGTCAACGGCCACCCCATGGCCCACCACCGCTGGCTGCCCTCCATCGAGAAGGGCGGGGGACTGGCCCTGGACGAGCTGATCGCCACCGGCGCGGCCGCGTTCGAAGCCGGTCAGGCATGGACCGGTGACGCCGAGCTCGAGCTCTTCGAGGCGCCCACCGAGGAACTGGCGCGGCTGGAGATCCACGAACCGATCGCCGCGTACTACCGGCAGGTCGGCGTGGTCTGGGACGGCGGCCGCCTGCTGGAGTCCGGCACCTCGGGCGCGTCCTGAGCACCGCCCCCCGACCGCAGTCGGCATGAGCCGGACGACCCGACCCCCTCGTCACACGGAGCGCAGGATGACCCACCGGACCACCGTCGCCGGGATCCCCGTCGACACCTGGCACTGGATCGGCGGCCGGCGTGTCGCCTCCCCGGACACCTTCACCGATGTCTCCCCGATCGACGGCACCGCCCTCGCCGAGATCGCCCGGGGCGGCGCCACCGAGGCCGCGGCGGCGGTGGCCGCCGCCCGTGACGCCTTCCCCGCCTGGGCCGCGACCCCGCACACCGAGCGGGCGCGGGTGCTGCACGCCATCGCCGACGGGGTGGAGAAGCGGCTGGAGGACCTCGCGGCCGTCGAAACCGCCGACAACGGCGCGCTGCTGCGCTCCCACCGCCGCGGAGTGATGCCCCGCGTCGCCCACAACTTCCGCTTCTTCGCCGACTGGCTGCTGAAACTGGACGGGGAGCACGAGGACTTCACCACCCGCGGCCACACCAATCACATCACCTGGGACCCGGCCGGGCCCTGCGCGCTCATCACCCCCTGGAACGCGCCGCTGATGCTGGCCACCTGGAAGGTCGCCCCGGCCCTCGCCGCCGGGAACACCGTGGTCCTCAAACCCGCCGAATGGTCCCCGCTGACCGCCTCGCTGCTCGCCGACATCGCCGCCGAGGCCGGGCTGCCGCCCGGTGTGCTCAACGTCCTCCAGGGCTTCGGGGCCGAGGCGGGCAGTGCCCTGGTCTCCGACCCCGGGGTGCGCCGCATCAGTTTCACCGGCTCGGTACCCACCGCCGGGCACATCGCACGGGCCGCCGCCGCGCATCTCACCCCGCTCAGCCTGGAACTGGGCGGCAAGTCGCCGCTGCTGGTGTTCGCCGACGCCGATCTCGACCTGGCCGTGGACCTGGCCGTGGAGCAGTACGACAACGCCGGGCAGGTGTGTCTGGCCGCCACCCGGTTGCTCGTCGAATCCCCGGTGGCCGAGGAGTTCACCCGGCGCTTCACCGAGAAGGCCGCCGCACTCGTCCAGGGCGACCCCCGGGAGGAGGCCACCGACATCGGCCCGGTCATCCACGCCCGCCAGCTTGAGAAGATCGACGGCTTCGTCCGCCGCGCCCTGGACGCGGGGGCCCGCGCGGTGGTCGGCGGCGGCCCGCACACCGGACCCGGCGGCCTGTACTACGCGCCGACGCTGCTCACCGATGTCGCGCAGGACTCCGAGATCGTGCAGGAGGAGGTGTTCGGACCGGTGCTCACCCTCCAGACCTTCGACACCGAGGAGGAGGCCGTCATCCTCGCCAACGACACCCGGTTCGGCCTTGCCGCCACCATCGCCACCGGCGACCGGGAACGCGCCGGGCGGGTGGCCGGCCGGCTCGTCGCGGGCACCGTCTGGGTCAACTGCTTCTTCGTCCGCGACCTCCAGGCGCCGTTCGGCGGCTCCCGCAGCTCCGGTATCGGCCGCGAGGGCGGCACCTGGAGCTTCGACTTCTACTGCGACCTCAAGAACACCGTCACCGCCCCGAAGGGATGGCAGAGCCATGGGTGAGATCGCCGGGGCGGGACTGCTCGCCCATGTGCCGACCATCGTCCTCCCGGAAGAGGACCGGCTGCGGCTGAACGGGGGCCGGGAGATCACCCTCGTCACCGGACTCGAGCAGCTCCGCCGTGAGGTGTTCGAACGCGATGACTACGACACCGTGGTGGTGCTCGACTCCCACTGGGCCACCACCGTGGAGTTCGTGGTCACCGCCCAGTCGCGCCGGGCGGGTCTGTTCACCTCCGAGGAACTGCCGCGCGGAATGTGCCGGATGCCCTTCGACTTCCCCGGCGACCCCGAACTCGCCCACAACGTCGCGCGGTTCGCCGGGAAGCACGGCACCTGGATCACCGCCATCGACGATCCGTATCTGCCGGTGTACTACGCGACCATCAACCTCTGGACGTTCCTCGGCGCCGGGCTGGCGGACAAGCGCTGGGTGTCCATCGGCGTCTGTCAGACCGGTGACGCCGAGGACCACCTCCGGCTCGGCCGGGCCCTGGCCGACGGTATCGCCGCCACCCCCGGCCGCCGGGTGCTGCTGATCGCGTCCGGTGCGCTCTCGCACACCTTCTGGCCGCTGCGCGAACTGCGTGACCACGAGTCCAGCGACCCCGCGCACATCTTCACCCCCGAGGCCCGCGCCGCCGACGAAGAGCGCATCGCGTGGTTCAAGGAGGGCCGCCACGACGAGGTGCTGCGCACCATGCCGGAGTTCCTGGTCCACAAGCCCGAGGCCCGCTTCTCCCACTACCTGATGATGGCCGGAGCCCTCGGCGGGGCGGACTGCACCGCACCCGCCCGCCAGTACGGCGCCTACGAGAACTCCATCGGCACCGGCCAGGTCCACCTCTGGTTCGACCGTCCCGCCGCCGGCTGGACCGCGCCCCGCACCGTGACACAGGAGTCCGCCCATGCCTGAGTACCGCCGCATCCTGCTCGACGGCGCCGTCGTCCAGACCGTCGTCGACGGTGAGGAACTGGTCGCCGGGGACGGCCGGAGGGTCAAGGCGGAGGAAGCGCGCCACCTGCCGCCCGTCGTGCCCACCAAGGTGATCGCCGTCCACCTCAACCACCGCAGCCGGGTGGAGGAGTTCCGGATCGAGCTGGCCTCCGCGCCCACCTACTTCCACAAGCCCACCTCGGCGCTCAACGCCCACCGGGGCGCCGTGGTCCGCCCCGAGGGCTGCTCATGGCTCAACTACGAGGGCGAGGTGGCCATCGTCATCGGCCGGACCTGCCGCAATGTGTCCCCGGACGAGGCGGGCGCGTACATCGCCGGATACACCGTGGCCAATGACTACGGACTGCATGACTTCCGGGACACCGACGCCGGGTCCATGCTGCGGGTCAAGGGCTCGGACACGCTGTGCCCGCTCGGCCCGGGGCTGGTCACCGACTGGGACTTCCGCGGCAAGTACTTGCGCACCTACGTCAACGGACGGGTGGTGCAGGACGGTTCGACCGACGAGATGGAGTGGGATATGCACTACCTCGTCGCCGACATCGCCCGCACCATCACCCTCCACCCCGGTGATGTGCTGCTCTCCGGCACCCCGGCGGGCTCACGCCCGGTGCGGCCCGGCGATGTGGTGGAGGTCGAGGTGGAGGGGCTGGGCAGGCTGAGCAACCACATCGTGACCGGGCCCACCCCGGTCCGCACCGACGTCGGGGCCCAGCCCACGGCGTCGGAGGAAGTGCTGTCCACCGCCCTCGGCGGGGACTGGGAGTTCCGCGGTATCCGCCCGCCCCGGCGTGGCTGAACCCTCCGGGGCGCCACCCGTCCGGTTCCGGACGGCCGCCGGGTAGGGTCGCCGTCATGACCGAATCCGCCGGAGCCGCCGGGAGCGGCGAGGCGGCCGCGAACGGCGGCGGGACCGCGGCCGGTGGCGGCAAGCCCCGCAGACGGGTGTCCTACGGGGCGGGCCGTGAAGCGCTGCTGGCCGCCGCCGTGCGGGTGGTGGCACGGCGCGGGCTGCGCCACCTCACCTACCGCGCGGTGGCGGAGGAGGCCGGGGTCACCCACGGGCTGGTGGTGCACCACTTCGGTTCCCGTGACGCGCTGATCGAACAGGCGCTGGCCCACTCCGTGCGCACCAGTCTCAGCGTCAGCGCGGTCGAACCCGGGACCGGCCGGGCCACCGACTTCGCCACCGGTCTGTCCGCGATGGTGACCGGCGATCCGGATGCCCAGGCGTTCCAGTACGAGCTGCTGCTGGAGTCGCGGCGCAGGCCGGAGCTGCTGCCTCAGCTCCGCGGCCTGTACGAGGAGTACTTCGACGCGGCCCAGCGCGAGCTGTCCCGGATGCTGCCCGAGGGCGCGAACCGTGCACTGGCCCGGCTGGTGTTCGCGGCGCTGGACGGCCTGGTGCTGCACCAGCTCGTGCTGGGCGGGGCGGAGCACACCGACGCCGCCCTGGAGGAGCTGCGCTCGCTGCTGCGGGCGCTGACGGCCGGCACCGCGCCCGGCGCGCACACCGGCACCGCCGACGACGTCTGACGGACGTCCGCCGGGGGAGATCCGGTGGTCCGGCCCCTTGCCAAACGTGTCCGGGCGGCCCACCATGAGGCAACTCGTTTGGCTCAAAACGAAAATTCGCTCCTCTCCCCGGACAGGTGATCCGCGTGGACAGTCAAACGGTCGCCCGACGCGAGACCGTGCAGGACACCCCCCGTACCACCCAGCTCAAGCCCAACGCCCTCGGCGTCCTGGGCATCCTCTTCTTCGTCCTCTCCGCGCAGGCCCCGCTCACCGGGATCGCGGGTGCGGTGCCCATCGCCATCGCGGTGGGCAACGGCCCCGGCGCCCCGGCCGCGTACGCCGTGGCGGGCGCCGTGATCCTGCTGTTCTCGGTCGGCTTCGTCGCCATGGGGCGCCACGTCGTGGACGCCGGCGCCTTCTACACCTACATCGGCAAGGGGCTCGGCCGGACGGCGGGCAGCGGCAGCGCGGCGGTCGCGCTGTTCGCGTACTGCACGGTGCAGGCCGCCATGTACGGGCTCTACGGCGCCACCATGAGCGCGCTGATGGCCCACCACACCGGGGTCGACCAGCCGTGGTGGGTGTGGTCGCTGGTCACGATGGCCGTCGTCCAGGCACTCGGCGCGACCGGGATCGAGGTGGGCGCCAAGGTGCTCGCCGTGTTCGTCCTGGCGGAGTTCAGTATCCTGCTCGTCTTCGGGCTGGTCACCTTCTTCCGGGGCGGCGGGCCCGAGGGGCTCGCGTTCACCGAGTCCTTCTCACCGGACGCGGTCCTCCAAGGCGCGCCCGGGGTGGCGCTGATGTTCGCGGTGGCGTCCATGTTCGGCTTCGAGGCCACCGCCATCTACGGCGAGGAGGCCCGCGAACCGCGTACCACCGTGCCACGCGCCACCTATCTGTCGGTCGCCGTCGTCACCGGGTTCTTCGCCTTCACCTCATGGATGCTGGTCTCCTCCTACGGACCCTCGAAGGCCACCGCGGCCGCGGGGAAGGCGCTGGAGGGCGGCGACTCCACGGTGTTCGTGTTCGCACCCGTCGCGGACCGGTTCGGCTCCTGGGCCGGCGACGTACTGCCGGTGCTCCTCGCCACCTCCCTCTTCGCGGGTGTCCTCGCCTTCCACAACTCCGCCAACCGCTATCTGTTCTCACTCGGCCGGGAAGGGCTGCTGCCCGCGCGGCTCAGCGCGCTCAACCGCCGCCACGCGCCCTGGGCGGCCGGTGCCGTACAGACCCTCATCGCGCTGGCGCTGGTGGTGCCGTTCGCGGTCACCGGCAAGGACCCGGTGCTGACCCTGTTCTCCTGGTTCAGCGGGGTGGGGGTGCTGGGCATCATGCTGCTCTACTTCCTCACCTCGGTCTCCGTGGTCGTCTTCTTCCGCCGGGAGCGGCTGGACGCCCGGCCCTGGAACACCCTGATCGCACCCGCGCTGGGCGCCCTCGGCATCGCCGGTGCCATCTGGCTGATCCTCGCCAACTTCACCACCCTCATCGGCGGTGCGACCTCCACCGCCGTCTGGCTCGCGCTCACCGTCCCGGTGGTTCTGGCACTCGGCGCCGTGACGGCCCGTCTCACCCGTCGGCACACCGTCTGAAGTGCCCCGGCCGACCGCCCGGGCGCCATCCAACGAGAGGACACCATGCCGGACCTCAGCCATGAGGAGTGGCAGCGCCGCGCCGCGGCGCTGCCCGCCGCACTGCCCGTCCACCACCACATCGACGGGGCGGACGAGCCCGGGCCGGGAGCCGTGTTCCCGGTGGTGTCGCCCCGCGACGGCACGGTGCTGACCGAGGTGGCCGACGCCGGTTCCGACGAGGTGGACCTGGCGGTGGCCGCCGCCCGCCGGGCGTTCGACACCGGCCCCTGGCCCCGCCTCCCCCCGGCCGAGCGCGGCCGGGCGCTGGGCCGGATCGCCGGGCTGCTGGAGGAGTGGCGGGAGACCCTCGCCCTCACCATCAGCCTGGAGATGGGCAAACCCGTCACCGAGGCCCATGACATCGAACTGCGCGCCGCCATCGCCACGTTCCGCTGGTACGGGGAGATCGCCGACAAACTGGCCGACACCTCCCCGCACACCGCGCCCGACGCCCTCGCCCTGGTCACCCGGGAGCCCACGGGGGTGGTCGGCGCCGTCGTGCCCTGGAACTTCCCGCTGACGCTGGCCGCCTGGAAGGTGGCCCCGGCCCTGGCCGCGGGCTGCACGGTCGTCCTCAAACCGTCCGAGCGAACACCGCTGTCCGCGCTGCTGCTGGGCCGGCTGGCCACCGAGGCCGGGCTGCCGCCCGGTGTGCTCAATGTGGTCACCGGTGACGGTCCCACCGCCGGACGCGCCCTCGGACTCCACCCGGACGTGGACGTCGTGGCGTTCACCGGCTCCACGCCCGTGGGCCGCCACTTCCTGCGCTACGCGGCCGACTCCAACCTCAAGCGCGTCTGGCTGGAGCTCGGCGGCAAGTCGCCGAACATCATCCTCCCCGACGCCCCCGACCTGGACCTCGCCGCCGCCACCGCGGCCTGGGGCATCTTCTTCAACCAGGGCGAGATGTGCACCGCGCCCTCCCGGCTGCTGGTGCACTCCGCCATCGCCGGGCGGGTCACCGAGGCCGTCGTGGAACGCGCCCGTGCGCTGCGGGTCGGGGATCCCCTCGACCCCGCCACCGAGATGGGTGCCCTGGCCGGTGACGGCCATCTGCGACAGGTGCTGGACCATATCGGCACCGGAGTGGCGGAGGGCGCGCGGCTGCTCACCGGCGGCGGCGCCACCCGTACCGGCAGCGGCGGCAGCTATCTGGAACCCACCGTCCTCGACCGGGTGGACCCCGGCGCGCGGCTGGCCCGCGAGGAGATCTTCGGCCCGGTGCTGTCCGTCCTCACCTTCGACGACCTCGACGAGGCGGTCCGGCTCGCCAACGCCACCGACTACGGGCTCGCCGCCGGGCTGTGGACCTCCGACCTCACCACCGCCCACCGGGTCTCCCGCGCCCTCCGGGCCGGAACGGTGTGGGTCAACTGCTACGAGGAAGGCGATCTGACCGTGCCGTTCGGCGGGATGAAACAGTCCGGCAACGGCCGCGACAAATCCGCGCATGCGCTGGAGAAGTACACCGAGCTCAAGACCACCTGGATCCGGCTGTGACCGGCCCCCGACCGCTGATCGCCGTCCCGGCCCGCTTCTCCGCCACCACCTCGGCGCTGCGCTTCGCCGCCGAGGTGACCGCCCGCGCCCTGGTCGAGGCGGTCTGGCGGGCCGGGGGCGAACCCGCCACGATCCACCCCCACGCACCGGACGGCACCGCCGACCCCGCCGAGGTGGCCGCCCGCCTCGCCCGGTTCGACGGGGTGCTGCTGCCCGGTGGCGGTGATCTGGACCCCCGCCGCTACGGTGGCGGTCCGGCCCACACCAGCGTCTACGACGTGGACGGTGAACAGGACGGCTTCGACCTCGAACTGGCCCGCCGCGCCCTGGACTCCGGGCAACCGCTGCTCGCCGTCTGCCGGGGGCTCCAGGTGATCAACACCGCGCTCGGCGGCACCCTCGAGCAGGACATGGGCGGTCCGGACCGCGACCACCGCCATCTGACGCATCCGGTGGCCCTGCGCCCCGGGTCGCTCGTGGCGCGCGCCACCGGAACTGAGAAGACGGAGGTCTCCTGCTATCACCACCAGCGCGTCCACCGCCTCGGGACCGGGCTCGAGATCACCGCCACGGCGGCCGACGGCACCGTGGAGGCGTGTGAATTGCCCACCGCGCGCGGCTGGTTCACCGCCGTCCAGTGGCATCCCGAGGACACCGCCCACCGTGACCCGGCCCAGCAGGGTCTGTTCGACGCGCTGGTGCGCGCCGCCCGCGAGCGCCGCTAGCGGCGGTGGCTCATCCCTTCGGACGGCGCCCGCTGCGGCGCGGGGCCGGTTCGGCGCCGTCCAGCAGGGTGAGCCTGCGCTCCTCGCCGTGCGTCTCGACCTGGAGCACCACCTGGCGCAGCGCCTCCGCGGTGCGCAGACACTCCTCGTCGGACAACTGCCCGGCGACGAACGCCTCCTCCTCGTTGAACTCCGGGAAGACGCGCCGCATCAGCGCCTCGCCCTCATCGGTGAGGCTCAGCAGCACCAGCCGGCCGTCGCTGGGATGGCCGGAGCGTCGGATCAGACCGCGGGACTCCAGGGTGCGGGCCACACCGGTGAGCGTGCCCTTGGAGATGCCCGCCTCCTCCGCCACGTTCCGGGTCTCCGATTCGCCCCAGATCCACACCACCCAGAGCACCACGAAGGCGGTCCAGGTCAGATCGCAGCCGCGCAGCACCGAGTTCTCCAGGTGCTGTCGCACCGCCGACGCGGCCCGGTAGATGTTGGACACCATGGCCATCTGCTCACGGCGGATCGGAATGCCTCCGAGCTTGGCGGCGACCAGCTTCTCGGTGTCGGTGATGGATCGGTGGCCGGACACGGGCGGGCTCCTCACATCGGCGGTGAACGGTGGTGTGACGGAGCACCGGCGACTCCATCGTTCGAGGTCAAATGTACCGTGCCCGCCGTGGGCGGCCGATGGAGGCGGCCGGGGCGGCCCGCTCAGCGCCCCGGTTCGGCGAGTGTCAGGGGCACCGAACCGCGGTACAGCAACTGGCTGCCGAGCGGGGTGAGCGAGTGCACCACCGTATTGGACACCCGTGTGCTGGTGAGCAGTCCGGCGTTGCGCAGGACGGTGGCGTGCTGGCTGGCCGAGGAGATGAGGATGCCCGCGCGCTGGGCGAGTTCACCGGTCGTACAGCGCCCCTCGGCCGCCTCCAGCACCGCGGCCCGGGTCGGCCCCAGCAGTTTGGCCAGCGAGGAGCGGCCCTGGGTCTCCGGACCCTCCTCGAGCAGCCGCTGCTGCACCGGGTACACCAGCACCGGTGTGCGGTCGTGGTGCAGCAGGGTGATGCTGGTGCGCCAGCAGAAGAACGAGGGGATCAGCAGCAGTCCGCGGCCGTCGAGTCGCAGATCGCGGTCGACGGGGTAGTCCGCCTCCAGCACCGGCCGGCGCCAGCGCAGGCACGGCGGCAGCGCGGTCAGCAGCGCCTCGGTGCCGCCGCCCAGCATCGGCGTGGACAGCCGTAGCCGCTCATGGTCGACCTGGGCCCGGATACGGTCCCAGTACGGGGCGATGGCGACCTCGTGGTACGCCTGGACGGCACGTCCGAGCAGGGCCAGGGCATCCGGTTCGCCGTCGGCCAGCGAACGGGTCCACGGGGGCAGCCGCCGCCCGTCGGCCAGCAGTGAGAGATCGCGCCGCAGCCGGGCCCGCGGGGTGCTCAGCACCGCATCGAGCCCCTCCTCCACGCTGTACAGCGGATCCGCCGGGGTGAGAAAGTCCGGAAAATAGCCCCTCATTGGCACCAGGGCGGTCAACAGGGCGGTCGAACGGGGGAGTTTGGGGCCGACCGACCGCCGCCACCGCGCGGGGATCAGCCCCTGGTTCTGCTGGCGGAGACTGTGCAGACTCAGCATGGTCTCCCACATGGCGACCGGGCCCGCGGCAACGCGGGTGAGTCCGAGATCCTGACCGGTGAAATGAATGCGTAGCACAGCGCCCCCGTGTCTCCCCGCCTGCTTCCCTCACCTCCGTATCACGTTCCGGGCGGAGGCCGTACCGGGGCACGGCGACGACGCGCTGTGTTTCAGTCTGGAGTGAACGTCCCCCGTACGCACACGAGTCCGCCCGGCGGAAGCCGCCGGGCGGACGTGCGCGGGAGTGCGCCGGGCGCCCGGGTCAGTCCGCGGAGAGTGCCGGGTCGCTGCTCCCGGTGCGGCCCGTCTCCACACGGCCGGACAGCCGCCGCAGATAGCCGCTGTCCCCGTCGGAGGCCACCGACACGTCGTACCAGTGGCGGCTGCGCCGGGTGTCCACGGTGTGCACCGCCCGTCCGCCCGGCCGCAGCCGGTAGGTGGCGTCCTTCTGGTGGTGGTAGCCGTCGGTGACGGTCAGCCGTACGGTCTTGTCGCCCTCGTTGGTCAGGGTCAGCTCGACGTCGCCGGACTTCCGGTCGTGCCGGGCGGTCACCTCCGGGCCCCGGCCGGTGACGCGGCCGGTGAGGTGGCGTACGAAACCGCCCGGCCCGTGCACCTGGACGTCGTAGGTGTCCTTGCCCTCGGCGGGCTGCCAGGTGCCGGAGAGGTGCTTGCCCGCCTCGACGGTGTAGCCCCACGGCCCGTCCGGGTGGCCGGCGGAGGTGATGTGGAAGTGGGCACCGCCCTTGCCGCGGTTGGTGAAGTCCAGCCGCAGCCGCCCGTCGGCCACGGTGGCATCGGCGCACAGGTCGTACGGCAGCGGCCGGGAGCGGCGCAGACCGGACTCCTGGCGGGGCAGGGAACCCTTGGCCGGGGGCGTGGGCACGTAGTCCGGGTGCCGCTCGTTGTCCGGCGGCTGGTAGGCGTCGGTGTCCGGCAGCGACGGGACCTTGGTGTCGGTGTGCGCGAAGTCGAAGGCCGTCGTCAGATCACCGCACACCGCACGCCGCCAGGGCGAGATGTTGGGCTCCTCGACCCCGAACCGCCGCTCCATGAACCGGATGATCGAGGTGTGGTCCAGGGTCTGGGAGCACACATAGCCACCGGTGCTCCACGGCGACACCACCAGCATCGGCACCCGCTGGCCCAGTCCGTAGGGCCCGGCGGGCTGGGACGAGGAACCGGGGTACAGATCCTCGGTGGTGTCCACGGTCGAGGCGCCGTGGCCCTCGGCGGCCGGGTACGCCGGCACCACGTGGTCGAAGAAGCCGTCGTTCTCGTCGTAGGTGATGAACAGCGCGGTCTTGCTCCAGACCTCGGGGTCGGAGGTCAGCGCGTCCAGCACCTGGGCGATGTACCAGGCGCCGTAGTTGGCGGGCCAGTTGGGGTGCTCGGTGAAGGCCTCGGGCGCCGCGATCCAGGAGATCTGGGGCAGCTTGCCGTTCTGGACGTCGGCCCGCAGATGGTCGAAGAGGCCGTCGCCGTTCTTCACGTCGGTGCCGGTACGGGCCTTGTCGTACAGCGGGTCGCCGGGCTTGGCGTTGCGGTACTGGTTGAAGAACAGCAGTGAGTTGTCACCGTAGTTGCCGCGGTAGGCGTCGTCGATCCAGCCCCAGCCGCCGTCGGCGTCCAGTCCGTCGCCGATGTCCTGGTAGATCCGCCAGGAGACCCCGGCCTTCTCCAGGCGCTCGGGGTAGGTGGTCCAGCCGTAGCCGAGCTCGGCGTTGTCCAGGACCGGCCCGCCGCCCTTGCCGTCATTGCCGGTGTAACCGGTGTACATGTAATAGCGGTTGGGATCGGTGGACCCGATGAACGAGCAGTGGTACGCGTCGCAGACGGTGAACGCGTCGGCCAGCGCGTAGTGGAACGGGATGTCATCACGGGTGAGGTACGCCATGGTGGTGGCGGACTTCACGGGCACCCACTTGTCGTAGTTGCCCTTGTTGAAGGCGGCGTGGCCGTCCGGCCAGCCGTGCGGGAGGTCCTGGAGGAACTGGAGCCCCAGGTCGTTCGCCTCGGGCCGGAACGGCAGAACCTCCTTGCTGCCGTCCGACTGGTGCCACACCGGCTTGCCGCTGGGCAGCCGCACCGGATGCGGATCGCCGAACCCGCGCACCCCGCGCAGTGATCCGAAGTAGTGATCGAAAGAACGATTTTCCTGCATCAGCACCACGATGTGCTCGATGTCCCGCAGACTTCCGGTGCGACGGTTCGCCGGAATCGAGGCGGCGCGGGCGATGCTGTTGGACAGCAGGGACATGGCCGTGCTGGTACCGGCCAGTTGCATGAATCTGCGACGGTCGATGGAGGTCATGTCGGTCAGGTCTCCCTGTGTCGTACGAGGTGGTGCAAGCAACCGGGGCAGTCTGTTCCGCATGGGCCGTCCGACACAACGGGTCGGAGGAGAAACGGCGGGAAAGGCTCAGTAAACCCTTGGCCATTGCGCCGGGCGACGGGCGTCCGGAGGGCCGAGGAGTTACGTTGAACCCATGGACGGCGACACGTTGACGCTCTTCCTCTGCGGCGATGTGATGCTCGCCCGCGGCGTCGACCAGATCCTGCCGCACCCCGGCACCCCGGAGCTGCGGGAGCCGTACATCCGGGACTCCCGCGCCTACGTCGGGCTGGCCGAGCGGCGGAACGGCCCGATTCCGCGCCCGGTCGACTTCACCTGGCCCTGGGGCGACGCCCTCGCGGTGCTGGACGAGGCCGCGCCCGACGTCCGTGTGGTGAACCTGGAGACCAGCGTCACGGCCGGTGGCGAGGACGCCCCCGGCAAGGAGCTCCACTACCGTATGAACCCCGCCAACCTCCCGTGTCTGGCCGCGGCCCGCCCCGATGTCTGCGTACTGGCCAACAACCACGTCCTGGACCGCGGACCGCACGGCCTGGAGGACACCCTCGACGCCCTCGCCGGGGCCGGACTCCGGGTGGCCGGAGCGGGACGCGACGTCACCGCCGCCCGGCGCCCGGCCGTCGTCCCGGTGGGAGAGGACCGGCGGGTCCTGGTCTTCGCCTTCGGGACACCCTCCAGCGGTATTCCGTACCGCTGGGCCGCCACCGGCGACCGCCCCGGGGTCGACCTCGTGCCCGAGCTGACGGACGCCGGGGCCGCCGCGATCACGGACCGGGTGCGCCAGGTCAAACGGCCCGGGGACATCGCGGTCGCCTCGGTCCACTGGGGCGGCAACTGGGGGTACGACGTCCCCGCGGACCAGATCCGCTTCGCCCACGCGCTGATCGACGGCGGGGTCGACCTCGTCCACGGCCACTCCTCCCATCACCCCCGCCCGGCCGAGGTGTACCGCGGCCGGCTGATCCTCCACGGCTGCGGGGACCTCATCGACGACTACGAGGGCATCGCCGGCTACGAGCGGTACCGGGACGATCTGCGACTGCTCCACCTGGTGCGGGTGGCCGCCGGCAGCGGAGAACTGCTCGAGCTGCGCATGGTGCCCCTCCAGTCCCGGCGGATGCGGCTGCGCCATGCCACGCGCCGGGACGCGCAGTGGCTCGGTGACACCCTGGACCGGGTCGGCGCCCGGTTCGGCACGCACATCGGCGTCGCCCATGACGGGCCGTACGACGTGCTGACCCTCCGGCACGGCTAGGCGGTGTCGACCACGACCGAGGCGAGGAGGCCGCACATGTCCCCGGGCAACCCCTCCGGCAGGCGTCCGGCGCACCCTCCGGAGACGGCCCACGGGCTGCTGGACGCCGCCTTCGGCCGACCGCGCGGCCCCGCGGGCACCGTCGGCGGTGCGGTGATGGCCCGCCTCAACGGCTCGCAGGAGCGCTGGGCCGTGGACCGGGCGGCGCTGTGCCCCGGTGAACGCGTCCTGGTCGTGGGACCCGGACCGGGCGTCGGACTGCCGGCGGCGGTGGCCGCCGTTCAGCCGGACGGCCGGGTCATCGCCGTGGACCCCTCCGCCACCATGCGCCGGGCGGCGATCCGGCGGTGCGCCGCCCAGATCGCGGCGGGCACGCTCGAGGTCCGCGACGGCGCGGCGGAGCGCACCGGATGCGCCGACGCCACGGTCGACGCCGTGCTGTCCGTCAACAACGTCATGCTCTGGGACCGCCCGGCCGGGTTCCGCGAACTGCTGCGGGTGCTGCGCCCCGGCGGGCGGATGGTGCTCACCGTCCACCGTCATGTCCTCGGCATCAGGCCCGAGCGGCTGGTGACCGAGGCGACCGGGGCCGGATTCGGCGGTGTCGAACTCACCCTGCGCGACCGCCGGGTCCTCGGCCCCGCCGTGCAGATGCTGCTCCACCACCCCGGCAACTGAACCACCCGTCAGACGATCTTCGCGCGGACCAGGGCGGCCAGCACCAGCGCCCCCGGCACCAGCGGCAGCCACACCGTGATGAAGCGGTAGGCCAGTACGGCGGAGGTGGCCGCCTCGATCTGCGCACCCGCCGCGACCAGCGCGAGGACCAGCGCGGCCTCGACCGAGCCGATACCACCGGGGGAGGGGACCAGAGAGGCCACCGCCGTGGCGGCCAGATACGCGAGCAGCACATGCGGCGGCCGTACCTCCAGTTCCAGCGCGAGCGCCACCGCCACCAGCCCTGACGCCTGGAGCAGCGGAAAGGCCAGCGAACCGCCCCACAGGGCCAGCGCCCGGGAGGGCCGCCGGTGCACCGCGCGGGCGTCGGACAGCGCGGTACCCAGGAACGTCCGCGCCAGCCTGCGCACCGGGCGGATCAGCGCCAAGCCCACCAGCAGGAGGACCACCGCGGCCGCCACCGCCGCCACCACCAGCGAACCGGACCGGTCCGGCAGCACCGGGCCCAGCCGCAGCGCCTCGGGGAAGGCCAGGAAGAGCACGGCCAGCAGACCGACCCGGGTCACCCCCTCCGCGAGGAAGTACAGTGCCAGCGCCGCCGAGGAGCGGGCGGCGGTCAGCCCGCAGCCGGTCATGAAGCGGATGTTGACCGCGCTCGCGCCGATACCCGACGGCAGCAGATGGTTGGCGGCGCCCGCCGCGAACTGCGTGGCGAACAGCCGCCGGGCCGGAAGCCGTTCCAGGACCGCGCCCTGCCGCGCGAACGACACGGCCACCCAGCCGAACCCCGTCGTCGCCACCGCCACCAGCAGCCACCAGGGGTTCGCGGTCAGCATCTGACGGGCGCCGGAGCCGATCAGCGACCGGTGCTGGAGCACCCACACGGCGACGGCGGCCAGCGGCAGCACACACAGGATCCGGCGCACCGGAAGCCTGCGGTGCACCGGACGGTGTGCCTGCTGCGGCACCGGGTGGGGAAGTGGCTGGGGCAGCGCCCGCGACATCGTCTGGGACATGGACCGCGACCTCGCTCTCGGCTTCGTGCCGGACATCTCTGTTGCCGGTATACGGGCCGGGCCCGGTTCCGTGCTCATCGCTCCGTCTGCCCCGTCATCGGCCGGGCACTACCTCCGGCTGCGGGCGGACCCGGATCCGGGGCCGCCTCGCGCAGCGGAAGCGCGACCAACAGCCCCACACAGATCCACACATAGGCGTTGCCGCCGAGGAAGCCGTCCACCCCCGCGGAGTCGAACCGCCACAGCCACACCAGACTGCTGCACAGCAGCACATGGACCACCCCGGCCGTCCGCAGCAGCGCCCGGCGGCGGGCCGGGGGCGCTCCGGGCCGCAAGCCGGACCCGGCGAGCACCGCCAGCGCCGGGACCAGCCACACCAGATGGTGCACCCAGGTGACCGGGCTGATCAGACATGCGGCCACCCCGGTCAGCGCGTACCCGGCCGTCTCGTCCCCGGCGGCCGCCGCACCGCGCACCCGGTGCGCCCAGACGGCCAGCACGGCGAGCACCCCGAGCCCCCACGCCGTCCCGCTCGGCGGCAGCGGGTCGACGAGACGGGCCAGCACCCCTTCCCAGGACTGGTTGGAGACATAGGCGAGGACACCGATGCGGTCGGTGTCCCACAGCGCCTCGGTCCAGTACTCCCGCGAGGCGCCCGGGGCCACCCACGCGGCCAGCAGCGTGGCGGCCACCGCGGTGGCCGCGGCGGTGGCGGCGGCACGCCACCGCCGGGTCACCGCGAGATAGACGATGAAGATCGCCGGGGTGAGTTTGACGGCCGCGGCCAGACCGGTGCCGTACCCGGCGAACCGGCCGCGCCCGGAGGACAGCAGCCACGCGTCACCGAGCACCAGGACCAGCAGCAGCAGATTGACCTGGCCGAAGCTGAAGGTGTCCCGCACCGGCTCCAGCAGCGCGAACAGACAGGCCGCCACGGTGAAGGCGAACCAGGGGGTCCAGCCGTGCCTGCGCACCAGGGGGCCGACCAGCCAGCACAGCACGGCGGCCGAGGCGGCCACATTCAGCGCCGTGCTGATGGTGACCGCCCCGGGCCAGCTCACCAGCGTCATCGGCAGCATGCACAGGGCGGCGAACGGCGGATAGGTGAAACCGTAGTCCGCACCGTCCGCCCCGGGGGTGGTGAAGGCGTAGATATGGCCGTCCCGCAGCCAGTGGCCGACGGCCCCGTAGTACACCTGGAGGTCGAACCAGTGCCGGTGCAGCGGGACCGTGCCCAGGAACAGCGCCACCGCAGCCACCAGACCGGCCGCCACCACCAGCCGGCCGCGCGGGGTACCCGGCCCGCTCACCGTGGACGCTCCGGGTGCCGGCCGCCGGACGCGGAGGACAGGGCGGCCCCGGTGGCCGGTCCCGGAGCGTGCCGTACGGCCCACAGCACGAGGAGCGCCACCACCCCGCCGCCCACCGCACAGGTCAACTGCCGTGCGTCCGGGGCGAATCCACTCGGCAGCACGGCCAGGGCCAGCACCCCGCTGCCCGCCGCCACCGCCCGTCGCACCGCACCACCCGGCGCCGCCGCCGCGAGGAGGAACAGCCCCCACAGCACGTACCAGGGCCGCAGTGCCGGGCCGAGCAGGGCCACCGCCGTCAGGCTCAGCCCCAGCGCGTACAGCGGCCGCCGGGGCGGACGCAGCCAGACCACCACCACGGCGACAGCGGTGGCCAGCAGCCCCAGCCCGTGCCACACCGGCGTGGCCAGCGGTGCCAGACCGCTGCCCACCGCCTCCAGCAGGGCCCCGGTGGCGTGTCCGAGGGCGCTGGTCAGCGCCCAGTTGCCGGGCGACGCCGGGGTGCCGAGGGCGCTGATCCAGCCGTATCCGGTGCCGGTCACGGCCGTGGCCGCGCCCGTGGTGGCGAGCGCCAGTGCGGCGGTGGTCAGGACGGCGCCCACCCGGTGCGCGCGGCCCTCCATCCGGTGTGCCCAGAGCGTGGCCACCGCCAGCAGCCCCAGCGCGGCGGGTGCCTTGACCAGGGCGGCGAGGGTGACCAGCACCGCGCCGCACGCGGGCCAGCGGCCCGTCGCGGCCACCAGTCCGGCACCCAGCAGCCCCAGCATCACGGCGTCGTTGTGCGCACCGCCCACCAGATGCAGCAGCGACAGCGGGTTGAGTGCCCCGAGCCACACCGCTCCGGCCGGGTCGGTGCCGCAGCGCCGGGCGAGCACCGGCAGTGCGAGCGCCATCAGGGCCACTCCGAGCAGTGCGACCAGCCGCAGTCCCAGCACGCCGAGGGACGGTTCGGCACGCGCCGCATGCGCGGCCGCGGTCTCGAACACCAGGGACACCGGGCCGTACGGGGTCGGGGTGTGCTGCCACACCGGCGCCACCTCGGCCGCGAGCGGTCCGCCCAGCCGGATCGGACCGTGGACGTAGACGTCGATCCGCGCGTGCACCATCGCGCCCTGGGCGAGATAGCTGTACACATCCCGGCTGAACAGCGGGGGAGCGGGCAGCAGCGGCGCCGCCCAGACGGCCAGGGTGAGCAGCAGGCTCCGGGTGCCGGGCGGCCGTGGTCCGCGCACCGCCCGGCCCAGCCACCACCAGGCCGCGATCAGCAGGACCAGTCCGAAGTAGGTGCTGACCAGGCCGAGGGCCGCTCTGCCGGAGTCGGGGGTGAGCGCGTCCGCCACCGGCAGCGCCCCGGCCGTCGCTCCTCCCAGCGCCAGCGCCACCGAGCCGGTGAGCCCGAGCAGCCGGCAGTGGTGGGGGGCGACGGTGACGGCTGGGACGGGAATGCGACGGACGAGCATCGGGCCAGCCTCACCCCGGCGCATGACCGAGACCTGACGCCGTGGTCACCGGCGACTTGCCGCGAGGTGTCGGCCCGGGCCCCGGGAGCGTCGGCCCCCGAGCCCGGACATGTCAGCGGCAGGTGTCCGGTGCGGTCCTCGGCGGTCTGCGGTCCTCAGCGGCTCCTCACCAGGCGGCGGTCAGACACTCCTGCGCCCCGATCGACGACCAGGGCGCCCGCTCGACCACCAACCGGCGCAGTGTGCGCAGCTCGCGCGGGCAGTTCCAGCCGAGCACCCCGACCACCCGGCCCCGGTGGCCATAGGCGGCGACGAAGCGGCGGCTGTCCAGTTCGCCGTGGAGCACGGCGAGGTCCGCGTCGGCGGGGAAGATCCCGTACGCCTGGATCCGGGCGTCGTACTGGTCGGTCCAGAAGTACGGCACCGGAGCGAACGGCAGCTCCGCGCCGAGCACGTTGCGGGCGACGGCCTGCGCCTGCTCGGTGGCGTTCAGCCGGTGTTCCAGCCGCATCGGGGCGTCGAAGTGGCTGTTGTGCCAGGAGGCCACGTCCCCGGCGGCGTAGACGCCCGGGGCGGCCCGGCAGGTGGCGTCACACTCCACGCCGTTGGTGAGCAGCAGTCCGGACTCCCGCAGCCAGCCGGTGGCGGGGGCGGCGCCGACCGCGACCACGACCAGGTCGGCGTCGAGTTTGACGCCGTCGGTCAGCTCCAGCCCGGTCACCCGGCCGTCGGTCTCCAGGAACTGGTTCACCCCGGTGCCGCAGCGCACGGACACCCCGTGGTCCTGGTGGAGCTCTCCGACCAGCGCGCCGACGCGGTCGCCGAACTGGCGCCGCATGGGCACCGGCCGGGGGTCGATCAGTGTGACCTCCAGCCCCATCCCACGGGCGGCCGCCGCCGCTTCGGCACCGAGGAAGCCGGCCCCGACCACGGCCACCCTGGGACCGCGCAGCATCGCGGCGCGCAGGGCGAGGGCGTCGTCGAGGGTGCGCAGCAGATGCACCCCCGCCAGTTCGACACCGGGCAGCCGGCAGGGGTTCACCCCGGTGGCGATGACGAGCGAGCCGTACGGCACGCTGTCGCCGCCGTCCAGCAGCACCCGTCCGGCGGCGACGTCCAGTCCGGTGGCGGACCTGCCGAACAGCAACTCGGCGTCGAGTGCGGCCAGTTCCTCGTCGGTGCGCAGTCTGATCCGGTCCGGTTCCCAGGTGCCCGCGAGGATCTGCTTGGACAGCGGGGGCCGGTCGTACGGGGTGTGCGGCTCGTCCCCGATGAGGGTGAGACGGCCGTCGTAGCCGAGGGTGCGGAGGGTCACGGCCGTGGTGAGCCCGGCCACGGAGGCTCCCACGATGACCACGTCGCGGGTGGTGTTCACGACTCTGCCAGGGTGATCGCGAGGGCGGGGCAGACGGCGGCGGCGTGCCGGACGTCGTCATGCGCCCCGGCGGGCGGGCTGTCGTCCAGCAGGACCGCGACACCGTCCTCGTCGCGCTGGTCGAACACCTCCTGCGCGGCGAGTACGCATTGGCCGGAGGCCACGCATTTGTCCTGGTGCAAGGTCACCCGCATAGGGCTGTCTTCTCCTCGATGGGGGGGTGGGGGTCGCCGGAGCGGCGGTGGTGGAGGCGGAGGATCCGCCCTCACCACGCGACGGGAAGTTCATGGACCCCGTAGACGATGGAGTCGTGCTTGTAGGGGAGTCCGGCCGGGTCGGCGGCCAGGCGCAGTGTGGGGATGCGCCGGTAGAGCGTGCTGTAGACGACCTGCAACTCCATCCGGGCCAGCTGCTGGCCCAGACACTGGTGGACGCCGTAGCCGAAGGCCACGTGGCGGCGGGCGTCGCGGCCGAGGTCGAGGCGGTCGGGCTCGGTGAACGCCGTCGCGTCGTGGTTGGCCGCGTCGATGGCCAGGATGACCGCCTCGCCCGCGCGGATCACCTGGCCGGCGATCTCGATGTCCGCCAGTGCCACCCGGCGCAGTCCGGTCTGCACGATGGTGAGGTGGCGCAGCAGTTCCTCGACCGCGCCCGCGACCCGCGCCGGATCGTCGGTGGCGCGCAGCGCGTCGAGCTGATCGGGGTGGCGGAGCAGGGCGAGGGTGCCCAGCGCGATCATGTTGGCGGTGGTCTCGTGCCCGGCGACCAGCAGCAGCATGGCGATGGCGGTGAGGTCCCGCCGCTCGAGCAGACCGGGTGCGACCTGCTCGGTGGCCAGCACGGAGAGCAGATCGTCGGTGGGGCGGACCAGCTTCTCGGCGACCAGGCCGTCCAGGTAGTCCGTCAGGATGCGCTGGGCCTCGGTGGCCCGCTCCGCGGAGTCGCGGTTGAGCAGCGCGGCGCTGTGGCGCTGGAAGAACGCGTGGTCGGCGTAGGGGACTCCGAGCAGCCGGCAGATGACCAGGGACGGCAGCGGCAGCGCGAACTCCCGTACCAGGTCGGTGGGGCAGGGCCCGGCCAGCATGGTGTCGATCAGCTCGTCCACCAGCTCCTGGACGGCGGGGCGCAGCGCCTGGATCCGCCTGACCGTGAACGGCGCGGTCACCAGTCGGCGCAGCCGGGCGTGGGCGGGGTCGTCCATCACGATGAAGGACGTCTGGCGGCGGGCGCGCTCCAGACTGCCGAGGCTCACGTGCGGATAGCCGGGGCGCAGGATGTCGCTGCTGATCCGGGGGTCCGCGGCCAGGGTGCGCAGCTCCGCGTACCGGGTGACGAGCCAGGCGCCGCTGCCGTCCCACAGCCGGACCTTCCGCAGCGGTGCCGTGGACTGTAACGCGCGCAGCCCGGCGGGCGGGGAGAAGGGGCAGTGCGGGCTCCTGTCGATCGGGTAGCCCGGTTCCCGGCCGGTGCCGCTCGCCGTGTCCGTGAGGGTGTCGGTCATCTCTCCTCCGTTGCCGGTGCAGGGCCTGGAGCAGTTGCTCAACGCGTGTACCGAAGGGGTACTAAACGTGCGTTCGGTAACACGGCGGCTACGGAGGCTAGTTGGGTCCGGGGGCGGAACACAACACGCTCCGTCTAAAGATGGCCACGCTTCGGACACATATGAGCGTGGCATGTGCGTGGTGAGGCACCAGGTGATCGGGTTCTGTCATTGCCATGATCGAGGCGATCGTGCGCCGTGCATCCCCCCGCTGACCGGCCGCCCCGCGCCCCTCCCCGCCCCGGGCGTCCGCACCCTGCCGGACGCCCGGGGATCACCCACATCTCATATGGCGGAAATACACAGGTTACGGAAGTTCCGCATGACTCCCTTACGGTCGAGGAGACCTGGCCTGATATCCACCCGACCCGGATTCCGACGCAGGGCCCGGCGTCGGCCGTACCCCAGCGGTACCCGTACCACCCGCACCACGGAGGACCCTTGCGCATTCGCCCCGCTCCGCCCGACTGGCTGGCCCATCCCCTGCGCGGGGTGTGGGGGACCGGAGCCCCCGTGCCCTGGGGTGCCGTCCTGCGCGGGGCGCTCGGCGTCGGCCCCGTGGTGGCCGCCGGAGTCGCCTCGGGACACACCTCCGCCGGGGTCACCGTGGGGCTGGGCGCGATGTTCGCCCATATCAACGACCGCCCGGCGACCCGCGCCACCCGGATCGTCCGCATCGGACTGCCCGCCGTCGCGGGAGCCGTCGGGATGCTCATCGGCGCCTGGCTGGGCACCCTCGGCCTCGGCGCCGCGATGGCGGTCGCGCTCGCCGCCGTCGGACTGGTCTCGGGCGCGCTCAGCGCCGTCGGCCCCGTCTGCTCATCCGCCGGGGTGCAGTTGATGGTGCTGTGCGTCGTCGGCGCCGGGATGCCGCTGCCGGAGACCCCGGCCGCACGCGCCGGGCTGATCCTCACCGGCGCCGCCTGGGTGCTCACCATGGCCGCACTGCTGCCCTGGTCGGCCCGGCCGCTCCGGCGCCGCCCCGCCGTCCGCTCCGACGCGGACGAGGCCGTGGCCGCCGTCTACGACGCCCTCGCCGACCTGATGGCGGCGGTCGGCACCGAGGGCGGCCGTCCGGCACGGCGCCGTCTGACCACCGCGTACGACACCGCCTACGAAGCGCTCTACGCCCACCGGCTGCCGCGGTACCGGCCGGACACCCGGGAACGCGGACTGCGTGACCGCCTCGCGGTGGCCGGAGCGCTCAGCGAGGCGGCCCTCACCCTGCTGTGGGAGAACGCTCCCCTGCCCGACCACCTGGCGCGCACCCCCGCCCGGCTCGCCCGTTCGATCCGCACCGGACGGCCGCCCGGCCCGCTGCCCGCGCCCGTCCCCGACACCGCGGGCAAGGTGGCCGTGCACCGCGCCGTCCTGCTCGCCGCCCGGGTCTTCGACGGCGAACCGGCGCCCGCCGTCGGCCCCGTGGGCCCCGGCCCGCGGCAGCGGCTGCGCCGCGTGTCCGGTGCCGCGGGGCGCGAGTACGCGGCCCGGGTGGCGCTCTGCGTCGGGGTGAGCACCGCGCTGGCCCGCGAACTCCCCGGCGACCACTGGTACTGGCTGCCCGCCACCGCCGCCTTCCTCGTCAAACCGGATATGGGCCCGCTCTTCTCCCGGGCCGTCTCACGGTCCCTGGGCACCGCGGTGGGCGTGGCCGTCTTCGGCGCGCTCACCGCCCTCCTCACCCCGGTGGCCGGGGAGCCCGGGGCCTGGCCGGTCGCCGTGGCCGCGCTCTGCTCCGCGCTGATCCCGGTCTCCGTACGCCACTTCGCGCTGCAGACCGCCGTCCTCACCCCCCTGCTGCTCTCCCTGGTCTACCTCGGCGGGGACACCGACCCGGGGTACACCCGGCTGATGGACACCCTGCTGGCCTGCGCGGTGGTGCTGGCCGCCGGGGCGCTGCCGGGGCTCGGCGGGCCCCGCGCCCAGGTGTCCGTCCGGCTCTCGCTCGCCGTCCGCGCCACCCGTGACCACCTCGACCGGGTGCTCGCCGCCGACGCCCTCTACGCGGAACGGCTTCGGCTGCGCCGTGAGGCGTACCGGGCGCTGGCCGACGCCCGTCGCGCGGTGGCGGTGGCCGGCGCCGAACACCCGCCCTTCGGACGCGACCTGGCGGTGTGGGCCCCGGTGGTCTCCGCGCTGGAGGAGATCGTGGACACCGCGACGGCCTGCGGGGTCCGGCTGGACCAGGGCGCCGCGGCCCCGGACCCGGATCTGGCCGAGCGGCTGCGGACCGGGCTGTCGGACCTGGCCGACGCCGTCGCCACCCGCCGTCCCCCCGCGGACCTGGCGCTGCCCGCGGGCGGTGCGGTGGAGGACTGCGCCACGCTCGCGGACGTCACGGCCGGGCTGCGCCGGGCGCGCCGGCTGGCCGCCTCGTAGCCTTCGGCGGCCGGGGCCGTCAGGGCGGATCCGTCAGACCCGTCACCCGCATCGTGACGTTCAGCCGCCCCGCCGTCAGCCCGGTCGCCGGATCGCCGGTGCCGGGCAGGATCCTGGGCACCCCGTGAAAGGCGTATCGCGAGGCGCCGCCGAAGACGAACAGGTCGCCCGAGGCGAGTTCGAGATCCGTGTACGGCTTGGTGCGGGTCTCGGTGTTGCCGAAGCGGAACACACAGCTGTCGCCGACGGTGAGGGACACCACCGGTGCGCCGGACCGCTCGTCCTTGTCCTGGTGCATCCCCAGCTTCGCCGCCGCGTCATAGAAGTTGATGAGCGCCGTGTCGGGGGTGTAGCCGTCCCCGGCCCGCTCGTCCTCGTAGGCCGCGACCAGGGCACGGCGGCCCAGGTCCACCATCCAGTGCGGGAACGCGGCCACCCGCGCGCCGTTCACGTCGTCCGCGGTCCGGGTGTAGGTGTACGGCTTCCAGTGCCAGCCCACGCACACCGTGCGCACGGACATCACCCCGCCGTTCGGCAGCCGGGTGCGGCGGATCGGCACCGGACCGGTGGCCCAGGCCCGGCAGGCCGTGACCAGACGGCGCTGCGCGTCGAGGTCGAGCCAGCCGGGCACGTGGACGGCGCCGGGGGCCACGCGCAGCCGGGGCCGGGGGATCAGCGCGTCCACCGGGGGTCACCGCCCTCCGGAGCCGGGCGGGAGGTGACCCAGCGGCCCTGGATCTCCCAGGTGCCACCGTCGGCGGTGGCTCCGCGCAGCCCGTCCAGTGTCCGCGGCCCGGCCGGCGCCGGGAGGCGGGAATCCCGCAGCGAGGCGAACGCCACGGTGCGCGCCGGATCCCAGTCGGTGCTGTACCGCAGCCGGCGGCTCATCCGGACCCAGCCCAGCGGCGCGGCGGCAACCACCCAGGCGTCCGGCGCCGGTGCGGTCAGCCGACGGGCCGGGCGCAGCCAGGACGCGGCGGTCTCGGGCCAGTCCACCACCGCGACGACGTGTCCGCCCCGCTCCTGCCAGGCGGTGGCGAACGCCGCGGCCGCGGCGCGTGAGGCGGTGTCCCGGCCGTGGCCGACGGCCACCGTCCCGGTGCGGCGCGCCGACGCGGCCACCAGGCCGACGACGGCGGTGAGCTCGGCGCGGGTGTGCGGAGCGGGGTCCGGCAGCGGGCCGTACGCCTGCTCCTCGTCCTCGTCGGGCAGCGGTGGGACGGGCCGGCCGGCGGTGTGCCGGGGTGGGTGCGTCACGGTGGTGCGGTCTCCCGGTTCGCTTTCCAGTGGGCGTACCGCGCGGGGAGGCACACCGCGCACGGCCGGTACCCGGCTGCGCGTGCGGTGGTCTCGTCCGCGAAGAACACCCGGTGCCGGCGGTAGCCCCCGCGGGCCAGCGCCCGCAGTGCCGAGGGGCAGTCCAGCCGTCCGTACAGCCTGCCCCGACGGTGGCCGCCGAGGGTGCCCGGTGCCGTGGACCGGAACGGCCGGCCGCCGGCGTCCAGCAGGGTGTATCCGCGGCCGGGGCCCGGTGCGGTGGCCATGGCGGTGCCCGGGGTCAGGAGGCGTCATGGAACACCAGGCCCAGAGCGTGGCGGCGGCCGGAGCGCACGGTGCTCACCCCGTGCCGCATCGCCCCGGCGGACCAGCCACGGGCCGAGCGCACCGGCCGGTCGCGGGTGGTGAAGATCAGGCCGTGGCCCTGCTCCAGCACGGTGACCGTGCCGCGCGACTGCGCCCGGGGGCGCTGCTCCACCAGCAGGAACTCCCCGCCGGTGTAGTCGCTGCCGTGCTCGTCGAGCCCGATGACGACCTGGAGCGGGAACACCATCTCGCCGAACACATCGCGATGGAGCGCGTTCCAGTCGCCCGGACCGTAGCGCAGCAGGATCTGGGCCGACCGGCCCTGCCCGGCCGCGTGGCACAGCGTGAGCCACGCCTCCAGGGTGTCCGGCCAGGGCGCGGGGCGCCCCAGCCGGTCCGCCCAGTCGCGCGCGATGGCCAGCAGATGGGGATAGAAGGCGGCACGCAACTCCGCCACCGGCTCGGGGAGTTCATGGCTGAAGTAGCGGTACTGGCCGGAGCCGAAGCGGTGCCGGGCCATGTCGACGGTGGAGCGGAACCGCGCCTCCTGGTCGTAGAGCCCCGCCAGGGAGCGGCACTCCGCGGGGGTGAGCAGCTTCGGGGTGAGCGCGCAGCCGTGGCTGTCCAGCTCCCCGGCCAGGGCCTGCCAGTCGGCCGAGTCCAGGGCGCGGCGCGCCCTGACGGCGGTGTTCTTGGTGATCACGCCGGGGCCTCGATGCCCTCGAGCCGCAGCAGACTGCGCTTGCGGTCCGGACCACCCGCGTACCCGCTCAGTGAACCGTCCGCCCCGATGACCCGGTGGCACGGGCGTACGACCAGCAGCGGATTGCGGCCGATCGCCGTACCGACCGCGCGCACGGCGGCGCGCGACGCCCCGGCCCGCTCGGCGAGCGCACCGTAGCTGAGGGTCGTGCCGTACGGGATCTCTTCAAGCGCCTGCCAGACCCGCTGCTGGAACGGGGTGCCGGCGGATGTGAACTCGATGTCGAACCGGGTGCGCCGCCCCGCGAAGTATGCCCGGAGCTGGTCCGTGATGGCGGCGAACGCCGTGTCATCGCGCCGCCAGCCGTCGCCGACCGTCGCCCCGCCCCGCTGCTCGGGCACCGAGAGGGAGGTCAGCGCGACACCGCCCGGAGCGGTCGTGGACTCCTCGCCCGCCAGCAGCAGTTCACCCAGAGGGCTGTCGAACGTGGTGTAGACCGTCATGGTTCCGTTCGCTTTCCTGTGAAGTGTCCTGATCGCTGTCCAGTCTGCGGAAAACGGACACCGGATGCTGGCGGGATTCGGACAACGCGGTCGGGGCGGCGCGGGTGGTCAGCGAGAACAGCGGGCGTGGTCGGACGCCTGCGACGGTGCGGGGCGGGCGGCCGCCCCGGTGACGGTGGCGGATCCGCTGGTCCGCGGGGCGCCGCCGGCCACCGTCCGTGAGCCGCCGCCCCGCCGGGGCAGGGCGGCGATCGCGATCGCCACGAGCGCCACGGCGATCCCCACGAACGTCGAGGAGGTCACCTCGGCCCCCTCCCGGGGGAAGGCCACGTTCAGCGCGAGCGAGCCCAGGAGCTGGCCCGTGATCGTGGCCAGACCGAGGATGAGCACCCCGAGGTGGTGGACGGCCGCGATGGCGATCCCGATGAACACGATCCCGACCGGGCCGCCGCAGTACACGTACCACTGCGGTGCCAGGGTGCGCGGCGGGTGGACCGCGAGCGTGTGCACGCCGAACACCGTGACCAGAACGGTGGCGCCGACCGCGAAATTGGTGAAGGTCGCGGTCGGGGCCGAGCCCGTGGCGACCCGCACATGGCCGTTGACCGCCTGCTGCCAGCTCACACAGGCCCCGGCCACCAGGGGCAGCGCGAGCATCCAGAGCGGGAAGTCCGCGTCCAGTTTGCCGGCCGTGGACACCCCGACCGCCGTGAGGACCAGGACCGATCCGATGATCCGGGGCGCGGTCATCGGCTGTGGCCCCGCGGGCCCGAGCCCCTTGCGGTCGAAGACCAGCCCGGCGGCGGTCTGTCCGGCCACCACGGCCACGGTGAACAGGGCCACCCCGAGCGTGGTGACCGTCAGGGACTGCGAGAGCACCAGCAGCGCGCCACCGCAGCCGCCGAGCACCTGCCACCACTTCAGCCGGTGCTCACGCACCGCCCGGACGACGGCGCCCGGCCCCGTATGTCGCGGCCCGCCCGGTGCGTCCCGCCGCCCCGCCCGCCGCGCACCCGCGATGAGCAGCCCGGCGGACATCACCACCAGCCCGGAGCCGAAGGAGATGAGCGCCGCGGCGTAGGGGTCGTGCGTCCCGTGCGCCAACTCACCGTTGAGACGGGACTGTACGGCGATCAGCCCACCGGAGACGACTGCGAGCAGCAGCCAGACGGCGTACATCGGCGTTCCTCTTCCGCGCGGGGCGATGGGCGGATGCGAGGCTACGCCACCCCTCCGACCGGGGCTGACGCGCCCCCGGCGGCGCACTGTCAGAGGTGGATGCCATGGTGGCCGCCATGGACCGCGAGGAGTTCTGGAAGCTGATCGACGAAGCCCGCGCCACGGTGGCGGACCCGGCGGACGCCGAGGCGGTGGCCGCACGGGCGGCCGCCCTGCTCGCGACGCGTCCGCCCGCCGAGATCATCGCCACCGAGCAGGTGCTGTGGGACCGCATGGGCGACTCCTACCGCTCGCTGCTCTGGGGCGGCGCCTACGTCATCAACGGAGGCTGCTCCGACGACGGTTTCGACTACTTCCGCGGCTGGCTCCTCCTCCAGGGCCGCGAGGTGTTCGAGCGCGTCGTGGCCGACCCCGACGCCCTCGCCGGCCTCCCGGCCGTCCGCGCCGCGAGCGAGGACGGCCGGGAGCTGGAGTGCGAGGCGGCCCTGGGCATCCCGTGGGACGCCTACCGGGCGGCCACCGGTGCGCAGTTGCCCCCGGCCGCGTTCACCGTCGAATACGCCGACCCGGACGGGGATTTCGACGTCGAGGACGACGAGGAGAGGGAGCGCCGGCTGCCCCGTCTCTCCGCCCTCTACCAGGACTGACCCACGTTCGCGGCCCCGTCCGGCTCCGGCTCCGGCTCCGGACCCGGGTTCGCGTCAGGCTCCGGTTCCGGGTCCTCGGGGGTGTCGAACCGCCGCAGCAGCTCCTCCACCTCCTCGGGCGAGGCGTACGCGGCGGCGACATGAGCCAGCTGCCGGGCGAACAGCGCCTGCCGGGGATCGCCCTCGGCCAGGCCCATGGCCTCCATGAGCGCTCCGGCGTGGTCGGCCGCCGACACCGGAGTCTCCGGCGGCTGAACGGGCTCATGGCCGTCGACCGGGGCGAACGGTCCCGTCGGCCCGTGACCGTTCCCCAGGAAAGGCATCGGCTCCGGTTCGGGCACCGGATACGGCACCATGTGCTGGAACTGCTCGGGCACATCCTTGTTGTTGGCCGCGGAGGACAGCTGCGCGAGCAGACCGATGTCCTTGACCGCCTTCTCCACCCGGTCGTCGTTCCTGGCCAGCCACCACACCACGGCGCTGCCGGTGTCCTGGAGCACATCATCGCCCAGATACGCGCGCCTGCTCTGCTCGTACTTCCGCTCGTGCTCCCACACCGCCTCGTCCTTGCGGACCGCGGCCAGCTTGTCCAGGCGGGCCTGGTCGTGTTCGGAGAGTACGAGGGTGACGTTGTCGGCCATGGCCTCCACGCGTCCCGAGCCATCGGGGCGCATCACCCCCAGCTCGCCGTTCAGCTCGTGTGCCACCAGGGAGGCCCGGGAGGGGGAGCGGAGCTCGGTGATCCGGCGGGCCCGTTCGAGGACCGCGTCGATGGCCAGCGCGCCCGGGTTGATGACGGGAGCATCACCCGAGGTGTCGCACGGACACCAGCGCACCACCGCGGAGAACACGAAGTCGTAGTCGGCTTCCCGGCTCGGCAGCGCCACCTGGGCGATGTGCTGCTCGCGGCGCTCCAGCGGGGGAATCGGCAGATCGGGTTCGAGCAGCAGCTCGCGCGGCAGCGGATCGCGCCGGCCCCCGGCCACCTTCACCACCAGGAGGGGAGCACCCAGCACGGTCACGGCCACCAGCGGCCACACCCACAACGGCCATCCGGCACAGAGGCCGAGGATGACGAGAAGCAGTCCGCAGATGATCGTGAGGAAGGCCGTCACCGTCTTGCGGCCAGTACTCATGGTGCTGTCTCCTGGATGCCTTGAGCGATATTGATCTTCTGGAAGAGCGTGTCGACGAGCGCGGCGGCCTTCTCCCGGGCGTCGCCCGACCGGGGTGCCCAGTCACGGGCGATCACATAGAGACGGCCGAGGATCTCGCCCCGGGTGACACTGCCCTCGAGCAGGACATCGAGCAGCGCCTCGCGGTGCTCCGGGCGGCGGCAGGCGGTGAGCAGCCAGCTCTCCACCCGCTCGGTCCAGCCGTGGTGCGGGTGGACCCGGAAGACCATGCTCCACCCGGTGACCAGCCGGCTCCGCACACCGGGTTCGGCGAGCAGTCCGTGGTTGCGCGTCCCGGGGTCGATGAGTGCGCCGGGTTCGGTCAGCCCGAGGAACAACTCGGCGTCGGCGGGCCAGGAGTGGCCCACCAGACCGTCCGCGAGACGGTCCAGCATCCGGCGGCGCAGCCGGTGGTCGGAGCGCACGAGGCGCAGCAGCACCTCGGCGGCCGTGCTGCCATGGCGCTGCCGTCTGGCCAGGTGATGGAGGCGGACCAGGGCCTCGTCCGGGTGGCGCACGGCCATCACCTCGGAACAGACGCCGATGAGGACGTCCCGGAGCCGGGCGGACAGGCCCTCCTCACGCGACCAGTCGTAGATCTTCTGCCGGAACCTCCGGCCGTACACCTCGTCGCGCAGACCCGACTCCAGGGTCTTGGCGGCCGCCCGTAGGAGGTCGTTGTCCCTCGGTGCGGAGGTCCACCGGGACACCAGACCGACCAGCGCCTCGGTGTGCCCGGTGCGCAGACACTGCTCGGTGAACCGCCTGACCAGCTCATCGCGGTCGTCCGACCCCAGCCGCGGCAGTGTCACGGCGTCCGCCACCCAGGACCCCAGCGGGTCGCGCAGCTCCGGCATATGGTGCCAGAAGTGCGCACGGACGGCGGGTTCGTAGCCGAGTTTTGTGAAGCGCACCGCGCCTCCGGCACCCGCCTCGGCGTCGATCTCCTGGAACCGCTCGACCAGATCGGCACGTTCCAGCAGCGGCCGGTCGTCGGCGGGGGAGCCCATGGTCCGCAGCATGGCGGCGGCGCCCTGGTGGACCGCGTCGGCATGGGCGCCGTGCAGCATCGCGGTGGTGAGAAGAAGGGCCCGCTGCGGCCCCTCGCGACGCTCCGCCACCAGCCGGGTGATGTCCCGGTCCCGGACCATCACCGCGGTGAGCGCTTCCCCGCACCACTCGGGGAACCCCCGGCCGTCCCGATCGGTGGACCGCGCCCGTTCGATGAGCACGGCCAGCCGGGCGATCTCACCGACCGGTGGCTCCTTGGCCAGGTAGTCGGCCAGCGGCTCGGGAAGGGGCTCGGTCAGCGTGTGCTCGATACCGTCGAGGCCGAGAGAGCGCCGGAGCACCCGCAGCCCCGATGGACGTCCGATCTCCACGAGGAACGACGCGAAGGCGTTATGGGTTCTTGTCACCCGGTGATGGGGGAGTACCACCACGAGATGGGCCCGCCGTGCGGTGAGCGTGGCGCGGAACGCGGACAGCTCGTCCTGGACCGCGTTCCACAGCGGCTCCTCGGCCGTCGACAGGTTCAGCAGTAGCTGGTCTCCGTCGCCGATCTGCCCGGGATCGAGGTACGGACCCTTCTCCGCGTCGGGCACCAGCTCATGGAACGGTCCCGTACTGCCGGGGAGTTGACGCAGCAGCATCCGGGCCGCGGTGTCCCGGCCGCCCCCCGGTACGCCGTCGAGCAGCACGGTGCCACGGGTCTCCAGCACCTCCCGCGCCGCGCCGAAACCCTCCGGGGGAACGAAGCGCTGGTGGAGCCGGAGGAGTTCGTCCTCCGCGACTTTCCGAGGGGTCTTTCCCCGGGAGTCCACGAGCAGGGATCCCGGGTCGAACGTGACGAACAGGTTGCCGCTGCCCGAGTGCATCGCGGTCGGCGCACCGGAGACATGCGTTCCGAAGGTGTCGGTCACCGTTCGTCGCCCTCGCGCCGGCGCGGCCCGCCGAAGGTGTGGCTGATGCCCCCGTGGTTGTTCCCGGCCACATAGGCGGCGCCGTCCCCGGTGATGGTCGGGGTGTGCTGGTGGATATCGCCCCGTCCCGTGTGGACCGGGCCCTGCGCCCCCTTGATGACCGTGCCGACGTCCCCGGTGATGTCGCGGGACTGGGTGGCCGCACCGTTGACCTCGCCCACCCCGTTGTGCACGGTGCCCGGTTCGGGCGTACGCGCCGTCCGTTCGCCGGCCTCCCGGAGCGCGGGCACCAGATCGGCCAGCGCGTCACCGATGGTCCTCAGATCGGCCGACGCGTTCTGGTGGTCGAAGCGCAGCGACTGGCAGTCGGCGAGCCAGGCCAGCGCCGCCGGCAGATCCGCGGCGCGCAGCCGCTCGGTGCGCCGTCCGTCCAGCAGCGGTACGACAGGGATCGCGCATGCGTACGCCTCCTCGATCTCGCGGCGCACCCAGTCCTGTTCGTCATGGAGCCGGGGGCTTCCCGCCCAGTCCGGCCCCATCACGGCGAGCAGCACACCACTGCGCCGGACACCGTTGATCAGGGCCTGGGGAAAGGGTTCACCGGGCCGGATGGACTTCGACGCGCGGAAGATCCGTTCCGAGCCGAAGCGGTGGGACAGTTCCCGCTCGATGGTCGTGGCGGTCTTCTCGCCGTCGTGGGTGCGGTAGTTGATGAAGACATCGGGCATGGCGGTGTTCCTCCTCCTGTGGGGATGTGCTGTGCGGACCGGGCGGTCAGGGAGTCTCGAGGCGCAGGGCGGCGGTGAGCTCCGGGGTGAGGGCGCGCACCGTGGGGTGGGTGGGGTGGCGGGCCAGGGTGTGGGCCAGCCTCCGCAGATCGGCGGTGATGGTCGCGGAGCCCACGGCCACGGCGCCGTCGAGGAGTTGACCGGCCAGCTCACAGGCGTGATCGAGGTCACCCGCCGCGGCGTGGGCGAGCGCCTGGCGCATTCCGTAACGGGCCCGGGTGCGCAGGGCGTCCGGGGGGATCCGGGCCAGCTCCCGGTCGATGATTTCGGCGGCCTCGCGGGGCCGCCCCAGGTCGTACAGACACCAGCCGGTCACCATCGCGACCGGATCGGGGAGGTTGGTGGTGCCGATGACGGGGGTGCCGGAGTCGGGCGCGTCCCGTGCGAGCAGCACCCGGGCCCGGTCCAGACAGCGCATCGACGCGTCGTAGTCACCGCCCAGGGCGTGTCCCTGGGCCTCCCGCTGTGCCGCGAGGCCGTGGATCCTCGGCGGCACCGCGCCGCTCTGCGCCCGCCGGGTCAGCTCGACGGTCTGCGCCGCGTCCTGCCGGTACAGCGTGATCAGCGCATGGCGCACCAGGGCGTAGGCGGCGAGGTCCTCGTCACCGCCCGCGGCGGCCAGTTCGACCGCGCGCCGGGTCCACCATAAGGCGGCCTTCTCATCGCCCGACTCCTGCACCAGCCAGCCGATGTACTCGGCGTAGCGGGAGGCGAGGGTGAGCAGTCCCCGCCGGGTGCGGGCCCCGGCGCCACGGGCCAGCTCCCGCAGGGTGTGGGTCTGGGCGACCAGCGCGGGGAGCATGAACCGGGGGCTCACGGTCTGGCCGAGCCGCCGGTACTGGTCGAACATCGACCGGGACACCTCCAGCAGTGAGCTCCCCTCGGCCGCGGTGGGCGCCGATGGTGTCCCGGGGCCCAGACGCAGCGCCGAGGCGGCGCCCGCGGCACCGGCCGCCATCACCTGCCGCCGGTCCATGGGCTGGAACGAGTCCGTGCCGCCCGCCGTCAGGCGCATCAGCCACACCTCCTGGTCACCGGGGATCTCCTCATCGGTATCGGCCCCGGACGACCGCCAGGGGACCAGGGCGGCGAGCGCGCCCCCGGCGCCGAGTTCGGCGTCACAGAGGCGTGCGAGATCCGGGCTCGGGGGTTTGAGACCGCGTTCGACCTTGCTCAGCTGGCCCTTGCTGTAGTGGACCGCTGCGGCCAGCGCGTCGAGCGTGAGCCCTTCGGCGAGGCGCCGCCGTCGAAGCTCCGGTCCGAACTGGTGACGTTGCCCGTGCACATGTACCTCCGAAGTCTCCCGCCGAGCAGCCGAGCGTCACCGCATGTCAGCGTGGTGCAGCCGCAGGGGGACGGACAAGGTGATCGCCGAAGTTTCCTGTTTCCAGTCCGGAAGGCAACCGGAAGCGGAGGGGTGTGTCGAGGGGGCCGCGGCAGCGGTGGCCGGTCCGGGACGGTGCGGTGCGGGCCGCGAGGGGCGATCGGGACCCGGCAGCCCTTGCGGAGCGCGCGGGCGGAACGGAGACTACGTCTCGCTGGTGATCTCCGAATCCGCTGGCCACGACGCGTCCCACCAGGACGCGCACGACCGAGGCGCATTCCCACCAGACCGCGCCTGACGAATACGCCGTCCCACCACGACGGGCCCGAACGCCGAGGAGACCGACCCTCATGACCACGAAGACCAGCGCGAGAACGCCCGGGGTCCCGGACGCGCTCGCGGCACGGGACGCGCTGCTGCACGAGGTGGAGCAGCGGGTGCTCTGGCTGGCCACCGCGATCATCGACCACGCCAACCGGGTGCGGCCCAACCCCACCGGGCTGAAGGTGGGCGGGCACCAGGCGTCGTCCGCGTCGATGACGACGATCATGACGGCGCTGTGGTTCGACCGGCTGCGCGCGGGGGACCGGGTGTCGGTGAAGCCGCACGCCTCTCCGGTGCTGCACGCGATCAACTACCTGCTCGGGGAGCTGGACGAGCGGTATCTCACCACGCTGCGGGAGTTCGGCGGTCTGCAGAGCTACCCCTCGCGGTCCAAGGACCCCGACCCCGTCGACTACTCCACGGGTTCGGTGGGCATCGGCGCCACCGCGCCGATCTGGGGCGCGCTGGCCCGCCGCTACACCGACTCGGTGGCGGGCGGCGCGGGCACCGGACGGCAGTACTCGCTGGTCGGGGACGCGGAGCTGGACGAGGGAGCCTGCTGGGAGGCGATCCTCGACCCGATGGTCGGCGAGCTGGGCGAGATCTGCTGGATCGTCGATGTGAACCGGCAGTCGCTGGACCGCGTGGTGCCCAACATCGGCGCCAAGCGGTTGCAGGGGATGTTCGAGGCCGCGGGCTGGCAGGTGCTCACCGTCAAGTACGGGCGGCTGCTGCGCGAGCTGTTCGCCCGGCCCGGCGGGGACGCCCTGCGGCGGCGGATCGACGAGATGACCAACCCCGAGTACCAGCGGCTGCTGCGCTGCACCCCGGAGCAGCTACGCACCCGGCTGCCGGGCGACGGCCCCGACGCCGCGGCCCTGCGCGCCCTGCTGGAGCCGCTGGAGGACGCCACTCTGCACGCCGCCGTCCGCAATCTCGGCGGCCACGATCTGCGCGCGCTCGACGAGGCGCTGGGCGCCATCGACGACACCCGGCCCACCGTGATCTTCGCGTACACGGTGAAGGGGAACGGGCTGGCCAGCGAGGGCCATCCGCAGAACCACTCCTCCCTGCTGTCGGCCGACCAGATGGCCGAGCTCGGGCAGCGGGCCGGCATGTCGCTCGACGATCCGTGGCGGCGCTTCGACCCGGACTCCGCGGCGGGACGGCTGTGCGCCGGGGTGGCCGCCCGGCTGCGGCGCGAACCGGTCACCCTCACCCCGGTCCCGGAGCTGCCCACCGATATCGGCCGCACCCCGTCGGGGAAGGCCACCACCCAGGCCGCGCTGGGCCGCGCCCTGCTGGACCTCACCCGGGCGGCACCGGAAGCGGCGCGGCGCGTCGTGACGCTCTGCCCCGACGTCAGCTCTTCCACCAACCTCGGCGGCTGGGTCAACAAGGTCGGGGTGTGGTCGGCGGCCGACGACCGCCGCGACTGGTTCGAGGACGACCCCGAGACCATCCTGCACTGGCGCGAGCGCCCCACCGGGCAGCACCTCGAACTCGGCATCGCCGAGGGCAACCTGGTCGGGCTGCTGGCCGAACTGGGCGCCACCTGGAGCCGCTGGGGCCAGCCGCTGCTGCCCATCGGGGTGCTCTACGACCCGTTCGTCGAACGGGCCCTGGAACCCTGGTCGTTCGGCATCTACGCGGGCGGGCAGTCGATCCTGGTCGGCACTCCCTCCGGGGTCACGCTGGCGCCGGAGGGCGGCGCGCACCAGTCGGTGACCACCCCGTCGGTCGGGCTCGAACAGCCCGGCTGCATCACCTACGAGCCCGCCTTCGCGATCGACGTGGAGTGGACGCTGCTGGCCTCGCTGGCCCGGCTCGGACGGCCCGACGGCACCTCCGCCTATCTGCGGCTCTCCACCCGCCCGGTGGACCAGAGCCTCGCCGCGGTGCCCACCGATCCGGCGGCCCGTGAGCGCCGTCGCCGCCAGGCCGTCGCCGGGGCGTATCCGCTCGTGCGCTCGGCCGGGCAGCCCGCGGTCACGATCGCCGCGATGGGCGCCGTGGTGCCCGAGGCGCTGCTCGCGGCCGAGCGGCTCCAGGCCCAGGGCATCCCCGCCGACGTCGTCTGCGTGACCAGCCCCGGGCTGCTCTTCGACGCCGTGCAGGCCCGCTCCGGCCGGGGCGAGGGCGAGAGCTGGATCCTGGACGCGGCCTTCCCCGCGCACCGGGCGGCACCGCTGGTCACCGTGCTCGACGGCCATCCGCACACCCTGGCGTTCCTCAGTGGCGTCAACCAGGTGCGCGCCACCCACCTCGGGGTGACCCGGTTCGGACAGTCCGGCGACCTGGAGTCGGTGTACCGCTACCACGGTCTGGACGCCGACAGCATCGTCGGCGCCGCGCTCGACGTGTCCTGACCGGGTCCCGCAGCGGCACGACGTGGGCGGCGGGCCTAGCGGACCGCGAGCCCGCCGTCCACGTTCATGATGGTGCCGGTCGTCCATCCGGCCTGCGGGGAGGCGAGGAAGGCCGCCGCGGCGGCCACCTCCCTCGGCGCCCCGATCCGGCCCAGGGGGTAGGCGTCGGCGGTGCGCCGGTCGTGCTCCGCGCGCTGCTCCTGGCTCATCGGGACGTCCGGCTCGCGCTCGTACGCGGTGGTGTGGACCGCCCCCGGGGCGATGGCGTTGACCCGGACCCCGGACGGGCCCAGTTCACCGGCGAGCGCCCGGGTCATCGCGTTGATCGCGCCCCGGGTGGCGGAGTAGGCCGCGGACGGGCGGTCGGTGCCCGTCGAATCCGCCCAGTAGCTGGTGATGTTGACGATGCTGCCGCGCCCGTCGGTGAGCGCCGGGAGCAGCGCCTGGGCGAGCAGGAACGGCACCCGCACATTGAGGTGGAGCATGGTGTCGAAGGTGTTCGCGGAGGTCTGGGCGAGCGGGCTGAAATGGGCCGTCCCCGCGTTGTTGACGAGGGTGTCCACCCGGTCGGTCAGCTCCAGCACGCGCTCCGCGGCCGTGTCGGCTGCGCCGTGGTCGGCCAGGTCGAGGCAGAGCGTGCGGACGGTGGTTCCGTGCGCGGACAGGGTCCGCCGGGCCCGGTCGAGTCCGTCCTGGTCGCGGGCGATCAGGACGAGGTCGGCGCCCTCCGTGGCGAACGCGTCGGCGATGGCGTAGCCGAGACCCTCGCTGCCACCGGTGATCACTGCGGTGTTGCCGACGAGGTGGGGCAAGGCCGGGCTCCCTTCGGATGGACGGCGGCATTCCGGCGGACGGGGCCGGGGCCCGTGGGACGAACGGTGATCGACCCCCGTAAGCGGACAGATCATGTCCGCTTAACCTCTTTGCAGCGTAGATATGTGGACAGAATCTGTCCAATTCTGTCTAGGGTTGAGGACATGCCCTCCGCAGAGCGGCCCGAGCGACCGCCCCGCGCGGACGCCCGGCGCAACGCCGCCCGGGTGCTCACCGGCGCGCGCCAGGCGGTCGCGGCCCACGGCCTCGACGTCAGCTACCACGAGATCGCCCGCCGGGCGGGCGTCGGTGTCGGCACGGTGTACCGCCGCTATCCCGAACGCGGTCAGCTGATGGAGGCCGTCCTCCTCGATCTGCTCGGCGAACTGACCACCGGTGCGGAACGGGCACTGGACCGGGGCGCGGACTGGCCGGCCTTCACCTCCTTCTTCACCGACCTCGCGCTGCGCACCGGTGAGAACGCGGGCCTGACGGCCTCCCTCGACGACCGCGGCGGACCGCGGGTGGCCGCCGCCCGGCGGCGTCTGCTCGAGCTCCTGCGACGGCTGACCGAACACGCCCAGCGCGCGGGTACCCTCCGCGCGGACCTGCGGTGGCACGACATCCCGTTCCTGGCCAAGGCCGCCACCAGCGCCGCCGGGGTACTGGACCTGCCCGACGACCGGTCCCGGGCCGAGCGCTGCATCCGCGTCATCCTCGACGGGATGCGGCCACCGGTGGCCGGCCGCTCCTGACACGGCCGTCCGCGCCCGTACACCCGTACCGCACACTGGTGTGTCATGGAGCTGCAGATCACCGCCACCTCGCCCGAGCACCCGGCATCCCTCCTCGATCTGCCGTGGCACATCCCGCTGGAGGAGTGGCCGGAGGAGCACCTGGTCTCGCTGCCCCGCGGTATCTCCCGCCACGTCGTCCGGTTCGCCCGCGCGGGCGGTGAGGTGGTGGCGGTCAAGGAGGTCGGCGAGTGGGCGGCGGTCCGCGAGTACGGGCTGCTGCGCGATCTGGACCGGCTCACGATCCCCGCGGTGGACGCGCTGGCGGTGGTCACCGGACGCCGCGGCGGGAACGCAGAACCGCTGGAACCGGTGCTGGTCACCCGGCATCTGGTGGGCTCGCTGCCGTACCGCTCGATGTTCGAGACGACGATGCGGCCCAGCACCATCAAACGGCTGCTCGACGCGCTCGCCGTCCTCCTGGTGCGACTCCACCTCGCGGGCTTCGCGTGGGGTGACTGCTCACTGTCCAACACCCTCTTCCGGCGGGACGCGGGTGCGTACGCCGCGTACCTGGTGGACGCCGAGACCGGGCAGCTCCAGCCGCGGCTCACCACCGGACAGCGTGAGTACGACGTCGAGGTGGCGCGGGTGAACATCGCGGGCGAGCTGATGGACCTGGAGGCGAGCGGCTCGCTCCACCCCTCGGTCGACCCGGTGCTCTTCGGGCAGGCCATCGCCGACCGGTACGCCGAGCTGTGGCATGAGCTGACCCGGCAGTCGGTCTATCCGGCGGCCAAGCGTCACTACATCGACCGGCGGGTGCGGCGCCTGAACGACCTGGGCTTCGACGTCGCCGAGATGCAGATCGAGCGTTCCCCCGACGGGGACACCGTCACCTTCGTGCCCAAGGTCGTCGACGCGGGCCACCACCAGCGCCAGTTGCTCCGGCTGACCGGCCTGGACGCGGAGGAGAACCAGGCCCGCAGTCTGCTGAACGACCTGGAGACCTGGATGGCCACCCAGGACGACTACGCCCCCGGCGATCCGCTGGGCGCGCGGCCGGAGGTACTGGCCCACCGCTGGGTCCGCGATGTCTTCCGGCCGACCGTCCGCGCCGTCCCGCTGGAGCTGCGCGGTGCGACCGACACCGCGCAGATCTACTACGAACTGCTGGAACACCGCTGGCTGCTGTCCGAACGGGCGAGCCATGACGTGGGGCTGGACGCCACCGTCGAGGACTACACCCGGACCGTGCTGGCCGGACGCCCGCACGGCTGACGGCTGTCAGGCCGGAGACGGGGACAGCGTCTCGGAGATCGAGGCGATGACCCGTGACGCCTGGCTGTTCAGGTAGAAGTGGCCGCCGGGGTAGGTGTGCAGGGCGAACTCCCCCGAGGTGTGCTCGCTCCAGGCGCGGACTTCGTCGACCGTCGCCTTGGGGTCGCTGGTGCCCACATGGGCCTGGATCGGGGCGGCCAGCCGCGGGCCCGGAACGTAGGCGTAGGTCTCGGCGGCCTTGTAGTCGCTGCGGATCGCGGGCAGCACCATCCGCAGGATCTCGTCGTCGCCGAGGAGCTGGGAGTCGGTGCCGCTGAGCGACTTCACCTCGGCGATCAGACCCTCGTCGTCCCGCTGGTGCACCGTCTCGTCGCGGTGCGCGGACGGCGCGCGGCGCCCGGAGGCGAACAGCGTCACCGGCACCACGCCCTTCTGCTCCAGACGCAGCGCGACCTCGAAGCCGAGGGTCGCCCCCATGCTGTGGCCGAACAGCGCGAGAGGCTTGTCCGTCCACGGCAGCAACTCCGGGACCAGGGCGTCGGCCAGGTCGCGGATGGAGTCGATGCACTTCTCGTTCCGGCGGTCCTGACGGCCCGGGTACTGGATCGCCAGGACGTCGACCTTCGGCGAGAGCGCCTTGGAGACGGGGAAGAAGTAGGAGGCCGATCCGCCGGCGTGGGGCAGACACACCAGACGCGTCGCGGCATCCGGGGCGGGATGGAACTGCCTGATCCACAGACTCGTGCCGGTGGGCTGTGCGGTCACCTGACGTCCTTTCGTACCACGGGATCGAGCGGCCGCCGCCGCGGACCGTTCACAGGCATGCCCGGTCCTCGCGCGGACGCGACAGGAAGGTCAGCCTGCCGGGGCCAACGGAGCGCTGACAACCCCTATTTCGGACGCCGCCGCCCCTGACGCCCGGTGTGGGCGCGGAGCCGGTACCCGCCGTCGGCCCGACTCTGTTTATCCGGGTAAATTTCCTTTACTCTGCTGAACCATGATGCTGACGCGCCGGGAGCGCGAAATCCTCGCGCTGCTGCGACGGGATCCGCTGACCGGGCCCCAGGCCATCGCCGACGCCCTCGGGACCACCCGCGCCGCGGTCAACGTCCATCTGTCGAACCTGGGCAAGAAGGGCGCCATCCTGGGGCGCGGCTACATCGTGCGCCAGGAGAACGCGGTGGTGGTCATCGGCGGCGCCAACGTGGACGTCAAGGTGCGCAGCCTCGCCCCGGTCGCGTACCACACCAGCAACCCCGGGCGCTCCCACACCAGCCCCGGCGGGGTCGCCCGCAACATCGCCGAGAACCTGGCCCGGCTGGGCACCCCCACCCATCTCATCGCCGCCGTCGGCCAGGACGCGGCGGGGGAGCGGCTGCTGAGCGAGACCCAGGCCACCGGGGTACGGGTGGACCATGTGCACCGCAGCGCCCATCCCACCGGCACCTATACGGCGGTGCTCGACGCCGACGGCGATCTGGTGGTGGCCATCGCCGACATGGCCGCCACGGACGGACTCGGCCCCGGACATCTCCACCACGCGCGGGAGCTGATCGGCCACGCCGCCATGCTGGTGCTCGACGGCAACCTCTCGCCGCAGGTGCTGGCCTACGCGCTGGACATCGCGTCCGCGACCGGCGTCCAGACCCTGATCGACCCGGTGAGCGTGCCCAAGGCGGCGCTGCTCGCGCCGCTGTTCTCCGGTGAGCGCCCGGTGTACGCCGTCACCCCCAACCTGGCCGAGCTCGGCGCCCTGACCGGCCACCCGGTGGGCGGGGACGACCGCGCACTGCTCGCGGCCGTGGCCACCCTCCATGAACGCGGGGTCCAGCACGTGTGGGTACGGCTCGGGGAGCGCGGCAGTCTGCTCAGCACCCCCGGCGCGGGCCACACCTTCCTGGACGCCGCCCCGGCGGAGGTGCACGACGTCACCGGCGCCGGGGACGCCATGCTCGGCGCCTTCGTCCACGCCCTGCTCACCGGCGCCGAACCGGTCGAGGCCGCCCGCTATGGCCACGCCGCGGCCGCGCTCACCGTGGCCACGACCGCCACCGTACGACCCGACCTGACCCCGCGTCTGATCGAGGACGCGCTTAACGCCCCCCTGCGGAGGACCCCATGACCAGCCCTCACCCCCGGCTCACCCTCGGCGAGGAGGTCCGGGACGCGCTGCGGGACGGCCGTCCCGTGGTCGCGCTGGAGTCCACCATCATCAGTCACGGGATGCCGTATCCGCAGAACGTGGAGATGGCCACCGAGGTCGAGGAGATCATCCGCGCCGAGGGTGCCGTCCCCGCCACCATCGCCGTACTGCACGGCAGGCCCCGCGTCGGACTGGGCCGGGACGATCTGGAACTGCTCGCCACCAGCCCCGAGGTGGGCAAGGTCAGCGTGCGCGACCTGGCCCGGGTGATGGCGCGCGGCGGTCATGGCGCCACCACCGTGGCGAGCACCATGCGGATCGCGTCGCTCGCCGGTATCAAGGTGTTCGTCACCGGAGGCATCGGCGGAGTGCACCGCGGGGCGCCGCACTCCTTCGACATCAGCGCCGACCTCACCGAGCTGTCCACCACCCCGGTGGCGGTCATCAGCGCCGGGGTGAAGAGCATCCTCGACATCGGGCTGACCCTGGAGACCCTGGAGACCCTGGGCGTGCCCGTCCTCGCCTACGGCACGGACGACTTCCCCGCCTTCTACTCCCGGGTCAGCGGCTTCGCCTCCCCGCTGCGCGCCGACTCCCCCGAGGAGATCGCCGCCATCATGCGCGCCCAGTGGGACCTGGGGCTGACGGCGGGGCTGTCCATCGCCAACCCGGTGCCGGAGGCCGATGAGATCCCCGCCGGGCGGATCGACGGCATCATCGAGCGGGCGCTCGCCGAGATGACGGCAGCAGGTGTCACCGGCAAGGACACCACCCCCTATCTGCTCGGCCGGATCGTCGAGCTCACCGAGGGGGAGAGCCTGGCCACCAACATCGCCCTCGTCAAGAACAACGCGCGGCTGGGGGCCCGGATCGCCATCAGCTACGCGGCGACCGCCGAGGATCCGCGGGGGTAGCTGCGGTCCGCGCGGAAACCGTTGGCCCGGCGGCCGGGGGAGGTGCTGGGATGGGCGTCATGGATCGTGACGCGGTACTGGCCCTGTACGACCGGCGGATGCGCCGGGGAGCACTCCCCGACGGACCCGGCGCGCGGATCGAGCACGTGGGCGCGGTGGTGCGCCAGACCGGTGCCCGCGAGGACTGGAACGGTGTGCTCTGGTCCGGTCTGGACCCGTCCACCGCGGATGCCGCGATCGCCGCGCAGATCCGCCACTTCGCCGCCGTGGGGCTCGAGTTCGAGTGGAAGCTCTACGCGCACGACCGGCCGGACGACCTCGCCGCGCGGCTCCGGGCGGCCGGTTTCACGGCGGGTCCCGAAGAGACCCTGATGGTCGCCGCCACCGGTGATCTGGACCTCGGCCACCGTCCGCCCGAGGGCATCCGGCTCTGCCCGGTGCTGGACGCGGCCGGGGTGGAGGCGGTGATCCAGGTGCACGAACGGGTCTTCGGCCCCGACGGCGGACGTCTGCGCCACCGGCTCCTGGCCCGGCTCGCCGCGGCGCCGGACACCGCCGTCGCGGTGCTCGCCGTGGCCGGTGACCGCCCGGTGGGCGCGGCACGGCTGGAGCTGACGCCGGGCGCCCCGTTCGCCGGGCTCTGGGGCGGGGGGACGGTTCCGGACTGGCGCGGCCGGGGCGTCTACCGCTCACTGGTCGCCTTCCGTGCCCGGGTCGCGGCCGGACACGGCTGTCCCTGGCTCCAGGTCGACGCCTCCGATATGAGCCGCCCGGTGCTGCGGCGGCTCGGCTTCGTACCGCTGACCAGCACGACCCCGTTCCACCATCCGGGCTAGCCCGCTTGTCGGTGGGGTGCCTTACGGTCATGCCATGACGACGTCCGACGATGTCCGCGAGATCGCTCTGTCGCTGCCCGAGACGACGGAGAAGGTCGCCTGGTCCATGCCCACGTTCCGGGTCGCCGGGAAGATGTTCGCCACCCTGCCGGAGGACGAGACCTCGATCGCCGTCCGCTGCCCCAAGGAGGAGCGCGACGAACTCGTGCTCGCCGAGCCGGAGAAGTTCTGGATCGCCGACCACGAGGCCGGGTTCGCCTGGGTGCGGGTCCGGCTCGCCGCGCTGGAGGACCGCGAGGAGCTCCGGGACATCCTCCTCGACTCATGGCGGCAGGCCGCGCCCACCCGGCTGTTGGACTGAAGCCCCGGCCCCTCCGCCGTTCCTCCCTCCCCCGTTCCTCCCTCCCCGCCGCCCCGACCGCACGGCCTCGATCGCACCGCTCCTCGAAATATCCGGTATGTCCGTTCGAGTGCATCACCGACACGGGTGAAAGCCGGGCCACTTCCGGGATATCGGAGTGCTGGATTCCGCTGAGCGGGGTTCCCTGGAGAGGGATCGGCCAAGGGAGGCCGCATGGTGCACGGCCACAGGACGAACCGCTCGGCGGACCGCCGCGGACCCTGCGCGACCGTAGTGGTCGTGCTGTTGGCGATGACACTGCTGCACACCCTGCTGTCCCTCGGCGCCTCCCAGGCTCCACCCACTGACCTGGGATATTGCGGTGCGCTCCGCGTTCCCGCCCCGGCCCCGGCCCCGGCGCCCGCCGGGCCGCGCGCCGAGGAGCGGCCCTCGGACGCCTCCCGGCCCGCCGCGCTCCCGGTCCGGGACGACGACGGGCACCCCGTCGGCCGTACCGGACACGCGGGCCACATCGGACGGACCTGTGCCACCTCGACACCGGGCGCGCGCTCGATGCCGTCCACGCCCGGCCATCTGGTGCTCGCCACGGTCCGCGGCCAGGTCGCCGACCGCGCCCCGGGACCCGGCGCCCTCGACACCGGCGACGAGCCGCCGGTGCCCCAGTTCTCCTCGCGCAGCGTCGTGCTGCGCTGCTGACCGGCCCCGGGCCGTCCGTAACCCGCTTCCCGCGCGTGCCCCGCGGGCCGCGGGGACGGTCCGCCCTGCCCGGTCAGCAGCCAGACGTCCGACACGCAGGAGTACAGCCATGCCTCACGATGTCCACGCCGCCATGCGGGCACTGATGCGGGCCGAAGCGGCCCGGTGCCCCTCCGCCCCGGTTGGTGTCACCCCGCCGCCCCCGCCCGCCATCGACCCGGACGACCCCCTGCCCGATCCGTACGGTCCCACCGGGGACCCGCGATTGGTCACCGCGGCGGTGTCCGCCCCGGCGAAAGCGCCGCGGCGGTGCCCGTCGGGGCCGCGCCGACGCCCGGCGCTGCTGCGCGCCCTCCAGCGGATCTGGTCGTTCCCCCTGGTCCGCAGCCGGCCGGCCGGGGATCGGTGACCCCGGTCGCGGACCACGACGACGGCATCCAGCGGACGCGGTGCGCGTGGTGGGACGCACGGTGCCCCGGTGCCCCGGCGGCCCATTGACCGGTCCACCAGGTCCACCAGGTCCACCAGGTCCACCAGGTCGACCAGGTCCACCGGACCGCGACAGTGGTGGGAGGTGACGATCCGCCCGGACCGGTGCCACGGTCCGCCGGCCCGGTTCCGTCGACCGTGGCCGGGACGGTGGCCACCCGCTCATACCGACAGGCCGTCATCCGCCGGTCCCTGACGGCCCGTTCGACAGGAGTCTCTCGCGCTGCGCCACGGCCCAGGCGTAGCCGGGATCCAGCGCCACGGCGCGCTCCAGGTCCGCCAGCGCCTCCGCGCGTCGGCCCAGGGCCTCCAGGGCCATCGCCCGGCTGCCCAGGGCCCATGCGTACCCGGGGTCGAGCGCGAGCGCACGGTCGTACTGCGCCACGGCCTCCTCATGACGGCCCGACAGCCGGTGGACCTCACCCCGCTGCCCCGCCGTGCCCGCCACCTCCGGCTCCAGCTCCTCCGCGCGGTCCAGATCCTCCAGCGCCCCCGCCACGTCCCCGGCCGCACCGCGCAGCCGCGCCCGCCGGACCAGGGCCCAGACATAGTCCCCGCGCAGCCCGATGGCCCGGTCGAAATCGGCCAGCGCCTCCTGTGCTCTGCCGAGCGCCGCCTTCGTCTGTCCCCGGCTGCCCCAGGCCACCGGATCCGCCGGATCGGCCTCGACCACGCGGTCCAGCCACTCCAGGGCCTCCTCGTGCCGCCGTGCCCTGCGGCAGGTCTCCCCGCGCTCGCGGGCGATCCAGGCCGCGCCCGGATCCAGGGCGTCCGCGCGGTCCAGCGCGGCCAGCGCGCCGTCGGTGTCCCCGGCGGCCCGATGGACCACCACACCGCCGAAACGGGCCCGTACACAGCCGGGGTCGAGGTCCAGGGCGCGCTCGAAGTCGGCCAGCGCCTCGTCGTACTCCTCGACCGAGCGGCGGTGCCAGCCGCGGACGACCAGCGCACCGACCCGGCCTGCGCGGTCCAGCTCCGCCCGGTCCAGCAGCAGGCCCATCACCTCGATCCCGCGCCGCCGTTCGTCCTCCAGCGCGGCGAGCGCGTCGCGCCCCCAGGCGCGCAGGGTCTCGTCACCGGAGTCCTCGCCCGCCTCCAGCAGGGTCCGCGCCCACGGCCGCGCGGCCTCCGGGCCCGCGTCACACGCGTCGATGCCGTCCCTGAGCACCCCCGGCAGCGCGGCCGCGGGCCGCGCGCACAACAGGTGGTAGGACTCCTCGAGGCGCGGTGCCCGCCATCGCTCCCGCAGCCATCGCTCCCGCTGCCACGGCTCCGCCGCGGGCTCCAGATCGGCGGCGGCCGTCTCCCGCCACCGCGCGAAGGACTCCGCGAGCCGGGTGTGGGCCGCGCTCCACCGCTGGGGCGAGCTGGTCCGGCGGAGCCTCAGCATGGGCGCGCGGACCACATCGTGATAGCGGATGTGCCCCGCGCGCCCGCTCACGAACGGCAGCGCGCGCAGCCGGCCGAACAGCTCCGCCGCGTCCTCGTCCCCGGACCGGGCGACGTTCCCGTCCAGGGCCACCCGGAACACGTCCTCGTCCAGCAGCCGCGGCAGCGCGCCCGCCAGGGCCGCGGACCGGCGCACCGGATCCCGCTCCCACTTCAGGAACCGCTCGACGGCCGAGGCGCTGGGGTCGTCCACCCCGTCCGGTCCACCCGCGTTCTCCGCGAGGGTGGACACCAGCACCGGCAACCGGCCCGACAGCCGCAGCACATCGCGCACCACCGGTTCATCGGTGATGCCCTTGGCGGCGAGCAGCTGCCGTGCCTCGGCGTCGGTGAACGGCTCCAGCGGCAGCTCCGCGACCACCTCGCTGAGATCCGCCCAGCAGCCGGGGTCGAGCCGGGTCTGGCCGGCGAGCACGATCACCGTGTTGTCGGGGAGGGAGCCGTACCGCTCGCTGGTGAGCAGGGTACGCAGCCACGGGTCGAGCAGCGGACCGGTGCGCTCGTAGGTGTCGAAGCACAGCACGACCCACGGTGCCGCGGCCGCCGCCTGGGACACCTCCCGCACCAGCAGCGGGGTGAGGGCCTGCACCGGGTCCAGCACCAGCTGGACGTCCTTGTGGTCGCGGAAGCGGGAGCTCAGCGCGGCCCGTACCCGATCGGTGCCCTGGGCGAGCGACACCGGATCGACCGCCCCCGCCAGCGCCCCGACCCCGGGCACCAGGCCCAGCCCCGCCAGCCCGGCCCGGGCCGCGGTGATGCCACCGGCGGTGGGTGCCACGGACTCGCCGTCCACCGGAATCGCCTCCGCCTCATGGCGGCGCTGCCGGTAGAGGGCCAGCTTCCGGTCCAGGGCGGTGCACATATGCCCCTGACGGCCGAACGCGGTGCTGATCGCGGCCATCGCCTCGACCACACCGTCGGCCGACTCGTCGACACGGGCGGTGAGGCCGCCGTACTCCTGACGGGCGGTCTGCTCGAACTGGCGCAGCAGCCAGGACTTGCCCACTCCCGCGTTGCCGTGGACGTGGAAGACGAAGCGGTGCCGCTCGTCGTCCGGTGGCAGGCCGAAGTTGGCGCGGAACGCGTCCAGTTCGCCGCGCCGCCCCACGAACCCCGCGCCCCGGCGCCGCTGGATCAACTCCTGCATCGACGGCCGTGCCTGCCCCATCGCCCCTCCTCACCGTCCTGCCCCAGTCTGCCAGCCGCGTCCGACAACGGGCCCGTCCCGCCGCTCCGTTGCGACCGGCCGGAGCACCGTCACGGGACCCCGGCCAGGCGCAGCAGCGCGGTGGTGAGGGCCGCCGCGGCCACGATCACCATGAACGGGGCCTTCCGCCAGGCCAGTACGGCCGCCGTCAGCACACCCGCCGGCCGGGCCCAGCCCGCGAAGCCCTGCCCCTGGGTCAGGGCCGCCGTGGCCAGCAGGGCGACCAGCAGGACAGCGGCGCCGACCGAGAGCAGCCGTCGCATGTCGGCGGAGGGCTGGAAGCGGCCGTGCAGCAGCGGACCGGCCAGCCGGAAGGCGTAGGTCCCCACGGCCAGCAGCGCGACGGCGACGAGGGTCATGACGGCCTCCCGGCGGTGAGCACTCCGGCGAGGGCGAGCAGCACCGGCAGCCCCGGGGGCAGGAACGGCGTGGCGGCCAGCGCCAGGGCGGCGCCGGTGAGCACGGCGCGACGGGTACGGGGATCCCGCAGAGCGGGCACGGTGAGGGCGAGCAGTACGGCCGGATACGCGGCGTCGAGGCCCAGCGCGCCGGGATCGCCCAGCGCGGTCCCGACGAGTGACCCGGCCAGCACACCCAGGTTCCAGGTGATGAAGAGGGTCAGCCCGGAGAGCCGGAACGTGGTCCGGCGGCGCGCCGGATCGTCCTCGGCGAGGGCGAAGGCGGCCGTTTCGTCGGTGATCAGATGCGCGCCGAGCATCCGGGCGGCGCGGCCGGACCCGAGGGAGTCGGTGAGGGCCAGACTGAAGGGCACCGTGCGGGTGTTGAGCAGCAGCCCGGTGGCCGCCGCCGCGAGGGGACTGCCGCCCGCCAGCAGTACGCCGACCGCGCTGAACTGGGCGGCGCCCGCGAAGACGACGAGTGACATCACCACGGGCAGCCACGCGGGCAGGCCCCCGGCGACCGTGATGGCACCGAAGGAGGCGCCGATGACACCGTCGGCGAGACAGACCATGGCCACGTCCCGCAGGAGACGGGGATCGTATGTTCGGTAGAGCGAACGCATGTTTTCTACAATGGACACGTGGGAAGATGTTCGTCAAGGCGAACGAAAGTACTTCTGGAGCGAACGATGACTGATGGTGCCTCCCCGCCGCGCCTGCCCCTGGACCGGATTGCCACGTCACTGCGCCGCGAGCGCACCCGGGCCGGGATCTCCCTCTCCGAGCTGGCCAAACGCGCCGGGATCGCGAAGTCCACGCTGTCCCAGCTCGAATCAGGGACCGGGAACCCCAGCGTGGAGACGCTGTGGGCGCTCGGTGTGGCGCTCGATGTGCCGCTCAGCGCCCTGGTCGATCCGCCGCGCCCCGCCGTCCAGCTGATCCGTGCGGGCGAGGGCCCTTCCGTGCCCTCCGAGCAGGCCGACTACCGTGCCACCCTGCTCTCCGCGAGTCCGCCGGGCGCCCGGCGGGATGTGTACCTCGTGCAGGTGGAGCCGGGGTCCGCACGGGAGTCCGACCCTCATATGCCGGGCACCGTCGAGCATCTGATCGTCGGGACCGGCCGGGTGCTGGCCGGGCCGGAGGACGAGCCGGTGGAGCTCGCGGCCGGGGACTACCTGTCGTACCCGGGCGATGTACCGCACCTCTGCCGGGCTCTGGAGCCGGGCACCACCTGCGTCATGATCGTGCAGCATCTGTGAGCACAGACCGGTGCCGTGGCGGTGCGCCCGGGCGGCGGTGGGCTCAGCCGGGGAATTCGTCCTCGATCAGCTCCAGGTCCGGCGGTACCAGCGTCGTGGAGTCCACCAGCCCCCTGAGCAGGTTGTGCAGGAGGGTGTGATCGCTCGGCCCTGCGCCCTCCTGCTCCCGCACCACCGGATGGGGGAAGTCGCCGCCCTTGGACAGCCGGTGGCGCACCGCCTCCACCTTGTGCTCGATCCGGCGCCTGGACCACTTCTCGGCCGGGCGCACACAGGCGAGTTCGGCCGCCGCCTCCCGGTACGACAGGGGGCGCGGCTCCGTCTCGTAGAGCAGGTAGCGCTGTCCCAGCACCACCAGGACCAGCCGTTCGTCCTCCTCCAGCGGCCACCGCCTGGGAGGCACGGTGATGGCTGCGTGACGGGCCACCATTCCCTCGTCGCCGTGGTCGGTCACATATAACTCGACCAGGTGTTCCCGGGGTCCCGAACCCTGGACGAACAGCGGGGTGTACCCGGTGGCGAGCGGGTAGGGCTCGGTGCTGGTGTGCATCATCCGGCCCCGGGGCAGCCGCAGCAGCTGCTGTCCGGTGTTCCGCAGCCACCACTGGCGATCGTGGTAGCTCAGTTCGCCGTGGCGGCGGCTGACCCGCAGGTCGTCCTCGCCGACGCGCAGATCGACCTCCGGCTCACCGCCGCGGCCGAAGCGGATGGTCGCACCCGGCCGTGGTGCCACCGCGAGACCGCCGGTGACCGAACGGGCGTGCAGGGTGCCCGGCCGGGAGGGAGTGACACCGTGGGCGAGGCTCCGGGGGTGGTTCATCCTGGCTCTCCTTGGCGATCGGATCCGTGGCGGTGTCAGGCCGGGCGCAGTGCCGCGGCGGCCGAGCGGGTCAGCTGCCGGGCCGTGGCGCACAGTTCGTCCGGGGCGGACTCCCCGGCCACCACCAGGTGGAGCGTCTCGACCGCCTTCTCACCGTTCTCGTCCACGTAGGAGCGGTACACCAGCCGGGCCAGACAGGTCCCGTCGCCGTCCCCCTCCGGTTCGACGAACGCGTGGTAGCCGCGGAACAGAGCCGGGGTGCCGTCCTCGCCGTCCAGTGGCCGGCCGCGGTCGAACCGCAGATCCACCGAGAGGTCCCGGGTACTGCTGGACCAGTCGCAGTCCCACCCCGCGTACCCGACGTCCGGGTCGTCCGCGTCGATACCGGGGACGACCTCCAGGGCGGCGGGATCCAGCAGCTCACAGGCGTGCTTCCGGGCCAGCGAGGTGGCGGGGAGCTCCGGTGAACGACGGGCGATCCCTCCCCGGTTGAGCGCCGCCACCGCGGTGTCGGTGGCTGTGTCGGCGATGGCGCACAGCGGCGCACGGCCGGACTCGACCTGTTTCGCGGCCACCCGTACGAAGGAGTCGTCCTCCCCGGAGACGACCAGTGTCCGTTCACAGGTCTCGCCGTCGGGCCGGTCCTTGATGATCCTGACGTTCCCGACCGACTTCACCGAGCCGGTCAGTTCGGGCGGCGGCCCGTGATCGAAGTCCACGGTCGTGTCCACGACGCCCTTCCCGTCCGATGTCACCAGTACATCGCAGCGGTCGAAGTTGCCGTAGTCCCGGTCGAGTTCGGTGTCCCCGTAGCGGCGCAGTGCCGGGGCGTCGGTCAGCGCGCACGGATCGGCCGTGGCCGGGTTGCCGAACACCGGCCCGCTCTTCCGGTGCTCATCCGCGCGGCCGCCCGAGGTGAACGGGTTGGACGGATTGAGCGGGGTGAGGGGAAGGGCGACCGCGAGCGCCACCGTGGCCGCGCCGACGGCGGTACGCCGGGGGTGCTGCCGGACGAGCCTGATCAGGCGGCCGCCCCCGTGGTCGCCGCCTCCGTGGTCGTCGCCTCCGTGGTCGTCGGCCGCGCCGGTGGCCGGGAGGGTGGTGACGGTGCGGAGGTCGGCCAGGCCGGGCAGGGCGTCGATGTCCCCGGCGGCGTCCTCCAGCAGGGCGCGGACCTCGTCGGCGCCGGGCCGACCGGCCGGATCGGTGCACAGCATCGCCGCGAGCACCGCGCCCAACGGGCCCAGGTCGCTGTCCGGTTCGGGGACCCCGGCCCCGCCGTCGGCGGACTCCGGCAGGGCCACGGTGCTCTGCGCTCCGGCTCGCGGATCCCCGCCGCCGCGGCCGGGAGGGCCTCCGGTGACCAGCGCGTACAGCGTGGCGCCCAGCGAGAACACATCGGACACGGGTTCGGGACGGCCCCGTACGACCTCGGGCGCGGCATAGGCGGGGGTGTAGCCGACCGCGGTGTTCGGGGTGATGGACTTCCGGCCACCGTGCCGGTAGGCGGTGCCGAAGTCGGTCAGCTTGGCCGAGCCGCCCTCGGTGACCACGATGTTCCCCGGCTTGATGTCGCAGTGCACGATGCCCTCACGATGCAGGACGGCGAGTGCGTCCGCGATCTGTGTGCCGACACGGGCGGCGAGCCCGGGCGGCACCGGCGGCCATGTGTCCAGGCTCCCGCCGCGTACGAACTCCAGCACCAGCCACGAGGTGGGGCGGTTGCGCCTGCCCGTGCGGACCGCGTCGTACAGGGTGACGACATGCGGATGACTGAACCGGGCCAGTGCCCGGGCCTCGGCCCGTAACCGGTCGAAGGCGAGGGCGCCGCCGTCCTCGAGCACGGTGCGCTTCAGCACCACCCGGCGGCCCAACTCCTTGTCGTACGCGGGCCAGACCTCGCCCATCCCGCCGCGCATGGGTTGCTTCCCGAGCCGGTACCGCCCACCGACTTCCTCCCCTGAGCGCACCGTGGCTCCCCCTCACCCATGATCGGATCTCCGCTGCGGACAGCGCGCGGATCAACCTAGTGGGTGAGGGGAGCGGGGGTCCGGCGCTTACGCACGGTGCAACCCTGATTCACACTCCGCTCACATCGTCACCATGTGTGCGGAGATCATGGGCAGAGCGCGACGGACTCGCCTCGTCCATCATGCCCACGACAGAGTCGCCCATGCGCGGCGGATACGCGACCCCGAGGGCGGCGCGGCTCCCTCGGTGCGGCCACGGTGCACCCGGACGGCGGGTCAGAGACGGCAATCACCCGTAAAGTGGTGATATGGGCAGCGGCAACGACGGCCCTGATGACTTCGGGCCAGACCCCTTGGGCGATTTCCTCGCGCGCTTCCTCGGAACCGGGCCGGCCGGGCAGCGGGCCGACTCGCGCCATGTCGACTTCGGCCGGCTGATGAGTGAGACGGCGCGCAACCTGGTCTCCTCCGCCGCGTCCTACGCGGCCGAGCACGGCAGTACCGACCTGGACACCGAGCATCTGCTGCGGGCGGCCCTCCTCGCGGAGCCCACCCGCACGATGGTCTCCCGCGCCGGAGCCGACCCCGACCGGCTCGCCGAGCAGATCGACCGGGAGGCGGGGGAGGGGCCACCGCGCAACTCGGTCGCCGTCACCCCTGCCGTCAAGCGGGCGCTGCTCGACGCGCACGAGGTGGCCCGGTCCCGGGGGTCCTCGTACATCGGCCCCGAACACGTGCTGATCGCGCTGGCCGGCAACCGGGACTCCACCGCGGGCCAGATCCTCAACGCCGCCCGCTTCGAACCCCGGCCCGGCCCCCAGGGCGGTCTCCAGGGCGGTCTCGCGGCCGGAGCGGGTCCGGCGGACCAGCGGCCCGTCCTGGACCGCCGGGCGAACACCCCCACCCTCGACCGGTTCGGCCGCGATCTGACCGAGATGGCCCGCGAGGGCCGTATCGACCCGGTGATCGGCCGGGACGAGGAGATCGACCAGAGCATCGAGGTGCTCGCCCGCCGGGGCAAGAACAACCCCGTGCTCATCGGTGAGGCAGGGGTCGGCAAGACCGCCGTCGTGGAGGGACTGGCCCAGCGGATCGCCGACGCCGACGTACCGGACATCCTGCTCGGCCGCCGGGTCATCCAGCTCGACTTCGCGGGCATCGTGGCGGGCACCCGTTTCCGCGGTGACTTCGAACAGCGGCTCACCGGCATCATCGACGAGATCCGCGCCAACTCCGACGAGTTGATCATCTTCATCGACGAGCTGCACACCGTCGTGGGCGCGGGAGGCGGCTCCGAGGGCGGCTCGATGGACGCCAGCAACCTCCTGAAGCCCGCGCTCGCCCGCGGTGAACTCCACGTCATGGGTGCGAGCACACTCCAGGAGTACCGCCAGTACATCGAGAAGGACGCCGCGCTCGCCCGCCGCTTCCAGCCCATCATGGTCCCCGAGCCCACCACCGCCTCCGCCGTGTCGATCCTGCACGGGCTGCGCGACCGCTACGAGGCCCACCACCAGGTCCGCTACACCGACGAGGCGCTGTTCGCGGCCGTCGAACTCGCCGACCGCTATCTCACCGACCGCTTCCTGCCCGACAAGGCCATCGACCTGATGGACCAGGCGGGCGCCCGGGTCCGGCTGCGCTCCAGCGCCCGGGGCACCGATCTGCGCGCCCTGGAGCGCGAGGTCGAGCAGCTCACCCGGGACAAGGACCAGGCCGTCGCCTCCGAGCAGTACGAACGCGCCACCTCGCTGCGCGACCGGATCGCCGAACTGGGCGCCCGGATCACCGAAGGCTCCGGCACCCAGTTCCACGGCACCCGTGTCGCCGAGGTGACCGTCGAGGACGTCGCGGACATCGTCTCCCGGCAGACCGGGATCCCCGTCAGCAGCCTCACCCAGGAGGAGCGGGACCGGCTGCTCGGCCTGGAGGAACACCTCCACCAGCGGGTCATCGGCCAGGAGGAGGCGGTCTCCGCCGTGGCCGACGCCGTACTGCGCTCCCGCGCCGGTCTCGCCGACCCCGACCGGCCCAGCGGCAGCTTCCTCTTCCTCGGCCCCACCGGCGTCGGCAAGACCGAACTCGCCCGCGCCCTGGCCGAGGCGCTCTTCGGCAGCGAGGACCGGATGGTCCGCCTCGATATGAGCGAGTACCAGGAGAAGCACACCGTCAGCCGTCTCATCGGCGCCCCGCCCGGCTACGTGGGCCATGACGAGGCGGGACAGCTGACCGAGGCGGTGCGCCGCCAGCCCTACTCCCTGGTACTGCTGGACGAGGTGGAGAAGGCGGACCCGGACGTGTTCAACATCCTGCTCCAGGTCCTCGACGACGGCAGGCTCACCGACGCCCAGGGCCGCACCGTGGACTTCAAGAACACCGTCATCGTGATGACCAGCAACCTCGGCTCCGAGGCCATCACCGGCCGCGGCGCCGTCCTCGGCTTCGGCGGCGGGGACGAGGAGTCCGACGAGGACGCCCGCAGGGAGCGGGTGCTGCGGCCGCTGCGCGAACACTTCCGCCCCGAGTTCCTGAACCGCGTCGACGAGACCGTCATCTTCCGCCGTCTCGCCGATGAGCAGCTCCGCCAGATCACCGATGTGCTGCTGGAGGAGACCCGGCGCAGACTGCGCGCCCAGGACGTCCCCGTCGACTTCACCCCGGCCGCCGTGGACTGGCTCGCCCAGCGCGGGCACCAGCCGGAGTACGGCGCCCGGCCGCTGCGCCGCACGATCCAGCGCGAGGTCGACAACCCGCTCTCACGGATGCTGCTCGGCGGTACCCTGCGCCCGCACAGCCGGGTCGAAGTGGATGTGGAGGACGGCAAGCTGGCGTTCCACACCCAGGGCGGCTGAGGCCGTCGACGGTGACGGGCCCCGGCCGCCGGGTGTCAGCGGTGGCTCAACGCCCCATGGCGAGCCCGTCCTTCTTGGCGCCCCGGCTGAGCACCGCCTCCTGGATGGTGCTCAGCGCGCTGGTCCAGCCGCCGTCGCCGGGGCTCCTCTCCAGTGCGCGGGGCAGGTTCACCAGCGAGATCGGGTCGTTGTCCACCGCGTGCGGGATGTACTCCGCCTTCTTCACCCGCCACGCCTTGCCCTCGCCGGAGGGCGGGGAGAAGGTGAAGCGGGCCGCCGAGCCCATCTGGCCGCGCTTGTCGCCCATCACACCCGCGATCTGGTCACCCATGCCGTACACCACCCAGGTGCCGTTCACCTTCTCGTACGCCTGCGGGATATGGGCGTGGGTGCCGAGGATGAGGTCGATGTCCCGGCGCCCGCCGTCGGTGGACGCGGTGAGCTTCCTGGCCAGCGAGAGCTGGAGCTTGTCCGGGGCCTGCTGCCACTCGGTGCCCCAGTGCACACTGACCACGACCACATCGGCACCGGCCCGTCGGGCGGCCCGTGCGTCCTTGACGATCCTCTTGGGGTCGATGACGTTCACCAGCCACGGCTTGCCGTCCGGTACCGGGATGCCGTTGGTGCCGTAGGTGTACGCGAGCTGCGCCACCTTGGCGCCGCCCGCCTCCATCAGGGCCGGGCGGTGGCTCTCGGCGGCCGAGCGCGCCGATCCGGCGTGCTTGAGCCCCGCGCGGTCCATCGCGTCGAGGGTGCGCACCACACCGTCCGTTCCGGCGTCCAGGGTGTGGTTGGACGCGGTGGAGCAGGAGTCGTAGCCGAGCTTCCTGACGGCCGAGGCGAGTTGGGGCGGGGTCTTGAAGGTGGGATAGCCGGTGTACGGGCCCTCGTCGGCGCCGTAGACCGTCTCCATGTGGCAGATCGCCAGGTCGGCCCGGGCGACGATGGGGGCCGCCGCGGCGATCATGCGCCGGAAGTCATAGCCCGTGCCGCCCGCGTCCGCCTTGGCCTGACGGATGACCGAGTCATGGACCAGCAGATCACCGGTGGCCACCAGGGTGAAGTCCTTGGCTGGCTCCCTCTGCGCGGCCGCGGCCGACTTCGAGGGCTTCTCCTCGGCTTCCGGGGCGTCGGACGTGCCGCCGCACGCGGTGACGGTGCCGAACAGCGCGACGGCGAGGATCGCCGTCCTAGGGCGTCGGTGAGAGGACACGGTTCACTCCGCACTCGTATGGGGGTATATCAGTCGGATTGTCATATTTATATGCACGGAGGAGGGGGTCCTTGCGGAACGGTGCGGAGCTTCACCGGATCGGCGGACCAGAAGCACTCGACCGACCAGGGGCCGGCGGCGGCCGCGCGAGGGTGGACCGGCGGTGGCGGATGATGTTCCGGCCACCTTCTGGCCGGATCGAACCACCCCTATTTCCAGGCCCTTTGATGGTGCGCCGCGCGTCCGGCTGGGATCATGACGGTGCGGCCCCACCGTCAGGGGTCCCGGGGGAGGACGTGCCCATGCAGGTCGGCAGGCCCAGCAGCACCGCCCGTGCCGCCGCGGCGCTCCGCGCGGCCCATCAGGAGCTGGAAGGGGGCCGGGTGTTCCCGGACCCACTGGCCCTGCCCCTCCTCGGTGCCGACGCCGCGACCCGGTGGTCGAGGCGGCCTTCCGGCCCGAGCGGGAGGACGTCCGGCTGACGGTGGCCGCCCGCGCCCGTTTCGCCGAGGACGCGGTCGGCGCGGCCGTGGCGCGCGGGGTACGGCAGTGCGTGGTGCTGGGCGCGGGTCTGGACACCTTCGGCTGCCGCAATCCGTACGGCTCCGCGGGTCTGCGGGTGTTCGAGGTGGACCATCCCGCGACCCAGGAGTGGAAGCGGCACCGGCTGGCCGAATCCGGGATCGCCGTACCCCCGTCCCTGACCTTCGCACCGGTCGACTTCGAGCGGTCGGGACCGGCCGACGGACTGCGTGCGGTGGGCTTCGACCAGGGGCGTCCGGCGTTCTTCCTCTGGCTGGGCGTGGTGCCGTATCTGACCCGCGCGGCCGTCTTCGCCACTCTCGGTTTCATCGCGGGGCTGCCCACCGGATCCGGAGTGGTCTTCGACTACGGAGAGCCACCGGAGTCACTGGCGCCGGAGCAGCGTGCCGTACATGAGCAACGCGCCGACTGGGCGGCCCGGGCCGGTGAACCGTTCCTCAGCCACTTCGCACCGGAGGAGCTGCGGGCGGCCCTCCGTGACCTGGGCTTCTCAACGGTCGAGGACATCCGCTACGGCGATCTCGCCGCCCGCTACACGGAGGTGGCCGGACCGGACGCGGCCGGGGCGCCACCGGACCTGGGCGCCCATGTGGTGCACACCTGGAGGGGTGGGGTCCGGTGAGGCCCTAGCCCGGCTCGAACGCCGGTCTCCATGATGAGAGGGACCCGCATGATGGGAGGGACCCGCCATCCGCCACGCAGCCGTCGCAGGGGGAGGCCCGAGCCCCCTCGGGCTCGGGCCTCATCGGCGTGGTCCTGGTGTGTCCCTCCGGGGTGCGCCCCCTTGGTCAACGCCGCTTCGCGGTGAGCGCGTTGGCGCCGTTCGCCGTGGTCACCGGTACGGTGATCCGGCTGGCGCCCAGGTCCACCGTCACCTTGGCCGCAGTCGGGTCCTCGAAGTAGAGGAAGTCGGCGTCGGTGCCGCCGATGACCAGCCCCAACCGGTGTCCCGGCTTGAGGCGGTAGTCGTTCGGCAGGGTCCGCCAGGTGATGCGGGCGTACTCCCCGGGGGTCATCGGATCGGGAGTGCCGGCCGAGTGGCGGTTCTGCGCGTCCATCCAGCCACGGGCGATCACCTCGAACGGCTTGGTGGCCGTCACCGACGCGGTCTTCCGGTAGCAGGCGTCGTCCTGGGCGGTGCTCTCACCGTGGCAGGACTCCTCGGAGAGTCCCCGGAGACCGTCGTGGATCCCGTTCTGCGGGTCGTTCCGCGCCCAGTCGATCCGTTCGTCCTCGCCGTAGTCGACCAGCAGGGCGGTGAGGTTCGACGTCGGCTTGTCCAGGGAGACGCGCAGGTCCACGGTGGGCGTGCCGGACAGCCGTACCGCATGCGGCAACGGCGGGGTGACGAACGCCAGCCGCCCGGGCCGCGCCGTCGAGGGGTCGGCACTCAGCTCCGCCTCGCTCAGCTTGAGGTCCGTGAAGGACCCGGTGCCCTGGGCGGCCTGGGGCGAGAGCGAGCCGTCGGACGCGGGCCGCAGCGACACCGAGGAGGTGTGGGCGGGCCAGTCGGCCTGTGTGGTCCAGTTCTCCGGCCCCGTCTGGAGGTCGACCCGGGGCTCGTCCATGATCCCGTTCTGGAGACCGTAGAGCCAGTGGTCGAACCAGCGGTGCACGGTGGACACCCACTGCGCCCGCCGTCCGGGCCAGTCGAAGGGATCGGTGTGCCCGTAGCGTCCGAGCCACAGCTTGCGCGGCACATCGCGCTGTGCCAGCGGTGCCCACCAGTTGGCGAACTGGTCGATGCGCACGTTGTAGTCGTTGACATCGTGGACCGCGAACACACTGGCACGGACCTTGCCCGCCTCGGGCGCGGGGGGCGCCAGGTAGTTGCGCTCGTGCCAGTAGGCGTTGTAGTTGCCGGTGGCGTCGTCCTCACCGGCGGCGAGCGCGTCACGGACCGCCTGGCACTTGGTGTCGGGGTCGGCGTCCAGCTCACCGGCCAGCCAGGGGCCGAAGCCGTTCCAGTGTTTGGCGCCGTTGTGACGGGCGAAGTCGTACCACGAACTGATCGCCGATATCGGGACGATGGTCTCCAAGCCCTCCACTCCGGTCCCGGCCACCGCGTTGGCGAGGGTGCCCTCGAAGGAGTGACCGATCATCCCGGCCTTGCCGGTGGACCAGGTGGCCTTGACCTCGCTGCCGTCCGCCCGGTACGCCTTCGCGCGTCCGCCGAGCCAGTCCACGGCCGACTTCGCCGCCGCCACGTCGGAGGGTCCGCCGACCGTCGGGCAGCCGTCCGATCTGCCCGTTCCAGTGGAGTCGACATCCACGACGGCATAGCCGCGCGGTACGAAGTAGTTGTCGTAGAACAGCGGGAAGTCCACCGGGTTGCCCTGGGTGTCCCAGGACTTCTTCTCCGCCTCGAAGCCACGGCCGACGGTGTCGCTGTAGGGGCTGGACATCATGATGGTCGGCACCTTGAGCCCCCGCTCCGTCTCCCTGGGACGGATGATGTCGACGCCGGCCCGGTCCTTGTGCCCGTCCCCGTCGCTGTCGACGGGGGTCTGGACCATGATGTGCTCGCGGACGGCGTCCTGGTAGGAGAAGACCGGCTGGGTGCGGCCGTTGGCCACGCCGGCCGACGGTGCGGCCGGGGTGCGGGCCGCCGCCGGTCCGGCGGGCAGGGTGGCGAGGGACGTCGCTATCGCGAGCGCGGCGATCACGACCCCCCGCCATCGTGGGGTGAGCACGCGGACCTCCTGGTCGCTGGGAACGTCGACGGGCCGCCGAGAAACCGACGGATGTCGTCCGGGACGTACGGGCGGACACCAGCGGTCCGGCCCGGGGACAGCCGCCGACGGCTGTCCCCGGGCCGGAGGGGTGCTATTCCGCGATCTTCGTCCGCCCTGTCCAGCGGAAGGTCGCGGGGGTGAAGTCATCCGCGCCGCCGACGAGTTCGAAGTGCTCGTACCCATCACGGTGCTGGATCTTGAGTCTTCCGGAGTCGAGGGTCGACCGCACGGCCTGGTGAGCCCGTGGCAGGTCGTCCGGACCGCCCTCGAGCAGGATGTCGACCTCGGTTGCGCCGGTCAGGAAACCGACCTGTTCATTCATACATCCCCCTTTGTCCGTCCGCGGATTGCCTACGCGGGGACCTGAAGTTCAAGCCGGTCATCCGAGGTGAGGATGGCCCGCTGCATGTCCTGGAGGGCCCGGCAGGGCTCCAGTCCGAGTTCTTCGTTGAGCGTCTTGCGCGCGGCCTGGTAGACGTGCAGGGCATCCGCCCGGCGTCCGCAGCGGTAGAGCGCCAGCATCAACTGGCGGTGCAGCGCTTCCCGCAAGGGATGCTCGGTGGTCAGCTGGTACAGATCGCTGACCAGTTCGCGATGGCGGCCGAGCATAAGGCGGGAATCCGTCAGCATCTCGACGCACTCCAGACGGGCCTCTTTCAACCAGGTCTGAAATCCCTCGAGGATCGGACCGCGGCAAACGTCGTCCAGCAGCGGGTCACGCCAGAGGTCGAGTGCGGATTCGAAGCTGGTGGTCGCCTGCTTGTAGCGGCCTTCCCGGAGGTGGTCCCGGCCTTCGCCCACCAGGCGTTCGAAACAATGGAAGTCGAGTTCGTCGGACCCCAGTTGCAGGACATATCCGGGGGTCCGGGTCTGTACCGGGCTTTCGCTCCGGCACGGGCGGCGCAGAAACTTGCGAATCTGCGAGACATATACGTGGAGTCCGGCGATGGCCCGCCGCGGCGGGTCCTCTCCCCAGATCTCCGCGATGAGCTGGTCGATGGGAACCACCTGGTCGGCGCGGACCAGAAGGACGGTCAGCAGGACCTCGATCTTTCGGGCCCTGATGGTTAATTTCTTCTCCCCCTCGACCACCCGGAGAGGCCCCATGATCTCATATCGCACAGTACGTCCCATCCCAGTGGCCGACGGGTGCGGTGGGCATGCGGGCGGGGCGGTCTCTGGCGTGCCGTTCCGGCCGCGGACCCGGGCCGCCCGGGCGGTGTGCCGGTCTGCCGGCCCCGGGGCCGCGCAGCCCCGGGGGGGATGGGAAGAAGCGGGAAACCGCCGAGCCGCCCACGTGTGAAAGGTGGTCCCGGTGTGCCTCGTGGCACGGAGACGGACGGTGCCGCCGGACCCACGGAGTCACCTCGTTCGCGACTGCCATTACTCACCCCTCATTTATCGCGGACCTGCCGGTGATGGAGAGAACGGACGAGTCCGATGTGCCACGGCAGGTGCCCCAAAGTCGTCAACGCGTCCTATGACTATCCACCCCGCCTTGAATCCGGATATAAGCATCCTCGAGGCGTCGTCCCCGGTTCGAGACAATACGGGGCTCTCGTTGGCGGGGACAACCGTGCGATACGAGATCTTGACGCCGTTCCGCATGGTCGGTACGGATCGGATTTCTTCTCGAGCATTTCCGGAAGATCGGGGTCCGGATTTCTTGGATCCCACGGTGTTGCGGTCCGCGAAGAGAGTACGCGGACCGCAACGGCCGGGACAAGCGCCTTCAACGAGATCTAGGGGTGTGGTTCGGCTGGGGGGGGGGGGGTTATGCCTGAA